>NZ_JAJNAL010000053.1 GCF_022271405.1 Rhodopseudomonas infernalis | reverse complement strand
AGCCTCGGCGCCAGCGTTCGGCTAATTTCTACGCCTTCTCCGCGTCCGCCTTCAGCGCATCCGGCTTCGGCATCAGCACGATGTTGTAGCCGGAATCGACGTAGTGGGTTTCGCCGGTGACGCCGCCGGACAGGTCGGACAGCAGATACAGCGCAGAGCCGCCCAATTCTTCGAGCGTTACGCCGCGGCCGAGCGGGGAGTGCTTTTCCATGAAGCCGAACATCGCGCGCGAATCGCCGATGCCGGCGCCGGCCAGCGTCCGCACCGGGCCGGCCGAGACCGCGTTGACGCGGATGCCCTTGGGGCCGAGGTCGCAGGCGAGGTAGCGCACGCTGGCTTCCAGAGCCGCCTTGGCCAGACCCATCACGTTGTAGTTCGGCATCGCGCGTTCCGACGCGCCGAATGTCAGCGTGATCATCGCGCCGCCGTCCGGCATCAGCGCCGCGGCGCGCTTGGCGACCTCGGTGAAGGAGAAGCAGGAGATCACCATGGTGCGCGAGAAGTTCGCGCGGCTGGTGTCGATGTACTGGCCGCGCAGTTCGTTCTTGTCGGAGAAGCCGATCGCGTGGATCACGAAGTCGAGCTTGCCCCACTTGTCCTTCAGCGTGTCGAACACCGCATCGACGCTGGCGATGTCTTCGACGTCGCAAGGCAGCACCAGATCGGAATTCAGCGACTGCGCCAGCGGCTTGACGCGGCGCGCGAGCGCGTCGCCCTGATAGGTGAAGGCGAGCTCGGCGCCGTGCGCGTGCAGCGTCTTGGCCATGCCCCAGGCGATCGAATGGTCGTTGGCGACGCCCATGATCAGGCCGCGCTTGCCGTGCATCAGTTGTTGCATCTTGTCGCTCTCCTGTCCGTCATGACCGGGCTTGTCCCGGGCATCCACGATCCGCGGACTATCCGTGCTTCAAAAACGTGGATGGCCGGGACAAGCCCGGCCATGTCGATGAATCTAACAGTTTCGAGTTCGTCCGGCATCAGCGGCTGCCCGCGCGATCAGCAGGCGATCACGCTTCCAGCCGCTTGAACACCAGCGTGGCGTTGGTGCCGCCGAAACCGAACGAGTTCGACAGCACGGCGCCGATCTTGGCGTTGTCGATCCGCTTGCGCACGATCGGCATGTCGGCGAAGGCCGGGTCGAGCTCGGTGATGTGGGCGCTCTCGCAGATGAAGCCGTTCTGCATCATCAGCAGCGAGTAGATCGCCTCCTGCACGCCGGTGGCGCCGAGCGAATGGCCGGTCAACGCCTTGGTGGCGGAGATCGGCGGGCACTTGTCCTCGTTGCCGAACACCTTGCGGATGGCGGCGATCTCCGGCGCGTCGCCGGCCGGCGTCGAGGTGGCGTGCGGATTGATGTAGTCGATCTTGATGCCGCCCGTGGTCGCCAGCGCCATCTGCATGCAGCGCTCGGCGCCTTCGCCGGACGGCGCCACCATGTCGTAGCCGTCGCTGGTCGCGCCGTAGCCGACGATCTCGCCATAGATCTTGGCGCCGCGCGCCTTGGCGTGTTCCAGTTCTTCCAGCACCAGCACGCCGGCGCCGCCGGCGATCACGAAGCCGTCGCGGTTGACGTCGTAGGGCCGCGAGGCCGTCGCCGGGGTGTCGTTGTACTTCGAGCTCATCGCGCCCATCGCGTCGAACAGCACCGACAGCGACCAGTCGAGCTCTTCGCAGCCGCCGGCGAATACGATGTCCTGCTTGCCCCACTGGATCAGCTCGTAGCCGTTGCCGATGCAATGGTTCGAAGTCGCGCAGGCCGACGAGATCGAGTAGTTGACGCCCTTGATCTTGAACCAGGTGGCGAGCGTCGCCGAGGCGGTCGAGCTCATCGCCTTCGGCACCGCGAACGGGCCGACGCGCTTCGGACCCTTGGTCCGCGTAATGTCGGCGGCCTCGACGATGGTGCGGGCAGAGGGTCCGCCCGAGCCCATCACGATGCCGGTGCGCGGATTGGAGATGTCGCTCTCTTGCAGGCCCGAATCGGCCAGCGCCTGTTCCATCGCGACGTGGTTCCAGGCCGCCCCTTCGCCGAGGAAGCGCATCGCCCGGCGGTCGACGACATCGGCCGGATTGAGCGACGGCGCACCCTGCACCTGGGAGCGGAACCCGAGTTCCGCATGCTTCTCGGCGCGCGAGATGCCGGATTTGGCATCGTGCAGGCTCGCCAGCACCTCTTGGGTGTTGTTTCCGATTGACGAGACGATCCCCATCCCGGTGACAACAACGCGTCTCATATGATCGCCTCGTTCATTTCAATGGTCGTTCACGGTTGATGGCACGGCTTTATGGCCGGCGCGTGTGGTTAACCGCCAACCGGCTGAGCCGTTTGCTTGAACAGACCCACTTTGAGATCCTTCGCACGGTAGATGATCTCGTCGTCTGCCGAGAGCCACCCATCTGCGATGCCAAGCCACAGCTTGGACCGCATCACCCGCTTGATATCGACATTGTAAACGACTTTGCGCACAGGCGGCAGCACCTGGCCGGTGAACTTTAGTTCCCCGAGGCCGAGCGCGCGGCCCGGACCTTCGCCGCCAACCCAGCCGAGAAAGAACCCGACCATCTGCCACATCGCATCGAGGCCGAGGCAGCCCGGCATCACCGGGTCGTTCTTGAAGTGGCAGCCGAAGAACCACAGCTCCGGATTGACGTCGAGTTCGGCGCGGATATGGCCCTTGCCGAATTCGCCGCCGTCCTCGGTGATGGTGGTGATGCGGTCGAACATCAGCATCGGCGGCAGCGGCAGCTGCGCGTTGCCGGGGCCGAACAGTTCGCCGCGGCCGCAGGCGAGCAGGTCTTCGTATTCGTAGCTGGAACGACGGTCCTGCATGCGGCTTTGCCTTTTTTGTATCTCGCGAAGGTCCGGTCATCCGGTCGTGTCGCTGCACGCCGGCGTTCGCCCGTTCCTTATGCAACGGACGAATGCGCGGGTCTCTAACATAGGCATTGCACCCGGCAAAGCGGCACCTCCGTATTCCTCCCTAAGTAAAACGTCCGAACGGTTCTAGATGCGAAGCGCTTGCACCCCTTTGGAATGCTTCCTATAATCACTCGACTGTACAAAAAGGGACTGCCGCCGTGGACATCGGAGAGCGTGCGACATATTCGCGTGAGGAAATCGGGACGTCGGCGCATGCCGTTGAGCCCCACCTCAATGGCTGCCCGTGGCATGACGTCAATGAAATGCTGTCGTCGGTGGGCTTGCGGCCGACCCGTCAGCGCATGGCGTTGGGCTGGCTTCTGTTCGGCAAGGGCGACCGCCATCTGACGGCCGAAATGCTGTACGAAGAGGCCAGCCAGGCCAAGGTCCCGGTGTCGCTGGCGACCGTCTACAACACGCTGAATCAGCTCACCGAAGTCGGTCTGCTGCGCCAGGTCAGCGTCGACGGCACCAAGACCTATTTCGACACCAACGTGTCGGCGCATCAGCACTTCTATCTCGAGAACAACCACGAGCTGATCGACATTCCGGATCAGCACGTCGCGCTGCGCTCGACCCCCGAAGTGCCCGAAGGCTACGAAATCGCCCGCGTCGACGTCGTCGTCCGCATCCGCAAGAAGGCCTGATCTTTCAGAGCGCCGACGCCTCCCGCGCGCTTCCGCTATTTGAGGATCCCGTAGGGTGGGCAAGGCGCAGCGTGCCCACGCGCAGGCCGGACACGTGGGCACGGCGCATGCGCGCCTTTGCCCACCCTACCAATTCACTACGATCTCACTTCACCTGCTCGTCCGCATAGACGCCCCATAGCCGCTGCTTTTCGATCCAGCCGTCGAAGCCCGGGCCGATGATCCGGCACCATTCCGCGTCGCAGCGTCTGATCTGCGCCACGACGCCGGCCTGCAGCCGGGCCGCCACGGCGGCGCCGGTCGAGGCGCTTTCGTACAGCGTCGCCAGTTCGTCCTTGTCCTTCATGGTGACCACCGCGGTGCGGCGGCCGGACAGCAGCGAATGATACACCCAGCCCTCGGCGCCTTCCGAATCGCGCACCCGGCGCCAGTTCTCGAACTCGGCGGTGATCTCCACCGGCAGCCCGGCGCGGGTGTAGACCCAGGCGACGTCGTTGTCCTTGGTCGGGCCGATCCGGACGTTGACGTGATCCGACTTCAGACTGACATAGCGCGGCACCGGCAGCCCGCTGGCCGACAGCGGCGAGTCCTTCGCGGCGAGCACAGGCGCGGTAGCGCCTACTATCGCACCTGCGAACAACAATGCTGCGATCGGTCTCTTCAGCTTCATCAGACAGGCCCCTCAGTTTGGTGATCGTGCGCGTCGCTGGGGGGGAAACCACAGCCGGGTGGTGGGGTCCTTGTCTTGGCGCGGTCTTCTGCTAGAGAAAGCCGGAAGGCATCCGGTGACCCCAAGCTGGTGAAGGGACCGAACGGAAGGGACCCGCCCCTGCGGTCGCGCTGTAGCGGGAGTGTCGAACAGGTGGGTTAACGCGGACTAAATAGTCTCGCCAGACTCGTCAGAGAGCGTGTGAATGTCGGTTAAGAAAAAGCCTCTGGTCGTCGTCACCCGCAAGCTTCCGGACTCGATCGAAACCCGGATGCGCGAGTTGTTCGACGCCCGGCTCAACCTCGATGACGAGCCGATGTCGGCCGAGAAGCTCGCCGAAGCGGCGCGCACCGCCGATGTCTTGGTGCCGACGGTGACCGACACCATCACGGCCGAGATGCTGAACCAGCCCGATTGCCAGCTCAAGTTGATCGCGCATTTCGGCAACGGCATCGACAATCTCGACGTCGCCGCCGCCCATGCGCGCGGCATCACCGTCACCAACACCCCGAAGGTGCTGACCGAAGACACCGCCGATATGACGATGGCGCTGATTCTCGCGGTGCCGCGGCGGCTGATCGAAGGCGCGGCGCTGCTCACCGACGGCGGCGAATGGCCCGGCTGGTCGCCGACCTGGATGCTCGGCCGCCGGCTCGGCGGCAAGCGCCTCGGGATCATCGGCATGGGCCGGATCGGCCAGGCGGTGGCGCGGCGTGCCCGCGCGTTCGGGCTGCAGATCCACTATCACAACCGCAAGCCGGTCGCGCCGCGGATCGCCGACGAACTCGGCGCGACCTATTGGGATTCGCTCGACCAGATGCTGGCCCGGATGGACATCATCTCGGTCAACTGCCCGCACACCCCGGCGACCTTCCATCTGTTGTCGGCCCGCCGCCTCAAGCTGATCCGCAAGGACGCCTTCATCGTCAACACCGCGCGCGGCGAGGTGATCGACGAGGAAACGCTGACCAAGCTGATCGAATCGGGCGACATCGCCGGCGCCGGCCTCGACGTCTACGAGCACGAGCCGGCCGTGAACCCGAAGCTGGTTCGCCTCGCCAAGCACGGCAAGGTCGTGCTGCTGCCCCACATGGGCTCGGCCACCATCGAAGGCCGCGTCGAGATGGGCGAAAAGGTGATCATCAACATCCGCACCTTCCTCGACAACCACAAGCCGCCGGATCGCGTGCTGCCCGGGATGCTGTAGGCGTCGCGTCGCCCTCACCCCAACCCTCTCCCGCAAGCGGGCGAGGGGGCTCGCCGTGCGCGTAACTGAGTCAGCGGCCAAACAGAAACGTTCGAACCGATTGCGGCAGAACTCCCTCTCCCGCTTGCGGGAGAGGGTTGGGGTGAGGGCGCCCCAGGCAGTGCGCTCGCTCAGCGATGCCCGCTCAAATCCATGATCCTCGGCGCATCCCCGTTCAGCGGATTGCCCGGATCCCGCCCGTAGCGCAGCGTCTCGAATCGCATCGCGCGGGCGTCGATCATCAGCAAGCGCCCGACCAGGCCTTCGCCGAAACCGACGATCTCGCGGATCGCCTCCAGCGCCATCATCGAACCGAGCGTGCCGGCGAGGGCGCCCATCACGCCGGCTTCCTCGCAGGCCGGCACCGTGCCGGGCGGCGGCGCTTCGGGAAAAAGACATCGATAGGTCGGATTGGGCTCGCCCGCCGCATTGGTCTCGTGCGCCCGGATCGTCGTCAGCGAGGCGTCGAACGTCCCGAGCGCCGCGGTGATCAGCGGCTTCTTCGCCAGGAAGCAGGCGTCCGACACCAGATAGCGCGTGGCGAAATTATCCGAGCCGTCCAGCACCAGGTCGCAGGCGCCGATCAGCTCCAGCGCATTGGCGGCGTTGATGCGCGTCGCATGCGGCACGACCTTCACATGCGGATTGAGCGCCGCGATCCGCGTCGCCGCGCTGTCGACCTTGCGGGCGCCGACATCGGGCGTTGCGTGGATAATCTGGCGCTGCAGGTTCGATAGCGACACCACATCGTCGTCGACGATATCGAGCGTGCCGACGCCCGCGGCCGCCAGATACATCAGCACCGGCGCGCCGAGTCCGCCGGCGCCGACCACCAGCACGCGAGCTTTGCGCAGCGCCGCCTGCCCGGGCCCGCCGACCTCGCGCAGCACGATATGGCGGGCGTAGCGTTCGAGTTCGTCGGCACTCAGCATGATGGCGATGTGTCCTTCAACGTCGGTCGTCTCATCGTCGCAACGCACCCACCGTCATCGTGAGGAGCCCTGGCGCAGCCCGGGCGTCTCGTAGGATGGCCGCGCGGAAGCGGGCGCGCCGAGCCCCAAACATCGAACCCGGCGGCGGCTGTTTCCGACCAAGCATCTATGATTATCTGCGCCGGGCTCAACCATGGCGCGACGCGGGTGGGAATTGTCATGAGATCGATATTGGCTGCAACCCTGGTGATCGCCGGCCTGACCGGCGCTGCCGCCCAGACCGCGCCGCCCTCGGGCGCCGCGCCCGGCGTCAAGCCGAAGCCGGTGGCGACCACGCCGATCCGCCCGGCGCTGCAGACGCCGACGCAGACCGCCACCGCGATGACTCCGGCGGAGCGGCAGGCGATCCAGTCGGATCTCGCCTGGACCGGCGACTATAACGGCGTGATCGACGGCCAGGCCTCCGACCGCATGGTCGCGGCCATCAAGGCCTTCCAGAAGGATCACGGCGCCAAGCAGACCGGTGTGCTGAATCCGCAGGAGCGTGGCCAGCTCGCCGAGGCGGCGCGCAAACTGCAGGGCAGTGTCGGCTGGAAGCTGGTGAGCGATCCGGTCACCGGCGCGCGGCTCGGCCTCCCGGGCCGGCTGGTGCCGCAGCTGACCTCCGATGCCAACGGCAGCAAATGGTCGTCCGCGACCGGCACTATCCAGATCACGCTGGCGCGGCGCAAGGAAGCCGGCGTCACCACCGCCAGGCTCGCCGATCAGGAAAAGAAGGAGCCCGGCCGGCAGGTCAGCTACAGCGCGGTGAAGCCGGATTTCTTCGTGCTGTCCGGCCTGCAGGGCCAGAAGAAGTTCTACATCCGCGGCGCCTTCAAGGATGCCGAGGTGCGGATCATGACGATCCTGTACGATCAGGCCACCGAAGGCACGATGGAGCCGGTGGTGATCGTGATGTCGAGCGCGTTCAATCCGTTCCCGACCGGCGCGCTGGCCGGTCCGCCGCCGCGGAAGAAAGTCGAGTATTCGACCGGCGCGATCGTCAGCGACGACGGCGCGATCCTGGCGGACCGCGAGGCGGTCGGGGCCTGCGTGTCGATCGTGGTGGCGGGCCACGGCAATGCCGATCTCGCCACGACCGACAAGACGAACGATCTCGCGCTGCTGCGGATCTATGGCGCGCGCGGCTTGAAGCCGCTGGGGCTCGCCCCCGCGAAGGCGGCGCCCGCCACGGTCGATCTTGTCGGCATCGCCGATCCGCAAAGCCAGGGTGGCGGCGCTGCCGTCAGCGTCACCAAGGCCAGCGTCACCCCGGTCGGCACCGCCGGCGGCCTCGCGCTGGCCCCCGCGCCGGGCCTCGGCTTCTCCGGCGCCCCCGCGCGCGATGCCGATGGCAAATTCGCCGGCCTCACGCTGCTACGCCCCGCGCAGGTGGCCGGCCCGGTGAACGGCGTCATGGCTGCGCAGGCAACACTCGTCGACGCCGACACGGTCCGCAAATTTCTGGCCCGCGCCGACGTCAAACCGGCGACCGACACCAGCAGCGACACCAAGGCCGGCGTCGTGCGCGTGATCTGCGTTCGGAAGTAATGGCCATATTCTTTAGATTCGTTAGAGCTGATTTGCGTTGGTAAGGAAAGGTACTCCCACTATCATCTGGTGATATTTTTATAATTAGCGAGAGCCGAATTTTGTGAAGTCTATCGTCTATTGCGGCGAAGAGAGATCAATCGATCATCTCGCGCCGATGAGAATCGGTTGCCCTTGTGAGCCCATGGACCGGGATCTGCTGATCGATGTCTATTTTGCCAACCATTGTTACACCAAAAAATTCATCGAAGGGGTTCACTCGCCTGACCAGGTCGTCGTTACTGAAGCAAGGGGTCGACATAGGGTTTTTTGTCCAGTCCGCTATGAGCTATCCCTTAGGCTTCCGAAGCTGATTGAAGTTCTACCCCGGAACAAGGTTCATCAGACCTCGCAACGCCGCAACTACGTTTACGTAGTTCTGCTTGAAGTGGAGAGTCGCCCTTACGAGATCTATTTCATGCTCCAACGAGCAGCGAAGGACGCAGAGGCTGATTTGCGTCTAACGATCGAAAGCGCTTACCTCAATGAGGGTAGTTCGAACTTCAAAAGACGTCCGAACAGTATTCGATTCATGATACTAGCGCACAAGGTTTTGACCAACCAGACTGTCAGGTTTGCGCCGCGTTGAACAAGAAAAAGGCCTCCCCAAAGGGAGGCCTCGTTTCGGTTTCCACTTCGGCTTGTACGCCTATCTCGCTCACGCGTGGACCAAGAAGACCTGGCGGGGAAGCGCTTTTTCAACCGATCTATCGCTTCAACGTACGAACAATACCGTACGAGACGTTTAGTTTCAATGAAAAGAAAATCATCTTCCGCAGGGCATATAAGGTATTGAAAGGCATGTATTCTTCTCTTTGAGCGCCCTCATTCGCTTCCTGATTGCCTCACCTACTTCTGACACACCGAACACCAGAACGTCGACCGCCCGTTCTGTACGAAGCGCTTCACTACGCCGGTGCAGCCTTCCGTTCGGCAGCGTTCGTCCTCGCGGTCGTACACCGCGAAGGAATGCTGGAAGTAACCGAGTTCGCCGGAGGTCTGGCGGTGGTCGCGCAGTGACGAGCCGCCGGCCTGGATGGCGTCGCGCAGCACGTCGCGGATCGACGTGGTGAGGCGCAGTGCGCGGTCGGTCGGGGCGCCCTTGCGGTCGGCCAGCGCGGCGGCCTTGCGCTTCGGTGACAGATGCGCGCGCCACAGCGCTTCGCACACATAGATGTTGCCGAGCCCGGCAACGACGCGCTGGTCGAGCAGCGCGGCCTTGAGGCTGGTCTGCTTGCCGGCGCAGGCCTTCGCCAGCAGCGCGGCGTCGAACGCGTTGCCGAGCGGCTCGGGGCCGAGCCCCTTGAGGTGCGGCTCGTCGTCGATCTCGGCACGCGGAAAAATCTTCATGAAGCCGAACCGCCGCGGGTCGTTGAAGATCACCCGGGCGCCGCTCGACATCTCGAACACCACGTGATCGTGGGTGCGGTCCTCGCTGCGCGGATGGTGAAACTCGCCGGGCGTCGCCGCGCCGCTTTCGGTGACGACGCGGAACGAGCCGGACATGCCCAGATGCATCAGCAGCACATCGCCCGAGGCGAGGTCGGCGAGCAGATATTTGGCGCGCCGGCCCAGCCCCGTGACGATCTGTCCGGTGAGGCGGGCGACAAAGTCCTTCTGGAACGGAAACCGCAGATCGCCGCGGTTCGCCACCGCGCGATCGATCCGGAATCCCTCCATGGCCGGTTGCAGGCCGAGGCGGACAGTTTCGACTTCGGGCAATTCAGGCATGAAACGGCTCTGTTTGGTCCGGACCCACCCCTCGCTGCGCGCAATGACGCAGTGGGAGCGGCCCGCCAATCCGCCCGGCGGCTAGGGCATTCAGGTGATAGCGCCTCGCGCATTGGCGCGCTATATGGTGCGCCGCGGAGCGGGTTTCGCGTTTCGGGCGGCTTTGGCCCCGAGAATCCTCCGCGCGCAGGAGTGACGACATGAATCAGCCGAACGAGACCACGCATTTCGGCTACCGCGACGTGCCGCTGGACGACAAGCAGACGCTGGTCAACGACGTGTTCCACAGCGTCGCCAGCCGCTACGACCTGATGAACGACCTGATGTCGGGCGGCATGCATCGGCTGTGGAAGGACGTGATGATCAACACGCTCAATCCGCCGCGTGACGATTCGCCGTTCCGGCTGCTCGACGTCGCGGGCGGCACCGGCGACATCTCGTTCCGCGCCGCCAAGGCCTCGGGCGCAGGCTTCCATGCCACCGTCTGCGACATCAACACCGACATGCTCGAAGTCGGCCGCCAGCGCGCCGCCGAGCGGCATCTCGACCAGCAGGTCGATTTCGTCGAGGGCAACGCCGAACAGCTGCAATTCGCCGACAAGAGCTTCGACGCCTACACGATCGCATTCGGCATCCGCAACGTGCCGCGGATCGATCTGGCGCTGAAGGAGGCCCATCGGGTGCTGAAGCCCGGCAGCCGCTTCCTGTGCCTGGAATTCTCGACCGTCGACGTGCCGGGCCTCGCCAAAGTGTACGACCTGTTTTCCTTCAAGGTGATCCCGCAGATCGGCCGCGCCGTCACCGGCGACGCAGAGAGCTATCAGTATCTGGTCGAGTCGATCCGCAAATTCCCGCGGCCGTATGATTTCGCCGAGATGATGCGCGACGCCGGCTTCGCGCGCGCCAATTGGCAGATCATGAGCGGTGGCATCGTCGCGCTGCATTCGGGCTGGCGTTTGTGATTGCAGCCCTGACGCATGCGGCGCGGCTTGCCCGCGCCGCCTTCGTGTTCGCGCGCGAGGGCGTGTTCGGCGTGGTCGACCCGGCGCTCATTCCGCCCGCCGGGCAGGTGCCGATCCGGCTGGCGCGGCTGATCGAGCGGCGCGGCGCCAAGTCCGGTCCGCGGCTGTCGCGCGCGCTGACGCGGCTCGGGCCCGCTTACTTGAAGCTCGGCCAGTTTCTGGCGACGCGGCCCGACGTCGTCGGCGTTTCGATGGCGCGCGATCTCGAAGCGCTGCAGGACCGTCTGCCGCCGTTCTCGCAGGACGAAGCCAACGCGGTGATCGCCGCCTCGCTGGAGCGCCCGGTCGAGTTGGCCTTCGTCAGCCTATCGCCGCCGGTCGCGGCCGCGTCGATCGCCCAGGTACATCGCGGCGAGATCGAGGTCGATGGCGTCCGCAAGCAGGTCGCCGTCAAGGTGCTGCGGCCCAACGTGGCGTCGCGCTTCAAGCGCGATCTGTCGGATTTCTTCTTCGTCGCCGACAAGGCCGAGCAGTACTCGGCCGAAGCACGGCGGCTGCGTCTGGTCGAAGTCATCAACACGATGTCGCGCTCGGTCGCGATGGAGATGGATCTGCGGCTCGAGGCCGCCGCCGCCTCCGAGATGGCCGAGAACACCCAAAACGATCCGGATTTCCGGGTGCCGACGGTGGACTGGGATCGAACCACCCACAACGTGCTGACGATGGAGTGGATCGACGGCATTCCGCTGAACGATCACAAGCGCCTGGCCGAAGCCAATGTCGACACCATCGAACTCGGCCGAAAGGTGATCCAGAGCTTCCTGCGCCACGCGCTGCGCGACGGCTTTTTCCACGCCGACATGCATCCGGGCAATCTGTTCGTCGATCCGCAGGGCAAGCTGGTCGCGGTCGATTTCGGCATCATGGGCCGGCTGCTGCCGAAGGAGCGGCGCTTCCTCGCCGAAATCCTGCTCGGCTTCATCACCCGCAACTATCGCCGCGTCGCCGAAGTGCATTTCGAGGCCGGCTACGTGCCGCCGCAACATTCGGTCGAGAACTTCGCGCAGGCGATCCGCGCGATCGGCGAGCCGATTCACAATCGCACGGCCGAAGAAATCTCGATGGCCAAGCTGCTGACGCTGCTGCTCGAGGTCACCGGCCTGTTCGACATGCGGACCCGGCCGGAACTGATCCTGCTGCAGAAGACCATGGTGGTGGTCGAAGGCGTAGCGCGTAGTTTCGACCCCAAGCTCGACATCTGGAAGGTCGCCGATCCGGTGGTGCGCGAATGGATCGAGCGCAATCTCGGCCCGATCGGCAAGGTGCAGGGCGCGCTCACGGGCGCCGGCGAACTCGGCCATACGCTGAGTAGTTTGCCGACGATCGTGTCGCGCGCTGTGACGGTGCTGAACCAGCTCGAAGTGATGACCAAGGACGGCCTTGTCCTCGCGCCCGAAACCATTGCGGCGATCGGCCACTCCGAACGCCGCCGTACCCGCGGCCGCACCATCGCGCTGTGGATCATCGCGGTGACATTCATTGGCGTTCTTATCGCGATGTCGCGGCTGTAACTGATTTGCATTCCGGCATGCAGTGAAAGCATTGCTTTCATCTATTGAAAGCAATGCTTTCATTTCGTAAGGTTTGGCGCATGGCGAACCTGACGATCCGCAAACTCGACGAACTGCTGAAGGCCGAGCTGCGCCAGCGCGCCGCCGCCAACGGCCGGTCGATGGAAGACGAGGTGCGGGTGATCCTCCGCGACGCGGTTCACCAGCGCCACGGCTTTGCCCCGAGTTTGCCTCAAGCCGGCGGCGCGGCCGCTGCCGAACCCGTCCCGGACGACGCAAGTCCCGATAAACACGAGGCTTTTTCCGCATCGAAGGCCGCGACGGCGCGCGTCACGCTGATCGTCGGCGGCGGCATCGCGGCCTACAAGGCGATGGACCTGATCCGCCGGCTGAAAGAGCGCGGCGCCGATGTCCGCGTCGTGCTCACCAAGGCCGCCCAGCAGTTCGTCAGTCCGCTCACCGCCAGCGCGCTGGCGCATCAGCGTTGCTACACGGATCTGTTCGATCCGCAGAGTGAGTTCGACGCCGGCCATATCCGCCTTGCGCGCGACTGCGATCTGATCGTGGTCGCGCCCGCCACCGCCGATCTGATGGCCAAGATGGCCGGCGGTCATGCCGACGATCTCGCCACCGCGATCCTGCTCGCAACTAACAGGCCGGTGCTGCTGGCGCCGGCGATGAATCCGCTGATGTGGAACAACCCGGCGACGCGCCGCAACGTCGATCAGCTCCGCCGCGACGGCGTGGCGATGGTCGGGCCGAATGCCGGCGAGATGGCCGAGCGCGGCGAGGCCGGAACCGGGCGGATGGCCGAGCCGATCGAAATAGCCGCTGCCGCACAGGCACTTTTCGCGCCGCCGCCGCGTCCGCTGCGGGGCCGCCGGGTGCTGATCACCGCCGGCCCGACCCACGAGCCGATCGATCCGGTGCGCTACATCGCCAATCGTTCGAGCGGCAAACAGGGCTACGCGATCGCCGCCGCGGCGGCGCGCGCCGGCGCCGAGGTGGTGCTGATATCAGGCCCGGTCGATCTCGCCGCTCCCGACGGCGTGACGCTGACGCGTGTCGAGTCGGCGCGCGACATGCTGACTGCCGTTCACGCAGCGCTGCCGGCCGATGTGGCGATCTTCGCCGCCGCGGTCGCCGATTGGCGCGTCGCCAGCGAGGGCGATCAGAAGATCAAGAAAGGTGCGGGCGGTCCGCCGCCGCTGCAGCTCACAGAGAATCCCGATATCCTGGCGACGATCTCCAAACTCGCCGAAGGCCGCCCGAAGCTGGTGATCGGCTTCGCCGCCGAGACCGAGAATCTGCTCGACAACGCCCGTGCCAAGCTCGCTCGCAAGGGCTGCGACTGGATCGTCGCCAACGACGTTTCGCCCGCCACCGGGGTCATGGGCGGCGACCGTAACACCGTGCATCTGTTGATGAAATCCGCCGATGCCGCCACGATCGATTCGTGGCCGGTGATGACCAAAGACGATGTCGCGCGCGCCCTGGTGCAGCGCATCGCCCAAACCCTGGAAGTACACGCCTGATGAGCAAGCCGGTCGCCGTCGAGATCAAGCAGTTGCCCCACGCCGAGGGTCTGCCGCTGCCGTCCTATCAGACCGCGCACGCGGCCGGCCTCGATCTGTGCGCCGCCAACCCGGACGATGCGCCGCTCGTGCTGGCGCCTGGTCGCCATGCGCTGGTGCCGACCGGACTGTCGATCGCTCTGCCGGCGAACTACGAAGCCCAGGTCCGCCCACGGTCCGGCCTCGCCGCCAAGTTCGCCGTCACCGTATTGAACGCGCCCGGCACGATCGATGCTGACTATCGCGGCGAGATCGGCGTGCTGCTGATCAATCACGGCACCGAGCCCTTCACCATCCGCCGCGGCGAACGCATCGCCCAGATGGTGATCGCGCCGGTGGTTCAGGCCGAACTGATCAGCGTCGATGGACTATCCGAGACGGCGCGTGGTGTGGGAGGTTTCGGCTCGACCGGCCGCTAGATTTTGTGTCAAGTGAGCGACGATTCGCCGGTTAAAAATATACTTCGCCGTTTCGTCGCGCCGCCTCGCGACGTTCACGGTCTGGACTCTTACACGCCGACTCGCGAACAGGATATTGTCCAGCGATTCGGCGGCGACGTTGACGATCTGCGATCGCGTCGAGTGTTTGGGGCAATCCATGTCAGACGTATTGGGGTCGATGCGTCGGGCCTGCTTGTCGTGCACGTCACTCGTGCGCGGTGTCGCAGGGGCTGGCTTACTCACGGCATCGACGCCGGTGTGGGCGGCCGACGACCAGCTCGCGGCCCTGACGACCCGCATGCTTTCGGATTTCAGCCGGCACGAGCTGGTGACGCTGGCGATGGCCTTGTCGGTGCTCGGCTTCTCTGTTGTGTCGGCGATCCTGCTGATGCGCACGCGGCAACGCGCCGCGGCCGAGGAAACGCGGCTACACGCTGAAGTCCAGAACCTGCAGGCCGAATCGGATCGCTTGCGCGCGCTGCTGTTCGTCGAGCCGCAGGTGTTGATCTCCTGGTCGGCGGGCGATGATCGTCCGCAGATCAGCGGCGACACCGCGCTGCTGCTGCCGCACGATCCGCACGGCGCCCAGCCGCAGCGCATCCTGGCTTTCGGCACGTGGCTGCCGCCCGAGCCGGCGCTGCAGATGGATCACGCCGTCGACGCGCTGCTCGACAAGGGCGAGGCTTTCCTGCTGCATCTGACCACGTCGACCGGCCGTGCGATCGAGGCGATGGGCCGCGCGATCGGTGGCCAGGCCATCCTGCGGCTGCGCGAAATGAGCGGGGTTCGCCGCGAACTTGCCGATATGTCGCGACGCTACAAGGCGCTGCAGGACGAGACCGAGATGCTGCGCGGCTTTGTCGACGGGGCGCCGTGGCCGATCTGGACCCGCCGCGCCTCCGGCGAACTCAACTTCGCCAACGCCGCGTATGCGCACGCCACCGACGCCGGCAGTCCGGCCGATGCGGTCAGCCGCAATCTCGAACTGCTCGACAGCAACGACCGCGGCAATCTCACGCGCACGCTGCAGGACCGGCCCGAATTCGCCGCGCGGCTGCCGATCGTGGTGCGCGGCGAGCGCCGCTATTTCGACGTGCGAGCGCTGCGGCTGGCCGGCGGTAGCGCCGGCATCGCGGTGGATTCCAGCGAGGCCGCGGCGCTCGGCGCCGCGCTGGTGCGGATGGCGGACGCGCATCGCCGCACGCTGGACCAACTGTCGTCGGGCGTCGCGGTGTTCGACGCGCAGCGTCGGCTGGCGTTCTATAACGACTCCTATCGCAAGCTGTGGGACCTCGACCGCGCCTTCCTCGACAGCCATCCGGACGATTCCAGCGTGCTCGACCGGCTGCGTGCGGCGCGCAAACTGCCGGAAGAACGCGACTTCAAGGAGTGGAAGAACAAGCTGCACGAGGCCTATCGGGCGGTCGAAGCCGAGAAGGCGATCTGGTATCTGCCCGACGGCCGCGCCATCAGCATCGTCACCACGCCCAATCAGGAAGGCGGCGTCACCTATCTGTTCGACGACGTCACCGAAAGCTTCGACCTGCAGCGCCGCTATGGCGGCCTGATCGACGTCCAGCGCGAGACGCTCGACAATCTGACCGAAGCGGTCGCGGTGTTCGGCAGCAACGGCTGCGCGCAGTTGTTCAATCCGGCCTTCACGCGGATGTGGAACCTGTCGGCCGAGGCGCTCGCCACCCGGCCGCATATCGAGACCGTGGAAGACTGGTGCCGGCCGTTGTTCGACGACGCTGTGAGCTGGCAAGCGCTGCGTAGCGCCATCACCGGCATCGACGATCGCCGCAACGTGCTGCTGAAGCTCGAACGCCGCGACGGCACCGTGCTGTCGTGCAAGACCATGCCGCTGCCCGACGGCGCCACGATGCTGACGTTCCAGGACATCACCGACACCGAGAATGTCGAGCGCGCGCTACGCGAGCGCAACGAGGCGCTGGAAACCGCCGACCGCATCAAGATCGACTTCGTCCACCACGTCTCGTACGAGCTGCGCTCGCCGCTGACCACGATCATCGGCTTCGCGCATTTCCTCAGCGATCCGAGCACCGGCCCGCTCACCGATAAGCAGGCCGAGTATCTCGCCTACATCACCACCTCGACCAACGCGCTGCTGGCGATCATCAACAACATCCTCGATCTCGCCAGCATCGACGCCGGCGCGATGATGCTGAATCTCGGGCCGATCGACATCCGCCGCGCCATCGAGGCGGCGGTCGAGGGCATTCAGGACCGGCTGGCACGCGACGAGATCACGCTCGACATCGACGTCGATCCGAGCATCGAAGGTTTCATCGGCGACGAGCGCCGCGTCGTGCAGGTGCTGTACAATCTGCTCGCCAACGCGGTCGGCTTCTCGCCGCAGCGGGCGGTGGTGAAGCTCGCGGTGCGCAAGGCCGGCAACCGCATCGTGTTCTCGGTCACCGACGCCGGTCCGGGAATCGATCCGGCCGTCAAGGACAAGGTGTTCGACTGGTTCGAGAGCCACTCCCAGGGCTCGCGGCATCGCGGCCCCGGCCTTGGCCTGGCGCTGGTCCGATCGTTCGTCGAACTGCACGGCGGCAAGGTCCAGGTCGATTCGGTGGTCGGGCGCGGCACCACGGTGGTTTGCGAATTCCCGATCGACCAGACCGCGCAGCGTAACGCCGCCGAATGACGGGCCCGGCCACATTCTCGGTCGCGCTCGCCAACGAGACGGCGACGGCGCGGCTGATGGCCGAAGTCGCGCTGCTGATCGGCCCCGGCGATGTCGTGACGCTGTCGGGCGACCTCGGCGCCGGCAAGACCGCGGCGGCGCGGGCGATGATTCGCTATCTGGCCGGCGACGACGACTACGAAGTGCCGAGCCCGACCTTCATGCTGGTGCAGAGCTACGAGCTGCCGCCATATCCGCTGCTGCACGCCGATCTCTATCGCATCGAGGATCCCGGCGAACTCGAAGAGATCGGGCTGTCGCCGCTGCCGGACGGCGCGGTGGCGCTGATCGAATGGCCGGAGCGCGCGCCTGCAGCGATGCCGGCCGACCGCATCGACATCGCGCTCAGTCATCGTCCGGCGCTCGGCTCGCTGGCGCGCGCCGCCGAGATCACCGGCCACGGCAAGGCTGCCGCGCAGGTCGAGCGGCTGGCGGCGCTGCGCAGCTTCATCGAAACCTCCGGCTATGCGGATGCCGATCGCCGCCACATGCCGGGCGACGCCTCGACGCGGTCCTACGCGCGGCTGATCAAGGACGGCGGCTCGCTGATCCTGATGAACGCGCCGCGGCGACCCGATGGTCCCGCGCTGTACGCCGGCAAGAGCTACAGCGCCGCGGTGCATCTGGCCGAGGATGTCCGGCCGTTCGTGGCGATCGCCAGCGGGCTGCATGCGCGACGTTTCTCGGCGCCGGCGATCCATCACGCCGATCTCGACTCCGGCTTTTTGATCACCGAGGATTTCGGCACCGAGGGCGTCGTCGCCGGGACCCCGCCGGCGCCGATCGCCGAGCGCTATCAGGCCGCGGCGGATCTGCTGGCGGTGCTGCACGGGCAGGCGCTGCCCGATCGGCTGCCGCTGCCGCAGGACAGCTACGCGATCCCGGTGTTCGACACCGAGGCGATGCTGATCGAAATCGGGCTGATGCCCGAATGGTATCTGCCCGATCGCGGCGCGGTGATAGCAGCCAGTGACCGCGCCGACTTCGTGGCGCTGTGGCGCCGGCTGCTCGGTGGCCTCGCGGACGAGCCGCGCACCTGGGTGCTGCGTGATTATCATTCGCCCAATCTGATCTGGCTCGACCAGCGCGAAGGCATCGCGCAGGTCGGCGTGATCGATTTTCAGGACACCGTGCTGGGCCCCGCCGCCTACGATCTGGTGTCGCTGCTGCAGGATGCGCGGATCGACGTGCCCGAGTCGCTCGAGCTGGCGTTGTTCGGCCGCTATATCAAGGCGCGCCTCGCCGCCGATCCCAGGTTCGATCCGGCCGGCTTCGCGCGGCTCTACGCGCTGATGTCGGCGCAGCGCAACACCCGGCTGCTCGGCACCTTCGCGCGCCTCAACCGGCGCGACGGCAAGCCGCACTATCTGCGGCACCAGCCGCGGATCTGGACCTACCTGACGCGTTCGCTGGCGCACCCGTCACTGGCTGACCTGAAAGTCTGGTACGAGGTCCATGTGCCGCCTCCAGGCTGATTTCAGCGGCGGCTTTTACCCCATATTAGGCGAGCGCTCCCTACCGTCGGCGCCTCGATCATCTTCCCATCAATCGCGCGTTCGGTCGCTGCGTCGGGGCGAGGGACCTCATGGTTGAACGGAACAAGGACGGCCGCGTCGTGTTCGAGCGCGGCATTCGGGCGCAGATGATGGCGATCGACGGAACCTGGCGCCGCCCCTGCCTGCTCGAGGACGTGTCCGAAGCCGGCGGCAAGCTGACCATCGAGGGCGCCGTCGAGGGCCTGAATCTGAAGGAATTCTTCCTGCTGCTGTCATCGACCGGGCTGGCCTATCGCCGCTGCGCGCTGAGCTGGGTCAATGGCGATCAGATCGGCGTCAGCTTCCTGCGTAACGACAAAAAGAAGCGCCAGAACAACCGCGCCGCTGCCGCCACCGCCTGATCGGGTGGATGCCTCCCGGCAGACCTGGCGCCGCCGGGGTGTCGCATCGGCGTCATGGTTCGCGACTACCCAATGACCCCTGATACACCGGTCGTCGCTGCGTGATACAATCGATTCGCACCGATCCGGTCCGAAACGCGAGCGAAGATGTCCGTTCAACCCTCCCGCGCCATGGTGCTTGCTGCCGGCTTCGGCCTGCGCATGCGCCCGCTCACCGACAACATGCCGAAGCCGCTGGTGCGCGTCGCCGGCAAGCCGCTGCTCGACCATGTGCTCGACCGGCTCGCCGATGCCGGTGTCACCGAGGCGGTGGTCAACGTCCACTATCTGCCGGACCAGATCATCGACCACGTCGCCACCCGCACGTCGCCGAAGGTCACCATTTCGGACGAGCGCGACGCCGTGCTGGGCACCGGCGGCGGCGTGGTCAAGGCGCTGCCGCTGCTCGGCGACGCGCCGTTCTATCACCTCAACGCCGACACGCTGTGGATCGACGGCGTGCAGCCGAATCTCGATCGCCTTGCCGCCGCCTTCGATCCGGCCCGGATGGATATCCTGCTGCTGATGGCGCCGACCGCGGGCAGCATCGGCTATGCGGGCAAGGGCGATTTCGCGATGGCGCCGGACGGTACCCTGCGCAAGCGCAAGGAGAACGAGGTCACGCCGTTCGTCTATGCGGGCGTCGCGATCATCAATCCGGCAATCTTCGCCGATGCGCCGCAGGGCGAATTCTCGCTGACCGCCATGTTCGATCGTGCCGCCGAGCAGGGCCGGCTGTTCGGGCTGCGGCTCGAAGGCGTGTGGATGCATGTCGGCACCCCCGAAGCGGTCGCGGCCGCCGAGCGCGCCTATCTGGTCAGCGTCGCCTGAGGGCAGCCGTACCTCCCCTGCGGGTCGCCGCCATGGCATGATCGCCCGATCGGCGAATCAGGATGTCCATGCGCGTTTTCAGTGTTCCGCCTTCCGCGCCGTTTCTGCGCACGACGATTGCCGCGCTGGTCGATGGTAAATTGATCGAGGGCTTCGCAGTCCGTGCCGAGCCCGAGCGGCTGGCCGAAGCGACGCTGTATCTTCCGACCCGCCGCGCCGGGCGCCTGGCGCGCGATATCTTCCTCGACGTGCTCGGCACCGACGCGGTGCTGCTGCCGCGCATCGTTGCGCTCGGCGGTATCGATGAGGACGAACTCGCCTTCACCCAGGCCGCCGAGGGCGTCGCCGATCTGGAGATTCCGCCGTCGCTCGACGGGTTGCCGCGCCGGTTGCTGCTGTCGCAACTGATCGCCGTCTGGGCCAAGGGCCTGCGGCCGCAGGATCCGCAGCAGGCGCCGCTGGTGGTCGGCGGTCCGGCGTCGACGTTGGCACTGGCCGACGATCTGGCCAGGCTGATCGACGACATGGCGACCCGCGGCGTCGACTGGACCAAGCTCGATACGCTCGTACCTGACGCGTTCGATCGCTACTGGAAGCTGACGCTCGACTTCCTCAAGATCGCCGGCCAGTGGTGGCCGCAGCATCTGCGCGAGACCGACCGGATCGAGCCGGCGGCGCGGCGCGATCTCTTGATCGAGGCCGAGACCGGCCGCCTTGCGGCGCATCGCGGCGGGCCGGTGATCGCCGCCGGCTCGACCGGCTCGATGCCGGCGACCGCCAGGCTGCTGCACGCGATCGCCGGGCTGCCGCACGGCGCCGTGGTGCTGCCGGGCCTCGACACCGAGCTCGATGACGCCGCGTGGGATCTGATCGGCGGCACGCGCGACAAGCAGGGCAAGCAGCTGTTGCCGCCGTCGCCCAACCATCCGCAATTCGCGCTGCACGGCCTGCTGACACGGATGGGCCTGCAACGCCGCGATGTGCGGCGGCTTGGGTTCAGCGCGCGGCCGGGCCGCGAAATCTTGGCGTCCGAAGCGATGCGGCCGTCGGCGGCAACCGCGGCGTGGCACGACCGGCTGGCCGATCCGCAGGTCGAACGACTGATCGAAGACGGCACCGACAAGCTCACGCTGATCGAGGCGCCGAATTCCGAGATTGAAGCGCTGGCGATCGCGGTGGCGCTGCGTGAGGCGACCGAACTCGGCCGCTCCGCCGCGCTGGTGACGCCCGATCGCGCGCTGGCGCGCCGCGTCGTCGCCGCGCTCGGCCGCTGGAATCTGCCGGTCGACGATTCCGGCGGCGATTCGCTGATGGACACCCAGGCGGGCATTTTCGCACGGCTCGCCGCCGAGGCCGCGCTGCACGGCTGCGAGCCGCCGACGCTGCTGGCGCTGCTCAAGCATCCGCTGCTGCGCCTCGGCCGCGCCGCCGGCGGTTGGCGCGGCGCGATCGAAACGCTGGAGCTGGCACTGCTGCGCGGCACCCGGCCGTCGCCGGGCTGCGAAGGGTTGCTACGCGACTTCGCAAGCTTCCGCGTCGAGCTGATCAAGCTCAAGCGCGGCGAAATCAGCGCGCTGCATGCATCAGAGCCCCGCGCGCGGCTCGGCGACGACGCGCTTGATGCGGCGCGGGCGCTGATCGACGCACTCCGCGCCGCGCTGTTACCGTTGGAGAGCGTCGGCAAAGAGCCGATCGATCTGTGCGTATTCGGCCAGCATCACCGGGAGGTGCTCAAAGCGCTGTCGAGCGATGCGGACGGCATTGCCGTCGCGTTCGAAGGCCAGGGCGCGGCACTGCTACGCGCGTTCGATGATCTCGCAGAAGTCGAGCCCAGCGCCGGCGTGCCGGTGCCGCCGCACGACTATCCGGACGTGTTCGAAACCGCGTTCGGCGACATCACGGTGCGCCGGCCCGAACTCGCCGAAGCGGCACTGCGGATCTACGGTCCGCTCGAAGCGCGGCTCACCACACACGACCGCGTCATTCTCGGCGGCCTGGTCGAAGGCGTCTGGCCGCCGGCGCCGCGGATCGATCCGTGGCTGTCGCGGCCGATGCGCCACGAACTCGGCCTCGATCTGCCCGAACGCCGCATCGGCCTGTCGGCGCACGACTTCGCGCAGTTGCTCGGCACCGACGAAGTAATCCTGACGCACGCCAACAAGGTCGGCGGCGCGCCGGCCGTGGTGTCGCGGTTTCTGCACCGGCTCGAAGCGGTCGCCGGCAAGGCGCGCTGGAGCACGCTGAAGGCGCGCGGGCAGACTTATCTGGACTACGCGCAGGCGCTCGACCGCCCGGCCAAGGTCGTGCCGATCGACCAGCCGGCGCCGAAGCCGCCGCGCGAGGCGCGGCCGCTGAAGCTGTCGGTCACCGCGATCGAGGACTGGCTGCGCGATCCCTATACGATCTACGCCAAATACATCCTCGGCCTGTCGCCGCTCGATCCGGTCGACATGCCGCTGTCGGCGGCCGATCGCGGCTCGGCGATCCACGAAGCGCTCGGCGAATTCACCGAGCGTTTCGCCGACGCATTGCCGGACGATCCGGCGCAGGTGCTGCACCAGATCGGCCAAAAACACTTCGCGCCGCTGATGCAGCATCCGGAAGCGCGCGCGCTGTGGTGGCCGCGCTTTCTGCGGATCGCCGGCTGGTTCGCCAATTGGGAGCAGGACCGCCGCCCGCATCTGCGCCATGTCATCGCCGAGCGCAGCGGCTCGCTGTCGATCCCGCTCGACGGCGGCCGCAACTTCGTGCTGTCGGCGCGCGCCGACCGCATCGAGCATCGCGCCGACGGCAACTACGCGATCCTCGACTACAAGACAGGCAATCCGCCGACCGGCAAGCAGGTGCGCATGGGCCTGTCGCCTCAGCTCACGCTCGAAGCCGCGATCCTGCGCGCCGGAGGCTTCGACGGCATCGATGCCGGCGCGTCGGTCGCCGAGCTGACTTACGTCAAGCTCAGCGGCAACTCGCCGCCCGGCGACGAGCGCGTGCTCGAACTCAAGATCGACCGCAAGGACGAGCCGCAAGAGCCAGACGACGCCGCGGCCGAAGCGCTGGCCAAGCTCACCGGGCTGATCCGCCGCTTCGACGACGAGACGCAACCGTATCACGCGCTGGTGCTGTCGATGTGGGCGCAGCGCTACGGCCGCTACGACGATCTGGCGCGGATCAAGGAATGGTCGGCCGCCGGCGGCGCGGGAGACGGCGCATGAGCGGGCCGCGCACGATTCCCGATCAGGCCCGCGAGCGCCAGATCCTCGCGTCCGATCCGTCGGCCTCGGTGTTCGTCTCGGCCAACGCCGGTTCGGGCAAGACCCATGTGCTGGTGCAGCGCGTGATCAGGTTGCTGCTCGACGGCGTGCCGCCCGAGCGCATCCTGTGCATCACCTTCACCAAGGCGGCCGCCGCCAACATGGCGGAACGCGTGTTCACCACGCTCGGCCGCTGGGTGACGCTGGACGATACTCAGCTCGCCGACGCGATCCGTCAGACCGGCATCAAGTCGGTCGGCCCGTCTCTTTTGGCCCAGGCGCGAAAACTGTTCGCCTGCGCGCTGGAGACGCCGGGCGGGCTGAAGGTGCAGACCATCCACGCGCTGTGCACGCGGCTGCTGCAGCAGTTTCCGTTCGAGGCCAACGTGCCGGCGCGCTTCACCGTGCTGGACGATCGCGATCAGGCCGAGCTGATGCAGCGCGCCAGCCTCGCGGTGCTGCTGCAGGCCGCGGCGGCGCCGGACAGCGCGGCCGGCAAGGCCTTGTCGCTGGCGATGACCAGCGCGGCCGATATCACCTTCCGCGAGGTGGTGCAGGAAGCCTGCATGAGCCGCGACCGCTTCCTCGGCTGGGTGGCGCAGGCCGGCGGCGTCGACGGCGCGATGGCGCAACTCTCCGCGACGCTCGGCGTTGCGCCGGAAGATAGTTGCGACGACGTCGAGCGCGATATTGTCGACGGGCCCTATCTGCCGCGCGCCCGTTGGACGGACGGTGCCACCATATTCGACGGCGGAAGTAAGACGGATCACGATCAGGCGCAGCGGCTGCGCGATGCGCTGGCGGCAAGCGACACCGCGCAGCTCGAGAAGTATCTCGAGCTGTTCTTCACCAAGGAAGCCAAGCTGCGCAAAAGCTTCGCGACCAAGAAGATCGCCGACCCCATGCCCGGCTTCGTCGAGGATCTGAAGCGCGAGGGCGACCGGCTGGAAGGTCTGCTCGAACGCCGCCGGGCGCTGCTGATGCGCGAGCGCACGCGGGCGCTGCTGGTGATCGCCGCCGACGTCGCCGGCCGGATCGCGCGCGAGAAGCAGGATCGCGGCCTGCTCGATTACGACGACCTGATCGACAAGACGCTGGCGATGCTCGACAGCGGCGCGTCGAGCTGGGTGCATTTCAAGCTCGACCGCGGCGTCGATCACGTGCTGATCGACGAGGCGCAGGACACCAGCCCGAAGCAATGGGACATCGTCGCGCATCTGATCGCCGAGTTCACGGCGGGCGAGGGCGCCCGCGATGGCATCAAGCGAACCGTGTTCGCGGTCGGCGACGAGAAGCAGTCGATCTTTTCGTTTCAGGGCGCGGTGCCGAAGGAATTCGCCGAGCGCCGCGACGAACTGCAGCGGCGCTTCCACGGCGCCGGGCTCACCTTCGAGAAGGTCAGCTTCAACTACTCGTTCCGTTCGGGTGCCACCATCCTGCACTCGGTCGATCACGTCTTCCGCGATCCCGACATCTATCGCAGCATCCACGCCGACACGAGCTATCCACTGCATCAGGCGCTGAACGATGCGGGGCCAAGCCTGATCGATCTGTGGCCGCTGGAACTGCCCGACGAGAAGCAGTCGATGGAAGGCTGGCGCGCGCCATTCGACGCGGTGTCGGAAACCAGCCCCGAGGTGCGGCTGGCCGACAAGGTGCGGGCGGAGATCGCCGCGCTCATCGCCGAGGGCACCATGACCGGCCCGTTCGGCGCGCGGCGTCGGCTGAGCTATGGCGACGTGCTGATCCTGGTGCGGCGGCGCGGCTCGGCGTTCGACGCGGTGATCCAAGCTTTGAAACGCGGCGGCATTCCGGTCGCCGGCGCCGACCGGCTCAAGCTGACCGAGCACATCGCGATCATCGACCTGATGAATCTCGCCGACGCGCTGCTGCTGCCGCAGGATGACCTCGCGCTCGCGGTGGCGCTGAAGAGTCCGCTGTTCGGCCTCGACGACGACGATCTGTTCCGGCTGGCCTGGCGCCGCAAGGGCTCGCTGCGCGCCGCGCTGCGCGACAAGGCGGCGGGCGATGCGAAACTCACGACTGCGCTGCAGCGGCTCGACGCCTGCGCGTCGCGTGCGCTCACGGACACGCCGTTCGGCTTCTACGCGTGGCTGCTCGGCGGCGACGGCGCGCATGGCAGCGGTCGTGCGCGTATCCTGCGCCGGCTCGGGCCCGAGGCCAACGATGCGCTCGACGAGTTTCTCGAACTGGCGCTGAGCACCGAGCAGAAGCAGGCGCCGTCGCTGCAGGGCTTCATGGCGTGGCTGCGCGCCGCCGATACCGAGATCAAGCGCGACATGGAGATCTCGCGCGACGAAGTCCGCGTCATGACCGTGCACGGCGCCAAGGGGCTCGAAGCGCCGGTGGTGTTCCTGGTCGATACCACGTCGTCGCCCGCCGATACGCAGCGGCTCAATCTGATCCGGCTGCCCGGCGGCAACGCGCAGCCGGGCGCGCCGTCCGCGATGGTGTGGGCCGGCCGCAAAGCGAACGACCCGCGCGTCGTCGAACAGGCCCGCGCCGCGATGATCGCCGAGACCGAGGACGAGTATCGCCGCCTGCTGTATGTGGCGATGACCCGCGCGGCCGACCGGCTGATCGTCGGCGGCTGCATGCCCGGCAACCGCAACGATGTCCGCGCGCTGTCCTGGTACGATCTGATCAGCAAGGGTCTGGAGAATTCGGGTCTAGCGATGCGCACCGTGCCGCCGCCGGACGGCGCCGTGAAACGCTATTGCCGTCCCGAGGATGAGGCCGCCGAAACCGCCGCGCCAGAGGTGAAAGATAGCCCGGCGCCGTTGATCCTGCCGGACTGGTTGCACAAATCCGCTCCGGCCCGGCGCGAGCCGGAGCCGCTGCTGCGGCCGTCCGATCCGGACGAAGCCGATCAGCGCCGGCTGCGCCGCGGCGAGTCGGACACCGAGCGCAAACGCGCTCTGCAACGCGGCACGCTGGTGCACCGGCTGCTGCAATCACTGCCCGATCTGCCTGCGGACTCACGGCTCACCGCCGCCGCGCGCTTCCTCGCCCGCAACGCGGCCGAGTGGGAGGCCGGCGAGCGCGACGCGCTGGCCGCGCGGGTGCTGGAGGTGATCGGCGATCCGCGCTTTGCCGCGGTGTTCGCGCCCGGCAGCCGCGCCGAGGTGCCGATCGTCGGCCGGCTGCAGCGCAACGGCGAGCCCGTGCTGGTCTCTGGCCAGATCGACCGGCTGGTGGTGACACCAGCCGATGTCCTGATCGTCGATTTCAAGACCAACCACGCCCCGCCGCGCGGCCTGGCCGAGGTCCCGCCCGCCTATCTGCGCCAGCTGGCGCTGTATCGGGCCGTGCTGGCGCGGCTCTATCCCCAGCGAATCGTCAGGGCCGCCCTGCTGTGGACGGAAGCGCCTGAAATCATGGAGCTTTCGGCGCCTGCGCTGGACGCGGAGCTGGCGCCGTTGACGGCCGCGTGAGCGTGCTTGACCCCGCCCCGGCGCGTTCATACGTTGATTTCATCATCCGGGCGCGATTCCCGCTGCGCCTTTATCCGCTCCCCACGAGGTATCCCATGGCCGTAGGCAAAGTGTCCGACTCCGATTTCGAAGCTGAAGTTCTCAAGGCGCAGGGCCCTGTGGTGGTGGATTTCTGGGCCGAGTGGTGCGGCCCGTGCCGCATGATCGCCCCTGCGCTGGACGAGATTTCGGGCGCGATGGGCGACAAGGTGAAGATCGTCAAGCTCAACGTCGACGAGAGCCCGGTCACCGCCTCGAAGTACGGCGTGATGTCGATCCCGACCCTGATGATCTTCAAGGGCGGCGAGATGGCCTCCCGCCAGGTCGGCGCCGCGCCGAAGGCCAAGCTGCAGCAGTGGATCAGCTCGGCGGTCTGAACCGGCGGCCCTGACGAACGTTTGCAACGGCCGGCTCACGCCGGCCGTTTTGCGTTTCAGAGGCCAAGCACACCACGCGACGCCGTGCCC
>NZ_JAJNAL010000052.1 GCF_022271405.1 Rhodopseudomonas infernalis | reverse complement strand
TGCTCGCCGCCTTCGGCGAGCCTCGAAGGATGCGGCCGCGCGGACCGGCGCTTGTGGCCATCCTTCGAGGCGCACGCTGCGCGTGCGCGCCTCAGGATGACGCCGTGTGTGTTGGACCCGATCGGATTTAATGATCAGGCTGCAGTGTCGTCGAGCTCGTCGGCCAGCCTCGGCAGCGCTTCGATCACCTCGATGCCGTGCGCCTCGCAGATGGTCTGCAGCGACGGTGGCAGCGCCTCGTCGGTGACGAAGGTCTGGATCTGGCTGAGATGCGCGATGCGGACCGGCGCGCTGCGGCGCAGCTTGGTCGAATCCGCCACCAGCATCACGCTGCGGGCATTGGCGATGATCGCCTGCGCGGCCTGCACCTCGCGATAGTCGAAGTCGAGCAGCGCGCCCTCCTCGTCGATCGCCGAGGCACCGATGATCGCGTAGTCGACCTTGAACTGGCCGATCAGGCTGATCGCGGTCGAGCCGATCACCGCACCGTCGGCGCGCCGCACCGTACCGCCGGCGACGATCACCTCGATGCGCGGATACTTGTACAGCTGCATCGCGACGTTGAGATTGTTGGTGATCACCAGCAGCTCGTGATGCGCCGTCAGCGCGCTCGCGACTTCCTCGGTCGTGGTGCCGATGTTGATGAACAGCGAGCAGCCGTTCGGAATCTGCGCGGCCGCGGCGGCGCCGATCGCCCGCTTCTCTTCCGCGGCAACGAAGCGGCGGGCCTCATAAGCGAGGTTCTCGACTCCCGAGGCGATGATGGCGCCGCCATGGATACGCGTCAGCGAGCGCTGGTCGCAAAGATCGTTGAGATCCTTGCGGATGGTCTGGGCCGACACCTCGAAGCGCCGGGCGAGTTCGTCCACCATCACCCGACCCGAGGCGCGGGCGAGATTCAGAATTTCCGATTGACGTTGGCTCAGGGCAGTCACGCGCAACACCTGGAGAGAATCTAAGCCATGTTGCGGCGGTTCGCCGCCGCCGTCAACGCGCCGCGCCGTAGGAGCTGTGCTCCGTTAGCTGCTAAACCGGCGCATCGAACTGTGCACTGCCCCTCCCCGCGTCATGCCCGGCCTTGTGCCGGGCATCCACGTCTTGCTGACGTCAACTCAGAAAAGGCGTGGATGGCCGGGACAAGCCCGGCCATGACGGAGTGATTGGGGCGTGCGCGACGTTCAGAAGGATCGGTGAAGCGCACAGAAAACCGCGCCCGCCGCTCAGCTACTCCGGCCTCGGCATGTCGAACATCGCGTCGGGGCGGATTTCGAAGTAGTCGCCGCGGCGGCCGGCGCGGACGATCGGGCGAGCCATCGCGGTTTGGTACACGCCGTCCTGGATCAGCCGCTTGTCGATATGCACCGCGACGACTTCGCCGATCGTCAGCCAGGCTTCGGCCTTGGTGCCGTCGGCGCCCTTCAGCTGGATGATCTCGGACAGCCGGCATTCGAACGACACCGGGCTCTCGCCGACGCGCGGCGGCTTCACCTTGGTGCTCGGCAGCTTGGTGAGCTTGCCGAGGTCGAACTCGTCGACCTCCTGCGGCACCGTGGCCGAGGTGGCGTTCATCGCCTGCGCCAGATCCATCGTCACCAAATTCCAGACGAACTCGCCGGTCTCCTGGATGTTGGCGACGGTGTCCTTCCAGGTCGTCGAGGAGAAGCCGATCAGCGGCGGCTTGTAGTTGAAGGCGTTGAAGAAGCTGTACGGCGCCAGATTGACGTGGCCGGCCGCGCTGCACGACGAGATCCAGCCGATCGGCCGCGGCGCGATGATGGCGTTGAACGGGTCGTGCTTGAGGCCGTGGCCGTTTGCCGGCTCGTAGGAATGCAGATCGGTCACGCGCAGATCCTGGGTTGAGAGGTCCCGGTTCAGGAGGCGGCCGCGGCGGATCGGTGGCCGAGGCTGCGGAGGATGAAGTCGATCATCTGGTCGAGCGTGGGACCATCCTTGTTGATGGTCTGCGCGATCATCTGAGGATGGAAGAATCGCATCATCGCCGTGCAGGTGCAACCCGCCGCCACCGCGATGTCCGGCGCGTCGAACTCGCCGCTGGCGGCGCCCTGGCTCATCACCTGGCTGATGGCACCGACGATCTGCTGCATGTGCAGAACGCAGACGTCCCAGTTCTCCTCCATGGCGATCGCCACCATCTCGTGCAGCTTCTCGTCGCCGACATAGCGCTCGCGATTCATCTGGTGCACGGTGGACAGCAGCTTGCGCAGCCGCTCGGCAGCCGGCCCGCTTTCCGCCGCGATACTGGCGGCGACCTGCTCGACCTCGCCCATCAGATGTCGCGCCACGCCCGAATGGATCGCCTTCTTCGAGTCGAAGAAGCGATACACATTCGCCGGGCTCATCTGCAGCACCTTGGCGATGTCGGCCACCGTGGTCTTCTGGTAGCCGATCTGGCGAAACAGACGCTCGGCCACCACGAGAATGCGGTGACGCATGTCGGCTTCGGTATTCTCTGAAATCACGCTCATCAGGGCGCCAATGTCGAATTATTCGGCGGCGTCGGCAAGCGGAAACGCTTGCGTCGCGGGTTCGTCGTGTTGCGGCGCCAAAACCTCGCCGCCGCGCTCGTCGAGGCTGTTGCGGAACCACAGCGCATACAAGCCGGGCAGATAGAACAGCGTCAGGAAGGTCGCGACGAACAGGCCTCCCATGATGGTGATCGCCATCGGCCCCCAGAACGCCGAGCGCGACAGAGGAATCATCGCCAGGATCGCGGCGAGCGCGGTCAGCACCACGGGCCGGGCGCGGCGCACCGTCGCTTCGACGATCGCCTCGCGCCGGCTCGAGCCCTGCGCCACGTCGGTCTCGATCTGATCGACCAGGATCACGGTGTTGCGCATGATCATGCCGGCCAGCGCGATCAGCCCGAGCAGCGCCACGAAGCCGAACGGCGCCCCCGCAACGTTGAGCCCGAGCGAAGCGCCCACGATGCCGAGCGGCGCGGTGAGAAACACCAGCAGCAGCCGCGGGAAGCTCTGCAGCTGGATCATCAGCAGCGTCAGCATCACGATGACCATCACCGGGAAGAGCACGAAGATCGAGGCGTTGCCCTTGGCGGATTCCTCGATCGCGCCGCCGGTCTCGATCCGGTAGGCCGGCTGCAGGCTGTCGCGGATCTCCTTGAGCTGCGGCCAGATCGCATTGGTCACGTCGGGCGCCTGCACGCCATCGGCGACGTCGGCCCGCACCGTGATCGCCATGTCGCGATTGCGCCGCCACAGGATCGGCTCCTCGTGGGCGTACTCGACCTTGGCGACCTGCGACAGCGGCACCGCGACGCCGCCTCGCGACGTGATGGTGAGTTCGCCGATGCGGCCGAGATCGAGCCGCTCGGCCGGCACCGCGCGGGCCACCACGGCGATCTTCTCGACGCCGTCTCGCACCGTCGTCACCGGCGCGCCGGAGATCAGCATCGCCAGCGCCTGCGAGACGTCCTGCGGCGTCAGCCCGAGCGCGCGGGCACGATCCTGATCGACGACGAGCTTGAGATATGGCGACTGCTCGTTCCAGTCGAGATGCGGATCGACGACGTTCGGATTGCGCTTCACCACATCGCGGACCTGATAGGCGATCTCGCGCACCTTCGCAGTATCAGGCCCGATCACCCGGAACTGCACAGGGAAGCCGACCGGCGGGCCGAAATTGAAACGGTCGACACGCACGCGTGCTTCCGAGAGTCGTCCGTCATGCGCCGCCTGTTCGATCCGCGCCTTGATACGCTCGCGAGCGGCCACATCCTTGGCGACGATCACGATCTCGGCGAAGGATTCGGTCGGCAGTTGCGGGTTGAGGCCCATCCAGAACCGCGGCGAGCCCTTGCCGACGTAAGCCGTGTAGGTGGCGATGTCGCCGTCGTCCTTCAGCAGCGTCTCGGCTTCCTTGACGGTCTTCATGGTGACGCCGAACGCGGTGCCTTCCGGCAAACGCAGCTGCAGGAAAAGTTCGGGCCGCTCCGACAGCGGGAAGAACTGCTGCTGCACATGGCCGAAACCGACGATCGACGCAGCGAAGATGCCGACCGTGGCGAGCACCACCGTGCCACGCCAGCGTACGCACCACGCCACGCCGGCGCGCAGCGCCCGATACATCCGGGTGTGATACACGGCGTCCGGATCGTGGCCCTTCTTGCCTGCGAAGTTCGGCAGCAGCTTGACGCCGATGTAGGGCGTGAAGATCACCGCCACGAACCACGACGCGATCAGCGCGATCGCCACGATCCAGAAGATGCCGCCGGCATATTCGCCGACCGACGAATTGGCCAGCCCGATCGGCAGGAAGCCGACCGCGGTGACCAGCGTGCCGGTGAGCATCGGAAACGCCGTGGACTCCCAGGCGAACGCCGCCGCTCTGGCGCGGTCCCAGCCCTGCTCCATCTTCACCACCATCATCTCGACCGCGATGATGGCGTCGTCGACCAGGAGGCCGAGCGCGATGATCAGCGCTCCGAGCGTGATGCGATGCAGGTCGAGCGACATCGCATTCATCACGATGAAGACGATCGCCAGCACCAGCGGCACCGACAGCGCCACCACAATGCCGGTGCGCCAGCCGAGCGCCAGGAACGACACGAACAGCACGATCACCAGCGCCTCGACGAACGACTTCATGAATTCGCCGACGGCGTGTTTCACCACCAGCGGCTGATCGGCGATCTGTTCGATCTCGATGCCCTGCGGCACTTCGCCCATGAACTCAGCGGTCGCGGCTTTGACCTGTTCGCCGAGGTCGAGAATATTGGCGCCCTTGGCGGTGACCACGCCGATGCCGATCGCGGCCTTGCCCTTCTGCCGCACCATGTAATCGGTGGGGTCGACATAGCCGTGCGACACCGTGGCGATGTCGCCGAGCCGGAACACCCGGCCGTTACTTTCGACCGGCGTCTCCGCCACCGCCTTGACGCCGTCGATCGCGCCGGTGACGCGCAGCGGTACGCGCTGCGACGTGGTCTCCACCGTGCCGGCCGGCGTCACCGCGTTCTGCTTGGCGAGCGAGTCGAACAGCGCCTGCGGCGTCAGGCCGAGCGTGGCGAGCTTGGCGTGCGAGAACTCGACATAGATCTTCTCGTCCTGAGTGCCGTAGATATTCACCTTGGTGACGCCCGCGACCTTCAGGAGGCGCTGGCGCAGGCCTTCGGCTGCCTTCTTGAGCTGCGCGTAGTTCGCACCCTCGCCGGTCATCATATAGAGGATGGAGTCGACGTCGCCGTATTCGTCGTTGATGGTCGGGCCGATCAGGTTGCTCGGCAGCTGCGGCGCGACGTCCCACAGCTTCTTGCGCAGCAGATAGAACAGGTGCGGCACTTCGGCGGGCGGCGTCGAATCGCGAAAGGTGACCTGCATGGCGGCGAACGACGCCTTCGAATAGGTCTGCACCTTCTCGAAGTAAGGCAGTTCCTGCAGCTTCTTCTCGATCGGATCGGCGACCTGCGCCTGCATCTCCGCGGCGGTCGCGCCCGGCCATATCACCGACACCACCGCGACCTTCACGGTGAAGGACGGATCCTCGGCGCGGCCGAGCCGCAGATACGAGTAGATGCCGGAGACGCTGAGTGCGCAGATCAGAAACAGGATCAGCGCCGGATGCGACACCGCCCAGGCCGACAGATTGAACCAGCGCATCGCCGCCTCCGCCGTCAGAACGCGAGCGAGGAAACAACCCGGACCTTTTCGGCCGGGTCGAGCTTCTGCACGCCGAGCACTACGACCTTGGCGCCGTCCGCAACGCCGTCGCTGATCACCACGTGTTCGGACTCGTAGGCCTTGACGGTGACCGGCTTCAGCGTCACCTGTCCGGTATCCTCGACCACATAGACCGACGGCGTACCGCCCTGGTTGAACAGCGCCGACAGCGGTAACCGGGCGACCCGGTCGGTCGCGGAGTCGGCCAGCGTCAGCGTAGCCGTCATGCCGAGCGAGATACCGTCGTCGGCGTCGGGCAGCGAAAACTTGGCCAGGTAGGTGCGTGTCGCGGGATCGGCCATCGGGGCGATCTCCCGCAACTTTGCCACATGGTTTTTGCCCGGCTCCGACCACAGGCTGACACGCGCCTCGCCCTGCTTGGCGCGGCCGACCAGCGTCTCCGGAATCGCCACCACGGCTTCCTTCTCGCCGAACCGCGCAATGCGAAACGCCGGCTGCCCGGCCGACACGACCTGCCCGGCATCGATCAGCGCCGACGTGACAACCCCGCGCGTATCCGCATTCAGCGTCGCGTAGGACAATGCATTGCGGGTGAGTTCGACCGAGCGCTCGGCCCTCGCCAAGCGAGCACGCGCTTCGTCCGCGGCCGCGCGCGCTTGATCCATCTGCGCTTCGGTCGACCAGCCCTTGCCGCGCAGCTCCTTGGCGCGATTTTCCGACGCAAATGCCTGCGCCAGCACACCTTTCGCCGCGCTATGCTCGGCCTCCGCCTGCTCGGCCTGCAGCTTCAGATCGGTCTGATCGAGCAGCGCCAGCGGCTGGCCGATATCGATGGTCTGCCCGACTTCAACGAGCCGCTTCGCCACCTTGCCGGCGATGCGGAAGCCGATATCGGTCTCGATCCGCGGCCGGATCGTGCCGACGAAGCTGCGTTCCGGCGCCGCCGCCGCATAGCGCAACGTCTCCACCAGCACCGGCCGCTCTGGCTTCTCCTTCTTGGCCTGCTTGTCGTCGCAGCCCGCCAGCGTGAGCGCGATGGCCGCGAGCGCCAAGCCGATCAGCAAACGAAACAATCCATCAAACATCGGATGAGTCAGCATGACGGAACCCTCAATGACCTGAGGGAACCCTCTTCTGATCACTGACGAATGTCAATATTCGTCAGTGATCATTCTTCGTGACGGGCCGTGCGCTATTCGGTCGCACCCTCATAGGCCCGCTGCAGGGCGTCGCCGTCGAGCTTCACCATCTGCATCATCGCCCGCATGGCTCGTTCTGCGCCGGCGCGATCGGGGCCGGCAAACAGCTTGGGCAGGATCGACGGCACGATCTGCCAGGACAGGCCGTAACGATCGCGCAGCCAGCCACACTGGTTCGGTTCACCGCCCTCGATCAATGCGCCCCACAGCCGGTCGACTTCGGCCTGATCCGCGCAATTGATCATGAATGAGACCGCATGGGTGAAGTTCTGGCGGGCCCCGCCATTGAGCGCCAGGTAGCTTTGGCCCGCGAGCGTGAATTCCACCAGCAGGATCGAGCCCGCAGGTCCGGATGGCGTATCCACCACGCTGCGTTGAACCTGGTCGATCCGGGAGTCCGGCAACAACGACACGTAGAACCGGGCCGCCTCCTCGGCTTCGCTGGCGAACCACAGGCAGGGGGTGATCTTCGACATGGCACAACTCCGCTCAAGGACATCGTGCCAAGGACGGTCCGGCCCGGCCGAACCCGACATCGCAGGCGAAATCGGGATCAGCTCGCCAGCTTGAAGCTGCCTTCGCAATGTCGACGCAGGTCGACCAGCGCCTTTGTCAAATGGGCAGCCTGGACGTTCAGCGCCTCCCCCGAGACGATCGAGGAGCCGATCTCGATCGCCCGTGCGATCTCGGCGATGGTGGCGAAGCCAAGGGTTGCGGCGCCGCCCTTCATCGAGTGCGCCTCGATCGCCAGCAGGTCACGATCGATCGTATCGCCGAACTGCCGGAACAATGCGATCCGCCGCTCGGTTTCGCTGAAGAACAGCGACACCATCTCGGTCACCTGATCGCGGCCGATCTCCTCGGTCAGTTCGGTGAGAACATTGAGGTCGACCGGTGCCGGCGGTGTAAATGCAGAGGGCGGCCCCGCCGCGCCTGTACCGCCGCCTCGCAGGGCGCGGAGCACCGCTGCGACCAACGCCGGCTTTCGCAACGGCTTGGAGAGGAAGTCGGTCATGCCAGCTTCGCGGCACATCTTGATATCGTCCGGGAAGGCATTGGCGGTGAGCGCAATGATCGGCAGCCCTGCGAACTCGCCGCCGCGGTTGCGGATCGCACGGGTCGCCGACAGACCGTCCATCGTCGGCATCCGCACGTCCATCAGGACGACGTCGAACTCTTCGGCTTCCAGCGCCTGCAAAGCCGCGGCGCCGTCGGCGACGACGCGCGTGTCGGCCGCGAATTCGTGCAACATCTTCAACACCACCATTTGATTGGTGGCGTCATCCTCGGCGATCAACACGCGCAGCGGATGGCCTAGCATCGCGATCCGTGTCCGAAGATCGTCGCTGCCGACGCGATCGAGCCGGTAGTCGGAGATCAGCGCATTGCTCCACGCCAGATCCAGGTTGAACCGGAAGGTCGAACCTTCACCTGCCCGCGAGGTGACGTCGATGCCGCCGCCCATCTGCTCGACGATCCGGCGGCTGATTGCGAGCCCCAGGCCGGTGCCCCCGAAGCGACGATTGATCGACAGATCGGCCTGCGCATAGTCGGTAAACAGCGAACCGACACGCTCCGGCGGGATCCCGATGCCGGTGTCGGTGACTTGCCACTCCACCGTCGCATAAGCGTCGTCGCGGCGCACGCAGGTCAGCACGACGCTGACGCTGCCGCGCTCGGTGAACTTGACGGCATTGAAGGCGAGGTTGAGCAGCACCTGACGAATGCGCTGGACGTCGCCGGTGAGCGCTGGCGGCAGCCGCGGATCGATGTCGATCTTCAGCGTCAGCCCCTTGGCCCGGGCATTCGGCTCGACGATCGCGCGCACCGCCTCGACCAACACAACAGGCGAGAAGTTGACCTGTTCGAATTCGATGCGCCCGGCCTCGAGCTTGGATAGATCGAGAATGTCGTTGAGAATGCGCAGCAGGTTATCGCCGGAGTCACGGATCGTTGTGACCGCATGCTGCTGTTCGACATCGAGCTTGGTTTCCAGCAGCGAATTTGCCAAACCGAGCACGCCGTTCATCGGGGTGCGAATCTCGTGGCTCATCATCGCAAGGAAGCTGGACTTGGCGCGATTCTCCGCCTCGGCCTGCTCGGCGCGCCAACGCTCGGTGACATCGCGGCCGACACCGCGATAGCCGGTGAATTGACCATTGTGATCGAACATCGGCCGGGCGGTCAGCGACCAGAGACGCGGCTCGCCTGCGATGGTCACGTGCACCAGCACATCGTGCATGGGCTCGCGCAGCGCCATGGTGGCGGCGATCGCCGGCGCAGAGCGGCCGTCGTCCGTACACAGCATCCCGAGCACGTCGGATAATAGCGCGCCGTGAAGGATGTTCGCGGGCAGATGCGCCACCTCGACAAATCGATCCGGCACATGCACCAACCGGCCGAGCGGATCGGTCTGCCATAGCCAGTCGCTGGCGTTGGCCTGAAAGTCCTTCAGCAGCAGCGAGATGATCTCGGTATTGCGCTTCAGCTCGAACTGCGACCGCAAATTGTTGAAGAACATCTCGCCATGCCACACCAGGTTGCGCGAGACGAAGATCGCATACAGCACAAGAAAAACGGCAGTGATCATATAGCTGGTGCCGCTGCACAGCATCAGCGTGATCGCCGAGCACAGCACCATCGCCCAGGTGTAAGCCAGACCCGCGCGCGGCACAGTGGACAGCGTGAACGCGCCGCCGGACATCATGCCGGTCACGAGACAACCGAGGATCAACTGATCGGTCGGCTCCGCGCCCGGAAACAGAGCGATCGGCATCGCTCCCCAGATCAGCCCGAGGATCAGCGACTGCACGCTCATTCGACGCGTCGCATTCGCCGAAGCTTCACGCGGCGGATCGTGCCGTCTGAGCAACCATGCCCGCAACGCCGTGGCGGCGATCAGCAACAGCGCCCCAAACCACGTCAGCAGAAACAGGTCGCTTCCACCGCGCCAAAACACCGCCACGACCAGAGCCGCATTGATGACGTTGATCGACATCGTCACCGGGACCAGCCGGCTGACGCTGTCGATCTGCGCAGCGCGGATGAGACGCATTTCTCGCTCGTCGACGTCGGCAATCGGAATCAACGTGCCGGCGCCGCGCCCGCCCAACCAGAATTCGAGACGTGCGCTCCAGTCGCTTTGCAACTCCTGCGCCGTCGTCATCACTTGCCGTAGACCCGACATGTCGAAACGCTTTCTGGACCGGCCTCGTCGGCTTTAGATGGTAGTCGGCACCCTACCTCACTTCGCGGGGCCAGCGTAGCAGCACCCTGCAAGGGGCAGGATTGGTACCTTGAGGCCGGCTTGCGCCACCACGATCTGCGTCCCGACCATGCGACCACGATGCTTCCGCGGCGTTAATCTGACCCTGGAAAAACGGACGATGTCGGCGGCAGTTAACAATTGCCGAAACATCGAAGCTAATCCGCATCTCGAACGAAGGGACGGTGGAGTAGAGGTACCCCGGAACCTACTGCAAACTGTCGCAACACGACACGCCTACGCCCAATTCGGACCGGATGTCGCGCCCCACGATTTGTTCCGAGATTTCAATGCGATCACAAATATTCAAGAGCGGAACAAGGAGCCAGGCGGGCGGTTATCAGGGCGAAGCTCACCGAGTCCGGTGATGCTCATGAGGTAAGGAGAACTGCAATGGGTAGCACGATGGACAAGATCAAGGGCGCGACGAACGAGGTGGTTGGCAAGGCCAAGCAGGGCATCGGCGAAGCCACCGGCTCCGAGAAGCTGCAGGGCGAAGGCGCGCTGCAGGAAGCCAAGGGCAAGGGTCAGCAGGCCGTCGGCGATGCCAAGGAAGCGGTGAAGGACACCACCGACAAGGCAGCGGCCGCGGTTCACCGCAACCTCTGATTTCACGATCGTGCCGCGGCGGCTTCAAGCCTCGCGAACAGCGGAGAGGACCGGCTCAGGCCGGTCTTTTTTGCGTTTGGGGGCTAGCGTCGACGAGAAATCGCCGGCGGATTGACGACGTTGATGGGCTCACCGGACGCATAAGCGACGATCTGATCGAAGATATCGCTGAATTGCAGCTCGTATTCGTCGCGCGTCACGTAACCGATATGCGGCGTCGCGACCACATTGGGGAGCGTCAGCAGCGGATCCTGGGGATCGCGCAGCGGCTCGGTGTCGAACACGTCGATGGCGGCCATTCCCGGGCGGCCAGAGCGCAGTGCGTCGGCCAAGGCTCCGCTCTCGATCAGTCCGGCGCGGCTGGTGTTGACCAGCAGCGCGGACGGCTTCATCCGTGCCAGATCGTCACGTGTCACGATTCCGCGTGTCGCATCGACCAGCCGCATGTGCAGTGACAGAACGTCGCTTTGCGCGAACAGCTCCTCACGGCTGCCGGCGATCTGATAACCGTCGGCACGGGCCTGCGCCAGATTGGGCTCGCGCGCCCACACCAGCACCGACATGCCGAAGGCGCGACCATAGCCAGCGACGACGCTGCCGATGCGGCCGTAGCCGTAGATGCCGAGCGTCTTATCACGCAGCGTATGGCCAACACCGATCTGCCAAGTGCCGGCTTGCAGCGCCGCCATCTGCTGCGGAATCTGCCGCATCGCCGCCAGCACCAATCCCCACGTCAGCTCGGCCGCCGCGTAGGACGGTGTATCGGCATGCATGTTGGACGACACGATGATGCCAAGCCGCGTACAGGCGTCGATGTCGATATGCGGATAGACGCTGCGCTGGCTGATCAGCTTCAGATTCGGCAATTTCTCCAGCAGCGGCGCGCGGAGCTGCGTGCGCTCGCGGATCAGCACCAGCGCTTCGACATCCTTGAGGCGCTCGGCCAGCGCATCGGTGTCCTGGAGGTGATCATTGTGGATGGCGACGTCGTGACCGGCGAGCTTTGAAAAACACGGCAACGTGCGCAGCGTGTCGAAGTAATCGTCGAGGATCGCAATCTTCACGCGGCGTTTTCCTTCCACACAGTGTCCGGCGTCATTGCGAGGAGCGAAGCGACGAAGCAATCCAGAGTCCGATGCCCGGCGCTACTGGATTGCTTCGCTTCGCTCGCAATGACGAACCTCAATACCCCAGCGCGCAGCCGTCCTTGCGGGGGTCGGAGCCGCCGGTCAGCGTGCCCTTGTCCCAGTCGATCCAGATCCCCTGGCCGCCGCCATGCGGCGTCCCGACCGACGCGACGCTGTGGCCCAGCGCCTTGAGGCCCTCGACGGTCGCGGCTGGTACGCCGTCTTCGAGCTGATAGATGCCCTCGTAGTGCAGGCCACGCGGCAGATCGATCGCCTCCTGCATGTCCATGCCGTAGTCGAGCACGTTGGTCAGCACGTGGACCTGGCCGACCGGCTGATACTGGCCGCCCATCACGCCGAACGACATCCGCGCTCTGCCGCCTTCGGTGGCGAGGCTCGGAATGATGGTGTGCAGCGGGCGCTTCTTCGGCGCGATGCAGTTCGGATGGCCCGGCTGCACGCGGAAGCCGGCGCCGCGGTTCTGCAGCAGAACGCCGGTCTTCTCCGAGACGATCGCCGAGCCGAACGAATGCGCCACCGAATTGATGAACGAGCAGACGTTGCGATCCTCGTCGACCACCGAGATGTACACGGTCGACGGGTTCATCGGCGGCGCGATGTGCGGCAGATCGAGCAGCTTGTCGAGCGCGATCTTGCTGCAGTGCTCCTCGCCGAACTCGCGCGCCAGGATGCGGATGACGTCGACGTCGACATGCGCCGGGTCGCCGATATGCTCCTCGCGCATCATGTAGGCAATGCGGGTCGCTTCCGCCTCGAGATGGAAGCGCTCGACGCTGAGCGGGCCGAATTTGGTGAGGTCGAACCGGCTGAGAATGTTCAGCATCACCAGCATGGTGATGCCCGGGCCGTTCGGCGGGCACTGCCAGACGTCGAAGCCCTTGTAGATGGTGCCGAGCGGCGCGGTCGTCTCGGTGCTGTGTTCGGCAAAATCCTCGAGGGTGTGCAGGCCGCCGAGCTTGCGCAGAGTTTCGACCATGTCCTCGGCGACCGCGCCCTTGTAGAAAGCGTCCGGGCCGTTGTCGGCGATCAGCTTCAACGTCGCCGCCAGTTCCGGCTGCTTGATGACGTCGCCGGTGACGGCGGCCTGGCCGTGGGGCAGCAGATAGCGCTCGGTGTTGGTGCCCTTCTTCAACTTCTGGAAGCCGTTCTTCCAATCGAAGGCGACGCGCGGCGCCACGACGTAGCCCTCGGCGGCCGCCTTGATGGCGGGCTGCAGCAACTTGTCGAACCCGAAGCGGCCATGGTCACGCAAAATCGTCGCCCAGGCGTCGATCGCGCCGGGAACCGTGACCGAATGCGGGCTGGTCAGCGGGATCGCATCGATGCCGTGCTCCAGAAACCACTCCGCCTTGGCGGCGGCCGGCGCGCGGCCCGAGCCGTTATAGGCGACGATCTTGCCGGTGCCCTTGGGCTGATACAGCGCGAAGCAATCGCCGCCGATGCCGGTCGATTGCGGCTCGATCACTGCCAGCAGCGCCGAGGCGGCGATCGCCGCGTCAGCGGCCGTGCCGCCGGCCTGCAGAACCTCGATCGCGGCGAGCGCCGCCTGCGGGTGCGAGGTCGCCACCATGGCGTTGCGGGCATGCACCGTGGACCGACCGGCGAAGTGAAAATTCCTCATGCGAACAGGCTCTTTGGTTCACCGCGCCGCGCTTCGGCGCCGGCCTAATTGACATACTCAGGGCGGCCTGAGCAATCCTCGGCACGCAACCTGCGGCGCCGGCGCGAAATGCTGCGCCGCCGCGGGTTTCGCGGCGGACGACCGGCTGCTACATCAGCGCGGCGTCCGATCAGGGCGCGTGTGCCGACCACCGGCACGTCCTGCAGTTGTGGAGCGATGCGATGACCGATCAGCAATTCCTCGCCGACCGGATCGAGGCACTCGAAGTCCGCCTGACCTATCAGGACGAGGCGATCGAGACGCTCAACCAGACCGTGACGACGCAGTGGAAGCAGATCGACGCACTGACGCGGCAGATCGCGGCATTGTCCGAGCGGCTCGAGCAGGCCGAGACCACCGTCGCCCCGAGCAACGAACGCCCGCCGCATTATTGAGGCGGGGCTGTCGTCGGGCACGGCCTCTCGGCCGTCATTCCGGGGCGCTCGCGCAGCGAGCGAGCCCGGAATCTCTGGTGCGCTACAACTTCGGGATTCCGGGTTCACGCGCTTCGCGCGTGCCCCGGAATGACGTGCCTTGTGGCTAGGAGGTCGGCTGCAACGCCAACCGCTGGTCGCGCAGTTCGCGCTTGAGCACCTTGCCGATGGCACTGCGCGGCAGTTGATCGACGATCACCACATCGGCGAGGCGCTGGGTCTTGCCGACCTTGGCGTTGGTGAAGGTCTTCAGCTCCGCCGGGTCGAGGTTGCGGTCCGGCCTCGCCACTGCGAACGCCACCGGCGTTTCGCCCCACTCCTCCGACGGCATGCCGACGACGGCGACTTCCAGCACGTCGGCGTGCTGGCTGGCGATCGCCTCGATGTCGCTCGGATAGATGTTGAAGCCGCCGGAGATAATCATGTCCTTCTTGCGGTCCATCAACGTCAGGAAACCCTCGGCGTCGAACCGGCCGACGTCGCCGGTGCGCACCCAGCGATTGCCGTCCTTGTCGGTCCACAGCGTCTCGGCGGTCTTCTGCGGCTGATTGAGATAGCCCTTCATGATCACGGCGGAGCGGCCGACGATCTCGCCGATCTCGCCCGGCGCGACGAAATTGCCGTCCTCGTCGATCAGCCGGATCTCGTGCTCCGGCATCGGCTGGCCTACCGTCTGCAGCTTGTCGGGATGTTCGTGCGCCAGCAGCGCGCAGGAGCCGCCGCCTTCGGTCATGCCGTAGTACTCGGTGAGACCGCCGGGCCAGCGCGCCAGAATGTCCCGCTTCAGCTCGGCCGCGAATGGCGCCGAGGTACAGAACTTCATCACGAACGACGACAGGTCGTAATTGCCGAATTCCGGCAGCGCCATGATGCGGCGATATTGCACCGGGACCAGCATCGTGTGGGTGACCCGATGCTTCTGCGCCAGTTCAAGGAAGCCTTTGGCGTCGAACTTCTTCATCAGCACCAGCGTGCCCCCGCCCGCAAGCGTCGGGTTGAAGCAGACCAGCGTCGTGTTGGAGTACAACGGCGTCGACAGCAGCGTCACGGCGTCGAGGCCATAGCCGAGCGGGTCGAGCTGACCGTATTGCCGCCAGCGCAGATAGTGGGTGTGAACGATACCCTTCGGCGTGCCGGTGGTACCTGACGAATAGATGATATTGAACACCCATTCCGGATCGACCGTCACCGGCTCGGGCTTCATCCCTTCCGGCGCCAGCCACCCGCTAAACGCCGTGCCGCTGCCGCCATCGTCAAGCGCGACGCGCTTGATATTTGAGTCGATCACGGCGTCCTTCATGGCCGCCGCAACGAAATCGTCGGTGAACAGAATCTTGGCGGCGGAGTCCTTCACCATCGCGGCGAAGTCGTGCGGCGTCGACGACGGCGCCAGCGGCGCCACCGCGACGCCGACGCGGAGCGCGCCGAGGAAGACGGCGGCGTATGCGACGGACGACAGCGCGCAGATCGAGATCGTGTCGGTCGGCCTGACGCCGTCGCGCTGCAGAGCAGCCGCGACGCGGTCGATCAGCGCATCGAATTCCGCGTAGCGTAATTGCCGTTCGCCATCGATCACTGCGAGCCGGTCCGGGGCCGACCGCGCCGTATTCCGCACCAGCGCATCGAGGGTGATGAAGTCGGGCATTTCAGGTCTCCCACGTTTCGTCTTACGCGACGGCTTTCGAGCCTTCGTTGACCAGTATCGTATCCTCACCGTCATTGCGAGCGTGGCGAAGCAATCCAGCGTCGTGCACTGCGCTGGATTGCTTCGCGGAGCCTGTCATCGGGCGGCGCGAAGCGCCGACCCGTTGGCTTGCAATGACGAATGCTCCGTCTGAGCCCTCATCGATCCAGCGCCTGTCCCCTCAGCCACGCCGCACCGCTGGCGTACAGCCGCTCCACGGCGTCGCCTTTCAGGCCCGGCATGTCGGGCTTGATCTGGTAGCCGATCTGGCTCTGCAGATAAGCGAGATGCCGATAGCCTTCCGGAAAGCGCGTGAGCAGCGCCGGATCGAGCGACAGCTTCGCCGCCGGGTCGACCGGATCCATCCGGTCCTTCTCATAGATCGGCTGGCGCAGCACAAAGCCCCAGCGACCATCGCGCTTCTCGAGGAAATCGTAGAACCGGCCCGTGCAGACGACATCGACGACGACATCGTGCACGCTGGCGCGCTGCGAGATCGTCATCTTGGTCTGCGAGATCGCGCGATGCCCCGCGAGGTCGATCGCCTGGCCGCCAAGGAAGTGCAGGATCGAAACGCCCTTGGCCCAGCCGGCCTTGCTCATCGCGATGAATTCGTCAGCGGTGCCCTGGGTCCAGGTCGCCATCATCCGGCCGTCGTCGAACCAGACGGTGCGAAACCGATCCCAGTCGCCGGCGTCGCGCCACACCGCCCAGTTCTCGATCAGATCGCGTATCGCCAGCCTATCGTGCTGTTCAGCATCCATCTTTCAGCCCCCCGTCGCCCTGAATGGCGGGCACTATAAGGACGGGGCGATGGGACGGCGAGTTGGCTGCCGCACAGCTGTGCTCTGCTTTGGCTCGGGCCGCGGACGGAGTCTGCGGGGCCTCAGCCGGGGATCTCGGAATGGTCCTGCAGCATCGCGCTCAGCCGCGGATGGACCTCGATATTGCGATCGTAGCTGATCAGGCCGAGCTTGCGGAACTTGTTCATGAAGAAGCTGACGCGGGAGCGCGTGGTGCCAATCATCTCGGCCAGCGTTTCCTGGCTGATATGCGGCGCGATCGGCTGAGCCTCACCGCCATTGTCGAGTTTCGACAACCGCAGCAAGAGCCGCGCCAGGCGCTTCTCGCTGGAGTTGAACAACTGATCAATCAGGTCTTCCTCCATGCCGCGATTGCGCAGCAGGAGATGGCGAATGAACATCGCCGCGAAGTCCGGCTCGGAGCGAAGCGTTTCAACCATCAGGGACTTGCTGATCGAGGCGACGACGCAATCGCGCATCGCGATGGTGGTGGCGCATCGGGTTTCGTCGCCAACGAGGCAACCATCGCCGAAGAACTGCCCCGAATGGACGAGCCCCGTCGCCGCTTCCTTACCTTGCGCCGACAGCACGACGACTTTGATGCGCCCGTCGAGCAGGAAAAACACGCTGTCGGCGGGGTCGCCTTGCGAGAAAATCACCTGATCGCGCGCGAAACGCACAACCGATTTCCCGATACCGGGCTTGGTCAGGAACTCACGATGGTCGAAATCAAATCCCAGCTTCATCCAACTTCTCCCACTCCGCATTGAAGCTGATGCATGCGGAAGAATAGACCGCTGCCGGTTCTGAAAGTCGGTAAAAATCCGACCCTCGGTATGGTACGAGGTCAATGGCGGCAGGTTTCAACAGCGACGGTGGTTGCTGATCGAACGGACCATACGGCGGAGCGAACGCAAGTGGAAACAAGCGCTCTCTGGTCCCAGCAGATGGCAATGCGGTGCAGATCTCAGGGTGCAGGTCTCAGGGCCATTGATCGGCGGCCAACGATCGAGTGATTCGCATGAGCGAACGCTGTCGCGACCATCCCGAAGCAAAACTTCAGAGACAAACAGCCCCAGACCAGGTGACGCCTGTCACACCACCGGCGTGGTGCGCTCGTCGTTCCAGGTCAGCCCGAACTCATCGAGACCCGCGGCCAGATAGTCGCCGAGCAGCGGCTCGCCGAGGAGGTAATGCGCGGTACGGCCGTTACGGCCTTCGGCCGCCTCGGCGCGCAGATCATCCCACTCCTCGATGCTGCCGTCGCCTCGGCCGAGCCGCATCAGCGCCACCAGATCAATCTGTTCCTCTTCGGTCAGCGCACTGATGAAGCCGGCGATCTCCTGCACCACAGGGTCGTCCCCAGCCCCGGAGTCCTGGAGCACATCGATCATATTGTCATCGGCGCCGTTCGACCCCGAATCCACGTCGGTGTCGGTTTCCTTCACGTCGAATTCGCGCGCTTTCTCGATCAGAAACGCAACCTTGTCGGTCGAAATCGCGAGTTCGGGCATGGGACATTCTCTCCATCATCTGGCCTGGCGACGCAGCTAACGCGCCGGAGGCTCGGATGATCCGTTGCGCCATGCTGGCAAAAACAGCATGCTTCGGCAAAAGACCAACAACAGGGAGCGACGTGGGATGGTTTGGACGATCGGCAAGGTCAAAATCACGAAAATCGTCGAGATGGCCCTCACCGGCGGCACCCGGTTCATCCTTCCCCAAGCCACCCCAGAACAGATCCGCGAACTGCCCTGGCTGATCCCGGACTTCGCAAGCCCCGAAGGCCGGCTCACCATGTCGGTGCATACGTGGATTGTGGAGACACCGACCCGCCGGATCGTGGTCGACACCTGCATCGGCAATGACAAGCAGGGCCGCGGCGTGCCGCACTGGAACGGCCTCGACAAACCGTTTCTGCAAGACATGGCGACCGCCGGCTATCCGGCCGACAGCATCGACACGGTGATCTGCACCCATCTGCACGTCGACCATGTCGGCTGGAACACCCGACTGGTCGAGGGCCGCTGGGTGCCTACCTTCGCCAACGCACGCTACGTGTTCGGCCGAACCGAATACGATTACTGGAAGGCTAATAGCGCGGACGCGGCGCATGCCGCGGTGTTCGCGGATTCGGTGCAGCCGGTCGTCGAGGCCGGCAAGGTCGATCTGGTCGACAGCGACGCCCGGCTGACGGACGAAATCACGCTGATCCCGACTCCGGGCCACAGCCCGGGCCACGTCGCGCTCCACATCCGCTCCGAGGGCCAGGAGGCGCTGCTATCCGGCGACGTCGCCCATCATCCGTGCCAGATGGCACATCTCGATTGGTCGTCCAGCTTCGATACTGATGGGCAGCAATCGACCGAGACAAGGCGGACGCTGTTCTCGCGCTTCGCCGATACGCCGACCTTGGTGTTCGGCGGTCATTTCGGGCCCGGCCGGATTGTTCAGGACGGCGAAGCTTTCCGGTTTGTTGCGTTGCGGTGAATGCAGCCGCATGGCGTGCCCGCGTGCGGAACAGTTGAATTTGCCGTGGCCCTGCTCCATGAGGTGAGCGCGACAAATTGTGGAGGAAGCGCGGCATGAAGCTGGTTCGTTACGGGGCGATGGGTCACGAGAAGCCCGGTTTGATCGACAAGTCTGGGAAGCTGCGCGACTTGTCAGGACAAGTCGCGGATATTGCCGGCGAAGCATTATCGCCCGCAGGCCTCGCCAAGCTCGCCGCACTCGATCCTGACGGTCTGCCGGAAGTCCCGGGTTCCCCACGCCTCGGCTCGCCGGTCGGCGGCACGCCGAAGTTCATCGCGATTGGCTTGAACTACGCCGACCACGCTGCCGAAGCCAACATGCCGATCCCGGCCGAGCCGATCGTGTTCATGAAGGCGGCGAGCTCGCTGTGCGGACCGAATGACGACGTCGAGATGCCGCGCGGCGCGACCAAGCTCGATTGGGAAGTCGAACTCGCCATCGTGATCGGCACCCGCGCCAAATACGTCTCCGAAGCCGATGCGCTGAACTACGTCGCCGGCTACGCGCTGTGCAACGACGTCTCCGAACGCGCCTTTCAGCTCGAGCGCGTCGGCCAATGGACCAAGGGCAAGTCGCACGACACCTTCGGGCCGCTCGGACCGTGGCTAGTTACCAAGGACGCGATTGCGGACGTGCACAAGCTCGGCATGTGGCTCGACGTCAACGGCCAGCGCTGCCAGACCGGATCGACCGCGACGATGATCTTCAACGTGCCGAAGATCGTGTCCTATCTGTCCGAGCTGATGACGCTGCTGCCCGGCGACGTCATCACCACCGGCACCCCGCCGGGTGTCGGCATGGGCATGAAGCCGCCGAAGTTCCTCAACGTCGGCGACGTCATGACCCTCGGCATCGAAGGCCTCGGCGAGCAGAAGCAGACCATCGTCGCGGTCTGAGTTCTTTGTCTAACTACCCAAGGTGCGTCATTCCGGGGCGCGCGTAGCGCGAGCCCGGAATCCATAACCACTGCAAGGGGATATGGATTCCGGGCCTGCGCCCCAAAGGGGCGCATCCCGGAATGACAAACGCAAATGCCGCGACTGCCCCGAGTCTCACCGCCTGAGGATCCGCCGATGAAGCTCTCGTTCTCCCCCGCCTCGCCGTTCGCCCGCAAGGTTCGGATTGCGGCGATCGAACTGGGATTGATCGACCGGATCGAGTTCATGTCGGCCGCAACCATTCCGGGGCAGCCGAACGAGGACTACATCCACCAGGTCAATCCGCTGAAGAAACTGCCGGCGCTGATCCTCGATAATGGCGAAGTGATCATCGACTCGTTCGTCATCGCCGAGTATCTCGACGACCTTGCCGGCGGCGGCAAGCTGACCCCGGCCTCCGGGCCCGAACGCTGGCGGGTGCGCAGCGATCACTCGCTGCTGCAAGGCATGATGGATTCGATGCTGCTGTGCCGCTACGAACAACTGGTGCGGCCGCAGCCGCAGTTCTGGCAGGCCTGGTACGACGATCATTGGAACCGTGCCTGGACCGGCTTCGCCAAATTCGACGCGAGCGACAAGGTGCTGAACGGTCCGTTCGACATCGTGCAGATCGCGCTGACCTGCGCGCTCGGCTATGCGGACTTCCGATTCCCCGACTGCGGCTGGCGGGACGCTTATCCGAACCTGGCGGCGTTCAACGAACGCGTGATGCAGCGCGAGTCGGTCAGGATTTCGGTGCCGCCGGCGGCGTGAGCCGGCTTGTGGCAAACTTCAGGCAGCGTTTTTCTCAGCCCATGGCCGCTCAATCGAACAGGCTCGGCGTGTAGTTGACGGCCGCGCCTTCGATCGCCAGCAGCTTGAGCTTGGTGGCGACTCCGCCATTCGCCGAAAATCCGCCAGGCTTGCCGCCGGCCGCGAGCACGCGGTGACACGGCACGATGATCGGCACCGGATTGCGGCCGAGTGCCTGACCAACCTCCCGCGCCAGCTCGACTCCGCCAAGCTTCTTGGCGATGTCGCCGTAGCTCAGCGTCCGGCCCGGCGGAATGCTCCGCGCGATGTCGTAGACGCCGCGCTGGAAATCGGAGACTCCGCTTAGATCGAGCGTGACATCGGTGAGTTCGATCGGCTCGCCAGCGATCAGCGCGACGATGCCGTCGATTGCATGCTGTACCTCGGGCGGCGGCGGCGCTTCGGCAATATCACCATAGCGCTGATTTATCCGCGCGCGGGTTTGCGCCTCGTTCGGCTGCGGCAGTTGCACCGCGACGATGCCGCGGTCGCCCCAGGCGATGCCGCAGCGGCCGAGCGCGGTGTCGAACATCGTGTAGCTGTGCACCGTCATGAGCACGCGTCCATGGCTGATCCGTGATCGGGACCAGACTAATCGCAACCGCGGCTGCGATCCACCCGATCTCAGCGTGCCGCGCCGCGCTCGAGGGTGTCGGCGATCGCCGACAGCCAGGCGCCGCGCTGCTGCTGCAGGCTGGTGGCCCGCACCGCCGCGGCGGTGCGTAGCGCCGGCAGCGTGTCGATCATCGTCGCGAGCCCGTTCACCAGCGCGTCCTGCTGGAACGGCTCCGGCAGCACCAGACCGGCGCCACTGCGCTCGATCTCGCCCGCATAGCCGCACGCAGCGCTCGCCAGCACCGGCACGCCTGCCAGCAGCGCCTCGCCGATCACCTGCCCGGCGGCTTCGGAGCGTGCCGGGTGCAGCATGAAGTCGGCCGCCGCGATCAGATCCATCACTTCGGAAACATAAGGCACGATCCGAACCCGGGCTTCGAGATCGAGCCGGACAACCCGGCGATGCAGCCAGGCCGCGTCCGAGCCGGCGACGACGAGATACAGTTTGGGATACAGCTTCAGCGCCGCCAGGCTGCGATCGACGCCCTTGAGCTTCGGATCGACCGCGACCGACACCGCCAGCAGCGCATCATCGGGAATCCGCAGATCCGCCCGCCAGCGGGCGGCGCCGAGGCGGCGTGCCGCAGCATAGCGATCGTCGTGCAGCACCATCGGCAGCACGTTGGCGCGCGATGGTTCGAAATCATAGGCGATGCAGTATTCGTCACGCTGCCGTTCGGTGAGGAAGAACAGCTTGGTCGCGGCTGGCGACGCGAACACAGCGCGCTCCAGCGCCAGCTTGGTGCGGCGCCGCGGTGGCCACGCCAGCAGCCGCCAGTCGCGCAGGATCGCGGCGCCATCGGCGACGTAATGATAATCGGACCCCGGGATGCGCTCGAACGCCAGCAGCGCGTCGGGCTCGGTGCGCTGTTTGTAGGCGATCACCGCACGGGCGAAGTCGCGCAGCAGCACGTGATTGGCAAGGCCGCTGACGCGCAGCGTCTCGATCCGCAGATCGTGAGTCCCGACGTCCGGCGAGGTCGTGAGCAGCGTGACATCGTGCCCACGCGCCGCGAGACGGCGCGCGACGGCGACGCAATCGCGCTCCTTGCCGCCCTGCTTTTCAAGCTTGAAGATCGCCAACACGACCTTCATGGCAGGCGCCGGCCCATCGAACAGATCCAGATCATCACAACGGCGCGGTTATAGCCCGCTGTTTCCCTGCGGTGCAACGCGATCACCGCCCTTTGGCAGACGGCTTGGTGCATTGCAGCGTTGCGAGGGTCAAAGTCGTGGTGAGTTTATTCGCCTGGCACCAGCCTCGTCATTGCGGCGCGCGTCATGCGCTGGTGGCGCCGCCGGGAGACATACAGCAACAGGCCGGTCACGGCGAACAGCGGCATCGCCAGTGCGGCCAGCATGAACAGCAGCTTGCCCGGCCAGCCGAGAATGCTGCCGCGGTGGATGTCGAGGATACGGGCCAGCATTTGTTCGCCGAGCGTCTTGTCGGCATGGAGCGTGCGGGACACGATCGCGCCGGTCGCGGCGTCGATCTTGAAATCGTCGTGGCGGCCGTCGGCCGCGTCGGTAAGCCAGGCCCTGACCCGGATGGTCGGCTCGCCGCCGCTCGGCAACGTCAGGCGGACCAAGGCAAAGCCGTCGCCGCGGTCCTGCAGCAGGCTGGCCCAGGCGAGGTCGAGTTTTGGAGCCGGCGCGGCGCCTGCGCCCTCGCGGGACGCGGGCGCGACCTTGTCGTTTGGCGCTTCGGCCTTTGTCAGTTGCTTTGTCGGCTTGGCCTTTGGCGCCTCGGCGATGGCCGGGGGACGCGCGAACAACCAGGTCGCGCTGTCCTTGTACCACTCGAACGACCACCACAGGCCGGTCAGCACCATAACCAGATAGATCAGCATCACCCAGGTGCCGACGACCGAATGTAGCGACCGGTGCAGGCCGCGTCCGTGCAACCGCAGATTAGGCTTCAACCAGATCTTCACGCTACCCGGCCGGTGCGGCCAGCGCAGCACCAGGCCGCTGATCAGCATGGCGATCAACCCAAGCGCCGCAATCCCGGTGATCGTCCGGCCGTAGCCTTTGCCGTCGCCCGGCAGCAGCAGCCAGCGGTGCAGCTTGCGCACCGTCTCGAAGAAACCTTCGCCGACCGGACGGCCGAGGATGCGGCCGTCATACGGATCGACGATCAGCGCCGCCGGACGCGAGCGATCCTCGTTGCGGGCGAAGCGAATGCGCACCGCGGCCGCGGGATCGCGCGACAGCGTGATCGCCGCAATCGACCCATCCGACGCCGCCTTCACCTGCGCGAGCAACTCGTCAGGCGACAGAAGCGGCGTCGATCGCGGCTCGACATGCATCAGGTCGGCATTGAGGCCGGCGAGGATCTCGTCCTCGAAACTCATCACCGCGCCGGTGACGCCGATCAGCGTCAGCACCAGCGACAGCACCAGTCCGGCGATCGAGTGCACCTGAAACAGCGTCGCTTTGACGGCAGCCCGCATGTCAGCCTCGGTGCCCGCGCGGTCGCAGCGGCGATGCCGTGCGGTCCCGCATCAGAACTTCATCGTCGCGGCGAGCGAGAACCGTCGCGCATCGCCGACCGCCACGTTCAGCGTGTTGACGGCCGACGGATAATACACGGTATCGAACAGGTTCTTGACGTTGAACTGATAGGTCACCGGGAACGCGCCATATCGCGTCTCGTAGGACGCGAAAATGTCGGCGACCGTGTAGGCGGGCAGCACGAACGAGTTGGCGCTGTCGCCGGGCCGATTGCCGACATAGCGCGGACCGCCGCCGAGGCGCAGCCGGCCGGGCAGCGCGGTGCCGAAATCATAGACCAGGAACAGCGACGCGGTGTTCATCGCCACGTTCTGCAGCCGCTTGCCGACCAGCGCGGGATCCTCGGTGACGATTGCGTCGGTGTAGCCGTAGCTCGCGATCGTGCTCCAATGATCGTCGAGCCGGCCGGTGACGTCGAACTCGACGCCGCGCGAGCGAACCTTGCCGGCGGCGCGATATTCGTTGAGGCCGGTCGCCGAATTGAACTGCGACACCAGCACGTTTGTCTTGTCGATGTCGTAGACGGCCAGCGTGCCGGACAACCGCTTGTTCAGGTCGAACTTCAAGCCCGCCTCGTACTGCGTGCCCTCTTCGGGCGCGACGTTCGAGCCGATCACGAAGCCGCCGGTCAGCGGCGCGATGCTCGAGGTCGGCTGCAGCGACTGGGTGTAGCTGGCGTAGAGCGACACCTGGTCATTGAGCTTAAGAATGGCGCCGGCGAGCGGCAGCACCTTGCTGCCGTCGAGATTGGTGTTGGCAGTGAACGGCCGGCCGCGGCCGGCGAGCTGATCGTATTCCATCCAGCGTAGGCCGCCGACCAGCGCCAGCCAGTTGGTGAGATGCAGCGTGTCCTGCAGGAACACCGAGCGGGTTTCGAGCTGATCGGTCTGGTTGCTGTCGGAGGCCGACACCGTGGTGCCGGGCTGCACCAACCCATAGGTCGGATTGTAGAAGTTGAAGTTCGGCGTCGCCTGCCGGATCAGATCCTGGCGATAGATCACGCGGCGCTGCGCGTCGCCGCCGATCAGCAGCTCGTTGCGGAAGTCGCCGAGCCAGACATTGCCCTGCAGATACGACGTGCCGTAGCTGACATAGGCCATCGCGCCTTTGGTGCCGTCATTGCTGCGGCGCTCGACGCCGGTGCGGGCATCGACCGAGGTGATGCGGAGCTGATTGGCGTCGTAGGTCTCGCTGTTGAAGCTGTAGGCGGCGGTGACTTTCCAGTTGTCGTCGAGCCGGTGCTCGATCGAGCCCTGCACCAGATCCGACTTACCCCAGGTCTTGTTGAACGGTTCGTCGAGCCGGCGTGTTGCCGGGATTGCCAGCGGCGCGCCATTGACGAAGGACGTGCCGCGGTCGAACGGATAGCTGAACTCGCGATGCTCGTAGCCGAACTGAACCGTCGTGCGCTCGCCGTACCAGGCAAGCGACGGCGCCAGCAGCATCTCGCGGTTGGCGCCGAAATTGCGCCAGTAATCCTCATCGAGCCCCGAGCCGACGAACCGATAGGCGACGCCGCCGTCGCCGATCGGACCGGTGACGTCGACGATCGCATTGGCGCCATTCTTGCCACCGCCGAAGGTCGAGCCGAGCACGGTGAGGGAGCCATGCTGATACAGCTCGGGCCGCTTGCTGATGGTGTTGACGATGCCGCCCGGAGTCTGGATGCCGTACAGCAGCGACGCCGGCCCCTTCAGCACTTCGACGCTCTCGACGCTGGCGCCGAGGGCACGGCCCTGCACCAGCGGCATGCCGTTGCGCATGATCGAGCCGTCGCGATTCTCACCGAAGCCGCGCCGGATCACCGCATCGAACGAGCCGGCGAGTGTGTTGGTCTGGGTGACGCCGCTGACATTGGCGAGCGCGTCGTCGAGATTGCGCGGCAACTGATCCTTCAGCACCTGCTCGGGGACCACGTTGACGGATTGCGAGGAGTCGAGCGGCGATGCGCCGGTGCGCAGCGTGGTCGGGCTCGGCATCGCCCGATAACCGAGCTTCTGTTCGTTCAGAACCGCGGCTGCGGCAGCCGCACGCTCCGCAGGCGTCGGCAGCGCCGGAGTCGGAGTGGGCTGACGCGCGGCGCGGCGCACGAGGGCCTGCTGCGGTGCGCGAGCCGCTGGCGCGACGGCGGTCCGTTTCGCGGCACGATTGGGCGCTTCGACCGTGACGGAGGGCAGCTCGGTGCTGGATTGGGCATGCGCGCTCTCGACAGCACTGAGTCCCGCAATGCCGAGCACGATGGCAGTCGACGACGCAGCAATCGAGCTCCACGTCCGTTGCTGGGCTGGCGCCAGCCGCCATTCATCGATCGACATTCCACAATCCGCTTTCAAGCGCGATGAGACGATCATTCGGCTTTAGCAGGGGGGCATCGGGATGAGAACGCAGCGGCGTTTGAAATGCTTCTAAGGCGAAGTCGCGCTGCTGCCCGCATCGTCGCTCGGCAGCTTCAGGTTGCAGCTGTGCGCGTCGATGGTCGCCGCAACTAACAGCACTGCGCCGGCACCAACGAAAACGCCGCCTCGAAACGAGGCGGCGTGATGCATAAGCAGGCGATGCGACGACTATTCGTCCTCGTCGAGCGCTTCGGACAGCTTGTCGTAGTTCTTCAACACCAGATCGATATTGCCCTGGTTCTTGACCGCCGGTCCCGGCGACTTCAGGGCTTCGTTGAGATCGGCGAGCGCCTGCTTCTTGTCGTCGGCCGACATCTTGGTATCGGCTTCGACCAGCGCGATCTGCGCCTTGAGTTCCGCCTCGGGCCCCACGTAGGTCTTGGTCTTGGTGTCGACGCCGGCCATCACCATGCTGATCGCCTCGACCACGTCGCTGTATTCACCGTAGTCGGCGAAGCCGTGCTTCTTGGCGGTGGTATCGAGTTGCTGCACGATCTTCGGATCGGGCTTGGCCTGCGGATCGTCGGGCATCTTGGCGGCGATCGCATCGAGATCCTTATGCGCCGCGAGCACGCCCTGAATCTGCTTCTCGGTCAGCGTGATGTCCTTGAAAGCCGGCGCGGTCGGCGCCGCAGCTTCGGGGGCGGGCTGCACCGGCGCGCTCTGGGTGCCCTTCGTGGCCTGCGCCCACACCGCCGCGGGTGCAACGGACGCCAGCGCGAGAGCCAGACAGCCCACACCGGCAAGGGCGGCGGGTCGATGAGTGAAGCGCATGCAATTCTCCTTGGTGATTTCGCCCTGCTGACACGGTCGATGAGCCGCCGATTCAAGCCAACCAGACTGTGCGTACCAATTGGGCCGAAAGCCGGGCAGACGCTGATTGATTTGCAGCAAGACCCGACAGGTTCCAACCGCGCGATGGCCACGCTCCGGGATGTACCGCGTTGCCCGACGACGCTTCAGCGCTCCAGGCACAGCGCACTCCCTCTCCCGTCTGCGGGAGAGGGCTGGGGTGAAGGCGAGGCGAGCATTGAGTCGGCGATGCGCTCCTCACTCCTTCTCGCCTCGCCCGTCAATCCGGGGCGGGCGGCGCCAACCAGCCGGGCCGCCCCGCCGAACCCCCCCGGTTTGTGCTCGCCGGGGT
>NZ_JAJNAL010000051.1 GCF_022271405.1 Rhodopseudomonas infernalis | reverse complement strand
GACATTGCCGGTTATCTGCCTTAACCGTCGCTCGGCGGCGGGGCCTGGGGGACGTGGCCGCGCCGTTTGGACTTACATGTTGTAGGCGCGCTCGGTGTGCTCGACGAGGTCGAGACCTTCGCGCTCGACTTCGACCGGCGCACGCAGGCCGACGATGACGTCGACGACCTTGTAGAGGATCGCCGAGCCGATGCCGGACAGCAGGATGGTGGTGCCGACGCCCCAGCACTGCGAGATCATCTGGGTGACGAAATCGTAGTCGCCGATCTTGCCGGTGGTGTAGTCGAACACGCCGCTGCCACCGAGCGCCGGGTTCACCAGGATGCCGGTGCCGAGCGCGCCGACGATGCCGCCGACGGCGTGGACGCCGAACACGTCGAGCGAGTCGTCATAGCCCAGCGCGTTCTTGATCACGGTGCAGAAGAACAGGCAGACCACGCCGACCACGAGGCCGAGCACGATCGCCCCCATCGGACCCGCGAAGCCGGCCGCCGGGGTGACGGCGACAAGACCCGCGACCGCACCCGACAGCGCGCCGAGCAGCGAGGGGTGACCCTTGAAGATCCACTCCGCGAACATCCAGGCCAGCGCCGCCGCCGCTGTCGCGACGAAGGTGTTGAGCATGGCGAGCGCGGCGCCGCCGGAGGCTTCGAGGTTGGAGCCGGCGTTGAAGCCGAACCAGCCGACCCAGAGCAGCGAAGCGCCGATCATCGTCATGGTCAGCGAGTGCGGAGCCATCAGCTCCTTGCCGTAGCCGGTGCGACGACCGACCAGCAGGGCGCCGACCAGGCCGGCGATGCCGGCGTTGATGTGCACCACGGTGCCGCCCGCGAAGTCCAGCGCGCCCTTCTTGAACAGGAAGCCGGCGTCGGCGTTGATTTCGTCGAGCTTGGCCTGCGCGGCCGCCTTGGCGGCGTCATCGGTCGCGGCAGCGAGCGCCTTGACGGCGTCGGTGATCGCGTCCGGGCCCGGCCAGTACCAGACCATGTGGGCCATCGGCAGGTAGATCAGGGTGATCCACAGCGGCATGAACAGCGCGATCGCGCTGAACCGGGTGCGCTCGGCGAAGGCGCCGACGATCAGTGCCGGGGTGATGGCGCAGAACGTCATCTGGAAGCAGATGTAAACCAGCTCCGAGATGTTGGCGTCGACCGAGAAGGTCGCTGCCTTCGAGTCGGTGGTGACGCCGGCGAGGAACGCCTTGGAGAAGCCGCCGATGAAATCAGAGCCGCCGGTGAAGGCGAGGCTGTAGCCGTAAACCGCCCAGATGATGCAGGCGATGCACACGGTGTAGAACACCTGCGCCAGCACCGAGAGCATGTTCTTGGAGCGGACCAGGCCGCCGTAGAACAGCGCGAGGCCCGGGATGGTCATCAGCAGAACGAGGACCGTCGAGGTCAGCATCCAGGCGTTGTCGCCCTTGTTGACCGTCGGCTCGGCGTAGGCGGCAGTCGCGGCGAACATGCCGGCGGCGAGGACTGCCAATCCCGCGCCATAGGGACGCTTGAACGTCATTTGTAGTCTCCTGAATGAAGGAAGTTGGGTGAGCGCAAAATCAGAGGGCCGCTGCGTCGGCTTCGCCGGTGCGGATGCGCACTGCATGGTCGAGGCCGAGGACGAAGATCTTGCCGTCGCCGATCTGGCCGGTCTTGGCGGCGCCGGTGATCGCCTCGATGGTCTTCTCGACCTGCTCGGTGGCGATCGCGACCTCGATCTTGATTTTGGGCAGGAAGCTCACCGCATATTCGGCGCCGCGGTAGATTTCCGTGTGGCCCTTCTGACGGCCATAGCCTTTGACTTCGGTCACCGTCAGGCCGTGCACGCCAATGGCAGTGAGGGCGTCACGGACTTCTTCCAGTTTGAATGGCTTAATGATCGCCATAACAATTTTCATGGGTCTTATCCCCGCTAGGGCCCGGCCAACGCGGCCTCGGGCTCGATCTCGACTGAAAATCCCCACGCGGAGAACATCACTACGCGGGCACAGCCACACCCCCTAGAATCAAATGCCGTGCCAGACTGCTCAGTCATTGAAATCGTTTACAAAAACGGAGCATTTGCCGCCTGCCGCACTGTGACACCGGCTGCGCCATTCAGTCGCGCCCAATCTATGGGCATTTCTGATCAAAAGCTGAGCATGACAGCCTCTCGACACAATCATGCTCAGGCGGCGGGCAGTGTGCCCGGTAACATAATGCGGCAATTGGCTATTGAAGCGCCTCGCCATGCTGCGAAATATCGAGACCCTCGATTTCGTGCTCGCGAGACCCGCAGCGTCACGAACAGCCCGACCAACTTCAGCAGCACAAACGTCGCGAGCGCCGCCCAGACGAACGTTACCAAAATACCGGCGACCTGAATCAGTGGCTGCATCCAGTTCCCCCGAACGCGCCAGCGACGCCGCCGATCGCGGCGGTGGCGAAAAATCCGCCCAGCAACGTCCCGGTCAGGCCGCCGGTACCGGCCGACAGATGCACCACGAGGCCGCCGGCAAAATCCAGCACGTCCCAGCCGGCCAGCAAGCCGCCGCCCCAGATCCAGTGCGCCAGCGGCACAACGAGCCGATCAGGGCGCCGCCGCCCACGCAGGTCAGCGAATAGCCGAACGCCACCCACAGCAGCGAGATCATCGCCACAGCGGCGAGGCTCTGCGCCATCGTGGCCAGCACGTTCTTCTTGCGCACCATGCCGGAGTAGAACAGCGCCAGGCCTGGGATCGTCATCATCAGCACGAAGGCGGTGGCGACCGTCATCCAGGCGGTATCGGCGGCGCTGATCGCTGACGCGGCGGTGTCTTGCGCCCAGGCCGGCGGCGCGATCCAGCCGGCCGCCCCGGCCCCGAGAGTCGCCAGTCAAATCCCGCCAGCGGCGTTTGCCGCGCGGCGCGTCGAACCGATCATGATGGCTGCCCCGTCGGACTGTCGCGGCGCCCCCGCGCCGTCGTTAATTTGGCCGCGCGGCGTCGGTCAGAGTGCGTCGGCGTCAGTTTCGCCGGTGCGGATCCGCAGCGCGTGGTCGATCGGCGTGACGAAGATCTTGCCGTCGCCGATCTGGCCGGTGCGGGCGCCGCGGGTGATGACCTCGACGGCCTTGTCGGCCAGCGCGCTGTCGACCGCGATCTCGATCCGCAGCTTCGGCAGGAAATTCACGATATATTCGGCGCCGCGATAGATTTCGGTATGGCCGCGCTGCCGGCCGTAGCCCTTGACCTCGGTCACGGTCATGCCGTGCACCCCGATCTCGGTCAGCGCCTGGCGCACCTCGTCGAGCTTGAACGGTTTGATGATGGCGACGACGAGTTTCATGCGATGGCCCCAGTCTTCTCGCAAACGCTATGGCACCACTCCGCGCGGTACCTTTGCTTCTCTATATGCCGGCTTTAGCGGCAGCGCGCGCAGAAAATAAGCCGGGACTATGCCCAAAAGGTCGGCTGCCCGCGGCCATAGTCTCATCTGCGGCCGCTCCTCAGGATGAGGTCTGCATTCGGGGAGCGCCCGATTGAAGCTACCCCTTCGGCGGCTCGCGCCGCTGCCGGACCGAGCCTTCCTGGACCACGGAGGCCACCAGGGTGCCATCGGGCTTGAAGATCTGGCCGCGGGTCAGGCCGCGGCCGCCCTGGGCGGAAGGCGAATCCTGCGCGTAGAGCAGCCATTCGTCGGCGCGGAATGGGCGGTGAAACCACATCGCGTGATCGAGGCTCGCCGGCATCATCCGCTTGTCGAACAGGGTGCGGCCGTAGCGTGCCATCACGGCGTCGAGCAGCGAGAAGTCCGACGCATAGGCCAGCGCGCACATATGCAACGCCGGATCGTCCGGGAGTTTCGCGGCGGTGCGGATCCAGACATGGATGCGGCCGTCGTCGATCTTCTTGCCGAAATAGCGCGACAGCTCGACCGGGCGCAGTTCGATCGGCCGGTCGCTTTCGTAATAGCGCTTGATGAAGTCCGGCATCTCCTTGAAGAACGGCTGCTTGGAGATCTCCTCACCCGACAGAGCCTCCGGCGGCGGCACGTCGGGCATCTTGTCCTGGTGATCGAACTCGGTTTCCTCGTCGTCGTGGAACGACATCATCAGCGAGAAGATCGCCTGGCCATGCTGGATCGCGGTGACGCGGCGCGTGGTGTAGCTCTTGCCGTCGCGCAGCCGCTCGACCTGATAGATGATCGGTACCGCCGGGTCGCCCGGCAGGATGAAATAGCAATGCAGCGAATGCGGCAGCCGGTTCTCGACGGTGCGACAACCGGCGACCATCGCCTGGCCGATCACCTGGCCGCCGAACACCCGCTGCCAGCTGGTCTGCGGGCTGACACCGCGAAACAGGTTCACCTCGAGCGGCTCGAGATCGAGAATCGAGATCAGGTCGATCAGGCTCTTGGACACCGTGGGCTCCCGGAAGCGGACGGCCGGCAATTTCCCACCGTCGTCGAGGTCTGGTAGAACCGGGCGGGCAGCGCACGGTTATGCCTGCCTGTTTCGCCCAGCTGCAGCGATGGCGCAAGAACTCTTGCCGCCGGAACGCTGGGCCCACGAACTCTGGTCGACGAGTGAGAAAAATGACGGCACCGCGAAGCATTGTCATCGGAGGAGGCGCATTCGCCGGTCTGGCGTTGGCGCTGGCGCTGCGTCAGGGGCTCGGCCCCGACGTGCCGGTGATCGTCGCCGATCCGGCGCTGGCGATGCGGCCGTCGCGCGATCCGCGCGCCACCGCCATCGTGGCGGCCTGCCGCCGGCTGTTCGAGGCGCTCGGCGTCTGGGACGAGGTGGCGCCGACCGCACAGCCGATCATCGACATGATCGTCACCGACAGCGCGCTCAAGGACGCCACCCGGCCGGTGTTCCTCACCTTCGCGGGCGAGGTGCAGCCGGGCGAGCCGTTCGCCCATATGGTCGAGAACAAATATCTGGTCGAGGCGCTCGCCAAACGCGCCGAGGCCGAGGGTGTCGAGCTGCGCGCCACCCCGATTACGTCCTATCGAACCAGCGAGGCCGCCACCACGGTCAGCTTCGGCGACGGCAGCACCATCGAGGCGAGCCTGTTGGTCGCGGCGGACGGCGCCAAATCGCGGCTACGCGAGCGCGCCGGCATCGCGACGTATGGCTGGGATTACGATCAGTCCGGCATCGTCGTGATGGTCGAGCACGAGCGCGACCATGATGGCTGCGCCGAGGAGCACTTCCTGCCGGCCGGCCCGTTCGCGATCCTGCCGCTCACCGGCAAGCGCTCGTCGCTGGTGTGGACCGAGACCCGGCGCGTCGCGGCCGATATCGTCGCACTGCCGCCGGCCGCCTTCCAGGCCGAGCTGGAGAAGCGCTTCGGGCTGCGGCTCGGCGACGTCAAACCGCTCGACGCCCCGAAGGCGTTCCCGCTCGGCTATTTCGTGGCGCAATCGTTCATCGGGCCGCGGCTGGCGCTGATCGGCGACGCCGCCCATGTGATCCACCCGATCGCCGGCCAGGGTCTCAATATGGGCCTGCGCGACGTGGCGGCGCTGGCCGAAGTGGTGGTCGACGCGGCGCGGCTCGGCATCGATCCAGGCCAGGCCGACGTGCTGGAGCGCTATCAGCGCTGGCGGCGGTTCGACACCATGGCGATGGGGGTGGCGACCAACGGGCTCAATCTGCTGTTCTCGAACAAATCACCGCTGCTGCGCAGCGTCCGCGACATTGGTTTGGGATTGGTCGACCGGCTGCCCCCTCTCAAAGGCGCTTTCATCCGCCAGGCCGCCGGCCTGTCCGGCGAAACGCCACGGCTGCTGAAGGGCGAGGCGCTTTAAGTAGCGGCGACGACTTCGCCTCCCACACCGATGTCACCACCCGCGAAAGCGGGTGGCCCAGTATCCCAGAGCGCTCGTGTTCAACCGCCGCGACACGGCGTACTGGGTCCCCCGCATGCGCGGGGGATGACGGTTGAGGATGGGGCCGACGTCGCGGTTTAAATCGCCAGTGAACTCACCCCAGCTTGCGCGCTTCTTCCGGCAGCATGATCGGGATGCCGTCGCGGATCGGGTAGGCGAGCCTGGCGCCGCGCGAGATCAATTCCTGGCGGGCCGGGTCGAATTCCAGCCGGCCCTTGGTGATCGGGCACACCAGAATTTCGAGCAGCTTGCTGTCGACGGATGTCTCGGGGCGCTCGGCGGATGTCGTCATGATGGGCGAACCAATTGAGAGTGTCGAAGAACCGGGAAGACTGAACCGACAAGGCGCGTGCGCGTCAATGGCGCCGCGCAAATCGCGCCGTAACGCGTCGTCGCTTACTGCAACGGCGGATCGCCGCTGGTGCGCTTCTTGGCGAGGTCCATCTCGGTGACGGCGATCAGGATCTCGGCGCGGGTCTTCAGGTCGGGTGCTTCCAGCATCGCCTGCTTCTCCGGCCCGCCATAGGGCGACATCATCGCCAGCGCGTTGACCAGCGCCTCGTTCGGGGCGCTTTCGACCCCGTCCCAGTCGACCTTGAGATTGTTGGCCTTGAGGAAGTCGGTCAGCACCGACAACAGCGCCTCGCGGTCGACCTCCTCCTCGCCCTTGCGGGCGGTGAAATCGTCGACGAACGGGAAGTAATCGACCCGGCACTGCCGGTACGGCGTCTTCACCACGAGCTCCTCGACGACCTTGAATCGGGACACGCCGGTGAGTTCGAGAACGTAGCGGCCGTCGCCGGATTCGGCGAGTTGGGTGATGCGTCCGACGCAGCCGACCTGAAAAAGTGCCGGCTTGTCCTCGTGGGTCGAATGCGTGGCGTCGGGCTGGATCATGCCGATCAGCCGGTGCCCGTCGCGCAATGAGTCGTCGATCATCGCCAGATAGCGCGGTTCGAAGATATTGAGCGGCATCTGGCCGCGCGGCAGCAGCAGCGCGCCCGGCAGCGGAAAGACCGGGATGACTTCGGGAAGATCCGCAGGACCGCGATAGTCGGCATTGATCGGCATCGAAAGTGCCCGCTGCTAAACTCGACTACGAAAACAGGATGATGGAGAGCCGCTTGCGGCCCTCGACGGTGGCGTCGTCGGTAGCGCCCCAGGCCTCGAAGAACTGCACCAATTGCTTACGCGCGCCGTCATCGTTCCACTTGCGGTCGCGGCGGACGATCTCGAGCAGATGCGTGGTCGCCTCGTCGCGCTTCCCGGCGGCGTTCAGCGCGGTCGCGAGATCGAACCGGGCCTGATGATCGAGCGGATCGGCCGCGACCTTCTGTTCGAGCTCGGCGATCGGCCCGACCTGCTCGGCCTGTTCGGCGAGGTCGATCATGGCCTGCACGGCCTTCACGGCGGCCTCCTCGCGGCGCTTCTCGGGCACATGCTCGAGCATCTGCTTGGCCTTATCGATCTCGCCGGCCTGCATGTAGCAGCGCGCAACGCCGGTCAGCGCTTCGACATTGGCCGGATCGGTCTGCAGTACCTCGCCGTAGATCGCGGCGGCGGTCGAGACATCTCCTTCGGCCAGCACGGCGTCGGCTTCCTGCAGCAGTTCGGCAGTGGCCGGGCCGCCGCCCGGCATGCCGGCGGTCAGTTTCTCGATGAAGGCATTGACCTGGCTCTCCGGCACCGCGCCCATGAAGCCGTCGGCCGGACGACCGTCGACGAAGGCGATCACCGCAGGAATCGACTGGATGCCCATCTGCCCCGGGATCGCCGGATGCTCGTCGATGTTCATCTTGACCATCTTGACCTTGCCGCCCGCTGTGCGGACCGCCTTTTCAAGGATCGGGGTGAGCTGACGGCACGGGCCGCACCATGGCGCCCAGAAGTCGATCAGCACCGGCTGGCGCTTGGACTCTTCGATCACGTCGCGGACGAAGCTCTGCGTCGTGGTGTCCTTGATCAGATCGGGGCCCGCCTGGGGGGCATCGCCGCTGCCCTGCTCGATGATTGTCACGTGATCCTCGCCTGATGTCCGCAAGAGTGGCGTTTAAGTGTGGCGTTTAAGAGTAGCGTTCAAACGGGATCCCGCCGCGCCGGAACGTGCGGGCCCCCGATGTCGTCTGCGTGCTCCGCCGTGGCAGCTGGTTCCGCATTTCGGACGCTGTAGCACGCCCTGTAAATGGCGCGCGAGGCTTCAATTTCAACCGGAACCGACCCGGGCGTTTCAGAGAGGACATCGCTGCGGCTGATTGCGGATGCCCGGCCTTGGCGATGCCGGGCATTTCATCTTTCCTTCAAAAGGGGCAGCCCGAAGCCTCCATAGGCTGTTGCATTCGCCGCAAGCATTTGGCATAGGACTGCGCACGGCGCGCGGCGCAAGCCTATCGCTGTTTCTCGGATGCGGGTGTAGCTCAGGGGTAGAGCACAACCTTGCCAAGGTTGGGGTCGAGGGTTCGAATCCCTTCGCCCGCTCCAGAATCAGCCGCCACCTCGTTCGAACCTGATTGCTTCGAACCAAAATGCTTCGCACGCGAAGCTGCAGTCGGCCTCGGGCCGATCCTTCATCCCGCATCGTCTCCTTGTAAGCCGTCTCGTGGCGGGACATCGCGTTGCCTGGCCGCGACCTCCGGCGTCGAATGTTCGCCGGCGCTTGCCTGGCGCTCGAGTTCGGCGACGAGCGCGCGGGCATGGGTGGTGAGTGCGTCGAAATCGATCGCGCAGACCAGCAGGCGCCGCGACGCCCAGGCATCATTGAGCCGAATCGCCACCAGCCCGTTGCCGAGATGAGGCGCCGCGGCTGCCTCCGGCAGGATCGCCAGCCCGACGCCGGCTTCGACCAGCCGTGCGATCGCCTCGAAGCTGCGAAGCCGCACCCTGCTGGCAAGACGCCGACCATAGCGCGCGGCCTGCGCCGCCAGATGGTCGTGCAGCGCGCCACTCGAAAGCCCGACAAACGCTTCGCCGAGCAGCTCGGCGAAATCGACAGAAGCACGCGGGGCCAGCGGATGCGTCGCGGCCGCGATCACCACCAGCCGGTCTGTGCCGAGCGGCCGGACCTGCAACGGACCGGGATCGCTGCTGCCTGCGACCACACCGAATTCGGCGCGTCCTTCGGCGACGGCGAGCACGATCTCGGCACTGGTCCGCTCTTCGAGATCGACATCGACCGCGGGGTGCAGGGCCAGGAACGTCTGGAGTGCCGCCGGCACGATGTCCACCAGCCCCGCGGTGTTCGACAGCATCCGGACCGCGCCCCTGAGGCCTTCCGAGAACGCCCGCAGTTCGCCGCGCATCTGCTCGACCTGCGCCGTCACCGCCCGGGCATGCTGCAGCAATGTTCGGCCCGCGCCAGTCGGCGTGACACCGCGGCGTCCACGCTCCAACAGGGGCACACCGAGCATGCGCTCCATGCCGCTGATCCGTTCGCTCGCCGATGCCAGCGCCATATGGGCGATGCCGGCGCCGCGCGAAATGCTGCCGGCTTCGGCAACGGCCACGAACAGGCGCAAATCTGTCAGATCGAACCGCATGGTGGTCACCCTTCGGATCAGACGAAGCCTAGCCCCGGATCTTCCAGATTGTGAGGGCTCCCGGCCGCGGGCAAGAGGGGCCATGGTGGCTGATCTCACGTCTTTGAGTTTGCTCGGTGCCGGCGTGCTCGCCGGCGCCATGAACGCGATGGCCGGCGGCGGCAGCTTCGTCACGTTGCCGGCCCTGATCGGCGCCGGCGTGCCTTCGGTGGCGGCGAATGCTTCGAGCACGATCGCGCTTTACCCCGGCGGGCTGGCCAGCGCCTGGGTGTATCGGGGCGGCCTTACCGAGATCGCCGGCTTGGGACTGCGCCCGATGCTGGCGGCCACGCTGGCGGGCGGTTTGGTCGGCGCACTGCTGCTGCTGAGCACGCCCGGGCTGCTGTTCGACCGGGTGCTGCCATGGCTGCTGCTGATCGCAACGCTGGCGCTGGCGTTTGGCCGGCAGATCGGGCCGGCGCTGCGGGCGCGGTTTCGCGCCGGACCCGCCACGCTGCTGACGACCCAGTTTCTGCTCGGCGTCTATGGCGGCTATTTCGGCGGCGCGGTCGGGCTGATGATGATGGCGGCGTGGAATCTGCTCGACGGCTCTGACGTCAAAGCGCTGAACCCGGCCCGCACCCTGTTGGTGAGCGCCGCCAATACGATCGCGGTGCTGTGCTTTGCGATCTCCGGGATCGTGCATTGGCCGCAAACCGCACTGGTGGCGGCGGGAGCGATCTTCGGCGGTTATGCCGGCGCCGTGCTCGGCAAGTGGTTGCCGTCGGCTGTGGTCCGGGTCGCGACCGTGCTGTTCGCGCTGGCCATGACCATCACCTTCTTTATCCGCGGCTATCACTGACGGCGCCAGCCCAAAGAGAGGCGCCAGCCCAAAAAGACCAGGGCCCGCGGCGATGCCGCGGGCCCTGGTGTCATCGTCTCGGAATCTGCGGCCTCACCGCATCAGGCGAGACCGAACCGTCAGGCGCGTTTCGGAACGCCGAGGCCGTTATGCAGCCACTCGCTCCAGGACCGCGACAGCACCTCCCCGACCGTCTTGCCATCGGTAAACAGCATCTCGCGGGCGTTGCGCGCCGCAGACTTCAGGTCGCCCCACATCTCCTTGAGATTCTCCAGCATCGAATTGGCGCCGCCGACCACCTTTTGGGTCTTCAGCCTGGCAAGCTCGATCAGCGATTCCTGGATCTTGGCGATCGAACGGGCGATGCGGCCGATTTCATCCGAGCGGCTCAGCGCATGGATGCGGATGTTGGTGTCGCCGCTGGCGAGCTGGGCGACGTCCTTCTCGAGTTCGCCCAGCGGGGCGAGCAGGCCGCGCGAAATCCGGGTGCCGACCAGGCCGACCACCGCGAAGACGACGATCCCGGCGAGCAACAGCATGGTGTGGGCGGCGCTCAGCGCATAATCCGCAGCCGGAGCCGCGACGGTCTCGGCAGCCTGCACCACGAGGCCCTGGCCTTCGTAAGAGGCCGGCATCACCACCGGTCCGGCGTCCTGCTGCATCACCAGCATGCCGACGATACTGCCGTCAGCCGCCCGGACAGGCGACAGCATGGCTCCCTTTTGGCCGATCAGCCGATCCAGCGAGGCGACGCTGGCCGACTGCTTGGCCTGCTCGGTGCCCACTTTGTGCAGGATCATCTCGCCGACGCCGCCGATCGCGAGCGCCACGAAGAAGGTAATGCCCAGCACCAGGATCGAGATTTTCTGTGCGAGGTTTCGGTTTGCGAGGTCGAACTGCATCGTTTTATCTCCAGCTTTCTTCAATTAGGGGCGGCTTGCCCCCTAAGGTGAACAGCGTGATCAACGCATTACTGATTAGGGTTACGAAACCTCTAATTGCGGCGGAGTCGGTCTTGTCCGGTCTCGCCAATACGCACCACGCCGGAACGATGAACGAGCGCTGGTAATCAGGCACTCGTTCGTAGAATCGCGAATCATCAGAGAGTCAAAAACCGGTCTAACCTTTTGTTTAAACTCGGAAGTTGCTCAGCTTGATCGACTCATCGATTCAGTGTTGCGCTGATTCGCACAACTGTAAATATACGTGGTTGCTAACTAGATCGATTGATTCAGAACAAACGAGCAATCGGGCTTCAGTCTTTCCGAACTAACTGCAGCGACTTACCTTTTCGGTGCTAATCGGATCCTGATCGGCCGCGACTGCGACGTTCCGTCGCCAAACTTGGGCGACACTGCAAGCGAGTTGCGATCGGTCGGATTGAATACTCGGAATCTTGATTCGCCTAGCTTCACGACAAGCAAACGGGTCGCGCCATCGCTCGCAATGGTATCATGCTCCGCGCGCGGATTCAGATTACCTAGTTACCATCGCCGCTGAGGTCGCACGAAGGTCCTGCGACTGACTGACTGAATGTCCCCGCCAGCGGCCGCCGCCCGTTTTGATCCAGAGCAAAGACGCTTTGCCGATTCCGGGGCTCCTTCCGAAAGTGGCAATGGCGCTGTCGGGTTTGCTACGAGCCCCAGCGCCCACGCACGCAAACCCGATCTGCTTCCCCTCGGCAGGCTCGCTGGTTCAGACAGTTCTCCCGTTCATCGTGGTCCGAGGGCAACCAGATCGAGTGCGTGCCGTGCATCCAGAAAGCGCCGTGCCAGAAAGCATTGTCTCGACGGTCATCCCGCATCTTCTCGTCAAGCACGTCGCCGCGCCGGAGCGCGCGCGCCCGGCGAAGGACCCGGCCGAAGCCCGCGCCGAAGACTTGGCGCGGCTGCTGATTGCTCCCAATCTCGCCGACGCGTTCGACCTGATCGATCAGGCGCTGACGCGCGCGGCTTCGCCGACCGCGCTGTTCACCGGCCTGTTCGAGCCGACCGCCCGCAAGCTCGGCGACCTGTGGAGCGACGACGCCTGCAGCGAATTCGAGGTGACGATCGGCCTGTGCCATCTGCAGACCGCGATGCGCCGGATCAGCTTCGACCTGCTGTCGGCGCCGCTGACTCGCTCGCAGCCGCGGACCGTGCTGATCGTGTCGCAGCCCGGCGAGCCGCATTCGTTCTGTGCGGCGCTGCATTCCGAGCTGCTGCGCCAAGCCGGTTGGAACACTGTCAGTGAATTCCCGGACACAGATGCCGCGCTGGCCGATTTGGTCGCGAACGGCTGGTTCGATGCCGTCAACCTGTCGCTGAGCCCGGCGCTGCGGCGCGGCCATTGGCTGCCGCGCGTCGCCGAGACGATCCGGAAAATTCGCCGCGCCTCGCGCAATCCCGCCCTCGCTATCGTCACCAGCGGACGCATCTTCTCCGAACGCGCCGACGCTTGCGCGGTGGTGGGCGCCGACGCCGCCACGGTGTCGTCCGTTCAGATCGAGCGCTGCCTGATGCGCTCGCTGCTCAATCGCACCGCGCGGCCGGCGGCCAACTTCGCCTGGATCTGATCGTCGCTTAGCGAAGTCCTGACAGGCGCCGTCTCGGAACGCGGGCTGCGGCGTTGCGCGTGCGGCTGATGCCGCGACATCGCGCCACTGCGGCCATCACGACTTCCGACACAGCGACGCCGACCGCAACCATCGGACGCCGCCGCTACATCCAACATCGCCGTATTGCTATCTCGCGCGACTCGGAGCTGCCGCCCATAGTCCGCATTTGGTGTCTATCGCATTTGCTGTGTCTCTGGAGGGGCGGGTCATGCAATCCGAAGGTAAGTCCTATCCGTTCGATCACCTGCCGACGATCGACTACGACGCCCATCCGGCCTATGGCCGCGTGATGTCGATGCCGATGCTCGGCGCGAGATTGAAGGCGCTCGGTTACTTCGGCTACGGCTTCCTGCTCGCCACCGCACAGCGTGCCATCGATATCGAACACCTGCCGCGCCCGGCGGCCAGCGGCAAACCGATCGTGGCGCTGTTGCGCCATCTGCCGACTTATCTGCGCCTGATCCTGCTGCAGCGGCTGTCGCGGTTCACCGCCGGCCGCGCTTATGCGCCGAAGACCGAACGCGGCGCCGCGGTTTTCACCCCGCTGCAGGCCGACGGCTTCGTGCCGGTTACGCTGGGCACCGACGCGATCGCCCGGATCCGCACCCAGCTGGCACCGCAACTGAGCGCGCTGGAGCAGCGCGGCGGTCTCGCGGGCGATCCCGAGCGCGGCCGGATCGGGGTCGATGCCGCCGCCGCGCCGGATCTGTATCGCTGGTTCAACCAGACCGTCGCCGATCTCGGCCTGACCGAAGCCGCCAGCGCCTATCTCAAACGCCCGGTCGGGGTCGGCCGGATCGTGGCCGAGATCGCCGAGGCCTCGAGCGTGCCGGCGCCGAGCCCGTTCGCGGATGTCAGCGTCGAGATGTCGCCGTGCGACGGCTTCAAGGTCGAGCCCGGCAGCAACGTGCTGAAGCTGGTGATTTATCTCGGCGAAGTCGGGTCGGCCAACGGGCCGCTGACCTATGTGGCGGGCAGCAACCTCGCGGCGAAACGCCTGGGCGACGGATTGATCCGCCGCGCCAACGATCTCGCCGGTCTGTCGTCGACCTTGCAGGCATGGCGCGAGACGTTCTACGCGCTGCCCGCGGGCCTGCAGCGCAAGGCGACGTTCGGCGCCGATCTGGTCGCCGACGGCAATTTCACCGCGGCGATCCAGAACGAACAGGTCGCCGTCACCACCCCGCACAGCAATGCGGTGCTGTTCGACCCGGCCGGCATCCACCGCGATGGCGCTGTGACGCAGGGCCGCCGAACAGCCGTGGTGGTGAGCTTCACCGAACTGCCGCGCTAATCCCGCCCTGCGCGCGGCCGCGCTCAGCGGCCGCCGAACGCCGCCAGCGCCGCGGCGAGTTCGGGATGAGTTTGGGCGTGATCGGCGACCGCGATGCCGCCCGCGATGGCGTCCCACGCCTGACGGATGCTGGCGGCGCCCGCCGCCGGCCCCATCGGGTGGCCGAACACGCCGCGCCCCGGCACGAAGCCGAAATCGGCGCTGCCGACCTTGCGATACACGGTCTCCAGCGTCGCCGCCGAGTCGCTGCCGCCCGGCACCGGCAGGCACGGCTTGATCGGCCCCATCGGCTCCAGGCAGGCGCGGACGCAGTCCATCACCTCGTGCTCCGGCGTCATCATTCGCGGCCCAAAGCCCGGCATGATCACCACGTCGAAGCCGGCGAGCCGTTGCAGCCGCGTCATCACCCGCGAGTGGATGCCGTAATTCGCCAGCCGGCTGAATGCGGCGATGAACGGGAAGTGCGCGATCAGCGGCACGCGGGCGTGTTTGCGCAGCATCCGCACCGCCGACAGCCCGACCGGCATCGCGTTGATCAACAGCGCGCCTGCGCCATGATCGACCGCGATATCGTGCAGCTCGGTCAGCCGGTCGACCTCGTCGGTGATGTTGGCGAGATAGATCTTCGGCACACCGGTGGCGGCCGAGGCGCGGCGGCAGGCGTCGCCGAGCAGCGCGGCGCGTTCGGCCAGCGGACACCAGTCGACATCGGCCAGCATCTCGTCGTCCTTGGCGATGTCGAGACCGCCGAGCCAGCTCTGATAGCCGAGCTCGGCGAACGGCTCCGGCGGCAGCCCGATATTCGGCTTGATCACGCCGAAGAAGATCGGCCGATCATAGGCCTGCAGCCGTTCGCGCAGCCCTTCGATGCCGAAGCGCGGCCCCTCGAACGACGCCAGATAGACGTCGGGAAAGCGGATGTCCTGCAGCCTGATCAGCGGGATGCCGGGCGAGAAGAACACGCCCTCGCCGCACACCGCCGACAACAGATTCGGAATCTTCGGACCGAAATTGCGATGCGGATGCGCGATCGTCACGCGGCAGGCGTGCACCTCGCCGCGCACCGTGCATGTGACCGCGGTGCTGAAGCCGCCCGGCCGCTTCTCGGCCGAGAGCTCCAGCACCTTGGCGGCGAAGCGCGGCCGGAAATCCTCGTCGACGCCGACACGGCGCCACTGCGCGGTCGACTGTTCGCTGCACAGATGCGCCGCCGCTTCGCGTGGATCGCCGGCGCATTCGAAGTCGAAATCGAGCTCGATGTAATCGTCGAGATCGAGGTCGGCGCGCCTGGCGTAGAAGCCGGCGATGTCGTCAGGCGTCATATCCGTGGTTCCGCTGCCCGAGAGGAGGCCGTCATGTGCCGAGGATCTGCAATTCGATGCCGCGCTTGGGCCGCGGGCCGTCGAGTTCGATGAAGAACACCGACTGCCACTCGCCCAGCACCAGCGCGCCGCCGGCAACCGGAATCGTTTCGGACGAATTCATCAACAGCCCGATCAGATGCGCATGCGCGTTGTCGCGGCCGTCGATCGGCGCGAGGTTGTGCAGATAGTCGCCGTCGCGCGGCGCGAATCGCTTCAGGAACGTCAGCATGTCGCGCTCGAGCTGTTCCTCACGCTCGTTGACGTTGATCCGCGCGGTGGTGTGCAGGCAGCTCACGGTGAGCAGCCCGTCCGTGATGCCGCTGCCGGTGACGTAGTCGCGGATGTGCGCCGTGATGTCGATGATCTGGATCGGCGCCGTGGTGGCCAGTTCGATCCGGTTCCTCAAGATTTTCATCGCGATGCCTCGCTGGCCGCTGCTCCCGGCTTTCACCGCAGTGTTATCGCGCGCTCTCAGGCCGCGCAAATCCCACGCCGCGGCGTTCGACCTTGTGATGAGCGACCCTCGCCCGCCATCCTCGAGCCGGGCCTGTCTTGACACCGCAGCCTCGCTTCGCGATGCACGGGGCCGCAACGCCCAGCCCCTTCACCAGCGCGAGAGCCGATGAGGCCAGCCTACCGCAGCGATATCGACGGACTGCGCGCCATCGCGGTGCTGCTGGTGGTCGCGTTCCACGCTTTTCCGGCGTCGATTCGCGGCGGCTTCATCGGTGTCGACGTTTTCTTCGTGATCTCCGGCTTCTTGATCACCTCGATCATCTGTCAGGCGCGCCGCGCCGACGATTTCAGCTATCGGGTGTTCTACGCGCGGCGCATCAACCGGATCTTTCCGGCGTTGACGCTGGTGCTGATCAGCTGCGCGGTGGTCGGCTGGTTCGTGCTGTTTCCGGTCGATTATCGCGACGCCGGCCGCTCGATCGGCTTCGGCGCCGCGTTCCTCTCCAATCTGTCGCTGCTGTACGACGCCGGTTACTTCGAGGCCGCGGCCGAACTCAATCCGCTGCTGCATCTATGGTCGCTCGGCGTCGAGGAACAATTCTATCTACTGTGGCCTCCGGTGCTGCTGCTGGCGTGGCGATGGAAGCACGGTCCGCTGCTCGTGGCGGTCGCCGTCCTGCTGGCGTCGTTCATCGCCAACATCGCACTGACGCCGTCCCACGCGCTCGCGGCGTTCTATCTGCCGGTGACACGGTTCTGGGAGCTGATGGTCGGCTGCCTGCTGGCGATCGCGACGATTGCGGGGCCGGATCGCGATCTCGCGGCGATGCCGGGGTTCGGAGCACTGTGCGCGCGTCTCGCGCCGCATGAGAAGATGGTGCGGGCTTGCGGTGCCTGGCTCGGATTGCTGCTGATCGGCATCGGCGCGCTCCTGATCACCAGCGAACGCGGCTTTCCGGGCTGGTGGGCGGTGCTGCCGGTGCTCGGCGCGGCGCTGCTGATCGCCGCAGGGCCCGCGACGGGTGTGAGCCGGGTGCTGCTCGGCAATCGCCTGATGGTGTCGATCGGGCTGATCAGCTATCCGCTGTATCTGTGGCACTGGCCGTTGCTGGCGGCGATCCGGATCGTGCGGTTCGGCGAAGAGCCGCCGCCGTTGATGAAGCTGATCGCCGTCCTGATGGCGTTCGCGCTGGCTTACTTCACCTATCGGATCGTCGAGCTGCCGTTTCGCTATCGTCCGACACGCCGCAAGACCGCGGCGGCCTTCGCGGCGCTTGCCGTGGTCGGGCTGGCCGGCGCCGTCATCCATGCGGCCGGCGGGTTTCCGTCGCGGTTCGGGCCCGAGTTGAAGGCCATCACTGCCGACCTGCAGGGCGAATCGACGACCGCCTATCGGCTCGACACCTGCTTCCTCGGCGGCGACAAGATTTTCTCTGCGGAGTGCGACGATGCGGCGCCGGCCGATGCGCCGCGCATCGTGCTGTGGGGCGATTCCCATGCGGCGCATCTCTATCCGGGCCTGCGCGCCCTGCAGCGCGACGGCCGCGGCTTCCGGCTGTCGCAATACACCGCCGGCGGCTGCCCGCCGATCTTCGGCTTCGAGGGGATCGAGGCCAGGTTCTGCCGTGCCAGCAACGACCGCGTGCACGAACGGCTGCGCGCGCTGAAGCCCGACACCGTCATCCTCGCTGCGCGGCAATGGCACAATTACGATGGGCCGGACGCCGACCCCGCAGCCGCCGACGCGCTGATCCACGCCACGCTGCGCGAACTACGCGCACTCGGGGTTCGGCGCATCGTCGTGGTCGGCCGAGTGCCGACCTGGCGGACCCCGCCGAAGCGGGTGCTGGCGCAGGCCTATCGCGAGCTGGCGGCCGGAATGATCACCCCGGCGCAGATTCCACTGCGCGACAGCCGCCATCTCGATTCGACCCATGCGGACGACAATCAGCGGCTGCGATCGCTGTTCGAGTCCGAGGGCGCCGAGTTCATCTCGCCGACGCAGAGCTTCTGCAATCCGGACGGCTGCCTGCTCGCAGCGCCGGACGGCAGCGGCACGCCGGTGACGCATGACGGCAGCCACCTGACGCCGGCGGCTTCGATCTTCCTGGTGCGCGAGCGGGCGCGGGAGATTCTCGGCAAGTAACAGTTAGTGCGGCAGGATCGCCGCGCAGGCGCGGCCGGCGACATCGGCGGCGCTCGGCTTGCGCGTCACCAGCGCCATCACGATGGCGCCGTCGATCACCAGTCCCAGCGTATGCGCAACCTCGGCGGGATCGTCGATGCCGGCCTCGGCGCACAGCGCCGTCAGCCGGTCGAGCACGATCGTCTTGTGGGCGATCGCCAGATTGCGCATCCGGTCGTCGGCCTTGTCGGATTCGCCGACGGCATTGATGAATGGGCAGCCGTAAAAATCGGGCCGCGTGAACCACGCCTTCAGGGCCGGACCGATCCGGTCCAGCCGCTCGCGCGCCGAACCGCCCGGACCGTCGATCTCCTCCATGAACCAGCTGCGCCAGGCCTCGCCCTCGCGTTCGAGGACGGCTTCGACCAGCCCGTCCTTGGAGCCGAACAGCTTATACAGCGTGGTCTTGGCGGTGCCGGCCTGGGCGATGATGGCGTCGACGCCGACCGAATTGATGCCGTAGCGGCAGAACAAGGTGCGCGCACTCTCCATCAGCCGCTCGCGCGGCGACATCCGCGCCTCGGCGCGCTCGTTGCTAGGTGGAAGCACGGCTTGGTCCATACCTACGCACATACGCCGGGCTTTGGGCGGCCGCAATCGGGGAAACCGAATGGTCTGTTCGTAACGGCCGCGCCTTAGCGCATTTGCGAGGCATGTCTGACTGAAATTGCAGCGCAGGCGAATTCGTAGGCAGTTTCAACCTCCGATGCGCCGTTGAAATCACTACGGTTTTCCCGACCTCGCCTTGGCACGCTTCCTGCTAATACAGAACGGTCTGTATCTTTTAGCCCAGGGAGATCCCATGACCAAAGTCGCCACCGCGATGACCGCCTGCCTGACACCCGACACGCCGACCGCCATGACCGGCTGCCTGACGCCGATCGACAAGGCCGGCCTCGACGAGCTGATCGCGAAGGGCAAGGCCGACCCGACGGCCGTCAAGACGCTGAAGTGCAAGACCGTGGCCGAGGGCCGCTTCCGCCACCTCAACTTCGTCCGCAGCCTGCCGCCCTACATCGTCGACGAACCGCCGGGCCTTCTCGGCGACGACACCGCGCCGAACCCGTCGGAAGCTTCGCTCGCCGCGCTCGGCTCCTGTCTCGCGGTCGGCATCCACGCCAACGCGGTGGCCCGCGGCATCACCGTCTACACGCTCGAGATCGAACTCGAAGGCGACCTCAACATCACCGGCGTCTGGGGCACCGGCGATCTCTCCGAGAAGCCGGTCGGCTTCACCGACGTGCGCGCCAAGGTGAAGTTCGAGGCCGATCGCCCGCGTGAAGAACTCGACGCGCTGGTGGCGCATGCGCGGCTGTGGTCGCCGGTCGCCAACACGTTTTCGCGGCCCGTCAATCTCGACGTGACCCTGACCTGATCCCGACCCACGCCAACAGCGGACAGGTGCCATGCTGGATGTACAGTCAGTGATGCCAAGCGATGCGGCGGCGCTTCCGGGTGCCGACGTCGTCGAAGCGATCCGGGCGCTGTCGGCGCGCGAGCTGCCGTCGCTGGTCAACCGGATCGATACCGAGGGCTACTACCCGGAAGATCTGATGCGTCATTACGGGCGTCTCGGCGCCTACGCGCATCATTTGCCCGGCCTCAGCCCGCGCCTCGATCTGATGACCTCGATCAACGCGATGGCGGCGGCGGGCGAGCATTGCCTGTCCACCGCCTTCTGCATATGGTGCCAGGACGCGCTCGCCTGGTACATCTATGCGTCCGACAACGACAGCCTGCGGACCGGTATAGGCCCGCAGATCGCCAGCGGTGCAGTGCTCGGCGGCACCGCGCTCTCGAACCCGATGAAGTCTCTGTTCGGCATCGAGCCCATGCGGCTGAAGGGCCACCGTGTCGCCGGCGGCTATGTGGTCAAGGGCCTGCTGCCCTACGTCTCCAACCTCGGCGCCGATCATTACTTCGGCGGCATTTTCGAGGTCGACGACGGCGGCACCAAGCACAACGTGATGGCGGTGATTCCGTGCGCGGCGGCGGGCGTCAGCCTCGCCGACAACGCGAAATTCACCGCTCTGGACGGCACCCGCACCTTTGCGTTGCAGCTACGCGATGTGATGGTGCCGGACGCCTGGATCGTCGCCGATCCGGTCGACGACTACATCAAGCGGATCCGCGCCGGCTTCATCCTGCTGCAGGCCGGCATGGCGTTCGGCCTGATCCGCGACTGCCTGCGGTTGATCGAGCAGTGCAAAGGCCCGCTCGGCCACGTCAACAAATATCTCGACGTGCAGCCCGAACCGATCGCCGAGCAACTTGCGGCGATGCAGGCCGAGGTCGCGCGCTTGGCAGCCACGCCGTTCGAAAGCGACCGTGACTACTGGCGGGCGGTGATCGAGGCGCGGCTCGCCGCTGGCGATGCGTCGGTCGCAGCCGCGCACGCCGCGATGCTCCATTGCGGCGCACGCGGCTACGTGGCCGGTGCCACGGCGCAGCGCCGGCTGCGCGAGGCCTACTTCGTGGCGATCGTCACCCCCGCCACCAAGCAGCTCCGCAAGATGCTGGCCGACATGGCCAACTAACCGCCCGATCCGGGCCGCGTCGCCCGGCAGCAGTCACCACAGGGCGACGCCCTGTGCGGAGATTCCCTTGCGAGCCCACGTGCAACGACGAACACAGGAGCGAACTGATGACCGAGAAGGTTCTTGTCACGCCCACCGAGCTGTCCGAGATGCTGTCGTCGCCGATGACGGTGGTGATCGACACCCGCGATCCCGGCAGCTACGCGGCCGGCCATATTCCGGGCGCCGTCAACATCCACGAGATCTTCACGTACCTCGCGACCTCGACGCCCGAAGGCATCAAGGAGATGAGCGACAAATTCGCCGCCGCGTTCGGGGCTGCGGGTCTCTCGGGCGACGAGAGCGCGGTGATCTACGAACAGTCGATGAACACCGGCTTCGGCCAATCCTGCCGCGGCTATGTGCTGCTCACCTACTTGGGCTATCCGAAGGTCAAGATCCTGCACGGCGGTTATACGGCCTGGACGGCGGCCGGACTGCCGACCACCACGGACGTGCCGGCCCCGACGCCCAAGACGTTCACCGTCGATCCTGCGGCGGCGTCGATTCTGGTCGACCTCGAATCCATGAAGGCGGCGGTCTCGGACCAGTCCAAGGTCAAGCTCGACACCCGCGACGTCGACGAATGGATCGGCGAGAGCTCGTCGCCTTACGGCAAGGATTTCTGCCCGCGCAAGGGCCGCATCCCCGGCGCGGTCTGGATCGAATGGTACCGCATGATGAAGCCGTCGCCGACCGGCCCGATGTTCAAATCGTCCGCCGAAATCATGGCCGAATGCGCCAGCGTCGGCATCACGGCGGATACGCCGGTCGTGCTGTACTGCTTTAAGGGCGCACGCGCGTCGAACACGCTGGTGGCGCTGAAGGAAGCCGGCATCAAGGACGTCAGCCTGTATTTCGGCTCCTGGAACGAATGGTCGCGCGACCCGTCGCTACCGATTGAAGAAGGCGCCCCCTACGCAGCCCCGTCGCTGATGGCGGCGGAGTAATCACCCGAGCACGACGGAGCCCGCAAGACGCCGCGGCTCCGTCACTCGCGCGCGCGGGCGTCCGCGATCGACGAGACGTGGCGCTCGACCAGTTGTTCGATGATCAGGTCGGGCGCCTCGCGATCGACGACGGACTGCACGTCGCGCCACGGCGTGAAGCCGGAGCGGGAGATGTAGACGACTTCGCCGAAGCTCTGCGACACGTATTTCATGATGGAATCGATGAACGAGTCGCCGATATAGACGACCTTGTAGTTCGCACTGGCGCATTGCGATCGGGCGATCAATAGATTCGGCGAAAGCGGTTCGAGCGGGGTCCCGGTCGCGGCGCAGCGCATCGCTGCCGGATCGGCCCGGACCGTTCGCTCCACCCACGGCAGATTGGCCGTCTTGGCGAGATCGCCCTTGACGTCGCTCGCGACCGAATATTGGCGAGCGGAGATCTGCAGCAGCGGCACATCGGGCAGCGGCTGCGCCGCCATCAGGGTGCGATAGCCCAGATAAGCGCCCCACTCCGTCCAATGGGTATCATCCTTGTAGTAGACGAGGCCTTCGTCCTTGCCGCGCAACAGTGCGGCCCGCAAATCAACGACCGGCAGCCCTGCCGGCTTGGTGACGGCGAGCAGCTGATCGAGCTGGGACGGCCGATCGCGGCGCGCCAGAAATCGCGGCATGTGCTCGGGATAGATGGAGTGCTTGTCGGGCGCGATGACCAGCATATAGGCGGCGCCGAGCTGTCGCGCATGGCTGATCCGTGCAACCACCGCTTCCCGTGCGTCCGCAAGCTGCGCGGCGCTGAGCGGGCGCTTGTTGGCGTAGAGGTCGAGCGAATCGTCGGCGGCGTAGAACAGCCAGTCGTGTTGGCCGAGGATCACGCGGTTCGACGGCAGGCGGCCGAGCATCAGCGCGCCGACATTGGTGTTGAGCCGCAACAGCAGCGTGCGCAGCCCGAACTGGTCGTTGAAGTAATCGTCGAAGCGCTGCGGGAAACCCTCCCATTCGGCGAGCGAGCGCGGCCAGGCCGGCAACTGCGCGAAGCTTCGATTCTCGCCGCTGCTGACCGCGGTCTGCCGGACCACCGTGGTGATCAGCCCGGCCGCCAAGAACAGCAGCGCCACCCCGACCAGCGCGCCCGCGTAAATTCGAGCCGACAAGGACATCTGCGACATCGTCAGAACCTGAAATAGATGAACGGATTGTAGGTGCCGGCCGCGACCTGGCTGCAGCCCAGCACACCGACCGTGAGCGCAATGACGAGGCGCAGGCCAAGCACCCACCGCCCGTCGGCATCGAGCCGCACCGCCTCGAGCGGCGGATGCAGCACGCCGTCGCGCTGACCGGCGCGGCAGCGCCAGTCCGAGGTCAGCCGCGTGAACACGCCGGCGGCCGCGAGGCTGCCGATGACCAGACTGATGACCACCAGTGGATCGACGTAGCGCAGGAAGTCGAGCGACAGCGCGCTGCCGCCGATGCCGAACATCACCTGCAGATAGTGCACCGCCTGAGTGACATCCGCCGAGCGGAAGAACACCCAGGCAAGCGACACCACGCCGAGCGCATAGGCGTGCCGCACGGCGCCGGGCTGCCGCGCGAGCCAGCGCGCCAGGCCGAGCCGCTCGATGATCAGAAACCCGCCATGGATCATGCCCCACACCACGAAGGTCCAGTTGGCGCCGTGCCACAGGCCGCAGACGAAGAACACGATGAACAGGTTGAGATAGATCCGCCAATTGGCCACACGGCTGCCGCCGAGCGGGATGTACAGATAGTCGCGCAGCCAGTTGGACAGAGAAATGTGCCAGCGCCGCCAGAATTCCTGCAGCGATTGCGCCCGATACGGGTAGTTGAAGTTCTCCAGGAAATGGAAGCCGAAGATCCGCGCCAGCCCGATCGCCATGTCCGAATAGGCCGAGAAATCGAGATAGATCTGCAGCGTGTAGCAGATCACGCCGAGCCAGGCGGCGCCGGGGCTGAGTTCGCCCGCGGGCAGCGCGAAGATCTGATCGGCGACCTCGCCGAGCGGATTGGCCAGCAGCATCTTCTTGCCGAAGCCGGCGAGGAACCGCTCGGTGCCGGAGGCGAGCAGCTCGAGCGTGACGGTGCGGCGGGTCAGCTGCTTGTAGATGTCGTGATAGCGGATGATCGGCCCGGCGATCAGCTGCGGGAAGAATGCGATGTACAGCGCGAAGTCGATCGGCTTGCGCTGCGCGGTGGCGACGCGGCGATAGACGTCGATCACGTAGGACAGCGCATGGAAGGTGAAGAACGAGATGCCGAGCGGCAGATGCGGCGACACCACGCTGACCGGCGCAACGCCGACGACAGCGAGCAGATCGTTGAGATTGCCGACCAGGAATTCGGTGTACTTGAAGACCGCCAGCAGCCCGATGTTCAGCACCACCGCGAAGGCGACCATCGCCTTGCGTTGCCGCGGTCCTTCGAGCGCATCCAGCGCCAGCCCGATCAGCCAGTTCGCGGCGATCGAGGCCAGCATCACCACAAAGAAGAAGCGCTCGCCCCAGACGTAGAACAGAATGCTGGCGACCAGCAGCACGCCGTTGCGCCATGCCCGCGGCGCGCTCCAATACAGCAGCAGCAGAAGTGGAAGGAACAGGAACAGAAAGACCGGCGAACTGAACAGCATGGCGCCGTCATTCACCCGACTGGGTCAATCGCGTCAACGTTGCGAATGAGTTTGCGAAGCGTTGGCGTGCGCAGACGCGATGAGCGACGCGGCGGAACCCGCGACGGGGAACTTGAAACGCGACGGGAACAGGAGAACAAAGGGTGGTGCCGCAAGAGGGATTCGAACCCCCGACCCCGTCATTACGAATGACGTGCTCTACCAGCTGAGCTATTGCGGCGACCTTCGGGAGGGGTGATGCTCCGCCCGAAAACGCTGACCTGTCGAAACTCCGGCTCCTGATATCGGCCGGCGGCCGGATTGGCAAGAACCGCGGCCGTTCCGGCGCCCGAAATCCTAGCGCGGCGGGCGATAGCCGCGCCAGCTGCCGCCCTGGCCGGCCGGCGCGGGCGGGCGCTCGGCAAATTCCTCCGGCGCCGAGTCTTCGTCGACGCCCGGATCGTCCGGGGCACGAACGATCGGGATCACCGGCGGGGCCGACGACGCGCGGCGGTGGAACAGCGGCGGCGACGGCATCGGGATCACGGTTTCGGCCGGCGCATCGGACGCAGCCGCTTTGGGGGCGTCCTTGGGGTCCTTCGGCTTGTCGGTCGGCTCGGGTTCGACGGTCACCACCGCCTCGGGCTCGGTCGGCGTCACCACGGCGGTTTCGGCGGCAGGCTCGATCGTGACCGTGACCGGCTCGTCGGTCTGGGCGGGGGGCAGCGCCTGGGGCGCCGAGGAGGCGATCAGGGCGTCGTGGAACGGATTGTCCTCGATCACCACGGTCTTCTTGCTCGGCAGAGCGGCGAGCGGCACCTGCCACTGGAACGCATCGAGCCGGCCGGTGACCGGCGACACCGGACGCCAGTGATCGGAGATGTAGCCGTCCGCGGTCCACACCGCATCCGGCAGCGCCCGGACGGCGCGCAGCGTCCAGGCCCGCGCCTTGGCGGTGTCGCCGCGCTCGCCATGCTCGATTTCGGCCATCAGCATCGCGACCCGCTGGGTCGGATTGTCGATGAACGGCTCCAGCGCGCGGCGTGCCCGGGCGTAGGCGCCGGCGTCGATGCCGGCGCGGGCGACCGCCAGAGCGCTTTCGAAATCCTGCGCGTTCTTGGCGATCAGGTTTTCGACCCTCGCCAGCCGCAGGTTCGGCGCATCTCCCGGCTTGATATGCGCATAAGCCTCGGCGAGATCGGGATGCGGACCGGCCTGCCAGGCGGTCTCGATCACCTTCATGGCGCGGCGGACCTGATGGGTCTGGGCGAGATGCTTGGCCGCCAGCACCGCAGCCGGCACCAGGTTCGGGGCGAGCTTGTTGGCCTCCAGCGCGCTGTCGCGCGACAGGCTCTCGTCGCTGTCCTCGACGTCGAGCGCGCGAGCCGTCAGCAGCACTGCGCGCTGACGACGAAACGCCTTCTTGTCGACCAGCCCGGCCGAGAGGTTGGTCTCCAGGATCTCCAGCGCGCCGGTCCAGTCGCCGCGAGCGCAGCGGAAGCCGAGCACCGCATGCGAGGCCCAGGCTGCGTTCGGATGCAGCCGCAGCGCCTCTTCGGCGATCGCCAGCGCCGCGTAGGGATCGTCCGAGCGCTGCGCCTCGATATACAGGCCACGCATGCCGAGCGATTTGGTGTCGTCGCGCCCGGCCATCGCCAGAAACGCCCGGCGCGCGCCCTCGCGATCGCCTTCAAGCTGCGCCGATTGCGCCTGCAGCAGCAGCGCCAGCGGATCGTGCGGCGCATGGCGACGCGCCGCGGTGGCGTGCTGACGGGCGGCGGCGGCATCGCCATGGCCGACCGCGAGCAGGCCCTGGGTGATGGCGTGACGGGCGCGGCCGCTGCGGCGCTCGACCCGGCCGCGCTTCATCCGCCCCGGCGCCCGCAACAGGCCGGTGATGATCCACCAGGAGAGGCCGAGCGCGACCAGCGCGCCGGCGAGCCCGAGGATAAACACCGGCAGCCGCATCTCGGCGCGCCAGGCATTCCACGACAGCACCACGTCGCCGGGCTGTTCAGCCACCCAGGCGGCGCCCGCCGCCGCGAGCGCGATGATCACGAGAAACAGGATGATGCGCAGCATGGGAATCCTATGGCGACGGTTTTGACAGCGCGGCGAGTGCCGCGCTGGCGAAGGATTGCGAAGCGGCGAGAGCCTGGTCACGGGCCTCGGATTTGTCGATCCAGGATTGAACAGGAGCGCGGTCGGCCGGCGCAAGCGCTTTCAGTTCGCGCCGCGCTTCGGCAAGGTCGCCGCGCTGTGCGGCGGCGGTGAGGCGGCCGACGATCGCGGTGCGATCGGGCCCTGGCGTTGCGTCGGAGCGCTGGATCCGCACCAGCCGCTCGGCATTGGCCTGGAAGCGGTCGATGAAGTTCGGGTTGGTGCCGGCGTCGTCGGCGACGAGCAGCTTCGGCAGCAGCGCGATCAGCTCGCGCCCGAGCGCTGCGGCGCTCGGCACGCCGGTGTCGGCAAACGGCTGCAGCGGCTTCAGCGCGGCGGGATCGACGGCGAGCGGCTGCGCCGCCTGCAACACCGCACCGTAAGGCGCGCCTTGCTTGACGGTGAGGTCGAGCATCGTGGCGGTGACCAGCCGGCGCAGCGGCGCGTCGTCGGTCGATGCGGCGGCGGATGACTTCGGGAACGCGGCCGAAGCCTTGGCGGCCTGTTCGAGCTCGGCGAGGCGCGCGTTGATGGCCGCAACAGCCGCCGCGTTAGGCCCGGCTTCTCCGGCCGGACGGTCGGCGGGCGTGTCAGGCGTCGCCGCCGCAGGTTCGGAGCCCCCGGCCTTCATGTCCTTCACGGTGCCGGCGAGCTGGTCGGCGCGGCTGCGCAGCGCCGTGAGGTCGTCGCGCAGTGTCGCCACGGTCTGCTCCAGCGCCTCGACCTTGCCGGCCAGCGCCGGATCCGCTGCCGCCGCTGCGGCGGTCGCATCCGGAGCCGGCCGCGCTTCCAGGCTGGCGATCCGGGCCGCGAGTGCATCGAGCGCGGCGGCATCGGCGACCGGTTTGGCGCCGGCGCTGGGCCGGGCCTCGAGCTCGGCGATCCGCGCCTTGAGCGCCTCGATCGCGGCGTCGTCCCGGGCCGGCTCGCTGACGCTGGTGGAGGACAGGAACTGCGGCAGCAGCCCGGTCTTGGCGGCGCCGACCACCACGGCGGCCGCGATGGCGACCGCCAGGATCGGCGGCAGCATCACGGCGGCGATGCCGGGCCGATGCGGTTCGCTCGGCGCCGCGCGCGGGCTCGGCTCGTCGGCGAACCGTGTCTCGGGCCGCTCGATCGAAGCTTCGACCGGCGGTTCGGGCTCGGCCGTCGGCGGCTCCGGAGGTTCGGCGGGCGGAAGCTCCGGGTCGGCGGGCGCCGCCGCTTGCGCCTCGATGGCGTCGTCGGGCGTTCGATCGGTGTTGTCGGGCGTCGCCTCGGACGCGGGCTGGTCCCGTTCGTCCCCCTTCGGCTGCGCGTCCTCGTGTCCGGGTCTGTTCTCGACCATCCGTTCCTCGTTACCTGTCCGCCAGATCCGTCGACGCGGTCCGGCTCTTTTGTTAGCGCGCCGGCGCCGCGACCGCTCGGTCCAGCGCCTCGAACAGCGCCGGCTCGTCGGGGGTCCGCGCCACCATCACCTGGGTGGCGCCGGCTTCGCGCACCACATCTGAGACCTGCACCGACAGGCAGCATTGCGGGATCGCCAGCGCCGATATTTCGATGCCCGACGCACGCGTGGCGTCGACGAAGGCGCGCGCGCTGCGCTGCGAATAATGCAGCACGGCCTCGATCCGGTTGGCGGCGAAATCGTCGCAGACGCTCGTCGGCAAGGTCGGCACCGGCACCATCCGGTAGGTTGTCTGCATCACCACGTCGAAGCCATCCCCGCGCAGGTCACCGGCAAGGTCGCGCGACAGGTCGGCGCCCGCCAGATACAGCAACGCACCGGGCGCCTTCTTTTTCCCGCGCAGGCTGTCGGCGACCTTCAGCCGCAGCTTGGCGGCATCGCCGTCGGCGACGATCACCTCGGTGAAGCCGGCATCGCGGGCCGCGCGCGCGGTGTGCTTGCCGACCGCGAACAACGGCAGCTTCAGCAGCCGGGTGAAGCCGGGCTGATCGGCGATCGCGCGGAGCGCATTGGCACTGGTGACGATGACGCCGCGATAGGCGGCGTCCGGATCGTCCGGAAACGGCAGCGGCTCGAACCGCAGCATCGGCGCCAACAGCACATCGTAACCCTTGGCGCGAAGGGCCGCAGCGGTCACGTCGTTATCGGGTTGTGGGCGGGTGACGAGCAGTGCCACGCCTGGCGTCCTCGCATGCGAGAGGCAAACAGGTGTCGTTGCGGCCTTCGCCATCATCACCGATAGCGGCGGACCGTCGGACTTTAACGGAGCTGCGGGGCGCCGACCGGATGATTGCATTCCGCGACCCCGCAATGCTACGCGAGGCAAGGAGAACGCCGGTTCGGCCGCAAACGCAAGGGCTCAATTTGACTAGTGACCAAACCTTGCTGGTGCTTGGGATCGAGACGACCTGCGATGAAACCGCGGCGGCGGTGGTCGAACGCCGCGCCGACGGCAGCGGCCGGATTCTCTCCAACGTGGTGCGCTCGCAGACCGAGGAGCATGCGCCGTTTGGTGGCGTAGTACCCGAAATTGCCGCGCGCGCGCATGTCGATCTGCTCGACGGCATTATCTCCAGTGCGATGCGAGAGGCCGGAACCAGCTTCGCACAACTGTCCGGCATTGCGGCTGCGGCCGGCCCCGGGCTGATCGGCGGTGTGATCGTCGGGCTGACGACCGCCAAGGCGATCGCGCTGGTGCACGCCACGCCACTGATCGCCGTCAATCATCTCGAAGCGCATGCGCTGACGCCGCGGCTGACGGATTCGACCGAGTTTCCCTACTGCCTGTTTCTCGCCTCTGGCGGCCACACCCAGATCGTCGCGGTGCTCGGCGTCGGCGACTACATCCGGCTCGGTACCACGGTCGACGACGCGATCGGCGAGGCCTTCGACAAGATCGCCAAGCTGCTCGGCCTGCCCTATCCGGGCGGCCCACAGGTCGAGCGCGCGGCTGCCGCCGGCGATCCGATGCGGTTCGCGTTTCCGCGGCCGATGCTGGGGCGGCCGGACGCCAATTTCTCGCTGTCGGGGCTGAAGACCGCGGTGCGCAACGAGGCCAGCCGGCTGACGCCGCTGGAGCCGCAAGACATCAACGATCTATGCGCCGGCTTTCAGGCCGCCGTGCTGGACTCGGTGGCCGACCGGCTCGGCGCCGGGCTGCGGCTGTTCAAGGAGCGGTTCGGCCCCCCAAAGGCGCTGGTCGCGGCCGGCGGCGTCGCCGCCAACCAGGCGATCCGCCGCGCGTTGCGCGAGGTCGCCGCCAAGGCCCAGACCACCCTGATGGTGCCGCCGCCGGCGCTGTGCACCGATAACGGCGCGATGATCGCCTGGGCCGGCGCCGAACGCCTCGCGCTCGGCCTCACCGACACGCTGGACGCCGCTCCCCGCGCCCGCTGGCTGCTCGACGCCAACGCGACGGCGCCGGGAACATATACGAACACGCGGGCGGGATTTTGAGGGAGCATCGATTCCGCGACTCTCTTCACCCTCCCCGTGAGGGGGAGGGTCGGCGTGTAGCGCGCGCAGCGCGGTACACGGCGGGGTGGGGTGAGCCGCGGGCACAGCGGATGAACTCTTCGCGGGGGGGCCCCCGCCGCCGCGGGGGGGGGGGGGGGCGCCCCCCCGCCCCGGGGGGGGGGGGGGGGCGGGCCCCCCCCCCCCCCCCCCCCCCCCCCCGGGGGGGGGGGCCCCGAGCCGCGGGCACAGCGGATGAA
>NZ_JAJNAL010000050.1 GCF_022271405.1 Rhodopseudomonas infernalis | reverse complement strand
CTCACCCCAACCCTCCCCCCGCAAGAGCGGGGCGAGGTGGCTCGCTGCGGTCGGGGTTACTACTTCTCCCGGAACGCCCGCTGCATCTGATCGGCCAGCGGCTTCATCAGGTAGGACAGCATCGTCCGCTCGGCGGTGCGGACGAAGACTTCGACCGGCATGCCGGGCATCAGGTGGGTCTTGCCGAGCTTGGCGATCTGGTCCGGCGGGATCGCGATCCGGACCACGAAGTAGGACGCGCCGGCCTTGTCGTCGCGCGACACATCGGCGCCGATCCGCAGCACCTCGCCGTCGATCTCCGGTGTGGTGCGCTGGTTGAAGTTGGTGAAGCGCAGCATCGCGGTCTGACCGATCCGGATCTGGTCGATGTCCTGCGGCGCGATATGGGTTTCGACCAGCAGCTGATCCTGGTCCGGCACGATCGTCATGACGGTTTCGCCGGCGCCGATCACGCCGCCCTTGGTATGCACCGTGAGGTCGTGGACCAGCCCGTCCTGCGGCGCGCGCAGTTCGAGCTTTTCGGCGGCGTCGCGGGCCGCGACCTGCTTTTCGACGGTTTCGGACAGCTTGGCGCGGACCTCGGCGAGCTCCTTGGCGACGTCGCTGCGGAAGTCCTGGTCGACCTGCAGGATCTTCAGCTCGGTCTCCGAAATCTTGCCCTTCGCTTGCGCGATCGCCGCGGTGAGCTGGCCGCGCTCGCCGAGCAGCCTTGCGGAATCGCGCTGCAGCGAGGTCAGCCGGTTGATCGACACCAGCCGCTGATCCCACAGCTGCTGCACGCCGACCAGCTCCTTCTCCAGAAACTCCGTCTCCTGCTTCTTGGCGGTGAGCTGATCGCCGAGCCCGGCGATCTGTTCGGTCAGCTGGGCGATCTGTTCGCGCAGCTGCCGCTTCTGACCTTCGGCGGCGTCGCGGCGCAGGTGAAAGAACCGGCGCTCGCCGGCCACGATGGCGGCGGCGGTCGGATCGGTTTCGGCGGTCAGGACCTCGGGAAACTGCACATCGTCGCGGGTGTCGCGCTCGGCTTCGAGCCGCGCCTGCCGCGCCTCCAGCTCCCAGCGGGCTTTCTCGACCGCGGCCAGATTGGCATGCGCAACGGTCTCGTCCATCCGCAGCACCACGTCGCCGGCCTTGACCCGGCTGCCGTCGCCGACGCGCAGCTCCTTGACGACGCCGCCGGTCGGATGCTGCACCTTCTTGACTTCCGACTGCACCACCAGCGAGCCCGACGCGATCACCGCGCCGGCCATCTCGGTGGCGGCGCCCATGACGCCGATGCTGACCAGCATGAAGCCGGCCGCGATGACGACCGCGATGATGTGCTGGCGGATCGAGTGCGATGTGCTGGTCATGTGCGGGCCTCTTCGGTCGCGGCTGCGCGCTTGCGCTTCGGCGCGGCGGGTTTTGCGGCGGCGGGCTTGACGGCGGCGGGCTTGGCGACGGTCGCGGCGGGCGGCTGCGGCGCCAGCAAGGGCAGCACCGCTTCGGTGCGGCCGAAGGCCTGCATCTGACCGCCGTTCAGCACCAGCAGATGATCGACCGCGGACAACAGCGTCGGCCGGTGGGCGACGATCACCAGAATGCCGCCGCGCGCCCGCACCCGCCGGATCGCCTGCAGCAGCGCCTGCTCGCCCTCGGTATCGAGGTTGGAGTTCGGCTCGTCGAGCACCACCAGGAACGGATCGCCATACAGCGCGCGGGCCAGCGCGATGCGCTGCCGCTGGCCGCCCGACAGCATCGAGCCGCCGTCGCCGACTTCGGTCTCGTAGCCGTTCGGCAGCCGCAGGATCATGTCGTGCACGCCGGCCTCGCGCGCCGCCGCGATGATCGTGGCCGGGTCCGGTGCCGCGGCGAACCGCGCGATGTTCTGCGCAACGGTGCCGGCAAACAAAGCGACGTCCTGCGGCAGATAACCGATCGCTTCGCCGAGCCGCCCCGGATCCCACTGCGCCAGCGCGGCGCCGTCGATCCGGATCACGCCGCGCAGCGCCGGCATGATCCCCACCAGCGCGCGGGCGAAGGTCGACTTGCCCGAGCCGCTCGGTCCGATGATCGCCACCGCGCTGCCGGCCGCGAGCTGGAAGCTGATGTTGTTGACCACCAGGCGCTCGGTGCGGAGCGCCGTGACGCTGACGCTGTTGACCTGCAGCGAGCGCTGCGGCCGCGGCAGTTCGGTGAGCGCGGTGGCCTGCGGCATCGCATTGAGCTGGCCGCACAGCCGCTGAAACGCCTCGCGGCTGGCGATGAACCCGCGCCAGTTGGCGATCGCCAGTTCGATCGGCGCCAGCGCCCGCACCGACAGGATCGTCGCCGCCAGCATTACGCCGGGCGTGGCTTCCTGCAGCACCACCAGATAGGCGCCGAGCGCCAGGATGCCGGATTGAAGGGCCGTGCGCAGAAAGCGCGAGGCACTGCCGAAGCCACCATTGAGGTCGGCGACGCGGCGCTGGCCGTCGAGGAAGGTGTCGCTGCGCTCGGTCCAGATCTGGCGCATCCGCGCGCCGATCCCGAGGGCCCGCACCGTCTCGGCGTGATGCACGGCGGTTTCGGCGGCCGTCCGCCGCTGATTGGCAAGGCCGACCAGCGCCCGGGTCGGGGTGCGGGTCGATAGTTCGGTGGCGATCGTAATGGCGCACAAAGCGAGCGCGCCGATCGCGACGCCGACGCCCATCAGCGGATGAAACAGCGCGCAGACCAGGATGTAGATCGGCGTCCACGGCAGATCGCAAGCGGCGATCAGTCCGCTGCCGGCGATGAAGCCGCGGACGCTGTCGAGATCGCGCAGCGTCTGAAGCGGATCGCCGTCCCGCCGGGTCAGCGCGGCATGCTGGGTGCTGTCGAACGCAGCGTCGCGGACCCCGCCGTCGAACGCCTCGCTGATCCGGTGCAGCAGCCGGCTGCGCAGCGAATCGACGACGCCCTGAATGATCAGCAACACCGCGACGATCAGCAACAACCCGGTCAGCGTCGACAGGCTGCGGCTCGGCAGCACGCGGTCGTAGACTTGCAGCATGAACAGCGGGCCCGCCAGCATCAGCAGGTTGATCAGCGCGCTGGCCACCACAATGACCACGAGCGGGACGCGAATTGCGGCCAGCGCGGCGCGGATCGCAGGGGGGAGCGTCGAAAGCCGCAACCGGGAGCCGATCATCGGGCGTTCTCGTCTTTTATGTTTGATGGGATTTTGACGACGGAGCGACTTGGAAAGGCGCGGGACGTATCCCGCGCCCTCGATCAGACCGGGCAGGTTCAGATGATCTGTGTGCCGCCCAGATGCAGCAGGCCGTGATCGCCGCCGATCGGCGCGATCGACGCGACGTCTTCGATCGATCCGAGGTCGGACAGCGGCGCGCCATCTGTCGAGGCGATGCTGGTTATCTGCGCGATGGTGCCGACCAGTCCGTCGTTGCCGCCCGCGAGCGGGGCCAGCAACGGAGCGGGCGCGTCGGTGTTGACGCCGATATCGGCGACCTGCGGTCCGTTCGGTCCCACGTCCACCACGTTGACGTCGATCGGCGATTGCGGGCCGGTGCCGGTCGCGGCGAGTGCGTCGACGACCAGCGGCGAGGTGCCGAGACCGTCGACATTGGCATCGACCAGATGCCCGCTCGACGAATGCGACAGATCGCCGACGACGCCGCTGAGCAGGCCACTTTTGCCGTCTGCTTCGGTGCCGCCGAGCGTCAGCAACGGATTGGACTGCAGATCACTCCCCACGCTGCTGATCAGCTCGGGGATCGGATTGAGCGCATCGGGTCCGTTGAGCACCGAATTGCCGAGCCCGGCGGTCGCATGGACGACGTCCGTCAGGTCGGTGCCGATGTGGTCGAGCGAACTGCCGAGATCGCCGTTGAGCGTATCGCCAGGCAGGTTGAGCACATCGGTCAACAGGTTGCTGTTACCACCTGCACCGGGCTCCGCTCCCAACTGACCGAGGCCGATGGTCTCGCCCAGATTGGTCAGGCCATGCACGATGCTGGCCGTGCCGGTTTGATCGGACAGCGACTCCAGCACGTTGTGGAGGTCGAGCACCGCGGCGTTGGCGACGTTGAGCACCGGCTGGGTCACGGCGTCCTGACCCGCGAGATGAAGCGGGACGGCGCCGCCGAGCGGCGACAACAGGTTGTCGACCAGACCGCTCACGCCGATCGGGTCGGTGATGCTGCTGTTGGCGCTACCATCGGCCGAGGAGCCGCTGTTGCCGGCTGAGGCGCTGCCCTCCGCACTGGTCGAGCCCTGACCGCCGGCACCCGCCGAAGCCGAGGCATCGACCGGAGGAGTGTCGGTGGCGCCGCCGGCGGCCGCCCCCCCATCAGCCGAAGCGCCGGGCGCGTGAGCGTCAGTCGACGGACCAGCGGCCTCCGGCGATGGGCTTGCCTGTGCGCCATCCGCGGGCGGCGTGCTGGATCCAGGCTGGGCTGCAGCCTGTCCGTTGCCGGAATCCGTCGGCTGGGACGGCCGGGCGTCGAGGGTGCCGCCGGGCACGTTCTGCATGTTGGCAGCGTTCGCCTGCTGACCGCTCGACTGGGACTCGCTGCCGGGCTGGCCGAACGTGCCGCCCTGCGGCTCGGAGGTGGCCTGAGGCTCGGCGAAAACCGCGGCCGAACCCATCATCGCGTTCATGCGGTCCGGAGAGGTGCCGCTGTCGGTGGTGCTCATCACTTTTTCTCCACGTCGGTTTGTGCGTGGAAATTCAAGGGCGGAACACCTCTTGTGGTTGCGACAGGAAGGAATGCGCGCAGGGTTCCTGGATAATGGCTGGTTAGCAAGACGCCGCGAACTTTCACGCTGGCGTTGTGAAAGGGGGGCTGTGAAGCTTACCGCACATGCGAAAACGGCGGCGCAGATTGGATCCGCGCCGCCGCATTCAGACGAAGAAGTGGTTTGCTATCAGGCCTTTTGCAGCAGGCCTTCGCTCTGCAGCGCTTGCTGCACCTGCGGCCGAGCCGCGACGCGGGCGCGGAGCGCGGACAGGTTCGGGTAGGGCGCCAGGTCGATCTTCATCCGGTCGCACCAGGTGAGGATCACGAACAAATAACCGTCCGCCACCGTGAAGGACGAGCCCATCAGGTAGTCCTTGCCGGCGAGCTGCTTGTCCGCATAAGCGAGATATTTGGCGATCCGGTCCTTGAAGAACTGCTTGGCATCGTCGCCGAGCGTCGGGGCGAACAGCGGACCGAAGCTCTTGTGCAGGTCGGTGGAGATGAAGTTCAACCATTCCTGCAGGCGATAACGCTCCGGCGTGCCGTTTTCGGGGGCGAGCTTACCGCCACCGACCTTGTCGGCGATCATCTGGACGATCGCCGGGCCCTCGGTCAGGACGCTGCCGTCGTCGAGGCCGAGCGCCGGGACCGACCCCTTGGGGTTGATCTGCGTGTAGTCGTCGCCGTTTTCGGTTTTCTTCGCCCGCAAATCGACCTTCACCAGCTCGAATGGCAGGCCGGATTCGCTCAGCGCGATGTGAGGCGACAGCGAGCACGCGCCCGGCGCGTAATAAAGCTTCATCGAGATTCTCCTGGGAGATCATGGAAAAAAGAGCGTCCGGCGATTAAATGCGCCTGCATGGAGGAGTCAAGATTGATGCATCTGCATCCGCTGGAGTAGACTCCTGCCACGATGGATGAGGCGATGAAACGTAAACCCTCGACCGAAGCGACCGCAGCCTGGGTCCGCCTGATGCGGGTGCGCAGCCGTGTGCTGGATGCGGTCGAGCAGGAATTGAAGAAGGCCGGCTTTCCGCCGCTTGCCTGGTATGACGCGCTGCTCGAGCTGACGCGCGCGCCGGGCGGCGAGATGCGGCCGGTCGAGCTCGAAAAGCAGATGCTGATTCCGCAATACTCGACCTCGCGCCTGATCGACCGGCTGGTCGACGAAGGGCTGGCGGCACGCCGCGAGTGCAAGATGGACAAACGCGGCCAGTTCGTGGAAATCACCGACGCCGGACGCGAGTTGCAGAAGAAAATGTGGGCCGCCTATTCCGCCGCGATCGAAAAGCACGTTGGGTCGAAACTGTCCGACGCCGACGCCGGCCGATTGTGCGGGCTGCTCGACCGGCTCGGCTGCGCCTGCACCGGCACGCCGGCCGTGCCGGACGACCAAGACACCGCGGCGGCGCGATGATACACAGCTCACCTTTCCGGCTCGCGGTCGATTGCATCCGCGGCTCCCACCCTGCGCCGTCGACTGCTGCGCGCTGATACCGGAATTCCCATGGCGCGTGACCAGATCGATATGACGCCGCTGAACTCGCGCGACGAACTCGTCGGGTGGATCGAAGCGGGCATCAAGCCGCCATGCGACTTCCGCATCGGCACCGAGCACGAGAAGACGCCGTTCACGCTCGATGGCCATCACCCGGTGCCCTACGAGGGCGCGCGCGGCATCGAGGCGCTGCTCGAGGGCATGCAGATCCTGCTCGGCTGGGAGCCGATCATGGAAGGCCCGCACATTATCGGGCTGCACGACGTCACCGGCGGCGGGGCGATCTCGCTGGAGCCAGGCGGTCAGTTCGAGCTGTCCGGCGCGCCGGTCGACAATGTGCACCAGACCCACGCCGAGCTGATGGCGCATCTGGCCCAGGTCCGCGAGATCGCCACCCCGCTCGGCATCGGTTTCCTCGGCCTCGGCATGACCCCGTCGTGGTCGCGGGAAGACATCCCGGTGATGCCGAAGGGCCGCTACAAGATCATGACCAACTACATGCCGAAGGTCGGCCGCTACGGCCTCGACATGATGTACCGGACCTGCACGGTCCAGACCAATCTCGACTTCTCGTCGGAAGCCGACATGGTCAAGAAGCTGCGCGTCTCGGTGGCGCTGCAGCCGATCGCCACCGCGCTGTTCGCCAATTCGCCGTTCACCGAAGGCAAGCCGAACGGCTTTCTGTCGTTTCGCTCCGAGATCTGGCGCGACACCGACAACGCCCGGTCGGGCATGATCCCGTGGGCGTTCGAAGACGGCATGGGGTTCGAGCGCTGGGTCGACTACGCGCTCGACGTACCGATGTACTTCGTCAAGCGTGGCGATCAGTATATCGACGTGTCGGGTTCGTCGTTCCGCGATTTCTTCGACGGCAAGAACGACAAGATGCCCGGTGAGCGTCCGACGCTGTCGGACTGGGCTAATCACCTGTCGACGATCTTCCCCGAGGTGCGGCTGAAGCGCTATCTCGAAATGCGCGGCGCCGATGGCGTGCCGTGGGGACGGCTGCCGGCGCTGCCGGCGTTCTGGGTCGGCCTGCTGTACGACGACACCAGCCTCAATGCGGCGTGGGAGCTGGTCAAAAGCTGGACCGCTGAGGAACGTCAGTCGCTTCGCGACGAGGTGCCTCGGCTCGGCTTCAAGTCGAAGATCGGCAACCGCTTCTTGTTCGAGGTCGCCAAGGAGTGTCTGGTCCTATCGCATGCCGGCCTGCGCCGTCGCGGGCGCATCGATGCGTTCGGCGCCGACGAATCCAAGCATCTGGCGCCGCTCGACCATATCCTCGCCGCCGGCCGTTCGCCCGCCGAGGAGATGCTGGAGAAATATCACGGCGCGTGGAGCCGTTCGGTCGCTCCGGCATACGACGAATACGCGTTCTGAACCTGATCGCTTCGTACGCGGCAATCCGCCGCGCTTCGCGACTGTGTGCGCTGTCAGCGGGTGTTACAGCGTTGCAAGGCGCTGCGTCGGACAAGACATCTGAAAGAACGGCATGACGGAGCGGGGCATCTGTGCTTGGCTCCGCGGGCGGCACTTTCGAAACTGTGAGCCAGGTTAAACAGCCGTTCATCGCGCATACAGGTCGAGCGCCGTCTGATGGCATTTGGAACTGCGGCCCTCTGAATATTTTGCAAGTTCGAAGTGGGCCTGATCGAGAGCGAGCATTAATGCGACGAGGCGGCCTGGTCAGGGCATGGTTACTCGTGCTCGTCGCGGCTGCGGCGGCGTTGATGCCGCATGGCGCGCGGGCGCAGGTGAACTTCGATCGCCCCGGCGCGGACTATCTGCGCGCCCCGGTGTCGAGCAACGATCCGGCCGATTGTGCGCTGATGTGCGAACGCGACCGGCGTTGCCGCTCGTGGACGTTCTCTTATCCGCAGGCGCCGGAAGACGGTGCGTTCTGCTGGCTGAAGAGCGGCGTACCACAACGCAGTGCCAGCAATTGCTGCGTCTCCGGCGTGCGCGGCGCCGGCGTGATCGAGCCGCGCAACGGATCGGTCGAGGCCTCGATCGATCGCTTCGGTGGCGACTATCGCAATTTCGAGATGAAGTCGGGCGAGGCCGACGACGCCTGCAAGGCCGCCTGCGAGGAAGACAACAAGTGCCGCGCCTGGACTTTCGCCCGCGCCGGCCTGATCGGGCGTAACGCGCGCTGCTTTTTGAAGAACCAGATCAAGCCGCCGAGGCGCAAGCCGGGGTTTGTATCGGGGGTGGTGCGGTAATTGACGTCGTCACTAAGCGAAGACCGGTAGGATGGGTTGAGCGCAGCGAAACCCATCAGCTTCGAGCCGTCGTCAATGGGTTTCGCTGCGCTCAACCCATCCTACGATCAATGCGCTACGATCAATGCACTACGATCAATGCACCGAAGTAAAGAACCGCGCGACGCGGAAGCCGGAGATCCAGTTGGTGAGGGGCTCCTTGCGGACGCTGGGATTCCAAGATCCGACGATGGCGTCGACGCGGCCGACGAGGTTGTCCATCGGCAGCAGGCCGACGCCGCCCTGGCGCACCGGCACGCGGCTGTCCGATGAGTTGTCGCGGTTGTCGCCCATCACGAACAGATGCCCGGGCGGCACGGTGACTTCCGGCGTGTTGTCGAGCCGGCCGTTGTCGTAGAGCTTGAAGATCGGATGCGAGACGCCGCCCGGCAGCGTCTCGACGAATTTGGTCGCGGTCTCGTAGGCGCCGTCTTCGTCCTCGGCCTTGCCGACGCCGTCCGGCGTGACCTTGGCGTCGACGCCGTTGATACGCACGACGCCGCCGGTGAGCTCGACCTTGTCACCGGGCAGGCCGATGACCCGTTTCACCCAGACCTGCGAGCGATCGCCGGGCCAACGGAACACCACGACGTCGCCGCGATGCGGCGTGGCGCCGAACACGCGGCCGGTTTCCGGAAACGCCACATGGATCGGCAGCGAAGCGCTCGAATAGCCATAGGGATATTTCGAGGCGAGCAGCGCGTCGCCGATCAGCAGCGTCGGCTCCATCGAGCCGGACGGCACGTAGAACGGCTCGGCAAGCGCGCCTTTGCCGACCAGGACGATCGCCACCACGGCCGCCAATTGCCCGAGCTGTGCGCCCCAGCGTCGTACAGTCCCGCCGATCATGCCCGCTTTGCCGTTCATCCGCCGGTGCCTCCGACCGTAATCCGATCCATCCGCAGCGTCGGCTGGCCGACGCCCACCGGCACGCCCTGGCCGTTCTTGCCGCAGGTGCCGATGCCGTCGTCGAGCTGCATGTCGTTTCCGATCATGGAAATGCGGTGCAAATCAGTCGGACCGTTGCCGATCAGCATCGCGCCCTTCAGCGGCGCGCCGATCTTGCCGTTCTCGATCCGGTAGGCCTCGGTGCACTGGAACACGTATTTGCCTGAGGTGATGTCGACCTGGCCGCCGCCGAAGTTCACCGCGTAGATGCCGTTCTTCACCGAGGCCAGGATTTCGGCCGGGTCGTGCTGGCCGGCCAGCATGTAGGTGTTGGTCATGCGCGGCATCGGCACGTGGGCGTAGGACTGCCGGCGGCCGTTGCCGGTCGGCTTCATGCCCATCAGCCGAGCGTTCTGGCGATCCTGCATGTAGCCGGTGAGGATGCCGTCCTCGATCAGCACGGTGCGGCTGGTCGGCGTGCCTTCGTCGTCGATCGACAGCGAGCCGCGCCGCGCCGAGATCGTACCGTCGTCGACCACGGTGACGCCCTTGGCGGCGACCTGCTGGCCCATCAGGCCTGCAAAAGCAGACGTCTTCTTGCGGTTGAAATCGCCCTCGAGGCCGTGGCCGACGGCTTCGTGCAGCATCACGCCGGGCCAGCCGGGGCCGAGCACCACGTCCATCTCGCCCGCGGGCGCCGGCACCGATTCCAGGTTCACCACCGCCTCGCGCAGCGCGCCATCGGCGGCGTCGCGCCAGGCCTTGGTCTCGATGAAGCGCGCATAAGGCTCGCGGCCGCCGTAGCCCTTGGAGCCGCTTTCCTGGCGATCGCCCTGGCCGGCCACCACCGAGACGTTGACCCGCACCAGCGGGCGGATGTCGCGATAGCTCTCGCCATCGGGCCGCAGGATCTCGACCACCTGCCAGGTGGCGCCGACCGACACCGACACCTGCCGCACCCGCGGGTCCTTGTCGCGCACATAGGCGTCGATCTCGGCGAGCAGCTTGACCTTGGCCTCGAAGCCGGGCGCGTCGAGCGGGTTATCGTCGCCATACAGCCGCACATTGGTGTGCGACGGCGCCACCGCCAGCGTGCCGCTGTAGTCGCTGCGCACGGCCGCCACCGCATCGGCGGCGCGGATCAGCGCCGGCAGCGACACGTCGGAGGAATGCGCATAGCCGACCGCATCGTCCTTGACGGCGCGAAGGCCGAAGCCCTGCGCGGTGTCGTAGGTCGCCTGCTTCAGACGGCCATTGTCGAACGCCAGCGCCTCGGTCTGGCTGTATTCGAGAAACAGCTCGCCGTCGTCCGCCCCCTGCAGCCCCCGCATCAATTCACGCCGCACCACATCGCGATCAAGCTTGGCGCGGTCGAGCAGGGAGGTCTGGGCTGGGTTGGTCATGAGGTGTGTTCCCGATGTTGTTCGGCTGAGAAGATAGGCGGTCAGCCGGCTTTGTGCGAGAGGCTGGCGGAAGCTGATCCTGCGCCCATCCGCAATTTGTGTTAGGCTGCGTCCATGGACTATCGCGCGATCATCACAATCGAGCCGGGTAAACGCGGCGGCCGCCCCTGCATCCGTAATATGCGGATCACGGTCGCGGATGTGCTCGGTCGGCTTGCGGCAGGCCAGTCGCCTGCCGCAATCCTGTCGGACTTCCCGGAGCTTACCGAGCAGGATATCCGCGCCGTGCTTGCATATGCTGCCGACCGTGAACGGCGGCTCGTCACCGCTTCGTGATGAAGCTGCTGTTCGACCAAAATCTCAGTTTCAAGCTCTGTTGGGACGTCGCCGATCTGTTTCCGGACTCGCGCCACGTCCGCGGCCTAGGTCTTATGGAAGCCGACGATCGGGCGATCTGGGACTGGGCGCGCCACAACGGCTTCACCATCGTCTCTCAAGACGCTGACTTCGCCGATATGGCGATGCTGCTCGGCCCCCCCCCCCCAAAGTGATCTGGGTCCGTTCGGGAAACCAGCCTCGGTCGGTCGTCGCAGCCCTCCTCCGGGTCCATGCGGATTTGATCATCAGCTTCGAAGCCGGCGAAGCCACTTGTCTGGAGATCTATTAGCGACGTCGCTCAAGCTTGCCGCGGCGAAGTGCTTGGCAACGCGGGGTCTGGCCAAATAGGATCGCTTGACAATATATCGTGCGCGATATAAAATGCTTGCATGAAATCGCCCCCGACATTGCCGAGCCGGCCGCTGCGCGCTGCCGACAAGCAGAAGCTGGAGAACCAGCTTTGCTTCGCGCTGTATTCGACGCTGCTCGGCGTTAACAAGGTTTATCGTTCGCTGCTGCGCGAGTTCGATCTGACGTATCCGCAGTACCTCGTGATGCTGGTGCTGTGGGAGAAGGATCGGGTGAATGTCTCGGAGATCTGCGATCAGCTGTTTCTCGAGACCACCACGCTGACGCCGCTGCTGAAGCGGCTGGAGGCGCGCGGGCTGGTCAGCCGGAAGCGGTCGGCGGAGGACGAGCGGCAGGTGATCGTCAGCCTCACCGACGAGGGGCGGGCGCTGCGCCAGCAGCTTAAACATGTGCCCGACTGCGTCGGCGCCGCGATGGGCGGCTCGCTCGAGGATATCGTCGATTTGCGCAGCAAGCTGACCCAGGTTCGAACGCAGCTGTTTCAGGCGGCGTAAAGGAGATCCACCACATCTCGATCTTCATCTCTTGATATATCGCGCGCGATCATCATCCGGGCGATGAAAATTATCGAACTTCCAATCAACCTCTTCACCCTCGAAAGGAAAGCAAAATGTCAGTCGAGAAAGTTCTGTATCGCGCCACTGCCACCGCCACCGGAGGCCGCGACGGCCGCGGCGTCAGCAGCGATGGCAACCTTGATGTCGCCCTGACCACGCCGAAGGAACTCGGCGGCGGCGGCGGGGCCGGCACCAATCCGGAGCAACTCTTCGCGGTCGGTTATTCGGCCTGCTTCCTCGGCGCGATGAAGTTCGTTGCCGGCCGTGACAAGCTGCCGATCCCGAAGGACGTCAGCGTCACCGGCACGGTCGGCATCGGCCCGATCCCGACCGGCTTCGGCATCGAGGCCGAACTGAAGATCAGCCTGCCCGGCATGGATCGCGAGCAGGCCCAGACGCTGGTCGACCGCGCCCACATCGTCTGCCCGTATTCCAACGCCACGCGCGGCAACATCGACGTGACGCTGACGCTGGTCTGATCGGCGCGCGCGTTAAACCAAAGGGCAGCCGGGAATCCCGTGCTGCCCTTTGTGGCTTTGACCAAGTTGCGATGACAGCCGCCTACGGCAGCTTGTCGTAGCCTTCGCCGAGGCCGTTGAGGCTGAGCGGGAAGCCGATGCCTTCTTCGGGCGTCTCGAAGATGATGAAGGTCGCGGTCTTGGCGGTGCGGAGCTGGCCGAGCAGCTTGTCGTCCATCACCACCTCGGCGACGCAGCCGTTCGGCAGGCAGCGCACGAATCCGGCGCGGCCGACGTCGGCGTTGTCGAGCTTGAGCCCGAGGCCGGACGGCAGCAGTACGCCGAGCGGCGCCACCACGCGCATCAGCTTGCTCTTCTGATCGGCGGTCTTGAGGATGATCACCGTGAGGCCGGCATTGGAGCGATCCTCCGCCACGACGCTCTGGATCAGCGCGCATTGCTCGGCCTTGGCGCCGGGCGGCGTATCGCAGCGGATCTGCCAGTCGCCATGCACCGAGCGCACGGCGCCCTGCGCGGACGCATGGCCGGCGGCCCCGACCAGCGCCGCGCCGGTCAGCGCGGCCACGAGGGCCAGCCGGGCTGCGCTTCCGCGCGCGAGGCGGCGGCAGGAGGCGAGCAACGGCAAACGTTCGGCAAGGCCCATCGGGGTCGCTTTCAAGTCAGAGAGAAACGTGGCGTGGATCGGGGCTCCGACTGATCCGGAATGACGGCACCATCAAGGCGGCGCCCTCCGCCGGCGAATCAGGCTCCCGTGAGTTCTGGTCGTTGTGCCTACAACGGCGTGGGCTGCTGTCAAGCGTGCTTCACAATACCAGAGCACCGACAAGATGCCGAGCCGTATCATGGGTTTATGGCAATCGGACAAACATCCGAGAGGCGACGTCAAACGTTCAATACTGCATTGCGGGTACTGGCGAATTGTGGTTTGAAAGAAAGAATAAGAAGCATTCTTAGGAGGCGAATAATCGCCACCTGGATGCCATAAGGGGCACTCGGCGCAAGTTGGTTAGCCCGGAAAATACGTAGGGGAGCGACGGCGGCATGACGATGTCGAAGGGCCGATTCGATCGGCGTTTGCTTGGCGCTGCGGTGATCGGCGCGATGGGGGCCCTGATCGGGCTCGGCGGATCGGCGCTTGCCGGCGAGGGGCAGCCGTCTCCCTGGGAAATGCAGCTGCAAAACGCGGCCAGTCCGGTGATGGAAAACATCGTCTGGTTTCACAGCTTCCTGCTCTGGCTGATCACCGCGATCACGCTGTTCGTGCTGGCGCTGCTGGTCATCGTGGTGGTGAAGTTCAACGCCAAGGCCAATCCGGTTCCGTCCAAGACCACGCACAACACGCTTATCGAAGTGGCCTGGACGATCATTCCGGTGATGATCCTGGTGGCCGTCGCCGTGCCGTCGTTCCGGCTGCTGTTCTTCCAGCTCGACATTCCGAAGGCCGATCTCACCATCAAGGCGACCGGCAACCAGTGGAATTGGACCTATCAGTATCCCGACGACAAGATCGAGTTCACCTCGATCATGCTGACGGACGAGGAGCGCGCCAAGATGAATCCGGTGCCGCCGCGGCTGCTCGCGGTCGACAACGAGACCGTGGTGCCGGTCAACAAGGTGGTGCGGATCCAGACCACTGCGGCCGACGTGATCCATTCCTGGGCGATCCCGTCGTTCGGCGTCAAGATCGATGCGATCCCGGGGCGCCTCAACGAGACCTGGTTCAGGGCGACGCGGGAAGGCCGCTACTACGGCCAGTGCTCGGAACTATGCGGCAAGGACCATGCTTTCATGCCCATCGTCGTTCGCGTCGTCAGCGATCAGGAATACGACGCCTGGAAGAAGCAGCAGCAGGTCGCCTCGGCGGCTCGCAAATCCTACGCCTCGATCGGCGCCGGCGCGCAGTGATCGGTCACGACGCGCGATACGTCTGAACGGGGACCGCAAGGTTCGAAGGTTTCAAGGCAGGATCTGAAGAATGACGATGGAAGCTGCACGGGTTGCTCACGCCGATCATGCGCACGACGACCACGCTCATGCGCACCCGACCGGGTGGCGGCGCTATGTCTATTCGACCAATCACAAGGACATCGGCACGATGTATCTGATCTTCGCGATCATCGCGGGGATCATCGGCGGCGCGATGTCGATCGCGATCCGCATCGAGCTGATGTATCCGGGTGTGCAGATCTTCCACGAAAGCCACACCTACAACGTTTTCGTCACCTCGCACGGCCTGATCATGATCTTCTTCATGGTGATGCCGGCGATGATCGGCGGGTTCGGCAACTGGTTCGTACCGCTGATGATCGGCGCGCCCGACATGGCGTTCCCGCGCATGAACAACATCTCGTTCTGGCTGCTGCCGGCCGCGTTCGCGCTGCTGATCATCTCGACCTTCGTTGAGGGCGAGCCGTCGTCGAACGGCGTCGGCGCCGGCTGGACGATGTACGCGCCGCTGTCGACCACGGGCCATCCAGGACCGGCGGTCGACTTCGCGATTCTGGCGCTGCATCTGGCCGGAGCGTCGTCGATCATGGGCGCGATCAACTTCATCACCACGATCTTCAACATGCGCGCGCCGGGCATGACGCTGCACAAGATGCCGCTGTTCGTGTGGTCGATCCTGGTCACTGTGTTCCTGCTGCTGCTGTCGCTGCCGGTGCTCGCCGGCGCCATCACCATGCTGCTGACCGACCGCAACTTCGGCACCACCTTCTTCTCGGCCGAAGGCGGCGGCGATCCGTTGCTGTTCCAGCATCTGTTCTGGTTCTTCGGTCATCCCGAAGTGTACATCCTGATCCTGCCGGCGTTCGGCATGATCAGCCAGATCGTCTCGACCTTCTCGAAGAAGCCGGTGTTCGGCTATCTCGGCATGGCCTACGCCATGGTGGCGATCGGCGTGATCGGCTTCGTCGTGTGGGCGCACCACATGTACACCGTCGGCATGTCGAGTGCGACGCAGGCCTATTTCGTCGCCGCCACGATGGTGATCGCGGTTCCGACCGGCGTGAAGATCTTCTCCTGGATCGCCACGATGTGGGGCGGCTCGATCGAGTTCAAGACGCCGATGCTGTGGGCCGTCGGCTTCATCTTCCTCTTCACCGTCGGCGGCGTCACCGGCGTGGTGCTGGCCAATGCGGGCGTCGACCGCGTGCTGCAGGACACCTATTACGTGGTCGCGCACTTCCACTATGTGCTGTCGCTCGGCGCCGTGTTCGGGATCTTCGCCGGCTGGTACTACTGGTTCCCGAAGATGTTCGGCTACATGTACTCGGAGACCATCGGCAAGCTGCACTTCTGGGTGACGTTCATCGGCGTCAACATGGTGTTCTTCCCGCAGCACTTCCTCGGCCTGTCCGGCATGCCGCGCCGCTACGTCGACTATCCGGACGCCTTCGCGGGCTGGAACCTGGTGTCGTCGATCGGCTCCTACGTGTCCGGCTTCGCGGTGCTGATCTTCCTGTATGGTGTGGCGCTGGCCTTCATCAAAAAGGAGAAGGCGGCGGACAATCCGTGGGGCGTTGGCGCCACCACGCTGGAATGGACGTTGTCGTCGCCGCCGCCGTTCCATCAGTTCGAGGTGCTGCCGCAGGTTCGCTGAGGCGTACCCGTCATCAAGCATCCGCCCGGGCCCGGCTCGCGGCGGATGCGGTCTGAAGCCTAAGAGGTTACGAATTGTCGGTCATCGACACCAATCAGGTCGAACTCGCTGCTCCCCGCATCTCCGAGGCGGGCGTCCGCGACTACATCGCGCTCTTGAAGCCGCGGGTGATGTCGCTGGTCGTGTTTACGGCGCTGGTCGGTCTGCTGATGGCGCCGGGTAGCTTCCATCCGGTGCTGGCGATCACCGCCATCCTGTGCATCGCGGTCGGCGGCGGCGCCTCCGGCGCGCTGAACATGTGGTACGAGGACGACATCGACGGAAAGATGACCCGCACGGCCAATCGGCCGATCCCGCGCGGCCGCGTGACGAAGCCTGAAGCGCTGGCGTTCGGCCTGATCCTGGCGTTCTTCTCGGTGCTGACGCTCGGCATCCTGGTCAACTGGGTATCGGCTGCGCTGCTCGCCTTCACGATCTTCTTCTACGTCGTGATCTACACGATGTGGCTGAAGCGCTGGACGGCGCAGAACATCGTGATCGGCGGCGCCGCCGGCGCGCTGCCACCGGTGGTGGCGTGGGCCGCGGTCACCGGATCGCTGGCGGTCGAACCGCTGCTGCTGTTCGCCATCATCTTCTTCTGGACGCCGCCGCATTTCTGGGCGCTGGCGCTGTTCCGCAACGACGACTACGCCCGCGCCGGCGTGCCGATGCTGCCGGTGGTGGCCGGCCCGGATCACACCCGGCTGCAGATCCTGCTCTATACCATCGTGCTGGTGGCTGTTGCGGCCGCACCCTGGCCGCTCGGTTACTTCGATGCGATCTACGGCGTGGCGTCGCTGGCGCTCGGCGCCTGGATGCTGGTGCTGGCCGTGCGGGTCTATCGCTATCGCACCGGCAGCGCCGCGCTGCGCGCGTCGCGCAACCTGTTCAAGTTTTCGATCCTGTATCTGTTCGCGCTGTTCGCGATCCTGCTGGTCGAGGTCGCCGCGAAGGCCATTTGGTCGCTGTTCGCCTGAGGAGGCTGCCGGATGGAGCCGCAGAGGAGGCCGGGCGTGGTGCTCACCGAAGCGCAGAAGAAGCGCCAGCGTGAGCGCTCGATTGCGATCGCCCTCGCGCTCGCCGTGCTGGTGGTGCTGTTCTTCGCCGTGACCATGGTCAAGGGTCCGATCGTGCTGCAGCGGCCGATGTAGGGGAGATCGAACGATGCCGCAGGTCCCGCCCAGTCCCGCGCCCCAGCCGGCTGCCCGCCGAGGTCTCGGCCGTGACACGATGGTGGCGTCGATCTGCGGGCTGGTGGTGGCGCTGATGGTCGGGGCGTCGTTCGCCGCGGTGCCGTTCTACAACTGGTTCTGCCGCACCACCGGCTTCAACGGCACCACGCAGGTCGGCGCCGCGCCGACCTCCGAGCCGCTGGCCCGCACCGTGACGGTCCGGTTCGACTCCAACATCAACGGCCTGCCGTGGAAGTTCGAGCCCGAGCAGCGCGAGGTCGAGGTGCCGATCGGCAAGGTGGTGACCGTGTACTACACCGTCACCAGCACCGCGAAGCACGAAACCACCGGGCAGGCGGCCTACAACGTCACGCCGCTGACGGTCGGCTCCTATTTCACCAAGATCAATTGCTTCTGCTTCACCGAGCAGACGCTGGCGGCGGGCGAAACCCGCGAGATGCCGGTGGTGTTCTACGTCGACCCGGCGTTCGCCGCCGACAGCGAGAACGACACCGTCAACAACATCACGCTGTCCTACACCTTCTATCCGATGCGCGATCCGTCGCCGAAGCCGGTGGCTTCGACCGAAACCGGGGCGCGCAAAGGCAATCTATAAGAAACGGAAACGCTGAGAGACGACGCCGGGCGGACAGGGCATCCGCCTCGGCAATGCAACGGAGAGCACGAACCATGGCCACGGCGCACGCGAAACATCACGACTATCATCTTGTCGATCCCAGCCCGTGGCCGTTCGTCGGCTCCGTTTCGGCGTTCATCATGGCGCTCGGCGCCGTCGCCTGGATGCATCACATGTTCCAGGGCGCGCCGATCGTGTTCGGCGTCGGCGTCATCGGCGTGCTCTACACCATGGCGAGTTGGTGGAGCGACGTGATCCGGGAAGCGGAGTTTCAGGGCGACCACACTCGCGTGGTACAAATCAGCCACCGCTACGGCATGATCCTGTTCATCGCCTCGGAGGTGATGTTCTTCGTCGCCTGGTTCTGGGCCTACTTCAATGCGGCTCTGTTCCCGGGCGATCCGGTGCACGCTACCCGCGAAGCGTTGTTCGGCGGCGTGTGGCCGCCGAAGGGCATCGAGACCTTCGATCCCTGGCACCTGCCGCTTCTCAACACGCTGATCCTGCTGACGTCCGGCACCACCGTCACCTGGGCGCACCACGCGCTGCTGCACAACGACCGTGAGGGCGTCAAGAAGGCGCTGATCCTGACCGTGCTGCTCGGCGCCGCCTTCAGCTGCGTGCAGGTCTACGAGTACAGCCACGCCGCGTTCTCGTTCGCCGGCAACGTCTACGGCGCCACGTTCTTCATGGCGACCGGCTTCCACGGCTTCCACGTGCTGGTCGGCACCATCTTCCTGCTGGTCTGCCTGATCCGGGTCTACAAGGGCCACTTCACCCCGACCCATCACCTCGGCTTCGAATTCGCCGCCTGGTACTGGCACTTCGTCGACGTGGTCTGGCTGTTCCTGTTCGTCTGCATCTACGTCTGGGGCCACGGCGCCTCGACCATGGCGCACGGCGCACACTAAAGCCGCCGCAGACTGTGCTACAAAGGGCGGCCGAAACGGCCGCTCTTTGCTTATGAGGCTGTATGATGATGAGCCAGCAACACTCCGTCATTGCGAGCGAAGCGAAGCAATCCAGAGTCTCGCACCGTCGCTTCTGGATTGCTTCGTCGCTTCGCTCCTCGCAATGACGCCCGTGGAGAGGTCTCAGCCCACCGTCCTGCAAAGCGCGATGCGCGGCATCGCCTGCCGCTGTCCGCGCTGCGGCGAGGGTAAGTTGTACAAAGGGTTCCTGACGCTCGCCCCGCGCTGCGAATCCTGCGGTCTCGACTACGCTTTCATCGACGTCGGCGACGGCGCGGCGGTGTTCATGATCATGATAGGCGGCGCCATCGTGGTCGGCTCCGCGCTGGTGGTGGAGGTCAAGTATCAGCCGCCGTTCTGGGTGCATGCGGCGTTGTGGATTCCGCTGGTGCTCGCCACCACGCTGGCGCCGCTGCGTTCGATGAAGGCGCTGCTGATCGCGTTGCAATTCCACCACAAGGCGCAAGAAGGCCGCTTGGTCGGGCGGGACCCGAAATGACCAGCCCCCCGTCGCGCCGGCGCGGCGTCGCCGGGATGAGCCTGATCGCGCTGCTGATCGTCGCGGTGCTGCTGTCGCTCGGGTTCTGGCAGCTGCAGCGCCGCGCCGCCAAGCATGCGCTGATCGCTGCCCTGGAAACGCGCCTTGCCGCCGCGCCGGTCGCGCTGCCGCCGCCGAGCCGATGGGCCGGCCTGACACCGGCCGCCGACGAATTCCGCCGTGTCAGCTTCACCGCCAGCTACGCGGAGCTGCCGGACGCCATGGTGTATTCGTCCGGCTCGGCGATCCGGGACGACGTTTCGGGTCCGGGCACCTGGGCGTTTCTGCCGGCGCGCCTGCCGGACGGCGCCACGGTGGCGATCAACGCCGGCTTCACCCCCAACACCATGCAGGACCGCGCCTATCAGGACCGCATCGTCAAGCCGCTGCACGCCGCGCAGCCGGTCATGATGACGGGCTATTTGCGCTTCCCCGAGGCCGGCGGGGCGTTCACGCCGAACCCGGACGGAGCGAAGCGGCTGTGGTTCAGCCGCGACGTGCCAACGATGGCGGTGCAGCTCGGCTGGGGCGGCAACGTCGCGCCGTTCTACATTGATCTCGAATCGCCGGTGCCGGCCAATGGCCTGCCCAAGCCCGGGCCGCTGGGTGTCCATTTGCGCGACCAGCACATGCAATACGCCGTCACCTGGTTTGGGCTGGCGCTCGCCGTCAGCGTCGCCTTCCTGGTCTGGCTGTGGGGCCAACGCCGGGCCGCCGCCGCGGCGCCGCCACCCCGCCCGTCGCGGCGCATGGCCTGACGCGCCGGCGCTTCGGCTGGCCATCCGTCCGATCCCGAAGCTGCCGTCTTTTCGTCGAGAGCAGTTTCCCCTGCGCGGCAAAACCCTTATGGTGCCGGTGATTTCGCCCGCGCCTGAGTAATTCCAATCGATATCAAAGGCTTGGTTGCGCCCAGGTCTTTGGAGGATACCTTGACCATCTATGTTTCGACCCGGGGCGAGGCCCCGCGCCTCGGCTTCTGCGATGTGATGCTGACCGGGCTCGCCCGTGACGGCGGCTTGTATGTGCCCGAAGTCTGGCCGCAGCTCGCGCCGGACACCATCACCAGCCTGTTCGGCCGGCCGTATTGGGAGGTCGCCGTCGAGGTGATCCGGCCGTTCGTGGCCGGCGAGATTTCCGACGCCGAACTCGGCCGGATGGCCAACGAGGCCTACGCGACGTTCCGCCATCCGGCGGTGGTGCCGCTGCGTCAGAGCGGCCCGAGCCAGTTCGTGCTCGAGCTGTTTCACGGCCCGACGCTGGCGTTCAAGGACGTCGCGATGCAGCTGATCTCGCGCTTGATGGATCACGCGCTGCAGAAGCGCGGCCAGCGCACCACCATCGTGGTGGCGACCTCCGGCGACACCGGCGGCGCCGCGGTCGATGCCTTCGCGGGTCGCGAGGCGGTCGATCTCGTGGTGCTGTTTCCGCACGGCCGGGTCTCGGACGTGCAGCGGATGATGATGACGACGTCGGGTGCGGCCAACGTCCATGCGCTGGCGATCGAGGGCCATTTCGACGATTGCCAGGCGATCGTGAAGGGGCTGTTCAACCACCACAAGTTCCGCGATCAGGTGTCGCTGTCGGGCGTCAATTCGATCAACTGGGCTCGCATCGTCGCGCAGGTCGTGTACTACTTCACCAGTGCGGTCGCGCTCGGCGCGCCCAATCGCCTGGTCGATTTCACGGTGCCGACCGGCAATTTCGGCGACATCTTCGCCGGCTACGTCGCCAAGAAGATGGGCCTGCCGGTGCGCCGGCTGAAGATCGCCGCCAACATCAACGACATTCTGGCCCGCACGTTGAAGACGGGCATCTACGAGGTGCGTGAGGTCCACGCCACCACCTCGCCGTCGATGGACATCCAGGTGTCGTCGAATTTCGAGCGGCTGCTGTTCGAGGCCTCCGGGCGCGACGCGTCGCTGATCCGCTCGCTGATGGGTTCGCTCGGCCAGTCCGGACGCTTCGTGCTGCCAGACGCGCTACTGGCCGCGGTGCGCGATGAGTTCGACGCCGGCCGGGCCGACGAGGCCGAGACCGAGTCGGCGATCCGCGCCGCCTGGCGGGAAGCCGGCGATCTGGTCGATCCGCACACTGCGGTCGCGCTCGCGGTCGCCGATCGCGACACCACGGACCCATCCGTGCCCAATATCGTTCTGTCCACGGCGCACGCCGCAAAATTCCCGGATGCGGTGGAAGCCGCATGCGGAATGCGGCCGGAGCTCCCGGCCTGGCTCGATGGATTGATGAGCCGGACCGAAACTTTCACCATTATGCCCCGTGACCAGGTGGCGATCGAACGCCACGTGCTGTCCGTCAGCCGCGCGGCGCAGCAAGGAGTTGTCGGATGACGGTCGAAGTCAGCAAGCTTCCCTCGGGCCTGACCGTCGTCACCGACACCATGCCGCATCTCGAGACTGCCGCGCTCGGCGTCTGGACCGGGGTCGGTGGCCGCGACGAGAAGCCGGACGAGCACGGCATCTCGCACCTGCTCGAACACATGGCGTTCAAGGGCACCACCCGGCGGACCTCGCGCGAGATCGCCGAGGAGATCGAGGCGGTCGGCGGCGACCTCAACGCGGCGACATCGACCGAGACGACCGCGTATTACGCGCGGGTGATGAAGGCCGACGTGCCGCTGGCGCTCGACGTGCTGAGCGACATTCTGGCCAATCCGTCGTTCGACGCCGAGGAGCTCGAGCGTGAGAAAAGCGTGATCGTGCAGGAGATCGGCGCCGCGCAGGACACGCCCGACGACGTGGTGTTCGAGTATCTCAACGAGCTCTGCTATCCCGAGCAGCCGATCGGCCGCTCGCTGCTCGGCACCGCCAAGACCCTCAAGGGCTTCAACCGCGACAAGCTGCAGAGCTATTTGTCGACGCATTATCGGGGCCCCGACATGGTGGTCGCGGCGGCCGGCGCGGTCGATCATCAGCGCGTCGTCGAGGAGGTCCAGCACCGCTTCGCCAGCTTCGATGCCGCCCCGGCGCCGAAGCCGCAGCCGGCGATGTTCGGCGCCGGCGGCTCGCGCGTGGTTCGCCGCGATCTCGAGCAGGCGCATCTGACGCTGGCGCTGGAAGGCCTGCCGCAGCGCGACGAATCGCTGTTCAGCCTGCAGGTGTTCACCAATATCCTCGGCGGCGGAATGTCGTCGCGGCTGTTCCAGGAAGTTCGCGAGAAGCGCGGGCTGTGCTATTCGATCTACACCTTCCACGCGCCCTATGCGGACACCGGCTTCTTCGGCCTCTACACCGGCACCGATCCGGACGACGCGCCGGAGATGATGGAAGTGATCGTCGACGTCATCAACGATGCGGTCGAGACCCTGACGGACGCCGAGATCGCCCGCGCCAAGGCGCAGATGAAGGCCGGCCTGCTGATGGCGCTGGAAAGCTGCTCGTCGCGCGCCGAACAGCTCGCCCGGCACATTCTGGCTTACGGTCGGCCGCTGCCGGTCGACGAACTGGTGGCGCGGATCGATTCGGTCAGCATCGAGACCACGCGTCAGGCCGCCAGGCAGCTGATGGCGCGTGGCCGGCCCGCCGTGGTGGCGCTCGGCGGCGGCAGGGGTCTGGACAGCGCAGTGGGTTTTGCGGAAGGATTGACACAATCCAAAGCCAAAACATCATATCATTGACGCCGCGCGGACGACGCGGCGGCTGAGCGCCCCTGCCAGCGCGGATCGGAGTGTCGACATGGCGCTGTTTCGAATGCCGTCCGCTGGCCCTGCTGCCCTGGCGCCGCGTGGCAACGGACTGCTGCTCCGTTCGCCGCAAATGGCCGATTATGTGCAATGGGCCGAGCTGCGCGAGCGCAGCCGAACCTATCTGACGCCGTGGGAGCCGATCTGGCCGTCCGATGACCTCACGCGCTCGGGCTTCCGGCGCCGGCTGCGGCGCTATGCCGAGGACATCGCGGCGGACCGTTCGTATCCGTTTCTGGTGTTCATCGAGAGCACCGGCGAAATGCTGGGCGGCATCACGCTCGCCAATGTCCGCCGTGGCATCGTCCAGGCCGGCACTATCGGCTATTGGATGGGCGAGCCCTATGCGGGCCGCGGCATCATGACGGCGGCGCTGCGCGTGCTGCTGCCGACGCTGTTCGGCGAACTCAACCTCCACCGGGTCGAGGCCGCCTGTATTCCCACTAACGCGCCGTCGATTCGTGTACTGGAAAAATGCGGCTTCAGCCGCGAGGGTCTGGCGCGGCGCTATCTGTGCATCAATGGCGTCTGGCAGGATCACCTGCTGTTCGGCCTGCTGCACGAGGATTTCCGCGGCTGACCCCGCGCGCAACGGTGCGGTTCGCGACATTGCCGCCTTTGGATCGCCGGCATTGCTTTGCTATAACGCCGCGCGCGACCGCGTTTCGGATCGACGCGTCTCGCGCGCGACGCCGCGCGGCGACAGTCTGGACCTTCACAGCCCGGGTAGAGTGATGAGACATGATGTGAAACGAGCGGGGGCGCGGCGCGCCGTGCTGCTGGCGGCCGGAGCCGCGGTCTGCGGCGCCATGCTGGCGACGCCCGCCTGGTCGCAATCCTTCACCGACCGCTTCAAGAGCCTGTTCGGCGGGAGCGGGTCCGATCCGGCCCCCACCATCTCCAACGGTCCGGCGGCCGAGAGTGACCTGACCTGTCCGCCGGTCACCATCCGGGCCGGCGCCGCCACCTACGCGATCGGCCTGCCGGGCAAAGAGGCCAGCGGCAACGACTTGCGCTATCAGGTGGTGATCGGCCGCACCGCGCGCGAATGCAATCTCAACAGCGGAATGATCACGGCGCATATCGGCATTCAGGGCCGGGTGATCGCCGGCCCGGCCGGCGCGCCAGGGACGGTCGAAGTCCCGATCCGCGTCGCAGTGGTGCAGGACGGCGTCTCGCCCAAGACCGTGTTCACCAAGGCCTACCGGACCGCCGTCAACATGGGCACCGACGGCAGCGTGCCGTTCAGCCTGGTGACCGAAGACGTGGTCTATCCGGCGCCGTCCCTCGACGTGAACGACGCCTACGTCTTCTACATCGGCTTCGACCCGCAGGTCCTGAAGCCCGAGCCGAAGAGCCGCCGGAAGAAGTAGTCAGCACCAAGCTGCCTGCCTGCACAAAGTCTCCCCGCATCGCAGCGCGCCCCCTCTCCCGCTAGCGGGAGAGGGCTGGGGTGAGGGAGCCCCAGGCAGTGAGCCTACTTACGCGCGGAGAGGAGTGCCCTCACCCGGATCGCTGCGCAATCCGACCTCTCCCGCAGGCGGGAGAGGTTGCGCCGTGGGCGGGGGCGATGCTGCGGGGACTGCCGCTGGCCTCAGGCTTTCGCCTGCCGTGCCGCCCAAGGCTGCGTCGCGGGCCTGGTCGGGACGTCCCAGATGTCCTCGGCGTATTCGCGGATGGTGCGATCGGACGAGAACCACGCCATGCGGGCGACGTTCAGAATGCCGGCGCGGGTCCAGGCCGGGCCGGCGCGCCAGCGCGCGTCGATGCCGCGCTGGGCCTCGTAGTAGCTTTCGAAATCGGCGCTGACCATGTAGTGGTCGAGGTGCCGCAGGGCGTGCGCCACCGAGGCGAAGCGGGCCGGATCATCCGGCGAAAACACGCCGGAATCGATCGACCGGATCGCGCGGTCGAGCAACGGCGAGCGCCGGATGACATCGGTCGCGTCGAGCCCCTGCGAGCGCCGCGCCACCACTTCAAGCGCCTCCAAGCCGAAGATCGCGATGTTCTCGGGCCCGACGTGATCGCGGATCTCGATATTGGCGCCGTCGAGTGTGCCGATCGTCAGCGCGCCGTTCAGCGCCAGCTTCATGTTGCCGGTGCCCGACGCCTCCATGCCGGCGGTCGAGATCTGTTCGGACAGATCGGCGGCCGGAATGATGACTTCGGCCAGGCTGACATTGTAGTCCGCCAGGAACACGACCTTGAGCTTGCCGCCGATCGAGGCGTCGTTGTTGACGACCTCGGCGACGTCGTTGATCAGCTTAATGATCAGCTTGGCGTAGCGGTAGCTCGCCGCCGCCTTGCCGGCGAAAATCTTGACGCGCGGCACCCAGTCCGCACCCGGATTGTCCTTGATGGCGTGATACAGCGCCACGGTTTCCAGCACGTTGAGCAGCTGGCGCTTGTATTCGTGGATGCGCTTGATCTGGACGTCGAACAGCGCGCCCGGATCGACCCGGACGCCGTTGCGTTCGCTGATCAGCCGCGCCAGCGCGATCTTGTTGCGATGCTTGACGGTGCGGAACTGCTGCTGAAATGCGCTGTCGCCCGCGAAGGCCTCGAGCCGCTCCAGCCTGGTCGGATCGTCCAGCACCTCGTCGCCGCAGGTGATCCGCACCAGGTCGGTCAGCCCCGGATTGGCGAGCGTCAGCCAGCGCCGGAAGGTGATGCCGTTGGTCTTGTTGGTGATGCGGTCCGGATAGAGATGATTGAGATCGTGAAACACGGTCTCCTTCATCAGGTCGGAATGCATCGCCGACACGCCGTTGATGCGATGCGAGCCGATGAAGGCGAGGTGGCCCATCCGCACCCGGCGGCCGGCCTTCTCGTCGATTAGCGACACCGAGGCGCGAAACTCGATATCGCCGGGGCAGCGCTGCTCGGCGAGCGCCAGATGCGCCTCGTTGATCCGGTAGATGATTTCGAGATGTCGCGGCAGCGTGCGTTGGAACAGGTCGAGCGGCCAGGTTTCAAGCGCTTCGGGCAGCAGCGTGTGGTTGGTGTAGCTCAGCGTCGCGCGGGTGATGTCCCAGGCGTCGTCCCAACGCAGATTGTGGACGTCGACCAACAGCCGCATCAGCTCGGTGACCGCCAGACTCGGATGCGTGTCGTTGAGCTGGATCGCCGCCTTCTTGGCGAGGCTGCGGATCTGGCCGTCGGAATCCAGATGCCGCTGGATCAGGTCCTGCAGCGAAGCGGAGACGAAGAAGTACTCCTGGCGCAGCCGCAATTCGCGGCCGGCGGCGCTTTCATCGTTCGGGTACAGGAATTTGCAGATCGCTTCGGCGCGCGCCTCGTGGGCGGTGGCGCCCAGATAGTCGCCGGTGTTGAACACGTCGATCAGCATCGGATCGGGGGCGCGGGCCGACCACAGCCGCAGCGCGTTGACGTGTTGGCCGCGCCAGCCGACGATCGGGGTGTCGTAGGCGATGGCCTGCACGGTCTCGCCCGGCGTCCACACCGTGCGGGTGAAGCCCTTGGCATCCGTGACCTGCTCGACCTGGCCGCCGAACTTGACCTGATACACCACCTCCGGCCGCTGCAATTCCCACGGGTTGCCGAAGCTCAGCCACTCGTCGGGAAATTCCTGCTGCCAACCGTGATTGATGATCTGGCGGAACAGACCATAATCGTAGCGGATGCCATAGCCGAACGCCGGAATGTCGAGCGTCGCCATGCTCTCCATGAAGCAGGCGGCGAGCCGGCCGAGGCCGCCATTGCCGAGCGCCGCGTCGGGCTCGCATTTGCGCAGATCGTTGAGACCGACGCCGAGGTCGCCGAGCGCCGCGCCGAATTGCGCCAGCAGCCCCATATTGTTCAGCGCGTCGGTAAACAGCCGGCCGATCAGGAATTCGAGCGAGAGGTAATAGACCCGCTTGCGGCCGGCGTCGTAGCTCTCCTTCTCGGACACCAGCCAGCGGTGGACGATGCGGTCGCGCAGCGCCAGCGCCGAGGCCTTGTACCAGTCGTGCTTGGTGGCCTGGCTGGCTTCCTTGCCGATCGCCAAGGTCAGCTTGGCGAGGATCGCGCTTTTGATCTCCGCGAGCGCCAGCTCGTCGATCGGCGGCTGCGGCGACTGGAATTTTTCTGGCGGAGACTGCACGGTCAAGTGACGATCCTAAAAGGCATTACGGGGTCCAAGCATACAAACATTAGCGCTCGATCGAAACCCGTGACGAGTGCATCGATGCGGCGCTCTGCCTTGGTTTTGTGCACACGCACCCAGGTCGCACGCAGCGTGTTGCAGCCATGGACTAAATTGGCGGCTGCTTGCATCCGGAGGATGACGGAAGACGGATGGCTGAGAGATGAACGGCCCTCGGGCGATCCGCCCTTGCGGCGCGCCGAGGCGAGGGCCAGCGAGTCCATCCAAAAAAAGTTAGAACAAATTAAGAACATTTTTACAAGCCATTGAGATATCATTCCGATTCGGTGCGGTAGAGCCCCGATATCTAGGATGTTCTCAGTCAACGAGGGCTACATGTCGACGATTGCGTTCGATCAGATGGCGCTGACGCGGATCGCGGATTTTTCCCGCTCGTTGTCGCGGCTGCATCAACTCGCCCGGCGGCAGTGGATCGACGACGATCAACTGGATCGCGAATTCAACGCGGTGTGCCAGTCGATCTGGGGCTACTCGCCGGACGATCTGGCCGACGAGATGTTCGCTGCTGACGATCTCGCCTGGCTCGATACGCTGGACGAATCGAGCGCCCGGATCTTCGCCGCCGAGCACGGCTACGATCTGGTCGACGACAGCGGCATGCTGACCGACTGGTGGGGCTATTGCTGGATGATCCTGGCCGAGAAGCGCGGCCTGCTGACCCCGGACAATCGCGCCGCGGCGAGGGCGAAGATCGAGGAAGCCTATCTGGCCGCGCCCAACGTGATCGGCGTGATCGTCACGCGGTAAAGTCGCACGCCTTGTTCTTGCCCGCCCCAAGCACGTCATTCCGGGGCGCGCGTAGCGCGAACCCGGAGTCCAGTTGTTGTTTGACCGACCAGCTTCGCAAGGGGCACGGCTTTGGTGCCCTGAACGTCGGGATTCCGGGTTCGCTCGCTGCGCGAGCGCCCCGGAATGACGTGCTTGGGGTTGTGCGCTTAGTCGTTAGGCCCTTAGTCGCGGCTGTGGCCGGAAAACTTAGTCTAGGCTGTGGCTGGCGGCCGGGGCGGTTACTGCTGCGCGGCGGGCCGGAACCGGCTTTGCAGGCGCGATCGGCTGACTGATCTCACGCCCCGCCGGCGCGGCGTCGTCGGCGAGCAGGTCGTTCACCGGCGCGACCTTCATCTCGCCGAGCTTGGCGCGGAGCTGGGTGGTCAGGCCCGGATAGTCGGCGACCGGCGTGAAGTCGGGGGTCTGCTCGGTGCCGAGCCGGACGCCGTTATAGGCGGCGAGGCCGTTGGCGGTCGCGACGATGTCACCGGGGCGCAGCGAGGTGTCCTGCGACAGGTCGATCTGCGCCAGCCCGGCCGGATCGCGGCCGTTGCAGGTACAGTCGGCCTTCAGCGCCTTGCGATAGGCGTAGGCGTTTTCGCTGTCGGCATAGCGCTGGCCGTTCGAGGCGGTCGCGTAGTCGATATTGCTGCCGTAATAGATCTTGGCGTTGCCGGCCGGGCAGAACATCGTGCACATCTGCGCCGCCGTCATGCCGCCGCGCGCCTGCAGAGCAAAGTATTTGCCGTCGCAGGGCCGCACGCAGAACGCCGGGCCGCCGCCGGAGGCGACTGGACGCGACGGCGCTTGAGGCGGGGGCGCCTGCTGCTGGTTGAGCCCGAACGGGTCGGCGAAAAAATTGGCCTGCGGCGGGGCGCCGCGCTGCTGCGGCCGCTGCGGAGCGCCGCCGCCGAACAGCATTTCGAGGATGTTCTGCGCCGGCGCGGCCGACGGGATCAGCGCCATCGGGCTGGCGACAGCGAGTGCCGCGGCGAGCAGGACAGGGCGCCGCAGCGATCCACGGCGCAGCATTCGGACAAACTGACGCAACGCTCACTCCACCCAAGCCGATCGTGCCGCGGCGAAGCCGCAGCCCGCTCACATTAGGTCGGGATGGTAAACGCCGGGTTTCCGCCGCCCGCCGATGGCCGTCAGGTCTTGAGGAATTCGCTCGCCTTGTAGAGCGACCGGAACGGCAGGCCGGCCTCGGCGAAAGCCGCGGTGGCGCCTTCCTCGCGGTCCACCATGGTCAGCACCAGGATGATCTCGGCACCGGATTCCTTCACCGCCTCGACCGCCTTGATGGCCGAGCCGCCGGTGGTGGTGACGTCCTCGACGATCACGCAGCGCTTGCCGGCCAGGCTCTCGCCCTTGGCGAGCCCCTCGACCGAGAGCTTGGCGCCGTGCTCCTTCGGCTTCTTGCGCACGAAGAACGCGGCGATCGGATGGTTCTTCAGCCAGGACAGCTGCGCGATCGCGCCGGCCAGCGGCACCGCGCCCATCTCCAGCCCGCCGACATAGTCGACCTGCTCGTCGCGCAGCGCCTCGTAGGTCAGCTCGGCCAGCAACGCCGCGCCCTCGGGATCGAGCATCGTCGGCTTGAGGTTGAAGTAGAAGTCGCTCTTGCGCCCCGACGCCAAGGTGATCTCGCCGCGGCCGAACGAACGGGCGCGAATGATGTCGGCAAGGCGGGCACGGGACGCGGATTTGGACACGGGCGGACTCTCTGAGCTCTTGGAAAGACGCCGCAATCTAGCCCCCGGCTTCGACCGATGCCAGCGGCGCGAGGACGGTATCAACGATCGAACGGCGAGGTTGTGGGATCGCAGCAGCGCCCCCGGCACAGCGCGCCCCCTCTCCCGCTTGCGGGAGAGGGCTGGGGTGAGGGCGACCCAGGCACTGACTCAGCAAGCGCGGAGAGGAGTGGCCGCACCCCGCTCGCGTCGCGGTACCCCCACAACCCCCC
>NZ_JAJNAL010000005.1 GCF_022271405.1 Rhodopseudomonas infernalis | reverse complement strand
CCCCCCCCCCCCCCTCCCCGCCCCCCCCCCCCCCCCCCCCCCCAACGCAAAACGGCGCCCGCTAGGGGCGCCGCTGATTGCGTTGTGAGGCTGTCGCCGGTCAGTGCGCGGTGAGGCCGCCGGGGGCTTCGTCGCCGTCCTGGTTCTCCTTGCCGGAAAGCTTGGACGGGGGCTCCTCTTCCCAGACGATCGGCACCGGCGCACGCACCAGCGCATTGGCGATCACCTCGTCCATCCGGGCGACCGGGATGATGTTCAAACCACCCTTGATCGCGTCCGAGATCTCGGTGAGGTCCTTGGCGTTGTCCTCGGGGATCAGCACCGTCTTGATGCCGCCGCGGGCCGCCGCCAACAACTTCTCCTTCAGGCCGCCGATCGGCAACACCCTGCCGCGCAGCGTGATCTCGCCGGTCATGGCGATATCGCGCCGGATCGGAATCCCGGTCAGCACCGACACGATGGTGGTGGCCATCGCGACGCCGGCCGACGGACCATCCTTCGGGGTCGCCCCCTCCGGCACGTGGACGTGGATGTCGCGCCGCTCGAAGAACGGCGGCTCGATCCCGAAGGTGATCGCCCGGGAGCGGACGTAGGACGCCGCCGCCTGGATTGATTCCTTCATGACGTCGCGCAAGTTTCCGGTCACCGTCATGCGACCCTTGCCCGGCATCATCACGCTTTCGATCGTCAGCAGCTCGCCGCCGACGTCGGTCCACGCCAGACCGGTGACGACACCGACCTGATCGTCCTTCTCGATCTCGCCGTAGCGGAACTTCGGCACGCCGAGATATTCCTCGATCGCCTTCTCGTTGACCTTCACCGTCTTCTTCTTCGACAGCATCAGGTCCTTGACAGCCTTACGGGCGAGCGTGGAAATCTCGCGCTCGAGATTACGCACGCCGGCTTCGCGGGTGTAGCGGCGGATCATCAGCAGCAACGCTGCGTCGTCGATCGACCACTCCTTCGCATCCAGCCCGTGCTTGGTCAGCGCGAGCGGGATCAGATGCTTGCGCGCGATCTCGACCTTCTCGTTCTCGGTGTAGCCCGCGATCCGGATGATCTCCATACGATCCATCAGCGGCCCCGGGATGTTCAGGGTGTTCGCCGTGGTGATGAACATCACGTTGGACAGATCGTAGTCCACCTCGAGATAGTGGTCGCTGAAGGTCGCGTTCTGTTCGGGGTCGAGCACCTCGAGCAGAGCCGAGGACGGATCGCCGCGGAAGTCGGCGCCCATCTTGTCGATCTCGTCCAGCAGGAACAGCGGGTTCGAGGTCTTGGCCTTTCTCATCGACTGGATGATCTTGCCGGGCATCGAACCGATATAGGTCCTGCGATGACCGCGGATCTCGGCCTCGTCACGCACGCCGCCGAGCGACACGCGCACGAACTCGCGTCCGGTCGCCTTGGCGATCGACTTGCCGAGCGAGGTCTTGCCGACGCCGGGCGGGCCGACGAGGCACAGGATCGGCCCCGACAGCTTGTTGGCGCGCGACTGCACGGCGAGATACTCGACGATGCGCTCCTTGACCTTCTCCAGCCCGTAGTGATCGTTGTCGAGCACGGCCTGCGCCGCCTCGAGGTCCTTCTTCACCTTGGACTTCTTGTTCCACGGGATCGACAGCAGCCAATCGAGATAGTTGCGCACCACCGTCGCTTCGGCGGACATCGGCGACATCTGGCGCAGCTTCTTCAGCTCGTGCTGCGCCTTGTCACGCGCTTCCTTGGTCAGCTTGGTCTTGGCGATCTTCTCTTCGAGTTCGGCGAGTTCGTCCCGGCCCTCGTCGTCGCCGAGTTCCTTCTGAATCGCCTTCATCTGCTCGTTGAGATAGTACTCGCGCTGGGTCTTCTCCATCTGGCGCTTGACGCGCGAGCGGATGCGCTTCTCGACCTGCAGCACCGAGATCTCGCTCTCCATCAGGCCGAGCACCTTTTCCAGGCGCGCGGTGACCGACAGCGTCTCCAGGATGCCCTGGCGATCGGCGATCTTGACGGCGAGATGCGACGCGACGGTGTCGCCCAGCTTGGCGAAGTCGGTGATCGACTGCACCACGCCGACGACTTCGGCCGAGATCTTCTTGTTGAGCTTCACGTAGCTCTCGAAGTCGGACACGACCGAGCGCGCCAACGCTTCCGCCTCGACGCTGGTGGCGTCGGTGTCGGCGAGCGACGTCGCGGTGGCTTCGTAGTACTCGGTGCGATCGGTGTAGTTGTCGACCTTTGCGCGCGCGAGGCCCTCGACCAGCACCTTCACGGTGCCGTCGGGCAGCTTCAGCAACTGCAGCACGCTGGCCAGCGTCCCGATCTCGTAGATCGAGCCCGGCGCCGGATCATCATCGGACGCATTCTTCTGCGTCGCCAGCATGATCAGCGCGTCGTTCTTCATCACCTCTTCGAGCGCGCGGATCGACTTCTCGCGGCCGACGAACAGCGGCACGATCATATGCGGGAAGACGACGATGTCGCGCAGCGGAAGAACCGGATAGGAGTGGCTTTCGCCGAAAACGATGGTTGGCCTTGGTTTCGTGGCGGTCATGGCCCGTTCCTTTTCTTTGTGCCCCCTTGCCCGTGACCCGCCACCGGCGCGGTCACCACAAGGTGCCGAGTGTACCGGCGCGTTTCGGCCGGCTTAGGCCCCACTCGTCCGGATTTGAAGGCGAATCCTGATAACGCGTGTCATCGCCGTGAACATTAGGTGGCTATCACCCCGGGGGGTGTCAAGTCGCGGAGAGAGCGCCGTTTTGTCAGGCTTACGCGCAGGTTACGCGCGGCCTCACCTCGGACGAAAACGGGCTGCCGAGAGGTCCCGGCAGCCCGATTGTCTTGGCCGTGTCGCGCGGAAAATTCCGTGCGCAGGCCGGCCATTATGCGCTGGCGCTGCTCTCGGCCGCGCGATCGGCGCGGTCGGCGTAGATGTAGAGCGGCCGTGCCGTACCATCGACGACTTCGCGGGAGATCACGACCTCCTCGACGCCTTCGAGACCCGGCAGATCGAACATCGTCTCGAGCAGAATGCTCTCGAGGATCGACCGCAGGCCGCGGGCGCCGGTCTTGCGCTCGATCGCCTTGCGGGCCACCGCGCCCAGCGCCTCGTCGGCGAAGGTGAGCTCGATGTTCTCCATCTCGAACAGGCGCTGATACTGCTTCACCAGCGCGTTCTTCGGGTCGGTCAGGATCTTCTTCAGCGAGGCCTCGTCCAGATCCTCGAGCGTCGCCACGACGGGCAGACGACCGACGAATTCCGGGATCAGGCCGTACTTCAACAGATCCTCGGGCTCGACGTGACGGAAGATCTCACCGGTGCGGCGGTCTTCCGGCGCGAGCACCTGCGCGGCGAAGCCGATCGAGGTGGTCCGGCCGCGCGACGAGATGATCTTCTCAAGGCCCGCGAAGGCGCCACCGCAGATGAACAGGATGTTCGTGGTGTCGACCTGCAGAAATTCCTGCTGCGGATGCTTGCGGCCGCCCTGCGGCGGCACCGAAGCGACCGTGCCTTCCATGATCTTCAGCAGCGCCTGCTGGACGCCCTCGCCCGACACATCGCGGGTGATCGAGGGATTGTCCGACTTGCGGCTGATCTTGTCGATTTCGTCGATGTACACGATGCCGCGCTGCGCCCGCTCGACATTGTAGTCGGCAGCCTGCAGCAGCTTCAGGATGATGTTCTCGACGTCCTCGCCGACATAGCCGGCTTCGGTCAGCGTCGTCGCATCCGCCATCGTGAACGGCACGTCGAGAATCCGCGCCAGCGTTTGCGCCAGCAGCGTCTTGCCCGAGCCGGTCGGACCGATCAGCAGGATGTTCGACTTCGCCAGTTCGACGTCGTTGTGCTTGGTCTGGTGGTTCAGCCGCTTGTAGTGATTGTGGACCGCGACCGAGAGCACCTTCTTCGCATGATTCTGACCGATGACGTAGTCATCGAGAACCTTGCAGATTTCCTTCGGGGTCGGAATGCCGTCGCGCGACTTCACCAGCGAGGATTTGTTCTCTTCGCGGATGATGTCCATGCACAGTTCCACGCACTCATCACAGATGAATACCGTGGGGCCGGCGATCAGCTTGCGGACCTCGTGCTGGCTCTTTCCGCAGAACGAGCAGTACAGGGTGTTCTTGGAGTCGCTCGTACCGACCTTACTCATTTCGTTCTCCGTCCGCGGTTCGGTCTTCTCTGGCAGCTGCGTCTCCCGGTTGGACCCGACAGACCCAGTGTAAATGGAGCAAATTCCGTACCAGAAAAGCCCCCGCACCTTTGTGGCCGCACCAATCGCGGCCGCTTCGAATCCCCCAAACACTTTCGTCGATCAGGTTCAGCCAACCATGCTGTCACCCGTCTATCAAGATTTCACTAACCGCGCCCCGAGCCGGGACCCGTGACAATAGCGTGATTTGCTGCGGTTAAGCGACCCTGCATCGGCGAAAACAGGGCAGAGTTGCGGGATTGACACGAGCATAGGCACGAAAGCGGAACATCCGTACCCTGCCCCTGAGGCTTTCACCAGGTTCAACCCCGCGCAGCCCTGCTTAGGTCGCTTTCGCGACCGCAGCGGCTTCCTCGGCGCGCTTGTCGATCACCTTGTCGACAATGCCGAAGTCGCGAGCCATCTCGGCGGTGAGGAATTTGTCGCGCTCCAGCGCGTCCTCGATCGCCTTGTAGGTCTGGCCGGTGTGGTGGACGTAGATCTCGTTCAGCCGCTTCTTCAGGTTCAGGATCTCCTGGGCATGCAGCATAATGTCGGTGGCCTGGCCCTGGAACCCGCCGGAGGGCTGGTGGACCATGATCCGGGCGTTCGGCAGCGAGAACCGCATATCCTTGTGGCCGGCGGCCAGCAGCAGCGAGCCCATCGAAGCAGCCTGGCCGGTGCATAGCGTCGATACCGGCGGGCGGATGAACTGCATGGTGTCGTAGATCGCCAGGCCCGACGTCACCACGCCGCCCGGCGAGTTGATGTACATCGAGATTTCCTTCTTCGGGTTCTCGGCTTCGAGGAACAGCAGCTGGGCGACCACCAGCGTCGACATGCCGTCCTCGACCGGTCCGGTCAGGAAGATGATCCGCTCTTTCAGGAGGCGCGAGAAGATGTCGTAGGCTCGTTCGCCGCGGTTGGTCTGCTCGACCACCATCGGCACGAGGTTCATGTAGGTTTCGACCGGATCGCGCATAGATTCACCTGAGGGTTGTCGAAGACGATGGCGCGAGGGGTGCAAGACCGGTCTGGCGACCGGCTCCGCCGCGGCGATCGTCCCGTGATGCAGGACGTGAAATCGATTGCTCAGATATGGGCCGATTGCCCGGCCACAAGGGTGAGCCCCGTTTCTGAGCCGAGTTGATACCGATTCGGTGGCTCACCGCAAAACCAGCGGCCGGCTTTCCAGCCGAGCCGGGCGGCTTTCGAGCGGCATCGTTAACAGTGCCTATGACGCAGAACGGCCGCCGCGACGGATGCCGCGGCGGCCGTTTGGAATAGCTACAGATCGGCTCAGGCTGCGGTCTTGTCGTCGTCGTCCTTGTAGAGCTCCTCGCGGGAGACCGGCTTGTCGGTCACGTTGGCGAGCTCGAGGATGTAATCGACCACCTTGTCTTCGTAGATCGGGGCGCGAAGCTGGGCCAGCGCCTCGGGATTGCTGCGGTAGAAGTCCCAGACTTCCTTCTCGCGGCCGGGCATCTGCCGAGCGCGCTCGATCACCGCACGGCTGACCTCGTCGTCGGTAACCTGAATCTTGTTCTTCTCGCCGATCTCGGACAGCACCAGTCCGAGCCGGACGCGGCGGTCCGCGATCTTGCGGTATTCCTCGCGCGCCGCCTCTTCGGTGGTGTTCTCGTCGGCGAAGGTCTTGCCGTTCTGCTGCATCTCGGCGTTGATCGACTGCCACATCACGGCGAATTCCTGCTCCACCAGCGACGGCGGCGCATCGAACTTATGGGTCTCGTCGAGGCGGTCGAGCAGCTGGCGCTTGACGCGCAGCCGCGAGGCGCCGGCGTATTCGGCGGCGAGCCGGGCCTTGGCGGCCTCCTTCAGCTTGTCGAGCGATTCCATGCCGAGCGTCTTGGCGAACTCGTCGTCGATCGTGGTCTCCTGCGGAGCCTCGACCTTGGTGGCGGTGGTCTCGAATTCGGCCGGCTTGCCGGCCAGCGTGTCGCTGGCATAGTTCTCCGGGAACGACACCTTGATGGTCCGGGTCTCGCCCTGGGCGATACCGACCAGTTGGTCCTCGAAGCCCGGAATGAAGCTGGCCGAGCCGATCACCACCGGAATGTCCGAGCCGGTGCCGCCGTCGAAGGCGACGCCGTCGATCTTGCCGACGAACGACACGGTGACGCGATCGCCATTCTCGGCCTTGGCGCCCTCGCCCTTGTCGCTGTAGGCGCGGTTGCTGTCGGCGATCCGCTTGATTGCTTCATCGACGTCGGACTCGCCGACCTCGACCACCGGCTTCTCGACCGCGAAGCTCTTGAAATCGGCCAGTTCGATGGTCGGCACGACCTCAATGGCGACGGTGTAATTGAGGTCCGACTTGCCTTCGAGGATCTGCTCGATTTCCTTCTGATCCTGCGGCATCGTGATCTTCGGCTCGGTGGCGAGGCGGAAGCCGCGCTCGGCGAAGATGCCGTCATTGGTCTCGCGGACCAGCTTGTCGATGGTCTCCGCGGCGACCGAACGGCCATAGACGCGCTTGAGATGGGCCACCGGCACCTTGCCGGGGCGGAAGCCGTTGAGTTTGACCTTGTCTTTCAGATCGACCAGCCGCGCATCGATCTGCGCGTCGATATCCGCAGCCGGGACACTGACTTGGAATTCGCGCTTCAACCCGTCGGCGATGGTTTCCTTGACCTGCATGGCGTCGATCTTCTTCTTCCGTGTGATCCAGCCGCTCGGCTGGAGGTGTCGAGTATGGCGATGCGCGGCGGAAGCCTGCACCTGTGGTTTGGCGAACGCGTGCCCTGAAGGACCCGGCCCGCCGGAAATTCGTCATGAGCAAAGCACTTGCGTGGTGCGGGCGGAGGGACTCGAACCCCCACGACTTTCGTCACTGGAACCTAAATCCAGCGCGTCTACCAGTTCCGCCACGCCCGCGAGAGCATCATGTCCGACCGCGATGCCGCGGGCGGCGGGCTTATAACATGACAAATAGGTCGCGCATCAAGAAAAACCCGCAGTTGCATCGCACCGCGTCGGGCTGCCGCAGTGGACAGCGCCACCCGAACGTGGTCCGCATCGCATGATGACGCACCCACGCGCTGCGGTCACGCGCCGCACTCTGCTCGCCGGCCTCGGCGGCCTCACTTTCTCCGGCACCCTGCCCCTGCCATCGAACGCGGCCGGCAAGTCGCTGACGCTGCGCGCGGCGGCCGAGCCGGTCGTACTCAAGGCAGGCACCGAGCCCGTGTCGCGGCCGGCGCTGCTGTGGACAGATAAGGCTCCTCTCCAACGCGGCGATGAGCTCACGGTTCGCTTCGAGAACACCCTGCAACAGCCTGTATTGCTGACGTTTCGCGGCCTCGACGGTGCCGCAGCAGCGGAGCCGCTGGTGGCGCGCCGACCGGTGCCCCCCGGCGGCAAGGACGAGTTCAAAGTATCATTGCGCTCCGCCGGCACGCTGCTGGCCGACCTCCGGCTCGGCGCCGACGGCAGCGCGCCGATGCCGGTGCTGCCGTTAGTGGTCCAGGACGACAAACCGCTGCAGGTCGACGGCGACGAGGTGGTGCTGATCGAAGACGCCAGGCTCAGCCCGACCGGCCAACCGCTCGCTGCCGGCGTCGATGCCGGTGACGCGCCGTGGCTCTACACCATCAACGGCAAGCCGAGCGCCGACATTACGCTGCGTCCGAACGGCCGCTTCAGGCTGCGCTTCATCAATGGCTGCCAGCGCGGTGTGATCGCTGTGCGAATCGACAGTTACGACGTCCGGGTGATCGGCCTCGACGGTCAGCCGGCCGAGCCATTTCTGGCACGCGGCGGCACACTGGTGCTGACGCCCGGTGGCCGGGTCGATGTGCTGATCGATGCCACGCAGCCACCCGGCTCTTCCGCCGCGCTCACCTTGCTCGATGGCGGAAAGCCGACGCCGCTCGGCCGGCTGGTAACCTCATCCGAGCCGCCGCTGCGCGCCACACCGCTGCCGCCGCCATCGCCGCTGCCCGTCTACGGCCTGCCGGCGCAGCTACCGCTCGGCTCGGCGCTGCGCGTCGAACTGCCGCTCGGCGCGCTCGCGCCGGCCCAGTTCGACTGGTTCGCGCCCGATAAATTCGTCCCCGCCTCCGGCCCTGCATTTCAAGCCAAGCGCGGTCGCACCGTGGTGCTGACGCTGACCAACCGCGCGACCCAGCCGATGGTCTTCCATCTTCACGGACATCACTTCCGGCTGCTCGACCGGCTCGACGATGGCTGGAAGCCATTCTGGCTCGACACGCTGGCAATCGACGCCGGCCAAACCCACCGCATCGCCTTCGCGGCCGAGTATCCCGGCCTCTGGCTGATGGAAGCGTTTGCCGCCAAATGGTCTGCGCCGCGGCTGGTGAGGAGCTATCTCGTCAGTTGAAGGTCAGGTTTTAAACCCTCAACGCAGCAACGATTTCGGTCAAGCACATGTCTCTCAGCTCGTCATGGCCGGGCCCGTCCCGGCCATCCACGTCTTTCTTGCATTGCCGTCAGCAAGGCGTGGATGCCCGGCACAAGGCCGGGCATGACGCGTGGAGAGCTAAGCGCCTGAACTTTTTGGTCGATGCCCGTGGCCAATGCTGCGGATGCGGACCCGCTCAATACTCCACCCCAAGTTCGTCATAGACCCGCCGGGTCACCGCCGGCAGCGTCTCGGTGAGATCCTCGGCGATCAGGCCTGGTCCGGCCTCGCACGCCGCCTCGCCATGCATCCACACGCCGATGCAGGCGGCTTCGAAAGCCGGCACTCGCTGCGCCAGCAGGCCGGTGATGATGCCGGTCAGCACGTCGCCGGCGCCGGCGGTCGCAAGCCACGGCGGTGCATTGAAGGCGATTGCGGCCCGGCCATCCGGCGACGCGACCACCGTATCGGCTCCCTTGAGCAACACCACGGCCCCCGACCGCTGAGCGGCTACGCGGACTCGTTCGAGTTTCGATCGAAGTGGATTTTTGTTGCTCATGTCGCTGAACAGGCGTGGAAATTCGCCCTCGTGCGGGGTCAGGACCACCTGTGGATTGGACCCGGATTTGATCGCCTCGAACAGCGTCTCCGGGCTACCCGCAAACGCGGTGAGCGCGTCGGCATCGAGCACGGTGCCAGCGCCAGCGGCGAGCGAAGCCAGCACGTTTCCACGGGTTCGCTCGTCGACGCCCGCCCCCGGCCCGATTCCGACCGCGTTGAAGCGGCGATCGGTCAACATCCCGGCCAGCTCCTCAGGCGTGTCGATCGCCCGCAGCATCACGGCCGTGAGCGCAGCGGCATTGACCGCCAGCGCGTCCCGTGGCGACGCCAGCGTCACAAGCCCGGCCCCGGCGCGCAGCGCGCCGCGCGCCGCCAGCCGCGCCGCACCGGTCTGGGAAAGCTCGCCGGAAATCACCACGGCGTGGCCGCGGCCGTATTTGTGCCCATCGGCGCGCGGCACCGGGAAGTGCGCGAGCCAAAGATCCGAATCGTTCTCGAACGCCTGCGGCCGGATCTCGTCCAGCACCGCCGGATCGATCCCGATATCGACCACCCTTACCTTGCCGCAATACAGCCGGCCCGGCACCAGGAGGTGCCCCGGCTTGCGGCGGAAGAAAGTGACGGTCTCGCGCGCCTTGATGGCGGCGCCGAGTACAGCGCCGGTGGCGCCGTTGATGCCGCTCGGCAGATCGACCGCCAGCACCGGCACGCCGCTGGCGTTGACCGCATCGATCATCTCCAGCGCCTGATCCTTGACCGGCCGGTTGAGGCCGGCGCCGAACAGCGCATCGATGATCAGCGCCGGGGCGCCGATCGACTGCGGCAGGAACGGCAGCAGCGGCCCCTTCCACTCCCGCGCCGCCAGCGCGGCGTCACCCTTCAATGCGTCGCGATCACCAAGCAGCATGACGTGCACGGTGCGGCCGAGTGCCACAAGCTCGGTCGCGGCGATCAGACCGTCGCCGCCATTGTTGCCTGGACCCGCGATCACCAGAATCGGGCCACTCTCGGCCATCTCGATCGCCGCCTGAGCAACATGCCGACCGGCGTGCAGCATCAACGCAAAGCCAGACGACCCGCCGGATATGGTCAGCAGGTCCGCACGGTTCATTTCAACGGGAGTCAGTAACTCCATGCCCAATTCCCGATACTCTCGCCTTACACGAAGGCAGTCGAAGCTCATTACAAGGCAATAACAGCCCCTGATCTGCCAATAAATTAGGCTGACCGCCTTCATATTGATCAGACAGGGCTCATCCGCGCCTCGAAAGTCTACGCGGACGCGGGCTTAGTAATTTGATAATGCTCCATAATCAGCCATCCCGGCAACTTGGCATGGACCCTGCTTTTACGGAAGCCATGTTTCGATCCCTCGCGCTCGCCGATCCTGGCGGGGTCAGCGCGCGACCGTCTCCGGCTTCGGGCTCCACCCCGACCGCGAACGGAGCTGCTTGCCCGATCGGCCCGCGGTGTTATCGATCCACTGCGCAGCGCCGCGCAATCTGGCATACAGTAGCCGTCTCAAGACGTGCGGTCTCAAGACGTTTAGTCTCCAGACATGCAGTCTCGAGACTTGGGAAGTCCGGGGAGAGTCTAAGTGAAGAAGATCGAAGCCATCATCAAGCCGTTCAAGCTCGACGAGGTCAAGGAAGCGCTTCAGGAAGTCGGTCTACAGGGTATCACCGTCACCGAGGCCAAGGGCTTCGGCCGGCAGAAGGGCCATGCGGAACTCTATCGCGGCGCCGAATACATCGTCGATTTTCTGCCCAAGGTGAAGATCGAGATCGTGATCGCCGATGACCTGGTCGAAAAAGCCATCGACGCGATCCGCCGCGCCGCCCAGACTGGCCGCATCGGCGACGGCAAGATTTTCGTGTCCAACATCGAAGAAGCTGTTCGCATCCGAACGGGCGAATCCGGACTGGACGCCATCTAAGCACCCGGCCTATCACCTGCATCGACCGCATCACCTGGCGGCCCCGTCCGGGCCGCCGTTTCACGACGACCCGTAGCACAAGGGGTACTCATGACGACCGCCAAAGAAGTCCTGAAATCCATCAAGGACAACGACGTGAAATACGTCGACCTGCGTTTCACCGATCCGCGCGGCAAGTGGCAGCACGTCACGTTCGACGTCTCGATGATCGACGAGGAGATCTTCTCCGAAGGCACCATGTTCGACGGTTCCTCGATCGCCGGCTGGAAGGCGATCAACGAGTCGGACATGACGCTGATGCCCGATCCGGCCACGGCCACGATCGATCCGTTCTTCGCAGAGACCACCATGGTCATCACCTGCGACATTCTCGAGCCGTCGACCGGCGAGCCCTACAACCGTGACCCGCGCGGCATCGCCAAGAAGGCCGAGGCCCAGGTCAAGGCGATGGGCGTGGGTGACACCGTGTTCGTCGGCCCCGAAGCCGAGTTCTTCGTGTTCGACGACGTCCGCTATTCGGCGAACCCGTACAACACCGGCTTCAAGCTCGACTCCTCGGAACTGCCGACCAACTCCGACACCGAGTATGAAGGCGGCAACCTCGGCCACCGCATCCGCACCAAGGCCGGCTACTTCCCGGTTCCGCCGCAGGACTCGGTGCAGGACATGCGCTCGGAGATGCTCGGCGCGATGGCCCGCATGGGCGTCAAGGTCGAGAAGCACCACCATGAAGTCGCTTCGGCCCAGCATGAGCTCGGCATGAAGTTCGACACCCTGACCCACATGGCCGACCAGATGCAGATCTACAAGTACTGCATCCATCAGGTCGCCCACATCTACGGCAAGACCGCCACCTTCATGCCAAAGCCGGTGTTCGGCGACAACGGCTCGGGCATGCATGTGCATCAGTCGATCTGGAAGGACGGCAAGCCGACCTTCGCCGGCAACAAGTACGCCGACCTGTCGGAAACCTGCCTGCACTACATCGGCGGCATCATCACCCACGCCAAGGCGATCAACGCCTTCACCAACCCGTCGACCAACTCCTACAAGCGTCTGGTCCCGGGCTATGAAGCGCCGGTGCTGCTGGCCTACTCGGCCCGCAACCGCTCGGCCTCCTGCCGCATCCCCTACACCACCTCGCCGAAGGCCAAGCGCGTCGAAGTCCGCTTCCCGGACCCGATGGCCAACCCCTACCTCGCCTTCGCAGCGATGCTGATGGCCGGCCTCGACGGCATCAAGAACAAGATCGATCCGGGTCCGGCGATGGACAAGGACCTCTACGACCTGCCGAAGGAAGAGCTGAAGCAGATCCCGACCGTGTGCGGCTCGCTGCGCGAAGCGCTTGAGAGCCTCGACAAGGACCGCGCCTTCCTCAAGGCCGGCGGCGTGTTCGACGACGACTTCATCGACAGCTTCATCGAGCTGAAGATGACCGAGGTCGCACGCTTCGAAATGACCCCGCACCCGGTCGAATTCGAGATGTACTACTCGTACTGAGCGTCGCGCCGGCTGCAAGGCTGGCCCACGCCAACACAACGAAGGCGTCCCTCACGGGGCGCCTTTTTTGTTGGCTGGACGAGGACTTCACGCGTCAAGCCCCTCATCCAGCTTCCGCCAGATCCGCTGCCTGCAACGCCGCAATCGCACGCGGCCCCGTCACGAGGCTTCAACCCGGATCAATCCCAACTCAACGGATTATTCATACGAATGAATTAGCAGGGATGTTCAGGTTCAGGAGGACACGATGAAATCCAACGTCCAAGCAGTTCGAGTCCAGGATGCGCCACCCCTCGCAGGCCACGGCCATAGCCCCCGCGCAGGCACCGGTGCCGGCACCCGCGCCAAGATGATCCAAGCCGCGATCGAGGTGTTCGGATCGATCGGTTTCGACGGCGCCACCACTCGCCAATTGGCAGAGCGAGCCGGCGTGAACCAGGCTGCGATCCCCTATCATTTCGGTGGCAAACGGGAACTCTACCTCGCCGCAGCGCAGACAATCGCCGATTCCATGCGATGCCGGATCGAGCCGCTGATCGATGAACTCCGCACGCCCAGCGCCGATCCGGTCGGCCACATCGGCGCGGTAGTGATGCGCTTCTTTGAGTTGATCGCCGGCAACGATCAGCCGGAAGCCTGGACTGCGTTCTTCGCGCGCTGCGAGCGCGACACCGATGATGCCTTCCGCATCCTCCATGATCAATCGGTCGCGCGGTTTCAGGCCGCATTGATCACGCAAGTCGCCGCCGCGACCGGGCGTTCGCCCAATGATGAAGATCTGAAGATCCGGGTCGCAATCGTGCTCGGCGCGATCTCCAATTTCCGCACGCTGCGCGACGGCATGCTGAGGTCACTCGGCTGGGACACATTCGATGCCGGGCGTAAGCGGACCATGGAGACCATTGTCCGGCGGTTGGTGCTGGCCGAACTGCTGGGCATCCGATCCGGCGCCACCTCCGCGCCCCGCTCTGCCAACGACATCCAAACCATCACGTTCGGTCCCGCGACAACGCGCAGAGAAGATTGCCTTGAGCCGATGGGTTGAGATGATGGGGTCGTGAGCCGCTGACAGGATGATGACGTCGCGAGCCGCAACAGCGTTAGTTGCACGGCATCGCACTTCAACAGCCGTCAAACTCCGGGAAAGCGGAGGGGCCAGCTTCCCAGAGCATTCGCGGTCTTCGAGGCGCTCTGGGATACTGGGGCGCCCGGCCCAGCCCTGCGATGGCTCGTGCGTCACTGATCGCGCCTCAACTCGGTTGATGGACGCGACGCGGCGGGTCCTACAACGTCTCGTCGTCGTCTTCGACGCCGCGTTCGGACGGGCCGGAGATAATCTCGTTACGCAGGCGTTCGAAGCGGCGGCGGGCGCGACGGTCGCGGCCACCGATGAAGGCGATTGCCTCGGCGCGCGAGAACGGACCCGACGTGATCGGCTGCGAGCTGGTGCCGATGGTCTCGTCGACGTAGTAACCGTCCTGGCTGCGCCGAGCGCTCCATTTGAATCGTAATGCGTCGAGCGGACCGGGACCGTAGCGCGTCAGCGCATCGAGGTCTTCAGAGCCATCGTCGCGCAACGCAATCGGCGCGTCCGGCTCGGGCGTGGCGCTGAAGGTGATCTCGACAATCTCCGTAGTGGCGATCTGCACGGTGGCGACGTTGCCGGTGGCGAGCGGCGGCAGCATCTCGCCATGCTGCACGGCCACCTCCGGCGCAGCGTCATCCGACTCCGCTTCGCTCGACTCCGCTTCTTCGCCGGACATATCGTCCTGATCGAAATCGGCTTCCGCAGCCGGGTCGAGCTCGACCGCCGCGGTCACCTCGCGATCGGTGTCGTTGCTCTCGTGGGGCGCCGGCCCGTCCGCCGAGTCCGCCGGAGCGTTTCCACCTGAGCGCTTGGCCTCAGGCTTCGCCGGCGTCTCGAAGATGCTCGCAATCATTGCGAGCGCCTGATCAGTCGGATCGTTGCCAGTCACGTCGATAGTCCCCCTACGGTCGGCGAGTACGAAAAGGCGGCCAAGCCGGCTCGTCAACGCCGACATTGGTCTTTTGTTGCCGCTCTGGCCGATGAAAAATGATCTGCACGGAACGAATCGTCCGCAGCGTTAACGCCCCGCATCGGCAAACGGCGCGTGCTCAGGCCGAAGCACTCGCATTGCAGGCCCAGTCACAGCCGCTTACACACACAGTGGTGGGCGGCGAGGCTTCCACGGCCGCTCCTGCTCGAGCTGGGCCGCGAGCCGCAGCAGCGTCGCCTCATCGCCGAACCGGCCCGCGAACATCATGCCGAGCGGCAGTCCGCCGGCCGTCCACGCCAGCGGCACCGACATCGCCGGCTGGCCCGACATGTTGAACAGGCTGGTGCCGGGGATGTAGCGGCGCAGCAGCGGACTGATGCCGGAGAGATCGCGCGCCATGGTGTCGAGTTCGCCGATCTTCAGCGGCGGCAGACACAGCGTCGGTGACAGGAAGACATCGACGTCGGCGAAGAACTCCGCCAGCGCACGTGAGATCTGATAGGCTTGCAGCTGCGCCGCGCAGTAATCGACACCGCTGGCGCGGCTCGCATTGGCGGCGCTCGCCAGCGTCAGCACTTCGAAGTCGCGATCGGTCATCTTGCGGCCGAGCGCCTGCTCGGCGAGCCGCACGCTCAGCCCGGTGTTGCAGGCGACGATCGCGGCGATCACTTCGGCCGGATCGGCCGGCAGTTTTGGCGCGCGCTGCTCGACATGATGGCCGAGGCCTTCAAGCAGTTTCGCGGTGTCGCGCACCGCCGCCGCGATCTCCGGATCGATCGCGTCGCCATAGGTCGACGCATCGGTGAAGGCGATCCGCAGCCGCCCAGGATCGCGGCCGACCTCCTGCGCAAAAGGCCGCTCCGGCGCCGGCGCCACGTAGGGACTGGTCGGCTCCGGCCCGTGCAGCGCGTCGAGCATCACGGCGCTGTCGCGCACGCTGATACTTACCACGTGGCCGCAGGCGAAGCCGCCCCAGCCTTCACCGCGATCAGGCCCCAGAGGATTGCGCGCCCGCGTCGGCTTCAGCCCGAACACGCCGCAGGCCGAGGCCGGAATCCGGATCGAACCGCCGCCATCGCTGGCATGCGCCACCGGCAGAATCCGCGCCGCCACCGCAGCGGCTGCGCCGCCCGAGGAGCCGCCGGAGGAGTGATCGAGATTCCACGGATTGCGGGTCGGCCCGTGCAGCCGCGACTCCGTAGTCGGCATCAGGCCGAATTCCGGGCTGGCGCTCTTGCCGAAGATGGTCAGCCCGGCGGCGAGAAAGCGCGCCGCCAGCGTGCCGGTGTGCGGCGCGACGAAATCCTTGTACACGCTGGCGCCGAACGTGGTGCGCGTGCCGGCGAGCAGGTCGAGGTCCTTGAGCAGAAACGGCACGCCGGTGAACGGCCCGTCCGGCAGCCCCTTGTCGATCTGCTGCCGCGCATGGTCGTCGTGACGCACGACGACAGCGTTGAGTTTCGGATCGAGCTCATCGGTCCGCGCGATCGCCTCGTCCAGCAGCTCACTCGCGCTGACCTGCTTGCTACGCACCAACTCGGCGAGGCCGACGCCGTCGTAGTCGGAGTAATCGTTGATCGCCATGCGGTGTCCTCACTGCTGGAAACAGATGGTGGGATAGCGTGCCCCTGACGCTGCGCAATGCGCCGCAAAGCGGCGTAGTGCGCTGCGCCCCGTGCCTTGTCCGGGAACACGGGAGAGGTTACGACAGCACGTCCTGATTGACGACGTTCGCGGCGATCGGGGCGCCGTCGAGGGCGCTCAGCATGTTGCGGGCGGTTTGCTCGCCCATGCGGTCGAGCGCCTCGCGGGTGACGCCGGCGACGTGCGGCGCGATGATGACGTTGGGCAGGTCGAACAGCTTGTGGCCGAGCGGCGGCGGCTCGACCTCGAACACGTCGAGACCGGCGCCGGCGAGCCGGCCGGCGACCAGCGCGTCATACAGCGCCTGCTCGACCACGATGCCGCCGCGCGCGGTGTTGATCAGATACGCGGTCGGCTTCATGCGCGACAGCCGATCGGCATTGATCAGCCCCGCAGTCTCCGCCGTCTTCGGGCAATGCAGGCTGACGAAATCGGCTCGCGGCAGAGCGGCGTCGAGATCGCTCACCGCCTCGCAGCCGGCCGCTTCGATCGCGGCGGCGGGTACGTAGGGATCATAGACCAGCACGGTCATTTCCATCGCCAGGCAGCGCTTGGCGGTGCGGGTGCCGATGCGGCCGAAGCCGACGATCAGCACGGTCTTGCCGAACAGGTCGAACGGCAGCAGGCCGAGCCGTGTCGCCCAGGCGCCGGTCTTCACCAGCGCATGCAACTCGGCGCCGCGCTTGGCGAGCGTCAGCATCATGAATAGCGCCTGCTCGGCGACCGACGGCGAATTCGCGGTGCCCGCGGTCATCAGCGGCACCTTGCGCCCGCTCAGCGCCGGCACGTCGATGGCGTCGTAACCGACGCCGATGCGCGCCACCACCTGCATCTCCTGCGCGGCATCGAGCTCGCGCTCGCCGAACCGCGTCGGCCCCAGCGCCACGCCATGCACCGGCGCCTGCGCCCGCAGCAGCGCCTCGAAATCCGCCGCCGAAATCATGTTGGGGAATTCGACCATATCGATGTCGCCGCGTTCGGCAAACAGCGCCCTTCCCCGTTGCGACAGCGATTCCGTGATCAGAAGTTTCTTCTTGTTGGTCGACATTCCGGTCCCTGGAAATTCCGCCGCGCGCAATCGCCAGCATCGGCTTCACGCGGCGCGAGTTCTGGCCGGCCCTCAGATCACGAGGCCGCTGCCCTCGTCTATCAGGTGCATATTGTTGAGGTCCATCGCCAAACGCAACATCGCGCCGTCGCGCGCGCCGGCGTTCGGGCTGACGCGGCCGCACACTTCGCTGCCGTTGAGGTTGAAGTAGACCAACGTCTCCATGCCCATCGGCTCGGTGATGTCGAGCAACGCATCGAACGCCGCCACGCCCGGCGGAAGTTCGGCACGGGCGTCGGTGATGTGCTCGGGCCGGATGCCGAGTTGCAGCTTCTTGTCCTGCGCGAGGCCGCGATAATGCGCGGCCCGCTGCGCCGGCACCGGCATCGCCAGCGTATCCGACAGCCGGATCTGCAGCCGGCCGGCATCATCCTCGAGCGTGCACGGAATGAAGTTCATCGCCGGCGAGCCGATGAAGCCGGCAACGAAGCGGGTCGCCGGGCGGTGATACAGCTCGGTCGGCGTGCCGACCTGCTCGATGCGGCCCTTGTTCATCACCACCACACGGTCCGCCAGCGTCATCGCCTCGACCTGGTCGTGGGTGACGTAGACCGTGGTGGTGCGCACCTTCTGGTGCACGCGCTTGATCTCGAACCGCATCTGCACGCGCAGCTGCGCGTCGAGATTGGACAGCGGCTCATCGAATAGGAACACTTTGGGATTGCGGACGATCGCCCGGCCCATCGCGACGCGCTGGCGCTGGCCGCCGGACAGTTGCTTCGGCTTGCGGTTGATCAGGTCGGTGATATCCAGCATCCGCGCCGCCTCGTCGACGCGCTTCTTGATCTCGGCCTTGGGATATTTCTTCAGCCGCAGCCCGAACGACATGTTCTCCGCCACGGTCATGTGCGGATACAGCGCGTAGTTCTGGAACACCATGGCGATGTCGCGGTCCTTCGGCGGCACGTCGTTGACGACGTCGCCGCCGATCACGATGTCGCCGTCGGAGATGTCCTCGAGCCCTGCAATCATCCGCAGCGTCGTCGACTTGCCGCAGCCCGACGGGCCGACGAACACCACGAACTCCTTGTCGGGAATATCGAGATCGATGCCGCGGACGGCCTCGACATCGTCGTAACGCTTCACCACCTTGCGCAGATTGACTTCGGCCATCGTGTCACCCTTTCGTTGCGCCGGCGGTGAGCCCCGCGATGTAATAGTCCATCAGGAACGCGTAGATGATCAGCGGCGGGGCCGCGCCGAGCAGCGCGCCGGTCATGATCTGCCCCCAGTTGAACACGTCGCCCTTGATCAGCGTGGTGATGATGCCGACCGGCAGTACCAGTTGGTCGGTCGAGGTGGTGAACACCAGCGGATACAGGAACTGCGCCCACGACACCGTGAAGGCGAAGATCGTCGCCGCGATGATGCCGGGCAGCGCCACCGGGATGAAGATCCGCGTCAGCGTCTGGAACCACGACGCGCCGTCGATCAGCGCCGCCTCGTCGAGCTCCTTCGGAATCGAGGCGAAATAGCCGATCATGATCCAGGTGCAGAACGGCACCGTCAGGGTCGGATAGATGATCAACAGCACGTACCAGCGGTTGATCAGCGGAATGCCGGTCCAGTCGCCGAAGCTCGCGAACATCTTGAACAGCGGGATGAACAGCAAGGTGTCTGGCACCAGATAAGTCAGGAACACGCCGGTGGCGAGCGTCGCCGAGCCCCAGAACCGCATCCGCGCCAGCGCGAACGCCGCCGGCACGCTGATCAGCATGGTGATGATGACGACGAAGATCGACACCATCGCCGAGTTGAAGAAGAACCCCAGGAACTGGTTCGAGGTCAGGAGCCCGATATAGTTGTCCAGCGTCGGGTGAAACACCCACCACGGATTGGTCGCCGCCGAGATCTCCTGGCTGCTCTTGAGCGAGGTGATCAGCATGTAGAGCGGCGGCACCAGCGAGAAGACGGCGAAGATCGTCAGGAAGACGTACGACCATTTAAGCGCCCAGGCGCGGTCCCGGCTCATGCTGCCGTAGCCGGGATTGCGCCGCGGCGCGGCCTTGTCGATCGCGAGCGTGGTCATCAGGCTTCGTTCCCGCGCTTGTGGACGTCCCGGAGGATGAAGATCGCCGCCACGCCGAGGATCGGCAGCATGAACAGCGACACCGCGGCGCCGAGCGGAATGTCGCTGCCCTCGATGCCGATCCGGAACGCCCAGGTGGCGAAGATGTGGGTGTGGTCGAGCGGCCCGCCGGCGGTGAGGATGCGGACGATGTCGAAATTGGCGAAGGTGACGATCAGCGAGAACAGCGTGGTGATGGCGATGATGTTACGCATCATCGGCAGCGTCACGTACCACAGCTTCTGCCACCAATTGGCGCCGTCGATCGACGCGGCCTCGTAGAGCTGGTCCGGCACCGACTTCAGCGCAGCCAGATACATGATCATGAAGAACGGCGCGCCGTACCAGATGTTGACCAGGATGACCGAGAACCGCGCCCACATCGCATCGCCGGTCCACGGGATCGGGCCGAGCCCGAACAGCCCGAGCGTGTAGTTGAACGCGCTGTAGGACGGATCGAACAGCCACAGCCAGGCCAGCGTCGACATCGCCGGCGGGATCACCCACGGCACCAGCAACATGCCGCGCCATTTGCGCTGGCCCTTGGCCGGCACATTGTGGACGAAATGCGCCACGATGAAACCGAGCAGCGCCTTGAAGACGACCGCGGTGATGGCGAAGATACAGCTCTGCTGCACCACCAGCCAGAACGTGTCGCGCTTGAACAAAAACTGGAAATTGCCGAGCCCGACGAAGCGCTGCATCGACTTGTTCAGCGTGGCGAGATGCACCGCGTAGAACGCCGGATACACCACCAGCACCCCGATCAGTACGATGAGCGGCAGCGTCATCAGAAACGCAATGGTGGACTTGCGCTTCATCATCGTCCGCAACCCGCCGCGCTTGCGAGCCGAGGACGACGCAGCGACGCGGCCGGGCTGGTAGGGAATGTCGACCATTGATAACTCCTGGTCCTGCGTCGCCCGCGGCGAACGACAACCGCCCTCTCCCCGTCATTGCGAGGAGCGAAGCGACGAAGCAATCCAGCTCAGTGCACCGGGCTGGATTGCTTCGCTCCGCTCGCAATGACGAACTCGACGGTCAGTGCGAGTTCGGCGCGACGCCGCCCTCAGCTCCGCATAAACCCTTCGCACTCGCCTTCGGCCCAGGCGAGCGTGTCGTTCAGGCTGGCGCCTTGGGCGTATTTCAGGCACATCTTGGTCAGGGTGCCCTGCGCGTAGATCTGCTGCGCGATCTTCGGCGGCGCCGGCGACGCGGCGATCGACAGCGTCTGGTGGTTGTTCGGGTTGGGGTAGTGATACAGCGTGCCCTTCGGCGGCCCGGCGTCGGCCCAGACCTTGAAGGTCGTCAGCTTCTCGAACGCCGGCAGATCATAGCCGCCCGACGCATTGACCATCTTCTCCACTGAGTCCGGCTGCGACAGGAACACCAGCAGGCTCTTGGCCGCCTCCTTGTTCTTGGAGAACGCCCAGATGTTCCAGAAATACGGCAGGAACGGCGCGTAGCGGCCCTTTGGTCCCTTCGGGAAAACATGCGTCCAGAGCTGCTCGGCGATCTGCGGCGCGTCGCGCTTGGCGACCGCCCACGAGCTCGGCGGATTCATGATCATCGCGCCGCGCCCCGACACCAGCCATTTGTTGTTGGAGGCATCGTCCCAGGCGCCGACGTCGGGCGGCAGGAACGCGATCAGCTTCTTGTAGAATTCGAGCGCCTGCTTGACCTCGTCGGTCTTCACCTTGATGTCGCCCTTGGCGTCGACGAGCTGCGCGCCGAACGCGAGGAAGAACGCGCCCGCGGTATCGACGCTGTCGGTGGTCTCGCCGAGCCCGATGCCGAACGGTGCCCCGCCCTTGTGGCAGGCTTCGGCGGCCTTGAGGAACACGTCGGTGGTCCAGTCGTCGGCCTTGGCGGCCTCGCCCGGCGGATAGAATGCCTGCACGTCGATATTGGCGTGCTTCTTCAACAGGTCGATGCGCGAGCACGGGCCCTTGATCTGGCTGCCGACGCAGGACGGCACGCCGAGCCATTTGCCGCCGGCCTGGCCGAGATACTTCACGGTGCCGTTGACCTCGCCGTTCTGCTTGATCAGCGGCTCCATGATGTCGTTGACCGGCTCGAGCAAATCGGCATTGGCGTGCGGCCACCAGGTCGGCATCGCCAGAATGTCGTGGCCCGACTTCGCCTGCGCCTCAGCCGCAATGGTCAGGATGTTCTTGTTGCCCTGGCTCGGAATGTAGTCGATCGAGACCTCGACCTTTTCCTTGGCGGCCCACTCCTTGACGAGGTCTTCGGACGCCTTGTTGGCGCCGGGCACCCAGTGATCCCAGAACCCCATCGTCAATTTGCCGGCGGCGTAGGCGCCACGGACATAAGGCGCGGTGATCAGGACGGCAGAGGTGGCGGCTGTGGTGGCGATGAATTGGCGGCGGGTCAGCGTGCGGCGACGCGTCCCTGCGGGACGCTTGGCATCGAACGACATGGCGTTCCTCCCTGGATGGCCAATGCGATGATGGGTCTTTGCAGCGTTGTCGTTTTTGGTGGCGCGGCTCTTCGGCCGCTGGACGCCACGGGCGCTTTGCGCTTCGATTGCGATGATCTGATCAGAATTAGTTGCGGCTGTCGAGAATTCTCATGGCAACCGCCATCGGTTCAACGATTAGTTGCCATTTCGCAAAGCAGCATCGAAATCCGAGACTGAACAACCTCACGACACCGCGAGATTGCTCGCAACCGCACATGCTGCGGTGCCACCAACCGGAGCATCGCAATGCCGCATCGGCGGCGGCAGAAACTCGCCAGCCGACAACGAACGCTAGTATTTCGACGTCGTCACGCCTCAGGCGGCCGCCGTGCCAGACGCCGGCTACAACGATCCGAACAAGCTTCGCTCGACCATTTTCGAGCAGTCGTCGCCCTTCAACTGTAAGACCCACGGGGCGCTGGTGCCGTCGAAATGAACCGGCAGGCCGTAAATTTTTGAAGCCGCGCAGCTTCTGACTTGCTGCTCCCAATTGATGTGGGTGTGATATCTCGACAGGTGGGTCAGCCCGACTGCTATAGCGCATCCGACGATTGCGGCGGCTCCGATCCTCAAAGAGATCCACGTTGACGATGCGGCGACAGATATGAGCAGCCAGGACAGCAGAACGTAGGGGTAAAAGAAATACCGAGGCCCGGCTGAGTAAGGGTTCAGGATTGATGCGGGATTGCGTTGGATCGTCGTCGCAACGATGAGCAAAAGCGAGAGCAGCAACAGTTTATAGGTCAACGGCATCCGGATCGACGCGCCCACGATCAGCGTCAGCACCACGGCCCCCATGACGACGCGGGTCCGACCGCTCATCTCGCACGATCCGCAGATGAACGATCCGAAGAAGCGTTCAATAACTGCACGAAGTTCTTGCCAACTCACGACGTTGAGCGATGCGACGCGATCTGTTGTCGAAAGCATGACCGAGGCCTGAATAGCCACCACAGCCAGAACGACCGCAAGAGTGACGAGTTCTTCGCGCCGACCGCGCAAGCGCCAGGCACGCAAGACGAACAGTACTGATAGCGGGAGGATAATCGGAGAGCTCAATCCGCCGAATCCGATCGCAAACCATCGCGCCCAATTGGCGCCGCCGCCCGGCGTCCACACGAGAGCAAGAAGTATCAGCAGCCCGGCCCACCAGAAAATATACTCACCGACTGCGAACACCTCGGGATCGGTGGGAATGAGCAGGACAACGGCCGCACAGAGCGGCTTGAGCTTGAGGTCGGTCGGGGCCGCCGCGATGAATACGACGACTGCCGCAGTGGAGATTACGGTGATTGCAAGCGACACCGTCGCAAAATGCAGAAACGAGATGCTGAACGACGACAGCGTCAGAAGCTTCGTTGCGAGGATCAGATAGCCTTGGACCGGCATGAAGAAGCTCGACCAGCCGTAAGTGAGAAAGTCCGGCAGCAGCTTCGCTCCGTCCTCAACCCAGATGTACGGCGCCAGGAATTGATCAGGTCGGCGCACGAAGAGAACCAACACCGTCAGACCAGCGAGAAGCCCGTAGAGAAGCAAGGGCCGCACTCGCGGTCCCACGACTGAGCTTGATTGTTTCACGGGGGCCTCGAGCTGATTGTCTCTCGGCTTTCGTACGAGCGGAGTCAGGGGTGAGACAATCCCGACCTATTGGGGGTGTCGTCGGCCGAGGCTCTCGAGATCGCAAAATCGAAGAATGACCATGACTATTCCCGCGCTCGTGACCAGCGGTCCCTGCGTAGAGGCGCGAGCGGGCGTGACGCGAAAAGAATACCAGATCACCTTCAAATGAAACGATGGGCGATGGCGACAAGGCCGGGCATGACGGGTGGAAACGAAAGGGCCCGATTTCAAAGAGCGCGTTTCCGGTCAGGTGCTGAGGACGTTGAGGTTGAGTGAGTGGTGGCGGGCGGCCGGCGCGTGACTGTTTTAGGTACCCGGCGCCCCAGTCGTGCAGATCGAACGATCGGATCGCTTTTGTTACTTACGACCTTGTCGCCAGCGCGACGCCAGCGAGGACCATCACCAGCGCGGCGATCTGGCCGGGGCCGAGTGGTTCGTGCAGCGCGATCGCGGCGACGACGACGCCGATGACCGGCACCGCCATGGTGCCGATCGCCGCGACCGACGCCGGCAGCCGCTGCAGCGCTGCGAACCAGCACAGGTAAGCGAGGCAGAACTGGATCAGCGTCAGATAAGCGAGCCCGGCCCAGCCATAGACCGTCAGCGTCTCGATCTGCGGAGGCGTGAGCACGAAGCCGGCCAGCGCGACCGGGATGCAGCCGATGCCGATCTGCCAGGCCGCCGAGGTCGCGCCCGGCAGCGCGATCGGATAGCGCTTCAGGAAGATGGTGCCGAGCGCGAAGCCGACCGCGCCGGTCAGCGCCAGCGCGATGCCCGGCAGCTTGGCGGCGCTGGCCGCAAAGCCGTCCGCCCCCATCAGCGCCGCTATGCCGCCGAAGCCGAGCACCAGCGCCAGCGTGCGCTTGGCGGTCAGCCGTTCGCCGAGCAGCGGCCAGGCCAGCAGCGCCGTCCACACCGGCATCGAGTAGCCGATCACCGCGGTCTCGCCGGCCGGCATCCACAACAGCGCCAGCCCCATCACCACCATCCACAGCGTGACGTTGAAGAAGGTCGACACCAGCAGGCGGGGCCATATCGCCGCCGGCACCCGCAGATCGTCGCCGCGCGCCTTCGCATAGGCGAACAGCAGCAGCGAGCCGACCAGCCCCGGCACGCCCCGCGCCGGCAGCGGCGGCCATTCGGAGATGACGTATTTGGACACCGGCCAGCTCAGGCCCCAGGCCAGCGAGGTGACGGCGAGCAGGACGAGACCGCTGGTCGCGACGCGAGGGCGCGCGGCGGCGGGAGGAGCATTGGACATGGAACACCCGGCAGGAAGGACGGGCGCACCATGCCGGTATTGGCCTCCCGTCACCACCCGAAAAACACCGCCGGCCCCCGCCCCGCCTGAGTCGGTCTTGGCAACCCCCTCGGGCGAAAAAATACCTGCCCTGTGAACAGCGGGTGCAGCGCCGTTACGCACCGCAGCGCACGATTTTTCCGCTTCGGAATCCCTGAGGACTCACCGATACTTGGCGGCATCAGGACGCGGCTAGGCCCCCTGTTGTCCACCCCTTTCCACCATATTTAGTATTTGATTCAGGAACCCGCACTATTGCTTGACGGGTCGGACGGAGTCGCTCTACTTTTGGGCCAGTCGCGAGCGGGTAGTTTCGTGTCCCGCCGGACCTTCCCAGAAGGGTACCGAACCAGCCACCTCCGACCGCCTAGCGGCATCGGGGTGTGGGCTCATCTGTGCCCGAAACCGGCTGTACGGGCGCAGAAAAGACGGGCCGAGACACGGCTCGCATTGAAGCGTGGGGCGTTATTGGGACGGGCCCGGATCGGCTAGGATCCAGGCCGCGGCCCTTGAAAACAGAGTGAGCCGGACCACGGCTCGCATTGGCGGACGCATGTCCGCGACCAACAACTTCGGGCCCAGCGGGGTCCGGCATCGAACGGGGCATCAGATGAAGATCGAGCGGCGCTACACCACGGACGGCCAATCACCCTATGCGGCGATCCAGTTTCGGCTGACGACGAGCGAGATCCGCAATCCGGACGGCTCGGTGGTGTTCCGCCTCGAGAATGTCGAAGTGCCCGATGGCTGGTCGCAGGTCGCCTCCGACGTGCTGGCCCAGAAGTATTTCCGCAAGGCCGGCGTCGCCGCGCGCCTCAAGAAGGTCGAGGAAGAGACCGTGCCGTCCTGGCTGTGGCGCTCGGTGCCCGACACCGATGCGCTTACCGCCCTGCCCGAGGCCGAGCGCTTCACTTCCGAGCATTCCTCCAAGCAGGTGTTCGACCGCCTCGCCGGCTGCTGGACCTATTGGGGCTGGAAGGGCGATTACTTCTCGTCCGAGGACGACGCCCGCGCGTTCTATGACGAGCTGCGCTACATGCTGGCCTCGCAGATGGTCGCGCCGAATTCGCCGCAATGGTTCAACACCGGCCTGCACTGGGCCTACGGCGTCGACGGCCCCGGCCAGGGCCACTACTACGTCGACTACAAGACCGGCAAGCTGACCAAGTCGAAGTCGGCCTACGAGCACCCGCAGCCGCACGCCTGCTTCATCCAGGGCATCGAGGACGATCTCGTCAACGACGGCGGCATCATGGACCTGTGGGTGCGTGAAGCCCGCCTGTTCAAATACGGCTCCGGCACCGGCTCCAACTTCTCGCGGCTGCGCGGCGAAGGCGAGCGCCTGTCGGGCGGCGGTCGCTCGAGCGGCCTGATGAGCTTCCTGAAGATCGGCGACCGCGCCGCCGGCGCCATCAAGTCGGGCGGCACCACCCGCCGTGCCGCCAAGATGGTGGTGGTCGACGCCGACCATCCGGATATCGAGGCCTATATCGACTGGAAGGTGAAGGAGGAGCAGAAGGTTGCCGCCCTCGTCACCGGCTCCAAGCTCAACCAGAAGCACCTCAAGGCGATCCTGAAGGCCTGCGTCAACTGCCAGGGCTCGGGCGACGATTGCTTCGACCCGGAGAAGAACCCGGCCCTGCGCCGCGAGGTCAAGCTGGCGCGCCGCGCGCTGGTCGCCGACGCGATGATCAAGCGCGTCATCCAGTACGCCAAGCAGGGCTACAAGGAGATCGACTTCCCGATCTACGACACCGATTGGGATAGCGAGGCCTACCTCACCGTCTCCGGCCAGAACTCCAACAACTCGGTGTCGCTGAAGGACGACTTCCTTCGCGCAGTCGAGACCGACGGTGACTGGAATCTGACCTCGCGTACCACCAAGAAGGTGATGAAGACGCTGAAGGCCCGCGACCTGTGGGAGAAGATCGGCACCGCGGCCTGGGCCAGCGCCGATCCGGGCCTGCACTTCAACACCACGATGAACGACTGGCACACCTGCAAGGCGTCCGGCGACATCCGCGCCAGCAATCCGTGCTCGGAATACATGTTCCTCGACGACACCGCCTGCAATCTCGCCTCAGCCAATCTGCTGACCTTCTACGACACCACCACGGCGAAGTTCGATCTCGACGCCTATGAACATCTGTGCCGGCTGTGGACCGTCGTGCTGGAAATCTCGGTGCTGATGGCGCAGTTCCCGTCCAAGCAGATCGCCGAGCTCTCTTACGAATTCCGCACGCTGGGCCTCGGCTTCGCCAATATCGGCGGCCTGCTGATGACCATGGGCCTGTCCTACGACTCCAAGGAAGGCCGCGCGCTGTGCGGCGCGCTGACCGCGATCATGACCGGCGTGTCGTATGCGACCTCGGCCGAGATGGCCAAGAAGCTCGGCCCGTTCCCCGGCTACAAGAAGAACGCCGCGCATATGCTGCGCGTGATCCGCAACCATCGCCGCGCCGCGCATGGCGAGAGCCGCGGCTATGAGGCGCTGTCGGTGGCCCCGGTGCCGCTCGACCACGCCGGCTGCCCGATCCCCGACGCCGTGGCGCATGCCAAGCGCGCCTGGGACCAGGCGCTCGAACTCGGCGAGCTGCACGGCTATCGCAACGCCCAGACCACCGTGGTCGCCCCGACCGGCACCATCGGCCTCGTCATGGATTGCGACACCACGGGCATCGAGCCCGACTTCGCGCTGGTGAAGTTCAAGAAGCTCGCCGGCGGCGGCTACTGGAAGATCATCAACCGCGCCGTGCCGGCCGCGCTGCGCGTGCTCGGCTATCCGGAAAGCCAGATCGCCGAGATCGAGGCTTACGCCGTCGGCCACGGCTCGCTCAGCAACGCCCCGGCCATCAACGTCTCGACGCTGAAGGCCAAGGGCTTCACCGATGAAGCGCTGAAGAAGGTCGAGGCCGCGCTGCCGACCGCCTTCGACATCAAGTTCGCCTTCAACAAGTGGACGTTCGGCGAGGACTTCCTCAAGGACACGCTGAAGCTCGACGCCGACAAGATCGCCGAGCCGAACTTCGACCTCCTGGCCGCGATCGGCTTCACCAAGCGCGAAATCGAGGCCGCCAACATCCACATCTGCGGCGCCATGACGGTCGAAGGCGCGCCGCATCTGAAGCCCGAGCACTACAGCGTGTTCGATTGCGCCAATCCCTGCGGCAAGATCGGCAAGCGCTATCTGTCGGTCGAGAGCCACATCCGGATGATGGCCGCGGCGCAGCCGTTCATCTCGGGTGCGATCAGCAAGACCATCAACATGCCGAACGACGCCACGGTGGAGGACTGCAAGTCCGCCTACATGCTGTCGTGGAAGCTGGCGCTGAAAGCCAACGCCTTGTACCGCGATGGCTCAAAGCTGTCGCAGCCGCTGAACTCGCAGCTGATCGCCGACGATGACGACGACGACGACATCGACGCCTTCCTGGAGAAGCCGATGGCGGCCCGCACCGCCCAGATCTCCGAGAAGGTGGTGGAGCGCCTGGTCGAGCGCATCGTAGTGATGCGCGAACGCGAGAAGATGCCGGACCGCCGCAAGGGCTACACCCAGAAGGCGGTCGTCGGCGGCCACAAGGTCTATCTGCGCACCGGCGAATACGACGACGGCCGCATCGGCGAGATCTTCATCGACATGCACAAGGAGGGTGCCGCCCTCCGGTCGTTCATCAACAATTTTGCCATCGCCGTTTCACTGGGTCTCCAGTACGGCGTGCCGCTCGAGGAATATGTCGACGCCTTCACCTTCACCCGGTTCGAACCCGCCGGTCCGGTGCAGGGCAACGACTCGATCAAGTACGCGACCTCGATCCTCGACTACGTGTTCCGCGAGCTGGCGGTGAGCTACATGGGCCGCTTCGACCTCGCCCATGTCGACCCGACCGAGACCGCCTTCGACGCCATCGGCAAGGGCGTCGAAGAAGGCAAGGCCCCGGAAGGCATCGTCGCCCCCGCCTCGGCCACCAAGTATCTGTCGAAGGGCCTCACCCGCTCGCGCACCGACAACCTGGTGGTGATGCGCAGCACCGCCGCCGCGTCGGATGCCGGCTCATCGCCGGTGAAGATGGCCTACTCCCACCCAGAGGCACACGCTAAGTCCGCATCGCGCATCGGCGATGTTCTCGAAGGCGCGACCGCACTGAAGCAAGAAGCCGAACAGGACCTGTCGCCGACCGAGAAGCTCGAAGCATTGCAATGGAGCAAGGCCAACACCGCCCAAGCCCAACCCGTCGCCACCAAAGCCGAACGCCGCGCGGAGGCCAAAGCCCGCGGCTACGAAGGCGACAGCTGCAGCGAATGCGGGAATTTCACGCTGGTCCGTAACGGGACGTGCATGAAGTGCGATACGTGCGGAAGCACGACCGGTTGTTCCTAATGGAGAGATAGATGACAGCCGGGGCCGCGTTCACGGACTACAAAGTCGCCTTTCGAAGTGAAGCATTTATCGCCGAAGCAGCGAGTAAGTGCCGAGCAATCGGAACGCGGCCCGGGCTACGATACGTAGATTTGAAAGTCGTGTTGAGCGAGCTTGAAGCTCACGGCGTAGAGAGCATCTTCAGAATCAAGGGCACCAAGAGCAAAGGACGCCTAAAGATCGAGTTAATTGAGAACGATCAATCTCAGCCCGAAGCCTACGTTGTCTTCAGCCCTCGCCTGACACTTCGAGTCCAGGAGGACGTATGGACCCGCTTCCAAGCCGGGCACAGCAAAGAGCAGGAGATCATCGCGCACGAGATCGGACACATCATGCTACACGACGATAATGCCAAGCCGTACTCCCAAGACGGATCGCGGCAGATAGCATTTGCCGATCAGGAAGATTCTGCCGAATGGCAGGCGCATCGTTTCGCGGATCATGTTCTGGTTCCGACCGAGCTGGCTCAGCAGATTAACGACGTGGATCGGATAGCAGTCATCTGCAACGTGACCGATGCATTCGCTGCTGAACGATTGGAGGCAGTTAGAGCGATCAAGAAACCTCTAAACAAACTCTCGACAGACCCGTGTCCAGACTGCGGAAGCGATTTGATATTCATCGATGGACAAGCAAAGATCTGCAGTTGGTGCGGAAGTTCACAATTGATGGGGAAAAGAGCGGCGGCAGCCGGAAGTTGCAAGCCGAGAAGATAAAATATCTGCATTCCAACTGATTCGTTGGGCAGAAACACCAATGCCGCGGCGGAAACCTCGGCATTGGGACCCGTGAAGCTTGGTCGTTGTACTTACGGGGGCTTCGAGAAAAGCATCGCTCTCTCGGTCGCACGGGCAGTTAAGCGATTCTTTCAATCGGCGTCCAGCGGAGCTTTGACATTTTCCAGCACGTAATTGCGCTTAAGGAGTAAAGCGATGCCAAAATATACGAGGAACTCCGGAACTGAATGGACTCCCACCGAAGTGAAACAACTTCGTCAAGAAGCGCGACAGAATACACCAACACGCGTGATCGGCCTACACCTCGGAAGAACCGAAAACGCAATACGAAACCGCGCTTCACAGGAGGGCATCTCGTTGAAGCCCACCAATCAGTCTCCATACAATCGTCAGAAGTAACATTAAAGGGAGCGCTTCGGCGCTCCCTTTGCCCCACGCTCGCGCGGAAGGCGAGCGGAGCCTGTAGCCCGTAGGACGGATTAGAGAGCGTAGCCCGGATGAAGCGAAGCGAAATCCGGGTTCTTGAGCTGATCGAGACGCCGCACCCGGATTGCGCTGCGCTTCATCCGGGCTACTGATCATCACTCCGCCGCCGCCCTCTCCGTCTGCGGCCTGACGAACGCCACCACCGCGTCGGCGGCCTCAGCTCGTAGGGCGGATTAGCGCAGCGTAATCCGCCGATCTCGCCGGGCGGAAGCGGTTGCAACTTTGGAGACATCCATGCCGGTCGTTTTCCGCCGCGATGGGTTGAGATACGACTTCTTCTCCAATGAGCGGCTGCCGCCTGAGCGAGCGTAGCCCGGATGCAGCGAAGCGAAATCCGGGGTCTTGAGCTGATCGAGACGCCGCACCCGGATTGCGCTGCGCTTCATCCGGGCACCTGATCATCACTCCGCCGCCGCCCTCTCCGCCTGCGGCCTGACGAACGCCACCACCGCATCGGCGGCGTCCGCGATGAACTCCCGATCCGCCCGCAACTGCTCGATGCTGCGCTGCTTCGGGATCGGACGATTGGATCCGCCTCACCTCGCCCTGACGCATCAATCGTTTTGAGGCACCGGCTTATTTTCTTTTTCCGGCACATAGATCATACGGCCGTCATTGAGCCGATACGTGATCCCGGCGCGCGTGCCCTGTCCCGCGCCGATCTCACTGCTGGCCTGGTATTTCTTCAATTCCTGCCCGTCCTTGATCGTCATCTTCATATCCGGCTGCCCCGGGTTCTCGATCAGGACGGCGCTCTTAGCCGTCGTCAACCGAAGCGGGTTCTGGACGACGATGATCAGCAGGACCGCGATCACGACCAGGAAGACGTCGGTCAGATTGACCACCGACAGTAACGGATCGTCATTGTCATGCTCGTCGAGAAATCGCATCAGTGGGCCTCGTTCGCTCGCTCGAAGTCGCGCAATTCGACGAGGTACCAGCGTCGCCGCACGGTCAGAACGAAGAAGGTGATCGATGCGCTGACGAGTGCGAGGATCACAGCGGAAAACGCCACCACCAGATTCTCCCCAACGGCTTTCGCATCGCTTGTAGTCAAGGCCAGCAGTGCCGGCCCCATCGGGATCATGGTGGCCACCAGACCCAGCATCGGTGCGGTACGCGACACGATCCGCAACCACTCCAGCCTATGCAGAATCCAGAGTTCGAGATCGTCGTTGGTCGCCCCACTCGCCCTTTGATAGGCCGCAAGCTGCGAGCAATGTCTCCCGCGCGCGCGTTGCAACGCTTCCATAGCGAACATCCCGAGCGCCACGAATGCATAAGCGAGTGCGAGCAGGATCAATCCGAGCACCGGCATCAGAAACAGTTTCGTCAACTCGAATAGCGACGACTCGATCACGTTCACGTCGATGGCCTTTCTTCGCGCAGTCTCACATCCGACCGGCCCTGCATGAAGACGCCGATCACAAAGCACAGCAGGAGCGAGGCCAGGCCCGCCCATAGTTGCCATTTTGGCCGGTCACCTGCTGGAGACGCCTGGACCTGCTGCATCACAACTCCCTGGACGGATTCGCCGCCGGCCTCGCTTACGGGAGCCGGGGCGGACGCAGGCTCCGACGCCGTCTGCGCGACCGCAGACAGATCAAAACCGGCCCGGAGTTTGGCAATGAAGGCTTGCGTCGCCGCAGCGGTGATTTGACCGTTCGACCCGTCCTCGATCTCGCGGAGACGCTCGACGAGCTCGCGCTTGGTCTGTTCGGAGGCCTTCCAGTAGCCCTTGCGAACGGCCTCGACCATACGCTCGATCATCTGGGCTTCCGCCACCGGATTGCTCTGCTTGAACCACGCCGCCAGCCCGAGTTCGTGCTTATCAAGCACAAACGTGTCATGCACGGCCTGCCACTGATCCGCTCGGACGGACGTCGGATCGGTCACCTGCCATCCCCATAGATTGTTGACGGCGTTCAGGATCTCCAGCGTTCCGGCGTATCCCTCCTTCTGCATGCCGGCGATCCAATGGGGATTGAGATAGCGGGAGCGCATCTCGTCCGCGAGGAAGCGCGCGACCGATCCCGTTCGCGAGGTCTGCTCGCGCAGATCGGTGACGTAGAGCGACGGCGATGCGCCGCTTAGATGCCGGATCGCCAGAGACAGCCCGCCGAGATATTCGAATGGATGGTCGGTGGACAGCAGGCCGTGAAGCTTGGACGAGCGCGACAGCACGGCCGCCTGCACACCCTTCAGCTGCTCGGAAAACAGGTTGTTTCCGTCGATGCTGACGCCCCAATCACGGCTGCCATAGGCATATTGCAGACGATCAAGATAGGCGTCCGCCAGCGACGCCTCGTTGTCCCACGACGCCGACTTGAGCACGCTGCCGGGCAGGCTCGTACCATAGTCACCGACAGCGTTGCTGAACATGCGCAGCGAAGCGAAACGACGGGCCGTCGCCGCATCCTGATTGCGCGCGACCAACCTGGCTTCCAACGCCCGCGCATTGGACGCGACTGCATTGTCGGGCTCATCCAGCGCGGCCACGCGTTCGATGGCATCCGCCAGCATCCGCATGAAGCTATCGAACTGATCGCGGTAGACGCTCGTCACCTGGATGACGGTGTCGATCCGTGCACGTCCGAGTTCGGCGCGCGGGATGATGTCGAGGCGGATGAGGCGCCCCCCTCCGTCCCAGACAGGCCTCAAGCCGAGCGCGTGGAGGATCTGGCTCTCCTGAATCCCGAGATGCCGCATCGTTTCCGAGCCCCACAGGCTGAACGCGAGCTTCTGCGGCATCGCTCCGGCATGCTCGGTGCGATATGCGTCCAGCAACTGGCTCAGCGCTGCACCGCCGGCATCATAGGCCGCACGTGTCGGCACCTTGTCGGACTCGAAGGGATAGATGTTGCGGCCGCTTGGCACGTCGGAATTGCGGATTGGATCGCCGCCGGCGCCCGGCTGCACGAAACGGCCCGCCAGACCTGCCAACAGCGCTTCAACCTCTTGCGTATCGGTCAGATGCCGCTCCAGCACGATCGCACGATCGAGCATCGCCTTCAGCTCATGGGAGGCATCGCTCGGAACGATCCCGCCTTTCTCAAACAAGTCGCGGAGCGTCCGGTAGGGCGCGGTCGCCTGGAGTGACGTAAAATCCGTCGCGAACAACTCGTCGGGCTGACCGCCGACCTGACGATAGAACGGCTCTCCGAGTTGCTGCATGACCGTGGCAATGCGGTTATCACTGGTGGCCGGTTCGCCGAATGTGTGTAGGCCCAGCGGCATGGATTGCCGGCCCAGTTCGTGGATGTGATCGTGCAGCGCCGAGAGAAAGCCCGGAAAATCGCGGGCCATGCGTTGCTCGTCCCAGCTCATGTCGCGATTGATGTTGCTCTTGATCGCGATGGCTCGGATCTCGGCGGCGGTCTGATCGCGCACGCTGCCGTCGTCGAGCTGAATGTACTCGTGGATCTTCGCATGCAGATCCCGCAACTCGTCGTAGAGCCCCGCCGGCGCGAAGGGCGGCGTCTGGTGGCTGACGATGACGGCTCGTCCGCGCCGCTTCGCCTGGACGGCTTCGGCGATGTTGTCCTGGATGTAAGGATAGAGCACAGGCAGATCGCCGACCGCTAGAAATGGGTAGTCGGTGATCGCAAGACCGCGGTCCTTACCCGGCGTCCATTCCTGCGTACCGTGGGTCCCGAAATGGATCAACGCGTCCGCACCGCGATCTGCCAGCAACAGATAAGCAGCGAGGTAAGCATGCGACGGCGGCTCCTTGGTGTCGTGATAGCCCGCGCCGACACTTGCGCCGCGCTGCGGCTGCGGCATCAGAGCGAGATGACCGGCCTCATAGCGCGGAACGACGAACTGCTTCTGTCCGTCGATCTCGAACACCGTCGGCGCCACTTCCGGCTGTCCCCAGCGCGCAATGAGTTCGTCGCGGCGAGCGGCCGGCAGCCGATCCAGCCAAGCCCGATAGGTCCGCACCGGGAACGTCGCGGCGTAGCCCTGGTTGTGCAAATCTGGAAGCGTTTCCGGATGATAGATGCCGCCGAGCAAAGCCTGGCCAATCTCGATGAGATGGTCTTCTCCAAGCGGCGGCACAGCGTAGCCAGCCTCCGCAAGCGCGGAGGTCAACCGCTGCAGGCTACGCGGCACGTTCAGATTTGATGCGGAGAAATTCTTATCCCCCGGTGGATAGTTCCAGAACATCAGGGCGAGTTGTTTCTCGGTAGCCGGCTTGTGGCGCAGCATGGAAAGCCGTCGTGCTTTTGCGATCAAGGCCTCGACCTGCTCGGGCATCGGCGTCGGCCGGCCGTCCTCTAACGCATCGGTCACGATCGCATCGCTGACGCCCAAGCTCTCCGGCACAGCCAGGAATGGCGCAATCAGTTGCTGCGCGATGCCGCTCTGCGCAGCCGCCCATTGCTCCGGCGAGCCGGCGCGGGAACTGATCGCCTGCAGCACCGGCACATCGAGTTTGCGAAACTCGGCGCTGCGAGCGCTGCCATTCTGGAGATGTGTCGCGATCACGATCACATCGGCCTTGCCCGGCCCCAGCATTTGCTGGAGCGCTTCGGGGTCGCGCGCCTCGAACCAAAGCGCCACGGGCAACAGCCCGGCTGCTTCCGCTCGCGTGATCATCATGTCGATAGCGGCGGTCTCGAAGCCCGCCAACAGGCCAGGATGAATGATGAACGCGACCTTGGGAGCCTCCGGCTTCCAGCGCTGCGCGCCCCACGCCAGATAGGCATCGATGTGGTCGAACGGATGCGGAGCGGCCGGGTGATAGAACCCCTTGCTCGCAAGGGGCACAGGCGCAGCAATCGTCGACGTGTCGGTACCAGCCTTCAATGCGGCCATAAAGGCGAACATGGCCGTGAGATTTGCCTCCCCGCCACCCGCGTAATAGCCGGACAGCCGACGGGCTTGCAGCGGCGACATATTGGCAAATGCCGGCTGTCCGCCACCCACCCGCAACCATGGCCGCCCCGACGCGACCAGATCGGCACCGACGCGCTCCTGCACTTTTGCAGCGTCCCCGGGGCGCGGCGTATCGAGGATGACCAGATCGACGCCGGAGAGCCACGCTTTTGGATCGCCAGGCGCGTCGACATAGACATGATCGAGCGCGACGCCCTGACGCCGGGCAATATCGGTGATCCTGTCCAGCTTGCCTTTCAGGACGAAGTCGGTCGTGATGATCCGCACACGCGGCGGATCGTCGGCAGCCTGTGCATCATCGACCAATGCACACAGAACGAGCAGCAGCGCGATCAACGCGCTGCGTAGGTTAATCGGAATCTGCATCGTGGTTCTCAATCGAACCGCTTGGAGAATCCGGCGTAAAATGCGCGGCCCGTCCCCGGCATCACAGTCACGCCGCCAGAAGCGTCGGCCGCCGTGCGCAGCGCCGTGAAGTCGCCGGCATAAGCGACGTTCGTGATATTGCGGGCCTCGAACCAGAGTGACGCGGAATCATCGGGAGCACGCCAACCGAACTTCGCTCCAAGCAAGTTGTAGGACGGGATCTTGAAGTTCTCGCCGCCCGATCCGTCAAAGGTCGTCGCACGCTCGCCGATGTAACGGAGATTGGCAGATACGTAGAAACCGTTGGCGTGACGATAGCCGAGTTCACCGTAGAGATTGTGGCGCGGAATGACCGGCAAACGGCTGTCCCCGTAAAGGCGATCGCCGTCAAAAGAGAAGTCGTTGTAAGTCCAAGCGGCGTTGAGGAAAATGTTGTCTCCGCGGGAGAACACGTCAACCAACGGCTTGGTCCGAAACGCCGTCTCGATGCCGCGATGAACGGTGCGGTCGGCGTTGAACGGAACGAGGCTGCCGACCAGGTTGCAGGCGAACTGGCCACGAATGGCTGGCGTCTGCTGAGCTTTCGGAATGAGGCCAAGCGCGCACTGCGACAAAATCTCGTTGCGCAAATTCATATGATACAGCGTGAGGTCGTACTGAAAGCGATCCCATGATCCACGCACTCCGCCTTCGTAGGTCCATGCCTGCTGCATCTGCAGATTCTGTATCACCTTCAGATTGGTCGCTGTCTCCACGGACAGCAGCGCGAATATATCGCCGCTGTTCGGGACCTCGGTGCTACGCGAAATGTTACCGAAGAGAAAATGACGCGCCGCATATTCCCAGTTCATGCCGAACTTAGGATTGAGCGCCTCGAATGTGCGGTCGTAATTGCGTAGGCCCCTGGACGATCCAGGCCCCATGACGCCAGCCGACGGAATCACCGGACCGGCATATTCGTCCTTGTAAACACGGCTAGTCTGGAACGCCTGAAGCCCGACGAAGGCACGCATGTGCGGCCACACTTCGACTGCCGCCTCGCCGTAGGCTTCGTGCAGCCAGGATTTGAATTGATCGTTTTGTACCAGTCTGTTCTTGACCGTTCCCCCCGACCCCGCCGCCCACTGCCAGCTGCGATAATTCGCCGTCTCGTAAGTGGGCCGATAGCCGGCGACCAGTTCGGTCGGCAGTCCCCACAGGTCGGTGCGATGCTCCAGGCGGGTCGAAATGCCGACATCCTGCCATTTCACATCGACGATGCCGGCGCGCGGCGACGGCAGATGATCGAACGACGTGGCGAGGAAGTACGGCGCAATCTCGAACGACGTAGTATCGTTACGGAAAATGGTCTTGTTGACGACACGCTGATAATCGAAATTCGCACGCGTGTCGTAGGGGAACGACGCATTCGTAGGATCGTATCCGCTTCGTCGATAGGTCGCGATCTGATCGAGCGGCACCTGTGTGGCGAGTTCCTGCCGGGTCGATCCGACGGCAACCGACGTTCGGTTCTCGATATTGTCGGTCGGCCGCCAGCCGACATTGCCGCTGAACCTAAGACTGTCGTTGGCGGAGTGATACTCGTAGCCGTCGTTCCGGAAGCCATTGATCTGTGCGTAATAGTCGACGTCGCCCTTGGCGCCGCCATACTCCATCTGGCTCTGACGGACACCGTAGCTGCCGACATAGCCGGATAGCCGAGCCCCCGAAGCGGTCAGCCCCGTCTTCGACACGAGGTTCAGCGCACCACCGGTCGCGAGCGCTCCGTAACGCAGGCTCGCCGCACCGCGATAGATCTCGAGATAGTCTGCCGCACTGAGATCGAGGATCGGCAGCGAGATTCCGCTCTCGATGCGGCCCAGGGGAATGCCGTCGATATAGCCACGGACGCCACGCCCGCTGCGAGGGCCCGTTTGCGAGATGTCGCTGCCGCGGATCGAGATCGTGCCTTGGCTGTTCTCGCCACGATCGGACATGTAGACGCCGGGGGTGAGTTGCAGGACGTCCCTCAGATTCGATTTCTTGCCGGGATCCTGACGGACGACGGAAACCGCGCTCTCGGCTCCCGGTCTGCGCAAGAGGCGCTGCTCCTGAGCCTCGAAACTCGCGGGATTGGGGACACTCGCAATGCCGCTGCGCACGGCTGTCACCGGCTGCGCCGCGACTTCAGAACGCGCTCGTCGTCTGGATTGTTTGGCTCGGCCGCTTGGCGCCGTTCGGGCGACCGTCGCTGCCCGAGGCGGTGGTGATGTGACAGTCACGGCTTCCAGCAAGGCCGATTCCGACTGCGCCCAGCCTGGAGAGGCCGCCAATTCAGTCGCGAGGACGGTGGCCCCAAACAGCAATATTGACGAGTGGAGACTGTTAAAGTGCCGTCCCTCGCCTCTCCCCCAACCAGCCAACTTTCCCGATCTCCGAATGTTATGTTATAACATCCATATCGACCGAACGAGTCCGTTGTCAATTGCTTCTGGGTCGAACCGTCTCAGATGGCGAGAGGTCAGGGCTTTCAGCTTCGCGAAACGAGATCTCCGAATTCAGCCCAACCGGATATGACCGCTTGATGGGAGCCTCATCTGTTGGTGGAGGCCTTTCCGGATTGACCCACAACTGCCCGTCGGAGAGCCGCTGACGCGCGAGTTTCAGGAGCACCGTCATTTCATCGACCGACGGCACCGGCGCGCGTGAATGTCGTAGACACGAGGCCCGATCTCGTTCGGGTATTTTGTCTGAAGTGAACCGTGGCAGCCGCCGGACTACGCCATCGAAACAACCCGTGGGCACGTCGGTCGCATCGAACTCCAACACAGCACAATTGACCGCGCCCCGCTCATCCCGCTCGCTTCAAGCGAGCGAAGCGCGGCATGGCAGCGCCGACAACAAGCGGATTGATTTGCCTGTTCACGTACATCCATTCTCGATCTGCAATATCGCGCAATGTGCACGCGCAGCTTCCAGGCCGACCGTGGCCTGCCGACGATGCGGAACGGTGTTGACAAACATCTTGACGAGGCACTCCAAAAACGAGACGATTATACCGCTACGGTTCTTCGAGCTGATTAGCTCGAAGCTAAGAGGGAATTCGGTGAATCGGTCGTTGACCGCCTAAGCCGAGGCTGCCCCCGCAACTGTGAGCGGTGAGCTTGCTGTCGATTGACGCCACTGGCGCGGATGCGCGCTGGGAAGGATGGACAGCGGCGGTGACCCGCAAGCCAGGAGACCTGCCGTAGCACGGATTGTGGAGTCCTCGGGCGGGGTGTTTCTGAGGATGCGATCGCGGCGGAGCAACTGCGCGTGCTTCGTATGCGCCGCATCATCTTGCTCGACCAACAAACGTCGGGAGGCCGCGATGATGTCGAGTAGCTCCTTTTCTTTCCTGAATTCGGTCGCGCTTAGCACGCGACTGCAGACTGCGGATCCCTTCCGCCATCCGCAATTGATCCTGCTTCCGGAAGGAGCAACTGATCATTTTCAATCGAGATGAATTGCGACGGCTGCATGAACACCCTCCTGCCTCCCCAAATACTGCATTGAAATGAGCGGAGAACGGCTATGTCTGCGTCGATGCCGACAGCTGAATCCCTGATGATCGAATCGATTGCTTCGCCGCCGGACAGCTCGGAGGGAGTATCGACCGACGATGCACCGTCGAAATTAGCGACACTATTGATCGGATCCTTCGTCTTCGACGCAAAGCGTCTCATCGATGACGCCATTGCAGAAACGGATTCAGTAAGGCGCATTTTCGTGGAGCTGTTCGAGCCCACGGCACGAAGACTCGGCGAGTTCTTCGATGCAGACACCTGCACAGAATTCGACGTGGCGATCGGTCTGTGCGTTCTTCATACCGAAATGCGCCGGGTGTGCGCGATTTTCGACCGGAGGAAACCTGAACCTCCTGGACTTGGGCTAGTGATGATTGCGCCTCAGCCCGGAGAACCTCATATGCTGTGCTCGGCGATGAATTTCGAGATCTTGGATCGCGCGGGATGGAATACGCGGTGCGAGTTTCCATCGACCGATCGCGCTTTGCAGAATCTGCTCGCGAATGACTGGTTTGACGCGATCGACCTTGCTCTCAGCCCGTCCTTCAAAAGAGATCACTGGATGCCTCGCATCGCCGAGACGATTTCCGGCCTCCGACAGGCGTCGCGCAATCCATCACTTCTCGTTGTGACGAGCGGCCGACTATTCGCCGAGCGAGGCGAGGCGAGATTCGCCGTAGGTGCCGATGAGTGCATCGCGTCGTCCGCTAACGCCGACCGCGTATTGGCGCGAGGTCTTCGCCGCTTTCGCCGGCTTCGGTCGGCAGCCTAAGTCCATTCACGAGCAGCGAGTTAGCAATGCTTCGACGCGACCTCCGATCGCAAGATGCGCGTACTAGGCAATCGAATCTGGTCGACGCCACCGAGCGATGGCGGCACTTCCTGCGCCGGCTCTCTCCATTGATCACAGTTCGGCCATTATCCATTGACTTGGCCTGATCGACCTCTTAGTCAATTCCTTGACGGTTCTTCCTTCGGGAGGATCAAAAGGGAATGCGGTGCGGAGGCCTCCTCCAATGCCGCGGCTGCCCCCGCAACTGTAAGCGACGAGCCTCGAGTCAATCGGCCACTGGATCCTCGATCCGGGAAGGCGACCTGAGGCCACGACCCGCGAGCCAGGAGACCTGCCGTCAGCAGTGGTCATGTGCGAACGCGCCGGTCGGGGTGAACCGGAGCGAAGCTTCCCGAGCATGAATTGCAAGGGCCGAGCTTGTCGCGGTGACGTGTCACCTTGTCGCGAGGCGAAGCCTCGTCGTCAGTTCATCTGTCTCAACCTGAACGACTCGACGTCGACCAGCGACAATCGAGAGCCGATTTGCGTCAGCGGTCCACTCGCGAACGTCGCAGCAGACAGATGCTTGGAATTTGGAGGAACTATGTCTGTCGGTTCGGATCGTTCGGGCACGCGCACCGTGGCGCGGCGTCAATATCTCGCCGCTTGCGCGACCGGCGCGCTACTCATCGGCGGCGCCACGCTGGACACCTCGCATGCCCAACAGTCGCGATCCAGCAATCCCGATCTGCCGCCGGTTGTGGTGCAGCCGGAAGGCAGCGCCCGCCGCGCTCCCGCCCCCCAAGAGTCGCGTTCTGCTGCCACACGCCGCAGCCCGAGGGTGGCGCGCCGCGCTGCTGCGCCGGCTCCCGCTGCCCCAGCTCCGCAGACCGATCCTGGCGTCAGCGTGCCCGGCCTGAACGGCTACATCGCGACCGCAACCAGCGTCGGCTCGAAGACGAACACGCCGGTCCTGGCCCTGCCCCGCAGCACATCGACGGTCACCGCCCAGGAAATCTTCGACCGCGATGCCGCATCCGTGCAGGAAGCTCTGCAGTACACCGCCGGAGTCGGCGCCTTCTTCCGGCAGGGCAACCTGACGCGCGAATACAATCGCGTGCGCGGCTTCGAGGCGTTCCAGTATCTCGACGGCCTCAAACTGCACGACAGCAACTGGGGGTTCGAACGCTACGGACTGGAGCGGATCGACGTGCTCAAAGGTCCTGCATCAACCCTTTATGGTCAGGGCAGCCCGGGCGGCATCATCGATCTCACCAGCAAGCGTCCGACCGAAACTCCGTTTGGCGAAGCCCTGCTCCGCATGGGCCTGCGTGGCTATCTCGAAGGCGCGTTCGACGTCAGCGGTCCGGCCAACGAAAACAAAAGCGTGCTGTATCGCTTCGTCGGCGTCGGCAAGATGGGCAATGGCGAGATCGACTTCACCAAGAACGAGCGGATCTTCTTCGCACCCTCGGTGACGATCCGGCCGAATGAGAATACCAGCCTGACGCTGCTCGCCAGCTATCAATACGACCCGCATTTGACGGTGCTGCAGCCCCTACCCTATGTCGGCACGGTTGTGCCCGGAGCCAACGGCCAGTTCATTTCGCGCAAGACGTTTCTCGGCGAGCCGAATTATCACGACACCTCGAAAGAGAGCTACCGGATCGGCTACGAGTTCAAACATCAATTCAACGACGTCTTCTCGTTCCAGCAGAATTTCGCCTACCAGAACATCGACATCGCGCTGCGTGAAGTGCAGAGCCGCTCGACCGGCAACGTGACCACACAACGGCAGATGGCCCATCAAAAATACAACATCGACATCTTTCAGATCGACAATCGCGTGAAGGCCGACTTCGAGACCGGCCCCCTTCGTCATCACGTGATGTTCGGTGTCGACTATGCCTCGATCCCGAATTATCAGGGCACGGGCACCAATCGCGGCACCAGCAACTTCCTGCTGAATTATTACACGCCGCTCTACGGCGCGGCGCTGCCGAACAATCCGCTGACGACCAAACGCTATCAGGAGGTCGAGCAGATCGGCGTCTATCTGCAGGACCGCATCGAGCTCGGCCGCCTGTCCGTGCTGTTCGGCGTCCGCAACGATACCGCCCATTTCGCTCAGCAGAGCCAGACTCTCGTGGCGGCGACCGGCAGTTTCACGCAGCCGCCGTGGACGCGTCAGAACGACAACGCCACCACGTATCAGGCTGGGGCGATCTACGCGTTCGACAGCGGCGTTGCCCCGTACGTCAACTATTCCCAGTCGTTTGCGCCGACGATCGGCACCGACTTCTCCGGACGCCCGTTCATTCCGGTGACCGGCGATCAGATCGAAGGCGGTGTGAAGTACCTGCCGCCAGGCATGAACCTCGCGCTCTCGACCGCGGGCTTCAACATCAAGCAGAATAACGTGCTGACGGCCGACCTCGTCAATCCCGGCTACGCCGTGCAGACCAGTTCGGTGGAAGCCACCGGCGCCGAAATCGAAGTGAAGACCACTCGCCTCTACGGCTTCAATTCGTCAGCCGCCTACACCTATATCGTCCCCACGGTAACGGCGACCAATACGATCGGCGGCATTGGCAAGGATCCCGTCAGCATGGCCCGCCATGCCGCGTCGCTGTGGGCGACCTACAGCTTCGAAGACACCAGCGTCCTCGCCGGCCTGACCCTTGGCGGCGGCGTGCGCTACGTCGGGTCGTCCTTCGCCGATACGCTCAACACCACGGAGATCCCGTCTTTCACACTGCTGGATCTGTCGATGCGCTATCGGCTGGGGGCAATCTCCGCCAACCTGCAGAACTGGGACATCGCACTGAACGTCAAGAACCTCGCCGACAAGCGCTACGTCGGATCCTGCGATGCGGTCAGCCAATGCTATTACGGGCTCGGTCGTACCGTCGACGGCACGATCCGGGTTCGGTTCTGAGCGAAGGCGGGATGGCCACGTCCGTGACCGCGATCCCTCCCGCTGCCATCTGTCGCGCGATCGACGATCTCGCGACTGGCCATGAAGGCACCGCCTCGTTCGCCGGCGGCCTGGTCGGCCCGGACGACGCTCGCCTTACGGTGCCGGCAACCGCCTTGCTCGACGCTCGTCACCTGGCGCTCGTCAACGCGCGTTTCGCGAGACGCTTCGACCAATTCGACGCGCGCGCCACGCATTCGATCTGGATGAAGTGGTATCTCAACGTCATGCTGCCGCCGGTCCTTTTGGCCGACGTCTGTCTGCGACGCTCGGTGGCGGTCGGACTCGACGAGGTCCGCTTCATTGTTGCGGAAGACGGGCGTGTAGACGCAAATCAGATCCGGGGCGAAAGCCTCGACACGGAAGGGCTGGACCCGTTCGCGCGGTTTCAGTCCCTGGTCTTCGATCATCTTACTCCCTTGATCGATCTTCTGGCCGTCCGGACCGACGTGACTCGCCGCGTTTACTGGAGCAATGTCGGCAACACCTACGAGGCGATGCTTCGCCGGATCGAAGCGGTGGCGGGACCATCCCGGCGGCTCGCGGAAGCACAAGAGCTACTTGCGACGCCCCGTTGGCCGGACGGCCGGACCAATCCGCTGGCTGACGCTGTCGGATATCCAGGCGGCCTCCGACTTCGCCGAATCTGCTGCCTGCAATATCTGCTGCCCGACCGCCGTTTCTGCAGCGCCTGCCCGGTCCCCGAGGCGCGGGTCCATCCTCATCCGGCGGGGCGGTGCAATTGACCTCCCCTCCGTCTCTACGCTCAGGTCTGCGTCGTGCCTGGCATATCGCAGTGCCGTATTTCCGCTCGGACCAGCGCTGGGTCGGTCTGGGCCTGCTTGCCAGCCTGATCGGCGCACAGCTCGTCGTGGTCGGTGCCGCGGTCGCCGAGAACTACTGGCGCAACGCCTTCTTTCAGACGCTGCAGGATAAGAACTGGCCCGGCTTTGTCGCGCAGTTCTGGGTCTATGCAGTGATCGCCGTTTTCCAGATCGGCGGCGCAGTCTATCAACGCTATCTGACTCAGTGGCTCACCATCCGTTGGCGCGGCTGGATGACCGCGCGCTGTCTCGACGGCTGGCTGGAGGGGTCGACCCACTACCGGGCGATGATGTCGCCCGGCGCCGTCGACAATCCGGATCAGCGGATTGCTGAAGACGTTCGCTCCTATATCAGCCTGACCCTTGACCTCTTGGTCGGCTTGATCGGCGCCATCGCGCGCCTGACCTCATTCGTCGCCGTTTTGTGGACGCTGTCGAGCAGCATTCCGCTCGTCGTCTTCGGCTTCGCCGTTCCGGGCTATCTGGTCTGGGCAGCGTTGATCTACGCCATTGCGGGAAGTCTCGTCACCCACTGGATCGGAAACAGCCTGATCGGCCTTGATTTCGAACAGGAACGCCGCGAGGCCGACTTCCGCTTCGCGCTGGTGCGCCTTCGCGAGAACAGCGAGGCAATCGCCCTGCTATCCGGCGAAGACTTCGAGAAGCACAGCCTCGCCATGCGATTTCGGGCCATCGTCGACAACTGGTTTCGACTGATGAACCGCCAGCAATGGGTCGGCCTGTTCTCCGAATCCTACAAACGCTACTCGGTCTATTTTCCATACTTCGTCATGGCGCCGCTGTTCTTCGGCGGCAACATGCAGCTCGGAGCATTCATGCAGTCCGGATCCGCGTTCAACGAGGTTCGGAACGCCTTCTCTTACTTCATCAACGCTTATCTCAAGCTCGCGGAACTCGCAGCCGTCACGCACCGGCTGTCGCAATTCGCCGACATCGTGCAGCAATCCAAAGCCGCAAAGATGGAGCCGGCAAGCCCGCCTCACGGCGCCGCGCTGGAGGCTTCAGAGGTCGTCGTGAAGGCGGCATCCGGCTCGACCATCATCGCGGTCGGCGCGTTTCGGGTCGAATCGGGCACCTCGCTGCTGATCACCGGACCGTCCGGGGCCGGAAAAACCAGCCTTGTTCGCGCGCTCGCAGGCATTTGGCCCTTCGTCGACGGAAGAGTCCTGACTGCTGCGCGCCGAACGCTGGTGCTGCCTCAGCGCCCCTATCTGCCGCTCGGCACCCTGCGCGCCGCTGTGTCCTATCCGGAAGCCCCCGATCCTTCGAACGCCGCTCGACTCGTCGAGGCAATGAAGGATGTCGGCCTCGATGACTTGGTTGCACAGCTCGACCAGGTCGATCGCTGGGACGTCCGGCTATCCGAAGGCGAAAAGCAGCGTCTGTCGATTGCGCGCACCCTGCTCTATCGGCCGGATCTATTGCTCCTCGACGAAGCGACATCCGCTTTGGACAAAGCGTCGGAGATCTCTCTGCACCGACTTCTGAGGAGCCGCCTCTCTGCGGCAACCATCATCGCCGTGAGTCACCAGGAAGCACTCCGTCCAGAGTATGATCACATCACCGTTCTCGGGCGATCGACGAGCTGACGAATTGCGCATCAGGCGCTCTAAGCGAATCCCCTTCGACTCATCTTGGTAACTCGACCGGGACGCACTCGACATCCGCCGCCGCAATCATCCGCCAGGATCGCGCCAATCTCCATCACTTCGGCAATCAGGGACCGGTTTGATCAGGATGACCTGCTCTTTGCGGATCAGGCCAACCGCGAGGTTCTCGAACGGCTCATCGAACGCGGCACCAGCGCCCCCGAGGCATTGACGCGCATCCTTCACGGGATGCCCAAGGTCAGAGTGGATACGTTTCGCGGGCCGTACGGCCCCTACGTCAACGTCACGATCTTGGATTAGAGATCGAAGCCCATCGATGAAATACGCCTTCTTTCGTAGGGTGGCAAAGAGGGCGCAGCGCGCCGTGCCCACGCCGAACCTAACCGCCTCCGGAAGAGCTGCCCCCGGATGACGCTTCGCTTATCCGGGTTACAGCAAGCGTAGCCCGGATGCAGCGAAGCGAAATCCGGGTTCTTGAGCTGATCGAGACGCCGCACCCGGATTGCGCTGCGCTTCATCCGGGCTACTGATCATCACTCGGCCGCCACTCTCTCCGCCTGAGGCCTGACGAACGCCACCACGGCGTCGGCGGCATCCGCGATGAAGTCCGAATCGGCGCGGAGTTGCTCAATGCTGCGCAGTTGCGGGATCGGGTCACCGTCAGCGCGCAGCAGAGCGAGGTGGCCGCGGAGCGCTTCGGCGGCGTTGTCGATCGCTTGTTCAAACGTGTCGCCCGCCGAGATGCAGCCGGGCACGTCGGGGAAGGCAACGCCGTAGGAAGTGGCCTTGTCCTCGTAGACCAGCGCGAGATAGCCGGATGTGGCGCTCACCGGACCTCCTTCAGACCTGCCTGCCGAACCACTGATCGGACGATTTCCGGGTGCAGATCTTTCTTCGGATGCGGGAACGTCACCTTACCAGCCCTGGCCGGTGCCTAAAGTGGTGGTGACTGGCCTCGCTACCGATGTCGCTTCGCTCGTCCGCGCTAAACCGCCGCCCACTTTGTCGCACCCCGCGCGCCTTATCGGCGCCACCATCACCGCCGAAGGCAGCGCCCCCGGCTGCAATGCGCATTGAGCGGCGCCGGCATGGCATCGACAGGAGCGGATGGTGGACGACCAGAGCGTGACACTCGAATTGGCCGCTGAGCACGACTGGCCGGAGTTTGGACGGCAGTTGCAGGAGGCATTCGCTGTCGCGGTGATCGAGCAGTTCGGCGCGCTGTCGGACGGGCCGATCCCGTCGGACGACGACGTGCGGCGGTCGCTCGCAGCGCCGGGCGCGGTGGTGTATCACGTCGTGGCGGGCGGCACGCGGGTCGGCGGCGCGGTGGTGACGATCGATCCCGTCACCCAGTGCAATTCACTCGACTTCTTCTTCATCGCCGTCGGCGCGCACGGCCGCGGTCTTGGTCTCGCGGCATGGCGGGCGATCGAGCGGCAGTATCCGCAGACGCGCGTCTGGCAGACCCACACGCCGTATTTCGAGCGGCGCAACATCCACTTCTACGTCAACAAATGCGGCTTCAAGATCGTCGAATACTACAGCGACCGTCATCCGGACCCGCACCAGCCGGACGGTGACGGCGGTTCGCCGGATGGCGGCTTCTTCAAATTCGAGAAGCAGGCGATGCCCGTGTGAGCGGGGCAATAGTAGCGGTCTGTCGTGTTGCTGAAAAGCCGCCCCAGATCTCGCCGCACTCCTGCGCCACCCTGCCGCTCTCCCCGAACGCAACGCCGCCAAGGACGCCACCGATGACCGACTCCTCCGCTCCCGACGGCCCTCGCCCGCTCGCCGAGATCGCCAGCTATCATGCGCACATCTATTACGACCCGGTGGCGACGCGCCCGGCAGCTGAACGGCTCGTCCGATGGATCGGCGAGCGGTTTGCGGTGCAGGTCGGCCGTTGGCACGACGTCCGGGTCGGCCCGCATGACGGCGCGATGATCCAGATCGCGTTTGCGACGGACGTGTTCGCAAGCCTGGTGCCATGGCTGATGCTCAATCACGGCGGGCTGAGTATTCTGGTTCATCCCAATACGACCGACCCGCGGCGGGACCATACGGCCGATCCGTTCTGGATCGGACGCGCCCTGGCGATCCATGACGACAAGCTGCCGACCGCGGCGACGGCCGAGGCCTCGCCGGTGGTGAACACCACGCCGCATCTGGCGCCCTAGGGCGCAGCCGTAGGGTGGGTAAGGCGCGGAGCGCCGTGACCACGCGGTGTGACGGCCGGAAACGGCGCGCGTGGGCACGCTTCGCTTTGCCCATTCTACGAGACTATCACTCGCTCCGACGTGTAGGGCGGATGAGCTCGGCGTCATCTGAGGCTCACCATGTGGTGGCGCAATATGCTTCGCTTCGCTATTGCGCCCTACATCACTACACGCCGCGATCGACCGTGCGGTCTCGGCCCGCTGCCTTGGCCTGGTACAGCCGGCTGTCCGCCATTTTGTAGAGCGACGCCCAATCGCCGGCTTCGCGGATCGTCGCCACGCCGAAGCTCGCTGTCACAGACCTGGTGCCGAGACCCGGAAGTCGGCCCTTCGCGATCGTCTGCCGAAGGCGCTCGGCGCACTCGGTGGCGTCGGATGGCGATGCGTCCGGCAGGAACACGGCGAACTCCTCACCGCCCAGACGGCCCACGAGATCGCCCTTACGGGCAGTTCTGCGCAGGATCGCACCGATCTCTTTCAGCACGACGTCGCCGACATCATGACCGAAGGTGTCATTGATCGATTTGAAATGGTCGACGTCGCACAGGATCAGCGCCGCCCCTTCGGGAGCGTGACGCATCGGCGCCTCGATCTCGGCTTCAAAGCCGCGGCGGTTGAGGAGCCCCGTCAGATGGTCGAGATCGCGTTCGCGACGCAGATCGTCCATGATGTCGGACACCGCCGCGGCCAGAATGGCCATCGCCAAGGCTGCGCCCAGCACGGCGAGCGACAGCTGCAGGGTCTGCCAGAACACGGAGTCGGCGAAGGCGAGTGGCCCCCCCGCCAGCGGCGACACGCCGACCGTGAAGACGGTGCGGGGAAAGAAATGAAGTCCGAACAGAAACAGCGTCCAGAACAGGATCCGGTCCACCAGCCGGCCGCGTCGAAGCTGCGACAATCTCAGCGCGGCGACGCAGAGCAGAAGTCCGTATCCGAAATTCTGCACGTAGATGCGCGCGAGCAGACTGCGATCCACGTAGAAGAAATAATACAGTGCCAGAGAAAATGCGGCGAAGATCACAACGTCGGTCCACAGTCCGAACGCCCTGCCCGACCGGATCAACACGCCTTCGACGGCCGCGATGACGGCGCAGCTGTAGAGAGCCCCCGACACCATCGCGTTCAAGCCCGTATCACGCGGCCAGTAGAGGATCTGACTGGAGGCACCGAGCGCGAACAGCGCACACGCGACGGCCAGAAGGCCGAGATAGGGCCGCCGCCGGTCGTAGCTCCAGGCCGCCAGAAACGCCAAGCCGAACACGCCGATGATGCCTGGCCCGATCAGGGACAGCGTGACTCTGACAACCGAACCCTGCATCTCGAACGTCGCGACCCCACAGGTTGAAGCCCGCGTGTTTTGCCCCGATCGGCTGTCTAAATCCACCACACACTCGGTGCAATTTGATTCAAGTCGAGCGCGCGTCTGACGCCGCACGAACACAGCTTAGTCCTTGTAGGGTGGGCAAAGGCGCGAAGCGACGTGCCCACGCGTTGTCGCGGGCTTGGAAAAGCTGCACGTGGGCACGCTGCGCTTTGCCCACCCTACGGGACACTTGACAAAATTCCCATTGTGACTATAATCCGACCCATCCTGTCCGTGAGGGGCGCTTCGCGAGGCGTCGTTGAGTGGGACAGATCGGCGGGCCGGGCAACCGGTTCGGAACGGTGGTTCGGGTGGAGCTGGCGCTGGTCAGCAAAACCTGAACGGATGCGGCGTCCTGCGCGTTGCGGTTCGCACCCGCACGTCCGGGAGGCTTCGGGGACCCGTCCGGGCCTACTACGAGGCTCTGCGACTTGATAGTTCGCTGGACGCGGGACAGGTGAAGGCGGCGAAATCCGCCGGATCAGCGGGGTTTCATGACCCTGGCCTGTCCCCGGAAGCACGGGCCTGAAGTCGACAAAGCGCCGCGGTGGGCGCGCCGAGCCGGCGTTGCGCGATGGTCCGCAAAGCCATCGCGAAACTCACCACCTTTGCGCCTATCGGCGCGCCCCCGCCCCTCGCTGTGAAGCGACGGGTGCACAGCTCGGGCTCGATCGAGCCGCGAGATGAATCGGCCGTGGCTGTTTTGACACTTGGATCGGACAAGCGACACGCAACGACACGCACGGTGAATTCGTTCGAATTGTCACGTCGCCGCCGAGGATCTCGTAAAGCTCTGACTTGTAAGCTCGTCCTCCACCGCACAACTATCAAATGATAGTTGCGACCTTGCAGCGAGGGAGTGATTGATCTGATGGACGTCGCGAAAACCATCTCCAGATTCGGCATCGCCATCACGCTGGCATGCGTCACGCAGCCCGGCTTTGCCCAGCGCACCGAAGCCCGCGAGGGCGGAACTTATCTGCGCTACCTCAACGACAGCGAAACCGGCGAGCCGCGTCGCGCGCCGCCGACGCTGCTGATGAGTTTTGGCGGAGAGCCGGTGCGTGCGGTGATGGACACCGGTTCGACCGGCATCGTGGTCGCGGCCTCGAGCATTCCGAACATCGACAACTTGCGCCAGATCGGACCCGGCACGCTGACCTATTCGAGTTCCGGCCGGATCATGCGCGGCCGCTGGGTCGAAACCATCGTCACGATCGGCGGCAGCAACGATCAGAGCGTCACGACGAAGCCGATTGCCGTGCTGGCGGTCGAGCGGATCGACTGCGTGCCGAATGCGCGCAATTGCGAGCCGAGCGATGCGCCGCGCCACGTCGCCATGATGGGCATCGGCTTCGCGCGCGAGGGTGACCATCAGAGCCAGAGCACCCCGGACAAGAACCCGTTCCTCAATCTGCCCGGCATGGGCACCATGGCGGCGCCCGGCCCGCTGCGGCGCGGCTATGTGGTGACCCGCGCCGGCGTCCATGTCGGACTGACCGCCGCCAACACCCGCGGCAACTATCACGTCGTACAGCTGCAGCGCGCAGCGGATGGCCGCGACTGGGGCCCGCTGCCGGCCTGCATCTCGGTCGACGACGGCACGCCGGCCTGCGGCACGGCGCTGATCGATACGGGCGTCTCGGTCATGTATCTGACGCTGCCGGCTGACCGCGAGGCGGAGCGGACGGAGGGCGCGCGCGGCGGCGAGACGCTGGCACCGGGTGCGCGGCTGTCGATCCGCTTCGGCGACGCCGCAGCGGCCCGCCCGCCGGGTTACGGCTTCGCCGCCGGCGACACCGCCAATGCCGCCGCGCCCGAGCGGATCGTGATGGTCGGCGGCGCCAAGCGCCCGACCTTCGTCAACACCAGCGTCCATGCGCTGAACGCTTTCGACTATCTGTACGATGCCGATGCCGGCACGGTCGGCTTCCACATGATCGATCGCTGAAGCCCATGAACCCGCAGCTCGTCGCGCCGCCAGGACGCCGCGCCGAGCCCTCCGCGCTACGACGAGCAGCGCGCGATCAGTCCCCTCACCTCGTGTTTGATGCCGTCGTCCCAGCCGGCATCACCCCACGGGCGCCCGTCAGCCACGACGTCACTCGTTCGAGCGATGATCGAGGCCAACTGTCGGAACTCGTCCGCCCCGAAGCCGCGTGTCGTCATGGCGGGCGTGCCGAACCGGATTCCGGACGTGACCGTGGGACTACGCGGATCGTTGGGGATACTGTTCTTGTTGCTGATAATGCCCAGCCGCTCCAGCGCCGTGGCAAGGTCAGCGCCGGTGACGCCTCGCGAGCGCAGATCGACGAGCACCAGATGATTGTCGGTCCCGCCGGAGACGAGGTCGAGGCCTTCGGCCTGAAGCGCGTCGGCGAACGCGCTGGCATTTTCGACGACCGTTTGCCCGTAGCGCCGGAACTCATCGCTGAGCGCTTCGTCGAACGCCACCGCCTTGGCGGCGATGACATGCATCAACGGCCCTCCCTGCATGCCGGGGAAGATGGCGGCATCGAGCTTCTTCGCAACCAGCGCATCGTTCGATAGCAGCAACCCACCGCGCGGCCCGCGCAAGGTCTTGTGCGTCGTCGACGTCACCACATGGGCGTGCGGCAGCGGCGAGCCATGAACGCCGGCCGCCACGAGGCCGGCGATATGCGCCATGTCGACCATCAGGAAGGCGCCGACTTCATCGGCGATGCTACGGAAGCAACCGAAGTCGATCACGCGTGGATAGGCCGACCCGCCAACGATGATCAGCTTCGGGCGATGCTGCTTGGCCAGACGCCGCACCTCATCGAGGTCGATCCTTTGGCTAGTGTCGTCGACGCCATAATGCACGACGTTGAACCATTTCCCCGAAACGTTGACGGTGGCGCCATGTGTCAGGTGTCCGCCAGCGTCCAGCTTCATGGCCAGGATCGTATCACCGGGCGAGAGCAGCGCCAGAAACACCGCGGCGTTCGCCTGGCTTCCGGAATGCGGCTGCACGTTGGCATGACTGCATTGAAACAGCTGCCTGGCCAGATCGATAGCAAGCCGCTCGACTTCGTCGACGACATCGCAGCCGCCGTAATAGCGCCTTCCGGGATAGCCCTCCGCGTACTTGTTGGTGAGTACCGAGCCCTGTGCCCGCAACACATCGTCCGAGACGATGTTCTCGGACGCGATCAGTTCGATGCAGTTCGCCTGCCGCTTTTCTTCCTCGTCGATCAAGGCAAAAATCGCCTGCGAATGACGACGCCGGACGACCTTCTCCTGGCTCTTGGGTGAGAGTTGCATGCTGATCTTCCTCTTCAAGACGCTTGCGCGACCGGCACGGCCGGATTGTTGTCATGGATCGGACAGGACAGCGGATGCTCGTAAACGCGGCGAGCCCGCCGGCCCAACGAGGTCAGGACTTCGTTTGCGATCGTGCCGATCGAACCTGCGAAGTGATTGAGATCGCGGCTGGAGCCGAAGATCTCCACCTGCGTCCCGACACGCGGCTCCAGGTGGCGGACGCTGGTGAGGTCGACGAGGGTCATATCCATGGAGATCCGGCCCATGGCCCTGATCGGCAGTCCGCCGTAGTAAAGCGTCACCGGTGCCGACGAGGCCGACCGCGGCAGACCGTCCGCGTAGCCGAGCGAGACCGCTCCGATCAGCGTGTCCCGGTCGAGGCGACAATCACAGCCGTAACCCACGAAGTCACCGGCGGCGTGCCGCTTGACCTGCAGCAGCGGCGCGGACGCCCTGAGCACCGGTTGGAGCGGATTTCTGCGCGTCGCGAACGGATTGCCGCCGAACAGCCCGATGCCCGGCCGCACCAGATCGAAGTGAGCCTGGACTCCGAGATAACACCCGGCGGAAGCGGCGAGCGAGGCCCGCGGCACGCAAGACAGCAGTCGCCGCGCCCAGGTGAAGCGCGCCAGCTGCTCTGCGTTTCTCGGATTCTCCGGCTCGTCGCCGCACGCAAGATGGCTCAGGACCAGATCGAAACAGGCAAGGTCCGATACCGAGAGCTCGGCAATGCCGGCGACTTCCTCGAGACGGAAGCCGAGCCTGTTCATCCCGGTATCGATATGAAGCGCCGCTCCGCCCCTCCAGCCGTTCTTGCGACAGCAGCGGCTCCACGCATAAAGCTGATGTTGCGACGTGATGACGGGCCGAAGGTGATACGTGCTGTAGACGGCCTCGGTGCCGGGCAGCAACCCATTGAGAACGTAGATCGCGCCGTGACGGACATGCTGGCGAAGCGCGATCCCTTCATCGAGATGCGCGACGAAGAACGTGCGGCACCCCATGTTGGTGAGCGTCGGCACGGTGCCAGCCACACCGCACCCGTATGCATCCGCCTTGACGACCCCCGCAACCTCGGCCCCGCAGGCGACCGACTGGAAGGTGCGATAGTTCGCCGCCAGCGCATCCAGCCCGACCGTCAATGTCACGCCGTGTCCAACGGGCATGGCGACGCTCACCAGCCGGAGACGTCAGGACGGACGCGGTGTGCTGATCGCCAACGCCATGATCGCATCGATCGCGACCAGGGTGCCGCGCGCGAGGCCGTTCGCGCCCGCGGTCGTCCGGGCGGGATACGGCTTCTGGAAGTACTCCTCCATGATGCCGTTCATCTTCGCGAAATCGCCGATCTCGGCGATGAAGACCGTGACCTTGACGACATCCTGCAGCGTTCCGCCGCTGGCTTCCGCCATCGCCTTCAGATTGTCCATGGTCTGGCGCATCTGCCCGTCGAAATCCGCCGCTTCCACCTGCCCGGTGATCGGCGACACGGGTGTCTGCGCCGACAGATAGACGGTCTCTCCCACCCTGATCGCCTGGGAGTATGTGCCGAGCGGCAGCGGCGCCTTCTCAGTGAAGATAATCTCTTTGTCGAAGGACAGGCTGTTATCAGACGCGGTGATGGAATCCATGATAGTATCTCCTTTTTGAAATCGGCTCAGGGCATCAGGTCAGCTCGGCGACCGCGCCGAGACTGTGTTCGGCGCCTGCCATCGCTCGGCACCGCTGCGGTGAAAGATCGGACGGGCGGATGGCCGCGCCGCAGACGTCTTCAGGAAACGGCACGCCAAGCGCAGCGGCCGCAGCGAGCTTTGCGATCGCCGGCGCCGCCTGGATGCCGTAGCCTCCGACCGCCGCAGACCAGACAAAGCCGGCGTCCTGACCCTCGCGTCCGACGATCGGCGTGCGATCGGCGACGAAAGTTCGCAGCCCCGCCCATTTCCGGCGGATCGTGGATCGCCCGAATGTCGTCATGCTCTCGAACCGGTCCATGGCGATTGCGATGTCCAATTCGTCAGGCGCGGCGTCGCATGGCGCACTAAGCGTCTCGTCGCACGGCGACACCATCAGGCCGGTGGCCTCCGGCTTGATGAAAATCCTCTCGTCCACGGTCCCGATATAGGGCGTGTGCGGGTGACGCTCCGCCGTGTCCACGAGCACGACCGTCCGTCTCAGCGGCTTGATCCCGCACGGATCGATACCCGACCTTTGTGCGACTTCGTCGGCCCAGGCACCGGCGGCGTTGACGATCACACCGGCGCCGAGCCGACTGCCGTCGGACAGGCTGACCGTCCACCCCGCGCCCTGGCGCACGGCGCCGGTAAACGCGAGGTCGCGGAGAACGGTCCCTCCCCGCCGGCGCAAGCTCTTGAGATAGGCGAAGTGGATCGCATGCACGTCGAGATCGAATGCGTGCGGCTCGTACAGCGCTGTTGTCCAGCGTCCCGGCGCGAGATAGGGAGCGAGCTCCCTCACGGTGTGCTCATCGACCTGCTGAACGGTCGAAACCAATTGCCGGATAGAATCGATCCGGCGGATCAGATGATCCTGGTTGGCGGCGTCCGACAGGATCAACGCGCCGCGGCTGCTCCACGCCGGATGTTCGAAGAAGTCATGGTCGGCGTCCTTGTAGAAGGCCGTCGACCACGTCGTCAGCTTTCTGATGACGGCGTTGCCGTAGCTTTCCATCGAGATCGCGGCGGACCTGCCCGTTGTGTGGTAGGCGAGCTGCTGTTCGCGTTCGACCAGGACGACACGCCCGTACACGGCCAGTTCGCAGGCTGCCGCGACGCCGCAGATCCCGCCGCCGACCACAGCGAAGTCATAACTCTCGGACATCATTGGATCGTTTCCGGCTGTGCGAGGGATTAGTCCTTGGCCGGCGCGAGCTGCGCCCGAGTTGTCGAGATCAGCCAGACGCTCCAGACCAGGTAAGCGATCAGCCCGACGATCAGCCCCCAGAATGCAGACCCCAGCCCGAGGAACGAGGTGCCGGATGCGGTCACGAGGAACGTGATCAAGGCGCTTTCCCGCACCTTCTCCTCGGCCATCGCCGCGGTCAGCCCGCTTGCGATGGCTCCGAGCAAAGCGAGCCCGGCAAGTGTGGCGATCATCGTCTTCGGAAGCGCCGCGAAGATCGTGACCAGCGTCGCGCCGAAGATCCCTGCGATGATGTAGAATACGCCCAGTGCGACGCCCGCGACGTAGCGCTTGCGGGGGTCCGGATGCGCTTCGGGACCGGAACAGATCGCGGCGGTGATCGCAGCGAGGTTGATGCCGTGCGAGCCGAACGGCGCAATCACCAGCGAGATCGCGGACGTGATCCAGACCAGCGGATTGGCGGGCGTCTTATAGCCGAACGTCCGCAGCACCGCGATGCCGGGAACGAACTGCCCCGTCAAGGTCACCAGCGCGAGCGGCACGCCGAGACTGAGGATCGACTGCCAGGAAAATTCAGGGGCCGTGAAGACCGGCTTCGCAAACTCGAGGGACAGCTCGGCCGTGTGAATCTCACCTGCGGCGAACGCAATCGCCAGGCCTGTGCAGAGCACCGCCGTGATCGCGTACCGGGGGATTGTACGCTTGGCGATGAGATACACGGACACCATCAGCCCCACGCCGATGGGATCGGCGCTGAACGCTCCGAAGATATCCGCCCCGAAGCGAAACAGGATGCCGGCCAGCATCGCTGCGGCAATCCCCTTCGGGATGCGGGAGACCACCGTATCGAACAAGCCGGACAAGCCGAGGAAGGTGCAGACGGCCGCAGCAAAGACGAACGCCCCGATCGCTTGGGCGTAGGGTATCGACGGCAGCGCCAGCACCAGCAGCGCCGCGCCCGGCGTCGACCATGCCGTGATGCACGGCGCCCGATAGATCAGGCTCATGACGATCGCGGCGACGCCCGATCCGATTGAAATCGCACCGATCCACGACGACACAACTTCTGGTGGCAATTGCGCCGCATTGGCGGCCTGGAAAACAATGACCAACGGCCCGGCATAAGATATGATAACGGCGATTAGTCCGGCGACAACGGCCGAGACCGAAAAGTCACGCATACTATAATCCTTTGATAACAATACATATTCACGCCGTGCGCGTTGCCTCCAGTAAGACGTGAGTGACGCGTCGTTTGTAGACACAGATTCAATCTAAGATTCGAACACAGATGACATCGGTTTGTCGTGAAGCATCGATCCTACCGGTATGAGAAAATCCTCGAGCGCCTCATCGGGGCGGTCGAGATGGACATCTACCGACACGGAGATCGGCTCCCGTCGGTCCGCCAGTTGATGGCGACAGAGGGCGCGTCGCAATCGACGGCGGTCCGGGTGCTGGTCGAGCTTGAAGCGCGCGGGCTTGCGTATTCCCGCGAACGCTCGGGATTTTTTGTCAGACGGCCCGCAGGGTCCAAGAAGCGCAGCCTCGAGCCGGCCATGCTGGACATTCCCCGTCCGACCGAGTCGTCGCAGGGTCCGCACCCCGTCGACGTTCACCACCTCATCCAGGATCTGTTCAAAGCGTTCCGCACATCGGACCTGCTGGCCTTCGGCGCGGCGGAGGTTGCCAAGAACTTGCTGCCGACTGCCGAACTGACTGAGGCGATGAAGCGGGCTGTCAGGGTTCATGGCCCGTCGATCTACAAAACATCCGATCCTCACGGCGTGCCCGAACTGCGCCGAGCCGTGGCGGCCTTCCTGCAACGCCGCGGACTATTGGTCTCCGAGACGGACGTCCTGATTACCGCGGGAGAAACGGATGCAATGGCGATCGCGCTTCGGGCCCTGACGAGACCCGGCGATGCCGTCGCTGTCGAGTCTCCGACCTTCTTCGGCATTCTTCAGGAGATTCAGGAAGCGGGTCTACACGTGATCGAGATCGCCACTCACCCGACGACGGGCATCGATGTCGATGAACTGATCAGGGCCGCGGACGACAACAAGGTTCAGGCCGTCGTCCTGAACCCGACGTTCGAAAATCCATTCGGCTGCTGCATGGAGCCCTACGCGCTGCGGGCGATCACGGATGCCATGAACCAGCGCTCAATCCCCGTCATCGAAGACGACGTCTACAGCGACCTCAATTTCCGCAACAAGCCGGTGAAGGCGCTGGCGAGCTTCGACTTCTACGGAAATACGGTCTACTGCGGCTCCTTCTCCAAGATCCTGTCACCAGGCCTGCGGGTCGGATGGTGCGTTCCCGGCAAACACGCCGACGTCGTCAAGGACATTCAGTTGCGCCGTCCGACTGCCGTCTCGACCCTGTCGCAGTACACACTGGTCGAGTATTTGAATGGACGTCGATACGCGAAACATTGCAGTCGGCTGTCGGATTTGTTTCTGAGGCAGCGTGATCAGGTCCGAAAATTGATCAAGGACACGTTCCCGATCGGAAGCACGGCCACGAACCCGGAGGGCGGGTTTTTGTTTTGGATCGAAATTCCCCCTCCGTTCGATGCGATGGAATTCTATCGACGCGCTCTCAAGCTGGGGATCTCGATCGCGCCGGGGCCGATCTTTTCTGTCAGCAACCGCTTCGACCACTGCTTTCGCTTATCGGTTGGCGCAAAGCTGACGCCGGAAATCAGGAATGCGATCAGGAAGCTCGGCAAGCTCGCCGAGGAGATCGTCAGGGAAATGGCCACCTCTCCCTGCCGAGACGCAAAAGGATAGCGTCGGCACCGACTACTCGTCTCCCGTCACGAAAACGATCGCAGCTCGAGCGACAATCCATCTCGTGCGTCGCCAGATGCTGCCGATCGGCGATGGTTGGAAAGAGCAGATAGAGCCTGCGGCTCGGCCGGTGACGCCGTTTAACTCACCGACAGCGTTGCGCTCTCCTGTGCCGCATGCGATCCTACCCGGCATGACCGCATGCCGCGACGCCTTGCCATGACAATCGCGCTCGTCTTCGGCGCCACCGGGTTCATCGGCTCGCAGCTGCTGCGCGGCTTGCTCAGCAGCCCCGACTACACGCGGGTGATCGCAGTAACACGGCGGCCGCTGGCGCTGAGCGATCCCAAGCTGACGGTACTGATCGGCGATCTCGGCACTCTGCCGGCATTGGCCACGCAGCTCGAGGCAGACGAGGTGTTTGTCGCACTCGGCACCACCCGCAAGCAGACGCCAGACGAGGCGGCGTACTACCGGATTGATCACGACTATCCGGTCGAGGCGACGCGCATCGCTCGGCGCAACGGCGCGCATGCGGCGTTCCTGGTCACTGCGGTGGGCGCCGACGCATCGTCGCGGTCGTTCTATCTCCGCACCAAGGGCGAGACCGAACGCGACGTCATCGCGCTGGGCTTTCCGCAGACCCACATCTTCCGCCCATCAATGCTGATGGGCGAGCGCGGTGAGCATCGCCCGCTGGAGCAGCTGTATATCGGCTTGGCGCGCCTGCTCAACCCGTTGCTGGCCGGCCCCGCCGATCGCTTTCGCGGCATCGACGGCGGCGACGTCGCGCGGGCAATGGTCGCGGCGGCGCGGACCGACGCGCCGAGCCCGCAGATCTATCACTGGCGGGAGATGATGGCGCTGCTGCCGAACTGAGCCGGCACCACGCGGGCCGACCGGCACTCATCGCCTTCAAATTCCCATGCACCCAACGACGTTCATCCTCACCGCCGAACTCGACGCCGACAGCTTCGGCTGGCTCGACGCCTTGCGGCGCCGGCATTTCCCGGCGGAACGAAACTGGCTGCCGGCGCATCTGACGCTGTTTCACACGCTGACCGCCGCGCAGGTCGATCGGCTGCGGACAATCGCGTTGCCGCAGCAGCCGCTCGCGCTGACATTCGACCGGGTCCGCTTCCTCGGCAGCGGCGTCGCCGTCGCCGCCGAGGCGCCCGAACTCGCCCAGCTCCGCACGCGCATCGTCGCCGCGCTGGACGGCACGCTGACGCGCCAGGACGCGCAGAGCTGGCAGCCGCACGTCACCATCCAGAACAAGGTGCCGCCGGAGTTGGCGCGCGCGCTGTACGACACGCTCGGCGCCGGCTTCGTCGCGCGCCGGGGCGAAGCCTCCGGACTGCTGGTGTGGGAATATCTCGGCGGCCCATGGCGACCGCACGCACGGCTGCCGTTCGCGACAGCCCCCGCGTGACCCAAACGTAGGATGAGTTGAGCGCAGCGAAACCCATCGCTCCACGCGGGCACCCACTGCGCCCGACCCACGCGACCTTTCTGCGTCGGCCCGCTCCGTCGCCCCAGCTCGCCTACTCTTTCAGCCGCTTCTTGTAGGCAATCGGGTCCATGTCGCGGATGTCGACGCTGATGCTGGTGATGTCGGCGCAGTGTTCGACCAGAGTTCTGCGCAGCGCGATGCTGAGCTCCTCCTTCTGCTCCGGCGTGCGGCCAGCCAGCAGGTAGACGGCGAGATGGACGAAGCTGTCGCGCCGCCCGGCGACCAGATAGTCGTCGAAGCTGCGGGCGCGCACCTTGATGTCGGCCACGTTCATCACCCCGGTCGCCGCGGCGGTCGCGGCGAGTTCGTCCATCACAACCGCGATACGGTCCCGGCCGAGATGATCGGCCGAATAGTCAATCACAAGATGCGGCATCGTCCCTCTGCATTCTTCACAACAGCCAAGTCTTCTTTGGCGCTCACGCGGACGCGGTCAAGGCCGGGAAGCCTCGCCGCGAATATTGCGGCGGTGGACTGGTCGAAAGAACTTACTATAGTCACAGCGGCTTATGTTCGCCTGCCGAGATCTGAACGGCCAACATCTTCGATCGGCGCGAAAGGGAGATTCATGCAGCCGCAGACACCGGGGTTCTGCCCAATCTGCGAAAGGCAAGTGACCTTTCAGATGAAGACGCCCGACGTTTACCGATCCTTACACTGTAGCGATTGCCAATCAGGGCCTCGGCAAAGGGCGCTGTGGTTTGCATTGAATCGCTTCCGTCCGGGCTGGCGTGACCTGCGTGTTCATGAGAGTTCACCCGGCTGGGACATTGTCAGCCGACGACTGGTGTCGGAATGCAAAAATTATACGGCTTCACAGTACGACCCCAACCTCCCGCTTGGCGAGATCGTTGATACCAGGTTGCCATGTAAGAACTACATCGTTCAAAATCTGGAACGACAAACATTCGATGACAAATCCTTCGATCTGGTGGTCACACAGGATGTCTTCGAACACATCATGGATCCTTTCAAAGCGATCGCCGAAATTGCGAGAACCCTGCGAGACGGCGGAGCGACAATCATGTCGGTTCCTGTCGTGAGAAGGTTCAACCTCAGCCGGAGGAGAGCTCGTCGGTCGGAGGACGGTTCGATCGAGCATATCCTGCCGCCGGAGTATCACGGCAACCCGATAGACGGACAAGGAGCTCTGGTCACCATCGACTGGGGATATGACATCGCCGCGTTGCTTTCGCGCGCGTCCGGATTGTGGTTCGTTATGCAGACATTCGAAAACATGGACTACGGAATCCGCGACGAATGCAATCAGATCCTCATCGGAACAAAGGGCCCGTTGCCGATCCTTGAATAAAACAGCCCGCGCACCAGAGGGATCGTGCCTTCGAGCCTATCGCCGATCAGCCGACCATTCTCTTCGGCCGACCGCAACCCACGCGAAGCTTTCGTTCATCAGGCACAGGGTTCGGTCGCTTCACCTCAACAACTCATGAATCTCCGCGTGCATCTGCCCATCCGCGAGTTCCAGCATCGCAAGGGTGACCGGGAGCTTGAAACGGCGCGGGCCCGCGCTGCCGGGGTTGAGGATCAGCACGCTGCCTTGGGTCTCGATCCTTGGCGCATGCGAATGACCGCACACGACGACGTCGACGCCGTCCGACTCCGGATCGATGGCGAGGGTCTTGAAATCGTGCAGCACGAAGAGCGTCCGGCCGGCGATCTCCACCCGTTCGGTCTCCCGATAGGCGCGCGCCCAGTCGCCGCGGTCGATATTGCCGCGGATCGCCGTCACGGGGGCAAGCGTGCGCAGGGTCTCGATAATCGCGGGGTCGCCGATGTCGCCGGCGTGGATGATGGCGTCGACCCCCGTCAGTCGTCGCACCGCCTCGGGGCGCAGCAGACCGTGCGTATCCGAGATGATGCCGACCACCGTCATCCGGATGTCAGGCCTGGCGGGCCCGTGCGCGTGCTGCGGTGGCGCCGGGGCGCGCCTTGCGCCGGCTGGGCGGCCGAACCTGCGGCGTCTTGCCTGACGCGCCAGAGCGCAGCCAGCTCAAGGCCTGGGCCATTCCAAGTAATCGGGTCGATCGCTTGCTGGCGAGCATGCTCTACCTCTCAAACGATCAATTAATCGCACGCGGTTTGGTTCACCACCTCGGAAGTCTACGCGGCGCCCCCACAGCGCGAAGCTCCGGCATGTGCTCGGTCCAAGGGTGCTCGCGCCCGCGTTAATGCCGGCGCCTCGTCGGCTTGGGCTGCGCGGCGGGCTGCGGCGCACGCTCGATGTCGGTCAGGCGGCCGGCGGTGAAGGTGTAGATGCCGGCGCGCGGGCCCTTCGAATAGGTCAGCACCGCGACACGGTCGCCGCGTGGATTGGTCGACAGACCGACATTGTCCGGCACGCCCAGGCCGCGAGCGACGTCGCATTCGGTGTGACCGAGCGCCACCGTACCGCTGCGCGGCGCTGCATCGCCCGCCGCGGCCGGATCGGTTCCGGGTGGCACCATGCCGGGACATGTGCCGTCCCCGCTGATCATATCCTCAGGCGTCACCGGCTTGTCCGGCGTCAGCGGCGGAGTTTCGATCGAGATATTCTTGATGAACACGCGGCCCGGTCGCGAGAACCATTCGGCGTCACGCGAGAAGTAGTCCGACGCGTTCGAACAACCGGAGAGCAGCGGCGCAGCCAGCATCAGCGTCAGCAGCACTGGTCGGCAGGAAAGCTTGTCTAGCACGATCGATTGTGTCCCATCCCGCAGCATAAGCATCTGTCCAAGCATCGATTTACGGCACGACCGTGACCGCCGCGGCGCTCGGTCACGAACCGCCAGACTATCGTTAATGGCGACCGCCGGCTATTGCCGCCGCTGCCAGCGGCCCTCGGCGTCGGCCTGCCAGTAAGTCGCATCGAAGCCCCTCGCCTTGCATTGCTTCCACGCCTCGCGCGCCATCGCCACCGCGTCATCGTCACCGCCGTCGAACAGCAACACCATGCGCTCGTAGTTCTCAGCGTCGACCGGCAGCGCGGCATTGTCGAGCAGGAACCGCACCGTCGCGGCGTTCGGATTGCTGTCTTCTGCGGTCAGAACGACCGGCTGCTCCGCCGCGTCGGCGACGCGCCAGGTGGCGTGCGGCAGAAACGAATCGTCGCGATAGGTCCACAGGTGGCCGTCGAGCGCGTCGGCGCGCTCTTCGGACCCGGCCTGCACGACGACGCGCCAGCCGCGCGCCAACGACTTCTCGAGCAGAGGCGGCAGCACCTGCTCGATGGTCCGCCCCTGCAAATGATAGAAGAGCACTTCGGTCATCGCATACCGAACTACTTCTTGGCTTCGTAGTACTCCGCCACGAGCGCGTTGAGCAGCCGCACGCCGTAGCCCGAACCCCAGCTGCGGTTGATGTCGGTCTTCGGCGCGCCCATCGCGGTGCCGGCGATGTCGAGATGCGCCCACGGCGTGCCGTCGACGAAGCGCTGGAGGAACTGCGCCGCGGTGATCGAGCCGCCGTTCCGCGAACCGGTGTTCTTCATGTCGGCGAACTGGGAATCGATCTGCTTGTCGTATTCCGGCCCGAGCGGCATGCGCCAGACCTTCTCGCCGGTCGACAGGCCGACATCGGTCAGCCGCTGCGCCAGTTCGTCGTTGTTGGAGAACAGCCCGGCGTGATCGGTGCCGAGCGCCACCATGATGGCGCCGGTCAGCGTGGCGAGGTCGACCATGAATTTCGGCTTATGCTTCTGCGCGACGTACCAAAGCACGTCGGCAAGCACGAGGCGGCCTTCGGCGTCGGTGTTGATGATCTCGATGGTCTGCCCCGACATCGAGGTGACGATATCGCCCGGCCGCTGCGCGTTGCCGTCCGGCATGTTTTCGACCAGGCCGATCGCGCCGACGACATTGACCTTGGCCTTGCGCGCCGCCAGCGCGTGCATCAGGCCGACGACGCAAGCCGCGCCGCCCATGTCGCCCTTCATGTCTTCCATGCTGGCCGACGGCTTGATCGAAATGCCGCCGGTGTCGAAGCAGACGCCCTTGCCCACGAAGGCGATCGGCTGCTCGCCCTTCTTGCCGCCGTTCCAGCGCATGATCACGGTACGACCGTCATGCGCCGACCCCTGCGACACGCCGAGCAGCGCGCCCATCTTCAACCGGGTCATCGCCGGCACGTCGAGGATCTGCACTTCGACGCCGAGTTTCTTGAGCTGCGCCGCGCGCTTGGCGAACTCATCCGGATACAGCACGTTCGGCGGCTCGTTGACGAGCTCGCGGGCGAGCACGACGCCGTCGACGACGGCGCCGGCGGATGCGTACGCCTTCTTGGTCGCGGCGACGTCCGCCACAGCAAGCGACAGGCCGATATTCACCGGCCCCTGATCGTCGTCCTTCTTCTTGGTCTTGTAGCGGTCGAATTTATAGGCGCGCAACAGGATGCCCGAGGCGATCGAAGCCGCCTGGTCGGCGTTCATCGCGCCGCCCGGCAGTTCGGCGATCACCGTCACGGCGGTGTCGGCCGCGCCGATCTTGCCGGCGACGGCGCCGCCCAGCTTGAGCACGTCGAACTCCTTGAGATCCGTCGCCTTGCCTGCGCCGACCACGATCAGCCGTCCGACCTTGAGGCCTTCGGGCGCCAGCAGATCCAGAGCCGAGCCCGACTTGCCCTTGAACCGGGTTGCGGCAGCGGCTCGCTTGATCGTGCCGGCGGCATCGCCGAGTGCCTTGCTGGCAACCGATCCGAACTTCAACGCCTCGTCACAGAACACGACGAGCGTGCCGCGGGCGGCAGCCGAAAACGGGACGAAGCCGACCTTGACGGCGTCGGACATGGGCATTCCTCCAAGTGGGCGGGCGGGTTGCCGGGAGCCGGCAGAAACAGACGCTAGCCCGCTGTTTTGGAGCCCAGCGCCGTCAAGTCAAGCCGACATCTGCATCACGCCGTCGTATCCGCACCAGTTTGATGATCCGATTCGGGGTCCAGGTGGCGCGTTCACGCAGGCCGCTGGACAAGACGCTTCGAGCCGCCCCAGCCATAAAATACCGCTTCGGTACGCCAAAACGTGGCCGCCGGGGTACAGTTGCGCAAGATTAACCATGTCCAGAAGCCGCCGCTCGCCAGCCATTTTGTTGACAGATCAGATAGATGGTAATGCGACGGTGGGACGGCCCGACAGGTCGGCTGCCATGGGGAGGATCCGTTCGGGTCCTTGGCGCCGAACCAAGGGCACACGGGGATTTCGCCGGCCGATGGGCTCCATCGATAGCTATATTTTCCGCACGACTCTCACGTCGTTTGCGGTGGTGATGGCCAGCCTCACCGGCGTGATCTGGATTACCCAGGCATTGCGCGGCATCGACCTGATGACCAGCCAGGGCCAGACCATCCTGACGTTTCTGGGCCTGACCGGCCTCGCTGTCCCGGTGCTGATTCTGGTGATTGCCCCGGTGGCGTTGATGATCGCGGTCGCGCACACGCTGAACCGCCTCGCCACCGATTCCGAGATCATCGTGATGAACGCCGCCGGGCTGTCGCCGCTGCGGCTGTTCCGCCCGTTCGTCTACGCAACCATGGTGGTGTCGGCGATCGTCATCCTGATCGGAGCCTACATCGCCCCCGATGGGTTGCGCCGTATTGCCCGCTGGGACAGCGAGATCACCGCCGACGTGCTCGCCAACGTGCTGCAGCCCGGGAGGTTCGCGCAGCTCGAGCAGAATCTGACGATCCGGGTGCGGGAGCGGCAGCCCGGCGGGCTGCTGGTCGGCGTGTTCATCGACGACCGCCGCGATCCGAACGATCGGATCAGCATCATTGCCGACCACGGAACGGTGGTGAAGAATAAGGACGGTTCGTTCCTGGTGCTCGACGATGGCCATCTCGAACGTTTCCAGGGCACCCAGCAGGAGCCTGCGCTGGTTGCGTTCAGCCGCTACGCGTTCGACATGTCGAAGTTCTCGCGCACGCGCGATGTGGCCTACGGGATTCGCGAGCACTATCTGTGGGAGCTGATATGGCCAGACCCGAATGATCCGCTGCTCAAGCAGTTGCCGACGCAATTCCGCTCGGAGATGCACGACCGCTTGCTGGCACCGATCTATCCATTCTTTTTTGCAGCCGTGACTTTCGCATTTCTCGGTCTGGCCCGGACCACGAGGCAAAGCCGCAATTTCTCGATGGTCGGCGCAGTCCTTTGCGCGTTCATGGTCCGGCTTGCCGGATTCGCGCTGTCTGTAATCGCCAACCAGACGCCGTACGTGGCAGGGCTTCAGTATCTGCTGCTCGCCGTAGCGATCGCGATCAGCGTCTGGCTGATCCGCCTCAACATCGTGATCGAGCCGCCGTCACAACTCGTCGACGCGCTCAATGCCCTCAATGCGTCGCTGCGCCGGCTGTTCCGGCGTCCGATGCCGGCTTGAGGTGCGCGCGATGGTGTTGAACACGCTTGGACGCTACCTCGCTGCCCGCTTCGTCATGTCGGCGCTGGGCGTGTTCTTCGGATTGTTCGTGCTGCTGGTGTTCGTCGACTACATCGACCTTCTGCGCCGTGCCGGCGGCCTCGCGGTGTCGGCATTGACGGTTGCGCAGGCCTCGTTCTACCGCGTGCCGCAACTGCTCGAACGGCTGATGCCGTTTTGCATCCTGATCGGCGCCATGACCTGTTATCTGGCGCTATCGCGGCGACTCGAGTTGGTCATTGCCAGGGCCGCCGGGCTGTCAGCCTGGCAGTTTGTTTCGCCGGCGCTGTGGAGCGCCGTCGCGCTCGGCGTGTTCGCCAGCGCGGTGTTCAACCCGATGTCCGCCTACATGCAGGAGCGCTCCAAACAGATGGAGGCCGAGATGTTCGGCCAGGGGTCCGGCAGCTTGCAGGACGCCAGTGGCTTCTGGATGAATCAGATCAGCCCGGAAGGCCAGTCGATCATCAACGCCGCACGCAGCCAGCAGCAGGGTGCGGTGCTGACCGGAATCAGCGTGTTCAGGTTCGAGCCCGACTTCCAGTTCAAGGAGCGAATCGAGGCCCGCGAAGCCGTTCTCGAACCAGGCTTCTGGCTGCTGAAAGACGTTCGGCGTTACACGATGGACGCCGCTCCCGTCATCCAGGACACCTTCCGGCTTCCGACGGCCCTCACCCTCGCGCAGGTCCGCAATAGTTTTGCCACCCCCGAAAGTGTGTCATTTTGGCAACTTCCGGCGTACATCAAAGCCTCGGAGAGCTCCGGATTTGCCACAGCCGGGTACCGGCTGCAGTACCATAAGCTTCTGGCAAAGCCGTTTTTGTTGGCCGCGATGGTCATGCTAGCTGCTTCTGTGAGCTTGCGATTCTTCCGTTTCGGCGGCGTGCAAAAGATGGTTTTGAGTGGCGTGGGGGCAGGCTTTCTGCTCTATATCCTGTCGAAAGTGACCGAAGATTTGAGCAAGGCTGAATTGATGCATCCCCTCGCTGCGGCGTGGTTGCCCGTGTGTGTGGGCGGTCTCGCTGGATTCCTAGCCTTGCTCTACCAGGAGGACGGGTAGTGGCTGTGTTTGCCGCCCTCCACGACAAGCCATCCAAGCTGCGGAGAGCCCTGCTGCGCCGCAAACGCTCGCTGTTGGCAAGCTGTGCGATTCCCCTCGCCGTTCTGGCACTCGCCGGAGCAGTCGAGCTGTCGTCGATGTCGGCCGCCGAAGCGCAAAGCTACACCTACAATCCGCGTCCGCCCCGTGCCCGCCCGCCGCAGTCTGCGAACAACGGGCAGATGCTCGTGCAGGCGACCGAGGTCAATTACGACTACAACAACAAGCGCGTCGCAGCCGTCGGCAACGTTCAGATGTTCTACAACGGCACCACCGTTGAGGCCGACCGGCTGGTCTACGATCAGAACACCAAGCGTCTGCGCGCCGAAGGCAACGTCCGCATGACGGACGCAACCGGCAAGATCACCTACGCCAACCTGCTCGACCTGAGCGACGACTACCGCGATGGGTTCGTCGATTCGCTGCGCGTCGACACCGCCGAGGATACCCGGATCGCCGCGTCGCGCGCCGATCGGACCGGCGGCGACTACAACGTCTTCCAGAACGGCGTGTATACCGCCTGCGCGCCCTGTAAGGACGATCCGAAGAAGCCCCCGCTATGGCAGGTCAAGGGCGCTCGGATCATCCACGATCAGACCGACAAGATGCTGTACTTCGAGAACGCCCAGCTCGAATTCTTCGGCGTTCCGATGGCCTATCTGCCGTTCTTCTCGACGCCCGACCCGACGGTGAAGCGCAAGACCGGCTTCCTGATGCCGTTCTACTCGACCAACACCACCTTCGGCATGGGCTTCGAAGTCCCGTTCTACTGGGCGCTCGCGCCCGACTACGACGTGACACTGACGCCGCGCGTGACCACCAAGCAAGGCGTGTTGATGCAGGGCGAATTCCGTCAGCAGTTGCTGAACGGCGCCTATCAGATCCGCGCTTACGGCATCAATCAGTTGGACCCCGATGCATTCGGCTCGGCGCCAGGCAACCGTTCGCTGCGCGGCGGCGTCGATACCAAGGGCGAATTCGCGCTCAACGACAAATGGGTGTTCGGCTGGGAAGGCGTGCTGCTGTCCGATCGCGCATTCTTTCTGGACTATCGGCTGTCGCAGTATCGCGACAGCTGGGGCACCTTCCTGAATCAGACGACTGAAGCGACGTCGCAGATCTATCTGACGGGAGTCGGCAACCGCTCCTATTTCGACCTGCGCGCGATCCACTATCTCGGCTGGGCGGCTGCGGACATTCAGGGCCAGATCCCGGTCATCCACCCGGTGCTGGACTACAACAAGACGCTCGACCACAACATCTTCGGCGGCGAGTTCAGCTACAAGACCAACCTGACCAGCCTGAGCCGGCAGACCGCACAGTTCGATCCGATCACCACGATCGCCAACACCACCGGTCTGTGCCTGACCACCTCGGCCGATCCGGCTGCGCGCATGCCGTCGAGCTGCCTGCTGCGCGGCATTCCCGGCACCTACACCCGCGCCACGGTCGAAGGACAATGGCGCCGCTCGTTCACCGATCGTTGGGGCCAGATTTGGACCCCATTCGCCTCGCTGCGCGCCGACGCGATCGATTCCTCGATCTCGAACCAGCCGGGCGTGTCCAACTATCTACCGACCGGCGACACCCAGGCGTTCCGGGTGATGCCGACGATCGGCATGGAATATCGCTACCCGTTCATCAACGTTCAGCCGTGGGGTACCACGACGATCGAGCCGATCGCGCAGGTCATCATCCGCCCGAACGAAACCTATGCGGGCCGGCTGCCGAACGAAGACGCGCAGAGCATGGTGTTCGACACCAGCAATCTGTTCAGCGTCGACAAATTTTCGGGCTACGACCGCGTCGAAGGCGGCGGCCGGGCCAATGTCGGCATCCAGGCGACCACGCAATTCGACCGCGGCGGCTCGATCAACGTGCTGTTCGGCCAGTCCTACCAGCTGTTCGGCATGAACTCGTTTGCGGTGAAGGACATCACCAACACGGGCCTCGATTCCGGGCTCGCCAACGCCCGCTCCGACTACGTCGCGCGGGTGTCGTATTCGCCGAACTCGACCTACAAGTTCACCAGCCGCGCGCGGATCGACGAGGCCACCGGGGCGGTCAATCGGTTCGAAGCCGAGGCGTCTGCGTCGTTTAATCGCTGGTCGGTCAGCACAATCTACGGCAGCTACGCGGCTCAGCCGGAACTCGGCTTCCTGACGCGTCGTCAGGGTATTCTGACCACCGGCTCGATTAAATTGGCGCAGAACTGGGTCGTTTCGGGCGGTGCCCGTTGGGATCTTGAGGCCAACCGCATCAACCAGTATATCGTCGGAGCCGGCTACGTGGACGACTGCTTCGTCCTCGCGCTGAACTATGTGACCGGTTACGCCTACGCCAACTACGGAACCACACCGACGCTCAATCACTCGGTGATGCTGCAGATCGGTCTTCGGACCCTCGGTATGAGCGCGATGCAGCAGAGCGTATCCGGGGCGTCGAACGGCCTGATCGGCCAATAGCACCGGGCACCCTGATCGCCCGTCCCCGAACCAACGCATCGGCTGGGAGGCCCGCGCACCCCATGACGAAGAACATTCTTTTTCGAATCGTCGGCGCCACGCTTTTCTGTGCAGCGCTAGCGTGCGGTGGATCTGAAGCGGCGCGTGCGCAGAGCGTTGCCGTCATGGTCAACGGCGAGCCGATCACCACCTTCGATATCGAACAACGCATGAGACTGGACAAGCTGTCGCATCAGACGCGCTCCCGGCAGCAGGTGCTGGACGAGCTGATCGATGAAAAGGTGAAAGTCCGCGAGGGCAAAAAATACGGCGTGTCGCCGAGCGATTCCGACATTGATTCATCGTTTGCGTCGATGGGCTCGCGGATGCGGATGTCGTCGGACCAACTCACGAAAATGCTTGCGGCTCAAGGTATTCGGCCCGAAACGCTGAAGTCGAAAATCAAGGCCGATATGGTCTGGACCAGCCTGATCCGCGGCCGATTCAAGGACAGCCTGCTGGTCGGCGAGCGAGACATCCAGGCCAAGCTTGCCGCCGGCGGCAGCGACGACAAAGGCACCGCGGAGAGCTTCGAATATCAGATGCGTCCGATCGTGCTGATCGTGTCGCGCAGTTCGGACAGCGGCGCAATGGAGGCCCGGCGCAAGGAGGCCGAGTCGCTGCGCGGCCGCGTCCAGAGCTGCGCCGATGCCGACCGGATCTTCAAGGCACTGCCCAACACGGCAATCCGCAGCACGGTGGTGAAGACCTCGGCCGACCTCCCGCCCGCGCTTCGCGAGATTCTGGACAAGACGCCGGTCGGTCAGTTGACCGCGCCCGAGGCGACCCGTCAGGGCATCGAGATGGTGGCGCTGTGCGGACGCAAGCCGACTACCGCCGACACGCCGAAGAAGCGCGAGATCCGCGAGAAGATGTTCGCGGAGAAATTCCAGGCCAAGTCGAAGGATTATTTGCGCGAAGTGCGCAATGCCGCGATGATCGAGTATCGCGGAACCGAGGCCGGGCGATCCGGCCGTTGACGATACCGCGGCCGCCGGGCCGCGGACGGACACCATGAGCCAACCTCTCGCGCTGTCGCTCGGCGAACCCGCCGGCATCGGCCCCGACATCACCATCGCAGCATGGCTGCGCCGCGACGCGGCGCAGCTTCCGCCGTTTTATGTGCGGGGCGACGCCGACTGCATCGCGCACCGCGCGCGCGCGCTCGGCTTCGAGATTCCGATCGCCGAGGTCGCGATTGAGCAAGCGGTTGCCACCTTCGCGCACGCCCTGCCCGTCGTTCCGACCGGCCATCCCGCGACCGCTGCACCCGGCAAGCCGGACGCCACCAGCGCCCCGGCCGCAATCGCGGCGATCCGATGCGCGGTCGATGACGTCCGCAGCGGCCGCGCCGCCGCAGTCGTGACCAATCCGATCGCCAAGAGCGTGCTGTACCAGGCCGGCTTCGCGCATCCCGGCCATACCGAATTTCTCGCCGAGCTCGCCCGCGGCGATGGCGCAGCGCCGCAGCCGGTGATGATGCTGTGGTGCCCGAGCCTCGCGGTCGTGCCGGTCACCATCCACGTCTCGCTGCGCGATGCGATTGCGCAGCTCACCACCGAGATGATCGTTTCCACCACACGCATCGTGGTGCGCGATCTGCGGAGCCGGCTCGGCATCGCGGCGCCGCGGCTGGCGATCGCCGGCCTCAATCCGCATGCCGGCGAGGACGGATCACTCGGCACGGAGGATCGCACCATTGTCGCGCCAGCCGTCGAGATCCTGCGCCGCGACGGCATCGACGCGCGCGGGCCGCTGCCCGCAGATACGATGTTCCATGCCGCCGCACGCACGCGCTACGACTGCGCGATCTGCATGTATCACGATCAGGCGCTGATCCCGATCAAGACCATCGCGTTCGACGAAGGCGTCAACGTCACGCTCGGCCTGCCCTTCGTCCGCACTTCGCCCGATCACGGCACGGCGTTCGATATCGCCGGCAGCGGCCGCGCCAATCCGTCGAGCCTGATCGCCGCATTGAAGCTCGCGGCCCGCATGGCGGACGCACCACGCAGATGAGCGCGATCGACGATCTGCCGCCACTGCGCGATGTCATCAAGCGGCACGATCTCGCCGCCAAGAAATCGCTCGGCCAGAACTTCCTGCTCGACCTCAACCTGACGTCCCGCATCGCGCGCGCCGCTGGCCCGCTCGACGGCGCCACGGTGATCGAGATCGGTCCAGGCCCGGGCGGACTGACGCGAGCGCTGCTTGCGTGCGGCGCCGGGCGCGTGATCGCGATCGAACGCGACGCGCGCGCGCTCGGGGCGCTCGAGGAGATCGCCGCGCACTATCCCGGCCGGCTCGAGATTATCTGCGCCGATGCGATGCAGTTCGACCCGCGTCCGCTGCTCGGCGACACGCGGGCCCGGATCGTCGCCAACCTGCCCTACAACATCGCGACGCCGCTGCTGATCGGTTGGCTGTGCGCCGAGCCGTGGCCGCCCTGGTACGAGATGATGGTGCTGATGTTTCAGCGCGAGGTCGCGCAACGCATCGTCGCGCCCGATAACGACGATGCGTACGGACGCCTCGCGGTGCTGTCGAACTGGCGCTGCGAGACCAACATGCTGTTCGACATCCCGCCATCGGCTTTCGTGCCGCAGCCGAAAGTGACATCCACGGTGGTGCGTTTGAAACCGCGCGAAGCGCCCGCGCCGTGCGATCGCGCGATGCTCGAACAGGTCGCCGCGGCCGCCTTCGGCCAGCGACGCAAGATGCTGCGTCAGAGCCTGAAGTCGCTCGGCGTCGACCCGGCAAGGCTCGCTGCCGCGGCCGGTGTCGATCCGACGCGGCGCGCCGAAACTGTCCCGGTGTCGGGCTTTGTTGCCATGGCCAATGAATTGGCCAATATACGGAACCACAAAAACACATCCTGAAGGGAGAGAGCCGCCATGACGCAGATGCGTCGCCAGTCTTTGGTGAAATTCGCAGCCCCGCTGTGCGAGACCATCGTCGACACGCCGAAGCCGCAAGGCCGCGAGGTGCTGGTCAAGATCGAACGCTGCGGCCTCTGTCACTCCGATCTGCACATTCAGGACGGCTACGCCGATCTCGGCGGCGGCAAGAAGCTCGACACCACGCGCGGCATGACGCTGCCGTTCACGCTCGGTCACGAGATCGCCGGCGTCGTCGCCGAAGTCGGGCCCGATGCTCCGAAGGATTTGATCGGCACCAAGAAGGCGGTGTTTCCCTGGATCGGCTGCGGCAAGTGCCGCGACTGCCTCGCCGGCGACGAAAATCTTTGCGCCAGAAACCGCTTCCTCGGCGTGTCCATCGACGGCGGCTTCGCAACCCATGTGCTGGTACCGGACGCCAAGTACCTGCTCGACTACGATCCGCTGCCGACCAATGTCGCCGCCACGCTGATGTGCTCCGGCATCACCGCTTACGGCGCGCTGAAGCGCCTGGTCGACCGCCCGCGCCAGCGCAATCTTCTGCTGGTCGGCCTCGGCGGCGTCGGCATGATGGGCCTGTCGTTGGCCCAGGCGATGTTCAAGCAGCCGATCGCGGTTGCCGACCTCAGCCCGGCAGCGCGTGAAGCCGCGCTGAAGAACGGCGCGGCTGTGGCCTACGATCCGTCCGAGCCCGACGTCGCCAAGCGCATCTTCAAGGAGACCGATGGCGGCTTCGACGGCGTGATCGATTTCGCCGGCAACGACAAGTCGATGAACTTCGCCGTCAACACCGTCGCGCGCGGCGGCAAGATCGTGGTCTCGGGCCTGATGGGCGGCGAGTTCTCCCTGCCGATGGTGCAGTGGATCTACAAGCGCATGACCGTCGAAGGCTTCATGGTCGGCACGCTCGAAGAGACCAAGGAACTGCTGGAGTTGGCGCGCGCCGGCAAGATCAAGCCGACGCCGATGAAGGAAGAGCCGATGACCGATGCGCAGACCTGGATCGATCAGCTCCGTGCCGGCAGGGTCGTCGGCCGCATCATGCTGACGAACTAATCGAAAACAGCGCCCTGCATCGCGGTTCCATGGGCCGCGTTGCAGGGCCCGATTCTTGTCTCAAGCCGACCGGATTTGCGGCTTATTGCGACCCCATTTCTTGCGGACAACACGGAAAGATAAGTTTCCGTTACCGCATCACAATTGGGGGATGCCATGCGTCAGCAGACCGCCAAGATCCTATGCGCCGCCAGCGTGGGATTGGCCGCAAGTCTCGCTTCCACCGCCTTGACCACCACGACCGCCGAAGCGCGCGAGTGTCTGACCGCGCCACAGGGGGCCGCTCCTGCAGGCAGTCACTGGTTTTACCGAACCGACCACGCCAACAAGCGCAAGTGCTGGTACGTCCGCGCCAAGACTGACGCCGCTGGCCCGGCGACCGCTGCCACAGACTCCGCGCCGGACGAGGATCAGGCCGCCAATGCGGGGCCTACAGCGGCACGCAGTGAAGCCGCTTCGGCCGCTACCAGCGCGGCACCGACCGCCACGCCGAAGCCTGCCCCCGCTGCTGCGGCACCGCTGCGCCCATCGATCGCCAATGCCCGTGCGGAAGTGCATGGCGCGCCGGAGCCCGCGCCGATGCGCGAAGCGGCGCCCCAACCGTCAGCCTCGCAGTTTCCGGCTCCCCTGCCGACGGTGACGACAGCCTCCGATGCATCGGCCGCCTCGCCGCAAGCGACGCCGCAAGGCTCACCGGTCGATCAACGCTGGGCCGACGCGCACGCCAGCGACGCTTCGGCCGCTGCGACGGCGGATGCTTCCAGCAAGCTGCGCACGGCGGCACAGAACGCCGTCGCCAAGGGCGGCACGCCCGCCAACGTCGCGATTGCGACGGCCGGATCCGCCGCCACGCTGATCGCCGCCTTGCTGGCCGCTCTGGCGCTCGCGGGATTGATCGTCGGCGGCATCTTCAAATTCGGTCGGCGCGAACCGGCGGTCCGTCGTGACGTCAATGGTCGTCCGGACATCTGGAGCGCGGCTGCCAAGCCGGCACTGGCGTCCGATCTGGCGTTGGATCAGCCGACCCAGGACATCGAGCCGTCGCCACCGGTGCAGCCCGTCGAACCGCCATCGTGGATCAAGGCGGCACGCCAACATCAGGCTCCGGTCGATGACGGCGACGAGATCGAGGAACTGCTGGCGCGCGCGCAAAAGCGCCCGGCTGCCTGAAGACAGGCTGAGCGACAACACAGCGGCCGCGCCATCAGCGCGGCCGTTTTGCGTGGTGCTTACTTCTCCAGCTCGCGCCGCATGTCGCGGACGAAAGCGTCGATCCCGATCTGTCGCTCGCGCTTGAGCTGCTCGGCGCGCAGGATCGCCTTCACCGACTCAAAGGCGACGCCGATATTGTCGTTGACGACGATGTAGTCGTACGCGTCGTAGTGGCTCATCTCGTCGCCGGCCTTCTTCATCCGGCTGTGGATGACCGCATCGGAATCCTGCGCCCGCGTGTGTAGCCGATGCTCGAGCGCCTGCACCGAGGGCGGCAGTACGAACACGCTGACGACGTCGTTGGGCGCATGACTGCGCAGCTGCTGCGTGCCCTGCCAGTCGATGTCGAACAGCACGTCCCGCCCCGCAGCGAGCGCCGCGTCGACCGGCGCGCGCGGCGTGCCGTAGCAATTATCGAACACATTGGCCCATTCGAGGAATTCGCCGGCGGCGACCATCGCGTCGAATTTCGCGCGGTCGACGAAGTAGTAGTCACGGCCGTCGACTTCGCCCGGCCGCATCGGTCGCGTCGTCGCCGAGACCGACATCTGCAGTCCCACGGTTTCCTTGACGAGTTGGCGCGACAACGTGGTCTTGCCGGCGCCTGACGGCGACGACAGCACGAACATCAATCCGCGCCGTTCGACGCCGTTCAAACTCGCTGTGGCGGCATCCTGCATGCTCATTCCAGATTTTGCACCTGCTCTCGGAACTGCTCGACGACGTTCTTCATCGCAAGCCCCGTGTTGGTGAGTTCCAGATCGCTCGACTTGGAGCAGCAGGTGTTCACCTCGCGGTTGAACTCCTGCGACAGGAAGTCGAGCCTGCGGCCGACCGCGCCGCCCTTGCTCAGCATCTCGCGTGCCTGAGCGACGTGCCAGGCGATGCGATCGAGTTCTTCGCGAATGTCGGCCTTGGTGGCCAACATGATGGCTTCCTGATGCAGCCGGTCGGCATCGAAGCGATCGGAGCTTTCGAGCAGCGCCGCGACCTGCTCGGCAAGCCGAGCCTTGATCGCCTCGGGTTTGCGGCCGGGCGCGGCCTCGGCCTTTCTTGCGAGTGCTTCAATCTCGTCGAGCCGTTGCGTCAGCACAGCGCCGAGCGCAATGCCTTCGCGCTTGCGCATCTCCAGCAGGCTGCCGAGCGCCTGCGCGAAGGACTCCACGACCGCGGAGCGTGCGGTCTTTTCCTCGGCCTCGTCGACCTCGGGTTCGGATACTTCGATCACGCCTTTGATCGCCATCAGCCCGTCGATACTCGGTGCCACTGCGTCGACGCGGCCAGCGAGGTCGCTCGCCACTTTCAGCACCGAGGTCAACACGTCCTCATTGATCCGTATGGTCGATCCAGAGTCGGTACGCTTCAGAGTGAGATTGGCGTAGACGGTGCCGCGCGACAGCGCCTCGGCGGCGCGCTTGCGCAGGTCGGCTTCGATATCGTCCCACCCTTGCGGAATCCGCAGCCGAAAATCGAATCCCTTGGCGTTGACGGATTTCAATTCCCACTCGAACGAATACAGACCGCTGCTGCCGTGGCTGCGCGCAAAACCCGTCATGCTCGACAACGACATCGGTCACCGACTCCGTAGATAATGGTTTGAGACTCGCGCGAGGCGCGCGGCGGACCTTAGCCGATCATACCGGGCGATGGGAACAGCCGCGCCGCTACTCCGGATCGGTCGCCGTGGGAGCCGCAGCGCCATTTTGCGGAGCATTACGCGTCCGCTTCTTCTGCCCGCCGTTCTTTCCAGCCTTCGGTGCGGCAGCGGGCGGCGGAGCGGCCGAAGCGTTCGCGTCCGGTGCGGCTGTCGCCGCCGGCGCCGTCTCTTCCGGTGGCTCGACGGAATCGTTCTGGGTCTGCCGCTCCAGCGCGCGCAGCTTGGCGACATTCTTGAGATGCGCGTCGTAACTGTCACTGAAGGCGTGGCCACCCGTGCCGTCGGCGACGAAGTACAGATCGCGCGTCCGCGCGGGGTTAGCGGCGGCTTCCAGCGATGCGCGACCAGGATTGGCGATCGGCCCGGGCGGCAATCCTTCGATCACATAGGTGTTGTACGGGGACGGTTGAGTGATCTCGCTACGTTTGATCGGACGACCCAGCGTTCCCTTGCCGCCGACGAGGCCGTAGATGATCGTCGGGTCGGACTGCAGCTTCATCTTCTTCTGCAGCCGGTTGACGAACACCGACGACACGCGGCTGCGCTCGTCGGGCTTGCTGGTTTCTTTTTCCACGATCGACGCCAGCGTCACCAGTTGCTCGGGGGTCTTGACCGGGATCTCGGGACTGCGACGCTCCCAGACTTCGTTCAGCACGCGCTTCTGCGCTTGCTGCATCCGGTTGATCACCTGCTCGCGCGGCGTCCCGCGAGGAAACTTGTAGGTCTCCGGAAGCAACGTCCCTTCACGTGGAATCTCGCGCAGCGAGCCCGTGAAGATATTGTTCTCCGACAACCGCGCGACGATCTGCTCGGAGGTCAATCCTTCCGGGATCGTCACCGCATGTTGAACCACCTTGCCCTCGACGATCGTGCCGATCACGTTGCGCAGACTGGCGTTCTTCTGGAACGAGTATTCGCCGGGCTTGAGATCGGCCCGCGCCTTCAGCGCCAGCACGCTGCCGATGAACACCCAGCGATTGTTCTCGATCACGCCCTCGCGCTGCAGCGTCTCGGCGATGTCGCCAAGGCCGGCTCGCTGCGGGATGTTGACGATCTTGTCCTCCTGCAACGGCCCAGGCGCTTCGATCTTCTGCTTGCCGTAGACGTAGATGCCGCCAGCGCCCAGCATCACCACCAGCACCAGGGTGATGATCGCGTTGCCGATGATCACCAGCGGATTGCGGGCGCGATCCGAGCGTTTCGGCGGGGGCGGCAGTTGCTCCGGTTCGAGCGCCGCGCGCGGGCTTCTCGGCGAGATCGGCGGCCTTTCACTCATCGGTGCAACCTGATTCCTGTGGTCTCAAGGGTGGTCCCGCGCAAGATCGCACCGTCGGCGTTCGAGATCACGGGATTCGTGCAGAGGTCCGAACTTGAATCAGTCCAGCCCTTCAGGGACCGAGCGATCATACTCCCAATTCGCAGAATGTCTTAGGGTTTAGCGGGGATTACGGCGAAACGTTGAAGTCGGCTGCAATGCGTCAGCTGGCGACGCGTTGCAGGATCAACGATGCGTTAGTGCCGCCGAAGCCGAAAGAGTTCGACAGCGCGACGTTGATCTCGCGCTGGCGGGGCTTCCACGGCACCAAGTCAATCGCGGTTTCGACCGATGGGTTGTCGAGATTGATGGTCGGTGGCGCGACGTTGTCGCGAATCGCCAGCACGCAGAAAATCGCCTCGACCGCGCCGGCGGCGCCGAGCAGATGGCCGATCGACGACTTGGTCGACGACATCGACACCCGGGAAGCCGCATTGCCGAGCAGGCGCTGCGCCGCACCGAGTTCGATCTCGTCGCCGAGCGGCGTCGAAGTGCCATGCGCGTTGATGTAGTCGATATCGGCCACTGAAATGCCGGCGCGCTTCAGCGCCATGCTCATGCAGCGGAACGCACCGTCGCCGTCAGAGCTCGGCGCCGTGATGTGGTAAGCGTCGCCGGACAAACCATAGCCGATCACTTCGGCATAGATCCGCGCTCCCCGGGCTTTTGCGTGCTCGTACTCTTCGAGCACGACGACGCCGGCGCCCTCGCCCATCACGAACCCATCACGATCCTTGTCGTAGGGCCGTGAAGCTTTCTGCGGCGCGTCGTTGAAACCGGTGGATAGTGCACGCGCTGCGGCGAAGCCGGCCATCGCCAGACGGCTGATCGGCGATTCCGTGCCGCCGGCCACCATCACGTCGGCATCGCCGAACGCGACCAGCCGCGCGGCGTCTCCGATCGCATGGGCTCCGGTCGAGCAGGCGGTGACGACCGAATGGTTCGGCCCCTTGAGGCCGAACTCGATCGACACGTAGCCTGACGCGAGATTGATCAGTCGGCCCGGGATGAAGAACGGCGAGATTCGTCGCGGTCCTTTTTCTTTCAACAGCAGCGCGGTCTCAGCGATGCCCTGCAGCCCGCCGATGCCGGAGCCGATCAGAACGCCGGAGACGCAACGCTCCTCTTCGGTCGACGGATGCCAGTTCGCATCGTCGAGCGCCTGACGCGCCGCGCACATCGCGTACACGATGAAGTCGTCGACCTTGCGCTGGTCTTTCGGCTCCATCCACTGATCGGGATTGAAGGTGTTGTTGCTACCGTCGCCGCGCGGAATGATGCAGGCGATCTGGCTGGCCAAATCGGAGACTTCGAAAGCCTCGATCTTGCGAGCGCCGCTTTCGCCATTGAGGATCCGGCTCCAGGTCGCGTCGACCCCACAGCCGAGCGGCGAAACTATGCCAAGGCCAGTGACGACGACACGTCTCATATCCTGAACTCCGGGCCAGAATGCGCGGTCCAAAGCAAGAAGCCGGTGGCCCGCTGGTGCGCGAACCCGCCGGCTTCATCGTCACCGCGCAGAAGATCAGCTCTTCGCGTTCTTCTCGAGGAACTTGGTTGCATCGCCGACAGTCAGGATCGTCTCGGCCGCATCGTCGGGGATCTCGCAGCCGAACTCTTCTTCGAACGCCATCACGAGCTCGACGGTATCGAGGCTGTCGGCGCCGAGATCGTCGATGAAGCTGGCGCTATCGACAACTTTCTCGGGCTCGACACCAAGGTGCTCCACCACGATCTTCTTAACGCGTTCGCCAATCTCACTCATTCTCTAAACCCCGTTGTTCCGACCCGACCGACAGACGATACGAGCCATCGTGGTGCGTCAACTCGCTAAAGTTCCGCAATCGCGAAGTGTACTGATTTGCCCCGTCCCCGAGGTCGCAACCCAGCCGCCCGAGCGGCAGGTCCCCATCGGCAATATACAGGGTTTGGACTTCCTGCAATGGCCTTCTTTGCCTATCCGCTGGGGCTCCGGTTAGCATATTCCCGCTGCGTTGGCCACACGATGGCCCCACCGGCGCCACCGTGTTTCCACTGCCTCGGAGTTCGTCGCAGTCATTAGATCATGGCCATCCCGCCGTTGACGTGGATGGTCTGGCCGGTGACGTAACCGGCCTCGTTCGAACTGAGATAAACCGCCGCAGCGGCGATGTCATCGGGCGTGCCGAGCCGCCCGGCCGGGACCTTGCCAAGAATCAATTCGCGCTGCTTGTCGTTGAGCACGTCGGTCATCGGCGTCGCGATGAAGCCCGGTGCGATGCAGTTCGCCGTCACATTGCGCTTGGCGTACTCGGCGCCCAATGTCTTGATCATCCCGATCAGTCCAGCTTTCGATGCCGTGTAGTTACCCTGCCCCGGATTGCCGGTGACGCCGACCACCGAGGTAATCGCGATGATGCGGCCGAACTTCTTGCGCATCATCAGTTTGGTGGCAGCGCGCGTCAGGCGGAAGGTCGCCGTCAGATTGACCCGGATCACATCATCCCAGTCCTCGTCACGCAATTGGACGAAAAGGTTGTCGCGCGTGATACCGGCGTTGCACACCAGGATATCGAGCTGGCCCATTGCCTCCGCAGCCGCGGGCACCAGCGCTTCCACCTCGGCTGCGTCCGACAGATTGCATGGCAACACGTGAACGCGCTCACCCAGTTCGGTCGCCAGGGTGTCGAGCGCCTCGCGCCGGGTGCCAGAAATCGCCACCGTCGCACCCTGGCCGTGTAGCGCCCGCGCGATCGCGCCGCCAATGCCACCCGTGGCGCCGGTGACCAGCGCGGTTCGTCCCGTCAAATCGAACATTTACTATCTCCTCCGCCGGTTACGCCTGGCGTCCGGCCATAATGGCGTCCTTGGCGGCCGCGATGTCGTTCGGCCCGCCGATGGCGATGCCCGTCGCTCCGTCGGCGATCCGCTTGACCAGGCCGCTCAGCACCTTGCCGGCGCCGATCTCAAGGAACCGCGTCACGCCCTGGCCGGCCATGTAGCCGACCGACTCGCGCCAGCGAACCGTTCCCGTGACCTGTTCGACCAGGCGGCGGCGAATCTCGTCGGGGTCGGTGATCGGCGCGGCCAGAACATTAGCCACCAGCGGCGCCGCCGGCGCCTTGATGGCAACGCCTGCCAGCGCTTCGGCCATCGCCTCGGCGGCCGGCTGCATCAGCGCGCAGTGGAACGGCGCCGAGACCGGCAGCAGCATGGCGCGTTTGGCGCCCTTCCCTTTGGCAATCTCGACCGCCCGCTCGACTGCCTCTTTGTGCCCCGACACCACGACCTGCCCGCCGCCATTATCATTGGCGGCCTGACAGACCTGGCCTTGAGCGGCCTCACTGGCGACCGCCACGGCGGCGTCGTAATCGAGCCCGAGCAGTGCGGCCATCGCGCCGACGCCGACCGGCACGGCCTTTTGCATCGCCCGCCCACGGGTTCGCAGCAGCCGGGCCGTGTCGCTGAGACTCAACGAGCCGGCGGCGGCCAAAGCCGAGTATTCGCCCAGCGAATGACCGGCCACGAAGGTCGCATCCCGCCCGATGGAAATCCCTGCCTCGCTTTCCAGCACTCGAAGGGTGGCCAGCGACACGGCCATCAAAGCAGGCTGGGCATTCTCCGTGAGTTGCAGCGTCTCGGCCGGACCGTCCCAAACGATCGCCGTCAACTTTTCGCCAAGCGCGGCATCGACCTCGTCGAAAACGGCCTTGGCGGACGGAAAGGCATCCGCCAGCGCCTTGCCCATGCCGACCGCCTGGGAACCCTGCCCGGGGAATGTAAATGCTGCCGTCATCTGCGTTCCTGAACCTGTCTGAAGTCGCGCCGAAAGACACCCCCCAGGCCCGCCATGTCAAGCAGATGGCCACAAACTGTGCCGTCGGATCCTCCCCCTTTCGCAGGGGCTGGAGCGCCGATGCGGGCAATGTTCCCCCCCCCTGCGAGACCATCCGGAGGGACCTCGGGCGCGGAACTGCGGCCCGGGCACTAACGCTTTATTCAGCCTAACGACATGCGATCGAGCGGCTAATCACCGTATCAACAATTGGTTGGTAGACTGCTGGTGACAACGAGGAGCGCCTTGCCTCTTATGCAGCGCATGAACCACGCCAATCGTCAACTCGACATGCGCACGCAAGATTCGATCGTGGCGCCGTGGATTATCAGTTGGCTTATCACCGGTCCGAAACCGCAGCCGAGCGCGATTTTCCGGCGCCTGCTTCTGCATAGCCAGACCAAAAACCGCACGCTGGTGCTGGCGGTCGCGGCAACCACGATCATGACCATCATCGCGGCCGTGCAAACCGGTGCGGCGTGGGCTTATGCCTGGGTGGCCGTCGAAATTGCGTTCGGCATCGCGCGCTATCTTGCGCTGTTGAACATGCTGAAGGAGCAGAGTTCCGGGCGGCTGACGAACGGCCTAACGATGTATTTCGGTCTGGCATGGGCCGTCAGTTTTTCGATCGGATGCATGCTGTGCGTGATGACCGGCAAATGGTCGTTGATTCTGCTGTCTGGAATGGTGATTGCAGGTCTGGCCGGAGGGATTTCCTCGCGGAACGCCGGGACGCCGCGGTTCGGCTTCACCGTGATCTGCATCCTGGCGATCCCCTACACGGTAGCGATGATCGTCTCACCCATTGCGAACATGTACCTGATCGGATTGCTGCTGCCGGCCTGGATGCTCGGCATGAAGGTGCTGTTGTTCGAAAATTACTACGTCCTCCTCAACCTGTTTCAGTCGGAGCAGGAGAATAAATGGCTGGCGAACTATGACCAACTCACCGGCCTTCCCAACCGGACCATGCAGCAGCAGTGTTTCTCGGAGCTGCTGCTGGCGGCGACACACGACACCGGCCGAGGCGCCGAACCGTTGACGGTGCTTTGCCTCGACCTTGACGGCTTCAAAGCCGCAAACGACCGGTTCGGCCACGCCATCGGGGATTCCGTGCTGATGGTGGTCGCCGAACGGCTGCGCAGTTGCGTGCGGGATCGCGACCTGATCTTCCGGGCCGGCGGCGACGAATTCGTCATTCTGCTGCCCGACACCAGCGCGTCCGAGGCGGCCAGTATCTGCGAACGCATCACCCAGCGAATCGCCGAGCCGATGGAATTCGGCGGCCCGATCTCGTTGCAGATCGGGGTCAGCGTCGGCAGCGCGACGTTCCCGGTCGACGGGATGTCCGCGGATGCGCTGCTGCGCGCGGCGGACCATGCGATGTACGACGCCAAGCGGCGGGGCAATGGCCGGGCAGCCTATTCCCCCTATTCAGGTGAAACGTCCCCGCTCGCTACGAATCCCGATTCGCTGCCGCGTCAGGCGTGGCGGAACCGGACCGGATCGGCGGCCTGAGCGAATAAAACGCCCGCCCGCAGGCTTTGCGACGCCGGGCGACCCTTGCCAATACGCCCAAAATCCGTATAACCCGCGCATCCGCAGATCCCGGCCGGGAGCTGAACGGACGGTCTCAGCATTTTCACCTTTCTGGCGAATTTGATGCGGCAGGGCCAGTCGGCCCGTCGTCCCGTGCTTCCGCCTTCTGAGCGCAGTCGAGTCCTTTCCGAAGGGTTCGAAGGGCTTGCCGCCGGTTCTGGGCCAACATGGAAAGGACCATCATGCCTCTTTATGAGCATGTTTTCCTCGCGCGTCAGGACGCGAGTGCACAGCAGGTAGAAGAGCTGACCACCCAGTTCACCGGTGTGATCGAAGGGCTCGGCGGCAAGGTCACCAAGACCGAAGCCTGGGGCCTTCGCTCCCTCACCTACCGCATGAACAAGAATCGCAAGGCTCACTTCGTGATGCTGAACATCGACGGCCCTGCCGCGGTGGTCGCCGAGCTCGAGCGCCAGCAGCGGATCAACGAAGACATCATCCGCTACCTGACCATCCGCGTCGAAGAGCACGAGGAAGGCCCGTCGGCGATGATGCGCAAGGCCGATCGCGACCGTGAGCGCGACGACCGTGGCCCCCGCGAGGGTGGCTTCCGCGGCGACCGTGAAGGTCGTGGCGATCGTGAGGGTGGCTTCCGCGGCGATCGCGGTCCGCGCCGTCCGCGCGAAGACGCTGAACCCGCTGCCGCGACCGAGGAGTAAGAAACATGGCTGACGCAGGCGCCCGCCGTCCGTTCTTCCGCCGTCGCAAGACCTGCCCGTTCACGGGCCCGAATGCGCCGAAGATCGACTACAAGGATTCCAAGCTGTTGATGCGTTACGTCTCGGAGCGCGGCAAGATCGTGCCGAGCCGCATCACCGCGGTCTCCGCCAAGAAGCAGCGCGAGCTCGCGCGCGCCATCAAGCGCGCCCGCTTCCTCGGTCTGCTGCCCTACGTGATTCGCTAAGTACCAAAGCTCCGCGGCGTCCGCGCCGCGGAGCTTCGATTTTCTCATGAGGCTTCCGCTCGTGCGGTTGCCGATGGTTGGGGCGAAACGCCTCTAACCGCTCGAAAGGAGCGGGACAGCTGATGATGATCAACATTCTGATCGCGCTTGCCGCCGGCTGTGCTTCGGCGCTGATGTTCGTCTCGATCGTCTCGGGCGCGCTGATCTCCCTGCTGCTGTTCTATCTTGCGCCGCTGCCGCTGATGGTGGCCGCACTCGGCTGGGGTCCGGTGGGCGCCGCGCTTGGCGGCCTGCTCGGCGCGGTGGGCCTCGCGGCGATTGTGAGCTTTCCCTACGCCGTCGCCTTCATCGTCACCATCGTGGTTCCGGCGTGTTGGCTCGGCCACCTCGCGTTGCTGGCACGTCCCGCGGAGGCCGATGCCGAATCGCAGGTGCTGGAGTGGTTTCCGGTCGGCCGCTTGACGGCGTGGATGGCCGGCTTCGCTGCGCTGACGACGATGGCGGCCCTGCTGACGCTCGGAACCGATAGCGCCACCATTAATGACGGTCTTCGCACCGGCCTGCAGCGCGCGCTCAGCCCGCGCAACTCCGCCGACGCCGACCGCTTGATCGATGCGCTGGTGAGCGTTGCGCCGCCAGCCGCCGCCACCGTGGCGATGCTGACGCTCACCCTCAACCTGTGGCTCGCCGGCAAGATCACTGCGACCTCGGGCCGGCTGACGCGTCCGTGGCCGGACCTGCGGTCCACGACGCTGCCGGCGATGACGCTGGCGGTGCTGTCGCTCGCCCTCGGCCTCAGCTTCGTCGGCGGAGTGGTTTCGCTGATCGGAAAGATTGTCAGCGCAGCGCTGTTCGTCGCCTACGGTCTCTGCGGCGCCGCGACACTGCACACGCTGACGATGGCCGTCCGCCACCGCGGGTTCTTGCTGAGCTCGACCTACGCGCTGGTCCTGATCTTTCTGTGGCCAGCCGTCGCACTGATCGCGCTCGGCATCGCCGACGCCTTTTTCGGCCTCCGGCAGCGCTATTTCCAGCGCCGCTCGATGCCGCCGCCGACAACCACCTAACCTTCAACTGATCATTCAATCGAGGAGAACAAACATGGAAGTCATTCTGCTGGAACGTGTCGCAAAGCTCGGACAAATGGGCGAGCTGGTACGCGTCAAGGACGGTTACGCCCGTAACTTCCTGCTGCCGCGCGGCAAGGCGCTACGCGCCACCAATGCGAACCGTGACAAGTACGAGCACATGAAGGCCGACCTCGAGGCTCGCAACATCGAAGCGAAGGCCGAAGCCGCCAAAGTCGCCGAGAAGATCGACGGTCACAACGTGGTGGTGATCCGTCAGGCGTCCGAAAGCGGCCAGCTGTTCGGCTCGGTGTCGGTGCGCGACATCGTCACCAGCTTCGAAGCAGAAGGCGTCAAGATCACCCGCAGCCAGATCCTGCTCGATGCTCCGATCAAGACGATCGGCAAGCACGAGATCCAGGTCGCGGTGCATCCGGAAGTCGAAATCGGCGTGTCGGTGACGGTGGCTCGCAGCGCCGAGGAAGCCGAGCGCATCAACCGCGGCGAAGACATCTCGACTCGCCGGGAAGATCAGGACGCGGCTGCCGAGGCGATCGCTGCTGCCGGCGAATTCTTCGATCCGGACGCCGATCAGGAAGAAGAACCGGCTGAGCAGTAAGCTGCAGTTGGCCGCCTTCGGGCGGCCAAACGGCCAAACGAAAAGCCCGGCGTTTCGCGCCGGGCTTTTTTGTATCTGTAGTGAACTTCAGAGCGAGCAGATCTTCTATCGAGACACCGGCACATCCGCAGTTCCGGACGGGGGTGGCGGCGCGCTCGGCGTCACCACAATTGACGGCTCGACCGACGATGAGGACGACGGCGGCGCTTCGGTCGGCTTTGCCGGCTGCGGACCAGCCTCCGGCGGACGCGAGGTCTCGACCGGCGCAGGCGCGGGCGTCACCGCCGGGACCGGATCGGCTCGGACAGGCGCCTGGGCCGGCGGCGCGACCCGTTCAGGCTGCGCAGCCGGCGTCTCGGCGTTGGGAGCCTCAGTCTTCGGCACGTCAGGCTTGGCAGCGTCACTGGGAGCTGGGGATTTGGCCGGTTCGACGTTGGCCGGAGCCGCCTGCACAGGCTTCTCCTTGCGTCCACGCTTGCGACGCTCCTTCGGCGAGGGGCTTGCGTCAGGCGCGGCGGGCTCGACAACGGCCGCGCCGTCAGCCGGCGGCTGCTGCTGCTGGGCTACGGGCCGACGCTGGCGCTTGCTGCGGCGGGGCGGCGCTTCCTCGGCTGGCGCGACAACATCCGAGCGGGCCGCCTCCGGCTTCATCGGCTCTTCGACGCGCTGTCGCTGCCTGCGGCCTCTCCTGCCCTCCGATTGGCCCGGCTCAGCGCGCGGATCGCCCTGCTTGTAGCGGGTATCGGTCGCGCCATTGGAGATCAGATAGGACGAGAGCATTGCGGCCATGTCGCTGCTCGTCGTGTAGTGCTGCCTGAGAAAGGACGGCAGGGCACTCGGGGGCACCGTCTTGAGCAGTCCGCGTGCGCCCTTGTGACAGGCGGCGCAGCCCCCGGCGAAAATCTGTGCGGGACTCTTGCCCGCCTCGAGATTCTGCGCCCGAGCGCTACTCATCCCCGCCGCAACGGAGCCGACCAGGAGCATCACCGCCGCTGAAGTGAGCGCTCGGCTGAACATTCGATCCTCCATTGTCGTGAAAACCGCCCGCGCGGCGCGAACCTTTTAGCCGATTGTTTCATGAATGGAAGCGCTGAGATGTAGCATCTGCCCCGTTCAATCAGGATGATGCCCCGGAGCTCGGGCTGAGATGGACGAGTTGAGCGGCTTCGCGACGATGACCGGCGGTCGCGAGCTGAACTGTGGACTTGCTGGTACAGCGCCAGCATGTTCGGCGCCATTTTGCGATGCTGAGGGAATTAGGGAAACGTCTGAACCCTCGAGCAGCCCCCGCCGTGGAGCGGGACCAACTCAGTGTCCTGCCGGAAGGCCGAAGTTCTCTTCCATAACGTAGGTAATCGCCGCCCCTTAAGTGCCGAATGGAAAAAGCGCAAATCGTCGGCGATTTAAGTCGCGACCGAGACGTCGAACGGGATGCCCTCTCCCCGATTTATCAGCGATCGGAGCAACGCAAGGCTGCGGACGCCAGCTGATCCAGCGGATCGACAATGAGCCCGCGCATCGGAGGTGATACTCTTACCCCCCTGCCGCAGGCAGATGCGGCCAGGAGGCGCATCCACTCGCTTCGGTCAATTCTCGCGACCGCAGTCGCCGTTTGGATTTCGCGCGGCCCGCGAGATGTTCGTGAACAGCCCGCAGCAGCGCTCGGCTGGTTGGAGCAGAATGGGCACCTGCCCTGGACGTCCTCTCGAACGTCTCGATCAATTTGGCCAGCCATAGCTGGTCGGATCCGTCGCGCTGCATGTTCTGAGCCATCGCCGTTCCCGTGTCTCGTTCTTTTCCGGGACCAACCCCAGGCAGCCATAACCGTTCCAGTCGACCTCAGAGGACTGGAGGTATGGCACGGGCGGTTGTTCCCGAATCGCTTCAAGATGGGTATGTCGCCGCGACCCTGAGGTTCAATCGGGCTGCCGGCGGCAGAACCGGCAAACATCCCGTCAAGCCCAAGATCCGGCCGCTCCGGCGGTCATCCACATATCTCGGCTCGGCTGGTGCATAACGCGGATTGCTGCTTTCGCTACGGCTGGAATTGGCGCTTTAGTCCCGCCCCGCATCCGACAAATTCGAAAGAACAATCGAGAGCTATGGCCACTGATTCGAACGTTCTGAAGCTCGCGCCGGACGTTGCGGCGCCTGCCTATCGGACCGCGCCTCACAATATCGAGGCGGAACAAGCACTGCTTGGCGCTATCCTGGTGAATAACGACGCCTTCTACCGGGTGTCGGACTTCCTCGAAGCTAAGCACTTCTTCGAACCGATCCATCAGACGATTTTCGACACCGCCGCGAGCATCATCCGCGCCGGCAAGGTGGCGACGCCGATCACGCTCAAGACGTTCCTGTCCGCCGATCTCGATCTCGGCGGGCTCACGGTGGCGCAATATCTGGCGCGGCTGGCGGCCGAAGCCACCACCATCATCAACGCCCAGGATTATGGCCGAACGGTCTACGAACTATCGCTACGCCGCGACCTGATCGGCATCGGCACCGATATGGTCAACGTCGCCTTCGACGCGCCGGTCGACTTTGCGCCGCGCAACCAGATCGAGGACGCCGAGCGCCGGCTCTACGAGCTCGCCGAGTCCGGCCGCTACGACGGCGGCTTTCAGAAATTCTCCCAGGCGCTGACGACCGCCGTCGACATGGCCGCCAAGGCGTTCCAGCGCGACGGCAAACTGTCGGGAATCTCGACCGGCCTGCGTGATCTCGACACCCGGATGGGCGGCCTGCAGCACTCCGATTTGATCGTGCTTGCCGGCCGTCCCGGCATGGGCAAGACCGCACTCGCCACCAACATCGCCTACAATGTCGCCAAAGCCTATCGCGGCGAAGTGCAGCCGGACGGCAGCACCAAGACCGTCAATGGCGGCATCGTCGGCTTCTTCTCGTGCGAAATGAGCGCCGAGCAGCTCGCCACTCGTATTCTCGCCGAACAGACCGAGATCGCCTCGAGCAAGATCCGCCGCGGCGGCATCAGCGATGCCGACTTCGACAAGATCCGCGACTATTCGATCGAACTGCAATCGCTGCCGTTGTTCGTCGACGAAACCGGCGGCCTGGCGATCGCGCAGTTGACCGCCCGCGCCCGGCGACTGAAGCGGCAGAAAGGCCTCGACCTGATCGTGGTCGACTACATCCAGCTGCTGCAGGGCAGCAGCAAGAAGGGTGACAGCCGCGTTCAGGAAGTCACCGAGATCACCACAAGCCTGAAGGCGCTGGCCAAGGAATTAAACGTCCCGGTCATCGCGCTGTCGCAGCTATCGCGTCAGGTCGAATCACGCGACGACAAGCGCCCGCAGCTCTCCGACCTGCGTGAATCCGGCTCGATCGAGCAGGACGCCGACGTCGTGATCTTTGTGTTCCGCGAAGAATACTACCTGCAGAACAAGGAGCCCCGCCCCGGCACGCCGGAGCACGAAAAGTGGGCGACCGAGATGGACCTCGTGCACGGCAAGGCCGAAGTCATCATCGCAAAGCAGCGCCACGGCCCGACCGGCACCGTGGACCTGCAGTTCGAAGGCCAGTTCACGCGCTTCAGCGACTTGGCCGAGGACAGCCATTTGCCAGATCGCGTCTGACGCAACACCCCCGTTCGCAATTCGGGCACAAAACAGAGCTCCTGTTCTGATAGGATCAGAACAGGAGCTCAACAATTTTCGATGGGTACGTTTCCGCCACGCGGACGCGTCCACGTCGTGCCAGACCGCTTGAGTGCAAGACATGAACATTCTGCCCGACCCGAACGCGACCGTTGCCAGCCTGCTCACGCCCGAGGCCGCCAAGGCCGCAGCACTGGCGGCGTCCACTGCGACCGCGCCCGGCGTTCTCAGCATCGACCTCGACGCCCTTATCGCGAACTGGCGCAAGCTGGAGAAGACCGCAGTGCCCGCCGAGGCCGCGGCGGTCGTCAAAGGCGACGCCTATGGCTGCGGCACTGGCCCGGTCACCCGTGCGCTCGCGGCGGCGGGCTGCAAGACATTCTTCGTCGCCACGCTCGGCGAAGCCGCCGCGGTGCGCGCGGTCGCGCCCGACGCCACCATCTACGTCCTCGACGGTTTCTTTCAGACCACTGGTGATGAATTCGCCAAGCTCAATTGCCGCCCGGTGATAGGTGACCTCTACGAACTCGCCGAATGGGACGTCTACTGCCGGCGCACCGGCTGGAATGGCGGCGCCGCCATTCACATCGACACAGGGATGAACCGGCTCGGCCTCACCGTCACCGAAGCGCAGGGCATCGTGCCGCGGATCGCCGCCGGTGACCACGGCATCACGCTGGTGATGAGCCATCTGGTCGCGGCGGAGTCGCCCAACCATTCGATCAATGCCAAGCAGGTTTCGGCGTTTCGCGAGATCGCCAGCCAATTCGCCGGCGTGCCGGCCTCGCTCTCTGCCTCCTCCGGCATCTTTCTCGGGTCGCAATTCCAGTTCGACTTGATCCGGCCCGGAGCCGCGATGTACGGCGTCAATCCGACGCCGGAGGCGGACAATCCGATGCAGCCGGTCGTCGATCTGAAGGCGCGGGTCGTGCAGGTCCGCAACGTCGAGCGCGGCGACACGGTCGGTTACGGCGCGACCTGGAGCGCGCGGCGGCCGACCAAGATCGCCGTGCTGTCGGCCGGCTATGCCGACGGTTACTTCCGTGCTGCCGGCTCCAACGACGGCACCCGGGGAGCCGACGTGATCATCGCCGGCCAGCGCTGCCCGATCGCCGGCCGCATCTCCATGGACCTGATGGCCGTCGACGTCACCGACCTTCCGCCCAACGTGGCGCGCCGCGGCCAGATGGCGACGCTGATCGGCGATGGCATCACCGTCGACGAACTCGCCCACCACTTCGGCACGATCGGCTACGAAGTGCTGACCAGCCTCGGCCCGCGCTACGCACGCATCTACAAGGGCGGCGACGCCAAGCCAGCCGCGGTGCCGACGACCGCACCTGCGGCGCCGGTGGCACCGGCGAGCTAAGGCCGTGGCTTCGGCTCCCAGCGTCATTGCGAGCGTAGCGAAGCAATCCAGACCAGTGCACTGCGGCTGGATTGTTTCGTCGCTGCGCTCCTCGCAATGACGGATCGTTAGTCTTCGTGGACCAAGAACAAAAACCCGGTGATCGCCGCGCAGAACGCGAACGAGCCGGCGATGCCGACGACAAGGACGATGCGAATCACCATCGGTGCCTCGCTGGTGTCGATCACCTTCGCGAGGCCGAAGTAATTGCCGATCAGCAGGATCACCGCAAAGCCGGCGCCGAACAGCGCGCCCATGACGAAGTGCCCGGCCACCTGCCGCCACTTCCGCCGCTCATAGGCCCTACGCTCGTCGTCTCGCATCAGACATCTATATCAGGCTGGACGACACGGCGTGTCGTACTGGAATTTCGTTCAGCCGCGTCGACGCCGGCATTGACGAAAAGAACAAACTATGAACACTTCAACCAGGACCTGACGTTCGCAACTCCGGGCAAATCCGAAACATGGCCAAAGCCTCCCCCTCGTTCGTGTGCCAAAACTGCGGCGCAGCGTTCAATCGCTGGCAAGGCAAGTGCGAGGCCTGCGGCGAGTGGAACACGCTGGTCGAGGAAGCCGGCGACAACGCCGTGCCGGTCAGCATCCGCGCCAAGCGGCGCGGACGGACGTTCAAACTGGAGTCGCTCGCCGGCAAGAGCAACGACGCCCCTCGTCTGCCCTCCGGCATGGCCGAGCTCGATCGAGTCACCGGCGGTGGCTTCGTCCGCGGCTCGGTGCTGCTGGTCGGCGGCGATCCCGGCATCGGCAAGTCGACGCTGCTGACGCAGGCGACCAGCCTGATGGCCAAGGCCGGGCATCGCACGGTTTACATCTCGGGCGAAGAGGCGATCGCGCAGGTGCGGCTGCGCGCCGAGCGGCTCGGCCTCGCCTCCGCGCCGGTCGAGCTCGCCGCAGAAACCTCAGTCGAAGACATCATCGCGACGCTGTCCGAAGGCGCGACGCCGCGGCTGATTGTGATCGATTCAATTCAAACGATGTGGACCGACACGGTGGAGTCCGCGCCCGGCACGGTGACCCAGGTCCGCGCCTCGGCGCAGGCGTTGATCCGCTTCGCCAAGAAGACCGGCGCCGCGATCATTCTGGTCGGCCACGTCACCAAGGACGGCCAGATCGCCGGTCCCCGTGTCGTCGAGCACATGGTCGACGCCGTGCTATCGTTCGAGGGCGAAGGTTCGCAGCAGTTCCGCATCCTGCGAGCGGTGAAGAACCGCTTTGGCCCGACCGACGAGATCGGCGTGTTCGAAATGACCGGGCTGGGGCTGCGCGAGGTCACCAACCCGTCCGAGCTGTTCCTGTCCGAGCGCGATCTCGGCTCGCCTGGCACAGCGGTGTTTGCCGGCATCGAAGGCACAAGGCCGGTGCTGGTCGAATTGCAGGCGCTGGTCGCGCCGACCACGCTCGGCACACCGCGGCGCGCCGTGGTCGGCTGGGATTCGGCGCGGCTTTCGATGGTGCTGGCGGTGCTCGAGGCGCATTGCGGCGTCAAGCTGTCGGGCTACGACGTCTATTTCAACGTCGCCGGCGGCCTGCGCATCAACGAACCGGCGGCTGACGTCGCCGCCGCCGCTGCGTTGGTGTCGTCGCTGGCCAATTCGCCGCTGCCGACCGACGCAGTGTATTTCGGTGAGATCTCGCTGTCCGGCGCGGTCCGGCCGGTGGCACAAACGACGGCGCGGTTGAAGGAAGCCGCCAAGCTCGGCTTCGGCCGCGCAATCCTCCCCGAGCAGACACGGGGCGATCCGCCATCCGATGCCGGGCTCTCCCTGCAGACCGTCGGCGGCCTGACCAGCCTCGTGGCCGACATCGCCGCACGCGGAACGCCGCGCGCTGCAACGCGCGAGCGTGAGCCGGCGGCGGAGAAAAATGCCACACCAGCTCGATTCCGGCAGCACGAGGGCTGAACCGGGGTGACCTTTGCGCAACGCGCCGTTATACAACGCGCGCGCAGGACGCGTTGATGCAGCCCCTCCCGCGACATGGCAACACTATGCTGTGTCGAAACGTCGTTGACCGTTTTCTCGCCTTGCGCGGCGTGCCATACCACCGTCACGTGCCGTGACAGCACGCACCGATTCGCCGTTTTGTACACCCAGCGGACCCGACTGGCCGATGCCGATCACGATTCTCGACTTCGTTGTCCTCGCGGTGATGTTGGTGTCCGGCCTGCTGGCGATGGTCCGCGGGTTCATGCGCGAAGTGCTCTCGATCGCCGCCTGGGGCGCTGCGGCGCTGGTCACGCTCTACGCCTTCCAAAAGCTGCTGCCGACCGCCAAAACGTACTTCACCAACGACACCGTCGCCGCGGTGGTGGTGATCGCCGGCGTGTTTCTCGGCACGCTGATCATCGTGTCGATCATCACCGTGCGGATCTCGGACATGATCCTGGATTCGCGGATCGGCGCGCTCGACCGCACTCTCGGGTTCCTGTTCGGACTCGCCCGCGGCCTTTTGATTGTGGTGGTGGCCTATCTTTTCTTCAACTGGCTGGTGCCGGAGAAGCAGCGGCCTGATTGGGTGGTTAACGCCAAGTCGCGCACAGTTCTGCAAGGAACTGGTGACTGGTTGATGACACTCTTGCCGGATGACCCAGAAAACACCATCTTGAAGAGGTTCAAGAAAAACAAGCCGGAAGAAGAGCAGACCGATGATTCGGCCGCTCCCGGCAGTGGTGATGGCTACAGCAAACCTGCCCGCGACAGTTTGAAAAAGCTGATAGAGGGCAAACCGGCCGCGCGTTGAGCGTTGGCCCAACTGAGAGGCCCGATGGACGCGCAGAGCCCTTCCGACGACGCCGCAACGCCCGCTTCGGACGCCCGCGACCCGCAAACCCTCGATAGTCAGATGTACGACGACGTATTCGACACCGACGGCGATACGCTGCGGGAAGAATGCGGCGTGTTCGGCATTTTTGGCCATCCGGATGCGGCCGCGATCACCGCCTTGGGGCTGCACGCGCTGCAGCATCGCGGCCAGGAAGCCGCCGGCATTGTCTCCTACGACCACGGCCGGTTTCATTCAGAACGCCGCCTCGGTCTAGTCGGCGACACCTTCTCTCGCGCGGATGTGATCGCGCGTTTGCCGGGCAATCTCGCGGTGGGTCACGTTCGTTACTCGACCACGGGCGCGACCATCCTGCGCAACGTTCAGCCGCTGTTTGCCGAACTCAACGCCGGCGGCTTCGCGGTTGGTCACAACGGCAACCTCACCAACGGCCTGACGCTGCGCCGCGACCTCGTGCAGAGCGGCGCGATCATGCAGTCGACCACAGACACCGAGGTCATCCTGCATCTCGTCGCGCAATCCAAACGCGGCCGCTTCATCGATCGGTTCATCGAAGCACTGCGTGCGATCGAAGGTGCCTACTCCCTGGTCGCGCTGACCAACAAAAAGCTGATCGGCGCGCGCGATCCGCTCGGCATCCGTCCGCTGGTGCTTGGCGAACTCGACGGCTGCCCAATCCTGGCGTCGGAGACCTGCGCGCTCGACATCATCGGCGCGAAGTACGTGCGCGACGTCGAGCCTGGTGAGATCATCGTGTTCGACGAGCAAGGCGTGCAGACCCACAAGCCCTTCCCGCCGCAACCGCCGCGACCGTGCATCTTCGAGTACATCTATTTCGCCCGGCCGGATTCGATCGTCGGCGGCCGTTCGGTGTACGACGTGCGCAAGGGCTTTGGCGCCCAGCTGGCGCGAGAAAGCCATGTCGACGCCGACGTCGTGGTACCGGTGCCGGATTCCGGCGTGCCGGCCGCGATCGGCTACAGCCGCGAGAGCGGCGTGCCGTTCGAGCTCGGCATCATCCGCAACCACTATGTCGGCCGCACCTTCATCCAGCCGACCCAGAGCGTCCGTGAACTCGGCGTGCGGATGAAGCACTCCGCCAATCGGGCGGCGATCGAAGGCAAGCGCATCGTGCTGATCGATGACAGCCTGGTGCGCGGCACGACCTCCAAGAAGATCGTCAAGATGATGCGTGACGCCGGTGCCCGCGAGGTGCACTTCCGCATCGCCTCGCCGCCGATCACCCATCCCGACTACTACGGCATCGACACCCCGGACCGCGCCGGCCTGCTTGCAGCGACGCATTCGCTGGAGCAGATGCGCGACCTGATCGGCGCCGACTCGCTGGCGTTCCTGTCGGTCGACGGCATCTACCGCGCGATGGGCGAGCCGGGCCGCGACCCGGCCCTGCCAAAGTTTACCGACCATTGCTTCACCGGCGAATATCCGACGCCGCTGACCGACCTGAACCAGACCGAGAACTCGCCGCGACAATTGTCGCTGCTGGCGGAGGCGAGCTAACCGCTCGCTCGGCTGCATCTTACTAAAGTTCGTGAAGCCCGGCCTTGTGCCGGGCTTCAACGTCTTTAGAACAACGGTATCGGTTGGGGCGGTCCCGACCGAAAGCTCAACATTCAAGTGCCGGCCATGACTCAACCTCTCGCATCCCGCATCGCTCTCGTCACCGGCGCCTCGCGCGGCATCGGCTATGCGACCGCACGCGTTCTCGCGCGGGCCGGCGCGCACGTCATCGCCGTCGCCAAGACGCAGGGCGGCCTGGAAGAGCTCGACGACGCGATCCGCGCCGAGGGCGGCCATCCGGTCACTTTGGTACCGCTCGACCTCAAGGATCTCGAAGCCATCGCCCGGCTCGGCGCCTCGATCTATGAGCGCCACGGCAAGCTCGACGTATTGGTCGGCAACGCCGGCGTCGCGGGCCCGTCGTCGCCGCTCGGCCATATCGAGGTCAAGCCGTGGTCGGACGTGATCAGCCTCAACCTGACCGCCAACTTCCAATTGATCCGCTGCATGGAGCCGCTGCTGCGCGCGTCCGATGCCGGCCGGGCCGTCTTCCTGACCTCGCACGGCGACGGCCGAGCGCCTGCCTATCGCGGCCCCTACGCGGCCTCGAAGGCGGCGCTTGATACTTTAGTTCAAGTCTGGGCGAAGGAAGTGGTCAATACGACACCTATCCGGGTCAATTTGTTCGATCCCGGGCCGACGCGTACTAAGCTGCGCGGCACTATCATGCCCGGAGAAGACCCGGAAACACTGCCTTCTCCGGACCAAATAGCAGAGAAGTTGCTAGCGCTCTGCCTGCCGAGCTGGTCGGAAACCGGCATGCTGTTCGACCGCGTTTCCGACACGCTGAAAGACCCTACCGCCGATTGACTTCGGCAGGACGGCGCGATTGACTAACAGTAAGTGGGGATCACACCCGCTCACAATCGGCCATCCTCAAAGGGGGAAATCATGAGAGTCGTGTTCTCACGTCGTCGCGCCATCGCGCTTGCGCTGGCGGGTGCCGCGTTCGCCTCACCTGCGCTTGCGCAGGACAAGACCGCCAAGATCGGCGTCCTCAACGATATGTCGAGCCTGTACGCCGACATCGGCGGACCGAATTCGGTCGTGGCCGCCAAGCTGGCAATCGCCGACTCCGGCCTCGAAGCCAAAGGCTGGAAGATCGACCTGGTCTCAGGTGATCACCAGAACAAGCCCGACATCGGCGTCAACCTCGCGCGGCAGTGGATCGACGTCGACAAGGTCGACATGATCACCGACACGCCCAATTCCGGCGTCGCGCTCGCGGTCAGCAATCTCGTCAAAGAAAAGAACATCATCCTGATGAATTCGGGCGGCGGCAGCGTCGATCTGACGGGCAAGGCGTGCACGCCGAACACCATCTCGATCGCCTACGACACCTACATGCTGGCGCACGGCACCGGTCAGGCGCTGACCAAAGCCGGCGGCAACACCTGGTTCTTCCTCACCGCCGACTACGCATTCGGTGCGGCGCTCGAGCGCGACACCAGCGCGGTGGTGAAGGCCAATGGCGGTCAGGTGCTCGGCGGCGTCAAGCATCCGATCAACAACGCCGACTTCTCGTCCTTCCTGCTGCAGGCGCAGGCCTCGAAGGCCAAGGTCATCGGCCTCGCCAATGCCGGCGGCGACACGACCAATGCGATCAAGCAGGCCGCCGAATTCGGCATCACCTCGGGCGGACAGAAGCTCGCCGCGCTGCTGCTGTTCATCAACGACGTGCACGCGCTCGGCCTCAAGGTCGCGCAGGGACTGACCTTCACCGAGTCCTATTACTGGGATCTCAACGACAACACCCGCGCCTTCGCCAAACGCTTCTCCGAGAAGGCCAAGAACAACGCCAAGCCGTCGATGACCCAGGCCGGCGTCTATGCCGCTGTGCTGCACTATCTGAAGACGCTCGATGCGATGGGCGGCAATCCGCATGACGGCGCCAAGGTCGTCGCCAAGATGAAGGAGATCCCGGCGGACGACGTGCCGTTCGGCAAGTCGATCATCCGAGCGGACGGTCGCCGCATGGTCCCCGCCTATCTGTTCGAAGTGAAGACCCCCGCGGAGTCGAAGGGCCCGTGGGACTATTACAAGAAGATCGCCGACATCTCCGCCGAAGATGCGGCCCGACCGCTCTCCGAGAGCGAGTGCCCACTGGTGAAGAAGTAACAGCTACTCTCTGCGGCTGACGCGCTGAATGGCCGGGCTCGTCCCGGCCATTTTCATGCGCATGCGCTGCCCCGCAGCCTGGCCGCGTGCTGCGGCAGCGGCTTCATCATCTGCAGAAAGGCCTCGCCTCCGAGAGCGACGAAGCCGAGCCGGACATAGAACTCTCGCGCGCGATCGTTCGATGCCGCGACCGACAATGTCAGCCCCTGCAAGCTCAGCGAACGCGCCGCGATCACGAGACCGGTCATCACCTCACGACCGATGCCGCGGCACTGCGCTTCCGGCAGCAGCGCGATATCGACCACACGCAGTGCTTCGCGTGACTGGCTGCCGGAGGGACAGCCACTGGGCTCGGCTTCCTCCCCTGAATTCGCTTCCAGCCGCTCGATCGCGACGATCACCCGACCGACTGCTTGGCCCGCCTCGGCAATCACGAAGGACTCGCCCTGGGGAAAGCACTGGCGATAACCAGTCTGCTGAGCCTGGAACTGCAGCGCGAGCAGTGCGTCGAGCTGCGGCTCCGGCAGCATGAGATTCACGAATGCCGCGCGCAGCAACGTCGCCGACAGACGTCGGCTGAAGTCGTCGTCAGCCGCCACCATCGGCCGCACCGTCAATCCCGGTGCCGCCAGACTCAACTGCGATGCGATACGGCTCATGGCGGCGCCCACCCCGATTGCCGCGCGGCCTCTTTGCGGCCCCTCAATGACGTCTGGCAGGAACTGTCGCAACGAATACTGATTGCACATCGCAGACGGCAGCGGCTCCGAGATTTCGCCGTCTCCGCTTTTTCACTTGGACGCATTGATCGAGGTGACCGATGTATCTCATGAAGCCTGAAGACTTCGAGCCGTGGATCGGACGAGCCGTCCGCGTCGCGACCGTGCCCGAGCCGGTCGAATTGACCCTCGTCAGACTGCAGCGCAAGCCAGTGTTCGTCGGCGCTGAACGCGAGCCGTTCAGCCTGTTCTTTGAGTCGACGGAAGATGTCTATCTGCTCGACGCCGCCTATGAGTTCGACTGCGGCCGAGGCGGCCCCTACACCATCCTGATTTCGCAGTTGCAGCCGACGAATGGCCGACGGCGCTATCAGGCCGTCTTCAACTGAGCTTGCCTTAAACACACGTGGCAACAGCAGCGGGTTCACGGCGTGTCCGTCGTGAACCCGTTGCAACCTCTTGGATCAATCCTGCATCGGGTAGAGTCCAGTCAGACAGATGTTGGTCCGAAGCGCGAGGTAAGGCGGTAGCGTCTCGACCGGGACGTTGTTACCCGTATTGCCAATCTGAACGGTCCCTCCGGTAATTCCTCCACTCCCACCACTCACGCCGCCAAGATTCACGGGCGTCCCAGACGACCCTGCCGGCGCGTAGATCTTCGGCTGCGATCCTCCGATCGGCGCGGTGTTGGCCAAGATCGACCCCGCGGCCGGTGCCGTCGTCAGTGAAGCGACGGGGACGCCGCTCAATGCCTGGACCACCGTCGCTCCCCCTCCACCTCCTCCACCAGTCGGCGTGAAGGCCGCCGTATGTGAATGCGCCGGCAGGTTGGACTGGTTGAGCGCCACGCGCTCGACGCCAGCGTGAGCGCCCCAAGCGTAGTTGCTGAGACCTGGCCCTTGCCCCGCGCCGATGATCACCCGCGACTGCAGATTTGGAAGCTGGAACGTGGCTCGTCCGTCGCCACCGAAGGTGCCGCCGATCAGCGAAAACAACGCTTGGTTTTGTGAGACATTGAACATCTGCCCAGCCGCCACCGCCCAATCGATGGGCGCGAAATTGAAAGCGACCTGCATGATCTGACCAATATATGCATCTGCCATCTGATCCATCCTGGCTTGAAATATGCGGGCGATCGCAAGCGGGCACCCGCCCCTGGTTAAATCCGAAATCGACGTCCAGTCGTCGCATCACCGCGGTCGAGAAATACGGACAGCACAGGCGGGACAACACCCCGCTACCGAATACCCCTCCTAATACCTTTCTCGAGCACCTACTCGAATTGGTAGTTTGGAAAGAATGACCACCTGTCACCCCGATGCAACTTATCGTATTATTAAGTGAGTCAATTAGTGATTCCCATTGAAATTCATCTCGGACGAATGCGAGTTTTCGACTCGATAGTGATCAATGCAAACTGACCTACACTGCTTTTGTGATCGTCTTTTTGACGCGAGCTGCGCACCGAGCAATAGCGGACGATATGCATTTGGAAAAACCCCCATCAGTCGGCCGCTCGCGTTGCATGCAAGCACCACTGTCGACGCCGAGCAATTTGAAACATGCGGGATTCGGCGATCGCCATGGCGATCGAAGGCGGATCCGACGTGAACGACTGCCCACAAGGCTCTCTGCAACCGCCGACAGATCGACGTCGCACTTCGCGCGCCGAGCCCGCGCGATTGTCTTGGCCACTGCGGCATGCGTCGTTACATCACTGTTACCAACGCTGAGCTGGGCAGCATCGGTGGGCTGTGACGCCGTAAACGGTGGAAATCTGAACTTCACGGTCAACTATGTGGACGGCATGGCAGACGGCGACGGCTCCGGATACAACCCTGCCGGCGCTTCTAATTTCGCAGTTGGAGACACCATCCACTACAGCATCAGCATGAGCGGAAGCGGTGTCGAGGCTGGCTTTACGACATTCACGACCGGAGGCAGCGGGTTTGGCATACCGAGCACCTTCAAGGACGGGCAGGGAGGCGGTTTTCCATCAACCACAAGTGGGTCAAAACAGCTCAGCCAGTCGGACGTCGACGAGATCAATAACAATGGCTCGCTGTACGCCTCCACAGTCCTGATAACTGCCCACTCCAATACGACGATTCAATTCTCAACCACCTGCACTGCGGCAAGCCCGCTGACGACGACGCAAGCCGTTGCCGCGACGACCCTTACGGCGAATGTCGCCGCCACCCCGTTTACACCCGTCACGGCGTCCGGCGGGTTCGGAACGCTGGCTTTCGCGCTGTCCGGCGGCACACTCCCGACCGGTCTGACGTTCTCGACCAGCACCGGACAAATCAGCGGCACTCCGTCAACCCTGCTGGCCACGACCACGTTCACCGTCACGGTGACTGACCAGACGACCCCGACCCCGCAAAGTTCTTTCAAGACCTTCAGCCTGACCGTCGACGCAGCGACGCTGACAACAACCCAAGCCGTCGCCTCCACGACCCTCACGGCGAATGTCGCCGCCACCCCGTTTACACCCGTCACGGCGTCCGGCGGGTTCGGAACGCTGGCTTTCGCGCTATCCGGCGGCACACTCCCGACCGGCCTGACGTTCTCGACCAGCACCGGACAAATCAGCGGCACTCCGTCAAGCCTGCTGGCCACGACCACGTTCACCGTCACGGTGACCGACCAGACGACCCCGACCCCGCAAAGTTCTTTCAAGACCTTCAGCCTGACAGTCGACGCAGCGACGCTGACGACAACCCAAGCCGTCGCCTCCACGACCCTCACGGCGAATGTCGCCGCCACCCCGTTTACGCCCGTCACGGCGTCCGGCGGGTTCGGCACGCTGGCTTTCGCGCTATCCGGCGGCACACTCCCGACCGGTCTGACGTTCTCGACCAGCACCGGACAAATCAGCGGCACTCCGTCAAGCCTGCTGGCCGCGACGACATTCACCGTCACCGTGACCGACCAGACGACTCCGACCGCACAGACGTCATTCAAGACATTCAGCCTGACAGTGAACGCAGCGCCGCTCACGACGACGCAAGCTGTTGCCTCCGTGACGCTTCCGGCAAATTCGGCAGCGACGCCGTTCACCCCCGTTACCGCAGCCGGCGGCTTCGGGACGTTGAGCTTCGCACTCACCGGCGGCACGCTGCCGACGGGCCTGACGTTCTCGACCAGCACCGGACAAATCAGCGGCACCCCGACGACGCTGCTGGCCGCGACGACCTTCACCGTCACCGTGACCGACCAGACGACTCCGACCGCACAGACCTCATCCAAGACCTTCAGCCTAACGGTCGACACGGCGCCACTCACCACGACGCAAGCCGTCGCCTCCACGACGGTCCAGGTGAATTCGGCAGTGACGCCCTTCACGCCCGTCACCGCAGCCGGCGGCTTCGGCACGCTGACCTTCGCGCTGTCGGGTGGCAGCTTGCCGACCGGCCTGACATTTTCGACAAGCACCGGTCAGATTTCCGGCACCCCGACGACGCTGCTGGCCGCGACGACCTTCACCGTGACGGTGACCGACCAGACAACTCCCACCGCACAGACGTCGTCGAAGACCTTCAGTCTTGCCGTCAATGCCGCGACACTCGTCACCACACAAGCCGTTGCCACGACGACGCTGACGGTGAACTCCGCAGCTACGCCATTCATCCCCGTCACCGCGTCCGGAGGCCTTGGCACGCTGGGCTACGTGCTGTCCGGTGGCACCTTGCCAAGCGGCCTGACATTCTCGACCAGCACCGGCCAGATCTCCGGCACTCCGACAACGCTGCTGGCCGCGACGACCTTCACCGTGACGGTGACCGACCAGACAACTCCGACGGCGCAGACGTCGTCGAAGACCTTCAGTCTCACCGTCAATGCCGCGACACTCGTCACCACACAAGCCGTTGCCACGACGACGCTGACGGTGAACTCCGCAGCTACGCCATTCATCCCCGTCACCGCATCCGGAGGTTTCGGCACGTTCAGCTTCGCGCTCTCGGGGGGCACGCTGCCGACCGGCCTGACGTTCTCGAGCAGCACGGGGCAGATTTCCGGCACCCCGACCACGCCGTTGTCTGCGACGACCTTCACCGTCACCGTGACCGACCAGACCACTCCGACGGCGCAGACGTCATCGAAAACGTTCGCCCTCACGGTGCTCCAGGAGCCTCCAACGGTGACGGCCGTCAGTCCTACCTCCGGCCCTCACTCCGGCGGCACGACGGTTACCCTCACCGGCACCCACCTCACCGGCGCGACCGCGGTGACTTTCGGCGGCTCCGCGGCCACCAGCATCACCGTGGTCAACGCCACCACGATCACCGCGATCACGCCCGCTCATGCCGCCGGCAGCGTCGATGTCGTGGTCACTACACCGGCTGGCAGCGCCACAGCGACCGGGCTCTACAGTTACGTCAGCAACCCCACGATCACATCGGTCACTCCTGGCAGCGGTCCTGGCCTGGGCGGCACCCGCGTCACGATCACCGGCAACAATTTCAACGGCGCCACCGCGGTGACCTTCGGCGGCGCTGCGGCAACGTCGGTGACCGTGGTCAGCGCGACGTCGATCTTGGCGATGACGCCAGCACATGCGGCAGGCGCGGTCGACGTCACGGTGACGACGCCCGGCGGCAGCATCACCGGGGCCGGCCTGTTCAGCTATACGATCGCTGCGACCACCACCACGCTGACCTCCTCGCGCAATCCGAGCGACGCCGGTCAGGCGGTTAGTTTCGCCGCGACGGTGACAGCGAGCGGCACAGCTGCGACCGGGACCGTCACTTTCACCGATGGCGGCGTCACGCTCGGTTCGGTCGCACTGTCAGCCGGCGTCGCGACACTGACGACCAGCGGCTTGACTGTCGGCAGCCACACCATCGTCGCGTCCTTCGCTGGAAACACCAGCTTCGGCGCCAGCACCTCACAACCATTGCTGCAAGCGGTGCGTACGCCGCAAGATAGCCTGAAGCTCCGCGCGCTGCAGGTGGTGGCCACCAAGGTGGTGGCGCAGACGTCGGGCGCGGCGATTTCGGGCGCGATCGACACTGCGATCTCCGAAGGCTTCGCCGATGGCGGCGAGCTGATCGCACCGTCAGGGACGGGTCTGCGCTTCAATTTCACCGACGATCCCTCGCAAGGCAGAACTGGAGCCTCGGATCCTGTCGTGGATAGCCGTTGGGGTCCGGTCGGATCGCGTGAGACAGGCGGCAATCAGGCCGTGACCGCCTTCGGAATCGGTGACCCACGTTGGTCGACGCATAGCCGTTCGCGCTTCGACGACACTTTCGCGGCGGTCGATCGAAGAGCCGGCATCACCAAAGCGCCGCCGAAATCGGCCGCCGAGCCGAAAGACTGGCTGATGTGGGCTGAGGTGAAGGGCGCCGGCATCGGCCAGTGGAATGCCAGCAACTCGGCGTCCGTGCTGTCGGGCAACCAGGTCAACGCCCTGATCGGGCTGACGCGCAAGCCTTTGCCGGACCTGCTGTTCGGCATCGTCGGGGGCTACGAAACCTTCGACTACAAGTCCGGCACGCTCAATGGCCGGCTCAAGGGCGACGGTTGGACGATCGGTTCCTACGCTGCCTGGCGGTCTGCCGCCGGTCTGCGCTTCGATCTGGCCGGAGCCTATTCGGGGATCGGCTATGACGGCTCGGCAGGCACCGCATTCGGCAGCTTCGATGGACGACGCTGGCTGATCTCCGGCGGCATCACCGGCACCACCGAGGCGTGGGGCTTTGCCATCGAGCCGTCGGCCAAGCTCTATGCCCTGTGGGAACGCCAGAACGCCTATGTCGACTCGCTCGGTTCGCCACAGGATCAGCGCGACTTCTTCACCGGCCGGGCGTCGGCTGGTCTCAAGGTGAGCTATCCCTGGCTGTACAGCGCCAAGCTGACGCTCGCGCCCTATGCGGGGGCGTTCGCCGACTACTACTTCCTGGGCGACAATGCCGAGACGATCACCCTAGCAGGCGGCGCACCGCTGGCGTCGGTGCCGCTGATGGATGGCTGGTCGGCGCGCCTGACCGGCGGCGTCGCGGCGCGGTTCGGCAATGGCGCGGCGGTCGCGGTCGGCGGCGAACTCGGCGGCCTGGGCGGCACCGTTCAGATCTGGACGCTCCGCGGCCGGGCGTCGGTGCCGTTCTGAGCGAGTCGGCGGCGCCGCTGTAAGCGGCCTCGAATGAACTAACCGGCGGGCGTTTGCTTGGTGGTGTCACCGGTGGTCGCCGCAACTACCACCGAGACGATCAGCAACACGCCGGCGAGCAGGAACGGCGCGCCTGGCAAGGCAAAGGGGGCGTCGCCGCCGATGAAATAGGCGAAGATCAGCGTGAACAGGAACGGTCCGATCAGTTCGGCGACGCTCTTGACGCTGGTCATCGCGCCCTGCAGCTGACCCTGCTGATCGACCGACACCAGACGCGTCATCATCCCGGAGGTCGCCGGTCCCGCGATGCCCCACAGCGTCATCACCGGAATGCCGATCCAGAACAGCGTCCCGGTCGGCGCCAGCGCGTAGATCAGAAAGCCAGCCGCGCCGCCGCCATAGCCGATGATCTGGGCATTGCGCTCGCCGAGTCGTTTCACTGCGGGGCCGACCAGCCCGCCCTGCACGATCGCGGTGCAGACTCCGACGAAGGCCAGCGCCAGACCGACCTTGGTTTCGCTCCAGCCGTAGCGATAGCTCGCATACAAAACGAAGATTGCCGGCAGCGCGACATGCGCAACCTCGGCGCAAAATTCCACCACCGCCATCGCCGCAAGCCGGCTGTTGGAGGTGAGCAGCCGCACCGCGCCGACTGGATTGGCGGACTTCCAGCGAAACGGCGAGCGCCGCTCCGGCGGCAGCGACTCCGGCAGCACGAATAGACCATACAGCGCGTTGCACAAGCTAAGCCCGGCGGCGACCCAGAACGGCAGCCGCGGATCGACGCCGCCGAGCAGCCCACCCATCGCCGGCCCGATGATGAAGCCGAGTCCGAACGCGGCGCCGACCTTGCCGAACACCGCGGCGCGCTTCTCCGCCGGCGTCACGTCGGCGATATAAGCGAAGGCCGTCGAGATACTCGCCGCCGTAATTCCGGATATCAAACGGCCGAGAAACAGCCAGCCTAACGACGGGGCCAGCGCCATCAGAACGTAGTCCAGTCCGAGGCCGAGATTGGACAGCAGGATCACCGGCCGGCGGCCGAAATGATCGGACACCCCTCCGAGCACCGGCGAGGCGACGAACTGCATCAGTGCCCAGGCGGTGCCGAACAGGCCGTAGATCCGCGCTGCATCGGCCACGTTGTTGTCGGCAAAACTCTCGATCAACTTCGGCAGGATCGGCAGGATCATGCCGATGCTCAGCATGTCGAGCAGGATGGTGACGAAGATGAATCCCACCGCGGCGGGCCGCGCGCCTCCCGCCGCGATCGTGTCGGGCGGATGGTCGCCGCTGGTCATGACTTCCGTTTACGCTTGTGGGCGAACGGATTGGCTTTTTCGCGCAACGTGATCCGCACCGGCGTGCCGGGCAGCTTGAAAACGCCGCGCATGCTGTTGACCAAATAGCGCAGATAGGATTCCGGCACAGCGTCGGCACGCGAACAAAACACCACGAAGCTCGGCGGCCGTGCCTTGGCCTGGGTCGCGTAGTTGAGCTTCAGCCGGCGGCCGGCGACAGCGGGCGGCGGGTTCTGAGCAACCGCCTGCTCGAACCAGCGGTTCAGCGCCGCGGTCGGCACGCGCGTATTCCACACAGCATAAGCGTCCTGGATCGCCTGCATCAGCCGGTCGACGCCCTCACCCAGCATTCCCGAGGTGGCGACGATCGGCACGCCGCGGATCTGCGGGAGCCAGTGATCGGCATCGGCGCGGAGTTGCGAAATCTGCCCGCCCTGCTGCTCGACCAGGTCCCATTTGTTGACCGCGATCACCAGCGCCCGGCCTTCGCGTTCGATCAGGTCGGCGATGCGCAGGTCTTGCTCCTCGAAGCGGTTCTGCGAGTCCATCATCAGCACGACGACTTCGGCGAAGCGCACCGCGCGCAGCGCGTCGGCGACCGACAACTTCTCGAGCTTCTCCTCGATCCGCGAACGCCGCCGCAGGCCAGCAGTGTCGAATATCCGGAAGTCCCGGCCTTTCCACGTCACCTCGACCGCGATGGAATCGCGCGTGGTGCCGGCCTCAGGGCTCGTCAGCAGCCGCTCTTCGCCGAGCAGACGGTTGATGAAGGTCGACTTGCCGGCATTGGGGCGGCCGACGATCGCGACCCGGATCGGCCGCCGGGCGATTTCCTCGTCGGTCAGCTCGGCGAGGTTTTCGTCGTCGTCCTCGTCGTCTTCCACCGGCTCAGGCATCAGGTCGCGCAGCGCGTCGTAGAGCTCGCTAAGCCCTTCGCCGTGCTCGGCGGAGATCTGCACCGGATCGCCGAGGCCAAGCGCGTAGGATTCCATCGCGCCGATCTCGCCGTGCTTGCCCTCGCTCTTGTTGGCGACCAACACCACCGGCTTGTTGGCGCGGCGGGCGAAGTCGGCAAAGGCGCGATCGTTCGGCGTCAGGCCCATCCGCGCGTCGAACACGAACATCAGCGCGTCCGCGAGTTCGATCGCGGTTTCGGTCTGCTGCTGCATCCGCGCAGTCAGAGAGCCCTTGGCGCCCTCGTCGAGCCCGGCGGTGTCGATAATGGTGAATTCCAGATCACCGAGGCGCCCCTGGCCTTCGCGGCGGTCGCGCGTGACTCCGGGCGTGTCGTCGACCAGCGCGAGCTTTTGCCCGACCAGACGATTGAACAGCGTCGATTTGCCGACATTAGGTCGGCCGATAATGGCAATGGTGAACGACATGGCTGATCCGTGCGCCGAGAAGCAGTGACCTGTCAATGTCGCGACTTGCCGGAAGCAGGCCGGAAATCAGGATCAGCGCTGAAAAGTGCCGCTCGGCAGCGGTGCGGGGAAGGCTGAGGGCGCGGTGGATTCCTGGGCGGGCGCTGGCGCGGCGGCCGGCTGATCGGCCGGCGGAGCGGTGGTGCTGCGACGGCGGGCCTGCTTGGCCGGCTTCGGTGCCGGCGGCGCAGCGGCCGTGCTGCCTTCCTCTTCCGGCGCGCGCTCAGCGGCGGGCGCCGGCCGCGCCGGACGGGACGCGACCGAATTGCGCTGCGACTTGCTGCGCTTCGGCTTGGCTTCCGGCGGCGGCGCGGCCGGCGGCTCCGGCTCCATCACCGCCTGATCCTGCTGCGCGCCTTTATACAAACCCTTCGGCACGCCCTGCTCGAGCCCCGGAACGCCCTCGGGGAAGACCGGCTTGCGATCGCCCGCCAGCTTCTTCTTGTTGTCGAGGAAGTCGAACATGTCGGACGGATCCCAGCCGCCAAGACTGCCACATCCGCCCAGCCCGCTCGACAGCGCAAGCAGAACGGCAAGAGAGATCAGGCGGTGCGAACGGCGCATGGGCGATGTCTCACGTAAACTCGAACGTTGGCGATGGTGCCGGTCGGTCTCGAACTAGCTCTTGGCGGCGGGCGGCAGCAGCGCCTGCATGACTTCGGCGCGGTTGCGCAGGCTCGCAGGCGTCTCGGGGTCGAGATTGATCTGCTCGATCCACTGCCGCGTCGCCGCAACATTGTTGGCGCGCCAAGCAGATAGCGCCAGCATCTCACGCGCGGTGTGACGATAGATGGCGCCCGGGCCTGAGATCGGTTCGAGGCGCTGCACGATGTCGTTGTAAGCTGCGGTGTCGACCAGCAACTGGCCGGCACGCAGGGTGGCGAGATCGCGGTCCTGCGCCGGCACGCTGCGATCGGCCGAGATCGCATCGTACAGCTTGATCGCCTGCTGCGGATCGCGCGCGGCAGCCTCGGCGGCAGCGCGAAGCCGCGCCAAATTGCGATAACCGGCGGGCGCCGTAGCGGCGACCTTGTTGAAGGCTTCTTCGGCTTCGGCGTGCTTGTTCTGGTCGGCAAGTTCGGCTGCTGCGGTGAAGGCAGCACCGGCTTCGGCGGCCTTTTTGGCTTCGAGATATTGGTAGCCGCGCCAACCGCCGACGCCGGCGATGATCAGAATCACGCCGATGATGATGAACAGCGAGTATTTGTCCCACAGCTGCTTGAGCCGCTCGCGACGCACTTCCTCATCGACTTCATTAAATAATTCAGACACTTATGGATTTCCTGTCGCGATCGGGCGGCGCTGCCGCAAAGCGCGCCGCGCGTCTGTCCCAGAGACGCTGCGGCGGCGATACTCTAGCGTTATGGCGGCGGCAAGGCAAAGCGAGGCGGATCAAGGGGATGTCCTGAAAACATCAACCGTTGCTCTGCCACCCCAAGTCGGTGCCGAAGCTTGCGGCAAACTTCAGGCAGCGGCTCGGTGCCGGGGGGCCCCTCGTGTCCCCTCGCCGTCAGGTCTTCTTCATCCCATAGACATGCTCCGGACCCGGGAACGCGCGGGAGCGGACCTCCTCGGCGTAGCCCTTGATCGCCGCTTCGATGCCGGGGCCGAGCTCGCCATAGCGCTTGACGAATTTCGGCGGCTTCGGCGATAGCCCGAGCATGTCCTCGAGCACCAGCACCTGACCATCGCAGGCGGCGCTCGCGCCGATGCCGATCGTCGGGATCGCAATCGTCTCGGTGATCTTGCGGCCGAGCGGTTCGGCGACCGCTTCGACCACGACCGAGAACGCGCCGGCCTCGGCGACTGCCTTGGCGTCGGCTTCGATCGGCTCCCAGCTCCCCTCCTCGCGGCCCTGCGCGCGGAACGAGCCCAGCGTGTTGATCGACTGCGGCGTCAGACCGATGTGGCCCATCACCGGAATGCCGCGCTGGGTGAGGAACGCGATGGTGTCGGCCATGCGCACGCCGCCCTCGAGCTTCACCGCGCCGCAATGCGTCTCTTTGAGAATGCGGGCGGCCGAATGGAAGGCCTGCTCCTTCGAAGCTTCGTACGAGCCGAACGGCATGTCGACCACGACCAGCGCATGCTGCGAACCGCGCATCACCGCGTGGCCCTGCAGGATCATCATGTCGAGCGTCACCGGCACGGTGGTCTCGAAGCCGTGCATGACGTTGCCGAGCGAGTCACCGACCAGGATGGCATCGCAATAACGGTCGACCAGCGACGCGGTGTGGGCATGATACGAGGTCAGCATCACGATCGGATCGCCGCCCTTGCGCGCGCGGATGTCCGGAGCGGTCTTGCGCCGGATGGTCGATTGAACAGACATGCTTAGGCTCCGAACACGGATACGCCGATGACGTAGGGATGGAAGACGAAGGCGAGAACCAGATACAGCACGACGCCGGCGACGATGGCGATGACGTCGTTCCGGGCGCCGCCGACCGGGATCGGCGGACCGCCGGCGTCGTTGCGCCGCTTCAGCGAGATGCGGTCATACACCGCCCAGGCGAGCAACGAGCCGAACAGGATGATCGAGCCGAGATCGCCGTTGGCGATCAGATGGCCGAGCGCCCACAGCTTCACCGCAGTGATCATCGGATGCTTGACCGCCGCGTAGATCCGCCCGCGCGAATAGGCCGCAGCCAGCAGGATCGCCATCGGCAGCATCAGCAGTGCGGTGAGATGTCTGGTCCAGCGCGGCGGATACCAGACGTCGATCCAGCCGTGGGCACGATAGGCGCCGAAGCCATAGGCGATCAGCGCGAGGCCGCCGATCGCCAGCACCGCATAGCCGATCTTGTAGACCGCCTCGCCGCCGATGCCGATCAGCTTGCCGCGCAGATCGCGCCGCGTCGTCACGACGTGAGTGCCGATGAACAGCACCAGGCCGAGGATCATCACCGCAAGTCCCATCACGACACTCCTGTCTCGGCCGGCGGATGCGGCGGTTGCGCGCCGGCCATTTCGCCCTATGGTCCGCGCCATCGGGCGACCTGCCGCAGCACGGCACCGTGCGGGGCGAAATCCGGGTATCACTCTTTACAGGACCGATGCAAATGCTGGGAGACCTCGTTCGCCGCGTGCTGCCGCCGCTGCTGGCCCTGCTTGGCATCGCCGCAGGCACGATCAGCAGTGCGGCCGCTGCCGAACCGGCCGCGTGGCCGCCGAAGCTGGTGCGGATCGTCGTGCCGTTCGGCGCCGGCTCGACGCCGGATATCGTCGGCCGCGTGCTCGCCGACAGTCTGCAGGCGCGGCATCCGGGCTCGAGCTTCGTGGTCGAGAACAAGCCGGGCGCCGCCGGCAATATCGGCACCGATACGGTCGCCAAGGCCGCCCCTGACGGCGCGACGCTCGGCATCTCGATCCCCGGCCCGCTGGTGATCAACCGGATGCTGTTCGCCAAGCTGCCTTACGATCCGGACCACGACATCACGCCGGTGACGATGCTGACGCGTCTGCCGAACGTGCTCGTCGTGCCGTCGAGCCTTGGTGTCGGCAGCGTTGCGGAGTTCGTCGCGCGGCTGAAGGCGCCGGGCAGCAGCCTCGCTTACGCCTCGATCGGCGCCGGTTCGCTGTCGCAGCTGTGCATGGAGGCGATCGCGCAGCAGGCTGGCGCCAAGCTCGTGCATATTCCTTACGCCGGATCGCCCAACGCGGTGACGGCACTGATCCGCGGCGATGTGCAGGCGGCGTGCCTGCCGGCGATCTCGGTCGCGCCGCAGCTCGCGTCCGGCACGATGAAGATCCTCGCGGTGTCGACGCCGGAGCGCTCGCCGTTTCTTCCCGACGTGCCGACGCTGAAAGAGAGCGGCATCGCCGTTCAGTCCGACGCCTGGAACGCGCTGATCGCGCCGCGCGGCACGCCGCCGGCGCTGGTCGCGGCGATCAACGCCGAGGTGCGGCAGTCACTCGCCGAGCCGGGCGTGGTCGCGAAGTTGAAAGTCCAGATGATCACGCCCGCGCTCTCCTCGCCAGATGAGTTGCGCAAGACGCTAGCCGAGGAGAAGCAGGTGTGGACCGACGTGATCCGCGCCGCCGGCATCCGCATCGAGTGAGTCCGCGACTTCGATCGTCGGAGAGGCAATGACTTTGCCCCACCACCACCGTCATTCCGGGGCGCGAGCGTAGCTCGCGAACCCGGAATCTCGATCGGTGGAGCAGCCGACCAACGTTTCCACAAGTTCGGGACTCCGGGTTCGCTCACTGCGTGAGCGCCCCGGAATGACGAAGTTGGGGGATGCAACGCGCTCAGGCACTGCTCGCGGTGGGTTACTTGTAGTAGCCGACCGCGCAGGTCTGGTCGCCGACCTTGGTGACGTAGCTCACCTTCTGGACCGGATCGGTCTGGCCGGGGCGCGGCCACATGTAGCTGACTTCCTTGACCTCGCCTTCCTTCGCGGTGGCGTAGATCTCTTCGCCCAGCGGCTTGCCGGTCTTGTCCTTGAGATCCTTCAGGCTCTTGCCGGTCAGCGTCGGGTGCGCGGTGAACAGGCCGTCCGGCCCGCCGCAGAACGGGTAGAGGTCGCGGTCCTTGAAGCCACTCTCGCCCTTGGCGAACTGCGCGAGCGCCGTCGTCTTATCGGCCTTCACCGCGGCCTTGGTGAGCATCGTCTTGGCTTCGTCGGCCGTGCCGAACTCACCGGCGAGCGCGACGGAGCTCACGAGCACGCCCGCGCTGGCGACGACACAGAACAATGACTTGAGATGCATGGTTTCCTCCGGTTCGGCTCCCTTGGTGGAGCATGCCGGAAGGATAGCCGGGTGCTGTGGCGGCGGTCAGAGCGACTTAGGACTAACCATAAGTCGATACCGGGCGCCGCTACACGCAAGAGGTCGACGTGTTAGTGCGAGGTGATCCAGGCGCGGGCTTCACGCTGCGCTGCGGCAATCTGCTCGGCCGACATCTGCGCGGCGACTTCGCGGCGGAACTCAATCGCGTCAGCCCGGCCCTTCAGCGCGGCGAGGTTGAACCATTTGTGTGCCGCGACGAGGTCGATCGAAGCGCCGCGTCCCGACGCGAACAGAAGGCCGAGGTCGAACAATACATCCGGGTTCTCGCCGGCTTCGATCGGCAGCGCAGTCTCGGTGTTCAGAAATCCCTGCAGCATCTGTCTCTCCATCTGGCCGCCCCGGAGGCGGCTCCTGTCGTCTGTCCTGTCGTCTCCACCGCCGTGACCCGGCGTGTTTGTGTAGGGAGATCTGACCATTCAAATTTGAAGAGCAGTTTAAGCATCGCGATGAACGGATTCTGAACGGCGCAAGCCGGCGCGCTACGCGCAATCGCAAAAATGCCTGTGTGACAACGGTTTTCTGAATCGCTTGACGGTCGGTTTACCCTGCAGTTTGGCGAACCGATAACCATTGCGCCAAGCCGCAACGCTCCCCCCGGCAGCGACCGGGGCGCGGAACGAGCAATCGAGATGCGGAGGGAGTTGGGTCAAGCCGGTTGCGGAAACACCGGGGATGGCGCGCCAGCAGGCTGCGCAAAAAAGAACGAGGGCGTCGGCGAACACGCCAGGACCAAATCCCACAAGCGAAGACCGCCGTGAAACTGCGGATCCAGTATCCGCACCGTACGAAGAAGAACCGCTTCTTCTGCCGGATCCGCGTTCGGAATTTCCGCCGCACTAATCCGGCCGTTTGGCCTGATGTCTCGCCGACACCCTCTCGTCGAGCGGACTGTCGTCGAAGCCGCTGAGCGCGGAAATTCGTCGATGTCCTTTGACGCTGCCGACGGTCGTGCCGCCGGCACTCGCTCGTAAGCGAGCTTACTTCTTCTTGGCGGCCTTCTTGGCAACCTTCTTGGTGGTCTTCTTCGCCGTCTTCTTCACGGCGCTCTTCGCGGTCTTCGCGGTCTTGGCTTTCTTCGGCGCCGCTTTCTTCGTCGCCGCCTTCTTCGCTTTCTTGGCCATGTTGCCCTCCGATAAAGTGAGATGGCTGATTGCTGCTGCGTGCACTCGGGAATCGAGATGCACTACTTCCCGAATACACCAACACATCGAAAAAAACAGTGTCCCGCTTAAGGAAGTGTTGATGGCTGTTTGCCGCGCCGCGTCGTCGTCTTTCAAATCGGCCGGCCGCGGAGTTTGCCGCGCGATCGCATTTAGCCCCGAAAAATCTACGTCCGCATTTGTCAAGATCGAGAGAAACCCGCGCGTGCCAGTCGTTTTGCAAATCCGATTAGTAAGCTAACTACGCGTTTCGGCGACACCGGCGCCCGTCCGAGTCGGCGCGTAAAAGCCGTCGGCGGAGTCTGAGTCGGAATTTTTGGCAACGAAAATATTTTCATCCACACCCCCGCCTGGGCGGCGGAAAGGCGCGCCAGAGAGGCGTTTCGGGACGAATCGCGAGCGATGATTCGAGCGGGCGCGTCGCGGCGCATCGTCGTCGCGCGGCGCGACGACGATGCGCGCAGCGCGGTCAGAGACCGAGTTTGCGCTTCAGGAGATCGTTGACGACCTGTGGATTGGCCTTGCCGCCGGAGGACTTCATCACCTGTCCGACGAACCAACCGAGCATCGCCGGCTTGGCGACGACTTGTGCGACCTTGTCCGGATTGCCCGCCACGATCTCGTCGACGACCTTCTCGATCGCCGAGAGATCTGTGACCTGCTTCAAGCCGCGCTGTTCGACGAGAACGCGCGGGTCGCCGCCTTCAACCCAGACGATGTCGAACAGTTCCTTGGCGATCTTGCCTGAGATGGTGCCCTCGCCGATCAGATCGACGATGGCTGCGAGCTGAGCGGTGGAGACCGGCGAAGCGTCGATGCTCTGACCCTCCTTGTTGAGCCGGCCGAACAACTCGTTGATCACCCAGTTGGCGGCGAGCTTGCCGTCGCGCGTTTTGTCGGCGAGACCAGCGAGCACCGCCTCGTAGAATTCAGCGCTCTCGCGCTCGCTCACCAGCACGCCAGCATCGTCGGCCGACAGCCCAAAAATGCCCATGAAACGGGCCTTTTTGGCATCGGGCAGCTCGGGCAGCTTCGACTTCAGCTCGTCCACATAGGCTTGCGAGAACTCCAGCGGCAGCAGATCCGGATCGGGGAAGTAGCGATAGTCGTGCGCCTCTTCCTTCGAGCGCATCGAGCGCGTTTCGCCTTTGGTCGCATCGAACAAGCGGGTCTCCTGGTCGATCTTGCCGCCGTCTTCGAGGATGCCGATCTGCCGACGCGCTTCGTATTCGATCGCCTGACCGATGAAGCGGATCGAGTTGACGTTCTTGATCTCGCATCGTGTGCCGAACGGCTCGCCGGGACGGCGCACCGAGACGTTGACGTCGGCGCGCAGGCTACCCTTCTCCATGTCGCCATCGCAGGTCCCGAGATAGCGCAGGATGGTGCGCAGCTTGGAGACGTAGGCCTTGGCCTGTTCGGATGAACGCAGGTCCGGCTTGGAAACGATCTCCATCAGCGCGACGCCGGAGCGGTTGAGGTCGACGAACGTCATCGTTGGGTGCTGGTCGTGCAGCAACTTGCCGGCGTCCTGCTCGAGGTGCAGCCGCTCGATGCCGACGCTGACGCTTTCGCCGGTCGGCAGATCGACCACGACGATGCCCTCGCCGACGATCGGCGATTTGTACTGGCTGATCTGGTAGCCCTGCGGCAGATCGGGATAGAAATAGTTCTTGCGGTCGAACACCGAGCGCAGATTGATCTGCGCGTTCAGTCCCAATCCTGAACGGATCGCCTGACGAACGCACTCCTCGTTGATCACCGGCAGCATGCCGGGCATCGCTGCGTCGACCAGCGAGACGTGACTGTTCGGCACGCCGCCAAATTCGGTCGCCGCACCGGAGAACAGCTTGGCGTTGGACGAGACCTGGGCGTGGATCTCCAGCCCGATCACAATCTCCCAATCGCCGGTGGCGCCCTTGATGAGCTGGGACGGTTTGACGGGTGCGTTCATGGCAAGTCCTTCGAGCGGCGCGTGGTCAGCAAGCAATCGCCTGAATATGCCCTTCCCGCGCGTATGCCAACAACGACCGGTCGCGCGTGATCAGCCGATAGCCGTATTCCCGGGCGGTCGCGGCGATGATCCGATCGGCCGGGTCACGATGGGGAAAACCCGGCAGGAATGACGAGGCGACCAGCACGTCCGGAGTCAGCGCTGCCAGCGATAGGCCGGAGCGTTCCATCACCTGCTCGAACCAACGCAACGGCGGCATCAACAAATTAAGCCGGCCGCGCGCAACCAGCACGCCGATTTCCCAGGCTGAGATTGGCGAGACTACAACCGCTTGGCCAGTCTCGTGGGTCTGTTGCACGGCGGCGCGCGCCTCACCCGTCTCGTCCTCGCTCGTCGCGAAAAATATCAGCGCGCAGGTATCCAGCAAAAGCGGCGACAAGTTATAGCACCCGCTCGGGCAGATCGTTTCCATAGGCAAGCTCGCCCCACTCCGGATCAGCCGGTGCCGTCAGCTCGACACCTGCCGGAATGTGAACGGTACCCTTCATGCATCCGAACAACGGATGCGGGCCGGGCTTTGCGCCGGCTGCTGCACGAAGTCGTCCAGCCTGCTCGTCGCGGCGAAACACTAACCGGCCACTTGCCATATCGACCTGCTCGCTGCGGAAGCCTGCCTCAAGCCAAGCTTTGGTCATTACATTGTTGGTCGGCGAATTGCTCCACCACGCGCGATAGCGCGAGACCGGCGGCAGCTTGCTTCCGATCACACGCTCGATCTGCGCAAAGCTCATCCGCACTTCGCCAACAGCCTGCTTCTTAAGAAACTCCGTGAGGGGGGTGTACTTTCCCATGTGCAATCTCCACTGCAATAATAGTTACACACTAACTATTGTTGCAGGGGATGTCAAATCTGACGTGCGCGCGATGCCTTGCCGCGTCCCGATCGCTGCAGCCGTCTCCCCAGGTTGCTACCCCCAGACTTCCGCAGCCGTCGCGACGTCGATCTTCGAGCCTAGGGCATTCAGCGCAACTTGATGCACGATCTCGGTGGGCGCGGTGCACAGATCGCTGACGACCTGCACGCGGAACTGGTCCGCCGCCCGCGACAGCGCGGTGAAGACGACGCAGTTCTGGGTCATCATCCCGCCGACCAGCAGCTCATCGACACCCCGCAGGTGAGATGCGAGGTCGGTGTCCTGAAACGCGTCGGGAACTTGCTTGGTGACGACCGGGGCATCTCCTGCTGCGTCAAGAATGCCCGGACGGATCTCGACGCCGGCGCTGCCCGCCGCAAACGGGCCAGCCGCTGCAGTCGATACGTGGCGCACGAGAATGATCCGATCCCCAGCCGCCCGGGCACGGCCAATCGCTGCGATGAGACGGGCCTCGGTTTCCTCCGCCTGCCACAGCAGTAACGCGCCGCCCGCGAAGTAGTCGTTCTGGATATCGATTACGAGAAAAGCGCGCGCCATCGGGTTCTCCTTTGCTGCCCGTCGAAAAGTCCTTTCCCTGTAGGCCGACGCGCTGCTCCGGATCAGTGGCCTGATAGACATTATTAGGGCATATTGGGCCAATGCAGATCGCCATCCTCGCCTACGATCAGATCAGCCCGTTCATGCTGTCGACACCGCTGGCGGTGTTCGGCGAACCGTTTCTCGCCAGCGGTCATCGGGTCGATGTATGCGCGGCTCAGTCTCGATTTTCGGCGACGGGCGGACTGACCATCGAGGCTCCCTTGCCACTGCACGCCGCCAGCGAGGCCGATGTCGTCATCCTGCCAGGCTGGCGCGATGCGCATGAAACGGTGCCGCCGGAGATCACCTCCGAACTCCGCGCCGCGGAGGCGCGCGGTGCCATCGTCGTCGGCCTCTGCCTCGGCGCGTTCGGCCTTGCCGAAGCGGGACTACTCGACGGGCGACGTGCGACGACGCATTGGGCGTGCGTAGAGAATTTCGCTGCACGCTTTCCCGAGGTCGTGGTCGATCGCGGCGCCCTGTTCGTCGACGAGGGACGCATTCTGACTTCGGCAGGAATCGCGTCGGGGCTGGATTGCTGCCTGCATCTGCTCGGCCGGATCGCCGGCACGGCCGAAGCCAACCGTGTCGCCCGGCATCTCGTCGTCGCCCCGCAGCGCGCGGGAGAACAGCCGCAACTGATCGAACGCCCTGCGATCGGCTCCACTGCCGATCTCAGGATCTCCGAACTGCTGGAGGCGCTCCGGGCCGATCCGGTTGCGACGCCGTCGCTGGACGAGTTGGCCGAGCGCGCCGGCATGAGCCGCCGCAGCCTCACCCGTTACATCCGGGCGCGGACCGGCGGCAATCTCGGCGACTGGTTGCGCCGCGTCAGGCTGGCGCGCGCGCAGGATCTGCTCGCCGGCGGCGCGCGAGGACTGGAAGATCTCGCCACTCGCTGCGGCTTTCCGGATGCCGCCGCATTGCGGACGGCGTTCCGCATCGAATTCGGCCTGACGCCGCGGCAATGGCTGGCGCGGCAACGGATGGATTAGCGCGACGCTTGGGCTGTTGCATCAGTCACAACATCATGGTGAGGCGAAGCGCCGTCTCGAACCATGCAGCACTCGCACCAGTGGCCGCATCCTTCGAGACGCCCTGCTTTGCCTGGCTCCTCAGGATGACGAGTCGGTGGATGCGCAGACGTCATCACCGATCAATCGATCACGCGCCTAATGCGGTGCGGGCGTCGGGGCAGCGTCGAAGGTGAGCGTGAACCAGGTGCCCTGCCCGCGAATGGTCCTGGCGTTGAACGCGACGTTGCGAGCGTTCTCTTTCAGGGTCTGCAGGATCAGCGCGCCGAGCTTGCGCGGCGACGGCCATTCCTGCCCTTCCGGCAGGCCGACGCCGTCATCCGACACCACCACCGAGACACGGCCGGCCTCGACGCTGCAGATCACCTTGACGCGTCCGCCGCTGCGCCCGACGAAAGCGTATTTCAGCGCATTGGTCAGCATCTCGTTGACCAGCAAGCCGGCCGGCATCGCGATGTTCACCGACAACGGGCAATAGGTCGTGCTGACCTCGTAGGCGACGCCGTCGCGGCCGTTGGCCTGCATCACCGCTTCGGTGACGTCGGACAGATACTGCCCGAGGTCGATGTCCTGGCTGCCGGCGCTCTCCGCGGACAAGATCCGGTACAAAGCCGTCAGCGCGTCGATCCGGCTGGCGAGCCGCGCCAACGCGACGGTCTCGCCTTCGGCGGCGGAGCGCGCCTCGAGCCGCACCAGCGCGGTGACGAGCTGCAGATTGTTCTTCACTCGATGCTGCAGTTCGCGCATCAGCGTATCGCGTTCGCGGATCTGGATTTCGAAGCGCTCGATCTGGGCGCGCTCGCGGCCGCCGACATCGACCAGCGCGGCGATCCGGAAGCTCTCGGGGCCGTCTTCGCTCTCGATCACCGAGGCGTAGGCCTGCACGATCAGCACGTGCTCGGTCGGCGTCAGCGGCCGGAACACGCCGAGAAAATCCTCGCCGACCCGGATCGCGGCACCGAGCGTCTTGGCGGGATCGTCCTCGTTGACCAGCGTGTCGAGACAGGTCCAGCCCTGGCCTTCGATGTCGGCCTGCGACAGGCCGAGCAGCAGCTCGAAGGCTCGGTTGATATAGGCGATGCGTTGCGCGTCGCCATTGCCGCGCGACACCGCGACGGCGACCGGGACATTGTCGAGCAGATGCTTGTAGCGGTCGTTTTCGATCGCGACCGCGATCTCCGACGAGCCCAAAATTCCGTCGACGCTTTGCGGAGACGGCACCCCTTCGTCAGTGCTCATTCAACCTTCCTGCCCGCTGTCAGCATGGCTGCAGCGCGAAACAAACGCAACGCAAAAGCGGCGCGCGGGTCGCCCCTCAGGCCCACCATTTCCGCGGCGTGAATCGCCCGGCGGATTGCTCGATCACATCGCCGAGCGAGAACAACGTCTCCTCGTCGAACGGCCGACCTATCAGTTGCAGGCCAAGCGGCAGGCCCTGCGAGTCGCTGCCGGCGGGAACCGCGATGCCGGGAAGCCCGGCCATGTTCACCGTCACGGTGAAGATGTCGTTGAGATACATCTCGACCGGATCGGCGCCGCCCTTCTCGCCGATGCCGAACGCCGCAGACGGCGTCGCCGGCGTCAGGATCGCGGACACGCCCTGCTCGAAACACTGTTCGAAGTCGCGCTTGATCAGCGTGCGGACTTTTTGCGCGCGTAGGTAATAGGCGTCGTAGTAGCCCGCCGACAGCACGTAGGTGCCGATCATGATGCGGCGCTTGACCTCGGCGCCGAAGCCGGCGGCGCGGGTCGCCTCGTACATCTCGACGATGTTACGGCCGCCCACGCGCGCGCCGTAGCGGACGCCGTCATAGCGCGCGAGATTGGACGAGGCTTCCGCCGGCGCCACGATGTAATAGGCCGGCAGCGCGTATTTGGTGTGCGGCAGCGACACCTCGACGAGTTCCGCGCCTGCGGCCTTGAGCCACTCGGCGCCCTGCGACCACAGCTTCTCGATCTCGGCCGGCATGCCGTCCAGCCGATACTCCTTCGGGATGCCGATCTTCATGCCTTTCACCGAGCCGCCGATCGCGGCTTCGTAGTTCGGCACCGGGCGATCGACCGAGGTGGTGTCCTTCGGGTCAAAGCCGGCCATCGAGCGCAGCAGGATCGCGGAGTCGCGCACCGTGCGGGCGATCGGACCGGCCTGATCGAGCGACGAGGCGAACGCCACGATGCCCCAGCGCGAGCAGCGGCCGTAGGTCGGCTTGATACCGACCGTGCCGGTGAACGCTGCCGGCTGGCGGATTGAGCCGCCGGTGTCGGTCGCCGTGGCGCCGAGGCACAGGCCGGCTGCGACGGCGGCGGCCGAGCCGCCCGACGAGCCGCCCGGCACCAGCTGCGCGTCAGAGCCGGCGCGGCGCCAGGGATTGACCACCGGGCCGAAGCACGAGGTCTCGTTCGACGAGCCCATCGCAAATTCGTCGTTGTTGAGCTTGCCGAGCAGCACCGCGCCGTCGCGCCACAGCTGCGTCGTCACGGTCGACTCGTAGGTCGGCTTGAAGTCGCCGAGGATCTTCGAGCACGCCGTGGTCCGCGTGCCCTTGGTGGCGAACAGGTCCTTGATGCCGAGCGGGATGCCGGCCAGCGGACCGCCCTCGCCCTTGGCGATCTGCGCATCCGCCGCCTGCGCCATCTTGCGCGCCTCGTCAGGCGTCTCGACCACGTAGGCGTTGAGCACGCGCGCCGCCTCGATGGCGTTCAGATGCGCATCGGTCAATTCGACCGCGGTGAAGGACTTGGTGGCGAGCCCCTCACGGGCCTCGGCGAGCGTCAGCGATGTCAGATCGGTCATGGTTCAGGCACGCCTGGAAGTGGAGCCGGCGCAGGCCGGTCGAGGCGCCGCGGATCGTGCGGCTGCATTGCAGCGCTGGCTAGCACAGCGCCTTCGACAATTGAAGCGATTGTGCCGCTTCGGCCGGCGCGGCTAGAGTCGGGCATTGACGACCTGAATATTGTAGTTACATAATTGCATGTCGATCACATTCGATCCGGCAAAGCGGGATTGGACCCGGCGACATCGTGGCCTCGACTTTGCCACCGATGCCGCATCGGCGTTTGCCGGACGTATCGTGACGAAGCTCGACGATCGCTTCGACTACGGCGAGGACCGCTACATCACTGCAGGATACGTCGGTCCGCGCATGGTCGTGATCGTCTGGACGCCACGTGACGGCGACCATCATGTGATTTCGATGAGGTACTGCCATGCCAAGGAAGAAGTCCGCTGGGCCGCCCTCTTTCGGCAAGGCTTTGACTGACGATCCTGACGATGCTCCTGAACTGCTCGACGAGTTCTTCCGCACCGGGGAGATTCGCATCGACGGCAAGATCGTCCGCCGCGGGCGGCCGCCGCTCGGGGAGCAGCCGAAGAGTTCGGTGACGCTGCGGCTCGATGCCGACGTGCTGGAAGCCTATCGCGCGCTCGGACGCGGCTGGCAGTCGCAGATCAACGCCGACCTGCGCCGCGTGCGGAAGCTGAAGAAGGCCTGAGGGCTATTTGTTGACCGGGCTGCAGAAGAACGGCGACAGCGTCTTGTCGTTTTCAGGGGCGTCGCGATTGGCCTTGGCGGCGGCCTGCAGGCCGTCGAGGACGGCGTTCATCGCGGTGTCCTGATCGACGACCTTGCCCTTGCGCTCCATCGCATCGAGGTAGTCCATATAGGCCTGATAGGCCTTCTCGTCGTCGCACAGCAGGCACATCGCGCGGTTCCTATTCGACCACCTTGGGCACCAGGAAGAAGTGATCTTCCGTGGCCGGCGCGTTGGCGACGACCTGATCGGCGATCTCGCCGTCGTTGACGACGTCGACCCGCTTCTTCATCTGCATCGGCGTCACCGAGGTCATCGGCTCGACGCCGTTCACATCGACTTCCGACAGCTGCTCGACGAACGCCAGCATCGCGTTGAGTTCGCCCTGCAGATGCGGCACCTCCTCGTCGGTCACGGCGATCCGCGCCAGATGCGCGATGCGACGAACGGTGGCGGCATCGACCGACATTATATATGGCCTTTTCCCGAGATGGCGATCCGCGCCGTATAGCAGAGCCGGGTTTAGCGCCGCAACCTCAGCGGATCAGCCGGCAAGCCGGCTCAGCCGCGCCAGCGCGGCGCCGGCCAGCGCCCGCGTCAGTTCCGCCGCCGGCATATCGCGGCCGAGCCGCACCGCCTGCCCGGCCCACAGATTGGTGAAGTCGACCTTGCCCTGCTTCTCGGCGACGGCCTTCAGCGGCCCGAGCGCAGCGGCGGCGTGCGGGAACGCCGGCGCGTCGGCCGACACCGGGCCGACCTCGCGCATCACCCGGTTGGCGATGCCGCGCGCCGGACGCCCGGTCATCACATTGGTCATCACCGTCGCTTCGTCGGTGCCGCGCGCCAGCGCCGCGCGCACCAGTTCGCTGGTCCGCGATTCCGGGCAGCGCAGATAGGCGGTGCCGATCTGCACGCCGGCCGCGCCGAGCGCGAACGCGGCTGCTATCGCCCGGCCATCGGCGATGCCGCCGGCGGCGATCACCGGGACATGAACCGCATCGACCACCTGCGGCAGCAGCGCGAACAGGCCCGGCTGCTGCGCGATCGATTGGGTCAGGAACATGCCGCGATGCCCGCCCGCCTCGGCGCCCTGCGCGATGATCGCGTCGACGCCGTGCTCCTCCAGCCAGATCGCCTCGCGCACGATCGTCGCCGAGGCGATCAACTTGGCGCCGGTCGCCTTGACGCGCGCCAGCAGCGACGCCTCGGGCAGACCGAAATGGAAGCTCACCACTTCGGGCTTCAGCTCTTCGACCAGCGCGCACATCGCCGCGTCGAACGGCGCGCGGCTGGCGGCCGGCACCGGCGCGGCCGGGTCGAGGCCGTGTTCCTGATAGTAAGCGCCGAGCCGCTGCTTCCACGCCGCCTCCTGCGCCGGATCGGCGTCGACCGGCGTGTGGCAGAAGAAATTCAGATTGATCGGCGCCGCGATCTGCTGGCGGAAGATGCCGACCTGCTCGCGCGCCTTGTCGGCGCTCAGCATCGCGCAAGGCAGCGAGCCCAGTGCTCCGCCGCGCGCGGCCGCGACCGCGAGTTCGGCGTCCATCGCGCCGGCCATCGGCGCCAGCAGGAACGGAAACTCGATGGCGAACAGATCAAGGATACGGCGGTCGGGCCACATGGTCGACACTCACAATGACGGGAAGAATGAAGGGTGTGGCGCGCGCCGCTGCGCGCCTGCGCCGGTTTAGCACGGCGGCACGGCGCCCCGCTATCCTGCGCCGGACGGCGCCGGACGCAGCTTCAGTAAAAACCGGCGCAGCGCGATCCCGGCCCAGACGGCGGTCAGGACGCCGAGCGGCCAGACCCCGTGCAGGAAGCTCGAGATCGCTCCCAGCCCGCAGGCGATCGCGAACACCAGAATGAACCAAAAGCTGTGATCCTCCAGCGCGTAGCTGAGCACCATGACGGCGACTGCAGCCAACCCGAACCAGCCAAGCGCGTCCATCTTCAACCTGCCAGCAACCCAAATCCGGATGCTATCTCGCAGCGATCGCGGGGCACGCGCAAGCGCGATGTAGCGCCTCGGGATTGTCCATCGGCGCATGCCGGATCGCCGTTCGACCGGAGCCGTCCGGCCTTGCCTATGCGCGGCCGCCGTCGCGTGCTATGCGGCGGCCATGCCAGCTCTCATCCTTCCGCTGATCGAAGCCGCCGCGCATTGGCCGGCGCGCGGCACCTTGCTCGGCCTCGACCTCGGCACCAAGACGATCGGCGTCGCCGGCTCGGATCCGGATCGCAAACTCGCCACCGGCATCGAAACCGTTGCCCGCAAGGCGTTCACGGCCGACGCGCGGCGGCTGCTGGCACTCGGCGCCGAGCGCGCGGCCTGCGGCTTCGTGCTCGGTCTGCCGCTCAACATGGACGGCAGCGAAGGCCCGCGCGCGCAGTCGACCCGCGCCTTCGCGCGCAATTTTTCGCGGCTGACCGAGCTGCCGATCGGGCTGTGGGACGAGCGGCTGTCGACGGCGGCGGTCGAGCGCGAGCTGATCGCCAACGATGTCAGCCGTGCCAAGCGGGCCAAGGTGATCGACGAACACGCCGCGATCTATATTCTCCAGGGTGCGCTCGATCGGCTCGCCGCGCTCCGCCGCGCCGGCTGATCGCCCTCTGATAGCCAACGATGATGCATGCCATGACCTGCGTCTGCGGCTCCGGCAAATCCTACGACGACTGCTGCGGCCCGCTGCTCGCCCGCGCCCGGCAGGCCCAGAGCCCGGAAGCGCTGATGCGCTCTCGCTACGCCGCCTATGTGCTGAAAGACTTCGACTACATCGTCGAGACCACCGATCCCGACACGACCGCCCTGTTCGACCACGACGCCAACCGCGCCTGGATGGAGCAATCGACCTTCGTCGATCTGCTGGTGCTCGCCAGCAGCGAGAAAGGCAGCCGCGGCAACGTCGAATTCGTCGCCCGCTTCAGCCGCAACGGCACCGACCAGACCCACCACGAGCACTCGCAATTCCGCAAGCACAAAGGCCGCTGGTACTTCTCCGGCGGCGAGACGGCCGGCTAGCCCGGTCCGTCATTGCGAGCGCAGCGAAGCAATCCAGCGCGGTGCACTCAGCTGCATTGCTTCGCGGAGCCTGTGCCCGGACGGCGCGAAGCGCCGATCCGGGTGCTCGCAATGACGGGGAGAGGTTGTGGCAGTGACTCGTCATGGCCGGGCTTGTCCCGGCCATCCAAGCCTTGGCGCGAGGTACGGCCGAAAGGCGTGGATGCCCGCGACGAGCGCGGGCATGACGGGGATGGGTGTGGCAATGGGGCTGATGCGCTTCACATCTCCGGCAGCGCCCGCGCCAGCAAGCCACGCGCCTGCTCGGCGCTGAGATTTGCGGCGCCGTACATGGTGGCGGGCTCCGGGGTCAGCCGCGTCCGCGCGAACAGTTCGGCGTGCGGCGGGTGGATCTCGCTGAGCGCGGCGGCGGCGGCGAGCTTGGCCAGGGTCTCGACGGCGAGCCGCGCGGTGCGTTCATTGTCGGCCTGCAGGAACGCGCGGGCGACGAGGCTCGCGGCGGCGGGTCCGCCGGTCAGGCCGGCGGTGTCCTGGATCAGGCTTTGCAGGACTTCCGTGCCGGCGTCGCTCTCGCGCGACATCGCGCGCAGCACGTCGAGGCACATCACGTTGCCGGAGCCCTCCCAGATCGCATTCACCGGCGCCTCGCGGTAATGACGCGCCAGAATGCCGTCCTCGACATAGCCGTTGCCGCCCATGCACTCCATCGCCTCATAGACGAATGGCGGCGCCGATTTGCAGATCCAGTACTTCACGGCCGGAGTCATCAGCCGCATGTAGGCGGCTTCGAGGTGATCGTGCGGCGCCTGGTCGAAGGCCCGGCACAGCCGCATCACCAGCGCGACCGAAGCCTCGACCTGCAGCGCCATGTCGGCGAGCACCGCCTGCATCAGCGAGTGATCGACGAGGTGTTTCTGGAACACGCTGCGATGACGCGCGTGATGCAGCGCATGCGCGAGGCCCGAGCGCATCAGCCCGGCGGAGGCGATCGCGCAATCCTGCCGGGTCAGTTGCACCATCTGGATGATGGTGCGGATGCCGCGCCCCGGTTCGCCGACCGGCACCGCATAGGCGCCGGTGAACTCGACCTCGGACGACGCGTTGGAGCGATTGCCGAGCTTGTCCTTCAGCCGCTGGAAGTGGATGTCGTTGACCGAGCCATCGGGCTTGAAGCGCGGCATGAAGAAACAGCTCAGCCCCTCCTCAGCCTGCGCCAACACCAGAAACGCGTCGCACATCGGCGCCGACATGAACCATTTGTGGCCGATGATGCGGTAGGCGTCGCCGTCGCGGACCGCACGCGTGGCGTTGCTGCGCACGTCGGTGCCGCCCTGCTTCTCGGTCATGCCCATGCCGATGCTCATGCCGCGCTTCTCGGACCACGGCGCGAAGGCGGTGTCGTAGCGCTTGCTGCTCAGCACCGGCATCACCTGCGCCAGCAGATCCGGCTGCGCGGCGAGCGCTGCGACCGACGCGCGAGTCATCGTCACGGGGCACAGATGCCCGGTCTCGACCTGCGCCGCCATGTAGAACTTCGCGGCCCGCGACACTTCGGACGAGCCACCGGCGGATTGGCCATTGGCGTCCCACGTCGAGTTGTGGATGCCGGCGTGAAAGCTCTCCTGCATCAGCTCGTGATAGGCGGGATGAAATTCGACCCGATCGAGGCGAACACCCTTGGCGTCGAAGGTCTTCAGCCGCGGCGTGTGCTCGTTGGCGAGCCGGCCGCGCTCGGCCATATGCGCCGAGCCCCAGGTCCGGCCGAAGGCTTCGAGTTCGACATGCGCATGGCCGGCATTGTTGAACGTCACCGCCTCGACCAGCGGCCGATCGGCGCCGAACAGATCGACGTCCTCGAACGCCGGCGACTGATTGAAGACCTCGTGGGTCGCGAAAGACGGCTGCGTCATGAGTGTTCCCGGCGGGCGGCGAATGGATTCGCGGGCATCTTATGCAGAAACATCGGCCAGATCACGCCGGATCGGGCGTGACCTCGGCAAATCCCCGATGGTGTTCGCCACCGCAAGGCAGCTATCGGGGTCGCGGCCTGATCGGGAAATCATGCGCCACCCGCGGCGTGCCGGGCAGCGAGAAGTGCCACCATTCCTTGGAGAAGTTGACGAAGCCCTGGCGCGTCATCGCGCCGAGCAGGATGCGCCGCCAGCGCCGCTGCGCCGGGCTGATCGACTTGGCGGCGGTGTAGGCCTTCGCGTCGGAGCAGTCGTAGCTCGTGCCCATGTCGACGCTGTCTTCCGGCGCGCGCATGGCTTCCGGTGCGGTGCAATCCGCATAGGCGCGGTTCGGATCGAACGGCGGGCCTTTCGGCGCCCGCAGATCGACCAGCGTCAGATCGACCGCCGCGCCGGTCGAGTGGCCGGAATTCGCGGCGATGTAACCGAGCCGGAACAGCTCGCTCTTGCTGAAGGTCGGATTGTAGCGCCGTTGCGCAGGCGTCTCGTTGCCGTCCTGCGCCCACGCCACCATGTCGCGCGAAGCCCGCGCCGGGCGGTAGCAGTCGAGCATCTTCAGGGACAACTGCTGGGGTGCCAACTCGCGCTGCACGTTGACCAGCGCCAGTCCGACAGCGCGCTTCACGATGCACTCGTTCGCATCATAGCCCGCGAGCCGCCGCCCGACGAAATTGTTCGCGCCCGTATAGCGGATGTCCTGCCGAATGCTCGGATCGAGATCGCGCAGATAGACGAAGTCATCGGGCAATTGCTGCGCCTGCGCCGCACCCGCCGCGAGGATCATTGCGGCGAGCAGCGCAGCTCCGCGTCTCAACACCATTGTGCCCTGCTCACTTCATCCGCTCGCGCGCGGCCTTGAAGCCGGTGACGAAGCGCGCCAGCGTATGCGAGGTGGCGCCGCGCGGCAGCATTACTTCGATCAGCGAGAACTGCCCGCGCCGCGTCGCCGCGGCATCGAGTGCGGCGGCGAGTTCGGCGCGCGTAGTGACGCGCTCGCCGTGGCCGCCGATCGATTTGGCGATGGCGGCGAAGTGCCAGTCATCGAGATCGTTGAACTTCGACTCCGGCTGAAACACCCGCAGCATTTCCCAGCTGCAATTGTTGAACAGCACCACGATCGGATCGAGCCCGTAGCGCTCGCAGTTACCGAGCTCCCAGCCGGTCATCTGGAACGCGCCGTCGCCGACCAGTACCAGTGGCCGCAGCCCCGTCGCAGCGACGCCGATGCCGGCTGGCACGCCGAACCCCATGCCGGCGTAGTAACCGGGCGCGGCGAGCTGGGTGTTGTCGATCTCCATCGCGGTGAACAGGCAGTCGCCGATATCGGCGGTCATCGGCATCTTGCCATGTTTGTCGAACAGATCGTTGATCGCGGTGGCGATATCGGACGGCGCGATCGCGCCTCCGTCGGCGACCAGCTTGCGCGGATACGCCATGCCGTTGCCGGCGTTGCGCGGCCGCGGCGGATGCTGCGCGGCATGGGCGTCGAGACCGGCGATCAGGTCGGCCAGCGGCAGGTCGCGATAGACGTGATGGCCGATCTGCACTTCGCGGCCGCTCGCCAGCACGGTGCGGCGCGGGTCGGTCATGTTGGTCGACAGCGCGAAGTTGGTGTCGGACAGGATCACGCCGAACATCAGCACCAGGTCGGCCTCCTCGACCAGCGCCGACAGCCCGGCATCGCCGGCGGCGCCCATATAGGTGCCGGCGACGACATCGTCCTCGCCTTCGAGCAGCCCGCGTCCCATGAAGGTGGTCACCACCGGCAGCCCGAGCTTGCGGGCCAGCGCCGCGACCTGCTTCTCGACGCCGTAGCGGCGGATTTCGACGTCGACCACCACCACCGGCGATTTCGCCTTGGCGACGCGCCCCAGGATTTCCTGCGCGCACTCGTCGCGCGCTCCTGGATCGGCGGCGCGTTGCGGCAACTTCGCCACCGCCTCGACTTTGGCATCGACCAGGTCGCGCGGAAACTCGATGTAGACCGGCAGCGACAGTTCCAGCGCGCTGCGCAGCACGCGGGCGATCTCGGCCGGCGCGGTCGCGGGATCATTCAGCACCGCCTGCGCGCAGGTGACTTCCTTGAACACCGCGAGTTGCGAGTCGACGGTGCGGACCTGGTGATGCAGCAGATAACCGCTGCTGCGTTCGCGCATGCCCGGTGCGCCGGCGATCACCACCACCGGCGAACGCTCCGCATAAGCACCGGCGATCGAATTGACCAGATTGAACGCGCCCGCCCCGTAGGTCACCACCGCGACACCGATGCCGCCGCGATAGCGCGAGGCAGCATCCGCCGCAAAGCCGACCGCCGGCTCATGGCTCAGCGTGAAATACGGCAGCGTGCCGCTCTCCTCGATCACCTTGAAGAATGGCAGCACGAAATCGCCGGGGATGCCGAAGATCTCCTTTGCGCCGTGATCCTTGAGCGCGTCGAGCAGAGCGGTCGCAAGCGTCGGCATGAAGACTCCTGGGCATCGCACGAGGGCCCGTCCGCTTTATCAGAGCAGCGACTTTCGACCAACTCACCCCCGTGTCCCGGACGCGCTGCGGCATCTCTGATGCCGCTGCGCGATCCGGGACCCCGGTTTCTTGGACATTCAACCACTCGTGCGTGTCTTCCGCTCAACCGGGGCCCCGGATCTGCAGCGCACGACGCTGCTTGCGCAGCGCCCTGCGCTGCGTCCGGGGCACGGCCCACATTGAACGAGGTAGAGCCTTCACAGCGCGGGGGATTATTCCGCACCCTGACCCGTTCGCGCTTGCCCGCTCTGGCAAGTCTGCCTATAGCTCTTGCTTTAATGACCCCCGCATTGAAATCGACATTTGTCCTCGCTCACCGGCATCTGCTGGGGATCGAAGGGCTTTCCGCCGCCGACATCACCGGCCTGCTCGACCTCTCGGAAGAATATGTCGAGCTCAACCGGCAGGTCGACAAGAAGCGCGCGAGCTTGCGCGGCCGCACCCAGGTCAATCTGTTCTTCGAGGCCTCGACACGGACGCAATCGTCGTTCGAGATCGCCGGCAAGCGGCTCGGCGCCGACGTGATGAACATGAGCGTGTCCTCGTCCTCGATGCGCAAGGGCGAGACACTGATGGACACCGCGGTGACGCTGAACGCGATGCACCCGGACATCCTGGTGGTCCGCCATCACGCCTCCGGCGCGGTGGAACTGCTGGCGCGCAAGGTCGACGGCTCGGTGATCAACGCCGGCGACGGCGCCCACGAGCATCCGACCCAGGCGCTGCTCGACGCGCTGACGATCCGCCGCAACAAGGGCCGGCTCGAAGGGCTGGTGGTGGCGATCTGCGGCGACGTGATGCATTCGCGCGTCGCCCGCTCCAACATTCTGCTGCTCAACACCATGGGCGCCCGCGTCCGCGTGGTCGCGCCCTCCACGCTGCTGCCGCGCGGCATTGAGCGGCTGGGCGTCGAGGTCGCGCGCGACATGCGCGAGGGGCTCGACGGCGCCGACATCGTGATGATGCTGCGGCTGCAGCGCGAGCGCATGAACGGCTCGTTCGTGCCGTCGAGCGGCGAGTACTTCCAGTATTTCGGCCTCGACCAGAAGAAGCTGTCCTATGCCAAGCCGGACGCCCTGGTGATGCATCCGGGGCCGATGAACCGCGGCGTCGAGATCGACTCCGCCGTCGCCGACGGCGCGCAGTCGCTGATCCGCGAACAGGTGGAAATGGGCGTGGCGGTGCGCATGGCGGTGCTCGAAGCACTCGCCCGCAACCTGCCGAACGCTTGAAGCTGGAACGGGACCCGACATGCTGACCGACCGCCGCCCGATCCTGCTCGCCAATGCCCGCCTGATCGATCCCGGCCGCGACTTCGACGGCGTCGGCGACGTGCTGATCGCCGATGGCGTGATCCGCGACGCCCGCCGCGGCATCGGCGCCGCCGGCGTGCCGGAAGGCACCGACATCATCAATTGCAACGGCATGGTGGTGGCGCCCGGCCTGGTCGACATGCGTGCCTTCGTCGGCGAGCCCGGCGCCAGCCACCGCGAGACCTTCGCCTCCGCCAGCCAAGCCGCCGCGGCCGGCGGCATCACAACGATCATCTGCCAGCCGAACACCTCACCGGTGATCGACAATTCGGCGACGGTCGACTTCGTGATGCGCCGCGCGCGCGACACCGCGATCGTCAACATCCATCCGATGGCGGCGCTCACCAAGGGGCTAGCCGGCCTCGAAATGACCGAGATCGGCCTGTTGAAGGCCGCCGGCGCGGTGGCGTTCAGCGACGGCGACCGCAGCGTGATGAACGCACAGGTGATGCGCCGGGCCCTCACCTATGCGCGCGATTTCGATGCGCTGATCGTGCATCACACCGAGGATCCGGATCTCGTCGGCGAAGGCGTGATGAACGAGGGCGAATTCGCCACGCGGCTCGGTCTGTCCGGTGTGCCGAATGCGGCCGAGGCCGTGGTGCTCGAGCGCGACGTCCGCCTCGCCGCGCTGACCGGCGGCCGCTACCACGCCGCGTCGCTGACCTGCATCGAGTCGCTGGAAATCCTGCAGCGCGCGCGCGACGCCGGCCTCAACGTTTCGGCGTCGGCATCGATCAACCACATCTCGCTGAACGAAAACGACATCGGCCCGTACCGCACCTTCCTCAAGCTGTCGCCGCCGCTGCGCACCGAGGACGACCGCAAGGCGCTGATTGCCGCGATCTCGTCCGGCCTGATCGACGTGGTGATGTCGGACCACAATCCGCAGGACGTCGAGGTCAAGCGCCTACCCTTCGCCGAAGCCGAGGCCGGCGCGATCGGGCTGGAGACGATGCTGCCCGCCGGCTTGCGGCTGGTGCACAGCGGCGAGCTGGATCTGTTGTCGATGATCCGCGCGATGTCGACGCGCCCGGCCGAATTGCTCGGCCTGCCCGGCGGCACGCTGCGCGCCGGCAGCCCAGCGGACCTGATCGTGATCGACATCGACACGCCGTGGATCGTCGATCCGAACGAATTGAAATCGAAGTGCAAGAACACGCCGTTCGACGAAGCGAGATTCTCCGGCCGGGTGGCGCGGACCATCGTCGGCGGCCGGACCGTTTATGAGCATGTGTGAGTGAGTTTGAAGGGCTGACGGAAGCCGACGAGCAAAGCGTCGCCCCGTCATTGCGAGCACCCGGATCGGCGCTTCGCGCCGTCCGGGCACAGGCTCCGCGAAGCAATCCAGAAGCGGCGTGCACTGCGCTGGATTGCTTCGTCGCTTCGCTGCTCGCAATGACGAGCTGATAGTCTGAGACTGTTGCCGCGCTAGATTGTTTGGAGAGTTGTGATGATCGGGATTTATATCGTCGCCTTGGTGATCGGCTATTTGCTCGGCTCGATCCCGTTCGGCCTGATCCTCACCAAACTCGCCGGCACTCAGGATCTACGTTCGATCGGCTCCGGCAATATCGGCGCCACCAACGTGCTGCGCACCGGCCGCAAGGGCCTCGCCGCCGCGACGCTGCTGCTCGACGCGCTGAAGGGCACCGCAGCGGTGATCATCGCCGCCATGCTCGCCAACGGCACCGACGCCGTTGCCGCCAACGCGGCGATGCTGGCGGGGCTCGGCGCGTTCCTCGGCCATTTGTTTCCGGTGTGGCTGAAGTTCAAGGGCGGCAAGGGCGTCGCCGTCTATATCGGCGTGCTGCTCGGCCTGTTCTGGCCCGGCGCGCTGGTCTTCTGTCTGCTGTGGCTCGCCACCGCCTTCACGTCGCGCTACTCGTCGCTATCCGCGCTGGTCGCCGCCTTCATCACCCCGATCTTCCTGTGGTGGTTCGGCCACTCTGCCCTCGCCTCGCTGTTCGCCGTGCTGACGCTGTTGCTGTTCTGGATGCACCGCGAGAACATCAAGCGCCTGCAGGCGGGAACGGAAGGCCGGATCGGCGAGAAGAAGTAAGCGGCTTCGTTCGTCGCTCATCTCCGCATCATTGCGAATACCCGGATCGGCGCTTCGCGCCGTCCGGGCACAGGCTCCGCGAAGCAATCCAGAAGCGCAGTGCTCGGCGCTGGATTGCTTCGCTTCGCTCGCAATGACGGCGGTCAAATAGCTCCAAGTACCATTACGTCCTCCGGCCTTCGTCGAGCTTGTCCACCCGCATAAGTTGCGCAACACTCTCCTGCGGGGGTGTGCGTGGCCGGAAGTACCAGCGAACAGTCAACGACGCTTCTCACCGACGCCCAGCGTATCGACTGGTTGCGACTGATCCGCGCTGACAATGTCGGGCCGCGGACCTTCCGGTCGCTGGTCAATCACTTCGGCTCGGCGCGCGCGGCGCTGGAGCGGCTTCCTGAACTCGCCCGGCGCGGCGGCGCGGCGCGGGCTGGACGCATCCCGTCCGAGGACGAAGCGCGGCGCGAGATCGAGGGCGGGCGGCGGCTCGGCGTCGCGTTGGTGGCGCCCGGCGAAGCCGGCTACCCGCCGCGGCTGGCGACGATCGACGACGCGCCGCCGCTGCTCGGCGTGCATGCCCTGCCCGACGCGCTGGGGCTGTTAGCGCGGCCGATGATCGCGATCGTCGGCTCGCGCAACGCCTCCGGCGCCGGACTGAAATTCGCCACGCAGCTCGCCGCCGATCTCGGCGCGAGCGGCTTCGTGGTGATCTCCGGGCTGGCGCGCGGCATCGACCAGGCGGCGCATCGCGCGAGTCTCGACAGTGGCACCGTCGCGGTGCTGGCCGGCGGCCATGACAAAATCTACCCGGCCGAGCACGAGGACCTGCTGCTCGACATCATCCAGGCGCGCGGCGCGGCGATCTCGGAAATGCCGCTCGGCCATGTGCCGCGCGGCAAGGACTTTCCCCGTCGCAACCGGCTGATCTCCGGCGCCGCAGTCGGCGTCGCGATCATCGAAGCGGCGTTCCGCTCCGGCTCGCTGATCACGGCGCGGCGCGCCGCCGATCAGGGCCGCGAGGTGTTCGCCGTCCCCGGCTCGCCGCTCGACCCGCGCGCCGCCGGCACCAACGATCTGATCAAGCAGGGCGCGACGCTGATCACCAGTGCGGCAGATATCGTGCAGGCGGTCGCAGCGATCTTGGAGCGGCCGATCGACCTGCCCGGCCGTGAGCCGGAACATCAGCCGCCGGCGAGCGAGCCGGATGCCAGCGATCGCTGCCGCATCGTCTCCTTGCTCGGCCCCTCACCGATCGGCATCGACGATCTGATCCGGCTGGCCGGGATCAGCCCCGCGGTGGTGCGGACGGTGTTGCTGGAGCTCGAACTCGCCGGCAGGCTGGAGCGCCACGGCGGCGGCCTGGTATCGCTGAGCTGAGGCGTCAGGTCGGATGTCGCGCGGCGGCTTCTATGGCGCCGATACGCCGATGGCGGTCGGCGAGCATCTGGAAAGCTATCTGCGCTTCGTGTTCGGCTTCATCGGCATCACCGATCCGGAGATCATCTCGGCGGACGGCATCCAGGTCGGTCCGGAACATCGCGAGAAGGCAGTCGCCTCGGCCCTATCCGCCGCGGCCGGCCTTCGGGCTGCCTGAGCAAAGTCCAGCCGCGAACGGCCCCTCAAAAAAGCAACGGCCCGAAGTGGGGTCCACTTCGAGCCATCTCGGAGACGGACGTACATCCGGCCCGTCTCCCGCTTAGATAGAACTCTGAATGAGTTGGGTTAACAACACGTAAACGCGCTTTTGGTTCCCCCACGGGACCCACGCGCCCGTCATGCCCCGCCTTGTGCCGGGCATCCACGGCTTGCTGACGGAAACGCATCGAAGGCGTGGACGGCCAGCGCCGCACCGAAGGGGTCGGCAGTGCCTCGCGATCCGGTGCGGCGCAGATCTCGGGAGTCAGGACTTCGCCCGTTCAATCATCGCATGATCGGAATCGAGAGAAATGATGATTTGGAAATGGCTTAAGCCGAAAAGCCAAATTTGCGGATCAACCGCCTCACTCTTGTGAAGAACGGCTCCGGCGTTGGGCACGGCCAAGTTCGGTGGCTTCCATCCGCGCCATGTCGAGCAGGTAACATAGGACATCCAGCCGGTGCAGGTGTGCGATCTGGATCAGATCGGCGACCACTTCGGCAACATAGCCGGCAGCCTCCACCGGGCCGCCGTCGCGATATATGGAGCCGTGGCTCCCCTGTCGTGGCATGGGCTGAAGTCCTTTCGCCGCTGAATCGAGTTGCCTAAACCGCGGAATAGACCCGTGATACTACTCTAGGTTGCACAACTCTAGGTTTAGTTTTCGTTTCCTTCATTCGAATTACGTGTTGTTCAAGCACGACTGCAACGGAGGGTCGATTTGACAGCGACCGTCTCACAACCCATGTTCCGGCCCATGTGGCCGGCGCGAGTCTCGCGAAACAGGCCCAATTCTTCCAGCCAAGTCATTGGATTCCGATGAATCTCGTCATTGTCGAGTCGCCCGCTAAGGCCAAGACGATCAACAAATATCTGGGCCCGTCCTACGAGGTCCTGGCATCGTTCGGCCATGTGCGCGACCTGCCGGCCAAGAACGGGTCGGTCGATCCCGACGCCGATTTTCAGATGATCTGGGAGATCGACCCCAAGGCGGCGGGGCGTCTCAACGACATCGCCAAGGCGCTGAAGGAAGCCGACAAGCTGATCCTCGCCACCGACCCTGATCGTGAGGGCGAGGCGATCTCCTGGCATGTGCTGGAGGTGATGAAGCAGAAGCGTGCGCTGAAGGACCAGAAGGTCGAGCGCGTCGTGTTCAACGCCATCACCAAGCAGTCCGTTACCGACGCGATGAAGCATCCGCGCCAGATCGATGGTGCGCTGGTGGACGCCTATATGGCGCGCCGCGCGCTCGACTACCTGGTCGGCTTCACGCTTTCTCCGGTGCTGTGGCGCAAGCTGCCCGGCGCCCGCTCGGCTGGCCGCGTGCAATCGGTGGCACTGCGCCTGGTCTGCGACCGCGAGACCGAAATCGAGAAATTCGTCCCGCGCGAATACTGGTCGCTGATCGCCACGCTGACGACGCCGCGCGGCGACACGTTCGAGGCGCGGCTGGTCGGCGCCGACGGCAAGAAGATTGCGCGGCTCGACATCGGCACCGGCGCCGAGGCCGAGGACTTTAAAAAGGCGATCGAGGCCGCGAATTTCCGGGTCGCGTCGGTCGAGGCCAAGCCGGCCCGCCGCAACCCCAGCGCCCCCTTCACCACATCGACGCTGCAGCAGGAAGCCAGCCGCAAGCTCGGCTTCGCGCCGGCCCATACCATGCGGGTGGCGCAGCGGCTGTATGAAGGCGTCGACATCGGCGGCGAAGTCGCGGGTCTCATTACTTATATGCGAACCGACGGCGTGCAGATCGATTCCTCCGCCATCACGCAGGCGCGGAACGTGATCGGCGAGGATTACGGCAGCGCCTATGTGCCGGGCTCGCCGCGGCAGTATCAGACCAAAGCCAAGAACGCCCAGGAGGCGCACGAGGCGATTCGCCCGACCGACTTGTCGCGCCGTCCGTCCGAGGTCGGCCGCCGGCTCGACCAGGATCAGGCCCGGCTGTACGAGCTGATCTGGATCCGCACCATCGCCAGCCAGATGGAGTCGGCCGAGCTCGAACGCACCACCGTCGACATCGAGGCGAAAGCCGGCTCGCGCGTGCTTGAGCTGCGCGCCACCGGCCAGGTGGTGAAGTTCGACGGCTTCCTCGCCGCCTATCAGGAAGGCCGCGACGACGACAGCGAAGATGAAGACTCCCGCCGGCTGCCGGCGATGAGCGAGAACGAGGCGCTGAAGCGCCAAGCGCTGGCGGTGACGCAGCATTTCACCGAACCGCCGCCGCGTTTTTCCGAAGCCTCGCTGGTCAAGCGGATGGAAGAGCTCGGCATTGGCCGGCCCTCGACCTACGCGTCGATCCTGCAGGTGCTGAAGGATCGCGGCTACGTCCGGCTGGAGAAGAAGCGGCTGTACGGCGAGGACAAGGGCCGCGTCGTCGTGGCGTTCCTCGAGAATTTCTTCGCCCGCTACGTCGAATACGACTTCACCGCCTCGCTGGAGGAAGATCTCGACCGCATCTCCAACAACGAGGTGTCGTGGAAACAGGTGCTCAGCGAGTTCTGGCGCGGCTTCATCGGCGCGGTGGACGAGATCAAGGAGCTGCGCGTCGCGCAGGTGCTGGACGTGCTCGACGAGATGCTCGGGCCGCACATCTATCCGGCCCGCGAGGACGGCGGCGATCCGCGGCAGTGCCCGAGCTGCGGCAACGGCCGGCTCAATCTGAAGGCCGGCAAGTTCGGCGCCTTCGTCGGCTGCACCAACTATCCGGAATGCCGCTACACAAGGCCGCTCGCTGCCGATGGCGGCGCCGATGCCGATCGCGTGCTCGGCACCGATCCGGACACCGGCCTCGAGGTCGCGGTGAAGTCCGGCCGGTTCGGCCCCTACATCCAGCTCGGCGAGGCCAAGGACTATGGCGAGGGCGAAAAGCCCAAGCGCGCCGGCATCCCGAAGGGCACCTCGCCGTCCGATGTCGAACTCGACGTCGCGCTGAAGCTGCTGGCGCTGCCGCGCGAAGTCGGCAAGCATCCGGAGAGCGGCCAGCCAATCAAAGCCGGCATCGGCCGGTTCGGGCCTTACGTGCAGCACGAGAAGACCTACGCCAGCCTCGAGGCCGGCGACGACGTGCACGCCATCGGTCTCAACCGCGCGGTGACGCTGATCGCCGAGAAGGTCGCCAAGGGTCCGAGCAAGGGCCGGTTTGGCGCCGATCCCGGCAAGGCGCTGGGCGATCACCCGACGCTCGGCGCGGTCGCGGTCAAGAAGGGCCGCTACGGCGCCTATGTCACCGCCGGCGGCGTCAACGCCACGATCCCGAACGACAAGACCGACGAGACCATCACGTTGCCCGAGGCGATCGTGCTGCTCGACGAGCGCGCCGCCAAGGGCGGCGGTGCCAAGGCCAAGAAGAAGGCGCCCGCCAAAAAGGCGGCGCCGAAAAAGGCCGATGGCGACGCAAAGCCGGCCAAGAAGGCTGCGGTCAAGAAGGCCAAGCCGAAAGCCGAGAGCGCAGCCGCCAGCAAGGCGCGCGCGCCGGTGACGGCCAAGACGGCGGCCAAAAAGGCTGCGAAGCCCAAATCCGCGGCCAAAAGCAGCGCCGCCAAGAACGGATAGTTGTGAGCAAGACGCGCGACGCGAAGTTTCCGGACAAGGCCACCCTGCTCGCCTTCATCCGCGCCCATCCCGGCAAGATCGGCACCCGGGAGATCGCGCGCGAATACGGCCTGAAAAACGCCGATCGCGCCGAGCTGAAGCGGATGCTGCGCGAACTGTCCGACGCCGGCACCATCCGCAAGACCGGACGTCGCAAGGTTGCCGAGCCGGCCGCGCTGCCGCCGACGCTGCTCGCTGATATCACGTCGCGCGACGCCGACGGCGAATTGATCGCGGTGCCGTCCGAATGGGACGAGCAGGACGGCGACGCGCCGAAGATCCGTATCCACACGCCGCGCCGGCCGAAGCCCGGCACCGCCGCTGGCCTCGGCGACCGCGCGCTGCTCCACGTCGAGCCGTCCGAAAACCGCGACGAAGGCCCCGCCTATGTCGGCCGCGTCATTCGTGTGCTCGACCGCGGCCGCGCCCGGCTGCTCGGCATTTTCCGCGCTCTGCCCGATGGTGGCGGACGACTGGTGCCGGTCGACAAGAAACAGGCAGGCCGCGAACTCAACATCGCCGCGCATGATGCCGGCGGTGCGCAGGACGGCGATCTCGTCAGCGCCGAGCTGATACGCACCCGCGCCTTCGGGCTGGGCTCCGGCCGCGTCAAGGAACGGCTCGGTTCGCTGGCGACCGAGAAGGCGGTCAGCCTGATCGCGATTCACAGCCACGACATCCCGCAGGAGTTCTCCTCGGCGGCGCTGCGCGAGTCCGAGGCCGCCGAGCCCGCGACGCTGAAGGGACGCGAGGACTGGCGCGAGCTGCCGCTGGTCACGATCGATCCGCCCGACGCCAAGGACCACGACGACGCCGTCTATGCCGAGCCGGACGAGGATCCGCAGAACAAAGGCGGCGTCATCGTCACTGTGGCAATCGCCGACGTCGCCTACTACGTGCGCCCGGAGTCGGCGCTGGATCGCGATGCGCTGCGGCGTGGCAATTCGGTGTACTTCCCGGACCGCGTCGTGCCGATGCTGCCGGAGCGGATCTCCAACGATCTTTGCTCGCTGAAACCAGGCGAGCCGCGCGGCGCCCTCGCCGTCCGCATGGTGATCGGCGCCGACGGCCGCAAGCGCTCGCACACGTTCCATCGCGTGCTGATGCGCTCGGCCGCCAAGCTCAACTACGCGCAGGCCCAGGCGGCGATCGACGGCCACCCCGACGACACCACCGGCCCGCTACTCGACACGATCTTGAAGCCGCTCTACGACGCCTATACGATCGTCAAGCGCGGCCGCGATGAGCGCGATCCGCTCGATCTCGATCTGCCAGAACGCAAGATCGTGCTGAAGCCGGACGGCACCGTCGACCGCGTCATCGTGCCGGAGCGGCTCGACGCGCACCGGCTGATCGAGGAGTTCATGATCCTCGCCAACGTCGCCGCCGCCGAGATGCTGGAGAAGAAGGCACTCCCGCTGATCTATCGCGTGCACGACGAGCCGAGCGTGGAGAAGGTCCACAACCTCGTCGACTTCCTGAAAACGCTGGATCTGTCTTTCGCCAAGGGCGGCGCGCTGAAGCCGGCGCAGTTCAACCGCATTCTGGCGATGGTCAAAGGCGAAGACGCCGAGCCGCTTGTCAACGAAGTCGTGCTGCGGTCACAGGCGCAGGCCGAATACAGCTCCGAGAACTACGGCCATTTCGGCCTCAATCTGCGCCGCTACGCGCATTTCACCTCGCCGATCCGGCGCTATGCCGATCTCGTGGTGCACCGCGCCCTGATCCGCGCACTGAACCTCGGCGACGGTGCGCTGCCGCAGACCGAGACCGTCGAAACGCTGGCGGAGGTCGCGGCGCAGATCTCGCTGACCGAACGCCGCGCCATGAAGGCCGAGCGCGAAACCGTCGACCGACTGATCGCGCATCACCTCGCCGACCGGATCGGCGCGACGTTCCAGGGGCGGGTCTCCGGCGTCACCAAGGCCGGGCTTTTCGTCAAGCTCGCCGACACCGGCGCAGACGGGCTGATCCCGATCCGCACGCTCGGCGGCGAGTACTACAATTACGACGAAACCCGCCATGCGCTGATTGGAACGCGCAGCGGCGTCATGCATCGATTAGGGGATGTGGTCGACGTCCGTTTGGTAGAAGCTGCACCAGTCGCCGGCGCGCTGCGGTTCGAGCTGATCAGCGGCGGCGCAATCGCGGAACGCCAGCATCGCAAGGGCCCGAAGGGCAACGCGATCGGCCGTGCCAAGACGGGGAAGACCAGGGGCGCCAACGAAGGCGGATCCGGTCCACGCGCAAAGAGTTCGAAACCGAAGGGTCACAAGGCGAAAGGCAGCAAACCGCCGAAACCGAAGAAAAACAAACCAGGGAAGGAAAAGCGATGAAAAATATCGCGACGGAGCAGCCAGTGGTCTGGACCGCCGAACAGGCGCCGGCGGAACAACGCAATGTCTGGCTGGCAATGGGGCGCGGCTTGCGTGGACGCTGTCCGCGCTGCGGCGAAGGCAAGATGTTCCGCGCCTTCCTGAAGACCGCGGATCACTGCACGCATTGCGGCCAGGATTTCACCGGCCACCGCGCCGACGACCTGCCCGCTTACCTGGTGATCGTCATCGTCGGCCACATCGTGGTGCCGATTGCGCTGTCGATCGAAACCAATTTCGCGCCGGCGGTGGCATTGCAGCTCGCGATTTATCTGCCTATCACATTGGTGTCCTCGCTGCTGCTGCTGCAACCCGTGAAGGGATCAGTGGTCGGCCTGCAATGGGCATTCCGGATGCACGGCTTCGACGACGCCCATCCGGAGAAGACCTGACGATCCGAACGACGACGGCACCCTCGCCGACGCGCAAAAAACGCAACGATAAGAAACGAGAACAGGGGTGGACATGAGCGAGACAGCGACGCAACAAGCGACCGTCGTCGAACAGGGAGAGAAGGAAGCCGATCACCACCCGTATTTCCGGCCGAAGGATGCCGCGACGCTGATCCTGGTGGATCGCAGCGGCCCGGTGCCGAAGGTGCTGGTCGGCCGACGCCACGACAAGGTGGTGTTCATGCCGGGCAAATTCGTGTTTCCCGGCGGCCGCGTCGACAAGCTCGATCACCGCGTGCCGGTTGCGGCGAACATTCCGCCCGAGCTCGAGGCCAATCTGCTCAAGGGCAGCCCCAAGATCACCCCTGCCCGCGCCCGCGCGCTCGCCATCGCGGCAATCCGCGAAGCCTGCGAAGAAACCGGGCTCTGCCTCGGCTGCAAGACCGGCGCGACGCCGTCGAGCCTCGAGGGCCCCTGGCAGCCATTCGCCCAGGAGGGCCTGCTGCCAGATCCGTCCGGCCTGTTCCTGATCGCCCGCGCCATCACGCCGCCGGGCCGCGTACGCCGGTTCGACACCCGCTTCTTCACCGCCGACGCATCCGCCATCGCTCACCGCGTTGAAGGCGTGGTGCATGCCGATGCCGAACTTGTGGAACTGGTGTGGGTCGAGCTCGGCTCCAGCCCGCTCGCCGATTTGCACGCGATGACCAAGAACGTGCTCGGCGAACTCGACCGCCGCCTCGCCACCGGCCCGCTGCGACACGACGCACCGGTTCCGTTCTTCCATTTCTACGGCGGGAAGATGCAGAAGGACATTCTGCCGGGCGGTTGAGCGTCCGGCAGTGTTGCTCGATCGGCTAGCGGCGCGACCAGCGCGCCGCTAGTTCGAGCACCAGAGCAAGCGCGGCCAGCGCAGCGCCATAGCCGCACACGGCGGCCCAGCCACCGTGCGACCATGCGAAGGCCGCGCCGGCCGATCCGATGGCGCCGCCGAGAAACATCACCGTCACGAACACGGTGTTGAGCCGGCTGCGCGCTTCGGGCACCAGCGCGAAGACGATGTGCTGGTTGGAGATCAGCGCCGCCTGCACGCCGAAGTCGAACACGACCACGCCCAGCACCAGCGCGAGCACGCTGCCCCAGACGCCGAACAGCGCCCACGACGCCAGAACGAGCGCGGCGCCGATCGCGATCACCGGCTCGGGTCCGCTGCGATCGGCGATGCGCCCGGCGATCGGCGCCGCCAGCACGCCGACGACGCCGACCAGGCCAAACAGGCCGGCCGCATCGGCGCCGAGTCCAAAGCGCGGCTCCTGCAGATGCAGCGCCAGCACGGTCCAGAACACGCTGAACGAGGCGAACAGCGCCGCCTGCACCAGCGTGGCGCGGCGGAGCTGCGGCTGTTCGCGCCACAGCGACAGCAGCGAGGCCAGCGCAGCGCCGTAGCTGATCGGCCGATGCGGCACGTGGCGCGGCAGCAGCCAGGCCATCAGCGCCGCCGCAGCGAGCGCCAACGGCGCCGCCAGCCAGAACATCTCGCGCCAGCCCGCATGGCTGGCGACAAATCCCGCGACGGTTCGGCTGAGCAGGATGCCGCACAGCAGCCCCGACATCACCAGCCCGATGACCTTGCCACGCCGGGCCGGCTCGGCCAAAGCGGCCGCAAACGGCAAGATCTGTTGCGCCACGGTGGCACAAGCGCCGAGCACCAGCGAGGCGACAATGATCAGTCCCGCCGTCGGCGCTACGGCCACCGCGACAAGCGCCAGCGCCAGCAGCACGAACTGTCCGGCGATCAGCCGACGCCGATCGGTGAGATCGCCGATCGGCACCAGCAGGAACAGCCCGAGCGCATAGCCGAGCTGAGTGGCGGTCGGGATCATCCCGGTCAGCGGCGACGCACCGAAGTCGCGCTCGATGATGCCGAGCATCGGCTGGTTGTAATAGATGTTGGCGACCGCAATGCCGGACGCCATCGCCATCGCCAGGGTCAGGCCATTGCCGAGCCCGGGTTGCGCCACGCCGTCGGCCGGGTCCCGCTTGCGTGGCGGCTCGGGTCTCGGCTCTTCCGCCGCGCGCAGGGCGGGCTCACTGACGCTCATCGTTCGCCTTTCGTCTGAGTTCGGAACCGTCCCAAGATGGGCCGCGGCTGACCGTTTTCGAGGCCGGCCGAACGAGGATCTGCGATGCACCGGCGTGCGTCTTGTTGGATTTGCACGTAAATCCCCGCCAAGCGCGCAAAAAGCGGAGCACGCCACGAAAATTGCGTCTGATCCGGCACTGGATTGCTGGCCTGAACCTTGACTTTCGGGCATTCGCGGCTAGTTTGCGCGCCAAACGCGGGTCCTGACGTTCGACCTCGCACTGATTCCCGACATCCGAGGTTCCGACATGGCCAAAGCGGTCACCATCAAGATCAAGCTCGTCTCGACTGCCGACACCGGCTTTTATTACGTGGCGAAGAAGAATTCGCGCACGATGACCGACAAGATGACCAAGAAGAAGTACGACCCGGTCGCGCGCAAGCACGTCGAGTTCAAGGAAGCCAAGATCAAGTAAGCCGGCGTCACCTGCGCCTTCAGCTTACTGAACTTGAGATGGGGCCCTTCGGGGCCCTTTCTGTTGCGATCATGCCATCGAACAGCATCGACACCGCCGGTCTCGCGCCCAGGTTCGTCACGGAGCGCGAAGAACGGGCATCATCGCAGTCAACCCTCCTTGCTTCAAAGCAAGATCAGAAGCCGAGCCCGCAAACGCCGGCGGCTTGAGACTGGTTGCCTGCTCCAAGCAGCGCCGTCTCCTCACGCGCAGAGTCGTCATCCTGAGCCGCGCGCATAGCGCGCCTCGAAGGATGCGGCCAAGGTACATATCCAAAGGTGCTTGCGGCTCATCCTTCGAGGCCCGCAGCGCCGCGCCAAAGCGCGGCCCAGCGATCCCCTCGAGATCCGGTCAGAACCGCTCCGGCGCCGCGCCGGGTCAGCTTTTGATGCCGGGCACGATATGAGCGGACTCAATAACTGATTTTATCAGACAAATCGTCCGCCGGACTCACCGATCGCAACTGAGCCCGCAATGACGAGCAACCCGCTCAGCGGACTGTTCAACGTGCAGCGATCGCGAAATTTGCCTTCGCCAACACACCACCACTCGCTTTGCGAACCTGTTGCCCAACAGTGCGGGCTGACGTGCTACATCGTAGGATTACTAATCGACGACTTTGTACTTTATAGTTTTTCAGATCGGCACCAGAGTCGCCCGCGACATCAAATACTCACATACCTTTAAACGATTCAATTACCCCACCTGTTTGGTACCAAGAGCGCTCACATGAGCAACCTCCGCACATTGATTTCGGCTCTCCGGTCGCTTTTCCTCGCGCGACTTTCCGAAAAACGCATCACCTCAACTGCAAACGTCAAAGCCCTCGGCAATTTCAACCGCACGGGCTGGCGTCATCTCGCCGCCGACATCAATGGGCTACCGGTGGTCTCCCAACTCGGCCTTCGCATTTCGGCGAAGGACCTCGAGCCGCTGTCGACCATCCAGCAGATCGCCGAGTTGATGCTCAGTCGCGCAAAATCGAAGCCGGCCGCCAAGGCGAAGCTGGCGCATGATCCCTGCGTGCGCAAATCGGGGACCATCAGAAAAAAATCGCCGTATTTAGGCGGCTCTGGATTGACGATTCCGTCGAGGGCCGAGTCCGAAACTGGCGGAGGTACTCGGCTTGTTCGATCCGGTCGCGACGCGTGCCCTGGCGAAGTTGTCAAACTCCCGTCCCGGCTTCGGCGGCCGTCCGAGACCAAGACGCTGACGCTCGACGGCGATCGTCTCTTGGTGCAATTCGGACGCGACGATGAGCCGATCCCCGACCTCGGCAGCAACCTCATCGCAGCCCCGATCCCGCCCAACGTGCTCGCCTTCCCGGTTGAGCAGCGATCCGAATTCGACGACCGCCAGAGCGAAATCCGGCTGGTCGATCCGGACTCCGGCACTGAGTGGAATGCCAACTGTCCGATCTATTTTGACAAGCAGTGGTCGCTCGACATCGCAATCAGGCCAGCTGCGGAGATTGGCGGCCTGCCAGCCGAGCACCAGCGGCGGCCCATCTTCTTGCCGCTCATGTCGCAACCGGTCGAGCTACTCATCAAATTGACGGATCTCAGTGTTGGCGGCATCGAGCTGCGCGTCGATCAGACGTTTGCAACGCTGGAACTGCCGCCGTCCGGATCCAGCGTCCCGGTGCGACTGTCGTTCACGCCGGTGATCAACGGCGAGCTCCAGAGCGCCGGTGCGAGTTGCAAAGCCCGGCTGCTGGTGCAGATTTTTTACCGACTCAACCTGGTCGATTCGATCGACGTCGATCTGACAGTGGTGGCATTTCAGCCGACTGAGCTCGAGCCAATGCCGGCGCTCGCGCCGCGGCCCGTGCACATGATCGACCATCGCGAGGATGAGGAAGATCGCGCGCGCGCGCTCGGTTGGCTCGGCGACGATGTCGCTCCCCGCACGATGGTGATTTCCGTCACCAGTGACGCAACGCAGACCACACTGGATTTCACGATCCGCCAGACACCGGATTCGACGCCGGACTCACCGGCGAAACGCGCCGTTGGAGACACGACGGATCTGTCCGTTTATCTGTCGGCAAACAGCTTCGTTTCGCATGAGGATCTCAACGCACTGCTGATCGACGTGCGCGTCGCCTACACGAGGCTGATCCTGAAATCCTTCGGCGGATCCGCCACCAGCGACAGCAGCGTCTGTCAGAGCGCTCTGGACGACCTTGCGAAGCTTGGTGTCCGCGCCTGGCGGTTGCTGTTCAATAACACGGCGGCCGACGACTCCCTCGTCGCCGTCGGCAAATATCTGAAGCAACTGAAGCTGCCGAACCGCTCCATCATTCAGATCGTCGCGAGCAAAACGATCTCAGACTTCGTGTTTCCGTGGGCGCTGCTCTACGACGACGACCTCGGCGCAGCCCGGCCGGCGCAATGGGCGGGCTTTTGGGGGGCACGCTATCAGATCGAACAAGCGGTCCGCCGTTCCAATCGCGAACGGCCGCAGCCATCGCAAGCGCTCGACTACACCTATTTGTCGTGGAAGCAGTTCGCCGAGTCCGAGAACCTGCGCACGGTCCTGAGCCGATTCATCGCCAAGCCGCGCGTCGACTTCCTTGGTGACATCACCAGTGCCGACCAGTTGATCGACGCGATCCAGGACGACCGCATCAACTTCTACTGCTTCTTCTGTCATGGCCACACCCAGGCGCCGGGCGACCCCGTGTTCAAGGGCCTCCTCGATCGACAGATGCAGATCATCAAGGACGTCGAAAACAGTTTGGCGCTGCTCGGTGACGAGCAGGCGCCGAAGCGGCAAGTCCTGAAAGACTACATCGTCACCCTGAGAGAGCTTCTGCGATCGAACCTCGCCGCGACCGATCACGAGATCAAGTTCGCCGACATCAGCATCCAATATCAGCCGTTCGCAGCGCTCGTCAGCAATCTCAAATTCCACTCCCAACCGGTGCTGCTGATGAACATGTGCCAATCGGCGCAGCTGTTCCCCGGCGCGAGCGAGTGCTTCGTGGCGCTGTTCCTGAAGCTGAAGGCGGCCGCGGTGATCGGCACGGAATGCGAGATCAGCCCGGCGCTCGGCGAAGCGTTCGGTCGATCTTTCATCGCCGCCATGATGCATGACGGCACGACTGTCGGAGAAGCACTGCTCGACGCACGCAACGCCCTGATTGCCCAGAACAACCCGCTCGGCCTCGTCTACACCTTGTACGGCCAGGCCACCCGTTCATTGATTCCGAAAGCCTCTCCCATTTGACGAAGGAGATTGCGCCATGACCACCCCTGTGGACCAGCAAGCGATTCAGTCGGAGATCAGCAACCTGCTCGGCTCGTCCGAGGACAATCTGATCGAGCAACTCGGCATCCGGAAATTCGCCGTGACCAAGGAGCCCGCGCTGGAGTCGGACATCGCGCTGCGACCGACTTTCGACGCGCAAGCGATGGGGCCGCTCGACGGCGTCAAAGCGCTCGGGCGCGCGGTGCTGGTGCGCTGGGCCAAGGAGCTGCAGCAATTGATCTGCGGCACCGATGCCGCATCCGCCGCCGATCGCGCCAAGCTGATCGACGCTTTCAGCGCCAGCAAGGTCGTCGGCGGCGTGATGCTGGCTTCGGGGCTGATCGCGATCGGCTGCCCGGCCGCACTGGCGCCGATAATCGCCGCCATCGTGATCTCGCGCTTCGTCGGCTCGGCGGTGGAGGTGTTCTGCGAGAAGTCCAAAGTCTGGGTCGACGAGCTGACCTGAGCTCGCCTGTCGGAACCCTACGCCGCCGCCGCCACGACCCGATTTCGTCCGTCGTGCTTGGCGCGATACAGCGCTGTGTCGGCGCGCTTCAGGAGGTCGCGGACCGGCTCGGCCTTGCTTTCAAGGGTCGACAGGCCGATCGAAATCGTGACGTCGATGCGGTGCGCGCCCTTCTCGATCGCAAACGGCTCGGCCGCAATCGCGCGGCGCAGCCGTTCGGCGACCATCTGGGCGACCTGCAGATCGGTTTCCGGCATCACGATCACGAATTCCTCACCGCCATAGCGGCAGGCCAGATCGATGCCGCGGATCGACTTCCTGATACGCGTCGCGAACTCGCGCAGCACGTCGTCGCCAGCATCGTGGCCGTACGTGTCGTTGATCGACTTGAAGAAGTCGATGTCGAGGATCATCAGCGCCAGCGGCTTGCCGCGGGTGCCGGCCTGCTCGGCCAGCGTGGCGAGATGGCTTTCCATGTAGCGACGATTGTGCAGCCCGGTGAGGCCGTCGGTGATCGCCATCTCGATCGAATGCTGCACGTTGTCGCGCAGATGATCGGTGTAGCGTCGGCGGCGGATCTGGGTGCGCGCCCGCGCCAGCAGTTCGTTCTTGTCGACCGGGCGCAGCAGATAGTCGTTGACGCCGATCTCGAGCCCGCGCAGCAGCCGCGAATTGCTGTCCGCATCGGCAATCGCCAGGATCGGCACATGCCGCGTGCGCTCCAGCGAACGCGCCTGGCTGCACAGCCGCAGCCCATCGAAGTTCTCGAGGCCAAGCGACACGATCAGCAGGTCGTAATTGCCTTCCGCGGCGTGGAACAGCGCCTCGGACGGATTGGGCTCGACGTCGATGTCGTGCTCGGCGCTCAGCAGCGGCGCCAGCCGCTCGTAGGACGACGGCCGGTCGTCGACCAGCAGGATGCGCCCGCCGCGGCCCTGATCATTGACCGCCTCGCGTTCCGGCGCCTGCACGCCGATTTCGAACGAGGTGATCGCCCGCATTCGCAATTCGTCGGTCATCATCTTCAGCCGCGTCAGCGACCGCACCCGGGCGATCAGCACGACGTCGGACACCGGCTTTGTGAGGAAGTCATCGGCGCCGGCCTCCAGCCCGCGGACGCGGTCGGCCGGACTGTCCAGCGCCGTCACCATCACCACCGGGATGAAATGCGTCTTCGGATTGGCCTTGAGCCGGCGGCAGACTTCGAAACCGTCCATGTCCGGCATCATCACGTCGAGCAGCACCATGTCGCATTCAGCGCGCTCGCAGATCTCCAGCGCCTGCGCGCCGTTCGACGCCGTCACCACGTCGAAATACTCGGCCGACAGGCGCGCTTCCAGCAGCTTGACGTTGGTGGGAATGTCGTCGACCACCAGGATCCGTGCGGACATGCCTTCTCCTAACCGATGAAGCTCCTAGCCGATGAAGCGGCGCACCGTCTCGATGAACTTGCCCACCGAAATCGGCTTCGACAGATAGGCTTCGCAGCCGCCTTCGCGGATACGCTCTTCGTCGCCTTTCATCGCGAATGCCGTCACCGCCACCACCGGGATGTGGCGCAACTCTGGATCGTCCTTGATCCAGCGCGTGACATCCAGACCGGACACCTGCGGCAGCTGAATGTCCATCAGGATGAGATCGGGACGCAGCTTGCGGACCAGGTCGAGCGCTTCATAACCGTTGCTCGTCCCCGACGTCTGGTAGCCATGAGCTTCCAGCAGGTCGCGAAAGAGCTTCATGTTAAGCTCGTTGTCCTCCACGATCAGGACGGTTTTGGCCATCCCGCCCTCCTATCCTGATACGAGAATGCCCGGGTCTGGGACAAGTGCGCGGTTTGACCGGCCGCCACACTTACCCCATGCAAGACTCGGGCATGATTGAATAAAATAGAGACCAGAAGTTACGGAAAGGCAAACATTCCCGATGCCAAAGCGCGTTCACAATCTGCGGCAAGTTTCTGAAATCGTAGCGGTTCAGGCGCTATCCTTCATCGCCTCCGCCCCCGAACGGCTGGGCTTGTTCCTGGCCGAGACCGGGATCGGCCCGGAGACGCTGCGGCTATCCGCAGCCGATCCGCAGTTCCTGGTCAACGTGCTTCAGTTCATCATGCGCGATGATGCGACGGTGAAGGCGTTCGCAAGCTCGGTCGATCTTGATCCGACCAATGTGGCGGCGGCACTGCAGGCGCTGGAAGAAAAACCCTGGGAGCGCGATATTCCGTGAGCGAATTGCCGCGCGGACCGCTGCGCTTCTGCCGTGACTGCTTCGCCGACAGCGGGGCGGACGCGCGGCGCTGCGTCGTGTGCGGGTCGCCGCGGCTGGTCGGCCATCCGGAGCTGCCGAACCTGACATTGGCGCATATCGATTGCGACGCATTCTATGCCACCGTCGAAAAGCGCGACAATCCGGACCTCGCCGACAAGCCGGTGATCATCGGCGGCGGCAAGCGCGGCGTGGTGTCGGCGGCCTGCTACATCGCCCGCACCTACGGCGTGCGCTCGGCGATGCCGATGTTCAAGGCGCTGGCGCTGTGCCCGTCGGCGGCCGTGGTGCGGCCCGACATGGCCAAATACGTCCGTGTCGGCCGCGAGGTCCGCCAGGCGATGCTGCAGCTGACGCCGCTGGTCGAGCCGCTTTCGATCGACGAGGCGTTTCTCGATCTGTCGGGCACCGAGCGGCTGCACGGCTCCATCGCCGCCAAGGTGCTGGCGCGGTTCGCGCGCGACGTCGAGCGCGACATCGGCATCACCGTGTCGGTCGGGCTGTCGTACAACAAGTTCCTCGCCAAGATCGCCTCCGATCTCGACAAGCCGCGCGGCTTCGCAGCCCTTGGGCAAGACGACGCCCGCGCCATGCTGGCGCCGCGGCCGGTCGGCTTCATCTTCGGCGTCGGCCCCGCCACCGAGGCTCGTCTCGGCCAGCGCGGTTTCCGCACCATCGCCGATCTGCAGAAGGCCGATGAGATCGAGCTGATGCGGCAGTTCGGCGACGAAGGCCGAAGGCTGTGGCGGCTCGCGCGCGGCATCGATACCCGCGAGGTGGTGCCGGACCGCGGCGCCAAGTCGATCTCCAACGAGACGACCTTCGACACCGATATCCGCGACCTGGAAACGCTGGAGCGCATCCTGTGGCGGCTGTCCGAGAAGGTCTCGTCGCGGCTGAAGGGTGCGACGCTGGCCGGCTCGACGGTGACGCTGAAGCTGAAGACCGCCGACTTCCGCCAGCGCACCCGTTCGCAGACCATCCACGCGCCGACGCAGATGGCGGGCCGCATCTTCGCGATCTCGCGCGAGATGCTGGCCAAGGAGATCGACGGCACCGCCTTCCGCCTGATCGGCACCGGCGTCAGCGCGCTGACTGATCAGACGCAAGCCGACGAATCCGACCTCCTCGACCGCCGCGCCGCCACCGCCGAACGCGCCATGGATGACCTGCGGAAGAAGTTCGGCAACGCCGCGGTGATCCGGGGATTGAGCTATACGGGGCCGGAGAAGCCGCGGGAGTAATCGTGCTGCCGCCCCGGATGCAATGCCCGTGCCCCGGACGCTGCGCAGCGCTTTCGCCCGGCACCTTGTACGGGACACGGTGAACGGCCTTGGAGGAGAAGTGAATCAGCCGCACTACTTACACGGCTTCATCGCCTTGACGTCGAGCTTGCCCATGGCGCCGGCGAGGACGAAGTCGTTGTAGTCGAGCACGAGCGAGCGGGAGACGCCGTTTTCGTAGAGCTCGAAGCTCATCGCGTAGACCGGGGTCTGCTCGCCGGTATCGGACTTGGCGCTGCGGTCGTAGTAGCTCACGGTCACCGGCCAGCGGGTCAGCGATTTCATCGACGCCTCGCCGGTCGACGGGTCGGGATTGGTCACGGAGCGATCGCCCGGAATCGGCTGACCGATCACCGTCAGCGTGTTGTAGACCTTCTCGCCGCCGTCGGAGCCGTCATAGACCTGCAGCTCGAGCAGCGACTTGCGGTCGCGCGCCGCGGCGATGATGCGTTCGATCTGTTCGGTCGGGAACACCGTCTTGCCATCGAGCGTGAAGGTCTTCTGCACCGGCTGCTTCAATTTCACCGTGATGGCGTCGCCGGTGCGCTCGGCGACGCCGTCGACGTCGCTGGAGTCGCTGTCGTTCATCTTGGTATCGATCTTGAAGCGATAGCTCTTGCCGGCCGCGTCTTCCCAGCTCGACGAGCGCAGATCGCTCAGCGTGTTCTTGCCCTCGCCGCTCTCGATCTCCGACACCTGGCGAAAATCCGAAGTGTAGCCTTCGCAGGCATTGCCGGAGAAATTGTACAGGATGCGGCCGCGCACCGTGCTCACCGACGCGTTGTTGCGCGTCTTCATCAGGCTGAGTTCGTACAGCGCCTGATGCGGCAGGAAGCTGATGTTCGGACCAGCGGCAGCAGCGGATCCGGTGCCGAGCGCGGCAACGCCGAGCATCGTCATCGCCAGCGTGGTGAAGCGGAGGCTCGTCTGGGGTAGCTTGCGCATGTCGTCTCCGTGGGAACCTCGGTTGAGGATAGGCAGCGGCCCGAACCGCCGCAACAGCTGCCATCGAAGGAACACTCGATTACGGTGAAATCGCGGACGAATTCGCATCAAACCTGGCTGATCGCGCGCGCGGCGGCTTGCTTGCCAGAATTGCCGCAATCGGCCAAACAGGTGCGCCCGGTCGCGCCGCCGGCCGGGACGCATGACTAACAAACGACGAACCGACGTCTGAAAAACATAATGGGGACCGCGATGGCCGGAGCAATCGAGCAGAAACTGACCGCGCAGGGAATCGTCCTGCCTGAACCTACCAGCCCGGTCGCCAATTACGTCGGCTTCGTCCGCACCGGCAATCTCCTGGTGGTGTCCGGCCAGATCTGCTTCGACACCGAAGGCAAGCTGATCGCCAAGGGCAAGCTCGGCGCCAATGTCAGCATCGAAGACGGCAACGCCGCGGCGCGCGGCTGCGCGATCAACCTGCTGGCGCAGCTCAAGGCCGCACTCGGCGATCTCGACAAGGTGGTGCGCGTGGTCCGGCTCGGCGGCTTCATCAATTCGACGCCCGACTTCACCGATGGCCCGAAGGTGATGAACGGCGCCTCCGACCTGATGGTCGCGGCGTTCGGCGACAAGGGCCGCCACGCCCGCACCACGATCGGCGTCGCCTCGCTGCCGGCCGACGCCGCTGTCGAGGTCGAAGGCCTGTTCGAAGTCGCCTGATCCGGACCTGATGCGATGCGCGCTCCCGACTGGCTGACCGCACGCCCGGTCGCGCATCGCGGATTGCACGACCGCGCCCGCGGCGTGCTCGAGAACATGCCGGCGGCCGTCCATGCGGCGATCGCCGGCAATTTCGCCATCGAGGTCGACATCCAGCTCACCGCCGATGGCGAGGCGATGGTGCATCACGACGACAACCTCGGCCGCCTGACGGAGGGCGATGCGCCGCTGCTCTCGCTCACCGCCGCCGAGCTGCGCCAGGTCGCGTTCAAGGATACGCCCGAGCGGATGATGTCGGTCGGAGATCTGTGCGATCTCGTCGCCGGCCGCGTGCCGCTGGTGATCGAGCTGAAGAGCCATTTCGATGGCGACCGTAAACTCGCGTCCCGCTTGATCGAGGTGCTCGCCGCCTATCGCGGCCCGGTCGCGGCGATGTCGTTCGATCCCGACCAGGTGCTGGCGCTGCGCCAGCTGTCGCCCGACCTGCCGCGCGGGATTACTGCCGAGCGGCGCTACGACGATTCCTACTGGGCCAAGCTCGATGAGGCCCGGCGCAGGCCGATGGAAGCGCTGCGCCATGGCCTGCGGACGCAGCCGCACTTCGTCGCCTACCGGATCGACGACCTCCCCGCCCCCGCGCCTTGGATCGCCCGAAACCTGTTCGGCTGCGCGCTGTTAGCCTGGACCGTTCGCACACCGGAGCAACGCGTTCGCGCGGCCGCACAGGCCGACCAGATGATCTTCGAAGGCTTCGTTCCGGAACCGTGATCGCCACACCCTTGCGCCGCGTGCGCGAATTGCCCAATCTCAGGCGATGACGCTGTTGCCCTCATTACCCGTGACCGGTCCGGCTGATTGACCCGTTCGTCCGACATCACGCTCGAAGCCGTCCCCTCGATCGACGCCGTTCCGGCGGCGGAGTGGGACGCCTGTGCCCGCGGCGCGCTCGCACCGCCCGCGCCTTCATCCGACGCGTCAACCGCCTCCTGCACGACGTCGGCAGCCGCCTACAATCCTTTCACCTCGCACGCGTTTTTCTCCGCGCTGGAGACCTCGAAATCGGCCAGCGTACGGACCGGCTGGGGCCCGCGCCACCTGCTCGCGAAACAGGGCGAGCGGATCGTCGGCATCGTGCCTTGCTACCTGAAGGCGCATTCGCAGGGCGAATACGTGTTCGACCGCGGCTGGGCCGACGCCTATGAGCGCGCCGGCGGCAGCTACTATCCGAAGCTGCAGTCCTCGGTTCCGTTCACGCCCGCGACCGGCCCTCGTCTGCTGATCCGCCCCGGCGAGGACGCCGGCGAAGTCGCTGCGGCATTGTCGGGTGGCCTGATCGCGCTGTGCAAGCTGAGCGAGGCGTCGTCCGCCCACGTCACCTTCGCGCGCGAGTCGGAATGGCACTTTCTCGCCGAACAGGGTTTCCTGCAGCGCACCGACCAGCAGTTTCACTGGCACAACGCCGGCTACGGCAGCTTCGACGATTTCCTCGCCACGCTGAACTCACGCCACCGCAAGGCGATCAAGCGCGAGCGCCGCGATGCGCTGGCCAACGGCATCACCATCCATCACCTCACCGGCGCCGACATCACTGAGGATGCCTGGGATGCGTTCTTCGAGTTCTACATGGAGACGGGCTCGCGCAAATGGGGCCGGCCGTATCTCAACCGCGCGTTCTACTCGCTGATCGGCGAGAGCATGGCCGATGACGTGCTGCTGGTGATGGCGAAGCGCGACGGCCGCTGGGTCGCCGGCGCGATCAACTTCATCGGCGGCGACACACTGTTCGGCCGGCACTGGGGCGCGGTCGAGCACCACCCCTTCCTGCATTTCGAGGTCTGCTACTATCAGGCGATCGATTTCGCGATCGCGCGCGGCCTCAAGGTGGTCGAGGCCGGTGCCCAGGGCGAGCATAAGGTCGCCCGCGGCTACCTGCCACAGACCACCTACTCGGCGCACTACATCGCGGATCCGGCGCTGCGCCGCGCCATCGCCGATTATCTGAAGCGCGAGCGAATGTACGTGGACGAGATGGGCCGCGAACTGACCGAGGCCGGCCCGTTCCGCAAGGACACCGATCCGGCTTGACCGCTTCGCGCGTCGCGGCGAAAGTCCGGCCGAAAATCGCCGGAGTCGCCATGACCGCCTATGATCCCCAGAACCCGTTCGCCAAGATCCTGCGCGGTGAATTCCCGTGCCACAAGGTCTATGAGGACGAGCACGTGCTCGCCTTCCTCGACATCATGCCGCGGGTGCCCGGCCATACGCTGGTGATCCCGAAGGCCCCGGCGCGCAACATCCTCGACATCACCGCCGAGGATTTCGCCCACGTCGCCCGCGCCGCGCACAAGGTCGCCGCGGCGGCCATGAAGGCGTTCGATGCCGACGGCATCGTCGTGCAGCAGTTCAGCGAGCCGGCCGCCGGTCAGGTCGTGTACCATTTGCACATGCACGTGATGCCGCGCCACGACGGCGTCGCGATGCTCCCGCCCGCGAGTCGGAAAGAAGAGACGGCGGTGCTGGAAGCGAACGCCGAGAAGCTGAAGACGGCGCTGCAGACCAGCTGATTAAACTGCACCCGCCTCTCCCCGTCATTGCGAGCGAACGAAGCAATCCAGGAGCTCAGTGCACCGGGCTGGATTGCTTCGCTCGCAATGACGACAGATCGGTTACTTCACCACCGAATGCACGCACCTGTCCGGCTTGAGGTCGATCAGCGGGGTGCCGTCGAGGCAGTCGAGGCCGCGAACCAGCACGGTTGCGCCTTCGATACCGACCAGCGCGGCGGCCGAGATGCCGATCGGATTGGGCCGCACCGGCGAACGCAAGGCAAACGTGCCGCGCGGACCGTCGTGACCGTGGCCGCGCTGCAGCACCAGGTCGCGCCGCGCCTGATGCAGCCAGTACACCACCTGCACCTGCTCGAATTTATCGAGGCCGGCCAGCGCCTGCGTCCACGGTTCGAAAATCTCGAGCCGGCAGATCGGCCCATCGAAGCTGCCCTGGCGGGGGGTCTGGCCGCGCGCGGTCCACGGCGTGCGGATGCGGCCGATGAACACCAGACCGGCATCGGTCGGCGGCGGCGGCGTGACGGCGATCTCGCCGTCGCGGAGTTCGTCGTAATTGGTCATCTGCATATCCGTTCGCAGTGATCGCGCAGCGTAGCCATCTGGCGGCGCCCGGCAACCGCGGCAAAAGACTCAGCCGAGCGCAAACTGCCCGGCGATCAGCACCGCCTCGCCAACCACGACGCCGATCAGGATCGAGCGTTTGGTCGCCATGAAGGCAATCAGGCCGATCGCGACCGAACCGTAGCGCAGGCCCCACGGCACGCTCGCCAGCGCGCCGGGCGGAAACACCAGAATTTGCGCGATCACGCCGGCCAGGATCGCGGTCGCCACCGCGCGGACCCAAATCAGTAGTTCCGAGCCTTCGTCGATGCCGCCGCCGAGCCAAAGGCCCACCATCCGCCAGATCTCGTTGGGCAGAAAACCCGCCAGCACCAGCACGAGCAGTGCGTGCCAATCGCCGATGAAGCCGCTCATGCCCGCCTCGCCTTCCAGCGATGCACCCCATAGGCGATCGTGCCCGCCGCGACGCCGCTGATCAGCACGTCAACGCCGGTCTGAAAATACGCCACCACCGGAAACAGCAGCACGCCCAGACCGAGCGCCACCATGTCGGCGATCTCGCGGCAGTTGCGTGCCGTCGACAGCAGGAACGCGAGCGGCGTCAGCAACAGCACGGCGGCGCCGAACAGCTGCGGCAGGTTGGCGGCGAGCAGATAGCCGATCACATTGGCGATCAGGCAGACCGACACCAGCCCGCTACCAAGCCCGATGGCGAAAGGGATCCGACGCTCGCGCGGCACCTGCGGCAGCAGCCGGAAGCACTCGACCCACATCGTCACCGCAACGAAATGCGCCGGCACGATCAGCTGTCGCAGCTTGGTGCTCGGCGTGCGCATCAGCGGCAGCACCGACACCACCATCGGAAACAGCCGGATCGCGCTGAGCGTCACCGCGATCGCCGCCTGCAGCACGGTCGCGCCGGAGCCGAGCGAGGAAATCAGGATGATCTGCGCCGGCCCGGCCCACACCAGCAGCGTGCTCAGCAGCACCCAGCCGAGGCTGAAGCGGCTGTCATGCGCCAGCGCGCCGATGCCGATATAGGTCGCAAACAGCACCAGCGTCAGCACGGTGGAGCCGACAGCGCGGACGCCCTGTAGATAGGCACGGCCCGGACTCATCCATTGCGCGGAATCGAGCGAAGCGAGCGCCATTGGAAAGCAGCATCCTTTAAGGCCTGTCGGCGAATCCGGCACCGTGCGGCGCCGCGCGCACTCTATCGACGGGCCGCCGCGCCGTCGAACGACGAGGCGCATGAGCGAATCGCATGTCTCGCTGCAATCAGCCGCGGTTGCGCAGCACCAGACAGGCGCTGCCGGCCTTGCGGATCCGGCTGCACAGCTCGTTGGCCTCGGGCCGTGTCTCGGCGCCGATCCTCACCTGATAGAACGGCCGCGTGCCGCGGCTGCGGAACACCGAGCTCGACAGGCTGGGATCGTGCTCGCCGATCACCGCGCTGAGCCGCGACATCGCCCGCGCGTACATTGCCAGCGCCCGGTCGCGGTTGAAGCCGGCCGCGAGCTGCACACCCCACGGCTTGTCGGCACCGAGCTTCACCCGTTGCTCGAGCTGCGCGACGAACGGATTTGGCGCGCGGCGCAGCAGCGCCATCAGCGTCTTGCAGTCGGTGTTCGCCTTGGTGTCGGGCTGTTTGGGATTGCGCCCCGCCGCCGCCCAATCGTCCACCGTGGTGCCGGTGATCGCATAGACATAAGACCGGGTCTGCTGCGGCATCGGGCCGGTGCCGGCGAGCCACTCCTGCACGCGTCGCGGCCCCGCATTGTAAGCGGCCGCAGCAAGACCAAGATTGCCGAACTGGCCGCGTAGCTCGTTGAGGAATTCGGCAGATTTCGGCAACGCCTGCACCGGGTCGAACGGATCGAGCAGACTGCGCTCGCTGGCGGTGCCGGGCATGAACTGCGCGATGCCCTGCGCGCGCTTGCCGTTCCGCGTCACCGGCCCGACCGCGTCGGGCTGAAACCGGCTCTCCTGCCAGATCACGCGCGCAAAATACTCCAGCGGCAGATCGTGCGCCTTGGCGGCGGATTCGATCATCAGGCAGATCGACTCGCGGGTGTCGCGATCGGCTGGCTTCTCCGGCTCCTGCTTGGCCGCCTCGGCCGGTTTATCGCTCGCCTTCGGATCGGTCGCCTCGGGCTTGGCCGCCTCGGGCTTGTTCGCCTCAGGCTTGGCCGCCTCCGGGCTCGGCGATGGGGAAGCCGGTGGCTCCGGCTGCTTGGCCGGCGTGCTCTCGGCCGCGGGTGCGTCAACGGGCTTGGCAGGCGCCGCATCTTCCGCACGCACCAACGAGATGGCGGCGGCCGTGAACAACACCGCAAGCCCCGCGCGCCGGCGCAAACTTCGAACTCCGCGCAGTCTCATGCCGCGTCCCGTATCGTCGCGCGTGTTGACAAGGCTGGTCGCCGGAGGTGCAATCGGTCATCCCCTTCAACGCAGATCCTATCATGGCCGACCAGCCCGACACGACCGCCTTTGCTGCCGACGACGACGTGCCGATCGCCTACATGGCGCGGACACGGGCCTATTATCAGGCCATCGGCTACGACGCGCCGTATCGCTGGGCGCATCATGTCGGCGCGCCGTTCCAGCCGCTGTCGAAGCCGCTGGCCCAGTCGCGCGTCGCGCTCATCACCACCGCGGCGCCGTACGATCCGGCGAAAGGCGATCAGGGCCCCGGCGCGCCGTATAATGGCGGCGCCAAGTTCTATCAGGTCTATGCCGGCGACACCGCGTCCGATCACGATCTGCGGATCTCCCATATCGCCTACGATCGCATCCACACCACCGCCACCGACAGCGGCAGCTGGTTTCCACTGCCGGAGCTGCGGCGGCTGGCGAACCAAGGCCGCTTGCAGCTGGCGCCCAACTTCTTCGGCGCCCCGACCAATCGCAGCCACCGCGTCACCCTCGACACCGACGCGCCCGAGATCCTGACGCGCTGCAAAGCCGACAACGTCGATGCGGCGGTATTGGTGCCGAACTGTCCGGTGTGCCATCAGACCGTGTCCTTGGTCGCGCGGCATCTCGAACAAAACGGCATCGCCACCGTGATCATGGGCTGCGCCAAGGACATCGTCGAACACGCCGCGGTGCCGCGATTCCTATTCAGCGACTTCCCGCTCGGCAATTCCGCCGGCAAGCCGCACGACCCGGCGTCGCAGGCGTTCACGCTCGAACTGGCGCTGCGCGTGCTCGAAACCGCGCCGGCTGCGCAGACCACGGTGCAATCCCCGCTGCGCTGGCGCGACGATCCGTCGTGGAAGCGCGACTACAATAACGTCGCCAATCTCAGCGCCGAGGAATTGGCCAAGCGCCGCGCCGAGTTCGACGCCCAAAAACAGCGCGCCCGGACCCTGCGCGAAAACGCGGAGTAAACAATCCGTCCCCGTCGTTTCGAGCGAGGCGGGACAATCCAACTCGTGCTCGGCGCAGGGTCGTTTCCCCGCCCTGTGTCTGTCCGCGGCATGTCGCCTTTCCGGCAATTGCCTCGCCGCCCGGATGCACTACAACGTCGGTCTGATCCACGATCCGGCCCGCGGCTGCGTCGCCGGTCTGCAGAGGACGACGGCCATCAAGCGCAAGCAGCCCAAGACCCGGCGGCCGAAGAAGAAGCATCACGGCAAGCCGCAACCGGTGGGAAAGCCCGCGGCGACGGACACCGTGGACTCCGAGCCGGCCGCTGCGCCGTCGCCGTCCGCTGTCTCGCCGTCCGCTGCGCCGCCACCTGTTCGCGACACTGCCGCGGCGGCTGTGAAGCGTCCCGCGCCACCTCAACCAAGCCCCGCTCCCGCGCGGAAAGCGACGGTCAAATCCGTGCAACGGCCGGCGCTGCCTGCATCCGTGCAGCCGTCCGAGCCGAAGCCCGCCGCCACGCCAGGGCTGGCGCTGCGGGCTTGCGACGCGGTACTCGACATTGCGCGCAACGAGCCGCGGCGGATGCTGCTGTGGATCCTCGGAATCTATGGCGGGCTTTGGTTCGTCGCGGCGTTCAGCTTTCCGAGCCTGCCGGCGGTCGGCTACGAGATGGCGCTGCGCGGCCACGAATGGCCGACCGGCCCGTGGAGCGATCCGCCGCTGGCGCCGTGGCTGACGCAGATCGCGGCGCTGATCACCGGCGGCTGGACCGGATCGCAGATCGTGCTGTCGATCGGCTCGGCGCTGCTGGCGCTGCTGCTGCTGTGGCGGCTCGGTGCGGGCATGATCGGCCGCAGCGGTGCGACGCTGGCGGTCGCGCTGACCATTCTGATCGGCTGCTTCGGCGCCGAAATCCTCGGCTACGATCCGGCCATCGCGGCACTGCCGCTGAGCGTCGCGGCGGTCGCGTTGTATCGGCGCGCCGTGCTGAGCACGATTCGGGCGCCGTGGATTGCGCTGGGCCTTGTCTGCGGCCTGCTCGGCAATGCCGAACACGCCGGCTTCGCGCTGATTCTGGTGCTGGTCGCGCATCTGCTGCTGACGCCCGAGGGCCGCCGGCAGGTACTCACCCCGGGCCCGGTGCTTGCGGCAGCACTCGCCATCGCGGTGCTGACGCCGCATTTGTTGTGGCTGGCGCAGCCCGGCGCCGCCACGGCGGAGGGCGTCGGCGCACGGATCGTCGCCGCGTTCGGCTTCCTGTCGGGGCAGGTAGGTCTGCATCTCGGCCTGATCGGGCTCGCCGTGCTCGCCGCCCTGCCCCGGCTGCCGCTGCAAGGGGAGCCGGCCCAGTTGACGCTGCAAGCGCCGAGCGGCTTCGACCGCTCGTTGATCCTCGCCGCCGCCTTCGGGCCGTCGCTGCTGGTCGCGCTCGGAAGCGTGGTCGGGTGGTTCAGCATCGGCGCCACCACGGGCAGCGCGCTGGCGGCGTTGTCGGGGCTCGCCCTCCTGATGCTGCTGCCGCCGCAGTTCGCGCTGCGCGCGCCCCGGCTCGCGGTCGTTCTATGGTTGCTGGTGCTGGTCGGCGCGCCGTTCGTCGCGATCGGCTCGATCTACAGCCGCGCCTATGGCAGCGGACCGCTGCCGACCGAGCTTTATCCGACGCGCGCGCTGTCGAATGCCATGCAGGCGGTGTGGAAGAGCCGCACCACGCGGCAGCTCGACATCGTCACCGGCAGCGCGCGGCAAGCCGGGTTCGTGGCGCTGTACGCCTCGCCGCGGCCATCGGTGTTCATCGACGCGGATGTCGCCAAGAGCCCGTGGATCAGTCCGCAGCGGCTGAAACAGTCCGGCACGCTGGTGGTGTGGACCACCGACGAATTCGCCCGGACTGACGAGCTGCCGCCGCCCTATCGCGCCGCGCTCGGCGAGGTTGCGCCGGTGTTCGGCACCATGGTGCTGCCGCTCGGCCGCGGCAAACTCAAAGCCTACGGCTGGGCGATGATCCCGCCCGAGGGCGTGACGGTGCAGGGACCCGCGGCCGTGGCACCACCGGTGACCCCGCCCGCGGCAGAAGTGCCCTCATCTGCGCAACCCTCTGAGCCTGCGGACGCGCAGCAGGCTCCCCCATCTGTATCAGCAAAGCCCGCGCCGGCGGGACCTTCATCGCCTGCCACTCCGCCAGCAGCGAACTAGCAAAGCGCGCCTTCAACAATCGCAACGTCACGTCCGTCATTGCGAGGAGCGAAGCGACGAAGCAATCCAGCTCAGTGCACAAGTCTGGATTGCTTCGCTTCGCTCGCAATGACGGGTGGAGAGGTGATCGCCCAAGCCCTTACGCTGAGGAGCGCAGCAAATGCCTTCCCCCCGTCAGGGCCGGGCTCGTCCACCGCCATCCACGTCTTGCCTCCGAACGAAGGTCTGCGTGGATGCCCGGGACGTCCGGGCATGACGGCGCACCAATCGGATGCAACCCGTTGAACGGCGCGCGCTGACCCGGCGCACAGCGGCGCCGCGTAGTTGGGGCGCAACAAAAAGGCCGGCGATCGCTCGCCGGCCTTTGCTAACTCACCACTCGCTCGCCGCGATCAGGCTTCTTCGACCCGATCCTTGGCGCGGGGCTTGGCCTTGCGGGAGCTGCCGCGCTTCTTGGCGCCCGGCAGGTCCTCCGGCTTCGGCGTGACCGGGCCGTCGAGGAATTCGAAGGCGATCTTTTCCAGCTCGACGCCGGCGACCGCTTCGTCCTTGACCAGCACGACCTTGACGTGGCCGCCGCCCTTGAGCTGACCGAACAGAACTTCGTCGGCCAGCGGCTTCTTGATGTGTTCCTGGATCACGCGCGACATCGGCCGCGCGCCCATCTGCTCGTCGTAGCCATGCTGCACCAGCCAGGCCTTGGCCTCGTCGGTCAGCTCGATCGTGACGTCGCGATCGGCGAGCTGCGCCTCGAGCTGCAGCACGAACTTCTCCACCACCATGCCGATGACGTCGGCATTGAGATGAGCGAACGACACGATCGCGTCGAGACGGTTGCGGAATTCCGGCGCGAACTGCCGGTTGATCGCCTCATGGTCATCGCCTTCCCGCTTGTTACGGGTGAACCCAAACGCCTGCTTGGCGAGATCCGCCGCGCCCGCGTTGGTGGTCATGATCAGGATGACGTTGCGGAAGTTGACCTGCTTGCCGTTGTGGTCGGTGAGCCGGCCGTGATCCATGATCTGCAGCAGCACGTTGTACAGATCCGGATGCGCCTTCTCGATTTCGTCCAGCAGCACGACGCAGTGCGGATGCTGATCGACACCGTCTGTCAGCAAGCCGCCCTGATCGAAGCCGACATAGCCGGGAGGCGCACCGATCAGTCGCGACACCGTGTGCCGCTCCATGTACTCCGACATATCGAAGCGCAGCAGCTCGACACCGAGCGACGACGCCAGTTGTTTGGCGACTTCGGTTTTGCCGACGCCGGTCGGGCCGGAGAACAAATAGCAGCCGATCGGCTTCTCCGGTTCGCGCAGGCCGGCACGCGCCAGCTTGATCGACGCCGACAGCGATTCGATCGCCTTGTCCTGGCCGAACACTACGCGCTTCAAGGTCGTCTCGAGATGCTTGAGCACCTCGGCGTCATCCTTGGAGACGCTCTTCGGGGGAATCCGCGCCATGGTCGCGACGGTGGCTTCGATTTCCTTGATGCCGATCGTTTTCTTGCGCTTGTTCTCCGCCACCAGCATCTGCGCAGCTCCGGACTCGTCGATCACGTCGATCGCCTTGTCCGGCAGCTTGCGGTCGTGGATGTAGCGCGACGACAGCTCGACGGCCGACTCGATCGCCTCGTTGGTGTACTTGAGCTTGTGGTAGTCCTCGAAATACGGCTTGAGGCCCTTGAGGATCGCGATCGCGTCCTCGACGGTGGGCTCGTTGACGTCGATCTTCTGAAAGCGCCGCACCAGCGCGCGGTCCTTCTCGAAGTGCTGCCGATACTCCTTATAAGTGGTCGAGCCCATGCAACGGATGCTGCCCGAAGCCAGAGCAGGCTTGAGCAAATTAGAGGCATCCATCGCGCCTCCGGAGGTCGCGCCGGCGCCGATCACGGTGTGGATCTCGTCGATAAACAGGATCGCGTTCGGATGCGCCTCGAGCTCCTTCAGCACTTGCTTGAGACGCTCTTCGAAGTCACCGCGGTAGCGTGTGCCGGCCAGCAGCGTGCCCATGTCGAGCGAGAACACCGTGGCGGCCGCGAGCACTTCCGGCACTTCCGAGTCGACGATGCGCTTGGCGAGGCCTTCGGCGATCGCGGTCTTGCCGACGCCGGCTTCGCCGACGAACAGCGGGTTGTTCTTCTGCCGGCGGCACAGCACCTGGATCGCTCGGTTGATCTCGGAGTTGCGTCCGATCACCGGGTCGATCTTGCCGTCACGCGCCTTCTTGTTGAGGTTGACGCAATATGTCTCGAGCGCATCGCCCTTCTTCTTGGAGTCCTCGCCGCCCTTGGCTTCGGTCTCCTCGTCGACGCCGCGCACCGGTCGCGCCTCGGAGACGCCCGGACGCTTGGCGATGCCGTGGCTGATGTAGTTGACCGCGTCGTAGCGCGTCATATCCTGCTCCTGCAGGAAGTACGCGGCGTGGCTTTCACGCTCGGCGAAGATCGCGATCAGCACGTTGGCGCCGGTCACTTCTTCGCGGCCTGACGACTGCACATGAATCACCGCACGCTGGATCACGCGCTGAAAGCCGGCGGTCGGCTTGGCGTCTTCGGACCCGTCGGTGACGAGGTTCTCGAATTCGGTTTCCAGGTAGTTGACGAGGCTGGCGCGCAGCTTGTCGAGATCGACGCTGCAAGCGCGCATCACGGCGGCGGCGTCGGAGTCGTCGACGAGTGAGAGCAGAAGATGCTCGAGCGTCGCGTATTGATGATGTCGCTCGTTGGCGATGGCGAGCGCGCGATGGAGGGATTGTTCAAGGCTTTGCGAAAATGTCGGCATCTCGTCCTCTGTGTCCCCCGCTCATCATGATCGCCGCTGCATCGTCACGCAACAACAACCTTACGACATATAGTGTCACAACCCGTCGCCGAAAGACCTGTTCCTTTTCGTCGGGCAGACACCAGGCGAGTCCGGGAAAACCCGCCTTTCAGAGCAATGCAAGAGCCGTTCCGAGATCGAGCGCCACTCTTCGTTCAGCGACTTCACTCCCCTACTTCTTCTCCATCACGCATTGCAGAGGATGTTGGTGCTTGCGGGCGAAGTCCATCACCTGCGTCACTTTCGTCTCTGCGATCTCGTAGGTAAACACACCGCACTCACCGATACCGTGATGGTGAACATGCAACATCACTTTGGTGGCGGCTTCGATATCCATCTGGAAGAATTTCTCCAGAACGTGCACGACGAATTCCATCGGCGTGTAGTCGTCGTTGAGGATCAGCACGCGGTACAGGTTGGGCCGCTTCGTCTTCGGCTTGACCTTGGTGATGACCGAGGTGGTCGGGTTGCCCGACCCGGACCGCCCGCCGTCGCCGGCCATCACCGTCGTGCGGCGCGGCTTTGACCCGCGGGCGGTTGGCCATGCGGATGCGTCAGCGTAGTCGTTCGATACATTCGATTGCAGCATGGCTCAGGTATTCGAATCCCCACGGAACTCATTTCACCGGAACCGGAACGCGCACAAATTGTGATCGACGATTCAGCTCCGGCTGTCCGCCACCCCGGCGGCCCGATCCCCGACAATGATCGGGTACCGCAAATATGGGTCGAGTGGCGGTGCGCCGCAAGCGTGGAGATTCCGGAGGTCTTCCAACCTTCCGGCGGCGCAGCAGGCGCCAAGCGTTAAGGCCGTCTTGCGATGGTCCACCGAATTTCGATTTCGCTGTTATCGGGGAATTCACTATCGCAGACGACCTAGTGCATTTGTCACGTAATTTAGGGAGTTTCTGAGGTCGGATTTACCGGACGTTCAGGGCCTCAACTGGAGATTGCGGCAATTCCTTACCTTCGGGTGTCGCATGTCGTTAAGATCTCCTGGCCGATTAGAGAGCATCGCGCGCCGCTTCGGGCGCGCCTCTGGCGGCAATGTCGCCGTCCTGTTCGCGATCTCGCTGCTGCCGATCCTCGGCTTCGTTGGCGCGGCGATCGACTACTCGCGCGCCAGCAAGGCCCGCACCGCTATGCAGGCGGCGCTCGATTCGGCGGCCTTGATGGTGTCGCGAGATCTGTCTTCGGGCGCGATCACCGCCGCCCAGGTGACGGCGAAAGCTCAAACCTATTTCACCAGCCTCTACACCAACACCGAAGCGACCGGCGTCACTGTCACGGCCAGTTACACCGCGAAGGACAGCACCGGCTCGTCGACCATTCTGCTGACGGGCGGCGGCACCGTCGGCACCGACTTTATGAACCTGTTCGGATTTCCAACTCTCGGCATCGGCAGCACCTCGACCGCAACCTGGGGCGGAACGCGGCTGCGGGTCGCCATGGCGCTCGATGTCACCGGATCAATGGCATATGATGACAAGCTGCCGACGATGAAGACCGCCGCCAAGAACCTCATCGAGAGCCTCCGCGCCAGCGCTCAGAGCGCGGACGACGTCTACATATCGATCATTCCGTTCGCCCACATGGTCAATGTCGGCGTCAGCAACAAGGGCGCGGATTGGCTGAAATGGGACGATTGGAACGAAAATGAAGGGAGTTGCACAACTTATCGGAACGACTACCGAAGCTACGACAATCGGACAGACTGCCAGAACGCCGGCCGCACCTGGACGCCGATGTCCACCAACAACTGGCGTGGCTGCGTCACCGATCGCGACCAGCCGGCCGACACCACCAAGGATGCGCCGACCAGCAACGCCACGCGGTTTCCGGCGCGCTATGCGCTGCTCAATTCGACGGTCTGCCCGGCGCAGATCGTGCCGATGACGTCGGTCTATTCGGCCGACAATGCGACCACGCTGAAGGGCAAGATCGACGCGCTGACCGCCAACGGCGGCACCAACCAGCCGATCGGCATGGCCTGGGCCTGGCTGTCGCTGCAGACCGGCAATCCGCTCAACACCCCCGCCAAGGACTCCAACTTCAAATACACCGACGCCATCATCCTGCTGTCGGACGGCCTCAACACCATGGACCGCTGGCCGTCTTACGGAAACGGTCAGGTGCAATACAACGGCCAGATCGACGCGCGGCAGAAACTGCTCTGCGACAACATCCGGGCTTCGGCGACCAACACCTCGCGGACCGTGATCTACACCATCCAGGTCAATACAGGTGGCGATCCTGAATCGGCGATCCTGCGCTACTGCGCTGACAGCGGCAACTTCTTTGCCACCACAACCGCTTCGGGCATCAGCTCAGCTTTCGCTCAGATCGGCAGCTCGCTGTCCAAGCTCCGGATCGCCAAATAGCCTTCGGTCGATTGTCGGCGCTTGGGCGCCCCCCTCAGTACGCGAGCGGACATCCGTCACGAATCGAGGCTAGCTCGGCCTGCCCCCCGCCGAGGTCGCCAGAGCCGGCCGCAGCGGTGCATGGAAGCTCTATGAAATACGCGCATAGATTGCATTCATCGAAAAACTGCGGCATCGCCGCAACGGATGCTTAACGTTTTCGAAACGCACCTCTCCTAACCTCTCCCTCTGATCGTTCGCGCCCTTGGGGAAAAGCCGCGTCAGCTCAGCTGCTTAATCTCGACCATCATCTCGACGAACGTCGGTCGAGCTGCCGCGGCTGATCTTAATGGCCGAATGGACAGCACTGCCGCCGTGTTGGGCATAATTTCGCCTCACGGTCCGGTGATTGATGAAAGATCGGACGGGGACGTTCATGCACCGCAACATCCATGTCAGCTCGCGTCTCCTGCGGGTTTGCGTACTCGGCCTGGCCACAATCTCGGCCGCGGTCATCGCCACCACCGACACGGCTGATGCCCGGCGGAAACACCGTCACCACCGGCACAAGGTCGAGCGCAGCAGCTACAACCCCGCATTCGCGTCGATCATCGTCGACGCCAATACCGGCGCCACCCTGACCGCGACCAATCCGGACGCGCTGCGCCACCCGGCCTCCCTCACCAAGATCATGACGCTCTATCTGTTGTTCGAGCGTCTCGAAGCCGGCAAGCTGTCGCTCGACAGCGAGATGGAAGTGTCCGAGCACGCCTCCTCGCAGGCGCCGACCAAGCTCGGCCTTCGTCCCGGCCAGACGCTGCGCGTCGAGGACGCGATCAAGGGCCTCGTCACCCGCTCGGCCAATGACGCCGCCGTGGTGATCGCCGAAACCGTCGGCGGCAGCGAAACCGATTTCGCCCGGTTGATGACCCGCAAGGCCCGCGCGCTTGGGATGTCACGTACGGTCTATCGCAACGCCTCGGGCCTGCCGAACGACGACCAGGTCACCACCGCTCGCGATCAGTCGATCCTCGGCCGCGCCATTCAGGACCGGTTCCCGCGTTACTATCGTTACTTCGCGACCGCCTCGTTCAACTATCGTGGCGCTTCGATCCGCAACCACAATCGCCTGCTCGGCAATGTGGAAGGCGTGGACGGCATCAAGACCGGCTACACCCGCGCCTCCGGCTTCAACCTCGTCACCTCGATGCATCGCGGCAACCGCTTCCTGGTCGGCGTGGTGCTGGGCGGCCGCAGCGGCAGCTCGCGCGACGCCATCATGCGCAACCTGCTGGCCGAAAACCTCGACAAGGGCGCGACCCGCCGCACCGTCGCGGCGATCACCGAGCGTTCGCCGTCGCAGAGCGACATCGAGGTTGCCGACGATACGCCGACGCCGAAGCCGACCCCAGTGGCGGTGCAGAACCAGGGCGCCATCCAGGTCGCCTCGGCGGCGCCCGAGCCGGCCGAGATCGAATCTCGAGTTGCCGTGCCGACACCGCGCCCCGCCGCCCCGATCGCTGCGGCCCGCATCGAAAAACCTGAGCCCGGCCCCTTCAACAGTGGGTCGCTCGAAAAGCCGCTGGCGCTGGTCCCGAACCCCGGTTCGTCCGAGCCGATGAAGCCGGTCCGGATCAAAACCGTCCAGGTCAAATCCGCTCCGATCAAGCTGGCCTCTGCGGTCGCCGCTCCGCCCGTCACCAACACGATCCCCGCGGCGCGCCGTGACATCGCCGAAACCTCGAACGCCGCCGTCGCCAAGGCCGAGTTGCTCCCGCAGCCCGCCAACCATGGCACCGGCAATGGCATCCTCGGCGTGCTGCCGGCTTCCCGGATGGCACCGTCGACCACCCAGGCGATGGCCTCGGCCGAGCCTGCCGCGCCGACCGTGCAGCAGAACGGCGCGATCAAGCCGGTCACCCACAGCGGCTGGATCATCCAGGTCGGCGCGCTGCAGAGCGAGAGCGAAGCCAAGGCCCGGCTCGACGCCGCTCGCGATCAAGCCCGCGGCATGCTCGGCAAGGCCGACCCGTTCACCGAGACCGTGGTGGCAAAGGGCGACCGCAAGCTCTACCGCGCCCGCTTCGCCGGCCTCGATCGCGACGAAGCCGAAGCGGTCTGCAAGAAGCTGAAGCGCTCCGACATCTCCTGCTTCACTATTAAAAACTGACCTGTCGCCAGCGACGGTTGCCGTTCGCAGTCATTGCGAGCGCAGCGAAGCAATCCAGCTCCGTACACTGAGCTGGATTGCTTCGTCGCAGAGCCTGTGCTCGGACGGCACGGAGCGCCGATCCGGGTGCTCCTCGCAAAGACGGAGTTGGGCTCCTGAACTCACCATCGACGCGGCCGGGTGCTTCCCGGCCGCGTTTTTGTTTGTGCGGGCCCCATCTGGGAGCCGCCGAGAACCGCCCGGCTTGAAACCACTCGTCAATCATTGCGCGATAAAAACATCGACAACAGCCACGCCGAATGGGCGGGCAGTCGGCGTCAAATCAGAGAACAGAAAAGCCCCTCGCAGTCTGTAGCGTAGAGTTGCGTTGCCGGAGTTAGCTGCGATGCGTGCGAAGCAAAGTATCCTTGGCCGCGTTTACACGGGCGGCAAGGTACGTCGACCCCCCTTGATCGGGATGGAGTTTCTTCATCAACGTGCGATGAGCACGCCCGATCTCGTCCGGCCCCGCGCCCGGCTTCAGGCCAAGGACCTCATAGGCTTCCTCGGTCGTCATTTTGCCGCCAAACGACTGGCTGCCCTGCCGCCCTGCCGCACCGCTCTGCGCGTTCTGACGCCAGGCGGGAAACCGGCGGTCCAGATAACTTTCAAGTAGCGCGCAGCTCTCGGCGTCGAAGCCGGTCATCATCGCGGCGAGTTCGGCCAGATCGAATTCGTCGAGCGAGCGGCCGGCCTGCGGCCCGGTCAGGATGCGGCCCCTGATCGCGCCGCTCTCGTGATCCAGCGTCATTTCCAGATTGGCAGAGCGGACCTGAGACGACTGTCCGGGCGAACGCCGTCCGCCGAAAAGTCCACCGAGATTGCCGAAGCCCGCATTGCTCAGGGGGGCCCAGCCGAGCAGACCCGCACCGAACAGCCCAAGCGGGATCGCCACCGCGAGCTGGCCGCGCACGCCCATGAACAGCGCGGTCGCCAGCGTCACGATGCCGCCCGAGACCTTGAGCGCACGCGCCAGCACGGCGGGATTCGCCGAACGGAACATCTGCAGCAGCGTGTAGAGAACGAAGACGGCGATGACGCCGACAATCAGCGTAGGCATGAGGCCAATATAGGCTGCCAGCGGACGAAATGCACCGCCGGCGACGCTGCGGCTATTTCATCTGGCCGAGCAGCAGGGCCGCGCCGCCGCCCTGCCGGGCGAGCCGCAGCAGCGCCTCACGGCCCCCCGCCGCATACGCCGCCGCCGCGCGCAGCAATTCGCGCAGCTGCGCCGCAGCGCCCGGGTCGAATCGGCACCACGCGCCGCCGGTCAGGCGGGCCATCTCGCGGAACGCGCTTTCGGCGACTGGATCGACGCCCTCCTGGAAAATGAAGACCGGCACCTTCAGCATGCCGAGCTCACCCGCTTTGGCGCACAGCTCGTCGACCGATTCTTCCATGGCGTCTCCGACGAAGACGATGGCGCGCACCCCCGAGGCGACGGCCTCCTTGCGCGCGTCCGACAGCACCCGGCCGATCTGGGTATGGCCGCCGCGGCAGTCGATCTTGCCCATCAGCCGCGCCAGCTCGTCGCTCGACGAGATCCAGCCCGAGGCCCGGCATTCGTTCATTCCGCGAAAATACACTAGGCGGATATCGAGACTGCCGAGCGCTGCCGCTTCTCGAAACATTTCGGCCTGCAGCGCGCAGGCCATGTCCCAGGTCGGCTGGCGGCTCATCGTGGCGTCAAGCGCGAACAGCAGCCGCCCGCGTCCCGCCGTGCCGGGCGCCATCGCCCGTGCCTTGGCGACAAACGCGGCGATCTCGTCCGGCGTATTGCTCGGCCGCAACGCGGTGTCGGCGGTCGCGCTGGGAGTCTGCTGTGTGGTTTTGGTCGGATGCTGAGGCATCGAAGCTCGCGTTGTGGAACGCGGCTTATGTGGCGTTCAGCAGCGGGAGGGTCAATGCCGGCAGCTGCGGCCGCTGGCTGCAGCCGAAGAGAGCAGCGCCGTCACCGCACCTGTGCCATCGCGCCAGGATTCTGCCGGACCCGCGCCGGTACTGGCCGTCCGGCTTCGGTCTCCAGGAACTTGTCGAGCGCGCTGCTGATCGATTCCTTGACGTCGTCGGGGCCGCGATCGCTCATGTCGGTGTGCTGGAAGCCGGTGTTGACGACGGTAATGCCCGCTTTGTCGCAGACCGCCTGATCGGGCACGACGCCAGGATCGGGCCTGAACACCGGGTCGTGGGATCGGAACGACAGGATGCGGAATTTGCCGTCGATCATGAACGGAACACGCAAATTGTCGAGCGTGACGACCTTGCGGATCCGGTCGGGATGCAGCTTGGCGTAGTACATCGAGATGTCGCCGCCATTTGAATGCCCGACCATCGTGAGGTGGTCGTAATCGGCGTTGGGCTGCAGCTTCTCGAGTTGCTTCACGGCGAATTCGATGTTGGCAATGCCGCGCTCGTAGACCGGCAGCCGGCCGACATAGGGTTCACCAACCTTGGTCACCAGCGGAGCGTCGGAGTCGAGATCGTGCTGGATGCTCACCGCCATGTAGCCGCGGGCGGCGAACAGATTGGCGAGGAACGAGTACTCGGTGTAGCGGACTGTGTTGCCGTGGTTGAGGATCGCGACCGGCAGCTCCAACAGACCGGCGTCGGCCTGCAGCTCCTTGTCGCGGCGGACCGCGATATCAATCGCTACCGGGCGATTCCGGACGGTGTCGAAGAAGGTCAACGTCTGATGACGGATCGCCCACTTCGAAGCGGTGAAATACGCTGCAGCTGAGACGAGGCACAGCGCGAGCAGAACGACTATTCCGCGCGTCATTGGTCCACCCTGTTTCGGCGCGATCCCCATGCCCGAGGTCTCGGAGGCCGATGCAGCAACTATAAATCACCGCACTATGACAGGAAGATCAAACATTAGGAGAATACCGCTCCTGACTTGTGCAACTGCACAATGCCGCGACAGAGCGGGATGTTTCCCCTGTCGGAGCGCGACTGGTGAGAATCTGCTCACACTGCACAGCCGACGCGCAGCACCGATTTCTCGCTGCCGCTCGATCATCACTACCAAAGCACGAGATAGCCGGGATCAGAACCGGCGCGCTACGCGCCGACGATGTCGTGTAGTTCGAGCGGCTGATCGACTTGCGCGAACCATTCGGCGCGATTGGCGGCCCGGCGGCGGCCGCGCTCGTCCAGCGGCAGCTTGAGCTGGCGAAGCAGCGCGCTGACCTCCTCGCGGGCTGTGACATGGCCCATGCTCGGCCTGGTGCCGAGTGTCGATTCGGTCAGATCGTCGAGCGCGGTCAGTCCGCGCGGAAAGAATTCGCGATACACCGAGCGTTCGGCAAATCCGTCAAGCGGCCGAAAGCCGATCTGCCGCGCGAGATCTTTCAGACTGGCGCCGACGAACTGGGTATTACGCGACGCCATCGTCGACAGCCGGTTGCGCACCACGATCCAGTCGGTATCGACGCCGTCGAGCTGGCGCCGGCTGCGCCGCGCGTCCTGCACCATCGCGGCGTAGTGGCTCGGCCCGGTCACGGAGAGCGTGGCCGGATCGACGCGCCCGAGCACGTCGAAATCCAGAAAGCTGTCGTTGATCGGCGTCACCAGCGTATCGGCCATCGAATGCGCGAGCCGCATCAGGTAACTGTCCGCGCCGGGCGTATCGATCACGATGAAGTCGTGGGTCTGTTCGACGGCCGCGACCGCTTCGGCGAATTGCTCGAACTCGGTCTGCTCATTGTCGGCGACCTGCATGGTCTCGCCGAGCCGGATACAGCAATGTCGCGGTAGTTCGAGATCGGCGCCGACGTGGCGCGCCCAGCTGCGGCGATTAGCGATAGTGCGGGTGAAGCTTTGCTGGCGGCAGTCGAGGTCGATGCTGGCGACGCGTTGCCCGGCCTTCAGCAGCGCCACTGCGATGTGCAGCGCCAGCGTCGACTTGCCCGAACCGCCCTTCTCGTTGCCGAGGACGATTACGTGCGCCGAGCCGGACTGTGCCTGGGTCGCCTGAACCAGCATCACTCTTCCTTTGTGGACATCTTCGAAGCGGCGGACTGCGCCGGTCAAGCAGATTGCGTAGACGCGCGGCGCGATCAATCCCGTTCGCGCTTCATCATGAATCGTAACCCTGTGAGCCGTTGTTCCGGAGGCCGAAATTCCGGTTCGGCTTGGCGCGGGAACACATCGTTTGATAAGATCGAAGTCCTGATGGCCCCGCCGTCGCTTCAATCATCCCTTGCGAGTTGTCATGTCCCGTCCGCCTGTCGTCGCCCGCACCCTTCCCGCCCTCCGCCGCGCGCTCGGCGAGCTGCGACGCCGCAACGCGTCGGTGGCGCTGGTCCCGACCATGGGGGCGCTGCATGACGGCCACGTCTCGCTGGTGCGCCTCGCCAAACGCCGCGCCGACAAGGTCGTGGTGTCGGTGTTCGTGAACCCGACGCAGTTCGCGCCGAACGAGGATTTCGGTTCGTACCCGCGAACCTGGAAGGCCGACGCCTCCAAACTCGCCGCCGAGAATGTCGACCTGATCTGGAATCCGGACGTGAAGGCGATGTACCCGGAGGGCTTCGCCAGCCACATCGGCGTCGACGGCCCGGCCGTGGCCGGCCTTGAGGATCGCTTCCGCCCGCATTTCTTCGGCGGCGTCGCCACTGTGGTCGGCAAGCTGTTCATTCAGGTCCGGCCGGACTTCGCGATCTTCGGCTCCAAGGACTATCAGCAGCTCCGCGTGGTGACGCGGATGGCCGCCGATCTCGACACCGGCGTCAAAGTGATCGGCGCGCCGACGGTGCGCGAGCGCGATGGCCTCGCAATGTCCTCACGCAACGTCTACCTGACGCCCGAGCAGCGCCAGATCGCCCCGACGCTGTACCGCGCCATGAAGGAAGTGGCCAAGCTGCTGAAGGCCGGCAAGAGCGCCGAGGCAGCCGTCAAGGTCGGCAGCCAGATGATCTCCAGCGCCGGCTTCGCGCTAGACTATCTCGAAGCCCGCCACGCTGAAACGCTGGCCCCGGTGCGCTCCCTGAAAGACGGCCCGATCCGCCTCCTCGTCGCCGCCAAGATCGGCACCACGCGGCTGATCGACAACATCGCGGTGTGAACTGTTCTGCATTTGATAAAACCACCGC
>NZ_JAJNAL010000049.1 GCF_022271405.1 Rhodopseudomonas infernalis | reverse complement strand
AAGAGTTCATCCGCTGTGCCCGCGGCTCACCCCACCCCGGCGCACAGCGCGCTTCGCGCGCTACACGCCGACCCTCCCCCTCCAGGGGAGGGTGAAGAGGGCTCCGCGATCCGACCGAACCGCTCAACGTTCCAGGACCTGTCATGCACCCCAACGATCCGCGTCTGCGCTCCTTCATCGACGTGAAGGCTGACTCCGACTTTCCGATCCAGAACCTGCCCTATGGGGTGTTCTCCACCTCGAGCAACCCGTCGCCGCGGGTCGGCGTCGCGATCGGCGATCAGGTACTCGATCTCGCCGCGTTGCAGAGCGCGAAACTGCTCGACCTGCCGGACGGCGTATTCGCGCAGCCCTCGATCAACGCCTTCATGGCACTCGGGCCCGTAACGTGGAGCAAGACGCGGGCGCGGATCAGTGAGCTGCTTCGGCACGACAATGCCGAGCTGCGCGACAATGCCGACCATCGCAATCAGGCGCTGATCCTGATGCGCGATGCGAGGCTGCATCTGCCGCTTCGCGTCGAGGGCTTCACCGATTTCTATTCGTCGAAGGAACACGCCACCAATGTCGGCACGATGTTCCGCGACAAGAGCAATCCGCTGCTGCCGAACTGGCTGCACATCCCGATCGGCTACAACGGCCGCGCCTCGACCGTGGTGGTGAGCGGCACCAAGATCCATCGCCCGCGCGGTCAGCTCAAGCCGCCGAGCGCCGAGCTGCCGAGCTTCGGTCCGTGCAAGCGGCTCGATTTTGAGCTTGAGATCGGCGTCGTGGTCGGCCAGTCGTCACCGATGGGCGCGATGCTGACTGAACAGCAAGCCGAAGAGATGATCTTCGGCTTCACGCTGCTCAACGACTGGAGCGCACGCGACATCCAGCAGTGGGAGTACGTGCCGCTCGGGCCGTTCCAGGCCAAGGCGTTCGCCACCTCGATCAGCCCGTGGATCGTCACAAGCGAGGCGCTGGAGCCGTTTCGAGTGCAAGGCCCGGCGCAGGATCCGACCCCGCTGCCGTATCTGCAGCAGCAGGGCGCCAACAACTACGACATGGCGCTGGAAGTCGCACTGCGGACTCCGGCGATGAACGCGCCGGCGCGGATCAGCGCCACCAACTTCAAATACATGTACTGGTCGTCAGTCCAGCAACTCGTGCACCACGCCTCGAGCGGCTGTGCGATGAATGTCGGCGATCTGCTGGGTTCCGGCACGGTGTCGGGACCGGCGAAGGATCAGCTTGGCAGCCTGCTCGAACTGAGCTGGAACGGCGCCGAGCCGCTGCAGCTTCCCGGCGGCGAACAGCGCGGCTTCCTCGAAGACGGCGACTCGCTGGTGATGCGCGGCTGGTGCCAGGCCGACGGCTACCGCATCGGCTTCGGCGAGGTCGAGGGGACGGTGCTGGCGGCGGGGTGATCGTCACGGCGGCAATCACCTTTCGCCTTCGTCATTCCGGGGCGCGCAGCGAAGCAATCCAGTCCGTAGGGTGGGTAAAGGCGCGCAGCGCCGTGCCCACGCGTCGGATCGCAGCGTGCCCACGCGCCGACAAGGATGCAAGCGCGCGCCGCGCGTGGGCTTCGCTTCGCTCAGCGCCACCCCACGGATCGAAATAGGCTGGCTTGATCAGCTTACTTCCCGCCCCATTCCTTCGCTAGGCTGGCGAGATCGGTCTTCACCGGCGGGCGGACCGACGACGGCGTGCGCAGGAACCGCGGGGCCGGAGCCGGCTGGGTGTGGCCTTCGTGGGTGATGAAGACTTCGCGCGCCACCATGTGCGGATGCTTGGTGGCTTCCGACATCGTCAGCACCGGCGCGAAGCAGACGTCGGTGCCTTCCATCAGCTTGCACCATTCGTCGCGAGTCTTGCTCTTGAACACCGCGACCAGCTTCTGCTTCAGCTCCGGCCAGTTCTTCGGATCCATCTGGCCGTCATACTGCGCATCGGTGAGGCCGGCGAGTTCGCGCAGCAGTGCGTAGAACTGCGGCTCGATCGAGCCGATCGAGATGAAATGGCCGTCTTTGCACTCGTAAGTGCCGTAGAAATGCGCGCCGCCGTCGAGCATGTTGCTCTCGCGGGTTTCCTTCCAGCGGCCGGCCGCCGTCATGTCGAAGAACATCGTGATCAGCGAAGCCGCGCCGTCGCACATCGCGGCGTCAACCACCTGGCCCTTGCCCGAGCGCTTGGCTTCGAGCAGCGCGGCGAGCAGGCCGACGACGAGATACATCGACCCGCCGCCGAAATCGCCGACCAGATTGAGCGGCGGCACCGGCCGCTCGGCCGGGCCGATCGCCGCCAGCGCGCCGGTGATCGAGATGTAGTTGATGTCGTGGCCGGCGGCCTGCGCCAGCGGGCCGGTCTGGCCCCAGCCGGTCATGCGGCCGTAGACCAGCTTCGGGTTGCGGCCGAGCACGACATCCGGGCCGAGGCCGAGCCGCTCCATCACGCCGGGCCGATAGCCTTCGATCAGCGCGTCGGCCTGATCCAGCAGCGCCATCACGCCGGTCACCGAATCCTTGTTCTTGAGATCGACCTCGACGATCTTGCGGCCGCGCGCGGCTGCGCCCTGCGGCTTCTGCCCGGCGCGTACCAGCGTGATCACCTCGGCGCCCATGTCGGCCAGCAGCATCGCACCGAACGGGCCCGGACCGATGCCGGCGAATTCGACGATGCGGATGCCGGCGAGCGGGCCGCTGATGGCGGTCTGCGATGTTGCGGAGGGCGAGGCTGACTGTTGCACCTTGGGTGTCCTTTTGTTGTTGTCCGCGCGAGCGGAGCCAGTGGCGTCGCGGCGAAATCACCACGCCGGCCGTGCCGAGAGCAAGCGGCTTTTCAGCGCAGCGCTGCATGCGGCCATGATGCGGCAGTGCAATACGTGGCCGAAACGCAAGACGGCGCACCTCGTGGCGCGCCGTCTCCCGTCATGTGGAATAATGCGTCAGCCTGCGGCGTCGACCGCGCGCTGCGCCATCACCTTGATCAGGTTGGCCCGATAGTCCGAGGTGCCGTGGATGTCCTCGATCAGGCCGTCGTCCGAGACCTTGATGCCGTCGAGCGCGGAGGCCGACCAGTTCGCCTTCAGTGCATCCTCGATCACTGGCACCCGCATCACGCCGCTCTGCGAGGCGCCGGTGGCGGCGACGCGGATCTCGCCGGACTTGAGCTTGGCGACGAACACGCCGGTGAGCGCGAAGCGCGACGCCGGGTTGCGCATCTTCGAGTAGCCGGCCTTCTCGGGGATCGGGAACGAGATCGCCGTGATGATCTCGTTGTCCTCCAGCGCGGTCATGAACAGGCCCTTGAAGAACTGATCGGCCGGGATCTCGCGCTTGTTGGTCTTCACCGTGGCGTTCAGCGCCAGCACGGCGGCCGGATAGTCCGCGGCCGGATCGTTGGTGGCGACCGAACCGCCGATCGTGCCGCGATAACGCACCGCCGGATCGCCCAGCACCGAGGTGAGATGCGCGATCGCCGGGATCATGCGCTTCACGTCGGCATTGCTGAGGATGTCGTAGTACGTTGTCGCCGCCTTGATGGTCAGCGTGTCGCCGCTGGTCTCGATGCCGATCAGTCCGGGGATCTTGGCGATGTCGATGACGTCGCTCGGCGCGGTGAGGCGCTGCTTCATCACCGGCAGCAGCGTGTGGCCGCCGGCGAGAAACTTCGGATCGCTGCCCTTGCCGAACAGCGCCACGGCTTCGTCGACGCTGGAGGCGCGGTGATAGTTGGTCGAATACATGTGTCGTCCTCCCTCAGGCCGCGGACTGGATGGCGTGCCACACCCGGTCGGGCGTCGCGGGCATTTCGAGCTTGTTGGTGCCAATCGCGTCGGTGATGGCGTTGATCACCGCCGCCGAGGCGCCGATCGCGCCGGCTTCGCCGCAGCCTTTGATGCCGAGCGGATTGCCTGGGCACAGCGTCGTGGTGTGCGAGACGTTGAACATCGGCACGTCCTCGGCGCGCGGCATCGCGTAGTCCATGAACGACGCGGTGACGAGCTGTCCGGTTTCGTCGTAGATCGCGTGTTCCAGCAGCGCCTGGCCGATGCCCTGCACCAGACCGCCATGGACCTGGCCCTCGACGATCATCGGGTTGATCAGCCGACCGAAATCGTCGACCGCGACGAAGTTGACGAACGAGGTCTTGCCGGTGCCCGGGTCGACTTCGACTTCGCAGACGTAGGAGCCGGCCGGGAAGGTGAAGTTGGTCGGATCGTAGAACGCGCTTTCCTTCAGGCCGGGTTCCATGTCGTCCGGCAGATTGTGTGCCGTGTAGGCGGCGAGCGCGACCATCGGCAGCGCGATCGACTTGTCGGTGCCGGTGACTTTGAACTCGCCGTTCTCGATGACGATGTCGTTCTCGGAGGCTTCGAGCTGATGCGCGGCGATCTTCTTTGCCTTCGATTCGACCTTCTCCATCGCCTTGACGATTGCCGACATGCCGACGGCGCCGGAGCGCGAGCCGTAGGTACCCATGCCGAACTGCACCTTGTCGGTGTCGCCGTGCACGATCGACACCTGCGAGATCGGGATACCGAGCCGGTCGGCGACGAGCTGCGAGAACGTGGTCTCATGGCCCTGGCCGTGGCTGTGCGAGCCGGTCAGGATCTCGATGGTGCCGACCGGGTTGACGCGGACCTCCGCGGATTCCCACAGACCGACGCCGGCGCCGAGCGAGCCGACCGCCTTCGACGGCGCGATGCCGCAGGCCTCAATGTAGCAGGAGAAGCCGAGCCCGCGCAGCTTGCCTTCGCTCTTGGCCTTCGCCTTGCGGGCCGGGAAGCCCGCGTAGTCGATCGCCTTCAGCGCGGCATCGAGCGACGCGTTGAAGTCGCCGGTGTCGTACGCCATGATCACCGGGGTCTGATGCGGGAACTGGGTGATGAAGTTCTTGCGCCGCAGTTCGGTCGGATCGACCTTGAGCTGGCGCGCCGCGGTCTCGACCAGCCGCTCCAGCAGATAGCAGGCCTCGGGTCGGCCGGCGCCGCGATAGGCGTCCACCGGCGTGGTGTTGGTGTAGACGCCGATCACCTCGGCGTAGATCGCCGGGATGTTGTACTGGCCCGACAGCAGCGTCGCGTAGAGATAAGTCGGCACCGAGGACGAGAACAGCGACATGTAGGCGCCGAAATTGGCGTGGGTGGTGACCCGCAGCCCCAGCATCTTGTTGTCGGCATCGAATGCCATCTCGGCCTTGGAGACGTGGTCGCGGCCGTGGGCGTCGGTCACGAACGCCTCGGAGCGGTCGCCGGTCCATTTCACCGGGCGGCCGGTCCGCTTGGAGGCCCACAGCGCCACCATTTCTTCCGGATAGATGAAGATCTTGGAGCCGAAGCCGCCTCCGACGTCGGGCGCGATCACCCGCAGCTTGTGTTCAGGCGCGACGTTGTAGAACGCCGACAGCACCAGCCGCGCGACATGCGGGTTCTGCGAGGTGGTGTAGAGCGTGAAGTGTTCTTCCGCTTCGTTGTATTCGGCGACGGCGGCGCGCGGCTCCATCGCGTTCGGCACCAGCCGGTTGTTGGTCAGCTCGAGCGAGACGACATTCGCGGCCTTGGCGAACGCCTCGTTGGTCGCCTTCTGGTCGCCGATCTCCCAGTCGTAGACGATGTTGCCGGGCGCTTCGGGGTGAAGCTGCGCGGCGCCGGGCGCGATCGCGGCCTTGATGTCGGCGACCGGCGGCAGCTCCTCGTAGTCGACCACGACGGCTTCAGCCGCGTCGCGTGCGAGGTTCTTGGTCTCGGCGATCACCACCGCGACCGCCTGGCCGACGAAGCGCACGGTTTCCGGCGCCATCGCCGGCCATGCGCCCATCTTCATCGCCGAGCCGTCCTTGGAATGGATCGCCCAGCCGCAGATCAGATTGCCGATCTTGTCGTCGACGATCTGCTGACCGGTGAGCACGTCGACCACGCCCGGCATCGCCTTGGCGGCTTCGACGTCGATGCTCTTGACCTTGGCGTGCGCGTGCGGGCTGCGCACGAAATGCGCATGCGCCATGCCGAGGATCTTCACGTCATCGACGTAGCGGCCTTTGCCGGTGATGAAGCGTCGGTCTTCCTTGCGAACGACCCTGGCGCCAATTCCCTCGATGCCCATCTGCATTTGCTCCCTTTGGGCTGCTTTGATCGCGCGCTTTGCAGGCGTCGCGGGTCGCAGCCATCATTCGACTATGTGGTCGGCGACGAAAACAGGTGCGGACAGGCGGCCTATTCGGCAGCCTGCGCCACGTTCATGCGGGAGGCGGCGTCGAGCACCGATTTGACGATGTTGTGATAGCCGGTGCAGCGGCAGATATTGCCTTCGAGCTCCTGGCGCAGCGTGTGCTCGTCGAGCTCGGCGCCGTGGCGATTCACGATGTCGATCGCCGACATGATCATGCCGGGCGTGCAGTAGCCGCACTGCAAGCCGTGATTGTCGCGGAAGGCGGCCTGCATCGGGTGCAGCTCGTCGCCGCGCGAGATGCCTTCGATGGTGGTGATGTTGGCGCCGTCGACCTGGCCGACCAGCATGGTGCAGGATTTCACCGCGCGGCCGTCGATATGCACCACGCAGGCGCCGCATTGGCTGGTGTCGCAGCCGACATGGGTGCCGGTCAGATTGAGATGATCTCGCAGCAGCTGAACCAGCAGGGTCCTGTCCTCGACCTCCGCGGTTACGGCTTTACCATTCACAGTCAGTGAGACTTTGGACACGCCCAATCCTCCCGGTGGAATTTTTAATTGTTCCAATTAGAAGCACGGCCGCCGGAGTTTGCAACTGGGATTTTTGCGATGGAGCCGCGGTGCGGCGTCGATGACGGACAGATGACGGGAGATCCGGCAGCGATTCGCAAGACGGGGCTTTCGGTTGCGGGCCCTGAACGCGGAGGGGGCGGGGCGAGGCGTATGGGCGCTCGTGATCCAGCGCGATCTCACGTCGAACGTCTTCACCTTTTCAAACAGCCACGTACCTTAAACAGCCAAGCTTACGCATTCTCGCGGCGCGATGCGCCCGAGCTGTGCTGCATTCCTGTCGCCCTCCTTGGAAGAGGGCGCGCGGAACGCCGGGTGCCCGATGCACCCGCGGCCTCGTGTGCATAAGTAAAAAGCACACGAGTTAGAAACCACGGTCACACCGGAGAACATCCGGCGTTCCGCGCGCGATGGTGTTAACGGCTTATGTCGTGCTCTCCCCGGCGCCCGACCCGGTTTTTGGTCGCCGTCGCGTCCGACATGAGGTTGGGCTTCGGTGGAAGCCGGACCTCCGTCGGGGCTTGATGCCACGCGGGACATCAGGACCACACGCCTTCGCCGTCCGCAGCAGCGTGGTCGTCAGCGCTTCGGTGTCGGCTCACGGGGCCTTTCAATGAAAGGGAGCCCGCCCTGCCTTCACGTCCCCGCCTGACGCTGCCGCGTCCATCGCCCCCCGTCCCGCGAACCGTGACGATCGCGTGTCGCCCCTCTCCTTGGGACGGGATGGACGGACTATAGTCCTTGTAGGAATATTGTCAAGAGCGATTGTCGATAGTCTGTAGCCCGGATGGAGCGAAGCGTAATCCGGGGAGCGGTGTCGATGCCGTCCCGGATTTCGCTTCGCTTCATCCGGGCTACTGACGGAGTCAGTGTTCGCGTCGCCCTCATCCCAGCGTGGGCAGGCGGGAGAGGGGACGCGCTGCGATGCGGTCGATCGGCCGTGTGTCGGAACCGATGCCGCCACCTTCCGTTATCGGCGCAACCTGTCCGCCGCCCGCGGCGCATCGCCACGTCCTGCGGTTGCGGTGTGGCTCAACACGCCGAGCGAGGTGAATGGCCTATTCGACCCGCGCCGAAAGCATCACGCCGTCCCGGGCGCCGGCTGCAGACAGCCGCGTCGTGGAGACGGATATTCCGGCTCGGCTCGATGGCCTGTTGTGGAGCCGGATTCACACCCGCGTCGTGCTGGCGCTCGGCGTCACCTGGATTCTGGACGGCCTCGAGGTCACGCTTGCGGGTTCGCTGGCGGGCGCCCTGAAGGCCAGCCCGCAGTTGCAGTTCTCCAATCTCGACGTCGGCTTCGCCAACAGCGCCTATCTGGCCGGTGCGGTGATCGGCGCGATCGGGTTCGGCTGGCTGACTGATCGGATCGGCCGCAAGAAATTGTTCTTCATCACGCTGGCTTTGTATCTCGCTGCGACGGCCGCGACCGCGCTGTCTTGGAATTTGTGGAGCTACGCGCTGTTTCGGTTTCTCACCGGCGCCGGCATCGGCGGCGAGTACACGGCGATCAATTCGACCATCCAGGAACTGATGCCGGCGCGTTACCGCGGCTGGACCGATCTCGTCATCAACGGCAGCTTCTGGCTGGGTGCGGCGCTGGGCGCCGTCGCCGCCATCGTGCTGCTGGATCCTGCGGTGATCGATCCCGAATACGGCTGGCGGCTTGCTTACTTCACCGGCGCCGTGCTCGGCGTGTTCGTGTTCGCGATGCGGTTCTGGATCCCCGAAAGTCCGCGCTGGCTGATGACGCATGGCCGGCCCGAACAAGCCGAAGCGATCGTTGCGGAGATCGAGCGCAGCGCCCGGATCGATCCGGAGGCGCAGCTTCCGCACCCGAAGATCCGGCTGCGGATGCGCAGCCACACGCCGCTCGGCGAAGTGGCGCACACGCTGTTTCACACCTATCGGCAGCGCTCGCTGGTCGGACTGACCCTGATGGCCGCGCAGGCGTTCTTCTTCAACGCCATCTTCTTCACCTACGCGTTGGTGCTGACCGATTTCTTCGGCATTCCGTCCAGTCACGTCGGTTGGTACATCCTGCCGTTCGCGGCCGGAAATTTCCTGGGGCCGCTGCTGCTCGGCCGGCTGTTCGACACACTCGGCCGCCGCACCATGATCGCGTTCACCTACGGTGTATCAGGCGTTCTGCTGGCGATCTCCGGCTATCTGTTTTCGATCGGCGCCCTCAGCGCGCAAGGCCAAACGATCGCCTGGATGATCATCTTCTTCTTCGCGTCTCCTGCTGCGAGCGCGGCTTATCTGACGGTGAGTGAGACGTTTCCGCTGGAAGTGCGCGCGCTGGCGATCGCGTTGTTCTATGCGTTCGGCACCGGCATTGGCGGAGTCGCGGGACCGGCGCTGTTTGGTGCGCTGATCGACACTGGCTCGCGCGGCAGTCTGTTTGCCGGTTATCTGCTCGGCGCAGTGCTGATGGTGATCGCCGCCTTCGTCGGATGGCGTTATGGTATCGCGGCCGAACGGCGGTCGCTCGAACACATCGCGCGGCCGCTGGCCGCCGTAGAGGACAACAAATGACTGCGAAACTCGCCGAAACATCCACGCGGCTGAATTCAAATTCCGTGCCGGCGTCGGCCGTGTCGATGCCGAGCCTGGAACACTGCACGCTTCTGCTCGACATCGATGGTACGCTACTGGACTTCGCGCCGACGCCGCGGGAAGTCTGGGTTCCGCCGGAGCTCGAGCAAACGCTACGGCAATTGCACGAGCGCACCTCGGGCGCGCTCGCGCTGGTCAGCGGTCGCTCGATCAACGACATCGACCTGATCTTCGCGCCGCTCAAATTGCCCGCTGTCGGCGGCCACGGCGCCGAGATGCGGCTGCTGTCGGGTGGCGATTGCGTCGCGACCCATGCACCGCCGCTCGATCCGGAATTGAAGAGCCGCCTCGCGGCGATCGCGCGGATCAGTCCCGGCATCCTGCTCGAAGACAAGGGCTATTCGCTGGCGCTGCATTATCGTCTGGCGCCACATACCGAGAAGGCGATCTACGAATCCGTCGCGGCGATCCGCGCCGAAAATCCGCACGCACCGCTCGAGGTGCTGCCCGGCAAATCGGTGTGCGAGATCAAGCACTCGGGCTTCACCAAGGCGACCGGCGTGATCGAACTGATGAAGCATCAGCCGTTCACCGGCCGCCGTCCCGTTTTCATCGGCGACGATGTCACCGACGAAACCGTGTTCGCCATCATGCCCGAACTACGCGGTCTGGCGTTCGCGGTCGGCCGCCACAGCGACATCGTCGATGGACATTTCGAAGAGCCGCGCGACGTTCGCGCCTGGCTGACGCGGTTGCTCGACCCGCCTGCGGTCTAGCAAGACGATCCTTCGTCACCCTCCAGCGCCAGCCCGTGATGAGCGTGCGGTGCAGGACCATCGGATAGCCTTAGAGTTGTTCGAATTGCGTCATGGAACGAACTTGATGAACGGTTGTTAATCCCTCGAACAATAATAGGGGCGCCGGAGGGACAAGTGAACCTAGTCGTCGTTTCCAACCGGGTAGCGAGAGCTTCGGCGAACGAGCCGATGACGGGCGGTCTGGCCGCCGCACTTTTACCTGTCGTTGAAAAATCTGGTGCCATCTGGGTTGGTTCCAGTGGCCGCGTGCGCGATGGCGCACAAAGGGAACCCTTCGCCGAAATTGAACAACTCGGCGCCGGCGCGTTAGCGATGCTCGACCTGCCGGCGGCGCATTACGGTGGATATTACGAAGGTTTTGCAAATTCAGCGCTGTGGCCGGCGCTTCATTCCAGGGCCGATTTGATCCGCGTTTCGCAAGACGATTACCATTCCTACCGCGAAGTGAACGGCTTCATGGCGCGGGCATTGATGCGGTTCCGCAAGCCCGATACTGCGTTCTGGATTCAGGATTATCATTTCCTCGCGCTCGGCGCCGAATTGCGCGAGCTCGGCGTCACCCAGCCGATCGGCTTCTTCCTGCACACGCCCTGGGCGTCGCCCGCCACGATGGGCTGCGTACCGCACAATCGCGAACTGATCGAGGCGATGCTGTCGTATGATCTGATCGGTTTCCAGACCGAGGAGGATCGTGCGAACTTCCTGGCTTACGTGAAGAGCGAGCTGGGCTTGCCGATCGACGATGGCGTGATCACCAGTTCGCGTGGCGCCTCGCGCTGCCAGGTGTTCCCGATCGGCATCGATGCCGATCTGTTCGCCCAGCAGGCACAGAAGGCCGTGGCGCATCCCGACGTGTCGCGACTGCGCAGGAGCCTGAACGGCGAGAAGCTGGTGATCGGCGTCGACCGGCTCGATTACTCCAAGGGCCTGATCAACCGCGTCAACGCGTTCGAGCGCATGTTGACGAGCCGTCCATCGCTCCAGCGCAGCGTCTCGCTGCTGCAGATCGCGACGCCGTCGCGCGGCACGATCGAGGCCTATGGCAATCTGCAGGGCGACCTCGCCCGGCTGGTCAGCGACATCAACGGCCGGCTCGGCGAGGCCGACTGGACTCCGATCCGCTATCTCAACAAGGGCTTCCGTCAGGCGGTGCTGGCGGGTCTGTACCGCACCGCGCAGGTCGGCCTGGTGACGCCGCTGCAGGACGGCATGAATTTGGTGGCGAAGGAATATGTCGCCGCCCAGAATCCCATCGATCCCGGCGTGCTGGTGCTGTCGAAATTTGCCGGCGCGGCGAATGAGCTCGACACCGCGCTGCTGGTGAATCCGCACGATATCGAAAGCATGGCCCGCGCCATCGCCACCGCTCTGGCGATGCCTCTGACCGAGCGGCGGATGCGCTGGGAAGTGATGATGGGCAAGCTTCGCCGTGGCAGCGTGCAATCGTGGTTCTCGGACTTCGTCGAAGCCCTCGGCGCCGCCCATGCCGCCAAGGGCGAAGAAGGCCGAGCTGTCCCGGGGGAGGCTCCCGCGCTCAAAATGGCAGGCGGATGGTCGCGCCGCCCGCCGGCGGCCTATGGCGGAGCCATTTTGCAGTAGGGACGCACGGAGAACGGCCGGGTGCGGCAAGACTGGGCGCGCCGGACATGGTTCCGCAAGCCGCCCTGATCGACCGCAGGCGTGTGACAACGCCTCGCTCCTGCGTGTCTTATGGTCTCTTATGGTCGACCGGGAAGAGTTGGCCCGGCCAGCGCCGCCGCGGCGCCCGCCGAGCAACCCCGAACGATCGGGCCCGGCCGATAGACCTCCCGTTAAATCAATAATTTAGACGAAATCTCCGCCATCGCCTTCCGATCCCTTGCAAAAACCGCGCGGCGCGGTCATGAGAGGGCGCCCGGAGAGATGGCCGAGTGGCTTAAGGCGCACGCTTGGAAAGCGTGTGTGCGGGAAACCGTACCGTGGGTTCGAATCCCACTCTCTCCGCCATTTCAGTCCCAAAGTGGGCACGCCGATACCCGCCGATTCCCCGCTAGAGACCGAAGTAAGGGCACGCAGTCGCGCGCCCTTCGATCCCATGATGCGAACCTGGCCTTCTCCGACCTCGACGCGCAGGGCAAGAGCGCGCAGATGATCCCGCCGAAACTTCTTGCCGCTCCGCTCCATGCGGATGAGGCCGTAGCCGACCATCGCTTTGAGCGTGCGTGAGAGGTTGGATTTCGCGCGGTCGGTGTGCGTGGCGCCATGTCCTGATCGTCCGGTTGGTTGAAGCTGTCGGCTCCTCCCGCTCGATTCCGAGACATCACGGGACTCAGGATCGTTCGCGTTTCGCAGAAGGTGTGAAGATGTCGTTTTGCGATACCGCGATCTCGTTACGCGATTGGTCCCGGCGCGGTGTGCGCAGGGCCTTGGTGCTCGGCGCTTCGAACCACTCCCAGCCGCCCTTCTGGCGGCGCTTGGCGCGATAGAGCGCTTCGTCGGCCTGACGCAGGACCTCACGCAGATCCGCGCCGTGCTGCGGCCAGAGGCTGGCGCCGATGGTCGCGCCAACCGCAACCGACTGACCTTCGACCAGGAAGGGTTCGGCGAGCACGCGGATGATCCGGCGGCAGAGCGTGCCGACCTGGCCGCGATGACCGAGGCCCGGCAATAGGATCACGAACTCGTCGCCCCCGATTCGAAACAGGAGATCGCTGCCACGCGTGCAGGCACGCAGCCGGTCGGCCAGCGCCGTCAGGAGGGCGTCCCCGACATCGTGCCCGAGCGCGTCGTTGACGGGCTTGAAATCGTCGAGGTCGATAAGCAGCACGGCCACGGGGCATGCATTGTCGTTGGCCGAGGTCGATGTCTCCTCGACCCAGCGGGCCTGCAAGGCGCGGCGGTTTCCCACACCGGTCAATGGGTCCTGGAAGGAGATGCGATGCAGCGCGTCCTCGGCGGCCTTGCGTGCCGAGATGTCCTCGAAGGTGGCGATACCGATGCCGATATCGTGCAGCAGGATGCCGCGATGCTGCACGGTCAGGATCGTCCCATCGGCGCAGCGCACCGAGACCTCAACGGGCGGAATCTCGCGGATGCGGTTCCCCTGCGCCTTCCAGAGATATTCCCAATGGTCACGGGCGCGTTGTCGGTCGGCCTCGACCGGATAGGTCTGGTCGATCCACTCGTCCACGGTCCGGAAGCTCTCTTCAGTATAGCCGAAGGTCTTCTTGAAAGCGCGGTTCATGAAGCGGATTTCGCCGCCGGGCACGAGCGCCCAGGACAGCGGGACCGGCAGAGCGTCGAGGATGATGTGCAAATCCCGATGCGAAACCAGCTTGCCGTTTGCGGCGCGCTCAAACAGTTCTTTCACGTCGCCGTCCTCACTTCTTTTTTCTACTGCGGAGGGCTTTCAGATGGTTTCGAGGGCCGTCTCGCCGTTCTCTAAGCGGCAGGCGGCTCAGCATAGGCCTTCGCCAAGCGGAGATATTGCATGTCGCGGGCGGCATTCGCGTTGCTTGCCGCGCCGATATCTCAATGGCGGCGGTCTGTCGTCACGCGCGCCTCGGTTGCCGCCTGCTTGAACAAGCCGCAATCCTTCGTCGCCAAGTATGAGAATGGCGAACGACGTATCGATGTTATCGAGTTCGTGGATATCGCTTCAGTCCTGGGTGTCGCCACCGCCGATCTCCTTGCCAGGATAGAGCCCGTCACGTCGCAACTGCGACCGTCTGGAGAATGAGTACCACAAGGTTTCACGAATCGGGATGATCGTTCCGACGCAGGCTGCTGTCCTGCCATGGATCTCAAAGAGGTCATGGCGGTCAATCTGCGTCGGACTCGCCATGATCGCAACATGACGCACGAAAAGCTGGCCGATGCAGGCCGGCCTCAGCTGTCCGTAGCGAGATCGAAAAGGTTGTTGAGCGCTGCGCTGGTGTTGTGCGGTGACCAGACGGCGCTGAATCGGGCCGGTTCTGGTTCATCGCCGATCGGGCGGAAGACGACGCCGGGGAACGGCACGCAACTCGCAGACAGCGTCGTCAGGGTGATCGCGACGCATCTTAAGGCCTTCTCAGTCGCAGCTCTCTGGCTTCATACGACACGCTCCTCCGCCCGTCGGTGCTGGCGCAGCGTGTAGACCCCCGAGAACATCCAGGCGAACGCGAGGATGGCTCCGGCGACGGCGCCCATCTGAGGCGTGAGCAGCATGTCCGAAGCCGCCTTCACCCAGCCGCTGACCGCATCGGCGCCGCGATAGACAACTGTATCGATGAAGCTCTTCGCCTTGTACTTGTCGGCAGTTGGAACGGCGGTGAAAAGCATCTCGCGGCCGGGCCGGACCAGCGCATATTCGCCGACGCGGCGGATGACCATGACAACGACATACATGCCGAGCATGGTGGAAACGCTTAGCATCAGGAAGCCGGCGGTCATCAGGATCGGCACGGTCAGGAGCAGAACGCGGATGCCCAGCGTCGAGGCAATGCGGCCGGTCAGGAAAACCTGGATCAGCAGCGTCAGGAACTGGACCACGGCATCGACGCTGGAGAAGAACCGGGTCTGCTCGGCCCGGTCGGTGAAGCGCTCCGCAACGAAGCGGGCCTGCTCGAAATAGAGGAAGGTGCTGACGCTGGCCAGCAGCACCACGAAGAGCGCGATGCCGAGCAACAGCGGCGAGGTGAACACATGCACCGCGCCCTCGAACGGATTGCCGCCGAGACGGGATTCAGGCGCAGGTGCGGCTATTCGGTTGTCTCGGTCGGGACGAACATGATGCGTCAGGAGATGGTCGGCGCAGAAGGCGGTCACCACCAGCATGCTGGCCGCAACCACCAGAAGACCGGCATTGCCGATATGGGTGACGAACAGAACCCCTATCAATGGGCCGACGAGACCGCCGAGGCTGGCGCCGGCCGCCATCATGGCGAAGAGGCGCCTGGCCTGGCCGCTGTCGAACACATCGACCAGCACGCTCCAGGCGAGCGAAATCGCCATCAGATTGAAGACCGATAGCCAGACGAAGAAGACCCGCGCGAGCCAGACGGTCTCGCCGTGGAGATGGATCGCCAGCGCGAAACCGAGGATGTTGAGCCCGAAGAAGCCGAGCGCCCAGCGGGTGATGTTGCGGTGCTTTGCGCGCGAGACGAGCCAACCGAACAGCGGCGAGACGGCGAGCGTGGCGACGAAGGTCGCGGTGAAGAGCCATTGCAGATTGTTGACTCCGCCCACAACACCCATCGTCTCGCGGATCGGGCGCATCGCGAAATAGCAGACGAACAGGGAAAATTGCATCAGGAAGCCGGCGATCACCGGGGCGGCTTCAGAGCGTTCGATATTGAGAAGACGTGTGATGGTAGACGGGAACATGGGCGTGCTTGAGTCCTGAAAAACGGCAGGGACCGACAGCGCCCCGCAAAATTGGAGGAAGGCCGAAGCGCACAGGTCGCGCTCCGGCGGGACAAGGATGGTGGGATCAAGCGCTGGCGAGCTGGAGGCTGAGCGCCTTGAGACGCGCCCGCGCGCGTTCGTCATAGGCTTGGCTGCTCGCCCGCGATTCACTCTGGCCGCTGAAATAGCGCCCTGTCGTCTCGGCGAGCTCTTTCGCCTCGATCAGGCGCAGCACCGCATTGGCGCCCTCGTCGACGCTGGTCCAGGGCCGGATGCCGGCGTCCCGCACCATGGGCGTGTCCATGTAGTTGGCGGGATGAATGGCGTTCGCGGTGACGCCCGAGCCTTTCAGCTCGTTCGCGAGATCGAGGGTGTACATGATCAGCGCGAGCTTGCTCTGGCCGTAGGCGCGCTGGTCGCTGTAGCCGCGCGCCAGCATGACGTCGTTGAAGTCGATCGGGTTCTGCCCGGAGGACGCGATGTTGACGATGCGAGCGGGACGGCCCGCTTTCACCAGCGGCAGCAGTTGCTGCGTCAGTACGAAGGGCGCGAGATAGTTGATGGCGAAGCGCAGCTCGTGGCCGTCCTTGCTGAGCTGGCGGCCGTTGCCGGGCTCGCCATTGAAGATGCCGGCATTGTTGATCAGCACCTCGAGGCGGTCATTGTCCTTCGCCACCGCCTCGGCCAGGCGCCGGACCTCGGCGAGCGAGGCGAAGTCAGCGCCGTAGAAGCGGGCCTCGCCGCCGGCATCGCGGACGGCTTTCACGGCCTCCTCGCCACGCCCTCGGTTACGGCCGTGGACGAGGACGGTCGTGCCGGGACCGGCGAGACGCTCGGCCAGCCGTCGCCCCATGCCGCTGGTCGATCCGGTGATCAGGATCGTGCGTTTGCCCGTCGCATCCGCCGCCCGGACCTTCGAGACCGATTGCAGGACGGTGGGCGCCAGCACCGCCGCTCCGGCGGCGAGTGACAACAGCTTCAGCACGCGACGCCGCGTACCGCGGTCGAGCTGCTGCGGTTCAGATGAAATATGGGGGTGATCAGGGGTGTCGGGCATCATGGCCGCTCCTTTGCGCTTGTGGCTGATAGGTCTCCGCTTGGGCGGGCGCCGGGCCACTCACGAGGCTCTGCTCGTGAAGGCTCGATCGCCCTGGGTCGTGTCAGATGGTCCGGCCCGAGGCCGGTCAATTCGAGGCTTACCGCCCGTAGCCGGGCGCGTGCTTCGGTTGCGGGATGGACCGCATTGACGGTCACGCCTGTGCTTTCGAGCGCCTGCGCCAGGTCGATGGTGAACAAGATCTGCGCGAGCTTGGCGCGGCGATAGGCGCGTCGTCCGGCATAGCGCCGCTCCAGCATCAGATTGTCGAAGTCGATCGGGTGCTGGCCGATCGAGGCGACGTTGACGATGCGCCCCTTCGCAGCCACGAGGCGCGGCAGCAGCCGATGGGTCAGCAGGAAGCCGGCGAGATAGTTGATGGCGAACCGCAGCTCATAGCCGTCCGGGCTAAGCTTGCGTCCGTCGCAGAGCCGGCCGAAGCCGATCCCGGCATTGTTGATCAGGACATCGAGGCGCGGTTGTTCACAAAGAAATGTTTGCGAGAGCGCATCGACCCCAGCCAATGCCGACAGGTCGGACAGATAGGACTGCGCCTCTCCACCTGTCGATTTGATGCTCTGAACGACCGCTTGCGCACGCTCGGCATCGCGGCCGTGGACAAGGATGCGATGACCAGAAAGCGCAAGCAATTCAGCGGTGCGTCGCCCGACGCCGTCTGTCGATCCGGTGATCAGAATAGTTTTTTGTTGTCCCGTGTTCACGCCAGCATTCCTTTTAGGAAGAAGCTGCCATCGAACCGGAATCGCATTCAGGACTGACTTTATCCTGGTATCGATCCTGCTATGATAATGACCATGGATGCGAAGGTTTCGAACGAGGACACACGACGCCACGAATTGGCGGATTTCCTGCGCGGTCGCCGCGAGCGGTTGACGCCGGAGGCGGTCGGCCTACCGCAGGGCGTGCGCCGTCGCACGCCGGGCCTGCGCCGCGAAGAGGTGGCGTTGCTCGCTGGCGTCGGATCGACCTGGTACACATGGCTGGAACAGGGCCGCGATGTGCGCGCCTCCGCTGAGGTGCTGTCGGCGATCGCCCGCGCGTTGCAGCTCGATCCCGACGAACGCCAGCATCTGTTTCGGCTGAGCGACCGTCCCCCGCCGGCGCGGTTGGCTGGCGGCGCGGAAGAGGTTCCGCCCGCTCTGCTTCGGATGCTGGAGAGCATGGACCGCCAGCCGGCCTATGTGCTCGGCCGGCGCTGGGACATTCTCGCCTGGAATCCGGCTGCAGCCGCGGTGTTCGGCGATTATGGCCGGTTGCAGGGCGACGCCCGCAACATCATGCACATGGTCTTCGCCAATCCCGAGCACCGCGCCAAGGTGGTGGATTGGGAGGTCATGGCGCCGATCGCCCTCGCCAATTTCCGCGCGGACAGCGTTCGCTTCGCCGGCGACCCCGACTTCGACCGGCTGATCACCTTCCTGCGGGCCACTAGCTCCGAGTTCGAGGCGCTGTGGTCGCGCCACGAGGTCTCGAGCGCGGTGGCAGGCTTCAAGCGGATCGACCAGCCGGAGGTCGGCCGCATGGTGTTCGAATATACAAGGCTCGCCGTCCTCGACAGCTCGGAGTTGAAGCTCGTGATTTACACGCCGATGCAGGAAGAAGGCACGGTCGAGAAGCTCGATCGGCTGCTGCGTTCTTCTTCCTGATCGAAGCGGCGAGCTTCGCGAGAGACCTTCTCGTTTACTCTGCCCTGTATCCATATTGCGGCAGCCAGGGCCCCGAGATTGATCAGCGGCGGCATTGGCGCGGTCGCCGTTTGTGCCTGCGCGCCTCCAGACGGCAGCAGGCTTCCCGCTGTCGCGGCGAGCGCCGCGAGGCCGGCGAGCTTGAGATGCTCGCGTCTGTTCATGGCATTCTCTCCTGTTTGGTCTTGGGACGGATCATGAGGCGCGTGCGGCAAAACCCTTCTCGGCGAGCCAGGAATCGTGCAGCCATTTCTCGGTCTGGCGGTGGCCGGGGAACGTCACCCAGACGATGTCGCGCTCGAACACCATGACCTTGCGGTCGGTGCCGACGATCACCCACATCCAGCGGCCGTCGGCGCTGTTGCGCATCTTCACCTTCATGCCGGTGAGCGTCAGAGACTCGGCCTTCCCGTTGCGCATCACGCGCAGCGGCTCGTCATGCGGCTCGATCCAACTGATCTTGAGCACCGGCAGCAGATCGGGCGCGGCCTCGCGCAGGAAATCCATGGCGATGGCCTGCGTCTCCTCGCGCGACGGCAACGCGCCGCCGACGAGAGCGAGATCCATCCGGGCGAAGCCCTTGAGACGGCCATCCGCGGCCATGACCGTGCTGAAATGCTCGCCGCCGAGCGCAGCATTGCGGTTGTCGGCGCGCTCGTAGCGCACCAGCTCCGCGCGTTCGCCGTCAACGGAGACGAAACGGCGTGCCGCCGCCTGATAGCCGGATGGCATGAGGCGCGCTGCGAGGCCTGCCGCGCTACCGATGGATGTTTCCGTTGCATGTGCGGCGACGGTCATGGCGTTTCCTTTCGTGGTATCGGCGGAGGCCGTGATTGCGGCGCTCGCCAGCAGTCCCGCGGCGGCGAAGGCGATGGATGCGGGCAGCTTCGGCATGGGCAGGCTCCTCATGGGTTGGCCGGTGTGGGTGAGCGGATGCCGACGGCGAAGGCGGCGGCGAGAAGCAGTGCGACCGGCAGCAGGAAAAGCGGGATGGTGCCGATGGCGGCCAACGCCTGCGCGACCGGCGGCGCGAGGCTCGCACCGATGAACAGGGTGAAGCTGTAGACGGCGAGCGCCAGCCCGCGATTGGCGTTGGTGGCGCGGCCCGCCACGGTCGCGATCAGCCCCGGAACGGCGAGCGCGACGCCGGCCGACAGCAGGATGCAGGCGAGCAGCAGGACGTTGGGCGTGCCGGAAATCCCCAGACCGAGCGAAAGCGCCGCCAGCAGCAGACCGGCCCGCGCCGTCGTCGGTGCATCGAAACGTCGTGTCAGTGGCGCCGCTGCGAAGGTCAGAGCCAAGGGCGGCAGGCCAATCAGGCGCAGCGACTGGAGATCGACACGAACGTCTCCTCCGAGCGCTTGTACACCGGCATGAAACGACACGAAGCCAAACAGCACGGTCGCGGCTGCGGCCCAGGCGGCCAGAATGCCCCGATCACGCGAGAGGGAGGCTATGGCTCCGCTGACCACAGCACCGTCTCTTGGCGCTGCAATCAGATCAGGCCGTGCGACGAAGAATAGACCGGTCGCACCGGCCAGATAGAGCGGAGCGAGTTCGAGCATGATCGCTGGCAGCCCCGCCCCCGACTGCGCCGCGAAGAATTGCGCCAAAGGCGCGGCGCCGAGAAAGGCGAAGCTCATCAGCGACACGCCGAGCGGCCGCTGGGCCGGAGGCAGGCTCTCGGCGACGAGCGACAGTGCGGCAGGCGGGAACGCCGAGGCTGCCAGTCCTTGCAGCGCGCGCGTCAGCAGCAGCACGGCGAAGGTGGAAGCAAGGCCGACGAGCGCCGTGGTCACGCCGGTCGCTGCGAGGCCGGCAATCAAAACCGCTCGCCGGCCGTAGCGATCGGATAGCGGTCCGAAGATCAGGAAGCCGGCGGCATACGCGATGCCGAAGGCCGAGCCAACCAGGGCAGCCCGGCCCGGATCGACGGCGAAGCGGGAGGCGATGTCGCCGACGAGCGGAATCGTCACATAGAGCTGCCCGACGACCAGGAAGCCGCAAGCCATGAGAAGAAGCATTAATCCGGCGTGACGCGGCATGCGGCCTCCGAGCAAACCTGACCTCACATCAACGTGACGTCAGGTGTAGATTGAGGGCGTCATGATGCCCGTGTGATGTCTCGGCTCAGTCCTTGCGCGCCTTGCCGATCAAATGGTTCATGCGCGCAATGCTTGCCTCGAGGTCCGTCTTGAACGCCGAGAGCTCCGCGAGTTGCGCGTCAGCCTTGGCAAGCTGGGTCTGAAGGATCTCCAGCACCTTCTCCTTGCCCTTGATGCCGGTCGCGTCCTCGAAATAGAGGTCGATGACCGCCGAGATGTCGTCCAGGCTCAAGCCCAGTTTCTTCAGCGCCGCGATCTTCTCCAGCCGCTTCAGCGCGATCTCGTCGTAGTAGCGATAGCCTGCCCCCTCGCGCTCTGCCGGCTTCACCAGCCCGATCCGCTCGTAATAGTGGATGGTCCGGTGGCTGACGCCGGCGCGCTCAGAGAGTTCGCCGATCTGCATGAGGGCCGACAAACGACTACCTATTAAACCTGACGTTGGGTGTAGATTGATCGAACCCGCTCAAGAAGTCAATCATTCGCATGAGTTTGGCGGTTCACGCCCCGAAAGAGCGACACAGCTCTGTCGGCGACGACAGATCACACGCGGCCAGGTCTGACCGAGCGAGCGATGTCTGTCGCGAGATCGAGAAGGTTCTTGAGCGCTGCGCTGGTGTTGTGCGGGGACCAGATAGCGCTGAATGGGGCCGTTTCTGGTTCATCGCCGATCGGGCGAAACACCACTCCGGGGAACGCCTCAAGGAGAACCAGTTCCTGTTACTCACTTGCCGCCAGTGACATCGAGGAACGTGCCGGTGATGAACGAAGCCTCGGCACCGGCTAACCACAAGATCGCGCGCGCTACTTCTTCCGGCTGCCCGCCTCGACCCATTGGGATCGAGTCCTTGACGCGATTTACCCGCCCTGGCTCGCCGCCGCTCGCATGCATCTCGGTGTAGATATGGCCGGGGCGAATGCAGTTGACACGAATTCCTTCGCGCGCGACCTCTTTGGCGAAGCCGGTGGTGAATGTCTCCAGCGCACCCTTTGAAGCGGCGTAGTCAACATATTCGCCCGGACTACCGAGCCGGGCCGATGCAGAAGAGACGTTTATTACTGAGCCGCCCCGCCCGTTGTGACAAGAGGACATCCGCTTGACGGCCTGCTGTGCACAGAGAATGGCGCCAATTGTGTTGACGGCGAAAATCCGCTGCATCCGCTCGAAGCCGAGATCCTCGAGGCGTGACTGCCGCGCGAGAACTGCAGCGTTGTTCACTAGGACGTCGATCCGGCCGAACTCGCGGTCGATCGCAGCGAAAAGCTGCGCCACCTGCTCCGGATCGGCGCTATCGGCACGCACAGTCAACGCCCGGCGGCCGGCGGCTCTCACATCGGTCGCCACTGCAACGGCGGCAGCTTCGTTGGAGACGAAGCTGATGGCGACATCGTAGCCCTGTGCGGCAGCAAGCCGCGCAGTTGCTGCGCCGACGCCACGACTTCCGCCCGTTATCAAGATGAGCGGCGCCTGCGTGATGGTATCCATTAAGTCAGTCTCCATGTGGCGATGGGATGTAGTCCAGGACTGTTACTGCGGTAGGCGCGACCCGTCGGCTCTGGCCGCTTTGTCGCATCTGGCAACCGCATCAAACGGACGTTGTAGATGCCGAGCGGGCGTCGCGCTGCCGCGCCGTAGCTGTCGGTGACCAGCATCGAACCACGGGGGTGCTGTATGCTCGACCCGATGCCGGCGACCACCAGGCCGACGCAAAGACCGGCGAAGCCGAGCGGCAGCGCCATGATCAGCAAGCCCCTCGCCGCAGCCACAGTGGACAGGATGAGGGCCGCACGCGGCGACAAGCCGCGAACAACTCGGTGGGCCGGAATCTGCATGCCACCCATCGTCCCGAAATACAGGGCGCGCACGACGGCGAGTGCCGCATAGGACAGGCCGAACTGCGCCGGCCAGACCGGCGGGAAGGCATAGAGACTGTCCGTATCGCCGTCATGAAGCGCGTGGGTGAGGGACGCGGCCAGCAGACTGCGCGATTTCGCCGGGCTGATGGACTCGATGCGGTTTCGCGCGGACGGCTCGCAGCAGCTGCGGCCGCCTCGTTCATGTCGATTCCTTCCCTTCACAGGGTGACGAGTTCTTTCAGCGATAGAAAATCTGTACATCGAACCCGTAGGCGTGGGGGCGAGCCCGTAGAACCCAATTTGCAGCATTGAGGCAAGTGGCACAAACGAGTAATACTCGAGCGATGAGTTAGGATTTCTGATCAATGGGTTTTTCCGCGCAGCGCAGGATCTTGCCGCCGCTCAACGCCGTCCGCGCTTTCGAGGCGGCAGCTCGCCTTGGCAGCTTCAAGGAAGCGTCGCTTGAATTGGGCGTGACACATGGGGCCATCAGTCAGCAGGTCCGGCTGCTTGAGGATCGCCTTGGAGCACCCGCGCTGTTCTGGCGATCGACGCGGCGGGTGACGCTGACACCAGCCGGCACCGCGCTGCTCGAGGAAATCGGCCCGGCACTCGAGCGAATTTCTTCCGCTGTCCTGCGCCATCGCGCGACACGCGGCGAAGTGCCGGCGGCCGTGCTGCGCGTCAATGCGCTGGCGACCTTCAGCATGCGCTGGCTTCTTCCCCGGCTGAGACGTTTTCGCGACGAGCGCCCCGACATCGAGGTCCGCCTTACGACGTCAAACGCCCCGCTCGACGCGCTCGCCGACACGTTCGACGTGGTGATCCGCGGCGGCCCGGATTCGTATCACGGCTTCACGTCGCGGCTGTTTCTTTCGGAGCGACGCTTGCCGGTCTGCAGCCCCTTACTGGTCGCGAAGCTGCCGCTGGAGGCCATTTCCGATCTCGCTCAACACACCCTGCTGAACGTCACGTCGATGCCGCGACTGTGGAACGATTGGCTGGTCCAAGCCGGACAGCCTCGCGTCACGCCGACTGCGACGCTGACATTCGATCATTTCTTCCTGACCATTCAGGCGGCGATCGATGGTTTGGGCGTGGCGATGGGACCAACCGCCCTGATCGCGGAAGACGTCGCGGCCGGCCGACTGATCGTGCCCTTTCCCGATGTCAGCCTTCCGGCGAGAAGCTACTTCGCCTACTTGCCCGCGGGGACCGAACATGGCTCGCCGACGAAGGCATTTTGCGATTGGTTGGAGCAAGAAGGCGAGCGACCCGCCTGCAACACAACTCCGGCATGATGACCAGATCGTACATGCGGTCATTGCAGCTTTCGTTCGGCAGACGATCGGAATGGTCCCGAGCCGGTCGGTCATCGACGCCGCACGAAATCCTGTAGTAGTAGGTCCCGGCCTTCCCACAATGCGCTTGCAGGAAATCGAGCGTCTGATGACGGACATCCAGGCCGGTCCGAACGCCGAGTACGATAATTGGATCGCGGTCGCCAGCATTACTTCGTGGAATTTGCCCACGGAAAGGCCTTCGATGAATGAAGGTCTCATCTCCGGCGCGATCACATATTGGCCGTTCGGCTTGCGGTGATTGGGGGCGAGCTTGGCCAGGAATGTGTTGTTAGAGCTTCTCGCGGACGTATTGAGGTCGGTGATGTCCTCAATCTTGGGCCCTGATGGCGGGGCATGTCGCGCGCGGGTGCTCACGTGCCTGGACGGTTGGCAGGGTTGATCGGCGTCGCGGTGATCGACGCGTTCAACGCGCAACGGAAATCGACAAGAGGCCGCCGCGGCATCGGCTGACAATGCCGATGTGAGCCAACCGGAGACGCCATGCTGAAAGCGATCAAGGCTATTTTTCTCGTTGTGTCGTTGTCGATGCTGGCCGTCGAGGCGGCCCCGGCGGCCGCGCCGCAAGTGCGTACGCAGGCGCCCGGATACTATCGGATGATGCTCGGGCAGTTCGAGATCACCGCGCTGCTCGACGGCACGCATCCCTTTCCAGTCGACAAGGTGATGCTGCGCAACGAAACGGACGCCGAGGGCAAGCGGCGCGCGGTGCAGCTCTCCGAGGCGCATCCCGGCGAGGCCGAGGCCCTGCTGGCCGCCGAGCGGTTGTCGCTGCCGCTCGAGGGCGCCATCAACGCCTTCCTGATCAACACCGGCGACAGGCTGGTGCTGATCGACAGCGGCGCCGGCAGTCTGTACGGCGATTGCTGCGGGCATCTGATCGAAAACCTGCGCGCGGCCGGCTACAAGCCCGAGCAGGTCGACGAAATCTATCTGACGCATCTGCATGCCGACCATGTCGGCGGCGTCGCGCCGCACGGCCGGGCGGCGTTTCCCAATGCGATCGTGCGGGTCAATCAGCGGGATGTCGATTACTGGCTCGACCCGGCGAGCGAAGGCAAGGCGCCGGCGTTCCTGAAGTCGATGTTCGAAGGTGATCGCGCGTCGCTGAAGCCGTATCAGGAGGCCGGCCGGCTGAAGCCTTTCAAGGACGGCGAGCAGCTCTCGCCGGGAATCCGTGCCGTCCCGACTGCGGGTCATACGCCCGGCCACACCTCTTACGAAGTCGGCAGCGGTGGACAGCGTCTGCTGGTGTGGGGCGACCTCGTCCACGTCGCGCCGATCCAGTTTCGCGATCCGGCGATCACGCTGACTTACGACAGCGACCCGTTCGCGGCGCAGGCGCAGCGCAGCGCGATCTTCGCTGACGCAGCGACGACCGGCACATGGATCGCGGCGGCGCATATCGCCTTTCCAGGCATCGGCCACATCGTGCCCTCGGGCACGCGCTTCGCCTGGATTCCGGCGAGCTACACGACGTTACTGGGGACGAAGTAATCGGCGAGCGCCGCCGACATATCCGACCGCCGTCGCCCGCACCTTCCAGGTAGCGCCTGGATTGATCGCAGAATATGAATGGAGATGTCTGTGCGGCGCGGTGTGCGCCGGCGCCGATCAGGTCGCGGTGTCGATCAGGCTTTCCAGCAGCCGCTTCAGTTCGGCGGTCGCCTTGTCGCCGTAGCTCTCGGCGATGTGCGCTTCCTGGCGTAGCGCCAGGGCGTTCAGCCGCTGCGTCAACGCCTTGCCGCGCTCGGAGCTGTACATCAGGACCTTGCGGCGATCGTCCGGATCCTGCGCGCGATACACCAGCGCGTCCGACACCATGCGGTCGATCATCTTGGTCAGCGTCGGGTGATTGAGCAGCACCTCGTCGGCGAGTTCACCCATCGAGTGGCCCTTGCCGTCGGACAGCACCTTGAGGATGCGCCATTGTTCCACCGGCACGCCCTCATCGCGCAGCCGCGCCTCCAGCTGCCGGTTGATCTCCCGGTTCGCCTGGGCGAGCAGATAAGCGAGGTGTTCGGTGATCGGCGGGTTGCGGCTGGGCGATCTGGCCACGGCTGGGACTTTATCGTTCGTTTTGAATGAATCACGTGCTGCACTTGCTGCTTCTATATGCACATCTATTCTTGAAAGTTCAATATTTTCGAATAGCATCACTTGCTGTGCGGGCCAGACTTTCGCTGCAGGCCGGCGCCAATAGTCAGGAGAGGGTGTGCTCTCGATCGGGGATCTCGGCAACGGTGCCGCCGCCGTTGCGCCACTCGGCTTGCTTGATCGAGTGTCGTCGCTGGCTGATGCGGCATGGATGGACGGCCCCGGCGACGGCTCGGGCGCGGCGGCACGCCGCGCGCGCAACAAATTACGGATCGGCAATTTCGTCACCTTCCAGGGCGCGCCGGGCTTGTGGGGCCCGGCCTGCTGCAACGCTTCGCTGCTCGCGGCCGCCGAGATCAATAAGCGTGGCGGCATTCTCGGACGCGAGATCGAGCTGGTGATGTACGACGCCGGCGGGCCGATCGAGCAGGTCACGGACAGCGTCGCCCGCGCGGTCGAGGACGAAGACATCGACATCGTGATGGGCTCGCATATCAGCGCGGTCCGCGTCGCGCTGCGCAACTCCATCCGCAGCCGGGTGCCTTATATCTACACGCCGGTCTACGAAGGCGGCGAACGATCGCCCGCGGTGATGACGATCGGCGAGACGCCGCGCTGGACCAGCCGCCCGGCGATCGACTGGCTGGCGCAGGTCAAGAAGGCGCAGCGCTGGTATCTGATCGGCAGCGACTATGTCTGGCCGTGGCTGTCGCATCGAGCGGTGAAGAACTATATCGCCGATGCCGGCGGGCAGGTGGTCGGTGAGGAGTTCGTGCCGCTCGGTGAGGACAATCACGAGCGACACCTCGAACGGATCCGTGCCGCGCGGCCGGACGTGGTGCTGATCTCGCTGATCGGCACCGACAGCGTCACCTTCAACCGGGCTTTCGCCGAATGCGGCCTGGCCGGCCGCGTGCTGCGGCTCGCCGGCGCGATGGACGAAACGATCCTGCTCGGCATCGGCGCCGAGGCGACCGAAAACCTGTTCTGCGCGTCTGGCTATTTCAGCTGCGAGGATACGCCGGAGAACGACGAATTCCGCGCCGCCTATGCGCGCGCCTTCGGGCCGACGGCGCCGCCGGTCGGCTCGGTCGGGCAGTCCAATTACGAAGGCCTGCGTTTTCTCGAAGCCGTGGCCCACAAGGCGCAAACGCTGGCGCGCGGGCCGTTGCTCGCCGCCGCCAAGAACATTGTCTATCGCGGCGCCCGGGGGCCGGTGATGCTGCGCGACGGCCGCGCCCGGATGCGAATCCATCTGGCGCAGGCCGATGGCCTCGACTTCCGGCTGATCCGCGGCTTCTGAGCCGCGCGCTCTGACCAGCATCCGGCATAACAACAGCGATGTTGCAAAATTATACTTGAAAGGGAAAATATTTCCGTATGTAGTAATCGCATGACGCAGCGGTGCTGAGCCGCGGTCGGTCTTCCCCGGGGCCGGCGTCGTCAGCCGGTTCATGCTCAGGAGATCACGTCGTGGCAGTCTCGCTTCCAACCCCCATGCAGCTTCTCGATGTCGCCGAACAGTGCGGCCTGTCGCTCACTGACGAGGACGTGGTGTCGTTCCGCGCGCTGCTGCAGCCGACGGTCGATGCCTACAATGTTGTGGCGATGCTGCCCGACGAAGTGCCGCTGGTGAAGTATGCGCGCACCCCCGGCTATCAGCCGGGTGCCGAGGAAAATCCGCGTAACGCCTGGTATCGCAAGTCGAGCGTCAAGGGCGCGGCCTCCGGCAAGCTCAAGGGCAAGACCGTCGCGCTGAAGGACAACATCATGCTGGCCGGCGTGCCGATGATGAACGGCTCCTCGACGCTGGAAGGCTTCGTGCCGGACTTCGACGCCACCATCGTGACTCGCATCCTCGACGCCGGCGGCGAGATCCTCGGCAAGACGCATTGCGAGCATTTCTGCATGTCGGGCGGCAGCCACACCGGCTCCAACGGGCCGGTGCACAATCCGCACAAGATGGGTTACTCGGCCGGCGGCTCGTCCTCGGGCAGTGCCGTCGTGGTGGCGCTCGGCGAGGCCGATATGGCGATCGGCGGCGACCAGGGCGGTTCGATCCGCATGCCGTCGTCGTTCAGTGGCACCTACGGCATGAAGCCGACCTGGGGCCTGGTGCCCTACACCGGCATCATGCCGATCGAGGTGTTCGTCGACCATACCGGGCCGATGACCGCCTCGGTCGAGGACAACGCGTTGCTGCTCGAAGTGCTGGCCGGCGACGACGGTTATGATCCGCGCATCCGTGCGCCGGTGCTGCACGACTACACCAAGGCGCTCGGCGGCGGCGTCAAGGGCATGAAGATCGGCATCGTCCGCGAAGGCTTCGAGCAGGTCGGCGCCGAGGCGGCGGTTAACGAGAGCGTCCGCGAAGCCGCCAAGCGGCTGGCCGGGCTCGGCGCCACCGTCGAGGAAATCTCGATCCCGGCCCACAACCTCGCGGCCGCGGTGTGGATGCCGATCGGCGTCGAGGGCATGACCCAGACCATGATGTACGGCGACGGCTACGGCCTCAGCCGTCCGGATCTGTACTCGACCGCGCTGATGAAGGCGCATCGCGGCTGGCGCGGGCAGGCGGACTCGCTGTCCGAGACCACCAAGATGATGCTGCTGTTCGGCACCCACATCAACAACACCTTCGGGCCGCGCTACTACGGCAAGGCGCAGAACATCTCGCGCCGGATCGCCGCGGCCTACGACGCCGCGCTGGCGAAATACGACCTGCTGCTGATGCCGACGACGCCGATGAAAGCGACGCCGCTGCCGGCGCCGGGCGCCTCGCGGGAAGAGATCATCGGCCGGGCGTTCGAGATGATCAGCAACACCGCGCCGTTCGACATCACCCATCATCCGGCGATGTCGATCCCCTGCGGCATGGTCGACGGCCTGCCGGTCGGCCTGATGCTGATCGGCAAGCACTTCGACGAGCCGACCATCTATCGCGCCGCGCATGCGTTCGAGCAGGCGGGCGACTGGAAGAAGATGTGAGGCGCATGATCCGGAAAAGCGTTCACCGGTTTTCCGGATCATCCCTGCGCATCGTCGCTGCTCCATCCGGTAAGGTCGAATGGAAAATCTGATCGTTGCCCTGTTCGAAATTCTGAGCTTCGGCGCCATCGTGGTTCTGGTGGTGCTGGGGCTCGGGATCATCGCCAGCATGATGGGCATCTTCAACTTCGCGCAGGGCGAATTCGTCCTGCTCGGCGCCTACGTCACTTACCTGGCCTACACCGCGGGCCTGCCGGTCTGGACCGGCATGGTGGCGGCGCCGTTCGTGGTCGGCGCCCTCGGCTTCGTGCTCGAACGCCTCATCGTGCGACGATTCTACGCCGCGCCGATCGTCGCCATGCTGGGGACGTACGCGCTCGGCCTGATTATTCGCGAAATCGTCCGCGGCCTGATCGGCGGCCTCTATATCTCGGTGCCGGAGCCGATCGGCGGTTCGGTGGCGTTCGGCTCGATGCATTTCTCGAGCTGGCGGCTGGTGATCATCGTCGTCACCGCGCTGGTGATGGTCGGCAGCTATCTGTTGCTGTCGCGCAGCTCGTTCGGCCTGCGCGTCCGTGCCTCGCTGGAGAACCCGGCGCTGGCGCGCGCCTCGGGCATCTCCACCAACGCGATCTACGGCGCCACCTTCGCGTTCGGCGCGGCGCTCGCAGGTCTCGCCGGCGCGCTGATCGTCCCGGTGTTCTCGCTGTTCGCCGATCTCGGCCTGCGCTTCCTGATCCAGGGCTTCGTCGCCGTGATGGTCGGCGGCATCGGATCGTTCGCCGGGCCGGTCGCCGGCGCCGGTGTGATCGGCACGCTGTCGGCCGCGCTGCCCTGGGTGATCCAGCCGGTGATCGCCGACGTATTGGTCTTCGTGCTCGCCATCGTCTTCATCAAGTTCCGGCCGCAGGGCCTCGTTTCGGGAAAAGGGATCTAGCCTGATGTCCAGCGACTCCGACTTCCAGCTCAATCGACGCCGCTTCCTCTCCAACTTCGCCTTCGCCGGGACCGCGATCGCCACGGGCGTCGGCAGCTGGGTGGTGCCGGCCGGCTGGGCCAACGCCGCCGCCGGCCCGATCAAGGTCGGCATCGCGACCGACCTAACCGGTCCGATCGGCTATGCGGGCAACGCCGACGCCAACGTCGCCAAGATGGTGATCAAGCAGATCAACGATGCCGGCGGCCTGCTCGGCCGGCCGCTCGAACTCTACATCGAGGACACCGCGTCGAACGAAGCCGTCGCGGTCGGCAACGTCCGCAAGCTGATCCAGCGCGACAAGGTCGACATGGTGCTCGGCGGCGTCACCTCGTCGATGCGCAACGCCATCAAGGACGTCATCGTCTCGCGCGGCAAGACGCTGTACATCTATCCGCAGCTCTACGAAGGCAAGGAGTGCACCGCCAACCTGTTCTGCACCGGCCCGACCCCGGCGCAGCAGTGCGACGAATTCATTCCCTGGCTGATCAAGAACGGCGGCAAGAAGTTCGCGCTGCCGTCCGCCAACTACGTCTGGCCGCACACGCTCAACGCCTATGCCCGCAAGGTGATCGAGGCCAATGGCGGCGAGGTCGTGCTCGAGGAGTACTATCCGCTCGACCAGATCGACTTCTCGTCGACCGTCAACCGCATCATCTCCAACAAGGTCGACGTGGTGTTTAACACCATCATTCCGCCGGGCGTCGGGCCGTTCTTCAAGCAGCTCTACGAAGCCGGCTTCCTCAAGAATGGCGGCCGTCTGGCCTGCGTGTACTATGACGAGAACACGCTCGGCATCAATCAGCCGGCCGAGATCGAAGGCCTGGCGAGCTGCCTCGATTACTTCAAGGCGGTCGCCAAGGACGATCCGGTCAGCGCCAAGATCCAGGCCGAATACGACAAGGCTTTCCCGGGCACCTTCCTGTTCGCCGCCGGCAGCGCCGCCACCGGCACCTATCGCGGCCTCAAGCTGTGGGAAGCGGCCGTCAAGGAAGCCGGCAAGGTCGACCGCGACGGCGTCGCCGCGGCGCTCGATCACGCCAAGATCGCCGAGGGCCCCGGCGGCCCCGCCGAGATGGTTCCCGGCAAGCGTCACTGCAAGATGAACATGTACACGGCGGTCGCCAAGAATGGCAATTACGAGATCGTCGAGCGCAGCAAGGGTCTGGTCGACCCGAAGGAATGCTGATGGCGGCGCTGAAGCAAGTCGCTGGAGCAAGCCGCGGAAACACGGCCTGTCAACGCGCACGGCCTGCGCCTCTCCCCGCATGCGGGGAGAGGTCGACGCGCTCTTGCGCGGCGGGTGAGGGGGCGTCTCGGCGCAGCCAAGCCTCTGCGACCCGCGGAGGGGGGGGGGGGGGGGGGGGGGGGGGGGGGGGGGGGGGGGGGG
>NZ_JAJNAL010000048.1 GCF_022271405.1 Rhodopseudomonas infernalis | reverse complement strand
CCCCCCCGGGGCGGGGGGGGGGGGGGGGCCGGGAGCCGCGGGCACTGCGGATGAACGCTTCGCCACCCCACCCCGCTCGCTGCGCGAGCGACCCTCCCCCTCCAGGGGAGGGTGGTGCTCGCACCGACTGCAACGTTTCAGACACGATCGTCCTGTCCTCACGAGGAGCGAGACGATGATCTCCCCCGCCCTCCCCGCCGATCTCAAAGCCGCGCTCGAGCAACTGCTGCACGGCACCGCGCGTGCCGACGCGGCGGCGCGGGCAGCGGCGATTTCCAAAACCTATCGCGATGGTGGCACCTCGGCGCCGATCGTCAGTGCCACCGACGCGATCGCCTATGCGGGGGCGCGGATGCCGGCGACCTATGCGGCGGTGGCGGCGAGCTTCAATGCCCTCACCGCGATCACGCCCGACTTCTCACCTGGCACGCTGCTCGATGTCGGCGCCGGGCCCGGCACTGCATCGTTCGCGGCGATTCAGGCATTCGAAAACCTGAACACGCTGACGCTGCTCGACGCCAACCCGGCGCTGCGCGAGCTGGCGCTGACGCTGGCGGCCGATCGCCCGCGCGCCGCAACGCTCGACTACCAGCTCGGCGACGCGCGAAAACTGCTCGCGAGCGCGACGCCCGCCGAGTTGGTGATCGCCAGCTACATCATCAACGAACTCGGCGACGCTGCGCGCAATGAGCTCGCCGATGCGCTGTGGCGGAGGACCACCGGGACGCTGCTGATCGTCGAGCCCGGCACGCCGGCCGGCCATGCGCGCGTAATCCAGTTGCGCGCGCGGCTGATCGCGCAGGGCGCGCATGTGATCGCGCCATGTCCGCACGACGACGCCTGTCCGCTGCAACCGCCGGACTGGTGTCACTTCGTCCAGCGGCTGCCGCGCTCCAGATTGCATCAACACCTCAAGGGCGCCGAACTTCCCTATGAGGACGAAAAATTCAGCTATGTGGCGCTGAGCCGTACGCCGCCGCCGTCGCGGCCGTCGCGCGTGCTGGCGCAGCCGGAGCAGTCCAAGGTAGCGATCACCGCCAAGCTGTGCACGCCGGATGGGCTCACCACCGCAGTCGCACCGCGGCGCGACAAGGCCGCGTACGCGCGCTTTCGGCGGCTAAGCTGGGGCGACGCGATCAGCAGTGAGAGCGGCCGGGAATAATCGACGCGCGGTGCTGTTGATGAGGACGACGCGATCGCGTCGCCCCCGTTCACCAGGAGTACTCCGCATGTCCCGCACCCTCACGCTTCTCGCCGCCGCCGGCTTCGCACTGATCGCCACCGCGGCCTCCGCCCAGATGCTCAAGACCGCCGACACCGCCGCCGGCAAGACTTACGTCGACGCCAAGGGCATGACGCTCTACACCTTCGACAAGGACGCCGGCGGCAAGTCGATGTGCAACGGCCCCTGCGCCACCAACTGGCCGCCGCTCGCGGCCGCCGCCGACGCCAAGCCGGCCGGCGATATGACGATCGTCACCCGCGACGACGGCAGCAAGATGTGGGCCTATAAGGGCAAGCCGCTCTACACCTTCGCCAAGGACACCAAGCCCGGCGACACCACCGGCGACGGCTTCCTCAACGGCGCCTGGCACATCGCCAAGCCGTAACGAGCCACACACTGAACCGTCATGCCCGGGAGCTTGTCTTGGCTTGTCCCGGCCATGACGGAGCAGCGAAGTGGCATTCGACCAGGCGGCGCGCCGACCGCGGTGCAACTACGCAAGGCGCCCCCGCCGGGGCATTGTCTCGGTCTCGCCAATTCCCTTCGCGCCAGCCGGAACAGCGCGCGGGCAGACGCGTTGCAGCCTCGATCAGGAGGCGCCGCATGCCACAGCCGCGGATCCGCAGACTATCGCCCAAGACCGTCACCCGGACGCTCGCGATCGCCGGCCACGCTCTGATGGGCGTTGCCCTCGGCCTCACCCTCGCCTTCCTGACGACGCACTCCGACGCCTCCGGCATCCGGCCGGTGCTGATGGCGATGGACCCGTCCGGCTTTCGCATGACCGACTTCGCCATCACCTGTGCGCTCGGCTTCGGGATCGCCACGACGCTGACCGGCGTCGCGCTGACGCTGGGCGATGAGAAGTAGCAGTCAGGCCGCGTGCCGCGTGGCGGCGCGATCCACCGTCATCTCCAGCCGCAGCGGGCTGCGGAAGGTGGAGGACGGCATCCAGTCGAGCTGCGGCGCGGCGCGCGCGTAGTCCGGCACGACCTTGTGAAACTCCTCGAACGCGATCCTGATCGCCATGCGGGCGATCGCCGAGCCGAGGCAGCCATGGACGCCGCCGCCGAAGCCGAGATGGCCTTTGGGCTTGCGCTTCAGATCGTACACATCGGCGTTCGGAAACTGCCGCTCGTCGCGATTGGCGGAGCCATAAGCGAGGCAGACGAAATCGCCGGCCTTCATGGTGACGCCGTGCAGCGTCAGGTCGCTCTGCAGGCAGCGTTTGAACCGCTGCGCCGAGGTGTTGTAGCGCAGCGATTCCTCGACCGCGTCGGGTAGCAGCGCCGGATCGGCCGCGACCGCGCGGCGGACGTCGGCGAAGTCCGCGAGGTTCAGCGCCAGCATGCTCATGAAGCCGCCGAGCGACTCGATGCCGGCCATGATCAGCGTCGTGGTGGTCAGCAACACCTCACGCTCATCGAGCTTGTCGCCGTCGATCTCGGCCATCGAGAAATGCGAGATCAGGTCGTTCTGCGGCGCCGCACGGCGCTGCGCGATCACGCCGGCCGCATAGTCCTGCATCCAGGCGTAGGCGGCCAGATGCTCCGGTCCCTTGGCACGGCTGACCGGATCGCTCTGCACCATCAGCACCGCCTTGTCGCGCACCGTCTGCTCGTCGCCGAGCGGCAGGCCGAGCGCCGCGAACAGCACCCGCACGGTGAACTTCGAGGAGAAGTCGGCGATGAACTCGAACTGCGCGCGGCCGCGCAGCGCCTCGGCCGCCTCGCGTGCGATGTCGCGCATCGGCTCGGCCAACGCTTCGAGATTGCGCTTCATGAAGGCGTGCTGGACGAGGCCGCGCAGACGGTCGTGCCGTGGCGGATCAGTGGTGCCGAGCGTGGCGCCGGCGCGGTTCGGCAGCTCGGTCATCAGGTTGCCCTGCGCCGAGGAGAACACCTGCCAGTTGGTGCCGGCGCCGGCGACGTCGATATAGCGCGACAGCACCCACATCTGCGCCGCCTCGCTCCAATACACCGGATGCTCGTCGCGCAGGATTTTGTAGAGCGGAAACGGGTCGGCATCGACGGCGGGCGAATAGGGATCGAAGGCGAACATTGCGGTGTTTCCTCGGTGGTGATGACACGCCCTTACTTGTTCTCGTCATTGCGAGCGAAGCGAAGCAATCCAGCGCCGTGCACTGTGTCCCTGGATTGCTTCGTCGCTGCGCTCCTCGCAATGACGGCGGCTGAATTGCTACGCCGCCTTCGCCAGCCGCGGCCGGTTTTCCAGCAGCATGATGCCCGACGCGGTGTTCGAAATCGGCAAATGATAGTTGCGATGCAGTTCGTGGACGTCACCGAGCAACGCGCCGCGCATTGCGACCCAGTTCATCACTTCGACGCCCTGGCTGCCGGCGAGTTCGACCAGCTGATACGGATCGATGCCGAGAAGGCTGTCGATGTCGCCGGTCATCGCGTCCATGCAGCGGCGGTCAAAGGCGGTGTTGATGAAGCCGGCGCGCTCGCCTTCGAGCTGATGCGACAGCCCGCCGGTGCCGATCACGACCACCTTGATGTCTTCCGGATAGCTTTCGATCGCACGCCCGATCGCCTGGCCGAGCTTGAAGCAGCGCCGCAGCGATGGCAGCGGATGCTGCACGGTGTTGACCACCACCGGCACGGTCGGGACGGCGTGCGCGCGGTCGCGGAAGAACAGCTCTATCGGCAGGCTGTAGGCGTGGTCGACCAGCATTTCCTGGCAGGTCACCGGATCGAACTCGGCGCCGACCAGCGTCTCGATGATATGCCACGACAGTTTGGTATCGCCGCGGAACGGGTCGCGCACCGGAATGCCCCAGCCCTCGTCGTCGTTGCGATACTCGGGTGCGGCGCCGACCGCGAAGGTCGGCATCTTGTCGAGAAAGAAATTGAGGCCGTGATCGTTGTAGATCACCACCGCGGCGTCCGGCTTCATGGCATCTAGCCAGCGGCACGGCGCGTCGAAGCCGTCGAAGAACGGCGCCCAATACGGGTCCTTCTGCAGCCCCTTGGCGATGGCGCCGCCGATCGCAGGCACGTGGGATGCGGCGAGGCCGCCGATGATCGTGGCCATCAGCTGTCCCTCGCTGCCAGAAGTTTCGCCTTGAACTGTTCGACGCTCAGCCCGGTCTGCAGCGCGCCGATGTCCTGCATGTTGAGCCCGAGGATGCCGGCGAATTTCGCCAGGTAGTAGGCGTTGCCGCCGAGATCGAGCAGCTTCAACAGATCGCGCCCGAGCAGCGCCTCGGTCTGCGCGACGGTGAGGCCGTAGCGCGCGCAATACGCCGCCTCGTCGCGCACGAAGTCGGCGCGGTTTTCTGCATCGTTGAACGAGAAGCACATCTTGTTGAGGGCATAGCCCTTCTGCGCAGCTTCCGGGCCGAAGATCGGCGTCCCGAAAATTTCGCGCCGGGCGCTCGGCGCCCCGCTTGCGGCGCGTTCAGTCGCGCCCGTGTCTCTGGCCACACCCAGGCTCATTGCCATCCCCTCCCGATCGTCTGCCGCCCTGCGGCGGCGTTTCACGAACGATAGGCAGGCGCGGCAAGCCGGGTTTGAGCCAAATCAAATGATTGTTTCGTCGCGCGCTCAGCTGCGGCCGCGCAGCCAAGCGCGGAGACGCTGCAGCAGGCTCGGCCGCGGCTCATGCTCCGCCGGCTGCTCCAGCGCCAGCGATGGCGCGTCGGCGAGTTCGGTGACCGGCTCGGCGTCCCACGCCGGCCGCGACGGCGGCCGGGTCCACTGTGGGTCGGGCGGCGTCGCGCGCGGCGGCTGGGCGACGCCCGCCGCGGCGGCGAGCACCAGCGGGCCGACTTCGGCCAGGAAGGCCTGCTCGTAGGCGCGCGTCAGGCGCAGCGTCGCCTCGCGCAGCGGCAGCCAATCGACCGCGCGGATGTCCTTCATCAGCGGCCGGCTCGGCTCCGGCTCGGCGTCCATCCGCCAGAAATGCACCACCTTGGAGCGGCCGCCGACCTCATAGGCCAGTGTGCCGAGATACTCATGCACGGCGGCGATGCGGTGGCCGGTCTCCTCCAGCACCTCGCGCTCGGCCGCCTGCCGCGTCGTTTCGCCGGGCTCGAGCTTGCCTTTCGGCAGCACCCAGTCGCCGCGCTTTCGCATGCGGACGACCGCGAACAACGGCTGATCGCCGTGTCGCAAGACGATTCCACCCGCCGCCAGCACCGTTGCCCGCAACTCGATCCCCTCTCCCGCGCTTCATCCCATGCGCCATACCGCAACCCCGCTGTCGGAACGCCGCAGCGGTGTACCCCACATATAGGATGCGCCTCTGCGAGGATCGAGACGCAAACCCGCCGCCGCGCTCATGGCCCAAGCGGCGGCGACAGATCGCCCGCATTCACATTCCACTGACGGCCCCGAGACGCCGCGACGACCGCAAGAGGATCAGCAGCGCGACCGCTGCGTGACGCTGCCCATCAATTGGGACAGCCTGCACACAATAAGACCATGCTGCGTAACTTTAGATATGCAAAACTGTTTTAAGTAGAACCGCCAAGGACGCGATGATGGCGATCGACTTCACGCTGACATCGTATCAGCGACGCCTGCAAAGGATCGCTCGCGAATTCGCCAGCGAGATCCTCGCCCCTCTGGTTCGTGCCGCCGACGAGGATGACGATCCACAACGGGCGTTTCAGGCGGTCAAGGGCGCCTACATCGAAAGCTACAAGCTGGGATTCGCCACCGGCTTCATCCCGAAGAAATACGGCGGCGGCGGGATCTCCAACCTCGACCTGCAGATCGTGGTCGAGGAGATCTGCGCCGTCGATCCCGGCTTCGCCACGATCCTGCTGGTGAACGGACTGGCCTTGATGCCGCTGGTGTGGTTCGGCTCCGAAGATCAGAAACAGAAATGGCTGCCGCAGGCGACCAGCGACCCGCGCGGCGAGTATCTGGCGGGATGGACGGTGAGCGAGGCCGCCGGCAATCCCGGCGGCACAGCCAATTTCGACGGCGCCGCTCCGTACCCCGCCGGCATCGGACTGACGGCCACCCACGACCGCAAGAACGGCGAATACGTCCTCAACGGACGAAAATTCTGGCCGGTGAACGCCGGCGGCTGGGATCTGGGCGGCGCGGACGTCAATGTCTGCATCGTGCGAACCGATCCGCAGGCCGCGGGCTCGCGCGGCCTCACCGCGATCATCGTCCCCCGCGGGACAGCCGGGATCTCCTACGAGCGGCCGATCTCGAAGCTCGGCCACCGCCTCTGTCAGAACAATTCGGTCGTATTCTCGGATTGCCGGGTCCCGGAGGAGAATGCCTTCGCGATCGGGGACGGCGATCTGGTCATCAACAAGGCGTTCACCTGGTCCGGCCCGGTGGCGGCGATCGCATCGGTCGGCGTCGCACGTTCGGCCTACGAATACGCGCTGACCTGGGCGAAGACGCATACCGGCGGCGGCGACCAACCCATCATCAGCCACCAGGTGGTCGCCTACACGCTCGCGGAAGTCGCCATGAAGGTCGAGGCCGGACGCGCCTTCGCCTGGAAGGCAGCGCACTATCACGATCTTCACAACGCCGACGGCCATGCGATCGGCCCGATGGCGAAGGTGTTCTGCAGCGAGATGCTGTTCGGTGCGGTGTTTCAGGCGATGAAGGTGGTCGGCGTCAATGCGCTCGACAGATCGCTGCCGCTCGAGCGCTATCTCCGCGAGGCTGCGGTCTTCCCGCTCTACGACGCGGGCAATCTCGGAATGCAGATGCGCAAGATCTGCGCGGTGATGGCCCATTCCGACTTCGACCCGCGCGCGATCGCGCGCTCGGCGGCGACGCCGTTCGCGAAGACAGCGCCGCCGCCGGAAATTCAGGCGGTCGGCAAGAACCTGAAACTGCAGGCCTGACCACCGCGCTGCATGCACTCCTGATGCTCGATCGGCGCGCCCATCAGGCCGGACAGAAACCCGAGATCGAACTGGCAGACCTCGACATAGTCCTTGGATAGATCGTGGAACACGCAGTTCTTGCACTCGATGCGGGGCAGTTTCTCGCCCTTGCCGGGCGAAATCACCCGCGCGGCAAATCCGGTCTCGTTCATGATCTTCACGATCTCGACGACCCGCTCGACCCGGGTCTTGCCGACCAGACGCGGAATCGCAGCCGACGACATGTCGACGCCGAGTTCGAACATGTAGGCGCCGAATTTCGACGCACCGATCTTTTTGCGCAGACTCTCGAACATGACGCGCGAGAACCATGAATAGCGCTTCGGAAACAGATCGATCCCGCTGTCGGTGAGCGTGTACAAAAAGCGCGGCCGGCCGCCGCTCTTCGACGAGGTGTGCTGCACGTAGCCGGACCGCTCCATGCCGGCGAGATGCTGCTTCACCGCGCTGCGGGTGAGGTCCACCGCGCCCGCCAGCTCGTCGATCGTCAGTCCGGCTTTCGCCTCCAGGAGTTTCGCCAGCAGCTTCTGCTGGGTGTCGCCGACAATCACCAATCGCCTCCGCTCAGCCCTCGCGTCAGATGTAACCCAAGACCGTCACTGCCGCTGCGTGAATTTCGGCCACATCCTGCACAAAACCCCGACAGCGTGCACGTCCAAAAAGCTTATAGCCAGTTTAAACAGTTTTTACTGCCTAAAACATCTTCTTGTCGTTTGCCCTGGCCGACCGATGATACGGACGTTGAGCGGGGCGGCCGGGCTCTTCGTTGCAACGACAAGTAATCAGCACAGTGGAGAACGCGAATGGCGATCGATTTCACGATGTCGGCGGAGCAGCGCAAAATCCAGAAGATGGCGCGGGATTTTTCCGAAGGGGTCCTGGCGCCGGTGATACCCGCGGCCGACAAAGAGCCTGATCCGATGTTGGCGTACCAGATGACCAAGGGGGCCTACATCGAGGCCTACAAGGCCGGCATCGCGATGGCGATGCTGCCGAAAGAGTATGGCGGCGGCGGATTGTCCTGCCTGGATTTCGTGATCGCGGCCGAGGAGATCTGCGCCGTCGATCCCGGCTTCGCCTGCACCGTCCTGTGCAACGGCCTCGGCCTGATGCCCGTCGCCTGGTACGGCTCCGAGGAACAGAAGAAGCGCTTCATCGGCGAGGCGACCTCCGACCCGACCGGCACCTATCTCAGCGCTTGGACCGCCGGCGAACCGCCCGGTGGCAGCGGCGGCACCGCGAATTTCGACAGCCCGTTGCCGAAGGCCGGCATCGGCATGACCGCCGTTCGCGAGGGCGATTACTTCGTCCTCAACGGCAAGAAGAAATGGTCGTCGTCGGCCGGCTGGGACGGGCTCGGCAGCAATACACAGACGGCGATCATCCGAACCGACAGCAGCGTCGGCGGAACCCAGGGTCTCTCGGCGATCGTCGTCGAACGCGGCACGCCCGGGATCACCTGGAAATTCCTCGACAAGGAAGGCCACCGCACCACCTCGAACGCGCTGGTGATCTTCGACAACGCCAAGGTCCCGGTCGACAATCTGCTGCCGGGCGCCGAAGGCAACGGTGACTTCGTCATCAACCGCAACTTCGCCTGGTCCGGCCCCGTCGCCGCCATCGCCGCCGTCGGCGTAGCGCGCGCGGCCTACGAGGACGCCCTCACGTTCCTCAAAAAGAACACCGCCGGATCGCTGACGCCGATCATCCGCTTCCAGAATGCCGGCTACATCATGGGCGACGTCGCAGCGAAGATCGAATCCGCCCGTTACTTCTCCTGGCGCGCGGCGGACTATCTCGACAAGCACGCGCAGCATGCCGAGCTGCTCGGCGCGATGTGCAAGATCAACGTCACCGAGACGATGTTCGAGTGCGTCTACAAGTGCATGCAGATCGTCGGCGTCAACAGCCTGTCGACCGAGTACAAGTTCGGCAAGTACCTGCGCGAGGCCGCGGTGCTGCCGATCTATGACGGCGGCAACATGGGCATGCAGCGCCGCCGCGTGCACGGCGTCATCGCCGAGGAGAGCTTCAATCCTCGCGCGATCATGGACGACGATTTCGTGCCGTTCGAAAAGACCATGGAGGCGATCGACACCGTCGCCGACCCGATCGCGAAGTCCCGCGGCATCATGCAGGCCGCGGAGTAAGATCCCGGGACCGGCCGAGCCAGGGCCGGTCCCGCCCTCCCCGCCTCACCATGATGAGAGCCGGCGCCGGCCCCCCAGGCCGGCGCAGCCGGCTGCGCCGTGCGCCCGTCACCGCTTGTCCTGCAGCGCGTGCCGAACGACCCAGCCTTCACCTGACGGATCAATCCACAAGCGCACTGGCGGTGAGCGCATCCGCCGGGATAATCTATGCCGGCGCCGCCGCAGAGTGGCGCCGGGCCGCCGACCGGCGCCCCAAGAAACGAAAACGAGGAAACGTGCATGACGTTCTGGGCGGACACCGGCATCGGCGGCGCGCTGCGCCGCGAAACCCACTATGGCGACAGGACGATGCTGTGCTTCGCCGACCGCCCGCCGCATCTGGCGGCGATGTTCGACGATCTGGTCGCGCGGTTCGGCGACCGCCCGGCGATCGTCGACGACCGCACCCGTACCTATTCCGAACTCGACGTTCTGGTCCGCAGGATCGCAGCCTCGCTGACGTCGCTCGGCATCGCACGCGGCGACCGCGTCGCGCTGTTTCTCGGCAATTGCTGGGAGTTCCTCAGCCTGACGCTGGCCTGCAATCGCATCGGCGCGCTGGTGGTGCCGATCGGCACGCGACAGCGCAAGGCCGAGCTGGAATTCCTGCTCGGCAACAGCGGCGCCAAGCTGCTGGTGTTCGAGGCCGAGCTGGCCGACCAGATCCCGTCAGCCGCAGAAGCACCCGAATTGACGCAACGGTTCGTCGCGCATGGTGACGCGCCCGGCGCCCGGCCGTTCGACGATCTGCTGGCCGCCGATCCTGCCCAGGCGCCGGTGGTGCCGCTGCACGAGGACGACACCGCGGTGATCCTCTACACCTCGGGCACCACCGGCAAGCCCAAGGGCGCCGAGCTGACGCATCTCAGCATCCTGCACTCGGCCTATGCGTTCGCCCGCGCGCACGCACTGACCGAGCACGACCGCGGTTTGGTCGCGGTGCCGCTGTCGCATGTCACCGGCCTGGTTGGCGTGTCCTACGCCACGCTGGCGGCCGGCGGCTGTGTGGTGCTGATGCGGCAGGCCTACAAGACCTCCGACTTCCTGGCGCTGGCGAGCCGCGAGCGCATCACCTGGTCGATTCTGGTGCCGGCGATCTACACGCTGGTGGCAATGTCGCCGGAATTCGACAGGCATGACCTTACGGCATGGCGGATCGGCTGCTTCGGCGGCGCGCCGATGCCGGTGCCGACCATCGAGATGCTGAGCAAGCGGCTGCCCAATCTACAGCTCCGCAATGCCTATGGGGCGACCGAGACCACCTCGCCGACCACCATCATGCCGCAGGCCTTTTGGCGCGACCACATGGACAGTGTCGGCCAGGTGGTGCCCTACGCCCATGTCCGCGTGGTCGACGCCAACGACAACGAGGTCGCGCCCGGCGAGCCCGGCGAACTGCTGATCGCCGGCCCGATGGTGGTGCCGCGCTATTGGCAGCGACCAGACGCGAACGAGAAGGAATTCGTGAACGGCTCCTGGCGCAGCGGCGACATCGGCTCGATCGACAAAGATGGCTTCGTGCGGGTGTTCGACCGCAAGAAGGACATGATCAACCGCGGCGGCTTCAAGATCTTCTCGGCCGAAGTCGAGAACGTGATCTGCGGCATCGACGGCGTGCTCGAGACCGCGATCATCGGCACGCCCGATCCGGTGCTCGGCGAACGCGTCAACGCCATCGTGGTGACGAACGGTGATGTTGCGCTGAGCGAACGCGACGTCGCCGCCTACTGCGCGGCGCGGATGTCGGACTACAAGGTGCCGGAAAGCATCATCATCCGTTCAGAGCCGCTGCCACGCAACGCCAACGGCAAGATCCAGAAGACGGTACTGCGCGAGACGATCGCCGACCGGGCCGCGAGCTACGCGCGGGGGTGACCGGTTCTCCGTCGCGGCGGCGCAATCTCTCCCGCTTGCGGGAGAGGTCGACGCGCGTAGCGCGGCGGGTGAGGGCACTCCGTTCCGCGAAACGCGGACTCACTGCCTGGGGCGCCCTCACCCCAGCCCTCTCCCGCAAGCGGGAGAGGGAGCGCGCTGCGGTTCGGGGCGGGATTTCCGCTCTGTGGTTACTTGTTACTCCGCACCCCGATTACTTCGCGTCCCGACTAATCCGCACCTGCACGTCCCTCGGCTTTGCCATGTAGGGCGCCGAGGTGACCAGCACATGGGCACCCGCCTCCGCATACGCCGCGGCGTTGCTGGCGTTGACGCCGCCGGCGGCGGCGATCACGGGGTGGTGGGGCGTGGCGGCGAGATGCGCGGCCAGAGCGGCGACGTCGGCGGGGGCGAATTTTTCCAGTTGCAGCACGTCGAAGCCGGCTTCGGCGGCCGCCACCGCGGCGTCGATCGAGGCGACTTCGGTGATCAGCTTCTTCTCCGGCGCGGCGGCGCGTAGCCGCGCGACGGTGGCGGCGAGCTGCTCGTCCAGAAACGCGCGATGCTCCGCGAACACCAAAATGGTCTCCGACAGGCCGAGCCGGTGCATCACGGCGCCGCCGGCCTTCACCGCCGCGACGGCGAAGCGCTTGGTGCCGGGCGTGTTCTTGCGGGTGCAGGCGATCGCGATGCCCGGCGACACCGCGCGCGCGGCCTCGACGATCTCGCGTGTGGCGGTGGCGACGCCGGACCAGATCTCGATCAGCGTCTGCGCCACTTTCCAGCCGCGCAGCAGCCCCGACGCCGCGCCGCGCGCCACCAGGATCGGCGCGCCGGCGGCGAGCTTGTCGCCCGACCTGGCAAACAGCTCGACCTCGCAGCCGCACAGCCGCAGCAGCGCGGCGGCGTCCTCGGCCAGCGCCAGCACCATCGGATCGCGTGCAGCGAACGCCATGACCCCGGCCTGGTCACCGATGCCGAGCGCCTCGGTGGTCAGGTCGCCGTAAGGCACGTCGTCGTCTAGCAGGCGCTGCAGTTCGGCGGTGGTCACGGCGGGCATGCGGGCTCCTCGAGCAAGGACGATGGCGCGCCACGAAAGTCCGTGCTGGCGGCCGTTATGTCCAGACCTATACAACGCTGTCGGCTTCACCACAGCCCGGACGATCGCAGGGGTATGCTACAAGGCCTTCGCCGATCAGGCGTTTTGCCAATGCCGCCAGACCGTAGCGGCGGCACAAGGTTTGCTGATCGATCCAGGCCGATCCGCCGCACCAGGAGGCACGCCATGACGCCGACCGAGCCCCGCATCGCCGCCGTGATCTATCGCGGCGATGACGATGTCGACAGCCTGCTGGCCGATTTTGCGGCCGAGCGGGTGCGCGCCGGCGACAGGCTCGGCGGCCTGGTGCAGCGAAACGTCAAGGACGCGACCGGGCGACGGATCGACATGCAGGTGATCGACCTGATGACCGGCGCGGCGATCGGCATCTCGCAGACGCTGGGCGGTGGGGCCGGCTCCTGCAAGCTCGACGCGGCCGGGCTGGCGGACTCGGCCCAAGCGGTGACCCGCGCAATCGCCGGCGAGGTCGCGCTGGTGGTGATCAACAAATTCTCCAAGCAGGAGGCGACCGGCCAGGGCCTGCGCGCCGAATTCGCCGAGACCATCATGGCCGGCCTGCCGCTGCTGACCGCGGTGCCGGAGAAATGCGCCGAGGCGTGGCGCGCCTTCGTCGGCGACGCGAGCACCGAGCTGCCCTGCAACCGCGCCGCGCTCGACGCCTGGTGGCGCGACGCCGCGGCGGCGGGAGCGCATTCGGACGCGGCGACGGGCTGAGGGAGAACGACCATGGCGCAGGTGATTTTCTACGAGAAGCCCGGCTGCATCGGCAACGCGCGGCAGAAGGCGTTGCTGATCGCGTCGGGACACCAGCTCGAGGTGCGCAACCTGCTCGCCGAGCCGTGGACGCCGGCAACGCTGCGGCCGTTCTTCGGCGATAAGCCGATCCCGGATTGGTTCAACGCCTCCGCGCCGAAGATCAAAGCCGGTGCGATCGATCTGGCCGCGCTCGACGAGAGCGCCGCGCTGGCGCTGATGATCGCCGAGCCGATCCTGATCCGCCGACCGCTGATCCAATCCGGCGACCGCCGCGAAGCCGGCTTCGACCAATCCACGATCGACGCCTGGCTCGGCCTGCGCCAAGGCAGCGCGCCGGTGCCCGACGGCTGCGCGATGGAGTGATCAGCGCGGCTTCCACCCGATCAAATCGATCAACGCCGACATCCCGGCATGACCGGTGCCCTCGGTGATTTCGCTGTCGTGCTCGCGGATCGACAAATTGTTGAAATCGCCGAATGCGTCCTGCAGCAGTTCGGCGGTGTAGAGATTGTCGGCGCGGCTCGGACCGCCGGTCTTGTAGATCAGCTGCTTCGGCCGATAGCCTTCGATCAGCAGCAGACCGCCGGGCTTCAGCGCCGCGCGGATCGCCTCGAAGATCCGCGGACGCTGCTCGGCCTCGACGAACTGGAAGAAGATGCCGGCGACGACGTCGAAATCGCCCGGCCAGTCCCAGCTCAACAGATCGGCGGTCCGGGTCTCGATCGTCACGCCGCGTTCGGCCGCGAGCTTGTGCGCTTTGGCCTGCGCGGCCGGCGAGAAATCCACCGACAGCACCGACAGTCCGCATTCGGCCAGGAACACGCCGTTGCGGCCTTCGCCATCGGCAATCGACAGCGCCCGCCCCTGTTTCGGCAACAAGTCGCGGCACGACGCCAGAAACGCGTTCGGCGCGGTGCCGAAGACGTAATCCTCGACCGCGAACCGGCTGTCCCAGCGGTTGAATTCTTCCGATGCCATGAGGGTCCCGACTTTCCAATCACGCGCGCGCACTGCGCTGCCGCCTGCCCGCGCCACGAGCTTGGCCGCGCCTGCGTGTCCGCGCAATCCCGATCTCCCGATAGCAGCCATCGTCCGGAGCCGCGGTGACATCGTCACAGACGTTCCGCCGCCGCCGTGGGAGCGTCGGAGCACGAACGGCAGGCCGATGCCGACAGGAACGCCAGGATGCGGAATATCACCATCATCGGATCGGGCTTCGCGGCGCTGACCGCGGCCCGCGCGCTGCGCAAGCGCAAGGTCGATGCGGTCATCACCATGATCTCACCGCGGCGCGAGCTGCATTTCCTGCCGAGCACGATTTGGATTCCGGCCGGCCTGCGCAGCGGCGAGAAACTGAAAGTGCCGCTGGCGCACTTCTTCGATAAGTATCGGATCGATTTCGTCGAGGCTTCGGTGGTCGGACTGAGGAACGGCGGTCGCACCGTGGTGACCGATCATGGCGACTATTCGAACGATCATCTGATCATCGCAAGTGGCGCCCGGTTCATGCGCAAGCTTCCCGGCATCGAGCATGCGCTGATCCCGTGCGAGGGTATCGCAGTCGGCGAGGAGATCGGCCGCCGGCTCGACGTCATGAAGGGTGGTACCATCGCGGTCGGCTTCGCCACCAATCCGGAGGAGCCCGGCGCGATGCGCGGCGGGCCGATGTTCGAATTCCTGTTCATCATCGATACGCTGCTGCGCCGGCGCGGCAAACGGCCGGGCTTCCAAATCGTGTTCTTCAGCCCGGCTGCGCGGCCGGGCGCGCGGCTCGGCGAACGCGCGGTCGACGGCCTGCTGCAGGAGATGAAGAATCGCGGCATCGGCATGCAGCTCGGCCGCAAGATCCTGCGGCTCGAAGAACGCAAGGTGGTGCTCGACGGCGGCGGCGAGATCGACGCCGATCTGATCCTGTTCATGCCGGGCCTGACCGGACCGGCCTGGCTCGCCGGCACCGAGCTGCCGCTGTCACCGGGCGGGATGATCAAGGCCGACGAGCTATGCCGCGTCGAAGGGCTGCCCAATGTCTGGGTCGCTGGCGACGCCGGATCATTCCCCGGCCCGGACTGGATGCCGAAGCAAGCGCATCAGGCCGACCTGCAGGCGCACGCCGTCGCGGCCAACATCGCCGCGGTCGAATCCGGCGCGGTGCCGGCGACGCGGTTCAAGCCGGAGCTGGTGTGCATCGTCGACACGCTGGACTCCGGCATGCTGGTGTTCCGCAACGAACGCTTCAACTTCGTCGGACCGAAGATGAAGCTGTTTCACTGGCTGAAGCGGATCTTCGAGCGGCACTATCTGACGACGTTCCGCTGATATGGACGGCAAGGAGGCGATGAGGTGAGTGTGAAGACGATTTCGGCGACCGACGCACAGCGGATGATGGGCGACGGCGCGGTGCTGGTCGACATCCGCGAACCCTCCGAGACCGCGCGCGAACGTATCAACGGTGCGATCACGTTGCCGCTGAGCAGCTTCGCGCAGGGCGATCTACGCGCCGCCAAGGGGCGCAAGGCGATCTTCTTCTGCGCCTCCGGCGGGCGCACGCGGATGTATGCCGGGCAGATCGAATCGAAAGCGAAGGGCGTGTGCGACGTCTACGTCCTCGGCGGCGGCATCGCCGCCTGGCGCAGGGCCGGCTTCCCAACCGTGCAGGCGCCACGTCCGCCCGGTCTGTTGCAGCGCCTGTTCGGCCGCGGCTGATCAGCCGCGCGGAGCTTTTCGTGCCGCGGCTGCCCGCGGGCGCAGCATGGCGACCTTGCCGCCCGGTTTGCAGAAGATCGCGTGCAGCGCCAGGATCAGACTGCGAACCTCGTCGCTGGCCAGCGAGTAGAACACCTGCTGGCCGTCGCGGCGAGTCTCGACCAGGCGCTCGGCGCGCAGGCGCGCGAGCTGCTGCGACACCGTCGGCTGGCGCTCCTCGAGCAGCACAGCCAGTTCGGACACCGACTTCTCGCCCTCTGCGAGCTGGCACAGCATCAGCAGCCGCGACGCGTTCGACAGCGTCTTGAGGAATTCGCTGGCGACCAGCACGTTCTGGCGTAATTCGCTGGTATCGACGTGCGCGGGCGCGCCGCCGGACGGCTTCCGAACTCTCTTTGGCACCGACATGAAGAAGCCCCTTGCAGACCCGCCCCGGCCTATCCCAGCCGGGAAGGCCGCGCCTGCGGTCGTTTTAAAACATCGGTGTTGGCTTACCAATGAAAATGCAATCTAGTGTTGCAACACAATATCAACTGGGCAAGCCTGTTCTTGCGGCACCACGGCGAGACGACATGTCTCCCTTTGCCTCCCCTGTCACCCGATCGTTCCGCAGCACGAGACTTTATGCAAAATCCGGAAAGTCGCTTCTATCGTTCGCATGGCCTACGTCTGCACTATCTCGACTGGGGCAACGACACCGCGCCGCCGCTGCTGCTGGTTCATGGCGGCCGCGATCACGCCCGGAGCTGGGACCATCTGGCGCGATCGCTCCGCCCGGATTTCAACGTCATCGCGCCCGACCTGCGCGGACATGGTGATTCGGACTGGGCGCTCGGTGGCAGCTACAGCCTGCCGGAATACGTCTACGACCTCACCAGATTACCGGCACTGCAAGGCCGCGGGCCACTCACGGTGATCGGCCACTCGATGGGCGGTATGGTCAGCCTGATCTATGCGGGCACGTTTCCGGAGCAGGTCGGCAAGTTGGTCGTGCTCGACGGTATCACTGTAGCGCCAACCGCCACTAAACCTCCGGTGCACGAGCGTACGGTGAAATGGATCGGCCAGCTCGAGGCGCTGGAGGAGCGCGCACCGCGGCGCTATCGCGATCTCACCGAGGCCGCCGCGCAGATGCAGGTCCGCAATCCGCGACTGACGCCGGAGCTGGCGATGCATCTTGCCAGCCACGGCACCAAGCGCAATGCCGGCGGCAGCTATGGCTGGAAGTTCGACCCGTATCAGCGGGTGATGGCGCCGCATCGGCTGTGGGCCGATGACCATGTCGAGCTGTGGCGCCGCATCAGCTGCCCGACGCTACTGCTGTTCGCCGGCGACAGCTTCCTGCGCGACGCCGCAGCGGCCGGGATCACCGACTATTTCCCGCAAGCCCGCGCCGAGACCGTCGACGGCGCCGGCCACTGGCTGCAGCACGACCGCCCGGACGAGGTGCTGCGGCTGATCAGGGAGTTTCTGCTGGCGTGAGGTCGCGAGTTCGCGAATAGCACCGTGATGGCCGCGACAAGCGCGGCCATGACGGAGTGAGGGGCTACGGTTTCTACGCCGCCCCTAGCGTCAGGGTGAACACCGCGCCGCCGCCGGGCTTGTTAGTTGCGGCCAGCGTGCCGCCGTGTTCGCGGGCGATGCCGTAGCTGATCCAGAGGCCGAGGCCGGTGCCTTCGCCGACCGGCTTGGTGGTGAAGAACGGCTCGAAGATCCTGTCGATCAGCCCTTCGGCGAGACCGGGCCCGTTGTCGGCGACGGTGATCACCACGTCGCCGCCGTTCAATTTCGCCGCGATCTCGATCCGCGGTTCGGCGTGGCCGCGCACAGCGTCCAGCGCGTTGTCGACGAGGTTGACGATGATCTGGTGAAACTGGCCTTCATTGCCGATCACCGCAACGTCCGCCGCGATGTCGAAGTCCAATTCGACATGCCCCGGCTTGGCGCGCGCCGCCCAGCGCGCCGCGGTGCGCACCACGCGGTCGACATCGACGCGTAGCGTTTCGCCGCTCTTCGGGAAGCTCAGCCGGCGCAGATTCTTCACCACGTCGGAGACGCGCATCGCGCCCTCCAGCGTGCCCTCGATCAGCGACGCGTAGTCCGCCAGCAGCGCGTCGATCTTCAGCTCGCGGCGCAGGCGCTCCACCTCGGCGGGATCTTCACCGTGATGGATCGCGGCCAGATAGGCCGACATCCGCTCGCGATAGCGCTCCAGCGTGTGGATGTTGCCGTAGATGAAGCTGATCGGGTTGTTGAGTTCGTGCGCGACGCCGGCGACCAGGCGACCCAGAGACGCCATCTTCTCCTGCTCGACGAGCTGGCGCTGCGCGCGCTGTAGCTCGCTGTGCGCGGTGTGCAGCGCCTCGTAGGCGCGGCGCAGTTCGCCGATCGGCCGTCCGGTGAGCACCGTGCCGACGCGGGCGCCGGCGGGATCGCTGCGGGTGGCGCCGTTGATGGCGTAGAGATCGGACAGGCCGGTGGCGGTGACGAAGCGGACCTCGAGCGCAACCGTCTCGGCCGCCGACGGCGCGCGCAGCAGCTCCTCGATCCGCGCGCGATCGAGCGGATCGACCAGATCGGCGAGCGAGCGCGCCAGCAGCAAATCGGCCGGGCTGCCGAGCAGCCGCACCGCAGCCGGATTGACCTGCAGCACCACGCCATTGCGGTCGCAGACGATCAGGATGTCGGAGACGGATTCGATGACGCTGGAGATGAAGGCCTGTGCTTCTTCCAGCGCGGTGTTCTTCTCTTCGAGATCGGTCTCGTAGCGCAGCAGGTCGGCATAGACCTCGTCCATCTTGCGGATCACTTCGATCCACGCCGCCTCCTGATCGCCTTCGAGCGGCGATAAGAGATGCGGGCCGACGCGGTCGATCAGGCTCTCGCCGGGGCCGGTGCGATCAGACCTCATCGGCGAGGCCCTTGCGCAGATCGTAGCGGCCGAGCTTGTTGCGCAGGCCGACGCGCGACAGGCCGAGTTCGCCGGCGACGCGGCTGATATTGCCGCCGTGGCGATCCAGCGCCTCCAGGATCATGTGCCGCTCCAGCGCCTCGATATTGGTCTTCAGCGTGTGGCCCGCGTGATGCGACGGCTTGAGCTCGATCGGCGCACCGCCCTGACGGATGCGCGGCGACAGGTCGGCCTCCTGCAGCCAGCCATCATCGGTGAGCACCACCATGCGCTGGATCTCGTTCTGCAACTCGCGGACGTTGCCGGGCCAATCGTAGTGCCGCATCCGCGCGAGTGCCGCCGGAGCGATCCCGTTGACGGCGCGACTGTAAGATTTGGCGACGTCGGCCACCACCTTGGCGGCGATCAACGGCACATCCATCCGCCGCTCGCGCAGCGCCGGCATGTGCAGCGGAAACGCCGCGAGCCGATAGAACAGATCGCGGCGAAACCGTCCGGCGCGGACTTCCGCCTCGAGATCGCGGTTGGTGGCCGCGACGATGCGGACGTCGACCTTCCGGACGCGCTGCGCGCCGAGCGGACGGATCTCACTCTCCTGCAGCACCCGCAACAGCTTGACCTGAAACGCCGGCGAGGTCTCGCCGATCTCGTCGAGAAAGATCGTGCCACCGTCCGCGACCTCGAACAGGCCGATGCGATCCTGATAGGCCCCGGTGAACGCCCCCTTCTTGCATCCGAACAATTCGCTTTCCAGCAGCTCATCGGGCAGCGCGCCGCAATTCTCGACCACGAAGGCCTTGCCGCTGCGCGCCGAGCCGTAATGGATCGCGCGGGCCAGCAGTTCCTTGCCGGTGCCGCTCTCGCCGGTGATCAGCACCGAGATGTCGAACTCGGCAGCGCGCTTGCCGAGTTCGATAACGTCGGCCAGCGGACTGTCGGACGCGTGGACGATGCGGTCGAAATCATACAGCTTGCGGGCGACGCCGCGCTTCTCGGTGACGACGCGCTGCACCCGCTCAGGCGTCAGCTTGACGTCGACGCCTGCGGTCTCGGTCTCCTTCTGCAGCCGGAACAGCTCGACCGCGCCGCGCACGGTGTCGAGCAGCTTGTCCGGATGCCAGGGCTTGGCGATGTACTGATAGATCCCGGCCTCGTTGATGCCGGCGATGATGTCTTCGCTATCCGAATAGCCCGAGATGATCATGCGCACCGGATCGGGCCAGGTCTCGCGAACGTGCTTGAAGAACTCGACGCCGGTTTCGTATTGCATCCGCTGGTCGCACAGGATGGCGTGGACGATCTCGCTTTCGAGCACGCGGCGCGCCTCGCCGGCATCGCGCGCGCAGATCACCTCGAACGAATCGCTCAGCACGCGCTTCAGCGACTCCAGCGAGCGGATCTCGTCGTCGACCACCAGAACTGTCGCCTGCCCGCTCATCGCGCTCGCCCCGCCCCTCTCAACAGATCCGCGGCAATTGCTCGCCCGACAGCCAATCGACGATACGGCCGCCGCCGAACGACGTCGTCATCTGCACGAAGTGATGATCGTCGTCGGTCACCTCGCCGATCAGCGCCGCATCGCGGCCGAGCGGATGCGCCCGCATCGCGGCCAGCACCGTCTCTGCGGCGTCGGGCGCCACGATCGCCACCAGCTTGCCCTCGTTGGCGACATAGAGCGGATCGAGGCCGAGCAGCTCGCACGCCGCCGCCACCTCCGGCCGGACCGGCACGGCGTCCTCGTCGAGCCGGAAGCCGACCGACGATTGCTGTGCCAGTTCGTTCAACGTCGCGGCCAGCCCGCCGCGTGTGGGATCGCGCATCACCCGCAGGCCCTGCGGCGCCGCCGCCACCATCGCGGCGACGAGGCCGTGCAGCGCGGCGCTGTCGGACACGATCGAGGTTTCGAAGGCGAGGTTCTGCCGCTGCGACATCACCGCGACGCCGTGGTCGCCGATGAAGCCGGACAGCAGCACTTTGTCGCCGGGCCGTGCCAGTTCCGACGACAGCACCAGATCGCGCGGCGCGACGCCGATGCCGGTGGTGGTGATGAACACGCCATCGGCCTTGCCGCGCTCGACCACCTTGGTATCACCGGTGACGATCGGCACGCCGGCGTCGCGCGACGCCGCCGCCATACTGTCGGCGATGCGCTTGAGGTCGGAGAAGGCAAAGCCCTCTTCGATGATGAAGCCGGCCGACAGATACAGCGGCCTCGCGCCGGCCATCGCGACGTCATTGATGGTGCCGTGCACCGCGAGCGAGCCGATGTCGCCACCGGGGAAGAACAGCGGCGACACCACGTAGCCGTCAGTGGTCATCACCATCCGGCCACTGCTGACTTCGAACGCGGCCTGATCGTTGCCGGCGCGCAGCAGCTCGTTGTCGAACGCGGCGTGAAAGATCTCGCCGATCAGATGCGCCATGGCGCGGCCGCCAGCGCCGTGCGAGAGATCGACGCGGCCGTTCTTCAGATCGAGCTTGCGCCGCCTGGTTCGATCGCTCATGCCGCCGCCCTCTTCGCATGGTCGCGGAAGCGGCCATAGGTCCAGTGCGCCGCGCAGGCGCCTTCCGACGACACCATGCACGAGCCCATCGGCGTCTCCGGCGTGCACAGCGTGCCGAACAGCTTGCAATCGGTCGGCCGCTTGATGCCGCGCAGGATGGCGCCGCATTCGCAGGCCGGATTGTCGGCGGCGGAGACCTCGTCCATCGCGAAGCGGCGCTCGGCGTCGTAGACGGCGTAGGCTTCGCGTAGTTTCAAGCCGCTCAAAGGCACACGGCCGAAGCCGCGCCACTCGAAATCTTCGCGTAGCTCGAAGATCGCATCGACTTCGGCCTGCGCGATCACATTGCCGGCCAGCGTCACCGCGCGGATGTACTGGTTCTCGACCTCGTGTCGGCCGTCATTGACCTGCCGCACCAGCATCAGGATCGATTGCATCACGTCGAGCGGCTCGAACCCTGCGACCACGACGGGCTTGGCGAACTCGCACGCGAACGGCGCGAAGGCGTCCGAGCCGATCACCGCGCTGACATGCGCCGGGCCGACGAAGCCGTCGAGCCGTGGGCCGGGCTGGCCGTCGAGATCGGGATGTTCGAGGATGCCGCGGATCGCCGGCGGCGTCAGGACGTGGTTGCAGAACACGCTGAAATTGGTCAGCCGCTTCGCCGCCGCGAGCTTGATCGCCAGCGCGGTCGGCGGCGTCGTGGTCTCGAAGCCGATCGCGAAGAACACCACCTCGCGGTCCGGCTCGGCCTGCGCGATCGTCACCGCGTCGAGCGTCGAATACACCATGCGGATGTCGGCGCCAGCGGCCTTGGCGCGCAGCAGCGAAGCGCCGTGAGAGCCCGGCACGCGCATCAGATCGCCGTAAGTACACAGCGTCACCTGGGTTCGCTGTGCCAGCGCAATCGCCATGTCGATGCGGCCGACCGGCAGCACGCACACCGGGCAGCCCGGGCCGTGCACCATACGGACGCTCGGCGGCAGCAGATCCTCGAGCCCATAGCGCGAGATCGCATGAGTATGGCCGCCGCAGAATTCCATGAAGTGATACGTCCGCGCCGGATCGGCCGCCTGCGCGATCGCCGCCGCGATCTGGCGGGCGAGCTTGCCGTCGCGATATTCGTCGACATATTTCATCGCGCGACCTCCGTGACCTGATCCGCGAGCTGGCCCATTTCGGCGAGCAACGCCAGCGTCTGCCTCGCCTCCTCCGGATCGATCCGCGTCAGCGCGAAGCCGACATGAACCACGACGTAGTCGCCGACCGCGACCCCTTCGACCAGCGCGACCGAGATCACCTTGCCGACACCGCCCAGCGACACCCGCGCCATCTGCTCGGGCAACAGCTCGACCACTTCGGCCGGAATGGCGAGGCACATCAGCGTTGCTCCTGTGAGGCCGCAAGGATTTGTCCGGCAATCCACGCCTGACCGAGGCTGAGGCCGCCGTCGTTCGGCGGCAGCTGCCGCGCCAGCAGGGGCTTCAACCCGCGTGCGCGCAGCCGGGCGGCGAGATCCTCGCTCAGGACGCGATTGAGGAAACAGCCGCCGCCGAGCGCGATGGTAGTCAGTCCGGTCTGCGCTGCCGCCTGCGCGGCCCAGTCGGCGAGCGCGGCGGCCAGCGTGCCATGAAACAGTTCGGCGCCGTCGCGCGGCTCGACGTGCGGCGACGCAAGGTGCGCGAGCAGCGGTGAGAGATCGAGCGTGCCGGCGCCGACCTCCCAACCGCCGCTCCGCACGCGCGGGCTGTGCACCAGCGCCTCGAGCTGCATGGCCGCCTGGCCTTCGTAACTTTGCACCGCGCAGACGCCGAGCAGGCCGGCGGCGGCATCGAACAGCCGGCCGGCGCTGGTGGTCGTGGCGCAGCCGTGATTGGCGAGCATCGCGGCCAGCGCGGCGGCGCGCGGCTGATCGGCGAAGCGCGGCGCGATCTCATCGTCCCGCCCCAGCGCATGCAGCGCCGCCGCCGCCATCCGCCACGGTTCACGCGCCGCGGCATCGCCGCCGGGCAGCGCCAGCGGCGCCAGATGCCCGAGCCGCGTGAACCGTGCGCCATCGACGCGAAGTAGCTCGCCGCCCCAATTGCCGCCGTCGCTGCCGACGCCATGGCCGTCGAGCACGAGGCCGAGCAGCGGCGCGTCGACGCCCTGCTCGGCGGCGATCGCCGCCACATGGGCGTGATGGTGCTGCACGGCGATCAGCGGCAGGCCGAGCGCTTCGGCGAAACGGGTCGAGGCGAAGTCGGCGTGCAGATCATGCGCCACCGCGACCGGTGCGGCGCCGACCAGGCGCATCAGGTGATCGACGGTCTGTTCGAAGTAGCGCACGGTGTCGGCGGTCGACAGATCGCCGATGTGCTGCGACACGAACGCCTCGCGGCCGCGCGTCAGCGTGATGGTGGTCTTCAAGTAACCGCCGACGGCGAGCACCGGCGGCATTTCGCGCGGCAGTACGATTGGACGCGGCGTGTAGCCGCGGGCGCGGCGGATGAAGGACGGCGCGCCGTCGATGATCGTGGTGACGCTGTCGTCGGCGCGAACCACGATGGCGCGGTCGTGGCTGACGATCAGGTCCGCGACAGCTGCGAGCCGGTGCTCCGCATCGTCGATCACGATCGGATCACCACCGAGGTTCGCGCTGGTCGCGACCAGCATGAGGTCGACCGGTGAATGCTGCCAGTCGCGTCCCGCGGGCGCGCCGGCCGCCGCATGGAAGATCAGATGATGCAGCGGCGTGTAAGGCAGCATCACGCCGAGCGCGGCGAGGTTCGGCGCGATCGACGGCGCCAGCGCGTCGTTGTGCTGCATCAGCACGATCGGCCGCTCGGTCGATCGCAACAACGCGCGTTCGGCTTCGCTTGCGGCGACGATACGATCCAGCGACGCCTCGGAGGCGACCATCACGGCGAACGGCTTGGCGTCGCGCTCCTTGCGGCGGCGCAATTCCGCGACGGCGGATTCGCTCGTCGCGTCGCACAGCAGGTGATAACCGCCGAGGCTCTTCAGCGCGATGATGCTGCCGGCGCGCAGCCGCGTGACGATGTCGGCGATGGAATGGCTGAGCCGCGGCCCGCAGCGCGCGCAGGCGATCGGCTCGGCGTGGAAGCGGCGGCTCGCCGGGTCGCGATAGTCGCGATCGCAATCGGCGCACAGCGTAAAGCCGGCCATCGAGGTGTGGGCGCGATCATATGGCAGCCGATGCGTCAGCGTGTAGCGCGGGCCGCAATGGGTGCAGTTGACGAACGGGTAGAGATGGAAACGGCTCGCCGGATCGAACAGATCGTCGAGGCAGGCCTCGCAGGTCGCCGCATCGGCGCCGATGCGGGTGGCGACCGTGCCGCCGCGGCTGGCGGCGATATCGAAGCGGATCTCGCCGCGCGGGCGTAGAGCTTCGGTCTCGATCGAGTCCACGCGCGCCAGCGGCGGCGCCTCGTGGCGCAGCGCGCCGACGAAATCGTCGAGCGATGCCCCCTCCACTTCGATCAGCACGCCCTCGGCATCGTTGGCGACGAAGCCGCCCAGCGAATAGCGCTGCGCCAGCGCGTAGACGAACGGCCGGAAGCCAACGCCCTGCACCGCACCACGCACCCGCACGCGCAGCGCGCCCGGCGCGGGGCCGGGGTTCGCAGCGAGCGGCACGCGGGCGAGCTCCATCCTGTTACTCCGCGGCCTGCGTGGCGGCGCGCGCGGCCGCGGCGCGCTTGACGATCCAGGCGTAGAATGCCGGCATCCCCTCGCCTGTCTTCGCCGACACGGTCAGCACCTCGATCCGCGGATTGACCCGGCGGGCGTATTCGATGGTCGCGGCGAGATCGAAATCGAGATGCGGCAACAAATCGATCTTGTTCAGCAGCAACAGCTCGGCCGCCGCGAACATATGCGGATATTTCAGCGGCTTGTCCTCGCCCTCGGTGATCGACAGCACCACCACCTTGTGGGCCTCGCCGAGATCGAACCCGGCCGGACAGACCAGATTGCCGACATTCTCGATGAACAGCAGGCCGCCGGTCTGTTCAGGTAGCTGATCGAGCGCGTGGCCGACCATGTGGGCGTCGAGATGGCAGCCCTTGCCGGTGTTGATCTGGATCGCCGGCGCGCCGGTGGCGCGGATGCGCTGCGCGTCGTTGGCGGTCTGCTGATCGCCCTCGATCACCGCGATCGGATGCTGATCCTTCAGGTCGGCGATGGTCTTGACCAGCAGCGAGGTCTTGCCCGAGCCGGGGCTGGAGACGAGATTGAGCACGAAGCTGCCGGCGGCGGCGAACCGCGCGCGGTTCTCGGCCGCATGGCTGTCATTGGTGGCGAGAATGTCGCGCTCGATCTGCACGATTCGCGCCTGCGTCAGGCCCGGGACGTGCACACCGGCAAGCCCGCCGCCGAAATCGATACTCCCGGCCGCCGGCGCGTGGGAATGATCATGGGTGTGATCATGGGAATGATCGTGGTCGCCATGGTGATGATGATGCTCACCCTGCGCGTGGGAGTGCGCATGATCGTGCGGATGATCATGATCGTGGTGATGGTGGTGACCGTGACCATGCGCATGGCCCTGGCCGGGATCCACGCTGTCGTCGCCGCATCCGCAAACCGTGCACATCACTCGACCTCCAGCTCCTTGATCCGCAGGGCATCGCCCACGGTGATCTGCAATTGATAGCCGCCGCATTCCGGGCAGGGATCGCCGCGCTGCGCCACCGGCACGCTCTTGCTGCAGGCCATGCACCACGCTTCGCCTGGCACGCCGATCACTTCGAACCGCGCGCCGGCGGCGATGCCGCCATGCGCCACGGCGGAAAAGCAGAACCGCATCGCCTCAGGCTCGACATGGCTGAGCGCGCCGATCTCGACCCACACGGCGCGCACCTTGCCGAAGCTCTGCGCCTTGGCCTCGCGCTCGATGATCTCGATCAAGCTTTCGCACAGCGCCATCTCATGCATGGGCGGCCTCGCACAGCGCGACGTCGAAACCGACGCAAGGATCGAACGCGGCGACCATCGCCGCCACGCGGTGCCGGTCGAACTCGGTGGCGCACAGCGGCGCGCCGACCAGCGCGCGGGCGAGCGGCCCTTGCGGATGAAAATTCCATTCGGTGGGCGCGAGGATCTCGTAGCGGCTGATCAGCCCGGCGCGGTCGAGCGCGATCAGGTGATACAGCCGGCCACGGGCGCATTCGACTGCGCCGAGGCCGATGCCGTCGCCGAGCGACGTAGCTCGCAAGATGGCGGCGTGATCGGCATCGCCGCGCCGCAGCGCGCGCAGAAGCTGCGGCGTGGCGCGGGCCTCGATCAGCCGGGCGAGCAGGCGGCCGGCGAGGCCGGTGCCGACGGATCGGATCAGCGGATGATCGCTGAGCCGTGCCAGCGATCCGGTCTCCGGCACGCGGCCCGCGAGATCAGGGCGCGCCGCAAAGGATGCGCTGCAGCGAAGCAGCTGTTGGCCGGCCGCGAGATCGTCATCGGCGGTGAGCGGATCGATGGTTAGCGCGCCGAAGTCCGGTGCATCCGCGAGCGCTCGGCCTTGCGGAGACGCCCCCTCACCCCTGCCCTCTCCCCGCACGCGGGGAGAGGGAGTGCGTGCGCTGTGCAGGGCGGCGAGAGGCGAGTCGGAGGCGAGCCAGGCGCTGTAGCTGTCGGCATCGTCGAGGCCGTGCTCGGGGAGGCCGAGGGCGTCGAGGCTGTCGGCGAGGGCGTCGATCGCATCGGGGTCGAGCAGGCCGCGCTCATCGAAGCGGCGCGCGGCAGCGATCAGATTGCGCAGATGCGGCGCGAAGGCCGGGAGGTGATCGCCGGCCAACGAGGTGATCGTGCCGCGCAGCAACTCGATCAACCGCTCGGCGAGCACGGCGCTGGCTTGTGCGGCCACAACATCCGGAGACAGCGCCTCACCTCGCGCAGCGCTGAGCGCGAGTGTTGCGGCGGCGCCCTGCGCGGCGGCGCACAGCGCGAACAGCCGCGGCACAAGGGCGACGATCGCCTCGCCCGGCTTGCCCTGCGCCAGCCGGCCGACACCGACGGGCCGGCGCGAGGTGATCTCGACCCGGGCGACGCGCCCCTGCGCCAGCACGGCGTGGACATAGATCCGATCGTCGCGCGACACGGCGTTCATGGCCGGCGCTCCGTCAAGGCGCCGCGCAGAAAGCGGCGGCGGTCGAGCGATGGCGTCGCGGGTGAAGCCGGCACGGCGCTACTCGGCACGTTGCTATCAGCCGATGCCTCCTCATTTCGCGCCGGTGCGAGCACCACGTCCAGCGCCGCGAGCGCGGTGCTCTCGGCCTGCTGCTGATCGCCGAAGTCGTGCATCGGCGACACCAGCGAGCAGCTTTCCATCGTGCCGAGGCCGTCGAGCATGCCGATGGTGAAATCCAGCACGCCGACCGGCAGCGCACGCGGCACCACGGTGCCGGGCGACAGCGGTGCCTCGCCGCGCGGCGGCACGCGGACGAGATTCATGAACCACGGCGTCACCACGACGCCGAACGCGGCGTCATCCACATCGCGAAAGCCGAGCGCGGCGACACTGAGCGCGGGATTGTAGATCGGCAGATCGCGCATCGCGGCGTCGGCCCGGCGATAGATCGCGGCGAGCGCCTCGCCGGTCGCGCGGGCCTCTGCGTCGCGATCGATGCCGGCGTCAGCGTGCATCATCCACCTTCATGAACTGATGGGGTGCGGCATCGCAGACCGGGCAGCGCCAGTCCTGCGGCAGCGCGGCGAACGGCGTGCCGGCCTCGGCGCGGCCGAGCGCGTCGCCCTCGGCCGGGTCGTACACCGTCCAGCACACGCCGCATTCCATCCGCGCCAGCGGATCGGCATCGAGGCGGCCGAAATTCTCGAAGCCGCTCATGCGAAATACGCCTCGATGATCTCACCGAGCCGCTCGGCCGAATCCTGAAAATCCTCGTCGGCAGCGCGTACCGCGGCGGGCACGTCGCCGACCTCGATGGTGTCGAGGATCGGCGTGTCCATCGCGTTGAGATATTGCACCGACCAGACGTGGCGCGCGCCGGTCGCCAGCACCCGGCAGCTGCCGTAGCCGCGCGAATACAGCTGGATCGGCCCGTTGCCGAGCGTCGCTGTGAGATGCGCCATGTCGGCGGGGGTCATCGGCAGCAGCGTGAAATTGATGATTTGCGGCGCGGCACCGGGCCGATGCGCCGCCATCCGTTCGCGGATTTCGGCCAGCACCGGCATCACGTTCATGGCGCCCTCGGGCGCCTCGCCGATGGTGATATCGGGGGCGGGGAAATCCTGCGCCGCGCGCGCGGCGATCTCCGGGATGGCGCCGAATTCGAGATAATCGAGCGCCGGTGCATCGCCCTCACTTTCGATCCGCACCCGCCACAGCCCGGCGAACACCGATTCCTGGATCTGCGCGACGCGGCGATCCGGGAGTGCGACAATGCCTGTGACCTCGCCCTCGCCCAGAATATCGGCGAGCAGGCGGAGTTCGTCGGCATCGAGCTGATCGAGCCGGATCTGCACCGGCGCATCGTCGGCGCGATGCGCGGCGAGCGCGGCGCGCAGCTCCGGCAGCATCGCGGCCAGCCGCGGGCAGCGCTGCGTCAACTCATCGCCGCTGCGGGTGGCGAGCGCCGCGATCGTGCCGGCGCCGGTGAAGCCGCGACGGTCGCTGCCGTGGCCGAGCGGCAGCACGTGCATGTCGATGTCGTCGCTGCCGGCCACATTGGTGTAGCCTACCCTCATGCCAATTGCTCCTGCGCGAGATAGCGGGCGTCGGCATCGAGCAGCACGTTGATGCGGGCGAGATAGACCGACCAGTCCTGGATCTTCGAAGTCGCGCCAAGGCTGCGGCCCGGCCGCGCCAGCGCGATCGCCGGGCAGACCTTGACGCCGAAGCGCGGCATCAGCGCCGCCTCGTCGCCGGCGGCGATCTCGGCGCCGACCAGCCGGCCGGAAAACGCAGCGATCAGTTGCGGCAGCACCACCGCGATATCGTCACCGTCGGGAAAGCGCAGCGGATCGCCGCGAAACAGCAGCACGCTGATCCTATCGGGCACGGATGCGATGAAGACATCGACGTCGGCCTCGCCGACGATCGGCAGCATTGGCAGGCGCGCAGCCGCGCGCGTGAGCGTAGCGCTCATGTTTCCTCCGGACCCGGCGTTTGTTGTTGTCGCTGGTGGCTTGAATTGAGCAAGCCACGTGCCATTCGATCGTCGCCCGGAATGTCGTCAAACTCACCGGTAATCGGTTCGTTTGCGATCATTCGGGCGCTGTCGCCAGCACAAATGGAAACACGATTGTCGGAAACTGGATAGTAGACTTCCAGATACCATCACATGATACCTGCCAACCATCCTGCTCAGTGTTTCGCGGAGCGCAAATGCTCTGGCAGCTCCGGTTCGCGGTCGATCAGGTCCACGAACAGATGCTCGAACGGCCGCCCGTCCATCGCGGCGGCAAGGCCGTCGAGCGCATCGTCGATCTGCTGCGCCTCCTCGGGACCGAGCAGACGCACGGCGCTGTCGATGAACACCAGCACTCGATCGCCCACCGCGACCTCGCCGATCAGCGCAGTCGAGACCCGCCGCTGCTCGGCGCGGCGCTCGCACAGCGCGGTGAGGCCGTCGCTGCTGATCACGGTCATGGGCAGGCCAACGCACATCGGCGGGGTCCGGCCTTACAGCGGAAATGCCAGCGCGAGGCCGGCCGCCGCGATCGCACCGCCGGCGAACTTCAGCGCCCGCGTGCGCGGCAGGACCGCGCCGAGCGCGAGGCCGACGCCGTGCAGTATAAGCGTGGCAGCAACGAAGCCGGCCACATAAGCCAGCGGCGACGCCATCGCGGGCATTTCGGCGCCGTGGGCGGCGCCGTGAAACAGCCCGAACAGCGCCACCATCGCGGCAGCAGCAGCGGTCGGCACCCGCACCGCAAGCGCAATCAGCACGCCAAGCGCGATCACCGACAACGCGATCATCGGCTCGACCGCCGGCAGCGCCGGTCCGAAACCGCCGAGCGCGGCGCCCAGCGCCATCAGCGCGACGAAGCTCGCCGGCACCAGCCATCGCGCGCGGCCGCCGAGCGAGGCCGCCCACAGGCCGACCGCGACCATCGCCAGCAGGTGATCGGCGCCGAGCATCGGATGCGCGAAGCCGGCCGCGCCGCCGTTGGCGCTGAACGGATGCACCCCGGTGTGCGCTTCGGCGAGGCCGGGCATGGCCGCAAGGCCTCCGGCAAGGAGGCCACGCAGGCCGGTGCGGATCAATCGGGTCATGACGTGTCCTCCTCGGTTGTTAGTTGCCGGCGGCGGCGACTACAGGGTTTGCGCGCTGCTCATAGCTGTCCTGGTCGAGATCGTGAACGAGCAGCGGCTCGACGGGGGCCGCGTCGCGCATGGCGAGTTGCACGCCCCATTCGGCCAGGATGTCGCGCGCCAGCGCCAGCGCGTCGTCGATCCGGGCGGCGACCCGCGGCGTCAACGCGCCGCCCCAATCCTCGAGATCCTGCGGTTGGCATCCGATCAGCGCCAGCCGCCGCGGCGCCGCGCCGAGCAGATCGGCAGCGCTCAGCACTTCCTGAAAGCCGGTCTGGTGCAGGCTCATCTTCTTGGCGCCGGTGAATTTCGGCACCTCGTCGCCGTCCACACGCTTCAGCGTGCCGGGCGGCAGGCCATAGTCGATCGCGTCGAACACCAGCAGATGATCGTGCTCCTGCAGCAGGTTGACCAGATACAGCCCCTGCGTGCCGCCATCCATCACGGTGACGCCGGCCGTCGTCGCGAACGCCCGATGAAACGCCTCAACCGCACGGACGCCGAAGCCCTCGTCGGCCCACAGGATGTTGCCGATGCCGAGTACGAGCACGCGGGGAGGTTGCGAAGTCGTTGGCTGCTCTTTCATAGCGCGGACATCCTCGAAGAAGACCGAATTAGCAGCGAGCTCTCTTCACCCTCCCCTGGAGGGGGAGGGTCGGCACGCAGCCCGCGCAGCGGGATGCGTGACGGGGTGGGGTGAGCCGCAAGCACGGCGGACGAACTCTTCGCGGGGGGGGCCCCCCCCCCGGGGGGGGGGGGGGGGCCCCCCCCCCCCCCC
>NZ_JAJNAL010000047.1 GCF_022271405.1 Rhodopseudomonas infernalis | reverse complement strand
GACAGCGATTCACATCGCCATCGACACAGCCTCCGAAAAGGCCATGGTGTTACCTTGAAACGTGTATCCGCCGAAGTCTTTCGTCCGGCCCCAATATCCAAAGCCGAAGCTCCAAACACCGAGACCCGCAAGGACTTCGCCGTCCACGTTTCTCTTTCTTCTTCTTCACTTGTCAAACAGCCCGGAGCCCGAAAGCTCCACGAAGCAAAACCCGAAGGTCTCGACTTCAGTCTCCTACCCTAAGGCGGAGGATTTTCGCTCCATCCCGACAGCGATAAGCAACCGAAAACGATCGGCTGCTGTATCACTTTGCGAAGTGATGGAGCATCAAAGGCGCGGAAGCTCGCTGGTGCCCGGTGGGCTCAGCGGCGCCGCGTTCGATGGCCGGGTTATAGGCCCGCCCTATCGGTCCTGTCAACGGCCTCGTCAGAAAAATGTCGTGCGCCGCCGAAAAATGATTTTCGCTCGGAAATACAAGGCCTTCTACGGGGAGATGCCGTACTGAAGCCACATTCCTGGGTCGTTCTCCCCAAATCAGATGGGCCAAAATCGTCCGCTTGCCGAGCACAGCAGCCGGACTTCGCCTGACCAGGGATCGCGATCGTGACGATTTCATCGCAAAATCCTCTTCGGTGTGCGGCCTCGAACCTTTCCCGCCATTGACGTTCGCGGCGACTGCCAGCACTTTGGCGCGCTCTTGTCGAACGTCTGCGGCGCAGTCCCGCTCCTTGGTTCGCCCGCGTGGCGATCCAGCGACACGCGGGACAGCCTGAAGGCCTGAGATCGCTCGATCGCGCAGGACCTTCGTCAGGGACGCTGGCCGGCCGGCAGACGCCGCGGGCAAGGATAGTTGGGGGACGGCGGATTGAGCCAGAGATTGTCACGCGGACGCAGCGGGCGCGAGGGCGAGTCGTTCGACCTCGGCCACGAGCCGCCGCTTTCCGTCGATGGTTCTGAAGCCGCGGTGATCGATCGCCGCCGCGTCTCGGTGCAATGGTTCAGCGGCACGATTCTGACTGGCCTGTGCGGCGCAGCCCTGATCGGCGGCGCCGTTTTCGCGTCGCTCGACGGTGAGACCACGTTCGCCAAGGCGCCCGAGCGGGTTGAAGCCGCGCTGCGCGGCGCGTTCGGCGCCGACAAGATGGCGGCCCTGCACAAGAGCGACCGGCTGCCCCCTCCCAGCGAATCCCAGGCCGCGCGCAGCGTGATGCGGATCTCGACCGTCACGCGCGTCGGCACGCGCGAGATCGTCCGCGTCCGCCCGTTCGTCAAGATCGCCGGCAATCTGTCTCTGACCACCAGCGACCTCAGCGCCAAGATCCCGGCGTTCAACGCACAGCGAATGCTGACCGACGTCGGCTCCGCCACGCCCGCCGACGACGCGCAAAATGCCGAGGCGGTCGAGCCCGACGCCGAAGTCTCATTCGTCACCCGCGATCTCGGCCAGGTGCTGCCCAAGGCGAAGATCGCCGGCGCGATCCCGCCGGACGAAATCCTGATGCGAGTGCGCGACGCCGCGAACTGGAAGGGTGGCAGCGGCGTGCGCTACGCCAGCGCCACCGCCGGCGATCTCGGCGGAGACATGCGGCTCGGCTATGCGCCGGAAGGCGTGTCCGCCGACCCCTATGCTGGGTTCGAAACACGAATCGTGCCGGAAAACGTCACGCTGCTGCCGAAGACCAAGGAGCAGGTGACGGGCGGCAATCCGACCGGAGAGCGCGTCCACATCGTCAAGAAGGGCGACACCGTGGTGTCGGTGCTGCGCGACCAGGGCGCCAGCGAAGAAGACGCCAACGCGGTCGCTTCGGCGCTCGGCGCGCGCGGCCGCAGCGGCGGCCTGAAGGAAGGCCAGAAGCTGCGAATCCTGATGGAGCCCGGCGCGGCCGGCAAGCCGGCGCAGCCGTATCGGGTGATCATCGCGGGCGATTCGGCTGTCGAAGCCGTGGCGGCGCTGTCGGATCTCGGCCGCTACGTCGCGGTCGACGTCCAGGCGCTCAACACCGTCAGCGACACGGCGGACAACAGCGACGACGAGGAGGACGACGGCACCGGCGTTCGCCTGTATCAGTCGATCTACGAGACGGCGATGCGCAACAAGGTGCCGCAACCGATCATCGACGACATGATCAAGATCTACTCCTACGACGTCGACTTCCAACGCAAGGTGCAGGCCGGCGACTCGTTCGAAGTCTTCTACGCCGGCGACGACGAAACCACCTCGACGGTCGAGAAAAACGACGTGCTGTTCGCCTCGCTCACGGTGGGCGGCGAAACCAAGAAGTACTACCGCTTCCAGACCCCCGACGACTCCGTCGTCGATTTCTACGACGAGACCGGCAAGAGCGCGAAGAAGTTCCTGGTCCGCAAGCCGGTCAACAATGCGATCATGCGCTCCGGCTTCGGCGGCCGCCGCCATCCGATCCTCGGCTACGTCAAGATGCACACCGGCGTCGACTGGTCGACGCCCTACGGCACCCCGATTTTCGCCTCCGGCAACGGCGTGATCGAGAAGGCCGGCTGGGAAGGCGGCTACGGCAAGTACATCCGCATCAAGCACAACAACGGCTACGAGACCGCCTACGGCCACATGTCGGCGTTCGCTAAGGGCATGGAGCCGGGCAAGCGCGTGCGCCAGGGCCAGGTGATCGGCTTCGTCGGCTCCACTGGTCTGTCGACCGGCGCCCACGTCCACTACGAAATTCTCGTCAACGGCCGCTTCGTCGACCCGATGCGTGTGAAATTGCCTCGCGGCCGCTCGCTCGAAGGTCCGCTGCTGGCCAATTTCGAGAAGGAACGCGACCGTCTCGACGCCATGATGACCAACCGCAACGCGCCTCGCTTCGCCGAGGACCTGACCGCAGCGACACCGGCGCGAAGCGTGAGTGCGTCGGCGGCGAAGAGGTAGCTATCCGCGTCCGACCGCGCTGATCTCGCACTTCCGGCTGTCCGATTATAGACCGCTCTCGAACATTGCGGCTTCATCGTCGCGGCGCTTGAGAAGCCCGCCGACACCGGGCCAAAGGCGCTTCATGGCACGCAAATGCCCTGGTATTTGCGCGAATGTCCCAGCCTGGACGCAGGCTTTGACTGCCCGCATCTCAGCGTAGCGCGGACCGTCCGCCGAAAACGACACCCCGCGATTGTAGGCGAGCGACACGAGCGCACCAAGGCAGTCGGGGCTCAACTGCGCCGTATTCGGCCCGAGTGCCCTCTCGACCGCCGCAACCCATCGTGGAATGACGCGATCACGATGAACCCGAATCGCCTGGGCGAACGAGATATCGACGTTTCCCAGCCGTTGGACCCATGACCGCGCCGCTGTTCCTTTGATGCCGACGGCGGGCATCAACGATGCAAGCTGGTCGGACGAAATCACGTCCTCCCAGTCACGGCGAAGACTGTCCCGCGTGGCGTAGCCGACGTCGTAGCCGATCGCCATTGTGACTCCGGATTTGAGTCCAGGCCAGATCGGGTGCCGATATCTCTTCTCGTAGACCTTCTCGCTGGAGACTTCGGCGGCGACGATCAGATCGAAGGCTGCTTGCGAAATACGGGATGGTGAGGTTGCGTGACCGAGGTCCGATCCCACGGGCTGCAAGTCGGCCCATCGGATCGCAGCGATCCTGTCGGCCGGATAAGCAGTCCTGTTGAGCGAGTTGCTTTGATTGCCGCCAAGCAGTTCGACCTTGGCGCCGCCATCGAAATGGCGAACGAAAAAGCCGACATGTCCGGTCGAATTGGTGCCTTCGGCCGGCGACAGAACTACAACGGCCCCGACCGGCACATCAGGATTGCCGATCACGAATGGATCTCCCCAAGCCTTCCAGCTCGTCGCCAGTGCCGCACCCGCGGGGACGGGAAGGCCGCTGCTGCGCATGCAGTAGGCCGCGAACGCTCCGCACCAAGCCGTCTTTTCCGACGTCGGCTTGGGCATGATGTCGGTCGCGTCGAAATAGCTGATGATGAGGGGTTTCTTCGCATCATCGGTCTCGACGATGTTTTTCGCCTCTTCGGCTTCCGCGACATCGAACCACGGCGCCTCGCCCTGGCGTACCGACGCCAGTTCTTCAGGCGCATGCTCTTTCATGAGATCGAACGCGCGCGTCAGGGCGGGCCCGAGGTCGGCTTCTGCCGCCATCACGAACTCCGCCACCGTGTTCGGGGCTGCCTGCGAACCGAGATATTTGGCGCGAGCGACCAACAAGGCGCGAAGTACGTCCGCCTGCTGATCCGATGAAAGCGGCGGTTTGGCTTCGGCCAGCGCGTCCGACATAAGCGCATCCATCCTCCGCGTTTTGCCCTCTTTGCTCGTCATCGCAACCATGACCGCAACAGCCGCTTCCGGGCTTGCGAGAACATACGCGTGGAAAACGTCGCGCAGGCTCGGAATGAAAGGATCCGCCGCGGAGCCGACCGGCGGATCCTTCGCGGCCATCAAACCACTGATCGACTTGGCATCGAGATGCATCCTCCACGAGGCGCCATAAATCTGAACAAGACCACCGTCCCGCTCATCCGACGAATATTCACCGAAGCGGTTTCCTGTCGCGATCAGGTCTCGCCACTCGGCGCTGGAGACCTGCAGCGGGCCGACCGCGTCGGATCCTTCCAATTTCGGCGGCGCGTTGACGAGATCCGTTTCGATCAGCGCTCTGGCGACGACGAAATCCGCCGAAACGAGCCACGGCGGAACGTCCTGATCGGCATTGAACAATCGCTCCGCCCGAATGGCCTCGCGTACAAAACCTCCGGGATCGATATCGGGCCGACGCTCCACATCAGTCTTGACGTCCGCACTGAGCACCCAGCCTTCCTTGCGGATTCCGGCGTCGGCCAAAATCCAAGCGACTTTCTGCCATTCCTCGTCGACACCGTCATGGACGACTATCTGCTTCGCATCGGGCAAGGCAGTCACCTGCGTATCCACCGCCAATGTGCGAACGAGATCGGCTGTCCGCGAGGCGGCTTTACGCATTACCGTTCGACGCAGCACCGTCAGTGTGATCATGGTTTTCGCAGCTCCTGCAACCGATCGAGCAAATCCGGCGTGGCTTGATCCGGAATGACCGGGTCTTCCATTCGCAAGCTTCGTCTGACGGCCTTGATCTTCGACCGCATGTCGGACAGGCGTGTGGATGTTACAGGACCGCCGTCACTGACACGGCTGAGGAATTCGGCGAATTCCTTGCGCTGGCCGTCGCTGGCGAGTTCGCGCCTTTCGTAAGCATTGCGATACTCTGCCGGGCAAGCGCCGTAGCGATTGAGCTCGATGATTTCGCCGCGACCGAGCCGCCCGGTGATCTTCGATGGATCATCCTGATCAAACCACTTCTCGAAGGCCACAATCCGCGCGGTAACCTGTGCAGGCTTGAGGTAATCACTCTTCGGCACGCACAGCGCTGCAAGTACGCCTTCCACATAGCTCATGCTGTCTGCTTTGGGATTGAAGCTCTCGAGATACCCCTTGTAAATATCGGCCGGCTTAATCTCGCCGGTTTGTCTCGGGCCATCGACCCGCGTGTCGGGCGTGTACGGCGCCGTCGTCCGGAGTGCCACCGTTTCCGAGTTGATCAATGCCGGCGTTCGGTCGAGCACCGCGCCGCCGGCTTGCTGGAATACAGTCACGGTCGTGTTGATTTCGGTCTCGATCGCAAACGGCGTGCAGATCGTCAGATACTGGCGCAAGGCGTAGACCGCGGTCGGTCGATCGGTAATGACTTTTCGCGCCATGTCGAAGCGAAACTGGTCGCGTCGGCGCAGCACAAGCGTCTGCACCGTTGTCTTGTCGACCTCCAGCAGCAGCCGCGAGTTGACGTTGGTGAAGGTGTTGGCGGCGAAGCCGAACGCGAGGCCGGCCAGCGTGATCGGGTTGGCGCCGACTCCAGTGACGCGCATGATGCCTTGCGCGGCGACCGCCGCATCGCCGAGTTCTTTCAAGACCGCGCTGTTGGTTCGCCGACGATCGTCCAGCCACGCCAGATAGCTGTCGCAGCGGCGGTCGACGTCGTTCATGCCGGCCTGAACGATCAAATTCCAGGTCGGCGGCGTTGGCGCCAGCCCAACACACTGCGCCTCATTGGTCGACACCACCGGCATCGCCTGCCGGCATAGTTCGGTAAGGTAGACGTCCTGAAATTGGGTCGTCTGAACGATATCGTCCGAGTAAAGATTAGTCCCGATTCCGTAGCGGAAGTATCGGGAGTCGGTGGTATCGCAACCGGCCAAACCCAGTGCAGCCAATAACCCGAGTATTAGATTCAAGACCCCACGCATCGACGCAACCCTCGCAACTCAGGCCGGGCAACGCGCGGCGCACCGCGTGCGGCGACGGCCTGGCGTATGTGTCCGGGATCAGGCCGCTCGGGCGAGTCGGAAGTTATCAATGGCGCCCGAAGGCATAATCATATTTCGATTTGTCAATTCAGCGGAGTCGATGCTCCGCGCCGTTCTTACAGATTCAAATAATTTCAGCTAAGCGCAATAAAACTAATCGTCCTGCGCATATTGATACCCGGCTCGAATGGGCTGCAAGCGGATTCTGCGAATTACTCCCGGATCGAAAGTCCTGTGTACCTTTGCGGCAACATTTGATGCGAACGGGTCAGCAGGTCGACCTGATTGCTGCGGAGCGTCCCGCCGCACGGAGCGTGCCGCGCGGGTGTGCCGATCGGGCCGCCGTCGGCCCGGCGCGATCATCTGCATCCCGCGTCGGCAGATCACGTCTCTATGCAAGCTCCTGTAGTCCTGATGCTCCGCCGATTCTCCTTGCCAATGCAGCGACCGCACCAAATACTCACCGCATAAAAATAAACATTGTCGGGAGGAAATGTGATGAGGAGCAATCTTGCGCTTGGCGCGAGTGCGGCGGTGCTTGCGCTGCTGGCGTTGTCCGGCGCGCGTGCGAACGAATATCAGGTCACCAAGCTGGTCAATGGCTCGGCGTTTCATGGCGTTCATGGCCTCGGCATCGACAAGGCCGGACGACTGTTTGCCGGCTCGGTCGCGGGCGCTGCGTTGTATGAGGTCGACCGCGACAAGGGCACCGCCAACGTCGCGGTGCCGACGCCCGAGGGCATGGCGGACGACATCGCCTTCGCGCCCGACAGCACCATGGCGTGGACCGCGTTTCTCACCGGCGATCTCTATGCCCGCAAGGGCGACGGGCCGATTAGGAAGCTCGCCTCAGGGCTGCCCGGGATCAACTCGCTCGCCTTCCGCAAGGACGGTCGGCTCTATGCCACGCAGGTGTTCCTCGGCGACGCGCTGTATGAGATCGACGTCGCAGGCGAGAAGCCGCCGCGCAAGATCATGGAGAAGATGGGCGGCCTGAACGGCTTCGAGTTCGGTCCCGATGATCGGCTCTACGGGCCGCTGTGGTTCAAAGGGCAGGTCGCGGCCGTCGATGTCGACAAGGGCGAACTCAGCGTCGTCGCCGATGGCTTCAAGATTCCGGCAGCGGCGAATTTCGACTCCAAGGGCAATCTGTTCGTGCTCGACACCGCGCTCGGTCAGCTCGTCAGGGTCGATACCAAGACCGGCGCGAAGCAGATGGTGGCGCAGCTCAAGCCGTCGCTCGACAATCTGGCGATCGACGCGCAGGACCGCATCTTCGTCTCCAACATGGCCGACAACGGCATCCAGGAGGTCGATCCGGCGACCGGCACCGCCAAGCAGGTGATCATCGGCAAGCTGGCGTTTCCGGGCGGCATCGGCGTGGTGAGCGACGGCGGCAAGGACACGATCTACGTCGCCGACGTGTTCGCTTATCGCAGCGTCGATGGCGCCAGCGGCGAGGTGCGCGAACTGGCGCGGATGCACGCCGATGGCACGACGCTCGAATATCCGATGAGCGCCACAGCGAAGGGCAACGAGGTGATCCTGTCGAGCTGGTTCACCGGCACCGTGCAGGTGATCGACCGCGCCAGCGGCAAATCGCTCGAGATGATGCACGACTTCAAGGCGCCCTACGACGCGATCCGGCTCCCGGGCGGCAAGCTCATCGTGGCCGAACTCGGCACCAAATCGCTGATCGAAGTCGGCGGCGAGCACGGCAAGGACCGCAAGGCAATCGCCAACGATCTCGCCGGGCCGGTCGGCCTCGCCGCGGCGCCGGACGGCGCGATCTACGTCACCGAGGCGTTCGCCGGGCAAGTCACGAAGATCGACCCGGCGAGCGGCGCCAAAACCGTGGTGGCAAAGGATCTGAAGATGCCGGAAGGCCTGGCGCTGGCGCCGTCCGGCAAGCTGATCGTCGCCGAGGTCGGAGCCAAGCGCGTCATCGAGATCGATCCGGCGACCGGCAAGGTCACGGAGATCGCCGGCGATCTCCCGATCGGCCTCGTCCCCGCCCCCGGCCTGCCGCCGACCAACATGCCAACCGGCGTCGGCGTGGGGGCGAACGGGACGATCTACGTGTCTTCGGACATCGAGAACGCGATCTACAAGATCGAGAGGAAGTAGCCGCGGCTCGCAGCGTCCAATGCACGGGCCTCCGTGCGATGGCGCTGCGCGCCCAACCCCTCCGCCGTCATCGCCCGGCTCCGACCGGGCGATGACGGCTTGTGTTCGCTGCAGCGCTTCGATCGCAGGCAACCAAATCGCGGATCTGCGCAGCGGCATGAGAATGCCGCTGCGCGTCCGCACACGGCTTAGTTCAACATCCGCTTCGGCGGCCGCCCCGTGAACGGCTCGATGTCCGCCGTGTGGGGCGGGGCGCCGTTGAAGGTCAGGACGCCACCTTCGGCCGAGATCACGACGGTGTCGCCGTCCTTGACGCTGCCGTCGAGGATCATCTCGGCGAGCGGGTCCTGGACGTGGCGCTGGATCACCCGCTTCAGCGGGCGCGCCCCATAGGCCGGGTCCCAGCCCTTTTCGGCAAGCCAGTCGCGTGCGGGCGCATCGAGGTCGAGCACGATCTTGCGGTCCTCGAGCAGCTTGGCGAGCCGGCCGAGCTGGATGTCGACGATCCGGCCCATCTCGCTCTTCTGCAAGCGGTGGAACAGGATGATCTCGTCGACGCGGTTGAGGAATTCGGGGCGGAAGTGGGCCCGCACCATTCCCATCACCTGCTCGCGCACCACGCCGGTGTCCTCGCCTTCCGGCTGGCTCACCAGATATTCGCTACCGAGATTCGACGTCATCACGATCAGCGTGTTGCGGAAGTCCACGGTGCGGCCCTGACCATCGGTCAGGCGGCCGTCATCGAGCACCTGCAGCAGCACGTTGAACACGTCCGGATGCGCCTTCTCGATCTCGTCGAACAGCACGACCTGATAGGGCCGGCGTCGCACCGCTTCGGTGAGCGCGCCGCCCTCGTCGTAGCCGACATAGCCCGGAGGCGCGCCGATCAGCCGCGCGACCGAGTGCTTCTCCATGTATTCCGACATGTCGAGCCGGACCATCGCGGTCTCGTCGTCGAACAGATACTGCGCCAGCGCCTTGGTCAGCTCGGTCTTGCCGACGCCGGTGGGCCCCAAGAACATGAACGAGCCCATCGGCCGGTTCGGATCCTGCAGGCCGGCGCGGGCACGGCGGACCGCGGTCGACACCGCATGCACGGCCTCGAACTGGCCGACCACGCGCTTGCCGATCTGCTCTTCCATCCGCAGCAGCTTCTCCTTCTCGCCTTCGAGCATCTTGTCGACCGGCACGCCGGTCCAGCGCGACACCACCTGCGCGATGTGGTTGGCGGTGACCGCCTCCTCCATCATCTCGCCGGCGTTCTCGTTGGCCTCGATGTCGGCGAGTTTCTTCTCCAGCTCGGGAATGCGGCCATAGGCCAGCTCGCCCGCGCGCTGATACTCGCCGCGCCGCTGCGCATCGGCGAGTTCGAGCCGCAGCCCATCGAGTTCGCTCTTCAGCTTCTGGGCGTCGGAGAGCTTGTTCTTCTCGGCGCTCCAGCGCTGCGTCAGCGCTGCGGACTTCTCCTCGAGGTCGGCGAGCTCCTTTTCCAGCGTTTGCAGCCGGGACTTGGAGCCGGCGTCGGTTTCCTTCTTCAGCGCCTCCTGCTCGATCTTGAGCCGCACGATTTCGCGGTCCATCGAATCGAGTTCTTCCGGCTTGGAGTCGACCTGCATCTTCAGCCGCGCCGCGGCCTCGTCCATCAGGTCGATCGCCTTGTCGGGCAGGAAGCGGTCGGTGATGTAGCGGTTCGACAGCGTGACGGCCGCGACCAGCGCCGAGTCGGCGATGCGAACGCCGTGGTGCTGCTCGTATTTGTCCTTCAGGCCGCGCAGGATCGAGACAGTGTCTTCCACCGTCGGCTCCGACACGAAGATCGGCTGGAAGCGCCGCGCGAGCGCTGCGTCCTTTTCGACGTGCTTGCGATACTCATCGAGCGTGGTGGCGCCGATGCAATGCAGTTCGCCGCGCGCCAAAGCGGGCTTCAGCAGGTTGGACGCGTCCATCGCGCCGTCGGCCTTGCCGGCGCCGATCAGCGTGTGCATCTCGTCGATGAACAGAATGATGCCGCCTTCGGCCGCGGTGACCTCGGACAGCACGGCCTTCAGCCGCTCCTCGAACTCGCCGCGATATTTCGCGCCGGCGATCAGGGAGCCCATGTCCAGCGACAGCAGCTTCTTGTCCTTCAGGCTCTCCGGCACGTCGCCGTTGAGGATGCGCAGCGCCAGACCCTCGACGATCGCCGTCTTGCCGACGCCGGGTTCGCCGATCAGCACCGGATTGTTCTTGGTGCGGCGCGACAGAACCTGAATGGTGCGGCGGATTTCCTCGTCGCGGCCGATCACCGGGTCGAGCTTGCCGTCGCGCGCCGCCTGGGTCAGGTCGCGGGCGTATTTCTTCAGCGCGTCATAGGCGTTTTCGGCCGTCGCCGAGTCGGCGGTGCGGCCCTTGCGCAGCGCGTTGATCGCGGAGTTGAGGTTCTGCGGGGTGACGCCACCCTTGGCGAGCAGCTGGCCCGCCTCGGACTCCTTGTCGAGCGCCAGTGCCAGCAGCAGCCGCTCGACGGTGACGAAGCTATCGCCGGCCTTCTCGGCCGCCTGCTCGGCGCCGTCCAGCGCGCGCGCGGTCGCCGGGGCCAGATAGACCTGGCCGGCCCCCGAGCCGGACACTTTCGGCATCTTGCCGAGCGCGTCTTCGGTCGCCTTAAGGATCGCGCGCGAATTGCCGCCGGCGCGGTCGATCAGACCGCCCGCGAGCCCTTCGGAATCGTCGAGGAGGACTTTGAGGATGTGCAGCGGCGAGAACTGCTGATGGCCCTCGCGGACCGCAAGGGATTGCGCCGACTGGATGAAGCCGCGTACGCGTTCGGTGTATTTTTCAGGGTTCATGATGTTAGGTCCCTCAGCCTGCCATCGGCGCCTCGGAAGCACGCGGACGGCATCTTCATTGGGGTTCCACCGGCCGCGTTGATGGTCGTCAACCGGCGGCGGTCGTCGCCGCGTCCGAACCGGCAGCGGCTTGACGCAAATGTGGGCATCGGTTCCGGAAACGGAAGAGCCGGCGTCACAATTTCGTGCAGGTGACAGGCGCAGGCGGAATCCTTTAAAGAACGGCATGTCGATGCCCGCCGCCGTTTCCGCCATCTACAGCTACCCGGTCAAAGGCCTGTCGCCGGAGCCGTTGCCGCACGTCGCACTGGCTGTCGGCCAAACCCTGCCGGGCGACCGGGCGTTCGCCATCGAAAACGGCCCGATCGGGTTCGACCCGGCGGCACCGAAATACTTTCCGAAGATCCGCTTCCTGATGCTGATGCGCAACGAGCGGCTCGCCGCCCTGCGCACCCGCTATGACGAAGCGAGCCGTGAGCTGATGATCGCCCGGGACGGCGCCGAGCTGGTGCGCGGCGACTTGTCCACGGCGGACGGCCGGGCTGCGATCGAACGGTTCTTCGCGGCGGAGTTCGCCGATGAGCTGCGCGGCCCGCCGAGGCTGCTGGAGGGCCGCGGCCACAGCTTCTCGGACGTCGCCCGCAAGGTGGTCTCGATCATCAATCTGGACAGCGTCGCGGCGCTGGAAACGATGATCGGCCGGACGGTCGATCCGCTCCGGTTTCGCGCCAATCTCTATGTCAGCGGCTGGCCGGCCTGGGGCGAGTTCGACCTGATGGACCGGACGCTGGCGATCGGCAGCGCCCGCCTCAAGGTCGTCAAGCGCATCGTTCGCTGCGCCGCCACCAACGTCGACCCGCAGACCGCCGCACGCGACCTTTCGATCCCCGAAACGCTGCAGCAGAACCTCGGCCACGCCGACTGCGGCGTGTACGCCGAAGTCATCGAAGCCGGCGACATCGCCCAGGGCGATGCGGTGCGGGTGGAGCAGGCTGGGCTGTTCGACTAGCCCGCCACTCGCTCATCCGTCATCGCCGGGCTTGACCCGGCAATCGATCCTCTTGTGAAGAGGCGCGCTGCGCGCGCGATGGATCCGCGGGCCTTCGCCGCGCCGAAGGGGCTACGGCCCCGCAGGCGGGTCAAGCCCGCGGATGACGATCGTGGGCGGGGAAGCGCTACGCTCAGCTCGACGGCATCACGTAGGCGTAAATGCGGCTCTTCGAATACACCGACTCGGCGACGCGGCGGCCGTGATTGCCGGAGACGACGATCGGATTGCCGCTGGAATCGACGCCGGTGACGACACCGACATGACCGCCACGCTTGCCGCGCGACATCACCGCGATCGCGCCGACCTGCGGCCCGGAGACGCGCTGGCCGTAGCGGGCGAACGAGCTCGCCATGTCGGAGCCGGTGCCGCGATGGCCGGAGCGCTCCAGCACCATGTTCATGAAGCGCGCGCACCACAGACGGCTGCGCCCGGTCGGATTGCCGCCGATGTAGCGGCGCGCCTCGGCGACCAGGCCCGAGCCGCCACCGCCGCCGCCATTCCAGGTCTGCCACTGCGCCTGCTGCGCGTGGGGCGCGGCACGCGAAGCGCGGCGCTGCGCGCGCTGCTTGATCATCCGCGGCGCGCTCACCGCGTTCGGATCGGCGTAGCCGGCCGGCGCAAACCCCTGCGGCTGTTGATACGTCTGAGACTGTTGATACGCCTGAAACCCGAACGACTGCTGATCAGCATAACCCTGCGGGGCAGCAGCCCGTGCGTGGCGCCCGCCGCGATAGCGTTTGGTGTAGTGGCGATGACGGTGATAACCGCGATGCGACGCGGCGTCGCCATGATACGCAGTGTAGCCGTGATGACGATGCAACGGTCGAGCCGATGCCGGACTCGCCAGAGCGGCAATCGCCGCAATCCCCAGAACCAACGCAACAACGCGACCCGGACGAAACGCAGTGAACTCAAGCATTCAGACTCTCTCTCCATCAACACACCGATCGGCGACGACCGGCGGGTGCGGTAAACAGAGCAGCGATGGCGAGAGAATGACACGTGCGGCAGCGCGGCATTGATTCCGCGGTGATAAGAAGATCATTTCGTGGCAGCGGAACCTGCCAAAATTCCGCCCAACGAGTGGATGGCCGTTAACTACTTGATGTGCTGCAGGTCACACGGCGGACGCCGATAAACTCAGCGTTCCAACGCTCAAAGCGCCGGCGATGCGACGCTGCACAACCGGGCTAAGGCGCGACGTAGTCGCCCTGCGACGGCGGCAGCTTCTTCTCCGCGCGGCTGAGCAGAAACACGCCCTGCTCGCCGAACATATTCCAGAACCACCACGGCGCATTCAGGCGCAGGGGGCGACCGTAACGGTCGAGGGCGACGGCGCGTTCCATCTTGACGTTGATCTCGTCGCACAGCACGACGAAGTCCTTGATGGTGCAGAAGTGAATGTTCGGCGTGTCGTACCAGGTCGCCGGCAGGTTGTCGGTGCGCGGCATCTGGCCGTTGATCAGCAGCTGCAGCCGCATGTTGATGTAGCCGAAATTCGGAAACGACACGATCGCACGCCGGCCGATGCGCAGCAGATTTTCCAGCACGACGCGCGGCTGCCGCGTCGCCTGCAGGGTCTGCGACAGGATCACGTAGTCGAATGCATCGTCGACGTAGTTGTCGAGGTCGGTGTCGGCGTCGCCCTGCACCACCGCGAGGCCGCGCGACACGCAGCGGTTGACGCCCTCGCGCGACAGCTCGATGCCGCGGCAATCGACGCCGCGCGATTCCAGCAGCTGCATCAGGTCGCCTTCGCCGCAACCGACGTCGAGCACCTTGGAGCCGGCTTCGACCATATCGGCGACCAGCAGATGGTCGGCGCGATGCACCCGCAACATCGGCCGCTCGGACGTGCCCAGCGGCAAGCTTTCCTGCACCGCCATCTCAGTGCCCCTGGCCCAGTCCGCGCGCCGTGGCGGCCGAATGCAGGAACGCGCGGGCGATATCGATGAATTCCGGCTCGTCGAGCAGGAAGGCGTCGTGGCCCTTGTCGGTTTCGATTTCGGCGAACGACACCCGCGCCCCGCCGGCGTTCAGCGCATGCACGATGGCGCGCGACTCCGCGGTCGGAAACAGCCAGTCGGATGTGAACGACACGACGCAGAACCGCGTCTGCGTGCCGCGGAACGCCGCAGCCAGGACGCCGTCGTGATCGGCCGCAATATCGAAGTAATCCATCGCGCGGGTCAGATACAGATAGGAGTTGGCATCGAAGCGTTCGACGAAGGACGAGCCCTGGTAGCGCAGATAGCTCTCGACCTGGAAGTCGGCGTCGAACGAGAACGTCGGCAGTTCGCGGTCCTGCATCCGCCGGCCGAATTTGCGATGCAGCGCGGCGTCCGACAGGTAGGTGATGTGCGCGGCCATCCGCGCCACCGCGAGGCCGCGATGCGGATGGGAGCCGTGCTCGAAATAACGGCCGTGCGCCCAGTCCGGGTCGGCCATCACGGCCTGGCGGCCGAGCTCGTGGAAAGCAATGTTCTGCGCCGAGTGCCGCGTCGCGCAGGCGATCGGCATCGCCGAAAACACCCGGTCCGGATAGGCCACGGTCCATTGCAGCGTCTGCATGCCGCCCATCGAGCCGCCGACCACGCTGAACAGCCGGTCGATGCCGAGCCGGTCGACCAGCATCGCCTGCGCCCGCACCATGTCGGGGATGGTGATGACCGGAAAATCCAGACCCCACAGCTGGCCAGTCGCGGGATTGGTGGAGGCCGGACCGGTCGAGCCCATGCAGCTGCCGATCACGTTCGAACAGATGACGAAATAGCGGTCGGTGTCGATCGGCTTGCCGGGGCCGACCAGGGTCAGCCAGCCGCCGGGCTTGCCGGTGAGCGGGTGCACATTGGCGAGGTGCTGATCCATGGTCAGCGCGTGACACACCAGGATGGCGTTGCTCTTGTCGGCGTTCAGCGTGCCGTAGGTCTGGTAGGCGATCTGGAACGGCGCGAGATCGACGCCGCAATCGAGCCGCAGCGGCTGGTCCGGGCCGAAATGGGCGACCAGAGACGTCGGATGGTCTGCCTCATGGGCGCGCTCGCCGGCGACCTGCCCTTTCGAATGAACGTTCATCATACGCCTGCCACGGCCTCGACCCGGGCACCTCCCGGTCGTCCAGAGATAGTGATGGCAGGGTCAATAAAAAACCCGGCCTGAACATGGGTTCGGCCGGGATCAAAACGTCCCCGGCCTGTTTAGCGAGTTGTTTAACGTGGCTGCAAGCCGGCCGGCTCAAATGACCACGGGATTGACGGACAGTAGTCATAAAGCGGGAAGCCGTCAATATTCGGCCCTGCGACGGCCCCTTCACCCTCCCCTGGAGGGGGAGGGTGCCCCGCGGCCGGCGACCCTGCCCTCAATCCAAATTTCTTTGCGTTCAATCGTCTGGTTTCATAAGCAGATGGTCGCAGCGCTCCCCGCCCGCCTGAAGGTTCTTCGCAATGACCAAGCCGCCCTCGCCGCCGTCGCTCAACGAGCTCCGCCAGGAGATCGACAGCATCGACGCGCAGGTGCATCAGCTGCTGATGCAGCGCGGCGATATCATCGACCGGCTGATCGCCGTGAAGCAGACCCAGGAGGTCGGCTCGGCGTTTCGGCCGGCGCGAGAGGCCGACATGATGCGGCGGCTGGTGCAGCGCCACCACGGCATCCTGCCGCTCGACACCGTCGAGAGCATCTGGCGGGTGATCATCGCCACCTTCACCTATGTGCAGGCGCCGTTCTCGGTGCATGTCGACCAGTCGCTCGGCGAGTCGGCGATGCGGGATTCGGCACGCTTCCATTTTGGCTTCACCGTGCCCTATGTGCCGCATTTCTCGGCCTCGGCAGCGGTCGAGGCCGTGGCCCGATCGAAGGGCGATCTGGCGCTGGTGTCGGCGACCTCGGGCGCCACACCATGGTGGCTGGCGCTGGAGCCGGCGGGTGTCCCCAAGATCATCGCCCGGCTGCCGTTCATCGAACGCGCCGACCATCCGGCGGCGCTGCCGGTGTTCGTGGTGTCGCGGGTGGCCGACAGCGCCATGGTCACCGAGGTCGAGACCTGGAGCATCCGGGTGTCGGGCTGGAACGCCGAAATCGCCCGCGCGATCTCGCCATTGGCCGAGGTCGTGGCTGTGCCGGATACCGCTTTCGACGGCGCGGCGCTGCTGGTGTCGATTTCGGCGCCCTGCAGCCTCGATCAGATCAAGGCAGCCCTGATCGCAGCGGGGGCCTCCCTTCGTTCGTCGGCTCTCGTCGGCAGCCACGCGAGGCGCTATACGGTGCCCCCGAGTGGCAAGCCGACACCCTGAGGGGCCGGCTTCAGGCCGCCCGACCATCCGGAGTTGACGATGTCCCGTCCCGTGCCGAAACCCGGCATCCTCGATATTGCGCCCTACACCCCCGGCAAGAGCCCGGTTCCCGAACCCGGCCGCAAGGTGTTCAAGCTCTCGGCCAACGAAACGCCGTTCGGCCCGTCGCCGCACGCGATCGCGGCCTATAAGAGCGCGGCGGACCATCTCGAGGATTATCCGGAAGGCACCTCGCGGATTCTGCGCGAAGCCATCGGCAAGGCCTACGGCCTCGACCCCGACCGCATCATCTGCGGCGCCGGCTCGGACGAGATCCTCAATCTGCTGGCCCACACTTATCTCGGCCCGGGCGACGAGGCGATCTCGTCGCAGCACGGCTTTCTGGTCTATCCGATCGCCACGCTGGCGAACGGCGCCACCAATGTGGTGGCCGAGGAGAAGGACCTGACCTGCGACGTTGATGCGATCCTCGCCAAGGTGTCGCCGCGCACCAAGCTGGTCTGGCTCGCCAACCCCAACAACCCGACCGGCACCTACATCCCGTTCGACGAGGTCAAGCGGCTGCGCGCGGGCCTGCCGTCGCATGTCGTGCTGGTGCTCGACGCCGCCTATGCGGACTATGTGTCGAAGAACGACTACGAGATCGGCATCGAGCTGGTGTCGACCAACGACAACACCGTGCTGACGCACACCTTCTCCAAGGTGCACGGGCTGGCGGCGCTGCGCATCGGCTGGATGTTCGGGCCGGAGAATATCGTCGACGCGGTCAACCGCATCCGCGGCCCCTTCAACGTCTCGATCCCGTCGCAGCTCGCCGCGGTCGCGGCGATCCAGGACACCGCGCATGTCGATATGTCGCGCATCCACACCGAGAAGTGGCGCGACCGACTGACCGAGGAGTTCACCGCGCTCGGGCTGACCGTGACGCCGAGCGTCTGCAACTTCGTGCTGATGCATTTCCCGACCACGCCGGGCAAGACCGCGGCCGAGGCGGATGCGTTCCTGACCAAGCGTGGCCTCGTGCTGCGCGCGCTCGGCAACTACAAGCTGCCGCACGCGCTGCGGATGACGATCGGCACCGACGAGGCCAACGAGCTGGTGATCGAAGCGCTGCGCGAGTTCATGGGCCGGCCATGACCTCTGCGCCGTTGTTTCGAAAGCTGGCGCTGATCGGCTTCGGCCTGATCGGCGGCTCGATCGCCCGCGGCGCGAAAGCGCTCGGCCTCGCCGGCGAGATCGTCGCCACCGCACGCTCGCCGCAGACCCGCGCGCGCGTGCAGGAGCTCGGCATCGTCGATCGCGTGGTCGAGAGCAATGCCGAGGCGGTCGACGGCGCCGATCTCGTCATCCTGTGTATTCCGGTCGGCGCCTGCGGCCCGGTCGCGCAGGAGATCGCGCCGCATCTGGCGCCGGGCGCGATCGTCTCGGACGTCGGCTCGGTCAAGGGCGCGGTGCTGAAGGCGATGGCGCCGTATCTGCCGGAGGGCGTGCATTTCGTCCCCGCGCACCCGGTCGCCGGCACCGAGAACTCCGGCCCCGATTCCGGCTTCGCCGAACTGTTCGTCAACCGCTGGTGCATCCTGACGCCGCCCGAAGGCGCCAATGCCGACGCGGTCGACAAGCTCGGCGCGTTCTGGCGCGGGCTCGGCGCCAATGTCGAAGTAATGACCGCCGACCACCACGATCTGGTGCTCGCGGTCACCAGCCATCTGCCGCATCTGATCGCCTACACCATCGTCTCCACCGCCGAAGAGCTCGAAGGCGTGACGCAGTCGGAAGTGCTGAAATTCTCCGCCGGCGGCTTCCGCGACTTCACCCGTATCGCCGCGTCCGACCCGACGATGTGGCGCGACGTGTTCCTGACCAACAAGGACGCGGTGCTGGAGATGCTCGGCGAATTCCAGGAAGACCTGTCGAAGCTGACCCGTGCGATCCGCCGCGGCGACGGCGACGCGCTGTTCGAGCACTTCTCGAGAACCCGCGCGATCCGCCGCGGCATCGTCCAGATCGGCCAGGACGACGCCGCCGCAGACTTCGGACGGCGGCCGAAACAGCTCGGCGCCAAGGCGGAGTAACGATCCCGGCTCGGTGTGCGGGCTATGCGCCCGCCGCCTGCGCGGCGACGCGCTGCGTCACCTCGAACAAACGCCCGAACCGGCGATCGGCCGACGCGAAACCGTGCTGATCCAGCAGATACCAGACCATGCACTGGTTGCTGGTCAGCACCGGCATCGCAATCCGGCGCTCCAATTCGGCGATGATCGGCAGCGATTTGATCGCCGTGCAGCTGATCAGGCAGGCGTCGGCAGGGGCAGCGGCCTCGCGATGCGCCCAGTCCAGCAGCATCGCCGGCTCGCACCGCCCCATCTCGGCGTTGGTATCGATGCCGAGCCAGGCACTGTCCGCCACCTCGAATCCGCCGGCGACCAGGAAGTCGGCCTCGCGCTGATGAACCTCGCCGATATAGGGCGTCAGCAACGTCACCCGCCGTGCCCGCAGCCGCCGCAGCGCTTCGACGATCGCATCCGCCGTGGTGAAACACGGCAGACCGGTCGCCGCCTGGATACGGTCCCGGATCGATCCGGCGAGATCAGGCGCGAAGGTCGACACCGCCGTGCAGTGAAACACGATGACGTCGACCTGTGCATCGGCGAGCAGCCGTGCCGCGGCCTCGAGCCCGTCCAGCATGGTCATCAGTTCGGCGCGCGAACTGCCGCGCAGCGGCAACCGCGTCACCAACGCGGAGACGCCCGGCGGCAGCATGGCGCGAATTTCAGGCTCTGCGACCGAATTGCCGGACGGGACCAGCACGCCGGCGCGTAGCCGGCCTCCGTAGTCGATCTCGACCAGAGCCGGTTCGGCCGGCATCTCAGACCCGCGCCTCGGCGGCGCCGATCTCGCGCTGCGCCGCGTGCAGATAGCTGCGGTTGATGTAGTCGCTGGCCGCGGTCTTGGTGCGGTTCGGCACCGCGCGGATCAGCGACGAGATCTCGATCAGCGCCTGCACCGCAGCGTCGCTGGCGTCGCCATCGCGGGGGAAGATCTCGTCCTGCGTGTACTCGCTCCAGGCCCGCCGCGCGTAGTCCTCGGTGATGCCGGTTTCCTGCACCGCGATCAGCGTGACGGCGTCGCGGTCGGCGAAGAACAGCTGGTGGGCACGCACAAAGGCCCGCATGAACGGCCGCATGATCTCCGGGTTGGCCTTGGCCCACGCACTGTCGACATTGAGCGAGGTGAACTGAAAGAACGGCACCTCCTGGCGCGGCTCGCACAGGCTCGGATATCCCTGGTCGAGCGCGATGTAGTTCAGCGGCGCACCCTGCAGGCCGGCGTCGATCTCGCCGGACTGCAGCATCTCCCAGCGCGTCAGGATCGGCCCGACGGCGCGCATGTCGTAGTCGCGCGGATATTCGAGGCCGCGGGCCGACAGCAGTTTCATCACCAGCGACGAACTGCCGGCCTCGATCGACGACACCCCGACGGTCTTGCCGCGTAGATCCTCGATCGATCGGATCGCCTTGCCGGCTACGAAGGAGAACGGCAGGCGATTGACGTTGCCGCCGATGATCTCGAGATTGCCGCCGGCCTCGCTGTCGAGCACGACGTGCTCGGTGATGCCGTAGCCGAGTTGGGCGCGGCCGTCGCGGATCCGCTGGGTGACGTCATCGACGCCTTCATACAGTTCGATCGCGACGTCGAGGCCCTCGTCGGCGAACAGCCCGCAATGCTGCGCGACCCAGATCGGCAGATTGAAGTAGTTGCGGGAGACTGCGGTGAACGTGATCTTCTTCATCGTGCGGCCTTTCCAACGAGTGAGACGGCGCCGTCCTGCGGGTCGCCCTGCGGCTGCGGGCTCAGGCGGATCGGGGAACGGGCCCCGAAGGTGATGACAACGGCACCGCCCAGCAGCAGCACGCCGGCGATCAGGAAGGCGCCCGAATAGCCGCCGGTGGCGGCGACGACGTAGCCGGTGACGATCGGCGCCGCGGTGCCGAACACATTGCCGCCCATGATCAGCAGGCTGGTGGCGACGCCGTTGTAGCGGCCGTCGACCATCAGATCCGCAGTCAGCGCGATGTTCATCGCCATCGCGGTGGCGACGCACGCCAGCGAGATGCTGATCAGTGCCTCGATCAACCAGATCGACTCGACGAACGGAGCCGCGAGGATCACCGAGGACAACAGCAGCATGGCGGCGATCAGCTTGCGGCGGTCGGCATTGCCGGCGCCTTCGCGCTTCAGCAGCCGGTCGCTGAACCAGCCGAGGCCGAGCCCGAGCACAGCCGCGACGCCGTAGGGGATCGCCGAAAACAGCCCGGACTTCAGCACGTCCATGCCCTTCGTCGCCGCCAGGTAGCTCGGCAGCCAGGTCATGAACAGATACAGCGTGTAGCCGGCGCATCCCTGGGTCAAAGCCAGCGCCAGCATCGACGGGCTGCGCAGCAGGTTCTTCAGCGCCGCGAATTGGCTGCCGCCGCTGTCCTGCGCGGCCACCGCGCCGCGCGTGCTCAGAATCAGATCGCGCTCGTCCGTGCCGAGCCACGATGCGGCTTCCGGGCGGCGATAGAACAGGAACCACACCACCGCCAGCACCAGTCCGAAGGCGCCGGTGATGTAAAAGGATTCACGCCAGCCGAAGCTGACGATCAGCGTGCCGACCACGACCGAGCCGACGCACAGACCGGCATGCGCGCCGGAATTGAGGAACGCCGAGGCGAGCCCGCGCTCGCTCTCCGGCGCCCATTCGCGGATGATCTTGCCGCCGGCCGGATAGCTCGCCGACTCGCCGATGCCGAGCACCAGGCGCGACGCGAACAGCGACGAATAGGTGGTGGCGAGGCCGGTCCAGATTCCGGCCAACGACCACAGGCCAAGCGTGCTGTAAGTGACGGCGCGGCCGCCAAACCGGTCCGCCAGCAGCCCCATCGGGATCAGGCAGATCAGATAGGTCCACAGGAATGCCGAGAAGATGTAGCCCATGTCGATCGGCGACAGCTGATAAGTGTCCGCGATCGACTTCGCCGCAACTGACAGGTTCACCCGGTCGAGATAGTTGATGAACATCAGCACGAACAGGCCGGCATAGACTAAATAGCGCTTCCTCGAAGCCATCGTGTTCCTCCCGGTGTTTCTTGTTTGTTTGTCGGGACGACGATGTCACGAAGCGCTGCAGCAAATACAACTCATAATGGTCATGACGCTTATGAACCGGATTCATACGGCGGCGAGGAACTCGCGCGCGATTAGCGACCGCATCCAGCCATGACCCGGATCTGTGCCGTAACGCGGATCCCATTCCAGATCGATCGCGAAGCGAACGTCGTCGAGCGGGAACGAGGTGGCGACGTGGACCGCCTGACGATCCTCGTCGCGCGCCCAGCGTGCCGGCATCGCGGCGACCAGATCGCTGTTGGCGACGATATGGCGGGCATCGCGCCAGCTCGGCACGCTGAACACGATGTTGCGCGCGTAGCCGCGTAGCCGCAGCGCATCGTCGATGATGTTGGTACCGATGGTGCCGACCACTTTGACGTGGTCCAGCGCCGCATAGGTCGCCAGCGTCATCGCCCTGCGACGCGCCGGGTGACCGCGCCGCATCAGCACAACGAATTTCTCGTCGACCAGCCGCAGCCGTGCGCGGTCCTCTGTGGCGGTGCCGGTCGCACCGAGCCGGACGTGGATCTCGTCGCCGATGATCTCGTCCTCGCGCGGATCGCCGCTGAAATGCGCCGCGTCGAGCCGCACACCCGGCGCAACCCGCCGCAGCGCCGGGCAAAGCCGTTGCAGCAGATGGCTGGAGATGTATTCCGACAGACGCAGCCGAAATGTCCGCTCCGCCGTGGCGGGATCGAATACGGCCGCGTCATCGATGGTGCGCTCGAGCTGTTCGAGCGCCGCGCGCGTGGCCGCGGCGATGTCGAGCGCCCGCCGGGTCGGGTTCATGCCGGTCGGCGTCCGCACGAACAACGGATCGCTGAACGCGCGTCGCAACCGTCCCAAGGCGTGACTGACCGCAGATTGCGTCAGTCCGAGCCGCACCGCTGCCTTCGAGACGCTCCGCTCGGCGACGAGCGTCTCCAGCATCACAAGCAGATTGAGGTCGATCTTGCGCGATCGCAGCATCGGGCGGCTTTGCGGCATCTTCCGCAGCTAGCACAATTCGATCAGGCTGCGGATGAGGAACTTGCCCTCGCGCGCATGGCCATTACGCGGCCGTGAAAAACTTCAGCAACGCGTCCGCGGTCTGCTGCGGTGCTTCCTCGGTGAGGAAGTGGCCGGAGTCGACCGCATGGCCCTGCACATCCTTGGCCCAGGTCTTCCATGTATCGAGCGGCGTGGCCGCCGACTGCGCGATGCCGGCGTCGCCCCACAGCGCCAGCATTGGCACTTCAATCTTTTTGCCCGCTTCGACATCGGCCTTGTCGTGCTCGTAGTCGGCGAACGCGCCGGCGCGGTAGTCTTCGCACATCGCGTGCAGCCGCATCGGATCGCGGAACAGCGCGAGGTAGTGCTCGAGCGCGCGCGGATCGAAGCAGGACAGATCGTGCTTCTTGGCCCAGCTCGCCAGCTTGTTCTTCAGGAAGAAGTCGGACGCGGCGCCGATCAGCGTCTCGGGCAGCGGTGCGGGCTGCGCCAGGAAGCTCCAGTGATAGATCTTCAGCGCATAGGCGCGGTCCATCCGCTGCCAGTATTCGTAGGTCGGCAGGATATCGAGCGTCGCCAGTTTGGTCAGCCGCCCCGGCTGATCGAGCGCCATCCGGTAGCTGACGCGGCCGCCGCGATCATGACCGGCGAGGCCGAACCGCACATGGCCGAGCTGCTCCATCGCCTCGATCAGTTGCCGGGCCATCGCCCGCTTGGTGTAGGGCGTGTGCTCGGCGTCGCTCTCCGGCATGTCGGACCAGCCGTAGCCGGGCAGATCCGCGATGATCAGCTTGAACCTCTCCGCGAGCTTCGGCGCAACGCGGTGCCACATCACATGGGTCTCGGAGAAGCCGTGCAACAGCAACAACGGCGGCCCCTCGCCACCGGTGCGGGCGAAGATCCGGCCCGACGAGGTGTTGATCCACTCCGAGCCGAAGCCCGGAAACAAGTCGGCTAGATCGGGCATCGGCGGTTCTCCCTTGGTGATTTAGCACAGCGAAGCAACGCGGTCGGCGCAACCTCTCCCGCTTGCGGGGGAGAGCCTGCCCTCGGGCTTGACCCGAGGGTCGGATCGCGTCAGCGATCCGGGTGGGGGAAGCTGAGCCTCCGAACGACGTGGCCTCTGTGCTCGGCTCGCCCTCACCCCAGCCCGCTCCCGCAAGCGGGAGAGGGGGCGCGCCGAGCGCGATGCACGTCTCCCGCATAAATCGAACTACTTCCCCTTGCGTTCCCGGGCCACGGCCTGCCAGCCGATATCGCGGCGGCAGAAGCCTTCGGGCCAGTTGATCACGCCGATCGCCTCGTAGGCGCGGCGCTGGGCTTCGGCGACGGTCTTGGCCGAGGCGGTGACCGCAAGCACGCGGCCGCCATTGGCGAGGATCCAGTCGCCGGACGCGATCGTGCCGGCGTGGAAGATCTGCACGCCGGGGATTTTCTCGGCGCGGTCGAGGCCGGCGATGCGCGTGCCCTTCTCGTAGGAGCCGGGATAGCCCTTGGCGGCCATCACCACGGTCAGCGCCGGCTCCTCGAACCAGCGCAGCGTGAAGTGCTTGAGCTGGCCGTCGGCGCAGGCGAGCAGCGCCGGCACGATGTCGGACATCATCCGCATCATCAGCACCTGGCATTCCGGATCGCCGAACCGGACGTTGTATTCGATCAGTTGCGGACCTTCATCGGTGATCATCAACCCGGCGAACAGCACGCCCTTGAACGGCGCGCCCATCGCCTTCATGGCCTTCAGCGTCGGAGTGATGATCTGGTCCATCGCCTGCTGGCAGACCGCGTCGGTCATCACAGGCGCCGGCGAATAGGCGCCCATGCCGCCGGTGTTCGGTCCCTTGTCGCCGTCGAAGGCGCGCTTGTGGTCCTGCGCGGTGGCGAGCGGCAGCGCGTGCTCGCCGTCGCACAGGACGAAGAACGACGCCTCCTCGCCAACCAGGAAGTCTTCGACCACCACTTCGACTCCGGCATCGCCCAGCGCGCCGCCGAACATCATGTCGATCGCGTCTTCGGCCTCGGCCAGCGTCATCGCCACCACGACGCCCTTGCCGGCGGCGAGCCCGTCGGCCTTGACCACGATCGGCGCGCCCTGCACGCGGATGTACGCCTTGGCGGCCTGCGGATCGGCGAAGCGCTCATAGGCTGCGGTCGGGATATCGTGCGCCTTGCACAGATCCTTGGTGAAGCCCTTCGAGCCTTCGAGCTGCGCCGCCTTGGCGCTGGGCCCGAACGCCTTGATGCCGGCCGCGCCGAGATCGTCGACGATGCCGGCCGCGAGCGGCGCTTCCGGCCCGACCACCACCAGCTCGATCGCATTCGCCTTGCAGAACTCGATCACCGCCGCATGGTCCGTCACATCGAGCGCCACGCAGGTCGCCTCGCGGGCGATGCCGGCATTGCCCGGCGCGCAGAACAGCTTGGTGACGAGCGGCGAAGCCGCGATCTTCCACGCCAGCGCGTGTTCGCGCCCGCCCGAGCCAAGAAGGAGAATATTCATCGCGCCGCCCGACCGTACCCGTGGATCCGAAGCCGGGGTGTAACACGCCCGGAAAACGGGGCAACGGCCCGCGGCGCGCATGTGGATATGTGGTCAATCGCTGCAAAAGCCGCCCGCGGCATGATCCCGCCCTCTCCGCATGCGATGTGAGATCGGCAAGCGGTTGGCGCGCCGGCCGAAAGCCCTTACCTTCCGGCTTCGATCCTCCAACATCCGAATCGCATGGCCCGCACGCTCGCTCCCCAAGCCCTTGCCAATGTCGGCGAATTCACCGTCTCCGAGCTGTCGCAGGCGCTGAAGCGGACGGTCGAGGACACCTATGGGCACGTCCGCGTCCGCGGCGAGATCTCCGGGTTTCGCGGCGCGCATTCGTCCGGGCATTGCTACTTCGCGCTGAAAGATGAGAGCGCCAAGATCGAAGCGGTGATCTGGAAGGGCGTCGCCGGACGGATGCGGTTCAAGCCGCAGGAGGGCCTCGAGGTCATCGCCACCGGCAAGCTGACCACCTACCCGGGCTCATCGAAATATCAGATCGTGATCGAATCGCTGGAGCCCGCCGGCATCGGCGCGCTGATGGCGCTGATGGAAGAGCGCAAGCGCAAGCTCGGCGCCGAGGGCCTGTTCGACGAGGCCCGCAAGCAGCTCTTGCCATGGCTGCCCGAAGTGATCGGCGTCGTGACGTCTCCGACCGGCGCCGTCATCCGCGACATCCTGCACCGGCTCGAAGATCGCTTCCCGCGCCGCGTGCTGGTATGGCCCGTCAACGTGCAGGGCGAAGGCTCGGCCGAACAGGTCGCTGCCGCGATTCACGGCTTCAACGCGCTGCCCGAGGGCGGGCCGATCCCGCGGCCGGATCTGCTGATCGTCGCGCGCGGCGGCGGCTCGCTCGAAGATCTATGGTCGTTCAACGAGGAGATCGTGGTCCGCGAGGTGGCCGACAGCATGATCCCGCTGATTTCGGCGGTCGGCCACGAGACCGACGTCACGCTGATCGACTTCGCCGCTGACAAGCGCGCCCCGACCCCGACCGCTGCGGCCGAAATGGCGGTGCCGGTGCGGGCCGAGCTGTTCGTCGAGGTCGGCGGCTTTTCCCGGCGCATGATGCTGTGCTGGTCGCGCAGCCAGGATGCCCGCCGCAACGAGCTGCGCGCTGCCGCCCGGGCGCTGCCGGCCGCGAACGAACTGCTCGCGGTGCCGCGGCAGCGGCTCGACGGCGCCACCGCCGGCCTGCCGCGCGCGCTGCGCGCCAACACCCACGCGCATCACCGCCGCTTCGCGCGAGCTGCCGCTGGGATGACATTGAACGTGCTGAAGGCACAGGTGGCACACAGCGCGCATCGGCTGTTGGTGAGCGGGCAACGCTTGCAGCACTGCACCCGCGCGGTGCTGCGGCATCGCCGCGACCGGTTCGACGGGCTGGCGATCCGGCTGCAGGCATCCAAGCTCGCCAACGAGCAGGCGCAGCGGATGCGGATCGCGCGCGAGCGCGAACGGATGCTGCGGCTGTCCGAGCGCGCCCGCCGCGCGCTGGCGACCCTGCTCGACCGCCAGCAGGCCCGCGTCGACACCACCGGAAAATTGCTGACCGCGCTGTCCTACCGCGGCGTGCTGGCGCGCGGCTTTGCACTGGTGCGGGACGCCGAGGGCCACGCCGTGCATGCCGCCGCGGCCGTGACCGCCGGCGCCAGACTCAGCGTCGAATTCGCCGATGGCCGCGTCGGCGTCACCGCGGATGGCGGCGATGGCACCGCTAGCGAAGGGACTCGGCCGACGGCGTCGCCAAGGCCGGCGCCAAAGCGCATCGTCAAAGCAGCCGATCAAGGGTCGCTATTTTAGCCGACAAGAGCTATCGCCCGAGCCAATGCGCGACGCGCCTTTCAGCATCGGCGCGCGCCGCCGCGTCGAAGCCGAGATGACCCGGCTCCGCCGCTTCGGGATCGGCCACGCTGGTCAGGTGCAGCTTGATTTCGGCCCGGTCGAAATCGTGATAGGCGCCGGGATACACCACCAGACGCGTCAACGCGCTGCGGCCCTGCGCGCCGTCGACCATCGCCCTGCAGGCAGACGCCGAGGTGATATCGTCGTCCCCGCCGATCAGCACCAGCGTCGGCACCCTGGCGCTCCAGCCCAGCCGCGCCGAGCTGCGGCAGTCCGGATAAAACGCCACGGCCGACCGAAACTCGGGCTCGCCCCTGGCCAACGCGCTCTGCGGCCGCACCGCCCATAGCAGCGCACTCGCGCCGGTATCCCATCCGATCAGGCCGATGCGCTGGCGAGCCACCCACGACTGCTCGGCCAGCCAGTGCCGCGCCGTACTGATATCAGCCAGCCGCTCGCGCCGCGTCGTCATGCGACGGGTCTTGGCGCGGCATTGCGGACCCAGCTCCCGCGACCCGTAACTGTCCGGCAGCAGCACCGCGTGGCCGGTCTTCAGCAATTGCTCGGCCCAGTCGGCATAGCGCGGCCGCACCGGGGCCGCGTTGCCGGTCAACCCGGCGCAGCCATGCAGCGCGATCACGGTGGGAAACGGGCCGTCGCCGTCGGGCTTGTAGAGCTGCGCCCGCAACACCCCGCCGGCACGGGGAATCTCGACGGCCACCGACTTGGACGGGGATGCCAGCGCGACCGGCGCGAACGCGACGTGGCCCGCGCACAGCAGGGCAGCGATCAGGGGGAGAAAGCGCAGTCGCATCATCGGGTCCCGGCGGAAGTTGTCCGAAGACTCGCCGCTGCAAAGATTAACATGTGGATTCGGTCCCGATTCATCACAAGTCGGTGGCCGTCCACCTCCGCCCGTGGGGCGGCGCGAATTTGGATTTGGCGCGAAATGCATTATGTGTGGGGCGACCACCAGTTCAGGAGACAGCCGTGCTCAACAAATTTGGCCCGTCCGGCTCGGGCGAAGCGCAGGTGCAGTATCTCGATGGCGACTTCCGCGTGATCTCGCCCGGCACCTACGTCCGCTGCGCCGTCACCGGGGTGCAGATTCCGCTCGACGAGCTGAAGTACTGGAGCGTCGACCTGAAGGAAGCTTACGCCACGCCCGAAGCGGTGCTGCAGCGGCATTTTCCTGAAGCCGGCACGCTGAAGGCCTGAGCCTCAGCGCGCGCCTGACCGCCTCGCATGGATCTGATTGATTCGTTCGAGCAGCAGCATCCGCAGCGGCGCTGCATCCTCGATCTCGAGCGTCACCAGTAGCGGCGTGATGCGGCTGGTGAGCTTGGAGGCCGCCTCCCCGATCCGCGCCAGATCCTTCTCCGTCGTCACCAGCGTCAGCCCGCCGCGGCGCGCGTCCTCGTCGAGGCGCGCGAGCTCTTCGGCGGAGAACGGGTGATGATCGGCGAACGCCCGCTCCTCGACCACCTCGATCCCCGCATGGCGCAGCGTCGCGAAGAATCGCGCCGGATCGCCGATCCCGGCGAAGGCCAGCGCCCGGCAGCCCGCCAGCGCGGCCAGCGCCGCCTCGTCCGGGCGCAGCCGCGCGCGCAGCACCGGCCCACCACGCGCCGCAATGTCGGCGGCGATGCCGTCGGCCGCGTTGCCATCGCCGATGATGATCAGCGCGTCGGTGCGTTCGAGCTGCAGCCGCAGCGGCGCGCGCAGCGGGCCCGCCGGAAACACGCTGCCATTGCCGACGCCGCGCCGGCTGTCGATGACGATCAAGGAGAGGTGCTTGATCAGCGCGGGGTTCTGAAAGCCGTCGTCCATCACGATGACGCTGGCGCCCTGCGAGCGCGCCAGCGCGGCGCCGTCGACGCGATCACGCGCGATCACGACGGGAACGCGGCGCGCCATCATCAGCGGCTCGTCGCCGACATCGGCTGCACGGTGGCGCTGCGGATCGACGGCGATCGGGCCGTGCAGCCGCCCGCCATAGCCGCGGCTGAGCACCACCGGGCGCTCGCCGAGTTCGCGCAGCAGATCGACCAGTGCCAGCGTGGTCGGCGTCTTGCCGGCGCCGCCGAGATGATAATTGCCGACGCAGATCACCGGCACGCCGACCTCGAGGCCGGTCCTGTGCATGCGGCCCGCGGCGATCTCGCCGTAAATGGCGCCGAACGGCAGCAACAAGCGGGACAGCAAGGACGGAGGCCGGTGCCAAAAGGCCGGCTCACGCATTGGCGGCGTCCTGCTCGATCTGCAACTGCAGCAGATAGGGTTCGAGTGCCGCAACCGTGCGATCGAGCGCGCCGCCAAGTCGTTCGACCACATCGGTCGCCGCATGGATCGAGGCCTGCCGGGCCGAAGCATCGGACAACAGCTGCCCGAACCGCCGAACCAACGTCTCGACATCGCCAGCCGTGAACGCGCCGCCGGCCTCGTCGAGTGCGCGGTAAACCTCGCTGAAATTCGCCACGTGCGGCCCGTGCACGATCGACGCGCCGAGCTTGACGGCCTCGATCGGATTCTGGCCGCCGTGCTCGATCAGAGAGCCGCCCATGAACACGATGGGCGCCAGCCGATAGAACAGCCCGAGTTCGCCCATGGTGTCGGCGACATAGATCCCGGTCGCGGCCGTCGGAAGCTGCTCGCGCGAGCGCAGCGACGCCCTCAGCCCTGTCGTTTCGACCATCTGGGCGATCTGCTCGCCGCGATGCGGATGCCGCGGCACAATCACGGTGAGCAGCGTCGGAAATACGCCCACCAGCGTGCGATGCACGTCGAGCAGGATCTCTTCTTCACCCGAATGGGTCGACGCCGCGACGATCACCGGACGGCCGCGCGTCACCGCCATCAGCCGTTCCAGCCGCGCCGGATCGCCGGGCGGCGGATCGACATCCATCTTGAGATTGCCGGTGGTGATGACGTTGGGGCTGCCGAGCGCCGCGAACCGCTGCGCATCCATCTGCGACTGCGCCAGGCAGATGTCGAACTTGCCGAGTAGCGTGCCGATCGTCGCCGCCGCACGCTGCCAGCGCGGGAACGAGCGCGGCGACATCCGGCCGTTGATCAGCACCATCGGCAACCGCCGCGCCGCAGAGGCCAGGATCAGGTTCGGCCACAGGTCGGATTCGATGAACAGCGCCAGCGACGGCTGCCAGTGATCGAGGAAGCGCGCGACGAAGCGCGGCGCGTCGTAGGGAATGAACTGATGGATAATGTCGGGGGGAAACCGCTTCGCCACGATCTCGGCCGACGTGACGGTGCCCGAGGTCAAAAGGATCCGCAGGTTGAGGTCGCGAAGCCGCTCGATCAGGCCGGCCGCGGCGAGCACTTCACCGACGCTGGCGCCGTGGATCCACACCAGCGGCCCGTGCGGACGAACATGCGCCGCAACGCCGCGGCGCTCGCCGACGCGTGACGGCTCTTCCTTGCCTTGCTTGAGCCGCCGCTTGATCAGCAGCGGCGCGAGCGGAGCGACACCGGCGGTGAGCTTCTGATAGACGCGCAGCGTCATCGGCAGCGGTTCGGCCAGCAATGGCCCCGCCTGCCACCGCGGAGGTGACGCGCTTGTCATCGCGGTCAAAGCCTCGTCAATGCGCCGGCTTCGCGTCCTGGCCGGGATCCAGCAGGCGATGCAAATGAACGATGAAGTAGCGCATATGGGCGTTGTCGACGGTCTGATGCGCCTTCGCCTTCCACGCCGTGTAGGCGGTCGCGTAGCTCGGGTACACCCCGACGATCTCCACCTTGTCGAGGTCGCGGAAGGTGACGTTCTCGAGATCCTCCAGCTCGCCTCCGATTACGAGATGGAGCAACTGCTGCGCATTGTCGGACATCAAACTTCCTCAGCGGAAAAAGGCGAGCGCGGGTCAGCTCCCGGGGCGAATACGGAAATGCTCGACGATCCGAGCATGTCGATCGCGCCCGGCGGCCACCAGCACCCCATGCGTGACCTCTGGACGATTGTAAACGATGGGTTCGCCCGCGAGACTCGTTAGTTTACCATTCGCTTCGTGCACGATCAAATCGGCCGCAGCGAGGTCCCAGTCGCGGCTTTGCCCGCCCGCGAAGGCGACGTCAAGGCGATCATAGGCCACACCGCACAGCCGCAGCGCCAACGAGCCGATCCACGGCAAAATCTGCACCGTCTTCGGCAGCGTCATGCGTTCGATCAATGGCTTCGGCCCGGCCAGCCGGGCGGCCTCGAAGTCCACGCCGGCGCTGGCGCGGATCGGCACGCCGTTCAGCGTTGCGCCGGCGCCGCGCGCGGCGAAGTAGAATTCGTTGGTCACCGGCGCGAACACGGCGGCCAGCAGCGGCGATGCGTTCTCGACCAGCGCCGCCGACACGCACCAATCGCTGCGGCCTGCGAGGTACGACCGGGTGCCGTCGATCGGATCGATAATCCAGACCCGGTGCTTACGCAGCCGCTCCGGGTCGTCGGCACTCTCTTCGGACAGCCAGCCATAGTCCGGCGTCTGCGATTGCAGCCGATCACGGATCAGATCGTTGGCGGCGATATCCGCCTCCGACACCGGCGATGAGGCGCCTTTCGTCCAGTTCCGCACGTCGGTGCCGAACATCGACAGCGCCAGCGCGCCCGCTTCGCGGACGGTGGCGGCGAGCAGCGCGGCGTCGGGCGGAAGCCCGGCGCTGTATCCGATATCGGGACTAGCGTCCGGCAATCGTCAGCCCCTCGATCCGCAGCGTCGGCGCATTGACGCCGTAGCGGAAGCTGAGATCGTTCGCCGGGGTCAGGGTCTTATAGATCTCGAACAGATGACCCGCGATGGTGACTTCGCTCACCGCGTAGGTGCACTCGCCGTTCTCGATCCAGAACCCGGCGGCGCCGCGGCTGTAGTCGCCGGTCACGCCGTTGACGCCGGAGCCGATCAGGTCGGTGATGTAAAAGCCTTGCTTGATGTCGCTCATCAGCTCGGCGGGGCTGAGCGTGCCGGCTTCGAGATGGACATTATAGGCGCCCGGCGACGGCGACGACGACACGCCGCGATGCGCATGGCCGGTGGTGGTGAGGCCGAGTTCGCGCGCGGTCGCGCAATCGAGCAGCCACGACGTCAACACGCCGTCATCGACCACCGCGAGCTCCTTCACCGCGACGCCTTCGGCGTCGAACGGCTGCGAGCGCAATCCGCGCTTGCGCAGCGGATCGTCGACGATTCGGACGCCGTCGCGGAACAGCTTGTCGCCGAGCCGATCCTTGAGGAACGAGGTCTTGCGCGCGATCGAGGCGCCGTTGATGGCGCCGATCAGATGCCCGACCAGCGAGCCGGCGACGCGCGGATCGAAGATCACCGGCACCTTGCAGGTCTCGACCTTGCGCGGAGCGAGCCGGGCGACCGCGCGTTCGCCGGCGACGCGGCCGACCGTCTCGGGGGACATCAAATCTTCGCCATGCGGCGCCGTGGTGTATTCGTAATCGCGCTCCATGCCGGTGCCCTCGCCGGCGATCGCCGTCATCGAGATGCCCTGGCTCGAACGCAGATAAGCACCGTGGAAGCCGGTCGACGTCACCAGCACCATGCCGCCGATCCCCGACGACGCCGACGCGCCCCCCGACTTGCTGACGCCCTTCACCGCCATCGCGGCCTCTTCGGCCGCACGCGCGCGGCGTTCGAGTTCGGCGGTCGACGGCGTCTGCGGATCGAGCATATCGAGCTGCGGGACGTCACGCGCCAGCAGCGACGGATCGGCGAGGCCGACATATTTGTCGTCGGGCGCGACGCGCGCCATCGCCACCGCGCGCTCGGCCAATCGCGCGACGCCGTCGCCGGTGATGTCGTTGGTGGAGACGACCGCCTGGCGGCGCCCGACCAGCACGCGCAGCCCGACGTCGTCGCCTTCCGAGCGCTCCGACTCCTGCATCCGCCCGTCGCGTAGTTCGACGCCGTGCGAAACTCCGCGGACCGCGACCGCATCGGCCTGATCGGCGCCGGCCTTCAGCGCAGCGTCGACCAGCCGCTGCGCGAGCTCGCTCAGCGCCGACTGATCGAACAGACCTTGATCCACCGATGTGGAAGACGACAGTGACGCAGCTGGTGAAGAGTTCACAAACAAAATCCTGAAGCTGAAGCGGAAAGGCGGCGGTTCGAAACGCCGACGGCGTCACCAGAGATGTGCCTGATCGGCGCGGACTTCAAGCACTTTGCGCGCTGCCGGACATGGCGATTGTCGGCTTTCCCGCAAGCTTTCGTCAATCATGCGAGCCAAGCTTCTGTCAATCATGAGACGCGAAGCAGGCCGAGTCAGCTTCGATTAACCAGGCTTTTTAAGCGATTCCGGACCGCGCTCTGGCAAGCTCCACGCATCGACCGGGTACATAAATCCGGCGGGGAGAACAAAGCCGTGAGGCGTCAAACAGCAATAGGCGGAAGTGCTTCCGCCGGGGGGGGGCGCGCGCGGGGGGGGGGGCCCCCCCCACAGCCGCGACCCGGAGGCGCCCCCCC
>NZ_JAJNAL010000046.1 GCF_022271405.1 Rhodopseudomonas infernalis | reverse complement strand
CGCGCACGCGCAGCGTGCGCCTCGAAGGATGGCCACAAGCGCCGGTCCGCGCGGCCGCATGCTTCGAGGCTCGCTGCGCTCGCGCCTCAGGATGACGGCACCGGACCGACTGGCAGCTTCGCTGCGATCGTGATCATGAGGCGCGTGCCCTTGTCCTGCGTCGCGACCTCATGGCAGCATCGCCCGGCAGCGCGGGCGCGCTTGGGAACTTCGGGGACACCAATGAGCAGCCAGCGACGCAGCTACGAGTCCGGCCACCAGCCGAAATCCCTGGTGATCGTCGACGACACCGCCGAGTGGGATCGCGCCGTGTACTACGCCAGCCGCTGGTCGGCGCGGGTCGGCGGCGGGGTGGTGATGCTGCGGGTGATCGAGATCCCCGACCAGAATCAGCAATGGCTGGGCGTCGCCGACGTCATGCGTGCCGAAGCGATCGAGATTGCCGAACAGGCGCTGGACCGCGCCTCCGGCCGCGCCAACGGCGTGTCCGGCATCACCCCGGAGCGGGTGATCCGCGAGGGCGAGACCATCGCCCAAGCCCGCGCCGTAATCGAGGAGGACGCCGACATCACCAGGCTGATCCTGGCGGCGAGCGACGGTCCCGAAGGCCCGGGCCCGATCGTCACCGCAATGGTCCGCCATCTCGGCAACTTCCCGGTTCCGGTGGTGATGGTGGCGTCCAGCCTGACCGACGACGACATCGACGCGCTGGCCTGAGGGTCGCAAAAAACCTCAATCGTTTCAGGCGCTCGTCCGCGCTCCGGAACAGCCCGCGGGTTGAACCGTGCGTTCGTGGTGGCTATCTGCTAGGACATGACAGCGCCAGCGGTGCCTCGTCGCCATAGAGCCACGCGGCTGGCATTGACCCAAACATATCCCACGCACCGGCCTTGAACCGGCGACGACGGAGACCTCCATGTTCATCCAGACCGAACCGACACCCAATCCCGCGACCCTGAAGTTCATTCCGGGCCGTGTCGTGCTCGACAGCGGCACGATGGAGTTCACCGACCGCAGCCAGGCGGCGCGCTCGCCGCTGGCCGAGCGGCTGTTCGGCGTCGACGGCGTCAGCGGCGTGTTCTACGGCTCGGATTTCGTCACCGTCACCAAGGACGGCGGCGACTGGCAGCATCTTAAGCCGGCGATCCTCGGCGCCATCATGGAGCACTACATGTCGGGCGCGTCGATCCTGGCCGATGGCCAGTCGGACGGCGATGCCGACGACGACGACGAGTTCTACGCCGAAGGCGATGCCGAGACGGTCGAGATCATCAAGGACCTGATCGAGACCCGGGTCCGCCCGGCGGTCGCCAATGACGGCGGCGACATCACCTTCCGTGGCTTCAAGGACGGCATCGTCTATCTGGCCATGAAGGGTGCTTGCTCCGGCTGCCCGTCCTCGACCGCGACGCTGCAGCACGGCATCCAGAACCTGTTGAAGCACTTCGTGCCCGAAGTGACCGAGGTCCGCCCCGTCACCTGACAGGCGGATTTCCGCGCGGTGAGCATGGTGCGTCGCGCCATTCTGCGCCTCCGCCGACACTGTCAGCAATTCTTTGTCGATGGTGTCCGGCAGGCACATGACGCGCCCGTCGCATTGCTGATATGTTCGGCGGATGTTGATCCTCGCCATCGATACGGCGCTCGAAGCCTGCTCGGCCGCAGTGCTCGACACCGACGCAAATCGGCTGCTCGCCTCCGAGTCCGAGCCGATGCAGCGTGGCCATGCCGAAGCGCTGGTGCCGATGCTCGCCCGCGTCATGCAGGCGTCCGGCCTCGGCTTCGCCGATCTCGACCGCATCGCCGTTACGACCGGGCCTGGTAGTTTTACCGGGCTGCGCGTCGGCCTGTCGGCGGCGCGTGGCATCGCGCTGGCGGCCGACAAGCCGGTGGTCGGCCTGACGACCCTCTCTGCCTACGCGGCGCCTCTGGTGAGCGAACGCGACGACACGCCGATCCTGTCGGCGATCGATGCGCGGCACGATCATGTCTACTACCAACTCGTCAGCGGCAATGGCACGCGCCTGGTGCGGCCGCGCGTCGGCCCGATCGCCGAAGCGCTGGAAGCCGCGCGCCAGGGTGCGCCGCGTCTTGTCGGCAATGCGGCGGCGCTGCTGGCCGCGCGCTGGCCGGCGCTCACGCCGCCTGCGCCGCTGATCGATCAGCAGCCCGCCCCGGACATCTTCTGGATCGCCTGGCTCGGCGCCGCCGCAAATCCGGAGGTCGCGCCGGCGCGGCCGTTCTATCTGCGCGCACCCGACGCCAAGCCGCAGACCGACGCGCTGGCACGCGCCGCGCAGCCGGCCGCCTGATTCGTGATGACCACGACCCTCCCCAATGTCGCGTAACGATCTGCTCGTGACGACCTGCTGATGAAGACTTGTTGATGATGACTTGGCTCGCCGAAATCTGGGGCTATGCCGACACCGCGGTCGAGCCTGCCTCGCTGCGCGACGCCGCCAAGCTGGCGCAGTTGCACGGCGGCTCGTTTCACAGCGGCTGGAGCGAGGAGGAATTCGCCGAGCTTTTGAGCCAGCGCAATACGTTGATCCACCGGTTGCGTATGGGTCGGAAGATCATCGGGTTCATCGCGTCGCGATTCGGTGCGGACGAAGCCGAGATCCTGTCGGTCGCAGTGGCGTCGAGCTACCGTGGACGGGGGTTGTCGCGAGAGTTGTTACTGACGCATCTCGGCCATCTTGCCGGCCGCGGTGTCGCCAAAGTCTTCCTCGAAGTCGAGGAGAACAATCAGCCGGCGCGTCGCTTGTACCAGCGTGCCGGGTTTACGATCGTTGGCCGTCGCGAGCGTTACTACCGACAGCCCGACGGAGAGCAATTGAACGCATTGATAATGCGTCGCGACTTGTCCTAATTTTCGCGCGGTGGCACAACGTTCGCCGCTGAACCCATTCCAACATTGCGTTGACGCCGATGTCCGATGTGAAGGCCACTGAAATCGAAGCCCGCTGCGCTGCCACCGGTATGCGCATGACGGAACAGCGTCGCGTGATCGCGCGGGTGCTCGCCGAGTCGGTCGATCATCCCGACGTCGAGGAGCTGTACACCCGCTGCGTCGCGGTCGACGACAAGATCTCGATCTCGACCGTGTACCGCACGGTCAAGCTGTTCGAGGATGCCGGCATCATCGAGCGGCACGATTTCCGCGAGGGCCGCGCCCGCTACGAGCAGATGCGCGACAGCCATCACGATCACCTGATCAACCTGCGCGACGGCAAGGTGATCGAGTTCACCAGCGAAGAGATCGAGACGTTGCAGGCCGAGATCGCCCGCAAGCTCGGCTACAAGCTGGTCGATCACCGGCTCGAGCTGTATTGCGTCCCGCTCGACGAGGAAAAAGCCTGAGCGAGCAGCCTGGCGCAGCAGCTTCGTCGGCGCTTGATTTTGGTCGCGCACTCATCCACTCCGTCATGGCCGGGCTTGTCCCGGCCATCCACGTCTTTGGCGTGGGTTTGTCAGCAAGCGTGGATGCCTGGGACGAGCCCGGGCATGACGCGGAGTGATGAAAGTGCCTGATTGACCTGCGATCTGGTGATCTTCGACTGCGACGGCGTTCTGGTCGACAGCGAAGTGATTTCCTGCCGCGTCCATGCCGAAACGCTCACCCGGCACGGCTATCCGATCACCACCGAACAAGTCGCCGAGCGTTTCCTGGGCCGCTCCGGGCGTGCAGCTCTGCGCGAGATCGAGGCCGAGCTCGGCCGTGCCTTCGACGACGCGCTGGAAGAGCAGCTCGTCGCCGACGTGCTGCGCAGCTTCGCCGCCGAGCTGGCGCCGATCCCGTTCATCGAACACGCGCTCGACGCGCTGGCACAGCCGGTCTGCGTCGCCTCCAGCGGCACGTTGAAGCGCATCGCCTTCGCGCTCGCCCGCACCGGTCTGGCGGCACGGTTCGGGCCGCATATGTTTTCCGCCGAGCAGGTCGAAAACGGCAAGCCGGCGCCCGACCTGTTTCTCTACGCGGCGGCGCAGATGGGCGCGCCGCCGGAGCGCTGCGTGGTTGTCGAGGACAGCGTGCCGGGGATCACCGGGGCGCGGGCGGCCGGGATGCGGGCGCTGGGCTTTGTCGGCGGCAGCCATTGCGGGCCCGGCATGGCCGAGCGGCTGCGCGCCGCCGGCGCCGCCGCGACCTTCGCCGACATGCGGCAACTGCCTGACATCATTTGAAGAAACCGCCCGCCGGGCACCTGCCGGGAAGCCGCCGACTGGATTTCGCCGGGTTTCGCCTGTATTGCAGGGCTCCTTCCCTCTCAGACTTCGGTTGTCATGGCCCCGCCGCGCAAGCTGCACATCAAGTCGTATGGCTGTCAGATGAATGTCTACGATGCCCAGCGCATGGTCGACGTGCTGACGCCGGAAGGCTTTGTCGAGACCGCGAGCGTCGACGACGCCGATCTGGTGATCCTCAACACCTGCCACATCCGCGAGAAGGCGTCCGAGAAGGTCTATTCCGAACTCGGCCGGCTGCGGCTGGCGCGCGACGAGGCCGCCCAGAGCGGGCGGCGGATGCAGATCGCGGTGGCGGGCTGCGTCGCGCAGGCCGAGGGCGAGGAGATCGTCCGCCGCGCCCCGGTGGTCGACGTCGTGGTCGGGCCGCAAAGCTATCACCATCTGCCGCAATTGCTGGCCCGCGCCGACGCGCAGGGCCGGGCGCTGGAGACCGAGTTTCCGGTCGAGGACAAGTTCGGCTTCCTGCCGCAGCCGCGGCCGGAGATGATCCGTGCCCGCGGCGTCTCGGCGTTCGTCACCGTGCAGGAAGGCTGCGACAAGTTCTGCACCTTCTGCGTGGTGCCCTATACGCGCGGCGCCGAGGTGTCGCGGCCGGTCGCGGCGATCATCACCGATGTCGAGCGGCTGGCCGCCAACGGTGTTCGCGAGATCACGTTGATCGGCCAGAACGTCAACGCCTATCACGGCGAAGGAGCCGATGGCCGGGTCTGGACGCTCGGCCGGCTGCTGCAGCGGCTCGCCGCGGTCCCGGGGATCGCCCGGCTGCGCTATTCGACCAGCCACCCCAACGACGTCGACGACGATCTGATCGCCGCGCACCGCGACCTGCCGGAGCTGATGCCGTTCGTGCATTTGCCGGTGCAGTCCGGGTCCGACCGCATCCTGGCGGCGATGAACCGGAAGCACAGCGCGGCGGATTATCGCCGGGTGATCGACCGGTTCCGGGCCGTACAGCCGCAGATCGCCTTCTCGTCGGATTTTATCGTGGGGTTCCCGGGCGAGACCGACACGGACTTCGCCGCGACTCTCGCACTGGTCACACAAATCGGCTACGCTGGCGCCTATTCGTTCAAGTACTCGCCGCGGCCCGGCACGCCCGCGGCGGAGATGCCGGAGATGGTGCCTGCAGCGGTGATGGACGAACGCTTGGAGCGGCTCCAGCAATTGATCGATCGTCAGCAGTCGGCCTTCAACAAGGCGGCGATCGGCCAGACCGTGGACGTGCTGTTCGAGCGCGCCGGTCGCAAGCCGGGCCAGATCGTCGGCCGCACCGCCTATCTGCAGCCGGCACATGTGTTTCCCGGTCCCGGCCTCGAGCCCGACGCGCTTGTCGGGCAGATCCTGCCGGTCCGGATCGACTCTCTCGAGCGCTACAGCCTGCTCGGCGAATTGGCGGCCACGCCGCCGCAGCATGCTCGTCCTCTGGCCGCCACTGGAGCCTGAGCCCCTTGGCAAAAAGCGTATCGGATTCGTCCTCGCTGATTTCCCGCCGCAAGCTCGATCGCGAACCTTTGTCCCAACCCGAGACCCAAGTGGTCGTCGCTTTCGACGACAACCGCGCCGCCTCCGCTCTGGTCGGCCCGTATGGGCAGAACCTGGCGCGGATCGAGCGCCGGCTCGCCGTCGAGGTGGATTCGCGCGGCAACCACATCACCATCTCGGGCTCCCGCGAGGGCTGCGACTCGGCCAGGCGGGTGCTCGAGGCGTTGTACGCGCAGGCGATTTCGGGCGGCGAGCTCAGCCAGGGCGACGTCGACGGTGCGATCCGCGCGGTGATCGCGCAGGGCTCGCTGTTCGAATTCGACGCCAAGCCGGCGGCGGGCGCGTTCGAGGCCGTCAATCTGCGCAAGCGTCTGGTGCGGGCACGCACCGCCGCGCAGGACTCCTACATCCGCGCGCTGAAGCGCCACGAGCTGGTGTTCGGCATCGGCCCGGCCGGCACCGGCAAGACCTGGCTGGCGGTCGCGCACGCCGCGCAGCTGTTCGAGCGCAAGGAGGTCGACAAGATCATCCTGACGCGCCCGGCGGTGGAGGCCGGCGAGCGGCTCGGCTTCCTGCCCGGCGATTTGCGCGAAAAGGTCGATCCGTATCTGCGGCCGATCTACGATGCGTTGTACGACCTGATGGATGCGCGGATCGTCGAGCGCGCGATGCAATCGGGCGAGATCGAAATCGCGCCACTCGCGTTCATGCGCGGCCGCACGCTCACCAATGCGGCGATCATCCTGGACGAGGCGCAAAACACCACCTCGATGCAGATGAAAATGTTTCTGACCCGGCTCGGCGAGAATTCGCGCATGATCGTCACCGGCGATCCGAGCCAGGTCGATCTGCCGAACGGCGCGACCTCCGGGTTGTCGGAGGCGGTCCGGCTGCTGTCGGGCGTCGAGGGCATCGCACAAGTGAATTTCACCGCCGAGGACGTCATCCGGCACGAACTGGTAGCGCGGATCGTCGCCGCCTATGAGGGGGCTCCGCCGAAGGCCGGCGGCGCGAAGTGATGTCATACTTCACCACCGGATGCCGTGCCGATTGCATCGGGACGGCTCAGAGCGATATTTTGATCCCGATGAGTAGTTCAGTCATTCCCGCGACCGAGGTCGTCATCGCCGCCGAGTGCTGGCAGTCCGAAGCCACCGCCGAGGCCGTCGTGCTGCGCGCCATCGAAGCCGCCGCACAAGCCGTCGATGCCGACACCGGCGGCGCCGAACTCGCCGTGATGCTCACCGACGACGACGGCATCCGGGCGCTCAACGCGTCGTATCGCGGCTTCGACAAGCCGACCAACGTGCTGTCGTTTCCGGCGCCGGAGGCGGACTATCAGGATGAGGACGGCGCGCCGCGGCTGCTCGGCGACATCGCGATCGCGTATCAGACCGTGCGCCGCGAAGCCGACCACGAGGGCAAGCCGTTCGATCATCACCTCAGCCATCTGGCGGTCCATGGCTTTCTGCATCTGGTCGGCTACGATCACGAGACCGATGCCGAGGCCGAGACGATGGAGAGCGCCGAGCGCCGCATTCTCGCCGGGCTCGGCATTCCGGATCCCTATGCCGATCAGGATCGGGTGAGCTGACATGCCGGACGGCGACAGTACGCGTAGCATCGCGCAGACATCGGAGCAGGATCCCGGATCGGGGCAGCAATTGCCCGCCGTGGTGCATCAGGGCGAAGTTCTCAGGCCGGTCGGCGCCGCCTGGCTGATCCGGGCGATCCGTTCGCTGTTCGGTTGGAAGCCTGGTTCGGTGCGCGACGATCTGCAGGTCGTACTCGATACCAGCCCGCCCGACGACACCGGCTTCTCGACGCTCGAGCGCACCATGTTGCGCAACATTCTCGGGCTGCACGAGCGCCGCATCGCCGACGTGATGGTCCACCGCGCCGATATCGTGGCGATCAAGCAGGACATTCCTCTCGGCGAACTGATGAGCCTGTTTGAGGGCGCTGCGCATTCCCGCCTGGTGGTCTACAACGAAACGCTCGACGATCCGGTCGGCCTGGTTCACATCCGCGATCTCGTCGCGTTCATGACCGCCAACGCGAAGGTCAAGCCGGAGGTCGTCGCCAAGCGCAAGAAGGCGCTGCCGGCCGGGCTCGATCTCAAGGCGATCGATCTCAAGATGCCGCTGACCGAGACCGGCATCATCCGCAAGCTGCTCTACGTGCCGCCGTCGATGCGGGCGATCGATCTGTTGGCGCAGATGCAGGCGGCGCGCACGCATCTGGCGCTGGTGGTCGACGAATATGGCGGCACCGACGGGCTGGTGTCGATCGAGGACATCGTCGAACTGATCGTCGGCGAGATCGACGACGAGCACGACAGCGCGGTGCCGCCGTCGATCGTCAAGCAGGCCGATGGCTCGTTCATCGCCGACGCCCGCACCAGCCTCGAAGACGCCCGCGCGATGATCGGCGACAGCTTCGTGCCCGGCGAGGCCGGCGAGGATGTCGAGACGCTCGGCGGCTATCTGGTCAATCACGTCGGCCGCCTGCCGGTGCGCGGCGAAGTGATCTCGGGCCCCGGCCCCTACGAGATCGAAGTGCTCGATGCCGATCCGCGCCGCGTCAAGCGACTGCGCATCGGCATCCGCAAGGAGCGCCCGGCGCCGCGCCCGCGCGAGACGCGGCGCCGCGAGCCGGCGACCGACGCCGCGGCCCAACCGCCTGCCGAGACTACTCATCCGAATCCTCCGCCGCCCAGCGAGTGAGCGAGCACATCCCGACATGCCAAAGCTGCTGAGCCGCGCCGCTTCCAGCGTCATCCTCGCATGGGGCTGGAAGCGCGCCGCGATCGCCATGCTGGCCGGCGCACTGTCGTCACTGGCGATGGCGCCGTTCAACGCCTGGCCGGTCCTGTTCGTGACGTTCCCGGTGGTGGTGTGGCTGATCGACGGAGCCGCCGCCGGCAAGCGGCGCGGCGTGCCGGCGGCGGCGATCGCCGGCTGGTGGTTCGGCTTCGGTTACTTCGTGCCGGGGCTGTACTGGATCGGCTACGCCTTCCTGGTCGATGCCGATACGTTCGCCTGGCTGCTGCCTTTCGCGATCTGCGGTCTGCCGGCCTATCTGGCGCTGTTTTCCGCGCTGGGCTTCGCGCTGGCGCGGCTGTTGTGGGTGCGCGGCGCCTGGCGCGTTGTCGCGCTCGCGGGCTCGCTCACCATCGCCGAATGGCTGCGCGGCCATCTCCTCACCGGATTCCCATGGAATGCGTTCGGCTACGCGCTCACCGAGCCGCTGGCGCTTGCGCAGAGCCTGTCGCTGATCGGCATCTGGGGGCTGACCTTCGTGGCGGTCGCGGTGTTCGCCAGCCCGGCGGCGCTGTTCGACGATACGGCCGATACCAGGCGGCGCTGGCTCGCGCCGACGGCGGCGCTCATCGTGCTGATCATGATGGCGGGGTTCGGCGCCGTGCGGCTGCAGAACCATCCGACCCGGCTGGTCGACGGCGTGCGGCTGCGGATCATGCAGCCCAACCTGCAGCAGGACCAGCGCTTCAATTACGCCGCCAAAGCCGACGTCATGCAGAAATACCTCAGCCTGTCGGATCGGGCGACCGGACCCGACGCGACCGGCGTGCGCGACGTGGCGCTGCTGATCTGGCCGGAGTCGGCGTTCCCGTTCTTTCTGGCGCGCGAGCCCGATGCGCTCGCGCAAATTGCCGAACTGTTGCCCAAGGGCACCATCCTGCTGACCGGCGCGGTTCGCCCGCCCGAAATGCCATCCGGACGCCGCATTACCAGGGCTTACAATTCCATCTACGCAATCGATCACGACGGCTCGTTGCTGTCCGTCTACGATAAGTTGCATCTGGTGCCATTCGGTGAATTTCTGCCGTACCAGAATTGGATGGAGAAGATCGGCTTCGTGCAACTCACCAAGGTGCAGGGCGGCTTCCTCACCGGCACCGCGCGCCACACCATGGAACTGCCGAACGCGCCGCCGCTGCTGCCGCTGATTTGTTACGAGGCGATTTTCCCCGATGAGATCGATATCCGTGGACGTCGTCCGGGATGGATTTTGAATCTCACCAACGATGGTTGGTTCGGCAATTCGACCGGTCCCTATCAGCATCTGCAGCAGGCTCGGATGCGCGCCATCGAGCAGGGACTGCCGATGGTGCGTGCAGCAAACACGGGCATTTCTGCTGTTATCGATCCGGTCGGACGTATCGTCGCGCAACTCGGTCTCGGTGTTGAAGGTGTGCTAGACGCGACACTCCCGGCTGCAATGTCCCCGACCGTCTACGCGCGTGTCGGAGAGCTTCCGGCGGCTGTGCTGGTTGCGCTTTCGATGATGCTTGTACTATTACGAAGAAAGTACGGCGGTCGGTGATAGTACGTAAAGCGACGACGCAACCGGAGATTAAGTTCGAGAAAATACGCACGTCTATTATTCTGTCTCTGTATCGTTGTTCATTAACGCCGGCTTTTTAAGACATTTGACGTCTCCAATATTTCAGGCGTATTCCAATCCGCATTCGCCTTCTATTTGCGCATGCATGTGTCCTGAGGAGTAAGTGAGATGTCGACCAAAGCGCCCAATCCTGTTGACAAGTATGTCGGCAGTCGTGTGCGCATGCGGCGCATCATGCTCGGCATGAGCCAAGAAAAGCTCGGCGAAGCATTGGGCCTGACCTTCCAGCAAGTTCAGAAATACGAGAAGGGTACCAACCGCGTTGGTGCCAGCCGCATCCAGCAGATCTCAGAAGTTCTGCAGGTGCCCGTGTCGTTTTTGTTCGAGGGCGGCCCCAGCGGCGGCCTCGCCAATGGCACCGGCTTCAGCGAAGCGCCGTCTCCGTCGTATGTTTCGGACTTTCTCGCAACGTCCGAAGGCCTGGCGCTGACCCGCGCTTTCACCAAGATCAGCGATGCCAAGCTTCGGCGCAGCATCGTCGATCTGGTCGAGCAGATCGCCGCACGCGAGCCCAACGAATCAAACTGAGTTCATTGGTTCGTCCCACGTCGCGGCCCGCGCCCCGATTAGTCGGAGCGCGGGCCGCGACGTTTTGGCGATTGATTTGAATTGTTTCAAACCAGAACTAATTCACAGGACCAATGCTGCGACAGACCGTGGTATTGATCACTATTGATCAGTGCGTTCAGAATCATTCTCGCCTGATCCGGCGTGTATCAAGCGACATAAACAAGCGTTCACCGACATGAATGATCTCGCTCACCATCACGGCTCGTTCTTCGGGCGGCGCAAGGGTCACAAGTTGAGGACCCATCAGGCCGACCTGGTCGAAAATCTGCTGCCGAATCTGGCGTTGCAGATCGACCAGCCGGCACCGGCCGCACTCACCGGGCTGTTTGATCCGCCGACGACCGCAGTGCGGCTCGAGATCGGCTTCGGCGGCGGCGAGCACCTGATTGCCGAAGCGCTTGCTCACCCGGACACCGGCTTTATCGGCGCCGAGCCCTATGTGAACGGCATGGCCAAGATCCTGGCCCGGATCGAAGATCAGAATATTTGCAATATCAAACTGTTCGCCGGCGATGCCGCCGAGCTGATGGCGTGGGTGCCAGCCGGCTCGCTGGCGCGGATCGATCTGATCCACCCCGACCCCTGGCCCAAGCGCCGGCACTGGAAGCGCCGTTTCGTGCAGGATGCGATGCTGGATGCGATGGCGCGGGCGCTGATCGAAGGCGGCGAATTCCGCTTCGTCAGCGATATCGACAGCTACAACGCCTGGACGCTGGCGCATATGCTGCGGGCGCCGGCGTTCGACTGGACGGCGGAGCGCGCCGATGACTGGCGCCAGCCCTGGCCGAACTACACCATGACTCGCTACGGTCGCAAAGCCGAGCGCGAGGGCCGCCGCGCCGCCTATCTGCGCTTCCGCCGGCTCGCCGCCTGAGCGTTCGCCGAAGATCGCGGCGGCTTTACGCCATGATCTGCCGCAACCGCCAGAATCCGACGATGCGCTGAGCGGTCGAGGGTGCGAGCCGCTCGAAATTGTGGCGGGCCTCTTCGACATCGGGCGAGGCGGGCATCCGGTCGGGCCCGAGCCGCAGCCCGATCAGCAGCCGCACGGTGCGCCAGTCGAAGCCGAGCGCCTTGCTGAGCATCAGCATCGGATCGTGGCTGTCGCCGGCCATCAGCGGGTCGAGAGTCGCGATCCGCACGCCGGACATCGCCGACAGCGCCGCGACCGTCTCTTCGTAACGGAATGCTTGTGCGAACTCCTGCACGGTGGTCTCCGTCAGCTCATCGCCATGATGCAGTGCCACGATCAGGCGCTGCGCCGGCGCGAAGTCGCGCGTCACGGGCGTTTGCTGCGGCGTGGCGGCCAGGTCGTGCATCAAGCGGTTGATGGCGATGCGGTTGCCCGGCGGAGCGGTCTCGATCAGCCGGCGCCGCGCCGTATCGCTGGCCACGGTCAGCAGGTCTTTCAGGCGCTCGGACGACAGGTCGGCGCGCGAGCCGATCGCGGAGACCAGCGCCACATCGTGCGTGGCGCGGCGAACCAGGCCGCTGAAGCCGGACTCCGAAAACTGCGCGCCGGCATTCACCGCGATGCTGCGCAGCACATCGCGATCCCCGCGGCGGACGATGACGTCGCTGATCGGTGGCGGCACCGTGGCCCGCTCTGAGATCGCCATCAGATGGGTTTGGCCGCGCGTGCCCGCGAGCTCGACCAGTGTGTCGTCGTCGATCTGGCTCGAACGCCGCAGCAGCGGCCCGGCGATGCCGATGTCTTCGTCCTGAGCCAGCTGCGCGATCAGCTGCGGCGGTGCATTGCCGAGCGAACAAAACCGCCGCGCCAACTCGCCGCGTATCTCGACGTCGACATCCGGCACCAACCGCAGCAGCACGCCGTCGAAGAGGTCGACATGCGCGTGGCCGAACTGCGCCGCGCGCTGTACGAACAGGTCGGCAATCCGGCGCACCGCATCGGCGCGGCGCTCGAGGCTGCCGCTGCTGACCACGTCATCGAGTTCGGGCTGGAGGGAAGGTGCCGGGGACATCCTGTTTCTCGGCGAGGCCGCATTCGGCGGCTGCCCCGGAACCTAAATGGACCTCATGAAGGAAGCGTTAGGATAGGCGGTCCATCCGCGATTGAGACGCATGACGTCGGCCGTTCAGCTTTTCGGCCTTGCGGGCGGCGCAATTCGGAACTGCCGGGAGAAGGCCGCAAATCAGGGCCCGTCCGCAGCCCTTGCCGCTCCGCCAAAAAGCCGCTATATCAGCGTCACTCAGAAATTCTCATACGACCACGTATCGAGAGTGGGCCCTCCGGGACCCGCTCTTTTTTATTACCCGGTCGCATGATCAGGTTGGCCGCTGGATGCCGGCCTCCGCCCCGACCCTGAACATAAAGAACGAGCCGACCATACCCGATCGCCAACATTCACCCGATTTGCCGTCCGATCAGCCGATGACCGATCCGAACCCAGCCGCCGACGCCCCCGATCTGCTGGACGAGCCGCGTCTGGTGGTCGAGCCCGGCGTTGCCGCGCGGTTCGCCGCCGTGTCCGAGCCGGTGCTGCAGGCGATGGGCTATCGGCTGGTGCGCATCAAGGTGTCGGGCGAATCTGGCTGCACCGTGCAGATCATGGCCGAGCGGCCGGACGGCACGATGCTGATCGATGATTGCGAGGCGGTGTCGAAGGCGCTGTCGCCGGTGCTCGACGTCGCCGATCCGATCGACCGCGCCTACCGGCTCGAGATTTCATCGCCCGGTATCGATCGTCCGCTGGTGCGGCGTTCGGATTTCGCCCGCTATGGCGGCCATCTGGTCAAGATCGAGATGACGGTTCCGCATCAGAATCGCAAACGCTTCCGCGGCTTGCTCGACGGCGTCGAAGGCGATGCGGTCCGGGTGCTGCGCGAAGAGGGCGTCAAAGACGAAGACCCGCTGGTGCTGCTGCCGATGCACGACATCGGCGATGCGCGACTGGTGCTGACCGACGAACTGGTCGCGGAATCGATGCGGCGCGGCAAACAGGCCGAACGCGAGCTGAAGCAGAGCCTGGGCCTCGCGCCGCCGCCTCCGCCGCACGCCAAGCGCAGCGACCCCAAGAAATCCAATGCGCCGAAGCCCAAGCTCAAGCCGGCGAAGCCGGCCGCCAAGCCGAAGCCGGCCAATACCAAAGCTCACCGTCTCGCCGCCGACAGGTTGCGGCGTGGCGACACCGACCTGTCCGAGGGAGATTGACCCATGGCCGTCAGCGCCAACAAGCTGGAACTGCTGCAGATCGCCGACGCGGTGGCACGTGAGAAATCGATCGATCGCGGCATCGTCATCGCCGCGATGGAAGACGCGATCGCCAAGGCGGCGCGCGCCCGTTACGGCTCGGAGACGGATGTTCACGCCGAGATCGACGCCAAGAAGGGCGAGCTCCGGCTGTCGCGCCACATGCTGGTGGTCGAGAACGTCGAAAACCCCGCCAACCAGATTTCGCTGAAGGCCGCGCAGCGCGCCAACCCGGGTGCGCAGATCGGCGATACCATCGCCGACACGCTGCCGCCGCTGGAATACGGCCGCATCGCCGCGCAGTCGGCCAAGCAGGTGATCGTTCAGAAGGTCCGCGAGGCCGAGCGCGACCGGCAATATTCCGAGTTCAAGGATCGCATCGGCGAGATCGTCAACGGCGTCGTCAAGCGCGTCGAATATGGCAGCGTGATCGTCGACCTCGGCCGCGGCGAAGCGATCGTGCGGCGTGACGAGATGCTGCCGCGTGAATCGTTCCGCAACGGCGACCGCGTCCGCGCCTACATCTTCGACGTCCGCCGCGAGACCCGTGGGCCGCAGATCTTCCTGTCGCGCACCCATCCGCAGTTCATGGCCAAGCTGTTCGCCCAGGAAGTGCCGGAAATCTACGACGGCATCGTCGAGATCAAGGCGGTGGCCCGCGATCCGGGCTCGCGCGCCAAGATCGGCGTGGTGTCGCGCGACAGTTCGGTCGATCCCGTCGGCGCCTGCGTCGGCATGCGCGGCTCGCGCGTGCAGGCGGTGGTGAACGAGCTGCAGGGCGAGAAGATCGACATCATTCCGTGGTCGCCGGACATCGCCACCTTCGTGGTCAACGCGCTGGCGCCGGCCGAAGTCTCGAAGGTCGTGATTGACGAAGATCGCGAGCGCATCGAGGTTGTGGTTCCGGATACCAATAACCAGCTATCTCTTGCGATCGGCCGCCGCGGCCAGAACGTGCGTCTGGCCTCGCAGCTCACCGGCTGGGACATCGACATCCTCACCGAGACCGAGGAATCCGAACGCCGCCAGGCCGATTTCGAGAATTCGACCCGGGTGTTCATGGAGGCGCTGAACGTCGACGAAGTGGTCGGTCAGCTGCTCGCCTCGGAAGGCTTCACCTCGGTCGAGGAACTGGCGATGGTCGACAGCCGCGAGCTGGCGTCGATCGAAGGTTTCGACGAGGAAACCGCCGAGGAACTGCAGGCCCGCGCCCGCGAATATCTCGACCGCGTCGAAACCGAAATGGAAGCCCGCAGGCTCGAACTCGGCGTCGAAGACGCGCTGAAGGACGTGCCGGGCGTCACCTCGAAGATCCTGGTCAAGCTCGGCGAGGGCGACGTCAAGACGGTCGAGGATCTGGCCGGCTGCGCCACCGACGATCTGGTCGGTTGGACCGAGCGCAAAGAAGGCGCCGAGCCGGTGAAGTACGCTGGCATTCTCGACGGCGTCGAGATCACACGTGAAGACGCCGAACATCTGATCATGCAGGCCCGCGTCAAGGCCGGCTGGATCACCGAAGAAGAACTCGCCAAGACGATGGGCGAGACCGCAGAGGCTGCGGAGACCGAGGTCGAGGCGGAGTGATCCGCCATGCCGCGCGATCCGAACCGACGTATCCGTCGATGCGTCTAGAGACATGAAGGGCTTGCCGACCGAATGTTTGCTGCTGCCGATGCTGCAGATCTCGACACGGGACCGCGGACTGGAAAGTCCGCGACCGAGCGGATGTGCGCGGTCACGCGGCAGGTTCGGCCGACGTCTGAACTGATCCGGTTCGTGGTCGCGCCCACCGGCGAGGTGGTGGCGGACCTGAAACGAAAATTGCCCGGCCGTGGCCTGTGGGTCACGGCCTCGCACGCCATGATCGAGCAGGCGGTGCGCCGCCGGGTGTTCGCCAAGGGTTTCAAGCGCGACGTCAAGGTTTCGCCGACGCTGGCGCAGGATCTCGACGGGCTGCTGGTGCAGTCGGTCTGCGATGCGCTGGCGATTGCCGCCAAGGCGCGCCAGGTGGTGTCGGGTTTCGGCAAGGTCGAGACCGCGCTGAAGAGCCGCGAGGCGGTGGCGATGCTGCACGCCGCCGACGGCGCTGCCGATGGAATTCGCAAGCTCGAGGCGGTTTCTCGTCAATTTGACGGGGCTGCGACAGGCTCGCGTGCATTTCCCGTCATCAAGGTGCTCAGCTCCGAAGAATTGGATTTGGCATTGGGGCGGTCAAATGTGATACATGCTGCCCTGCTTGCGGGCCCGGCCGGACGAACATTCCTGTCGCGCTGCCAGATTCTGGTCCGATACCGGCTGGCGGATGACGGCGATGCCAATGCGGCCATTGCGGGTGCGGCGCTTGCGGATGCGGATCTTGCGGAAACGCTGATCGACACGCCGAAAGACGCTGCTGACCACGCCGCTGACGAACAAGCTGCTGACGAAGTTCGTGCGAACGCGCACGACGTTGAAGGATTGGGACGACTGAATGGTTGATACGAAAACTCCTGGCGACAAGACTCTGACGATGCCCTCCAAGACTTTGACGCTGAAGCCGCGCGTCGAGCAGGGCGTCGTGCGCCAGAGCTTCAGCCACGGCCGTAGCAAGCAGGTGGTGGTCGAAAAGCGCGGCAAGCGTCGCCTCGGCGACGGCACGCCCGAGCCGGCGGCGCCCGAAGTCGTCAAGAAGCCCGCCGCGGCCGCGCCGCCGCCGCCGCCCCCACGTCAGCAGCCCCGTCCGTCGCCGCAGCAGCAGGCGCGCAGCGGCATGGTGCTTCGGACCCTGACCGAGGACGAGCGCACCGCCCGCGCCACCGCGCTGGCCGACGCCCGCGTGCGCGAGGTCGAGGAGCGGAAGCAGGCCGAGATCGAGGCCGTGCGCCGCGCCGAGCAGGAAAAGATCGACAAGGCCGAGCGCGAGGCTGCCGAAGCCCGCCGCAAGGCCGAGGAAGAGCGTCACCGCCAGGAAGAAGAAACCAAGCGCAAGGCCGAGACCGAGGCCAAGAAGCGCTTCGGCGACACCGAGCCGGCCAAGAAGCCGGCCGACGCCAATGCGGCGCCTGCGCGTTCGACCACCACCACCACAACCGCGCGCACGCCGGCGGCTCCGAGCCGTCCGCCCGGGGTTGCGGCCGAGGCTGGCGACGACGACGAGGCGCCGCGGATGATCCGCCGCCCCGGCGGTCCCGCACGTCCGGCGCCGCCGCCGAAGCAGCCGGCCGCCAAGCCCGGCGCGTCGAAGCAGCGCGGCCGTCTCACCGTGGTCACCGCGCTCACCGCCGACGATGTCCGCGAGCGCTCGATCGCCTCGTTCCGCCGCCGCACCCAGCGCCTCAAGGGCCACGCCTCGAACGAGCCGAAAGAGAAGCTGGTACGCGAAGTCATCGTCCCCGAAGCCATCTCCATCCAGGAGCTCGCCAACCGCATGTCGGAGCGGGCGGTGGACGTCATCCGCATGCTGATGAAGCAAGGCGCGATGCACAAGATCAACGACGTCATCGACGCCGACACCGCGCAGCTGATCGCCGAAGAGCTCGGCCACACCGTCAAGCGCGTTGCCGCCTCGGACGTGGAAGAAGGCCTGTTCGACGTCGCCGACAACTCCACCGACACCGAGCCGCGTTCGCCGGTGGTGACCGTGATGGGCCACGTCGACCACGGCAAGACCTCGCTGCTCGACGCGCTGCGCCACGCCAACGTGGTGTCGGGCGAAGCCGGCGGCATCACCCAGCATATCGGTGCGTATCAGGTGACCTCGCCGGAGACCGGCACCAAGATCACCTTCATCGACACCCCCGGCCACGCCGCGTTCACCGCGATGCGCGCCCGCGGCGCCAAGGTCACCGACATCGTCATCCTGGTGGTGGCGGCCGACGACGGCGTGATGCCGCAGACCATCGAGGCGATCAATCACGCCAAGGCGGCCGGCGTTCCGATCATCGTGGCGATCAACAAGATCGACAAGCCGGACGCGCGTCCGGAGCGGGTCCGTACCGAGCTGCTGCAGCACAACGTCCAGGTCGAATCGCTCGGCGGCGACGTCGTCGACGTCGAGGTCTCGGCCAAGAACAAGACCAATCTCGACAAGCTGCTCGAGATGATCGCGCTGCAGGCCGAACTCTTGGACCTCAAGACCAACACCACGCGCCCGGCCGAGGGCACCGTGATCGAAGCCAAGCTCGATCGCGGCCGCGGCCCGGTCGCCACCGTGCTGGTTCAGCGCGGCACCCTCAAGGTCGGCGACATCATCGTGGCCGGCGCCGAGATGGGCCGCGTCCGCGCGCTGATCTCCGATGTCGGCGAGACCGTGCAGGAAGCCGGCCCGTCGGTGCCGGTCGAGGTGCTCGGCTTCAACGGTCCGCCGGAAGCCGGTGACCGCCTCGCCGTGGTCGAGAACGAAGCCCGCGCCCGCGAAGTCACGTCGTATCGCGCCCATCAGAAGCGTGAGAAGGCGGCGTCCGCGGTCGGCATGCGCGGCTCGCTCGAGCAGATGATGAGCCAGCTCAAGACTTCGGGCCGCAAGGACTTCCCGCTGATCGTCAAGGCGGACGTCCAGGGTTCGCTCGAAGCCATCCTCGGCTCGCTGGAGAAGCTCGGCACCGACGAAGTCGCCGCGCGTATCCTGCACGCCGGCGTCGGCGGCATCAGCGAGAGCGACGTTACGCTGGCCGAAGGCTTCAATGCCGTCATCCTCGGCTTCTCGGTGCGCGCCAACAAGGAGGCGGCTGCGGCCGCCAAGCGCAACGGCATCGAGATCCGCTACTACAACATCATCTACGATCTGGTGGATGATATTAAGAAGGCGATGAGCGGTCTGCTCGCGCCGACGCTGCGCGAGACCATGCTGGGCAACGCCCAGATCCTGGAGATCTTCAACATCTCCAAGGTCGGCAAGGTCGCCGGTTGCCGCGTCACCGATGGCACCGTCGAGCGCGGCGCCAACGTTCGCCTGATCCGCGACAACGTCGTGGTGCACGAAGGCAAGCTGTCGACTCTCAAGCGCTTCAAGGACGAAGTGAAGGAAGTCCAGGCCGGCCAGGAATGCGGTATGGCGTTCGAGAACTACACCGACATGCGTGCCGGTGACGTGATCGAGTGCTACCGCGTCGAAACCATCCAGCGCTCGCTGTAAGTCCAATTCTTACAGCCGAGACGCTCGATTGACATGAGACGTCATGACCGGGCTCGCGCGAAGCACGTCTTCGCGATGAGCCCGGCCATCCACGTCTTCGTTTTTCCGCAGTGAAGACGTGAATGCCCGCGACAAGCGCGGGCATGTCGACGACGAGTGAAGAGAACCACGATGCCTCGCCATCACCAGAAGAGTTCCCCGTCCGGCGGGTCGACGCGGTCGTTGCGTGTCGGCGAGCTGGTGCGCCACGCCGCTGCCGACATTCTCAGCCAGGGCGGCGTGCATGATCCGGTGCTGGAGACGCACCTGATCACGGTGCCGGAAGTCCGGATGTCGCCGGATCTGAAGCTCGCGACGATCTACGTGATGCCGCTCGGCGGCCGCGACGAGAAGCTGGTGCTGGACGCGCTCGAGCAGCACAAGAAATTTCTGCGCGGCGAAATCGCCAAGCGCGTGAACCTGAAATACGCCCCCGATATCCGCTTCCGGATCGACGAACGTTTCGCCGAAGCCGAGCGGATCGAAAAACTTCTGCGCACGCCCGCGGTGCAGAAAGACCTCGAACCCGATCCGGACCAGGACTGATGACCGTGACCACCTCCGCGCTCGCCTCCAACGACCTGCAGCACGCCGGCGCCGACAACGCGCCGACCGCCGCTGAGGCCCGCAAGCCGCGCGACAACAACGATCCGCGCAATCAGGCCCGCGGCAAGGACGGCAACAAGCAGCCGCGCCGCGACAAGCGCGACGTCCACGGCTGGGTGGTGCTCGACAAGCCGATCGGCATGACCTCGACCCATGCGGTCGCGGTGGTGAAGCGGCTGTTCTCGGCCAAGCGCGCCGGCCACGCCGGCACGCTCGACCCGCTCGCTTCCGGCGGGCTCCCGATCGCGATGGGCGAGGCCACCAAGACGGTGCCGTTCGTGATGGACGGCCGCAAACGCTATCGTTTCACCGTTGCCTGGGGCGAGGAGCGGGATACCGACGATACCGAGGGCAAGGCGGTGGCGACCAGCGACGAGCGGCCGACCGCGGAAGCCATCATGGCGCTGCTGCCGCGCTTCACCGGGGTGATCGCGCAGATCCCGCCGCAATACTCGGCCGTCAAGATCCAGGGCGAACGCGCCTACGATCTGGCGCGCGACGGCGAAGTCGTCGAGCTGGCGCCGCGGCCCGTCGAGATCCACGAACTGACCCTGGTGGACCATCAGGACAGCGGCCATTCGGTGTTCGAGGCTGAATGCGGCAAGGGAACCTATGTACGGGCGCTGGCCCGCGACATGGGGCGGCTGCTCGGCTGCTACGGCCATATCTGCGCGCTGCGGCGGACGCTGTGCGGCCCGTTCGACGAGGCCGACATGATTCCGCTGGAACAGTTGCAGGCTTTGTGCGATAGAGCGGCGTCCGGCGAGGGTAGCCTCGCCGACGCGCTTTTGCCCGTTGAGACCGCGCTGGACGACATCCCGGCACTGGCCGTCACACGGGCTGATGCGGCAAGGCTCCATCGGGGCCAGGCCGTTTTGTTGCGCGGACGGGATGCGCCCAATTGCAGCGGCACAGTCTATGTCACGGTGGCAGGCCGGCTTCTGGCCCTCGCCGAGCTCGGCAACGGCGAACTCATCCCCAAGCGTGTGTTCAACCTCTCGGGACTGACCGCCAGTCCCGTCGCCAAGGAAAGTAACTGACGATGTCGATTGCCGCAGAACGCAAAGCGGAAGTCATCAAGACCAATGCCGTCAAGGCCGGTGATACCGGTTCGCCCGAGGTTCAGATCGCGATCCTGTCGGAACGCATCGCCAACCTGACCGCGCACTTCAAGACCCACACCAAGGACAATCACTCGCGTCGCGGGCTGTTGAAGCTGGTGTCGACGCGCCGTTCGCTTCTCGACTACGTCAAGAAGAAGGACGAGGCGCGCTACAAGGCGCTGCTCGAAAAGCACGGCATCCGTCGCTGATCGATCGCGTCCGCCGGCTGCGGCCTGGACGCGGTGCGCCGCTTCCAGCCTGCCGCGCCGGCCGAGCTACCACACGGGAGCGCTGAGTTCGCCCGTGTGTCTCGCTCAGCCGCATCCGGCGGCTGGGCCGTCAACGGGCCCAGGGCCCGCTCCGCGGGGCCCGCGACCAAGGTGGTCGCGATCCCGCACCCGGGAGGACCGAGCGCCATTCCCACTTTAAGACCATGGCAGGATCGCCGGACGCTGTGCACGCCTCGCTGCCAGCGTCCCGCAATCTTGGCATGGTCTTTTGGTATCTGGCGTCCGGTCGTCTCGGTATCCGCATGAAAGAAGGATCCGATGTTCAATCAGCATTCCGTCGAAATCGATTGGGGTGGACGCCCCCTCAAGCTTGAAACCGGCAAGATCGCCCGCCAGGCCGACGGCGCCGTCGTCGCCACCTATGGCGAGACCGTCGTGCTCGCCACCGTGGTGGCCGCCAAGTCGCCGCGCGAAGGCGTCGACTTCCTGCCGCTGACCGTCGACTATCAGGAAAAGACCTACGCGGCCGGCCGCATCCCGGGCGGTTACTTCAAGCGCGAAGGCCGTCCGACCGAGAAGGAGACGCTGGTCTCCCGCCTGATCGACCGCCCGATCCGTCCGCTGTTCGCCGACGGCTGGCGCAACGAGACCCAGGTGATCGTCACCGTGCTGTCGCACGACATGGAGAACGATCCCGATATCGTCTCGCTGGTCGCCGCTTCGGCCGCGCTGACGCTGTCCGGCGCGCCGTTTAAGGGCCCGATCGGCGCCGCCCGCGTCGGCTTCATCAACGATGAGTACGTGCTCAATCCGGTGCTCGACGAGATGCCCGAGACCCAGCTCGAGCTGGTCGTCGCCGGCACCGCCGACGCCGTGCTGATGGTCGAATCCGAAGCCAAGGAGCTGTCGGAAGAGGTCATGCTCGGCGCCGTGATGTTCGGTCACCGCCACTTCCAGCCGGTGATCGACGCGATCATCGAGCTAGCCGAAAAGGCCGCCAAGGAGCCGCGCGAACTCAACGTCGTCGACGACAGCGAGATCGAAAAGGAAATGCTCGGCCTGGTCGAGCAGGAGCTGCGCGCCGCCTACGCCATCCCGGTCAAGCAGGATCGCTACGCGGCGGTCGGCAAGGTCAAGGAGAAGGCGATCGCGCACTTCTTCCCGGAAGGCCAGGAGCCGAAATACGACAAGCTGCGCATCGCCGGCGTGTTCAAGGAGCTCGAGGCCAAGATCGTTCGCTGGAACATCCTCGACACCGGCAAGCGCATCGACGGCCGCGACAGCAAGACCGTGCGTAGCATCGTGGCCCAGGCCGGCGTGCTGCCGCGCACCCACGGTTCGGCGCTGTTCACCCGCGGTGAGACCCAGGCGCTGGTCGTGACCACGCTCGGCACCGGCGAAGACGAGCAGTACGTCGACTCGCTGTCGGGAACGTACAAAGAGACGTTCCTGCTGCACTACAACTTCCCTCCCTACTCGGTCGGCGAGACCGGTCGCCTCGGTGGTACCAAGCGCCGCGAGATCGGCCACGGCAAGCTGGCGTGGCGTGCGATCCATCCGGTGCTGCCGCCGCATCACGAGTTCCCCTACACCATCCGGGTCGTCTCCGAGATCACCGAGTCGAACGGCTCGTCCTCGATGGCGTCGGTGTGCGGTGCCTCGCTGGCGCTGATGGATGCGGGCGTGCCGTTGAAGCGGCCGACCGCGGGCATCGCGATGGGCCTGATCCTGGAAGGCGAGCGCTTCGCCGTGCTGAGCGACATCCTCGGCGACGAGGATCATCTCGGCGACATGGACTTCAAGGTGGCCGGCACCGAGCAGGGCATCACCTCGCTGCAGATGGACATCAAGATCGCCGGCATCACCGAAGAGATCATGAAGGTGGCGCTCGGCCAGGCCAAGGACGGTCGCATCCACATCCTGGGTGAGATGTCCAAGGCGCTCGACCGCGCCCGCGCCGAGCTCGGCGAACACGCGCCGCGGATCGAGACCTTCAAGATCCCGACCGACAAGATCCGTGAAGTGATCGGCACCGGCGGCAAGGTGATCCGCGAGATCGTCGAGAAGACCGGCGCCAAGGTCAACATCGAGGACGACGGCACCGTCAAGGTCGCCTCGTCGGATGGCGAGTCGATCAAGGCTGCGATCAAGTGGATCAAGTCGATCGCCTCCGATCCGGAGATCGGCGAGATCTACGAGGGCACCGTCGTCAAGGTGATGGAGTTCGGCGCCTTCGTGAACTTCTTCGGCGCCAAGGACGGCCTGGTACACATCAGCCAGCTCGCCGCCGGCCGCGTGCAGAAGACCTCCGACGTCGTCAAGGAAGGCGACAAGGTCAAGGTCAAGCTGCTCGGCTTCGACGACCGCGGCAAGACCCGGCTGTCGATGAAGGTGGTCGATCAGACGACCGGCGAAGACCTCGAGGCCAAGCAGAAGGCCGAAGGCGAAGCCCCGGCCCAGGCCGCCGGCGAATAACCTGCCGCCCTGACGGGCAGCTGGCTTGATTCTCGATCAGGGGCGGCCGCACAGGCCGCCCCTTTTTGTTGCAGCAACTGCCGGTTCGTGTCCCGGCTGCCACGCTGCCTGGCCGTTCATATGCGCGGCCGCGCGTTGTACGAAGTCGGGCCTTGCGGCGCATATGCCGTGCCCCCAATAATATCGGCAGGATTGAGAGACTGTCGTTATGCGCCGCTTGATTGTACAGGTCGCCGCGATCATCCTGGCGCTGGTATTTGCGCCGGACGGCGCGCTGGCGCAGCGGGTCGTGCTAATCGGCGAAAACGATGCGGTGGTCAATACGGACCGCGACTACACATCGGGCTTGCGGCTCTCCTTCGTGTTCGATGATTTCAACCGCGACCTGATCGCCGGCAAGGCGTTCGGCCTGGTAAGTCCGGCACTGCTCACCTTCGGCGCGCCGGGCGGCTCGGTGCGGCAGCAGTTCGAATGGATCGCGCTGGCTCAGAACATCTACACGCCCGATCGTGATACGCGGGGCAACTACACGCCAGGCGTCGACCGTCCGTTCGGCGGCTGGCTCTACACCGGCTTCAGCATTGCGCAGGAGACTGCGCGGCGGCAGCTCGATTCGTTCGAGCTGCAGGTCGGCGCGGTCGGCGGCAACGCCTCACTGGCGCAGGCGGTGCAGTCGAGCTTTCACAGCATGCTCGGTCAGTCGGCGCCGGTGATCAATGGCTACGAACTGCGCAACGAGCCCGGCATCTTGCTGTCGTGGGAGCGGCGCTGGAAGGTCGCGACCGATTTCGGCAACGGCTTCGGTGCCGATATCATTCCGTCGCTCGGCTTCACCGGCGGCAACGTCTTCACCTACGGCGAGGCCGGCGCGATCCTGCGCGTCGGACGCGCGCTGTCGACGAATTGGGGACCGACGCTGATTCGGCCGGGTGTGTCCGGCGCCAACTTCGTCAGCCCCGATCCGGCCGCACCGTTCTGGGGCTTCTCGCTGTTCGGCGGCGTGCAGGCCCGCGGTGTCGCCCGCAATATCTTTCTCGACGGCAGCACCTTCGTCGACAGCCCGCACGTTACGCGCGAGGCGTTCGTGTACGACCTGGTCGCCGGCGCGGAGGTGTTCAACCAGGCGGGCTTCCTCGCCTCGCTCGCGTGGATCCACCGCTCGCGGGAGTACACCACACAGGCGCGGGCTTACTCCGATTACGGCTCGCTGACGCTGGCGTATCATTTCTGACCGGCCGGACTGATGGTCACGACCGCGGCAGCCCAAATACTTCGAGCTTCCTGATCGTCCAGCTCAAAGCATGTTCCGGACAGACTTCAAAGCCGTCATCGGTCGATTGAAGCGCGCCGTCTCCTCGGGTGCGGAGTCGTCATCCGGAGGTGCGCGCGTCGCGCGCCTCGAAGGATGCGGCCAACTTAAATGTCCAAAGGCGCCCGCGGCTCATCCTTCGAGGCCCGTAGCGCAGCGCGGCCCGGCGGGCGCCTCCAGGATGACGGCGGTGATTCGATCAGAAGCAGCACCGGTCTCGCGCCGGCGGCTGCGCTACTCCGTCGCGGCCGGCACGTCATCTTTGGCGAAACTCCGCATCAGACCGCGCGTAGTTCGTGCAGCCTGCAAACGGAGGAAACATGCCAGCTTTGTCTCGACGCCATCTGATGATGGCCGCTACCGGATTCGCTGCTGCTGCGGCCCTGCCGCGTTACGCTTCCGCCCAGGCCGCGACCGCGCCTGCTGGCCCGTTCAAGTTGCCGCCGCTGGCCTATCCGTTCGCCGCGCTGGAGCCGCACATCGACGCCAAGACGATGGAGACCCACCACGGCAAACATCATCAGGCCTTCATCACCAATCTGAACAATTTCGCCAAGGACAATCCGAAGCTGGCGGATACGCCGGTCCCCGACGTGCTGGCAAAGCTCGGCGACCTGCCCGACACGCTACGCACCGGCGTGCGTAACAACCTCGGCGGTCACGCCAATCACACCATGTTCTGGGAGATCATGGGCCCGAACGGCGGCAAGCCGTCCGGCGACGTGCTGGCGGCGATCGATCGCGATCTCGGCGGCATGGAGAAATTCCAGACCGACTTCAATGCGGCCGGCGGGCGTCAATTCGGCTCGGGCTGGGTGTTCGTCACCGTCAGCAAGGACGGCAAGCTCGCGATCGAGACCAGGCCGAACCAGGACAGCCCGCTGATGGACGGCAAGCGCGTTCTGCTCGGCAACGATGTCTGGGAGCACGCGTACTACCTGGCCTATCAGAACCGCCGCGCCGACTATCTGAAGGCATGGTGGAACACGGTGAACTGGAGCAAGGTCGGCGAACGCTACGCCGCCGCCAAGGCCGGCACACTCGGCGTCTGAGACGCGACCGATCAACGCAACGAAGTCGAGGGCCGGTGCGCAATCTGTGCCCGCCCTCGATTTTCCGTCTGTGTCATTCCGACGCGCCCCGAGATTCAGCGCAAGCCGCGAGGCTTGCCGAAGCCATGACTAATCGCGTCGTGCGATCGCCAAGTGTCAACACGCAGCCCTGAGTTGTAGCGTGCACAGGTCGCTTTGCGCATGTCGCCCTGATTTTCGTCGTAGCTGCAGGTGACGGCATCGCGTCGTCGCAGGCGAGGCGCGTAGCCGCATGGCTCGGCCGCCTTACGATACGCGACGTGCAGAAATCGAGTGCATTGGCAAAAGATGGGATTAGTAAAAGATTAGATCGGATCCGGCAGTGTGGGCTTAACCCCGTAGAACTCCGATGATCTGGCCGCCTTCGGGACCGACCCGGACTACAGATCCCGAGCAAAGGCACCTCACATGTTTACATTTCGGCGCAACACGGCCGTCCTGTCCCCGTCCGCGATCCTGGAAGCGATCAATCGTTCGCAAGCGATGATCGAATTCGATCTCGACGGAAACGTCCTCACCGCCAACGACAACTTCCTCAACGTGCTGGGCTACAAGCTCGACGAGATCAAGGGCAGGCATCACAGCCTGTTCGTCGATTCCGACCAGACCAAGACCGCCGACTATGCGGAGTTCTGGTCGGATTTGAAGGCCGGCAAATTCCGCGCCGGCGAGTTCAAGCGCATCGCCAAGGGCGGCCGCGAGGTGTGGATTCAGGCGTCATACAATCCGGTGCTCGACAAGGACGGCAAGCCGCTCGGGGTCGTCAAGTTCGCCGCCAACATCACCGACGCCAAGCTGCGCAGCCTCGCCGACGCCGGCAAGATCCAGGCGATCGGCCGCGCCCAGGCGGTGATCGAGTTCGCCATGGACGGCACCATCCTGGACGCGAACCAGAATTTCCTGGGCGCGATGGGCTACACGCTCGACGAGATCAAGGGCCGGCATCACAGCATGTTCATCGAGCCGGCATCTCGCGACAGCGCCGGCTATCGGGATTTCTGGGCGACGCTCGATCGCGGTGATTACCTCGCCGCCGAATACAAGCGCATCGGCAAGGGCGGCCGTGAGGTCTGGATCCTGGCGTCCTACAATCCGATTCTCGACGAGAACGGAAAGCCGATCCGGGTGGTGAAGTTCGCTACCGACGTGACCGAGCAGAAGCTCGCCAATGCGGATCTGGCCGGTCAGATCGCCGCGATCGGCAAGTCGCAGGCGATCATCGAATTCGGCATGGACGGCACCATCCAGGGCGCCAACGAGAATTTCCTGCACGCGCTCGGCTATACGCTGGGCGAGATCAAGGGCCGCCATCACAGCATGTTCGTCGATCCGGCCGAGCGGGATGGCGCCGACTATCGGGCGTTCTGGGAGGCGCTGCGGCGCGGCGAGTATCAGGCCGCCGAATACAAGCGGATCGGCAAGGGCGGCAGGGAAGTCTGGATTCAGGCGTCCTACAATCCGATCCTCGATCTCAACGGCCGTCCCTTCAAGGTGGTGAAGTACGCCACCGACGTCACCCGGCAGGTGCTGATCCGGATGGGCAACGAGCGCGTCCGCGCCATGATGGATTCGGTCGCGGCCGGCGCCGAGGAACTCAACGCCTCGGTCCGCGAGATTTCGGAAGCGATGACCAAGTCGCGGCAGACCGCCTCCAGCGCGGTCGGCGAAGTCGATGCCGCCGACGGCCAGGCCAACCGGCTCAACGACGCCGCCCAGGCGATGAGCGGGATCGTCGAACTGATCGGCCACATCACCGGCCAGATCAACCTGCTGGCGCTGAACGCGACCATCGAGTCGGCGCGCGCCGGCGAGGCCGGCCGCGGCTTCGCCGTGGTGGCGGCCGAGGTCAAGAACCTCGCCAATCAGGCCAAGCAGGCCACCGACAAGATCGGCACCGAGATCGAAAACCTCAACGCCATCTCGGGCGATGTCGTCACCGCGCTCGGCAGGATCAAGACCGCGATCCAGAACGTCAGCGAATACGTCACCTCCACGGCCGCGGCGGTCGAGGAGCAGAGCACGGTCACTGGCGAAATGTCGAGCAGCATGCAACGCGCCGCCAACGAAGCCGCCGCCATCGTGGCGCGCTGAGGCGAAGGCCATGCAGGGGCGATGAGATCCCAGCGGTTCACCTGTCCCACCATCACGTCGTTCTACGCACTGTCGGCTGCGTAGTTGAACGAGGTGTCCAAATAGGAGATTCTTTAACGATCAGGCCTCAGGCTGGGGGAACTACATGCCGCGAATCGGAAAGTTCGCCGGCACCCCGCCGTTGGTCCGGAGGACTTCGCTTCATGTTTCCGTTTTCCCGAAGCGCCGATCGGGAGCGCGCGACAGCGTTGCTCGCGGCGATTGACCGGTCGCAGGCGGTCATCGAGTTCGATCTGGACGGGACGATCCAAACCGCCAACGCCAACTTTCTCAATCTGCTTGGCTACACGCTCGAGGACATCAAGGGGCGGCACCATCGCCTCTTCGTCGATCCGGCCGAACACGACGGCCCGGAATATCGCGAGTTCTGGGCCGGCCTGCGCAGCGGCGCATATCACAGCGGCGAATTTCTGCGGATCGGCAAGAATGGCCGCGAGGTCTGGATCCAGGCGACCTACAACCCGATTCTCGATCGCAACGGCAAGCCGACCGGCGTCGTCAAATTCGCCGCCGATATCACCGCCGCCAAGACCCACAGCCTGGAGGATGCCGGCAAGATGGCGGCGATCGGCCGGGTCCAGGCCGTGATCGAGTTCGCGCTCGACGGCACCATTCTCGCCGCGAACGACAAGTTTCTCGCCGCGCTCGACTACTCGCTCGACGAGATCGTCGGCAGGCACCACAGCATGTTCGTCGCGCCGGCGGAGCGTGACAGCGACGCCTATCGGGATTTCTGGCGCCGGCTCAACGGCGGCGAGGCGTTCACGGGCTCGTTCAAGCGGTTCGGCAAAGGCGGCCGCGAGGTCTGGATTATGGCGTCGTACAATCCGATCCTCGACCACAAGGGGCGGCCCTTCAAAGTGGTGAAGTTCGCCAACGACGTCACCGTCCAGAAGCTCGCCGCGGCCGACAGCGCCGGCCAGATCGCGGCGATCCGCAAGTCGCAGGCGGTGATCGAGTTCAAGACCGACGGCACGATTCTCGACGCCAACGACAATTTCCTCAAGACCACGGGCTACTCTCTGGCCGAGATCAAAGGCCGCCACCACAGCATTTTCATGGAGCCGGCCGACCGCAACACCGCGGCCTATCGTGAGTTCTGGGAGCGGCTGGCACGCGGCGAGTATCAGGCCGGCGAATTCCGTCGCGTTGCCAAAGACGGCCGCGAGGTCTGGATTCAGGCGTCCTACAATCCGATCCTCGATCTCGACGGCAAGCCCTACAAGGTGGTGAAGTACGCGTCCGATGTCACGCCGCAGGTGCAGCGCCGGATTGCCAACGAGGAAGCGCGCGGCATGTTGATGCGCTCGGCGGAGAGCACCGAGGAATTGAGCAGCACGGTGCAGATGATCGCCGAAGCGACCAACCGTTCGCGCAAGACCACGTATCGTGCGGTCAGCGAGGTCGAAGTGGCGGACGGCCAGGCCCAGCGTCTCGACGAAGCCGCCAAGGCGATGAGCGGGATTGCCGAAATCATCGGTGCCATCACCGGCCAGATCAATCTGCTGGCGCTCAACGCGACGATCGAATCGGCCCGCGCCGGAGAGGCTGGGCGCGGTTTCGCCGTGGTGGCCCAGGAGGTGAAGACGCTGGCGGGGCAAGCGCGTAGCGCCACCGATCAGATCGTCGCCCAGATCGACAATCTCAACAACATCGCCAGCGATGTGGTCGGCGCGCTCGGTTCGATCAAGCAGGCGATCGAGGCCGTCAACGAGTTCGTCGCCTCGACGGCGTCCACCGCCGAGGAGCAGAGCGCCGCCACGGCCGAAATCGCCGCCAGCATGCAACGCGCCACCTCGCTGCTGCGTTGAGCGCTGCGCCGCTCAGGCCGGCTCCGCCGAAGCCCGGCGAACCCCTTCCTGTACCACTTCGCCGAGCACGTCGAAATCGTGCCGGCGCGGCGAGGTCTTGCGGAACACCAGGCCGATGCTGCGGCCGGGTTGCGGGCGGCGCAGCCGCAGGAATTTGACGCGGCTGTCGCGGCGCTCGACGTCGGCGGCGATCTGCGGGATCAGCGTCACGCCGTAGCCGCCCGCCACCATCTGGATCACCGTGGTGAGGCTGGAGGCGCCGAACGTCGCGGTGCCGGCGCCGCCCATGTTGATGGCGCGGTTGCGCGCCGTGGCGCAGAACGCCAGCGCCTGGTCGCGCAGGCAGTGGCCGTCCTCGAGCAGGATCAGCCGCGACTGGTCGATTTCGTCGACCGCCACGGTGGCGCTCTCGGGCCGCGGATCGTCGGCCGGCACCGCGAGCAGGAATTCGTCGTCGAACAGCGCGATCGTCTCGAGGTCGCGGAGGCCGACCGGCAGGGCCAGCAGCGCGGCGTCGAGCGCGCCGCTGCCGACGTCGGCGACCAGTTGCCGGGTCTGGCTCTCGCGCAGTTCCAGCCGCATCTCGGGATAGCGCTGCTGCAGCAGCGGCAGCACTTTCGGCAGCAGATACGGCGCCAGAGACGGAATCAGGCCGAGCGTCAACCGGCCGGTCAGCGGCTGGGCGCGGTGGCGGGCGAAATCCACCAGATCGCGGGCGCCGCTGAGCAAATCATCGCCGCGCCGAACGATTTCACGGCCGATTTCGGTGAGAAACACCTCACCGGGCCGGCGTTCGACCACTTTGACGCCGAGCGTGCGCTCCAGTTCGGCGACCTGCATCGACAGCGCCGGCTGCGTCACCGCGCAAGCATCGGCGGCGCGGCCGAAATGGCCGTGACGCGCGAGCGCGGAGAGATAGCGGAGCTGCCGGAGCGTCACCATGGACGATCAGATAATCTGATCGGTACCGAAAATCAATTCGACTGGACCTGATCGTAGAACTGCTCCAGTCTGCGCCGGTCGGTCCGCAGCGCGCGGGTAGCGCCGGCCAAACAACCGAATCACCCCAACACGAGACGCCGCGGACGAGTCCCCGCGTGCGCGGCGTTCTCGGCAGACAATCAGCTGTCATCAAACGTTCGAACGACACGAACACACTGGCAGACGACGACGGAGAGAAATCATGGACGCAACGACTGACGACAAGGGCAAATGCCCGTTCCCGCATGGCGGTGGTGGTGGCAGTGGTCCCCGCGGGCGCAAGAACTCCGAGTGGTGGCCGGAGATGCTCGACCTCAGCATGCTCCATCGCAACTCGTCGCTGTCCGATCCGCTGGGTCAGGGCTTCGACTACAAGAAGGAATTCGAGAGCCTCGATCTCGACGCGGTGATCAAGGATCTGACCGCGCTGATGACCGACTCGCAGGAGTGGTGGCCGGCTGACTTCGGTCACTATGGTGGCCTGTTCGTCCGCATGGCCTGGCACTCGGCCGGCACCTATCGCATCACCGACGGCCGCGGCGGCGCCGGCGCCGGCCAGCAGCGCTTCGCGCCGCTGAATTCGTGGCCGGATAACGCCAACCTCGACAAGGCGCGCCGGCTGCTGTGGCCGATCAAGCAGAAGTACGGCAACAAGCTGTCCTGGGCCGACCTGTTCATCCTCACCGGCAACGTCGCGCTGGAATCGATGGGCTTCAAGACCTTCGGTTTTGCGGGTGGCCGCGACGACGTCTGGGAGCCGGAAGAGCTGTTCTGGGGTCCGGAAGGCACCTGGCTCGGCGACGAGCGCTATTCGGGCGAGCGTCAGCTGTCGGATCCGCTCGGCGCGGTGCAGATGGGCCTGATCTACGTCAATCCGGAAGGCCCGAACGGCAACCCCGACCCGGTCGCCGCCGCCAAGGACATCCGCGAGACGTTCCGCCGCATGGCGATGAATGACGAGGAAACCGTCGCGCTGATCGCCGGCGGCCACACCTTCGGCAAGACCCACGGCGCGGGTGACCCGTCGTTCCTCGGCGCCGAGCCGGAAGGCGGCGCGATCGAGGACCAGGGCCTCGGCTGGAAGAGCACCCACGGCACCGGCTTCGGCGCCGACACCATCACGGGCGGCCCGGAAGTGATCTGGACCCAGACCCCGACGAAGTGGAGCAACCACTTCTTCGAGAACCTGTTCGGCTTCGAGTGGGAGCTGGAGAAGAGCCCGGCCGGTGCCCAGCAGTGGCGCGCCAAGGGCGCGCAGGCGAATGTGCCGGATCCGTTCGATCCGAACAAGAAGCGCGTCCCGACCATGCTGACGACCGATCTGTCGCTGCGCTTCGACCCGGCCTACGAGAAGATCTCGCGCCGCTTCTTCGAGAACCCGGATCAGTTCGCCGACGCCTTCGCCCGCGCCTGGTTCAAGCTGACCCACCGCGACATGGGCCCGAAGGTCCGCTATCGCGGCAAGCTGGTGCCGAACGAAGACCTGATCTGGCAGGATCCGATCCCGGCCGTGAACCACGAGCTGGTCAGCGACAAGGACATCGCCGATCTCAAGGCGAAGATCCTCGGCTCGGGCCTCTCCGTCTCGCAGCTGGTGTCGACCGCCTGGGCCTCGGCCTCGACCTATCGGCATTCCGACAAGCGCGGCGGCGCCAATGGCGGTCGCATCCGTCTGGCTCCGCAGAAAGACTGGGAGGTGAACCAGCCGGCCGATCTCGCCCATGTGCTGAGCAAGCTCGAAGCGATCCAGAGCGAGTTCAACGGCGCGCAGAAGGACGGCAAGAAGGTCTCGCTCGCCGACCTGATCGTGCTGGCCGGCTCGGCCGCGGTCGAGAAGGCCGCCAAGGATGCCGGCGTCACCGTCGAGGTGCCGTTCACCCCGGGCCGCATGGACGCGTCCGCGGAACAGACCGACGCCGAATCCTTCGCGGTGCTCGAGCCGCGCCAGGACGGCTTCCGCAACTACATCAACGCGGGCAAGCACCAGTTCATGAAGCCGGAAGAAGCGCTGGTGGATCGTGCGGCGCTGCTCAACCTCACCGCGCCGGAAATGACGGTGCTGCTCGGCGGGCTGCGCGTGCTCGGCGGCAATGTCGGCCACACCACCCACGGCGTGTTCACCGAGCGGCCGGAGAAGCTCACCAACGACTTCTTCGTCAACCTGCTGGACATGAAGACGGTGTGGTCGCCCTCGGCCACGGACGGCGTCTACGAAGGTCGTGACCGCAAGACGGGCGAACTGCGCTGGACCGGCACCCGCGTCGACCTGATCTTCGGCTCGCACTCGCAGCTGCGCGCGCTCGCCGAAGTCTACGGCCAGTCCAACGTCCACGAGAAGTTCGCCAAGGACTTCGTCGCCGCCTGGACCAAGGTGATGAACGCCGACCGCTTCGAAGTCGTACCGAAGAAGGCCGCGGCGTAACTATCAACGCGATCGCAACCATCAAGGGCGGCCTCCGGGCCGCCCTTTTTCGTTTGAGCTTGTAGGGTGGGCAAAGGCGCGCAGCGCCGTGCCCACGCGTCACATCTCGTGCTACACTGCGGCTTTCAACCTAACCGCGTTGTTGACCGCATGTCGCATTATCGGCGCGCCAATCGCGAAGGCGGGATGTTCTTCTTCACCGTCGCCATGGCCGATCGCACCGGCGACCTTCTTGTTGCCCATGTCGATCGTCTTCGACGAATCTACAGCTCGGTTCGAGATCGCTATCCCTTCAAGACCGTCGCAATCTGCGTCCTTCCTGATCATCTGCACGCGATTTGGGAGCTGCCGCCCGGCGATGCCGATTTCTCGGGACGGTGGTCATTGATCAAGTCCGGGTTTTCTCGCGGGATCATTCCCGCGTCAGATTTGGCGGCCAGCAAACAGCGCCGCCGAGAGAAAGGCATCTGGCAACGGCGCTATTGGGAGCACCTTGTGCGCGACGAAGACGATCTTGCGCAGCATGTCGACTACATCCACTACAACCCGGTGAAGCACGGTCTAGTAACGGCGGTGCGCGACTGGCCGTACAGCAGCTTTCATCGCTTCTGTCGAGACGGGCTGTTGCCGCCGGATTGGGGCGGCGACGTTCGGGAGATGTCGGGACGGTTTGGTGAGTAGCGCGTGGGCACGGCGCGCCTGCGGCGCACCTTTGCCCACCCTACGAGCTTTGCCGCCCTACAAGCTGCGACGCGCGTCGCCCTCACCCCAGCCCTCTCCCGCAAGCGGGAGAGGGAGTCCGGCCGCGGTCGGGGAGAGGTTTTGCGTAGGTAGCTAGCTTGTGAGGTTGTTCAGATCAATGCGCCGCCCCCAGCCGCAGCGCGCCCCCTCTCCCGCTTGCGGGAGAGGGTTGGGGTGAGGGCGCCCCAGC
>NZ_JAJNAL010000045.1 GCF_022271405.1 Rhodopseudomonas infernalis | reverse complement strand
CGCTGCCGATCGGAGAAGGAACCGAAGTGTCGAGCCTGTGGCTCGCCACGGGGCTGTCGCTACTCTCGGCCGTTGCGATCTTCCGCACGGTGTGAGCGGCGAACGAGAAGCAGGCCTGGGATCAACCCAGGACTGAAGACTGTCGCTCAACGGAGGAACCAAGGATGCGTAATCTCGTACGTAAGACCCGACCCAGCCGGTTGCGGCTGATGACGATGGCGAGCGCGGCCGCATTGGTCGCGGCGTCGATGACGCTGGCGGCGCCTGCATGGTCCGCCGACGATGCGGTGCTGAAGAAGTGGATCGACGAGGAATTCCAGCCCTCGACGCTGTCGAAGGAAGAACAACTCAAGGAACTGCAGTGGTACGCCAAGGCTGCCGAGCCGTTCAAGGGCATGGACATCAACGTCGTCTCCGAGACGCTGACGACACATGAGTACGAAGCCAAGACGCTAGCCAAGGCGTTCTCCGAAATCACCGGGATCAAGCTCAAGCACGATTTGATTCAGGAAGGCGACGTCGTCGAGAAGCTGCAGACCCAGATGCAGTCCGGCAAGAACGTCTATGACGGCTGGATCAACGACAGCGACCTGATCGGTACGCACTTCCGCTACAACCAGACCGTCGCGCTGTCTGACTACATGACCGGCGAGGGCAAGGACGTCACCGATCCGATGCTCGACATCGACGACTTCATCGGCCGCTCCTTCACCACGGCGCCCGACAAGAAGATGTACCAGCTGCCGGATCAGCAGTTCGCCAACCTGTACTGGTTCCGCTACGACTGGTTCACCAATCCGGACTACAAGGCCAAGTTCAAGGCGAAGTACGGCTACGAGCTCGGCGTGCCGGTCAACTGGTCGGCCTATGAGGACATCGCCGAGTTCTTCACCAACGACATCAAGGAAATCAACGGCGTCAAAGTCTATGGCCACATGGACTACGGCAAGAAGGACCCGTCGCTCGGCTGGCGCTTCACCGACGCCTGGCTGTCGATGGCCGGCAACGGCGACAAGGGCCTGCCGAACGGTCTGCCGGTCGACGAATGGGGCATCCGCATGGAAGGCTGCCGTCCGGTCGGCTCGTCGATCGAGCGCGGCGGCGACACCAACGGTCCGGCGGCGGTCTATTCGATCGTCAAGTATCTCGACTGGATGAAGAAGTATGCCCCGCCGCAGGCGCAGGGCATGACCTTCTCGGAGTCGGGGCCGGTGCCGGCGCAGGGCAACGTCGCCCAGCAGATGTTCTGGTACACGGCCTTCACCGCCGACATGGTGAAGCCCGGTCTGCCGGTGATGAATGCCGACGGCACGCCGAAGTGGCGGATGGCGCCGTCGCCGCACGGCGCGTACTGGAAAGAGGGCATGAAGCTCGGCTACCAGGACGTCGGCTCCGCCACGCTGCTGAAGTCGACTCCGGCCGATCGCCGCAAGGCCGCCTGGCTGTATCTGCAGTTCATCACCTCCAAGACGGTATCGCTTAAGAAGAGCCATGTCGGTCTCACCTTCATCCGTGAGAGCGACATCTGGGACAAGTCGTTCACCGAGCGTGCGCCCAAGCTGGGCGGCCTGATCGAGTTCTATCGCTCGCCGGCCCGCGTGCAGTGGTCGCCGACCGGCAACAACATCCCGGACTATCCGAAGCTGGCGCAGCTGTGGTGGCAGAACATCGGCGACGCGTCGTCCGGTGCCAAGACGCCGCAGGCGGCGATGGACTCGCTGGCGGCGGCACAGGATTCGGTGCTGGAACGTCTCGAGCGCTCCAAGGTGCAGGGCGAGTGCGGTCCGAAGCTGAACAAGAAGGAGACCGCCGAGTACTGGTACGCGAAGTCGGAAAAGGACGGCAACATCGCTCCGCAGCGCAAGCTGGCGAACGAAAAGCCGAAGGGTGAAACCGTCGACTACGACACCCTGATCAAGTCCTGGCCGGCCTCGCCGCCGAAGCGCGCCGAAGCGAAGTAAGCAGGCCCCACCGACAGCGAGGAGGCCGGTCTCCGGCCTCCTCTTAGTTTTGTCCCCGATGTTGTTTCCGGCTCACCGCCGGAGCCACGACCATCGGAGCCGATCCGGCTCGTCGGCTTCTCCCGCAAAGCGACCACGCAAGTTGCACCGCCCGCGACGGCGGCAGCGACCGACTGCGTGCAAAAAAACTCCAACAAGGAAACCCCTCGTGCGATCATCCCTTGCGCCGAACCGAAACCGGTTCTGGCTGACCATCTCGCTCATTTTATTCCTCGTCTCCGCGATCGGCGCCTGGCTGGTGCAGACGTCGGCCGGCCAGATCGAAGTCCGCGATCTGCGCTGGGAAACGCCGTCCGGCCTGGTGCTCAGTGCGCTGCTGTTCAAGCCGAAGGGTGTCAGCGCCGACAAGCCGGTGCCGGGAATCGTCACCAGCCACGGCATGCTCAACAGCCGCGAGATGCAGGACTCGACCTATGTTGAGCTTGCGCGCCGCGGCTACGTGGTGCTCGCCATCGACATGTATGGCCACGGCTTTTCGCAGGTGGTGACCGGCCCGCAGCGCGACCGCGCCCGCGCCACCGGCATGTATGACGCCGTCGAGCTGATCGCGTCGCTGCCCTATGTGGACAAGGACAAGATCGGCATCACCGGGCATTCGTTCGGCGGCCGCTCCGCCAACTGGTCGATGCCGTTCGACAACAAGCGCGACAAGCCGCTGGTGTCGGCCGTGCTGCTGCAGACCGCGGACGCCACCTACATCGACCCGAAGACGAAAGCGTATTTCAACGACTACGGCTCGCGCCACGTCGGCATCATCGCGGACGAATGGGACGAGTTCTTCTTCCGGCAGAAGGGCGCCGACGGCAAGATGAGCAAGCCCGGTGCGTTCCTGTCGACCGACAACGCGCAGTCGTTTCTGCATTTCGGTGCCGATCCGAAAGCGGTGAGCGACAAGCGCGTCGCCGATGCGGTCTACACCGAGGCGATCGACGGCAAGCAGGCCTCGCGCATCATCTACATGTTCCAGAACATGACGCATCCGTGGGCGCCGTTCTCGGAGCGATCGACGGCGCGGATCGTCGAATTCTTCGATCGCGTGTTCGGCGCGCCGATGCCGATCGATAGCCACGCCCAGATCTGGCAGTACAAGGAAGCCTTCAACAGCCTCGGCCTGATCGCCTTCGCGATCTTCCTGGTGGCGTTCACCAAGTGGATGCTGGAGACGAAGACGTTCGCGCCGCTGCGCACGCCGGCCGGTCCGGTCGGCCCGATTGCCACCACGTCCGGCCAGCGCTGGCTGTGGGGCGGCCTGCTGGTGTCGGCGATCGTTTCGGCCGGCTCTTATCTGCTGCTGTTCGATCCTGTGCAGAACCTGCAGCCCGGCTTCCGCACGCAGTATCCGCCGCTGTTCATCGGTATCTGGGCCGCCGTCAACGGTCTGTTCGCGATCCTGTTCATGTGGGCGTACTACCGGACGGCCGGCAAGCGCGACGGCATGGACGCGGCGGCGGCGGGCGTGACGATCCCGGCGCGCAAGCTCTGGCTGACGGTGCTGCTGGCGGTCACCGTGGTGGCGGCGGCCTATGCGATCGTGTTCGCGGCCGACTATCTGCTGAAGGTGGACTTCCGGCTGTGGGTGCTGGCGGTGAAGCCGTTCGGTGTCGACCGCATTCCGTTCGTACTGGCGATGCTGCCGCTGTTCGGCCTGTACTTCGTCGCCAACTCGGTGGCGCTGAACGCGTTCGACCGCTTCACGCTGCTCGGCCGCGAATGGGTCAACACCACGGTGGTGGGGCTGTTCAACGTGCTCGGCGGCGTCATCGTGCTGCTGCTGCAATACGGTACGTTCTTCTCCACCGGCGAGATGAGCCCGTTCATCCAGGCGATGGAGGGCATCTACATGATTCCGATCGTGGTGATCCTGTTCGTCACCGCGGTGATCGCCCGCAAGATCTATCGCGCCACCAACAACCCGTATCTCGGCGGCCTGATCAACACGCTCGCCGTGACCATGATCACCATCGCCAACACCCAGACGCTGTATCCGAGCTGATCGGCTGCGGACGACGCATACACGCGAAAGGCCGGGAGCGATCCCGGCCTTTTTGATGAGCAAAGCCCCTCCACGAGTCATCCCGGGGCGCTCGCGACAGCGAGCGAGCCCGGGATCTCATCGTCACAACTTCTGGATTCCGGGTTCGCGAGCTGCGCTCGCGCCCCGGAATGACGGTGTGTGTGGCTTATTGCGCCGCTTGCGCGGCGCATCCCGGAATGACGGTGGGTGGGGCTGGGCGGCTTACTGCGCCGCCTGGGCCGACTCCAGCGTCGGGTAGTCGGTGTAGCCCTTGGGGCCGCCGCCGTAGAAGGTTGCCTTGTCGGGCTCGTTGAGCGGGGCGCCCTGCTTGAGGCGCTCGACCAGGTCTGGATTCGAGATGAACGGTTTGCCGAACGCGATCAGGTCGGCCGCGCCCGAGTCGAGATGCTGGTTCGCGAGCGCGAGGTCGTAGGCGTTGTTGCCGATATAGGCGCCGCTGAAGCGTTTGCGCAGCGAGGCGTAGTCGAACGGCGCGACGTCGCGCGGGCCGCCGGTGGCGCCTTCGATGACGTGGATGTAGACCAGCTTCAGCTTGTTCAGCTCGTCGGTGATGTAGTCGAATAGCTGCTGCGGGTTGCTGTCGGTCACGTCGTTGGCCGGGGTCACGGGCGAGATGCGGATGCCGGTGCGCTCCGGTCCGATCTCCTTGGCGACGGCGGCGGCGACTTCGAGCATCAGCTTGGCGCGGTTCTGGATCGAGCCGCCATATTGGTCGGTGCGTTTATTGCTGCTGTCGCGGGCGAACTGGTCGAGCAGATAGCCGTTGGCGCCGTGGATCTCGACGCCGTCGAAGCCGGCCTTGATGGCGTTGGCGGCGCCCTTGCGGAAGTCGTCGATGATGCCCGGGATTTCGCTCAGCTCGAGCGCGCGGGGCTCGGAGACGTCGGCGAACTTGCCGCCCACGAAGGTCTTGGTGTTGGCCTTGATGGCCGAGGGCGCGACCGGCGCGCCGTGGTTCGGCTGCAGGTCGACATGCGAGATGCGGCCGACGTGCCAGAGCTGGATGAAGATCTTGCCGCCGCGCTTGTGGACCTCGTCGGTGACCTTCTTCCAGGCTGCAACCTGCGCGTCCGAATAGATGCCGGGCGTGTCCTGATAGCCCTGGCCCTGCTGCGACACCTGGCTGGCCTCGGTGATCAGCAGCCCGGCGCTGGCGCGCTGGCCGTAATATTCGGCCGCCAGCGGGCTCGGGATCAACCCTTCTGGAATGGCGCGGTTGCGGGTCAGCGGTGCCATCACCACGCGGTTGGCGAGGGTGATCGGGCCGAGCTTGAAGGACTCGAAAAGCTTGGACATGGGGCCTTCCTGAAGATTGCGGATGGCCTGGAACTGGGGGCGAGAACCCCTCAACACAATGGGTTTGCCGAAAATAGATGCGCCGGCATGGAATTTGGACGGATTTCCAAATGCAGCGCCCGGAAGCAGGAGAAATGTACTGGGAAGGACGCTCGGCGGAGGCGGTTTTCACCCCCGCCGGGCGTCAGTTCAATGAGCGGACGCGGTGCGGGCTCGGGTCTTGGCGGTCAGCGCCGGCCGTTGCCGGCGGAAGAACCAGAAGGCGACCGGGGCCACGAACAGCGTGCCGAATGCCGGGAGGGCGGCGGTGCGCAGGATCTCGCTCGCCCCGAGGGTTTCGCCGCCGATGCCGAATTTGGCGAGCACGATGGCGAGCACCAGCGTGACGATCGGCATGACTACCATGATGCCGGCGCCGGCGGCCTGTGACACCAGTCTGCCGGCCGGAGCGGCGGTTGCGAGCACGCGTGCCACCACAATGGCGGCGGCGAAAGCCAGTGCTGTGAGCACGATAAGCAGTGTCATTTTCAACTTCCTGTTTGCTCGGACGATCCTCCGATTCGGTATCGGAATGGCGGAAGGTCCTCGTCGAGAGGGGCGCTGAACGTGGAGGGCGCCCCAAAACGGCAACAGGATACTTTGTGCAGTTGCACACGCAATTGATCTGGCTCAGATGATACCGGTCCGCTGGCGCGTCAGGAACGCGCAGGAGCCATGCGTCTACGACCTTGGTCGTGGCCTATCCGGCTGATTTTTGCGACCCGCGCAGCCGGCCGACGATCCCGGTCGGGAAAAAATACACGCTGGCGACGAACAGCAGCCCGAGCCACAGCAGCCAGCGGTCCGGGTGCAGCAGGCCGGGCAGCAGCGGCAGGCCGGCGTCAGCGGCGGCCGTCGAGGCGGCGCCCATCAGCGCCTGCAGGTAATTCTGCGCCAGGATGAAGATGGTGGCGCCGATGACCGCGCCGTAGATCGTGCCCATGCCGCCGATCACCACCATCAGCAGGATGTCGAGCATGATCGAGAAGCTCAGCGAGGTGTCGGGCCCGGCATAGCGCAGCCACATCGCGTTGAGCACGCCGGCCGCGGCGGCGACCAGCGCGGCCAGCACGTTGGCGTAAGTGAGGTGGAAGACGGTGCGATAGCCGAGCGCCTCGGCGCGGAAGCGGTTCTCGCGGACCGCCTGCAGCACCCGGCCGAACGGCGAGTTCACCACCCGGAGCAGCGCCAGGATCATGCCGGCGCAGCCGACCAGGATGATGTAGTAGGTCAGGATCCGGCCGTTGATCCGCACCCCGAAGAAATCCTTGATGAAGACCGTGCCGGGCCGCAGCAGCTCGGGCAGGCTGAAGCTGCGGCCGTCCTCGCCGCCGGTCAGCCACGACAATTGCGACGCCAGCACCAGGAACGCGGAGGCGACCGCCAGCGTGATCATGGCGAAGAAGATCGCCTCGACGCGCAGCGAGAACAGCCCGATCGCCAGCGCCAGCAGCGCCGCCAGCGGCAGGCCGATCACGATGCCGGCGCCGACGGCCGTCCAGCTTGGCCCCATCCCGTACAGCGCGATCGCCACCGCGTAGGAGCCGATGCCGTAGAACATCGTGTGGGCGAACGACACCGTGCCGGTGTAGCCGAGCAATAGGTCGTAGGACGCCACCAGCGCTGCGAAGATGCAGATCTTGGCGGCGACGTTGAGCGGCTTGGCGCCGGGAAACAGGAACGGCGTGATCGCCAGCACCACCACGATCGCGATCAGCAGCAGAGACAGCACCCGGCTGCGCGGCGGATCGCCCGACAGGATCATCATCGACTTGTCACCGCATAGAGCCCGCGCGGCCGCCACATCAGAATCGCGACCATCAGCAGGATGTTGGACACCAGTGCCAGCTTCGGCACCAGGAAGCCGCCGTAATTGGCGACCATCGCCACCAGCAGCGCGCCGATGAAGCAGCCGCCGACCGAACCGAGCCCGCCGATAATCACGACGATGAAGATCAGCACGGTGAGCTCGTTGCCCATCGAGGCGTGGACCTGCTCGCGATACAGCGCCCACATGATGCCGCCGAGCCCGGCCAGCGCCGAGCCGACCATGAACACGCCGAGGAACAGCCGCTTGACGTGATAGCCGAGCGCTTCGACCATCTCGCGGTTCTCGACGCCGGCGCGGATCAACAGGCCGATCTTGGTGCGGTTCAGCGTCAGCTGGATGCTGACGAACACGATGAGCCCGACCAGCATCACCAGCAGGCGATATTTGGCGATCGCGACGTCGCCGATGATGAACGAGCCGCGCAGCGAGGTCGGCAGCGGCAGCGGAATGATCTGCGGTCCCCACAGCGCGTACAGCGCCTGCTCGGCCACGATGAGGCCGCCGGTGGTCATCAGGATCTGCTTCAGATGCTGGCCATACACCGGCAGGATCAGCACGCGCTCGACGACGAGGCCGAGCGCGCCCGACACCGCCATCGCGGCCAGCGCCGCCGGCGCCAGCACCGCCAGATTGGTCAGCAGCGAATCCGTCTGCGACATCGCCGCGAGCGGCAGCAGCACCAGCGTGGCCATGTAGGCGCCGACCGAAATGAAGGCGCCGTGGCCGAAGTTCAGCACGTCCATCAGCCCGAACACCAGCGTCAGGCCGGACGCCATGGTGAAGATCATCATCCCCATCGCCAGCGAGGCGATCGTCAGCGTCACCCATGACGAGAACGAGCCGACCAGCGGCAGCATCAGCAGCGCCAGGATCAACGGCAGCAGTACGGGAAGCAGATCGCGCTTCGCCTGCGGCAGCGTCTCGGAGGCGGAGGGAGCGGGGATGTCGGTCATGATAGAACTCCGTCGTCATTGCGAGCGAAGCGAAGCAATCCACTCCAGTGCACGGCGCTGGATTGCTTCGTCGCTGCGCTCCTCGCAATGACGGGGAAAGGGCGAGAGCAAGAACTCACTGATGCGCCTCCAGGCTGAGGCCGAGCAGGCGTTCCTGCAGCGGCACGTCGGCGGCGAGGGCGGCCATGGCGCCGCGGTGCACGATCATGCCGTTGTCCATCACCAGCACGGTATCGCCGATCTGCTGGGCGACGTGGAAGTTCTGCTCGACCAGCAGGATGGTGGCGCCGCTGCGCTTGATCTCGGCGAAGCACTCGATCAGCGCGCCAATGATCGCCGGCGCCAGCCCCTTGGTCGGTTCGTCGATCAGCAGCAGCTTGCGCGGCTCGATGATGGCGCGGGCGATCGACAGCATCTGCTTCTGCCCGCCGGACAGCGAGCCGGCACGCGACAGCCAGAATTTGCGCAGCGCCGGGAAGAAGCCAAAGATCCAGTCGAGCCGCGCGGTGTCGATCGCCTGCTCGCGGGCGGCGAGGATCAGGTTTTCCTTCACGGTGAGGTCGGAGAACACCGCCATCGTCTCCGGCACGTAGCCGATCCCGAGCCGCGCGATCTCCGGCGTCGCCATCGCCTCAATGCGCCGGCCGGCCAGCGTGATCTCGCCTTTCGACGTCGGCCACAGGCCCATGATGGTGCGCAGTGTCGTGGTCTTGCCGGCGCCGTTGCGGCCGAGCAGCATCGTGGTCTGGCCTTCCGGCACGACGCAATCGACGCCCTGCAGAATGTGATAGCGGCCGATATTGGTGTGGACGCCGGACAACGTCAGCAGATCGCTCATGCGGCACTCGCCAAGTAACGAGGCGCCTCCGCTCCCCTCCCCCTTGCGGGGAGGGGGCGGGGGTGGGGGTGCCCCAGGCACAGTGCCCGCGTCGCCCTCACCCCAACCCTCTCCAGCAAGCGGGAGAGGGAGCGCGCTGGCAAGCGGGGAGAGTTAGGGGCCAACACTTGAGAGTCCATCACGATCGCCATCCCCCTCACGCCGCACTCTTCCCCGGCGCGATGCCGAGATAGGCCTCTTGCACGATCGGCGAGGCGATCACGTCGGCGGGCTTGCCGTCGGCGACGAGTTTGCCGTGGTGGAGCACGATGATGCGGTCGGCGAGGGAGCGGACGACGTCCATCTTGTGTTCGACCAACAGGATGATTTTGCTCGGATCAGCTTTCAGCCGCGCGATCAGGTCGAGCACCACCGGGACTTCGTCGACGCTCATGCCGGCGGTCGGCTCGTCGAACATGTAGACCTTCGGCTCCAGCGCCATCATCAGCGCGACTTCGAGCTTGCGCTGGTCGCCGTGCGACAGCGCGGTGGCGGCGACGCTGCGGCGCGCGCCCAGCGCCACGCTGCCGAGGATGGCGTCGGCGCGGTCGATCAGGTCGCGCCGGGTGCGCCACGGCCGCAGCATGTCATAATGCGTGCCGCTATGCGCCTGCACCGCGAGCCGGACGTTTTCCTCGACGGAAAGATTGGGAAACAGATTCGTCAGCTGAAACGCGCGGCCGAGTCCGGCGCGGGTGCGCAGCGGCGCGGTCATTTTGGTGATGTCCGCGCCGTCGAACAGGATGCGGCCGGCGCTCGGCCTCAGCTGGCCGGATATCAGGTTGAAGTACGTCGTCTTGCCGGCGCCGTTCGGCCCGACGATCGCGGTCAGCTCGCCCGGCGCAAACGCACAGCTCACCCCATCGACCGCGACATGGCCGCCGAAGCGAATGGTGAGGGATTGGGTTTCGAGGCTGGTCATGGGTAAGCGGCTTGATCCGGCACAACGTCAGAGTTCGTCATTCCGGGGCGCGAGCGAAGCTCGCGAACCCGGAATCTCGTCGCCACAACCTCGGGATTCCGGGGTCGCGCTTCGCGCGCCCCGGAATGACTCCCTGGTGGCTGTTAGCGCTTATTCTTGATCGGGATGGTCATGTCCTCGATCTTCAGCTCGCGCACCGGCTCGAGGGCGGCCCAGGCCAGCGCCGGGTCGACCTTGACCTTGAAGTGATACATGCTCTGCAGCGCCTGATGGTCTTCCTTGCGGAACATCATCTTGCCTTTGGGCGTGTCGAACTCCATGCCCTCCATCGCGGCGATCAGCTTCTCGGTGTCGGTCGACTTCGCCTTCTGCACGGCGGTGACCACCGCCATCGCGGCCGAGAATCCGCCCGCGGTGAAGAAGTCCGGCGGCGCGTTGAAGCGCTTCTGATGCTCGGTCACGAGCCAATCGTTGATCGGGTTCTTGGGGATGTCGTAGTAGTAATAGGTCGCGCCTTCCATGCCGGGCAGGCGCTTGTAGGCGGCGAGCGCGGGCAGGATGTTGCCGCCGGTCGACAGCTCGATGCCGTAGCGCTTCGGGTCCATGTCCTGCAGCTTGGTCAAGGGATCGCCGCCGCCGGCCCACACCACCCAGATGATCTTCTTGCCGGGCTTGTCCTTCAGCGCATCGAACAGGCGCTGGCCGACCGCGGTGAAGTCCGTCGTGGTAGTGGGCACGTATTCCTCGGCGGCAAGGGTGGCGCCGGTCTTGCCGAGGGCCTCCTTGAAGGCGGCGACGCCGTCGCGGCCGAACGCGTAGTCCTGCGCCAGCGTGGCGATGGTGACGCCCTGCTTGCCGATCGCCACCGCGTTGGAGATCGCGTCCTGCGAGGAGTTGCGGCCGGTGCGGAAGATGTAGCGATTCCACTTCTCGCCGGTGATCTGGTCGGCGACCGCGGGCTCGACGATCAGGATCTTCTTGTTCTCTTCGGCGACCGGCAGGTCGGCCAGCGCCGCAGCCGACGACGAGGTGCCGATCGCGATGTCGGCGCCGTCGTCCTGATAGGCCTCGGCGAGCGCGGCCTTGGAGAGATCCGGTTTGCTTTGATCGTCCTTGGTGATGACGACGATCTTGCGGCCGTCGAGCGTCATCGTGCCCTTGGTGGCGTATTCCAGCCCCATCATCAGGCCGGTCTCGGTCTGCTTGGCGTAGGCCTCGAGCGGGCCAGTCTTGCCGTAAATCAGGGCGATCTTGAGATCATCGGCGCGGGCGGCGACCGTGGAGGTCAGCGCGAGGGCGGCGGCAGCAAGGATGGACAAATGACGCACGTTGTTCCTCCGGATGTCGTTGTGCGCGACCCTAGAGCAAGACGGCGAAAGTTGGAACGTACCGGCAGATGAAATTTAGCTATTGCGGGAAAGGCGGCGGCAGGCGGCGCTGACGCTGCGCCGGCTGCGGGGCGGCCGGGCGGAATGGCGGTTCGGCCGAGGCGGAGGGCGCGGACGACGCCGAGCCGCCCATCCGGGTCAGTAACTCGGCGGTCGGCCAGGAGTCTGCGGGCAGGCCGTATTTGATCTGCATCGCCTTGACGCCGGTGCGGGTCTGCTGGCCGAGGATGCCGTCGACCTTGCCGACGTCGAAACCGGCGCGCGCCAGCAATTGCTGGAGCTGCTTCATCTCGTTGAACGACAGCTGCGCAACCTGCGCGGAGGGTTTGCGCATCGCCGGCGCGCCCGCGATGCGGGTGGCGAGATACGCCGCGGTGGTCGAGTAGATCAGCGAGTTATTCCATTCCGTGTAGGCGGCGAAGTTGGCGTAGGCGAGGAACGCCGGGCCGTGGCGGCCCATCGGCAGCAGCAGCGACGCCGGCATCTCGTCCTTCGGCAGCGGCCGGCCGTCCGGATAGGTCACGCCCCATTGCGCCCATTGGGTGCGCGGCTGCTTCACCAGCAGATCCGCCTGATCCCATGGAAGATTGGCCGGGACCTGCACTTCCTGCAGCCACGGCTCGCCGCGGCGCCATTTCAGGCCGGCCGCGATGTAGTGCGCGGTCGAGCCGATCACGTCGGGCGCACTGTGCAGCAGGTCACGGTGGCCGTTGCCGTCATAGTCGACCGCGTAGTCGTAGTAGTGCCGCGGCAGAAATTGCGTCTGGCCGAGCTCGCCGGCCCACGAGCCGATCATCTCGTCCGGCGAAAGATCGCCGCGGTCGACGATCTTCAGGGCCGCGATGGTTTCGGCCTGAAACATCTCGGAGCGGCGGCAGTCATAGGCCAGCGACACCAGCGAGCGCAGCGTGGATAGATTTCCTTGTACCGCGCCGAAATCGCTTTCCAGCGCCCAGAACGCGGCGATCACCGCCGGCGGCACGCCATACTCCTTCTCGGCGCGCGCGAACGCCTGGGCGTGCTGCTTGATCAACTGCTGGCCTTTGACGCGGCGGCCTTCGGTCGCCATCCGTCCGGCGAACACCGTGAAGATCTGCCCGAACACCCGCTGCCCGCGATCGCGGTTGACGATGCCCTGGTCGTAGACGAGATACGGCGACGCCTGCGCAATCGCCCGCTGCGACACCCCGGCGGCGACCGCCTGCTGCTTCAGCCCGGCGAGGAATTGATCGAAGCTCTGCCCGCCATGGCAGGAGGCGCCGCGCTGGGCGAAAGCGGGGGAGGCGAGCGACAGCGTCATTGCGAGCGTCGCCGCGCCGACCGCCGCGGTTCCGGACCTGCGCAATTGTCGAACCGCCAAATCGAGCCGCAGCATCACCACCTCACCAAACGTCATCGCCGGGCTCGACCCGGGGATTCATCAAATCAGAACGACGAGTCTTGGCGGGATGGATGGCCGGGTCAAGCCCGGCCATGACGGCTTGGATAAGTTGCCAAGCTCATTCATCGAACAGATCGGAGTGCGTGCCCGTCCTTGCGAGCAGCACGCTTTGTTCGTCGGTCTGATAGATCAGCAGCCAATCTGGCTCGAGGTGACATTCCAGAAAGCCACGCCACCGGCCTTTGAGGGCGTGTGGCCGATTGGAAGCGGGCAGAGGTATGTCCCGTCGCAGAAGGTCGATGACCGTCGACAATTTCGACAGATCATAACCACGCTTCTTGATCCGCTTGTAGTCGCGTTTGAACGAGCCAGTATGGTCCAGCTCTTTCATGACACTCGTTCAGCGAGTTTTCTTATCCAGATGGGCGAAGAATTCTTCGGTTGTGCCGCTGAACCGCGTGACCCGCCCGCGTTCGGCATCACGTAAAGCGCGGATGGTCTCCTTGTTAGGAAGCTTCACCGGAAAGGGCAGCCCTTTATGAGCGACGACCTGCTTGAGAAAGATCGTCACCGCATCGGTGGTCGAGAGTCCGAGCTTATCGAGCACCGCTTCGGCGCTTTTCTTGAGTTTCGGCTCGACGCGGGCGTTGATGTAACCGCTCTTGACGGCCTTGCGCGCGGCAGTCGCGGCCGGCGGCCGTGCCGTCTGCTTGGTGGCTGGACCAGTCGTAGACTTGGTGCGGGATCTTGCTGGCATGGGTAACTGTAACACAACCGCGTTACGGTCGCCAGATCACAATTCCCTCGCGTTACTAAACGCAAAGCTGCTCGCCCGTCGCGTGTTCTCATCCAAAATCAGCGTCCGCGTAATCGGTGGCTCGGCCCTTTGCGAGCAGTGTTCGCGTTCGCAGAGGCGGCAGTTGACGCCGATCGGGGTGCCTTCGGCTTTTTCCAGATCCATGCCGGCGGCGTAGATCAGTTTCGAGGCGTGGCGGATTTCGCAGCCGAGGCCGAGTGCGAAGCGCGGTTGCGGCTGCGGATGCGGCGCCACCGGGCGGCGGACCATCTGGGCGATCGAGAAGTAGCGGCTACCGTCGGGTAGTTCGATCACCTGCTTGAGGAGACGGTCCGGGGTGTCGAAGGTCGAGTGCACATTCCACAGCGGGCAGGTGCCGCCGAATTTCGAGAACGGGAAGGTGCCGGACGAGAACCGTTTGGAGACGTTGCCGGCGTTGTCGACGCGCAGCAGGAAGAACGGCACGCCGCGCGCGTTCGGGCGCTGCAACGTGGTGAGGCGGTGGCAGACCTGTTCGAAGCCGGCGTTGAAGCGCTGCGCCAGCACATTGACGTCGTAGCTGAGCTGCTCGGCGGCGGCGTGGAACGCCGCGTAGGGCATCATCACGGCGGCGGCGAAGTAATTGCCGAGCGAGATGCGGAACAGCCGCCGCGCGCCGTCGTCGAGCGAGCCGGTGCGGGCGACGATGCCGTCCATCACGCTGCCATATTCGGTCAGCCCGGTCTGGAACGCGGCCTGGAAGGCACGGCCCTGGAAGTCGACCAGTTCGGAGATCAGCAGCTGCCGGCGGTGGCGGTCGAAGCGGCGCAGCGTCTCGCGCATGACGTCGACCGGCATGATCCGCGTCGTGATCGAGTGGCGCTCGCGCAGGCGGTCGGCGAGCGCGCCGAACAGCTCCTGCGAGCCGACATTGAGCTCGTCGCGGACCGTCTCGGCGGCCTGCTCGAGTTCGGGGAAATAATTGCGGTTGGCCTCGATCAGGTCGCGGACGCGCTCGATCGGGTTGGCCTCGTAGCGGATCTGCTCGCGATCGGCCATCTGGGCCGCCACCATGGTCTCGCCGCGGCGGGCCTCGGTATAGGCGGCATAGAGGCGCTGCAGCGAATGGGTGACGCCGGGGCACAGCTCGGCGAGGTCGCGCAGCTCCTGCTTGGGCAGGTCGATCTGCCGGAACAGCGGGTCGGAGAAGATCTCGTTGAGTTCCGCGAAGAACCGGTCCTCGTCGGCGGTGGCGAGGTCGCGCAGGTCGAGATCGTAGGTTTCGGCCAGCCGCAGCAGGATCTGGGCTGTCACAGGGCGCTGGTTGCGCTCGATCAGGTTGACGTAGCTGGGCGAAATCCCCAAACCTTCGGCGATCTGGGTCTGTGACAGACCGAGCTGCTGGCGGATTCGCCGGAATCGCGGCCCGACGAACAGCTTTTTCCCGGAGTCGCCGGCCATCTGAGTTCCTTTCAGCTCATTTGGGCGAAATTTACAAAATTTACAAAATTACATTTGTTACATGTACTGAAGTTACATGACATCACCATTCGTTCGCAAGAGGTCTGTACGTCTTTGCGGATCTCGCGTTTACGTATCGACACGTTTCGCAGCGCGCTGTCACGAATGTTGAGACAGTGCGATGCGGTTTTGTCGTCACGAAGGGATCATGTCATGAACTTCCAGCCACGCGGCATCAGCGCCATCCACGCTCCGAGCACCTACCAGAGCGAAATCGAAGCGGCCGAAGCCTTGCTCAAGGACAAGCCGACCTGGAATGGCGTCAAGGCCGAAGCCATCGCCCGCATGCGGCTGCAGAACCGCTTCAAGACCGGTCTCGATATCGCGCGCTACACCGCTGCGCAGATGCGCGCCGACATGGCGGCCTATGACGAGGACAGCACCAAGTACACCCAGTCGCTGGGCTGCTGGCACGGCTTCATCGCGCAGCAGAAGCTGATCTCGGTCAAGAAGCATTTCGGCAAGACCGACCGCACCTACCTGTATCTCTCCGGCTGGATGATCGCGGCGCTGCGTTCCGAGTTCGGCCCGCTGCCCGACCAGTCGATGCACGAGAAGACCTCGGTGCCGGCGCTGATCGAAGAGCTCTACACCTTCCTGCGCCAGGCCGATTCGCGTGAACTCAACGCGATCTTCCGCGAGCTCGACGCCGCCCGCAAGGCCGGCGACAAGGCCAAGGAAACCGCACTGATCGCGCAGATCGACAATTTCCAGACCCACGTCGTGCCGGTGATCGCCGACATCGACGCCGGCTTCGGCAATGCCGAGGCGACCTACCTGCTCGCCAAGAAGATGATCGAAGCCGGCGCCTGCGCGCTGCAGATCGAGAACCAGGTGTCCGACGAGAAGCAGTGCGGCCATCAGGACGGCAAGGTGACGGTGCCGCACGAGGTCTTCCTGGCGAAGATCCGCGCCTGCCGCCACGCCTTCCTCGAACTCGGCGTCGAAGACGGCATCATCGTCACCCGCACCGACTCGCTCGGCGCAGGCCTTACCCAGCAGATCGCCGTCAGCCATCAGCCGGGCGACATCGGCGACCAGTACAACAGCTTCCTGGATTGCGAAGAGGTCGACGCCACCAAGGTCGGCAATGGCGACGTGATCATCAGCCGCGGCGGCAAGCTGCTGCGCCCGAAGCGTCTGCCCAGCAACCTGTATCAGTTCCGCGAAGGCACCGGTGCGGATCGCTGCGTGCTCGACTGCATCACCTCGCTGCAGAACGGCGCCGACCTGCTGTGGATCGAGACCGAAAAGCCGAACATCGAGCAGATCGCCTCGATGGTCGACCGGGTGCGCGAAGTGATCCCGAACGCGAAGCTGGCCTACAACAACTCGCCGTCGTTCAACTGGACGCTCAACTTCCGTTGGCAGGTCTATGACGAGATGAAGAAGGCCGGCAAGGACGTCAGCCAGTACAATCGCGCCGAGTTGATGAAGGCGGAATACGACGATACCCCGCTGGCGAAGGAAGCCGACGAGCTGATCCGCACCTTCCAGGCGGATTCGGCCAAGCGCGCCGGCATCTTCCATCATCTGATCACGTTGCCGACCTACCATACGGCTGCGCTGTCGACCGACAACCTCGCCAAGGAATATTTCGGCGATCAGGGCATGTTGGGTTATGTCAAGAATGTGCAGCGCCAGGAGATTCGTCAGGGCATCGCCTGCGTCAAGCATCAGGACATGGCCGGCTCGAACATCGGCGACGACCACAAGGAATACTTCGCCGGCGAGGCGGCTCTGAAGGCCGGCGGCGCGCACAACACGATGAATCAGTTCGGCTAACGGTAAAAATCAGGAGACAAACATGTCCGGCAGCAATTTCTGGGTGATCGGCGGCGAGTTCGGTTCGATGAACTTCCACAAGCTCGTCGAAGGATCGGCCCAGGTGCAGGGCCCGTTCAAGACACGCAAAGAGGCCGAAGAAGCCTGGAAGGTCGTCTCCGAAGAAAACCGGCACAAGGCGGGCGTGCGGTTCTCCATCGTCGAAGAGCCGAACCGCGCGACGGCCTGAGCCTCTCTACGAGCTAAGAAGACGTCCAAGGACTTTGGCGGTCTCACCGGTGAACCCGGTGGGGCCGCCATCGTCGTTCTGGACGGCCGAGCGGATGCGGCGTCGACCTTCGCGGCGGGTTCCGCTGCCGCAGCGGGCGCCGCTCGCGCCCGGACCGCTTGCCGCAAATCCTTGCAGGATCACGGCCTTTGCGGCGCACATGGTTGCTGATAGGTTAATCCGGTACAGTCGGGCCGGGCATCGGATGGCGGACGCGCAGAACAGGATCACCGAGGCGGAGCAGGCGCGGCCGATGCGGCTGCGCGATGCGCTGCGCCAGGCCCGGATCGAGGCGGCGGACCGCACTGGCGTGGTGGTCGACCTGCGCGACGCCGAGATCGCCCGGCTGGAGATCCTCAACGAGGCGCTCGACCCGCTGTTTTCCGAGATCCCCGATGACGTCGACCTGTTCGACCGCGGCCTCAGCCAGGGCGACACGCCGCGGCTGTGGATCGATGTCGTCGCCCACGTGATGATGGGCCGCGACAAGCGGGTGTATCGGTTCGTCCAGGACACCCGCTACGGCCGCATCGTGCTGGCCGAATCGCATCAGGCGGCCGTGATCGTCGACGCCATCACCAGCTATGTCGCCCGCCGCCTGATCGAGCGCGACCACGCGCTGGCGGCGGCGACGCCGCTGCCCGGACCCGCTGCACCGGCCGCTCCGGTCCTGGAGGACAAGCGCCGCGGCGGCTTCTGGGTGTTCGTGCTCGGCTTCATCGCCGGCGCCCTGGCGCTGTTCGCCATCGCGCTGTTCGCGGCGCTGCGGAGCGTGTGATCGGCGGACGCCTAGTACGTTTCAGCAGAACTCTCCCCGTCATTGCGAGGAGCGAAGCGACGAAGCAATCCAGCCCCGTGCTCGGCGCCTGGATTGCTTCGCTGCGCTCGCAATGACGGCGGCGGAGGAGGCGACCTACAACAGCACCGGGTCGCGCAGCTCCTGCACGGTTTCGGTGCCGGCGAAGCCGCGGCTGCGGTGTTCGCAGCGCCAGCCGGTGCCGGCTTCGCTGATCGTGAAGAAATTGTAGGCGGCCGATGGGCGATGGTGGTCGTTGAACGCGGAGGCGGACGGCACGCCGATTACCGGAATGGGATGTCTCGGCGTGTCGATCCAGATCGTGGCGTGGACGTGGTCGTGGCCGTGCAGCACCAGCTCCACCGGGTAGCGCTGCAGCAGCGCGATCAGCTCCCGCGAATCCGTCAGTCGCTTGAAGCGTGACCGCGATCGCAGCGGATGATGGATCATCAGCACGCGAAACACAGGCTGATCCGACAGACCTGCGAGCAGGATTTCGAGCTTGGCGCGCTGCGCGCTGCCGAGCCGGCCGGTGGCCATGAACGGTGCGGTCGGCACCGCGCTCGAGACGCCGATCAGCGCCACATTGCCGCGCCGGCGCAGATACGGAAAGCCGGCGACGCCGTCGTCGCCGCTGAGATAGGCGGCGAAGTCCTCGCCGAACCGCAGCGCCGTCGATGTAACGTAGGAGTCGTGGTTGCCCGGCACGACGCTGACATGGTCGGGCGGCCCGACGGTTTCGAGCCATTGCCGCGCCGGATCGAATTCGCCGCTGAGCGAAATGTTCAGGAGGTCGCCGGTGAGCGCGATGTGGTCGGGTTGCTGCGCCTGGATGTCGCCGACCAGCGTGTCGAGAATGTCGCGTCGATGAATGGCGTGGCGGTTGCGGGTGTAGTTGAGGTAGCCGAGCGCGCGCTTGCTGGCGAGCTCGCGATAGCGCGGCTTCGGCGGCAGCGGTAGATGCGGGTCGGACAGATGCGCCAGAGTGAAGGTCATTGCTGTTTGCTTCCGCCGCCCCACGGGGCAATCCCGCCTGTCAAAATCGGTTCAGTTTTGGCAAGCTCGGACCCCCGGCGCAAGCGAACCGCGCTGCTCTTCTCTGAGGACCAGATCTCTTGGCGGCCCAGCAGACGTTGCGATTGAAGCTCGAGCCGGCGCTGCGGCGGGTGTTCCATCTGTACTGGCGGTTCGCGCGCGGCATGACGCTGGGCGCCCGCGGGCTCGTTCTCGACGCGCAGAACCAGGTCTTCCTGATCCAGCACTCCTATGTCAGCGGCTGGCATCTGCCCGGCGGCGGCGTCGAGGTCGGCGAGACCTTCGTGGACGCGCTGCGCCGGGAACTGATGGAAGAGGGCCGGATTGAACTCACGGGCGATCCGGAGCTGCACGGCATCTTCCTGAACAGTCATGTGTCGCCGCGGGATCATGTCGCGGTCTATGTGGTGCGGCAGTTCCGCCAGGATCGGCCGCCAGAGCCCAACCGCGAGATCATCGCGTCGGGCTTCTTCGATCCGGCTGAACTCCCGGAGGACACCACGACCGGAACCAGGTTGCGGATCGCCGAAGTGCTCGCGGGCCACCCCGCCCGGCCGACTTGGCGTTGAAGGCCGACTTGGCGGTTGAGGCCGACTTGGCGGTGAAGGACGAATGAGCAGTCGGTGATCCCGATATAGTCGCGGTGATCACATCTAGGGCTCATTTCTCTGGTCAGAACGCCGCATTACCAGTTTTTTCGAAAGGACGAGGTTTGACGGCAACCGTAACGGCCATTGTTCGATCATTGCTGATCGTTTGGGCAATTCTGGCGACCAACGTCGCGTTCGCACAAATTCCGACCCCAGGCGGCAACGGCTCCGATCCGGCCGCGAAGACCGAGAAGGTGGCCGATCCGCTCGGCCGCGATACCCCGGCCGGCATGGTGACAGGCTTTATCAGTGCGGCCGCCGAGCAGAATTACGAAAAGGCCGCGCAATATCTCGATCTCAGTCAGGAGAAGGGCGCCTGGGGCCCCAGCGTCGCGCAGCAGCTGCAGCGCATTCTCGACCAGGGCGGCTATGTGTTCTCCCGGCTGCGGCTGAGTTCGGAACCGGCCGGCGATGTCGATGACGGCTTGCCGCCGGATCAGGATAAATTCGGCGCGGTTCGCACCTCGAGCGGCTCGGTCGACCTGATCGCCCAGCAGGTGACGGACAAGGACGGCAATAAGATCTGGATGGTGTCGTCCCGCACGGTGGCCGAATTGCCGTCGCTGTCACGCACCGTGATTTCGAGTGTGGTCGACCGTCTGCTGCCGTACTCGCTGCGGGACGATTATCGCTTCGCCGGCGTGCCGGCCGGCCATTGGATCGCCGTGCTGGTGCTCGCGGTGGTCTCGTTCCTGCTGGTGTGGGCGATCATCTCGTCGCTGCTGTGGGTGGTGTTCCGCATCCGCAATCGCCAGGACTCGCGGATCCGCCGGGTGCTGAGCGCGTCGGCGTTTCCGATCCGGCTGTTCTTCACTGTCTGGATGCTGCGGGTCACGATGGTGCTGACGGGCGTCTCGATCGTCGCGCGGCAGCACATGTCGAGCGTCACCGAGATCATCGGCTGGATCGCATTGTCCTGGATCATCTGGCGTGTGGTCGATGCGGTGGGTGATTTCACCATCGCGCGGATGACGTTGCGCGGGCGGCTGTCGATGCTGTCGGCCGTCACCTTCGTACGGCGCGCCGTGAAGTTCGCGCTGGTCGCTTTCGCGGTGATCGCGGGTCTCAATGCGCTCGGCTACAACGTCACGGCCGGCCTTGCCGCTCTCGGTATCGGCGGTATCGCCATCGCTCTCGGCGCGCAGAAGACCATCGAACATCTGGTCGGCAGCCTGACGCTGGTCACCGATCAGCCGATGCGGGTCGGCGACTTCTGCAAGTTCGGCGAGACATTGGGGACGATCGAGGACATCGGCATGCGCTCGACGCGGATCCGCACGCTGGATCGCACGTTGATCACGGTGCCGAACGGCAACCTCGCGGCCCTGCCGATCGAGAACTTCAGCCGGCGCGACAAGTTCTGGTATCATCCGACTCTCGATCTCCGTTACGAGACCACGCCCGACCAGTTGCGCACGCTGATGGCGTCGATGCGCGATTTGCTGGTGGAGCACCCCAAGGTCGAAAGCCCCGGCCGGGTGCGGATGGTCGGCTTCGGGCCGAATTCGCTGAAAGTCGAGATCTTTTCCTACATCCATGCCGTAGATATGGATGAGTTTCTCGAGGCTCAGGAAGAGTTGTCGCTGCGCCTGATGGAACTGGTCGAGGAGGCCGGCACCGGCTTCGCGCTGGCGTCGCAGACCCTCTATCTCGCACGCGACCGCGCGCTGTCGATGACGCGCTCGCCGCAACTCGCCCCGCAGGAGCACGAGCCTGGGAGCGGCAATGGCGACGGCCGCCCCCACGAGCGGGCACAAGCCGGCGCCTGACAGCCAGACTTGCGCCAGACCTGCCGCCGGGCGATGGACCGCGCCCGGCGGCAGTGCTATTGCGCGTCCGCCATGACCGATCTCAACCTCACCATCCTGCCCGAAACGCCGAACGACGCCCACGCAATCGAGCGGTTGCACGAGCGTACCTTCGGCCCCGGCCGGTTCGCGCTGTCCGCCTATCGGCTGCGCGAGCATGTCGACCACATCTGCGCGCTGTCGTTCACGGCGCGGATCGGCACGCTTCTCGTCGGCTCGGTCCGCCAACTGCCGATCATGATCGGCGAAACGCCGGCGCTGCTGCTCGGACCGCTGACGGTGGAGCCGCCGTTCCGCTCGCGCGGTGTCGGCCGGCTGCTCCTCGACCGCGCGATTTCGGACGCCCGTGCGCAGGGCCATCGGCTGATCGTGCTGGTCGGCGACGAGCCGTACTACAGCCGCGTCGGCTTCAAGAAGATCCCCAGAGGCGGCGTCACGATGCCCGGCCCGGTCGACCCGGGCCGGCTGCTGGTGCTTGAATTGGTCGACACCGCATTCGACGGCGTGAACGGTCCGATCCGCCCGGACTGGAGCAAGGCACGCAGCGCGTAGCTTTGCCACGCCGTCATTCCGGGGCGCCGCGCAGCGGCGAACCCGGAATCTCGACGTGGGGACGGGGACGTTGCAACAACCTCTGGATTCCGGGTTCGCCCGCAAGTGCGGGCGCCCCGGAATGACGTTGTGTGGCAAGGGCAGCGCTTGCTCAGAACTTCAAATTTGCGAACGCCCGGACGCCGATGCCGGGCATCAGGACGTTGTCCTTGCTGTAGGACACCGAATTGCGGATGTTTTCGTTGAGCAGGTTGTTGCCGACCAGGCCGACAAGCATTTCCTGCGCGCCCCAGACGTTGGGATTGAGCTTGGTGCGGTAACTCACCTCGGCCTTCAGCAGATTGTAGCCGGGCGTCGTGGTTTCGGCGATCTGCTGAACGTCGTTCTGGGCGAAGGCGTGCAGCAGGTTGACCCGCGCGAGCCAGTTGGCATCGCGCCAGAACAGTCCGCCGCCGAGCCGCACCGGCGGGATCCGCGGCACGTTGGTGCCGTCCGCGAAGGTGGCGCGGACGACGTCGACCTGGTTCTCGATGCCCCAGGTGCCGCCGTAGATCTGCGCCACATCGAGCTGGCTCTGGAATTCGCCGCCCCGGAAGGTGGCGTCGCGCTGCGAGTAGATCGCCTGGTTGAGCTCCAGCCCTTCGCCAAGTTGGCAGGCGCCATCCTCGCAGGTGTTACCGGTCAGCCGCCGATAGATGAAGCCGCTGAACTTGGTGTAGTAGGCTGTGATCTCGAAGCGGAACGGTCCCTCGGCGCGGCGCAGGCCCACCTCGATCGACTTGGCTGTCTCGATGCCGAGATTGGGATTGCCGATGTCGAAGGTCTCGGTGGCATCGTGGCCGCCGCGCGAAAACAGCTCGGCCGGCTTGGGCGCGCGCTCGACATACTGGCCGGTGATGCTGGCCGACAGCCCCCACGGCAGCGCCTGGATTAGGCCGAGGCTGAAGCTCTTCGGCGTGAACGACTTGTTCTGCCCCACCGAGGCGCCGATCGTACTCGGATCGGCGCTGAGGTCGAACAATTCGGGTATCGACGACGGCGTGGTCCCCGACAGATTGACGTGCTCGATCCGTCCCGCGACCTGCGCCTTGGTGGTGTTGGTGAACTGCAGCTCGTTGAAGACGTAGCCTGCGACCTTGGTGTTCTTGTTGGGATCGAACAGGCCGTTGAGCGGGCTGCCCGGATCGTCCGGGCTCGGCGCGGTCAGTTCCTGATGGCTCGCCTGGACGCCGACCGCGGTGGTCACCGCCGCGAAGCCGGCGTTGAACGGCGTCAGCTGGACTTCGAGCCGGCCTTCCTGCTCGCGGTTGGTGAAGGTCTGGCGGACGCCGTCGGTGGTCGGATCGCCGGCCGTCGCCTGGCCGACTTCGTTGTGCTTGTAGTCGGTGGCGCCGACCCAGAACCGGATCGCATCGATCGCCGCCGCATCCGGGCGATACTCGCCCTTGGCGTTGAACTTGGTCTGCTTGGCGTCGATCCGCGTGCCGACCTGCGAGCCTTCGACGCCGGGGATGTGATAGAGCGAATTGTTCTGCGTGATCGACGCGCCGATGAAGCCGCCGTCGAACAGATAGGAGCCGCCGATCGAGGCGCCCGCCGCGGTTGCGGCCGAATTCGGCTGGCGGCCATTGAACGGCAGGCCAGGCTGCGCATACGGGTAGCTCGGCACGTTGTAGTCGCTGGCGTTGCGGCCATAGACGTCGGCATGGACCGCGACGTTGTTGCCGGCCGCGTCCAGCAGCACCGCGCCTTCGACGCCGCGGTCGACCGAACTGACCGCAGTGCGGACCTCGGCATTCATGCAGCCCGGCGACCCGCCGATCACGGGTGCCTTGGTCGGCAGGCCATAGCTCTGGAATGGCTGCGCGCAAGGCGGCAGTGCGTCGGGGATGCGATTGTTGGTGGCGCTGACCACGCCGCCGATCGCGGTGGAGCCATAGCGCAGCGTCGCCGGGCCGCGGATCACCTCGACCTGATTGGTGGCGAGCGGATCAATCGGCACGAAATGGTCTTCGCCGAGATCGGAGGCGCCGTTGCTGCCGATGCCGTTCTCGATGATGCTGACGCGGTTGACGTCGAGGCCGCGGATGATCGGCCGGCTGGACGCGCCGGGCGCGTAGCTCGAGCCGGTGATGCCGGGCTTGTTGTTGAGCAGATCGCCGAGCGTGCCGCCGCCGTTGCGGCGGATTTCCTCGTTCGGCACCACCGTGACGGTGGCGAACTGATCGGTGACGATCGGCAGCGTGCCGGGCAGCGGCGCCGCCGGCTGCGCCACCACGGGCGGCGCTTCGACCGGAGCGGGGCCGCGTTGCCGGGCCGGGGCCGCAACCCGGGTGGCTGGACGCGCGGGCGGAGCCGTGTGCCGGCGCACGATCGGGCTCGGCGCAGTCACGGTCACCTCGGGAAGGGGGGTGGCGGCCTGCTGGGCGAACGCGGGGGCCGCCGGCAGGCTGTGGAAGCCGGCGAAAGCCGCGCCTCCGAGCAGGAAGGCGCGTCGAAGGGAGAACGACATGGTGTGACTCTAGTCCTGACTGGCCGGCCGCTACGGGCCGGTCTCTGCGCAAGGCAGATCGAATACGGATGGACTGCGCCTCACCAACCAGGGTGCGGCGCACGACGCGTTTCGAGGAAAGTCAGGACAGAGGCGGCGCGCGAGGCTGAAAGCCGCCGGGCTGCGGGGCGGCCTCGATCGCCGCGAAGGCCGCCAGGTGGTGACGCAGGGCATCGCTGGCCCGCAGCGGTAAGGCCGGCGGCGACGCATCGAGCATCGCATTGGCCATCGCCACCACGGCGCAGATCGCGCAAAGGTCGGCAGCGCCATCGTGGTGGTCGGGAGCGGAGGTGTCGGAGACAGCGGCGGCGACGACCTGCTGGTGCGAGGTCGCCACGGCATCGAAATGGCCGAACGCAGCGGCGAACTGGATCGCCAGCGCGATCAGCGCCAGCCGTGCCCCCAGCCTCAGATTCGCCCGCACCCAGTTCATGCCCACCAGCCCCCGTCGGTCGGCCTGTCCAGCCACGCGACGTAATAGTGTAACATCACGGCTCGCGGTGCGGCTGTCAACGGAGGCCATGACGATGGTTGCCGGGTGTGACTTTTCCGCCAGAGCGGGGGCTCCACCAGCACCGTCATTCCGGGGCGCGCCTCTTGGCGCGAACCCGGAATCTCGATGTGGTGATGGGAGCGTTGCCACAACCTCTGGATTCCGGGTTCGCCCGCAAGGGCGGGCGCCCCGGAATGACGGGGCGCGGCATTACTTCTTCGGCATCAGCGCCTTGAGCTTATCGATGTCGGTGACGTTCATCTTGATGCCGCCGGGCATCACGATGTCGCCCGGCTTCTGCCCGTCCTTGCATGGACCGAGCCATTTGGCGTCGAGCGTCATGTTGGCGCTTTTCGGCACGCCGGGCAGCGGGTTCTCGTTCTGCGACGTGATCTTGACGGAGTAGGCCGAATTGAAGTCGCCGGTGATCTCGGCGTGCGACTTGGTCGTCATGCCGGCGATGTTGCACACCGTGTCGTTGACGTAGCCGGTCGCGGTCTTCTGGATGTCCTGCTTCGAGCAAGACTCGGTGGCCATTGGCTGCACCGCCGACGTCATCTTCTTGTCGGTGGTCTCATCGGTGCAATGCTGCATGGCGATGTCTTCGCCGGCCGAGCCGGGACGCTGCATCTTCAGCTCCCACAGCCCGGGCTTGCGGGTCGGCAGATCGATCGCCTGCGCGGCCGTTGCGGGCACAGCAATCAACAGCGGTAGCAGCCAGAAACGCATCGTCGCGGCGCGGCTCATGGCGGTAGCCCCGTTCAGTAGCCGACGCGCAGCGGCCGCTCGGTCGAGCCATACGGCACCCAGCGGCAGGAGAACGAGATGTAGCCGCCGTAATTGGCCTGCGCGCCGAGCAGTTTCACCACTTTGCCGTAGCGGGCGCAGTGCTCGATCGCCATGGTCCGGACGTCGGCGACGCCGACCAGATTGTAGGAGATGATCCCGCCGGTATCGTTGCCTTTGAAGGCCGGCACTGTGTCGGCGCGGGCGGCGGTGCCGGACAGCATGGCACACAGAACAGCAAGGCCGGCAGCCTTCAGCATACGCATCGGAATCTCCTTCATGACTTCGGCGAGTCTAGTGCCTTGCGACCGCAATGGAAAGAACGCGCGGCCGGTTGCGCTGTGGGATCTGCGGAGGTGTGGCTGCGCTGCACTTGACCCCGGCATGGCTTCGCGGCACCGTCCGCGCCAATAACGATCGGTGAATCATCCATGCGCGCTGCTCCTTTCCTGAAATCGTCCGCGGCCGGCTTCGCGGCCCTGCTGGGTGTGCTCGCGCTGGCGCCGGCTGCGCAGGCCGCGAACCCGCTCGAGAAGAACTTCTGGCTGTCGGGGCCGCGCTATGACGGCAATCTGCCGGAGTGTGAAGCCGGGCTGCCGTCGATCACGCATCAGTTCGCCGAGAAGGAAGGCACCTTCTGGAATTCAGCGCTGCGCATCACCGGCTACGCGCGGATCCAGGAAGTCGCGTTCCGGCCTTGGCAGAGCGACAACATTCCGCGCCGTTACTGCACCGGCGATGCGCTGCTGAATGACGGCAAAGTCCACCGGCTGCACTACTCGATCATCGAAGACGGCGGCCTCGCCGGCTTCGCCGACGGCGTCGAGTTCTGCATCGTCGGCCTCGATCGCAACTGGGCGTTCAATCCGGCCTGCAAGGCGGCCCGGCCGTAAGCTGCACTCAGCCGAAGTGCCCGTCTGGACGGCCGCGAAATTTGCGGGATGCGTCCGTGATGGTTTGCACTATTTGCGTTCTTGAAACGTTCCGAAGTGATCGCTAGGCTCGTCGATCATCGGGGCGGGGCTTTCATCATGCTTGGTTTCCACCATCGCTGGCGATCCATGATCGCCGCTGTCGCGGCTTGCGCGGCCGCTCTCGTCGCCACTGCGGCGGCCGCCCAAGACACGCGGCAGAACGCGCCGGGCGAGTTCGATTTCTATGTGCTGGCGCTGTCGTGGTCGCCGTCCTATTGCGAGCAGGCGTCCGAGCGCGGCAACAGAGGGCGCTCGCAGCAGATCCAGTGCGGCGGCCGGCCGTTTTCCTTCGTGGTGCACGGGCTGTGGCCGCAATACGAGCGCGGCTTCCCGGAATATTGCCAGCGGCCGTCGCCGCGGCTCGACCGGCGCATCATGAATTCGATGCTCGACCTGATGCCGGCGCCCGGGCTGATCTACAACGAGTGGGACAAGCACGGCACCTGCGCCGGCATTTCCGCGCGCGACTATTTCGAGAACATCCGCAAGGCACGCGCCGCAGTCCGGGTTCCGCCGGACTTCATCGACGCCAAGGAGCCGCGCACGGTGACGCCGGCCGAGGTCGAGGACGCCTTCGTCAAGGCCAATCCGGGGTTGAGCGCGGCCGCGATCGCGGTGATCTGCGACCGCACCCGGCTGACCGAGGTGCGGATCTGCATGAGCAAGGACCTGCAGTTCCGCGCCTGCGAGGAGATCGACCGCCGCGCCTGCCGCCGCGAGCGGCTGGAAGTGCCGCCGGTCCGCGGCGGCTGAGCAGCCGGCGCTGTTTTCGGATGGAGTCTGCTTCGTCATGCCCGGGACGAGCCCGGACGAGCCCGGCCATGACGAAAAATCTTGCCAATACATCGTTCTAACGGATTGTGGGGAAGCGGCGCAGCGGTGTTTGGGAAGGGTCTACCTTGACTTCCCATACCTCTCGGCGTCACCGTCATTTTCCCACCTTTGAAGCGATGAATTGAAATCCGAAAATGACTGGCTTTGTCGTGATCCGCGATGACACCCCCGCGTCCGCCATCCCGAAAGGCGCGGTGGTGGCGATGGGCAATTTCGACGGCGTGCATCGCGGCCACCGCGCCGTGATCGGGGCATGCCTGGACATGGCGCGGATCCGCAAGGCGCCGGCATTCGCGGTCACGTTCGAGCCGCACCCGCGCAAATTCTTCGCGCCCGACGCGCCGCAGTTCCGGCTCACCGATGAGCGCGGCAAGCTGCGGCTGCTCGCCGGTGCCGGCCTCGACGGCGCCGTGGTGCTGCGCTTCGACGCCAAGCGCGCCGCCACCACGGCGCATGATTTCATCCAGCACGAGCTGATCGACCGGCTCGGCGTTCAGGGCATCGCGGTCGGCTACGACTTCCACTTCGGCAAGGGCCGCGGCGGCTCGCCCTCGATGCTGGTCGGCGAGGCGCCGGCGCTGGGCATCGAAGTCGATGTCCAGCCGCATGTCGATTTCGGCGATCACCCGGTGTCGTCGAGTGCGATCCGCAAGGCGCTGGCGGAGGGGCACATCGCCGCCGCCACCGAAATGCTCGGCGCGCCGTGGTTCGTCACCGGCGAGGTGATCCACGGCGAGAAGCGCGGCCGCGAGCTCGGCTATCCGACCGCCAATATCCGGCTCGACCCGCAATGCAGCCTGAAGCACGGCATCTACGCGGTGCGGATTGCCCGCGGCGGCAAGCATTACGATGGCGTGGCCAATTTCGGCCGCCGCCCGACCTTCGACAACGGCGCGCCGCTGCTCGAGACGTTCCTGTTCGATTTCAAAGGCTCGCTTTACGGCGAAGAGCTCGACATCGCCTTCATTGCCTTCATCCGCGACGAGGAGAAGTTCGAGAGCATCGAGGCGCTGGTCCGCCAGATGGACGACGACAGCGCCCGCGCCAGGGCGGCGCTGGCCGCCGACCACGGCGCGTTTCCGAAGCTCGGCGAGGTGACATGACCAAGACCGAGAAGGAGAAGATGCTGGCGGGCGAGCTGTATCGCCCCGGCAGCCCCGAGCTCGCCGCCGACGAGGCCACCAACAAGGCGTGGATCGCCCGCTACAATGTCTCCGGCGCGCAGCCGGCGGCGGAGCGGCACGTGCTGCTGTCCGAGCATCTCGGCCGTGTCGGCAAGGGCGCGGTGGTGCGTCCGCCGTTCTTCTGCGACTGCGGCTACAACATCACGCTGGGCGAGGGCGTCTTCCTCAATTTCAACTGCGTGATTCTCGACATCATGCCGGTGACGATCGGCGATCGCACCCAGATCGGGCCCGCGGTGCAGATCTACGCCGCCGACCACCCGCGCGACGCCGCCACCCGCCGCGACGGCTTGGAATTCGGCCGCCCGGTGACGATCGGCAGTGACGTCTGGATCGGCGGCGGTGCGATCATCCTGCCCGGCATCACCATCGGTGATGGCGCCGTGATCGGTGCGGGCAGCGTCGTCACCCGAGACGTTCCGACGGGCGCGATCGTCGGCGGCAACCCAGCCAAGCTGCTCGGGAAGGGCGGCCCGACGCAAGGATGACCGCCGCGGGGCTTTGCGATCCTGCGACCGCCTGCTAATGAATGCCGCATGTCACCGCGGCGCGCCATCATCAGCATTATCGGCCCGGCTTCCGCCTGAGCTTTTGAGTTCGGCGCAAGACCGGGACCGTCTTACTTCATCGCGATCGATCGCGTCAGCGCCTCTTGACCCAGAGCTTCCATGTCCGACAAGCCCGCCAAGACCGACGCCGCCCAGAGCGGCAATGATTATTCCAAGACGCTCTTCCTGCCGCAGACGGAGTTTCCGATGCGCGCCGGGCTGCCGCAGCGCGAGCCGGAGATGCTCAAGCGCTGGGAGGAGATGAACCTCTACGGCAAGCTGCGCGACAGCGCCAAGGGCCGCGCCAAATTCGTGCTGCACGACGGCCCGCCCTATGCCAACGGCCACATCCATATCGGCCACGCGCTGAACAAGATCCTCAAGGACGTCGTGACCAAGAGCCAGCAGATGCTCGGCCACGACTCCAACTACGTGCCGGGCTGGGACTGCCACGGCCTTCCGATCGAATGGAAGATCGAGGAAGAGAACTATCGCTCCAAGGGCAAGCCGAAGCCGAACTTCAAGGATTCGACCGCGATGGTGGCGTTCCGCAAGGAATGCCGCGCTTACGCGCAAAAGTGGCTCGACGTGCAGCGCGAGGAATTCAAGCGGCTCGGCGTGATCGGCGATTGGGACCATCCCTACGCCACGATGAACTACGCAGCCGAAGCGCAGATCGCCCGCGAACTGATGAAGTTCGCCGCCAACGGCACGCTGTATCGCGGCTCCAAGCCGGTGATGTGGAGCGTGGTCGAAAAGACCGCGCTCGCCGAAGCCGAGGTCGAGTACGAGGACTACACCAGCGATACGGTGTGGGTGAAGTTTCCAGCCATCCACGTGGTCGGCGACGGCGCTGCGTGGCCGTCAGAAGACATCGGCGCAGCGAACGGTCTGGCGTCGGAAAATGCTTCGGTGCTGATCTGGACGACGACTCCCTGGACGCTGCCGGGCAACCGCGCGATCAGTTTCTCGTCAAAAATCGAATACGGTCTCTACAAGGTCACCGATGCGCCCGCCGACAATTGGGCCAAGACCGGCGACGTCTATATTCTTGCCGATGCGCTGGCCGAGAGCGTATTCAAGCAGGCGCGCGTCGTTGCGTATGAAAGAGTATCGACAGTCGAAGCCCGCGTGCTGAAGGCGATGCAGTGCGCGCATCCGCTGCGTGGGTTCGCCGGCGGCTACGAATTCACCGTGCCGCTGCTAGACGGCGACCACGTCACCGACGACACCGGCACCGGCTTCGTGCACACCGCGCCCGGCCACGGCCGCGAGGACTTCGACATCTGGATGTCCAATGCCCGCGCGCTGGAAGCGTGCGGCATTGCGTCGACGATTCCCTACACCGTCGACGAGAACGGCGCGCTGACCGATCACGCACCGGGCTTTGTCGGCAAGCGGGTGATCAACGACAAGGGCGAGAAGGGCGACGCCAACGAGGCGGTGATCCAGGCACTGATCGGGGCCTGGATGCTGGTGGCGCGCGGCAAGCTGAAGCATCAGTATCCGCATTCGTGGCGCTCGAAGAAGCCGGTGATCTTCCGCAACACGCCGCAATGGTTCATCGCGATGGACAAGGACATCGTCGATGACGGTGTGGCGAAACCCGGCGACACGCTGCGCGCCCGCGCGCTGCAGGCGATCTCCGTCACCCAATGGGTGCCGCCGGCCGGCCAGAACCGCATCAACGGCATGATCTCCGGCCGTCCCGACTGGGTGATCTCGCGGCAGCGCGCCTGGGGCGTGCCGATCGCGGTGTTCATCAAGGACAGAGGCGACGGCTCGGTCGACATCCTGCAGGACGAGATCGTCAATCAGCGCATCGCCGAAGCCTTCATGCAGGAAGGCGCCGACGCCTGGTACGCCGAAGGTGCCGCCGAGCGCTTCCTCGGCGATCGCACCGCCGAGGGCTGGCAGAAGGTCGACGACATTCTCGACGTCTGGTTCGATTCAGGTTCGACCCACGCCTTCGTGCTCGAAGATGCGCAGAATTTCCCCGGCCTCGCCGGCATCCGTCGCAAGGTCGACGGCGGCGCCGACACCGTGATGTATCTCGAAGGCAGCGATCAGCATCGCGGCTGGTTTCATTCGTCGCTGCTGGAGAGCTGCGGCACCCGCGGCCGCGCGCCCTATGATGTCGTGCTGACGCACGGCTTCACGCTCGACGAGCAGGGCCGCAAGATGTCGAAGTCGCTCGGCAACACTACCGATCCGGCCAAGGTGATCGCATCCTCGGGGGCCGACATCCTGCGGCTGTGGGTGTGCGCCACCGACTACGCGGACGATCAGCGCATCGGCCCCGAGATCCTCAAGAACGTGGTCGAGACTTATCGCAAGCTGCGCAACTCGATCCGCTGGATGCTCGGCACGCTGCATCATTTCAAGCGTGACGAGGCGGTGGCGATCGAGGATATGCCGGAGCTGGAGCGGCTGATGCTGCATCAGCTCGCCGAACAGAGCGCCGTCGTGCGCGCCGCCTATGCGGAGTTCGACTACAAGACCGTGGTGTCGTCGCTCGCCGCGTTCATGAACACCGAGCTGTCGGCATTCTACTTCGATATCCGCAAGGACACGCTGTATTGCGATCCGCCGTCGTCGCTGGCGCGCAAGTCGGCGCTGACCACGATCGACATCATCTGCGACGCCATCCTGAAATGGCTGGCGCCGGTGCTGTCGTTCACCGCGGACGAAGCGTGGACGATGGTTCGTCCCGATGCCGAGCCGAGCGTGCACCTGACGCTGTTCCCGCTCGATCTCGGATCGTATCGCGACGATGCGCTCGCCAAGAAGTGGACGCTGATCCGCGCGGTGCGCCGCGTCGTCACCGGCGCGCTGGAAGTCGAGCGCGCGGCGAAGCGGATCGGCTCGTCGCTCGAAGCCTCGCCGATGATCTATCTGCCCGAGCAGTTCATGGGCGACATCTTCGACGTCGATTGGGCCGAGATCTGCATCACCTCGAACGCGATGGTCGAGATCCTGCGCGGCAACGACACGCCGCCGGCGGATGCGTTCCGGCTGCCGGAGCTTGCCGATGTCGCCGTCGTGGTCGACCGCGCGCAGGGCACCAAATGCGCCCGCTCGTGGAAGATCCTGTCCAGCGTCGGCAGCGACCCCGACTACCCCGACGTCTCCCCCCGCGACGCCCAGGCGCTGCGCGAGTGGAAGGCGCTGGGCGCTCCGGTCTAAAGCTCTCGTCGTCCCCGCGCAGGCGGGGACCCATAACCCCTGGCGCCTGCGTTCGAGGCAATGCCTATGACTGATGCCTCGCTTCAACCGATCCGACACGGCGTATGGGTCCCCGCCTGCGCGGGGACGACGGCTCGCCACGGGGCGGGCGCCTCGCCATGACCCCGCTCCGTCTCGGCATCCTGGCCGCCGCATTCGCGCTGGTGCTCGATCAGGCGAGCAAGCTCTGGCTGCTGTTCGGCTTCGATCTCGCCCGCAAGGGGCTGGTCAGCATCACGCCGTTCTTCGATCTGGTGCTGGCCTGGAATACCGGTATTTCCTACGGCTGGTTCTCCGATCAGGGGCCGCTCGGGCAGACCATCATGCTGGCCTTCAAGGCGGTGGCGATCGTGGTGCTGGCGATCTGGATGTCGCGCTCCACCACCCGGCTTGCGACGATCGGTCTCGGGCTGATCATCGGCGGCGCGATCGGCAATGCGATCGATAGGCTGGCCTATGGGGCGGTGGTCGATTTCGCCCTGTTTCACGTCCAGATCGCAGGAAAAATCTATAGCTGGTACGTGTTTAACCTTGCCGACGCGGCGATCGTTGTCGGCGTCGCGGCGCTGCTGTATGACTCCTTCTTCGGGGCACCCGCCGCAAAAGCGCCCTGATCCCGGACGATACGGGCACCGCGGCCAAAACCGCGCCGGCGACCTGTCGCGGCCGGCGATCGATCGCAAGACGTGAACAGGATCAACGCCATGCGCCAGACCATGCACACCCTCTCGATTTCGCACGCCGCGCCGGCGTCTTGGCTGCGTGCGGCCCGTCTGGCTGCGGTTGCGCTGGGCGTCGGAATGGTTCTGACCGCAGGCGTCGCGCGCGCGCAGGAAGCCGCCGAAGACGACGACCGGAGCTTCGAAGATAAGTTGATCGGCGGCCTGATGAGGGGCATCGGCGCCACCAACATGGAAAATTCCGGCATCAATTATCGCGAGCGCTCGCCGCTGGTGGTGCCGCGCAGTCTCGATCTGCCGCCGCCGGAAGCGTCCGCTCAGCAGGTCAACGCGCCGAACTGGCCGAAAGACCCGGATGTGCAGGCCCGCAAGGAAGCACGCGCCGCTTCGCGCAAGAGCAAGCCGACGCCGCAGGAATCCGCGCGTCCGCTGATGCCGTCGGAACTGGCCGCGGTCCGTACCGATTCGTCCAACAAGGCCAATGGCGATGTGACTCAGCCCGGCAACCAGGTGAACAACCCGATGCTGAGCCCGTCGCAGCTCGGCTTCAACGGCAGCTTGTCCAGCCTGTTCGGCGGCAGCAACAAGGCCGAGACCGCGCCGTTCACTGGCGAGCCGACCCGCGAGTCGCTGACCCAGCCGCCGGTCGGCTATCAGACCCCGTCGTCTAATTTTGCCTACGGCACGGGCCCGAAAGAAGCGCTCGGCAACAAGCGCATCGACGTGATGACGGGCAAAGAAGTCAGCAATTGATCCGGGGACGGGCGCTTAGCACAGAGCTCGCCATCTCCCGCCGGATGCGGCCACGCCGCCTCGCGTTCGACCTCTCCCATCTCGATATCTGCCAAGGTGCGCCCTGTCGGGCGCGCCGCCGCGCTTGGCTGCCTGCCGGCCCGATCCGACCTCTCCCACCGGGATGATCGCCTGACCATGACCGCATTCGCTTCTCCGCTGCGCGCCGCCTTCGCCGTCCTCGCCACGCTGTGCCTCGCCGGCGCCGCCAGTGCCCAGACCGTGACGGCCAACCCGCCCGCGACCTTCACGCTTCCCAACGGCCTCGCCGTCGTGGTGATCCCGGATCATCGCACGCCGGTGGTAACGCAGATGATCTGGTACAAGGTCGGCTCGGCCGACGAGACGCCCGGCAAATCGGGGCTGGCGCACTTCCTCGAACATCTGATGTTCAAGGGGACGTCGAAGCATCCGGTCGGCGAGTTCTCGCAGACGGTGCTGAAGATCGGCGGCAACGAGAACGCCTTCACCTCATACGACTACACCGGCTACTATCAGCGCGTGCCGCGCGACCAGCTCGAGCGGATGATGGAGTTCGAGGCCGATCGCATGACCGGCCTGGTGCTGAAGGACGAGAACGTGCTGCCCGAGCGCGACGTCGTGCTCGAGGAATACAACATGCGGGTCGCCAACAATCCCGACGCGCGGCTGACCGAACAGATCATGGCGGCGCTGTATCTCAACCATCCGTATGGCCGCCCGGTGATCGGCTGGCATCAGGAAATCCAGAAGCTCGATCGCGACGATGCGCTCGCCTTCTATCGCCGCTTCTATGCACCGAACAATGCGACGCTGGTGATCGCCGGCGACGTCGAGGCCGATCAGATCCGCCCGGCGATCGAGCGCATCTACGGCGCGATCCCGCCGCAGCCGTCGATCGCGCTGCAGCGGATGCGGCCGCAGGAGCCGACGCCGGCCGGCCCGCGCACCGTGACGCTGGCCGATCCGCGGGTCGAGCAGCCGAGCGTGCGGCGCTATTATCTGGTGCCCTCGGCCCACACCGCCGCCAAGGGCGAAAGCACCGCGCTGGAAGTGCTGGCGCAACTGATGGGCGGCGGCAGCAATTCGTATCTGTATCGCGCGCTGGTGATCGACCGGCAACTCGCGATCAGTGTCGGCACCAACTATCAGGGTACGGCGCTCGACGACAGCCAGTTCGTCGTCGCGGCGACGCCGAAGCCGGGCGTGGAGTTCTCGGAGATCGAGAAGGCGGTCGACAACGTCATCGCCGATATCGTCCGCAATCCGATCCGCTCCGAAGATCTCGAACGGGTCAAGACGCAGCTGATCGCCGAGGCGATCTACGCGCAGGACAATCAGGCGACGCTGGCGCGCTGGTACGGCGCCGCGGTTACATCGGGACTGACCGTGCAGGACATCCAGACCTGGCCGGACCGGATCCGCGCCGTCACCGCCGAACAGGTTCGCGCCGTCGCCCAGCAGTTCCTCGACCGCAATCGTTCGGTGACGGGCTATCTGGTCAAAGGCACGCTGCCGAAGCCCGAGGAGAAGCGCTCGTGAGCATCGCCGTTCGTTTCATCAAGCGCGTCGCGCTCGCCGCGACTGTCACGCTCGCCGCCGCGTCTCCGACCCTCGCCGCGGCGAAGATCCAGAATCTCGTCACGCCCGGCGGCATCCATGCCTGGTTCGTCCAGGATGCCACGGTGCCTTTGATTTCGATGGAGTACTCGTTCGACGGCGGCGCCAGTCAGGACCCGGCCGACAAGCCCGGCGTCGGCCACATGGTGGCGAACCTGCTCGATGAAGGCTCGGGCGACATGGATTCGGCGACCTTCCATGAGCGGATGGATCGCCGCGCCATCCAGCTGTCCTACAGCGTCACCCGCGATTACTTCCGCGGCTCGCTGCGGATGCTGAAGGAGAACCGCGACGAGGCGTTCGGCCTGCTGCACACCTCGCTCACCGCGGCGCGGTTCGAAGCCAAGGACGTCGAGCGCATCCGCGCGCAACTGATCTCGACGCTGCGCCGCCAGTCGCTCGATCCGAACACGATGGCGAGCCGCAAGTTTCTGCAGGTCGCGTTCGGTGACCACCCCTACGGTCGGCCCTCGACCGGCACGCTCGAAAGCCTGCCCAAGGTCAATGTCGACGACATGAAGTCCTATGTGGGCAAGGTGCTGGCGAAGGACACGCTGAAGATCGCGGTGGTCGGCGATGTCGACGCCGATACGCTGGCGAAGCTCCTCGACGCGACGTTCGGAAGCCTGCCGGCGAAGGCGCAGCTCGCGCCGGTGCCCGACGTCGTCGCCACCAAGCCGCCGCAGCGCAGCTTCGTGCCGCTCGACGTGCCGCAGACCGTGGTGATGTTCGGAGGCCCGGGCTTCAAGCGCGCCGATCCGGACTTCATGGCCGGCTATGTCGTCAACCACATCCTCGGTGGCGGCTCGCTGTCGTCGCGGCTGTATCGCGAGGTGCGCGAGAAGCGCGGGCTGGCCTATTCGATCTACGAGTCGATGGTGTGGATGGAGCACTCGGCGCTGTTCACCGGCGCCACCGGCACCCGCGCCGATCGCGCCACGCAGAGCATCGAGGCGATCGAAGCCGAGGTGAAGCGGATGGCCGAAGAGGGGCCGACCCAGCAGGAGCTCGACGAGGCGAAGTCGTATCTCAACGGCTCGCAGATGCTGTCGCTCGACACCTCGGCGAAGCTCGCGCAGGCGATGCTGCAGTATCAGAACGACGGCCTCCCGATCGACTACATCGACAACCGCAGCGCGGTGATCAACGCCGTGACGATGGACGATGCCAAGCGCGCCGCCAAGCGGCTGTGGTCCGACGGCCTCCTCACCGTCGTGGTCGGCCGCACCCCGCAGGCGGCCGCCGATCCGAACGCCGTGAAACCGGCGGGCACCCCGCCGCCGGCAAGGGCGAATTAGCGGCCGGCTCACCTCCACCCCGAGCACGGCGTAACCTCTCCCCGCGCGCGGGGAGAGGTCGTCCGGGCGCAGCCGGGCGGGTGAGGGGGCGCCTCCACACAGCCGAGCGGCTGCGACTCGCGGAGAGAGCCCCTCACCCCAGCCCTCTCCCCGCAAGAGCGGGGCGAGGGAGCGTGCTGCGGCGCGGGGCGAGTGCCTCGATGAGCAAATATGCTAGACAGTCGGCGCGCCGTGCGGTCCGCGCGGCATCAACCGTATTGGTGCCCCATGCTGCGGATCAGCCGCAATCTTGCGATCGACGAGGACGATATCGAGATCAGCTTCGTGCGCGCGTCCGGGCCGGGCGGGCAGAACGTCAACAAGCTGTCGACCGCCGCCCAGCTCCGCTTCGACACCAGCAAGATCGCGCTGCCGGAAGACGCCGCGCTGCGGCTGATCAATCTCGCCGGCCAGCGCATGACCAAGGAAGGCGTGATCGTGATCCACGCCCAGCGCTTCCGCACCCAGGAGCGCAACAAGGCGGACGCGATCGACCGCCTGCTCGAATTGCTGCGCGAAGCCATGGTCCGCCCGGTCCCACGCCGCGCCACCCGCCCGACGCTGGGCTCCAAGAAGCGCCGCCTCGAAGGCAAGAAGCGCCGCGGCGATATCAAGGCCGGGCGGAGCGGTCGGTTTGATGATTGAGTCCCCACGGACACGTCAATCGCATTTGGACGATTGGGGTGCCGCAAGGATCACCCTCCCCTGGAGGGGGAGGGTCGCTCGCGTAGCGAGCGGGGTGGGGTGGCGAAGAG
>NZ_JAJNAL010000044.1 GCF_022271405.1 Rhodopseudomonas infernalis | reverse complement strand
GTGGCGATGCTGGAATGGCCGAGTAGACGCTGCACGATGCGAATGTCGACGCCGCTCTCGATCAGCAGTGTCGCCGCGGTATGCCGCAGCATATGCGGCGTGACGCGGCGGCGCACGCCGGCTTGGCCCGCGAAGTCGCGGAGCTTGGCGCGGAACGAATGCGGCCGAAGCTTCTCGCCGTTACGATTGAGGAACAACGGCCCGTCGCCGCCGAGCCGACGTTGGCGTTGCGCCGCGAGCTTGCGGAGCTCGGTGCGTAACCCGATATCCGTCACATACACCATCCGGTCGCGCGAGCCCTTGCCGTGGATCCGGATCGCCGCGCCGTCGCTGGCGACGTCGCTGCTGGCGATCTTGCACAATTCGCCGATCCGGATTCCGGTCGCGATCATCAGCCTGATCTCGGTGCATAGCGAGGACGAGTTCGGAGTCGCATGCCGCGCCGCGCCTGGCGCGCGCGTGGATTTCAAAAGCCGCGTGGTCTCGTCCCGCGACAACGTTCGCGGCAACCGCTTCCGCTTCGGCAGCTTCAGCCGCCAGCCATCGAACGGATTGGGCATGGTGTCAAGATCTTCCAGATAACGGAAAAACGACCGCAAACAGGCAAGCCGACGCCGCACCGTCGCGGCCGACAGCTTCCGCTCGGTCATGTGCTCAAGATAGGCGCGGAGGTGGTCGGTCTCGATCGATGCGTCGGCGCAGAACCCCTTGTCCTTCCGCCGCCGCGTCCCGATCCACGCCGCAAAGTCCGCCAGATCATACCCGTACGCCTGCAACGTATGGTCCGATAACTGCCGCTCGACTGAACAATGGTCGAGGAAAGTGGCAATCGATTTGGTGAGGGGCATTCCGTGCTCCGCCCAACCGGGGCGGTGCGTTTGTGGAGGAGGATGAAGAAAACAACCAGCATCCAAAAATCGAAAGGCGAAATAGGGTTAGCGGTTGTGTCCAGTCAGGCTCGCCACTTTCGAGAGAGTGACGCGAGCAATCATAACTACGAATTATGGAAGAGTTGTCCTGCCAGCGAATTATGACTGCGGACGGGTATAAGTATCCTTCGCATCTGACCAAACGAATAGTCCGGGCGCTCTTTGCCACGAGCATAAAGGACGGAATGATTGGTCTTCAGTTTGAAGACCAGATCATCAACGTTGGTTCAGGCGACTATATTTGCACCATAGCGCCGCCCACACTCTGGCGCCTAATCCGCCTTCTACTGCGGCCAGACTACAGACTTCCAAGCTACTATACCCGAGGCTTCTGGTGCTGCGAAACAGGCAGGCTCTTCGATTTTCTCGATCTGTTAGTAAAGCAGAACAAATCTCCGCTCCATCTTTGGTTTCGATTGTTCAATAGGAATCCTGTGCGGGATGGATTCGTATACCGACTGTTCCCGATTGTTGCCAGGCGCCGCATAGCGGAACACTACAATACGTCGCCCGAATTCATGAGGCTTATCCTAGGTCGAAATCTTGAGTATACCTGCGCGTTCTTCGAGTCTCCAGTCATGACTCTTGAGGCCGCTCAGGAGAACAAGATCAGAAAGGTCATAGATCGACTGCAGCTTGCAGAAGGGCAGACCATTCTAGATATTGGGTGCGGTTGGGGCCAGGTTGCCGAAGAGATATCCCGGCGGACCAAAGCAAAAATCACGGCGATAAGCATCTCGGATGAGCAGATCAAGTTTGCGCAGAGGAGCTCTTCGTCGGATCTGGTTAGCTTTGTTGCGAGCGCTTTTGAACGATTTCAACCCGATGCGAAGTATGACAGAATCTATTCAATTGGCATGCTCGAACATGTCGGCAGAGGGAGGCTTGAGAGCTACTTCTCCAAAATATCGAGCCTCTTGGCTGACAACGGATTGGCGCTGATCCACTGCATAGTGAAAACCGAAGCGGGGTCTACGAACAGTTGGATCGATCGAGAGGTATTTCCGGGAGCCTATATTCCGCGACTATCGGAGGTGATCCATAACTTTGAGCGCTCATCGCTAAAGGTGATGGATATCTATATTCACGGCAGCGACAATTATTTTAGAACCCTGTCGGCGTGGGTGGACAATCTCTATCGCAATGAGGCCTCTCTGCGAGAGATCTTATTGGCGAATCTCCCACGGCGAGATGCTGACAGAATACTGAGAACTTGGGAATTCTATTTACAAGGCAGTCGATTGGCATTCAGAGATCATGGCAGATCTTGTTACAATGTTCATATTGTAGTCAGACCTACACCATGTGGCTAACAACCGCGCTGACGATCGATACGATCAAAAGGTCGAGAAACGCAACAAACGCTAAATTGCAATAGCCAAAGCTTCGCACCTTCTCTGGCGGCTCAAGCAATCCAACTAATCGAACTCGTACAAGAATTCGACACAGGGAGTCCCATTTCCTTGATAGCAGAAATTTCTTTGTGAATTCTGTTGCCTTCAAAAATGAAGAAAAAACAATCAGCGCAAGAATGAGTAATGTTGTTGGTATGAATACGGTTCCGGTGATAAGCAGCTGCCCCGGAAATAGGAGCGAATTGATCTCGGTCGATCCGGGGCCCGTAACAAACGCATACGGCCAAGTTGTGATTTCGGCAAACTGCTGCAAGAAATTTCCTTCTAGTTTCGGAAAATTCGGATCTTGCCTTTTATAGATCCACAACATGCAGGAGGCGGTCTGGGCACCGAAGAACAAAAGAATTGCAACGAATATGTTCTTAAGCAGCAGTGCAATATATCTCTTCGTCTCTAATGCTTGCAGAAGACAAGAGAGCGTGAAGCGCAGAGACAGAAGATCAAACACGACGTTAGATGAAACGTAGAGAACAAAGAGAAAGAACAGCTGGTTCAAGTTGGTTGAATATCGAAATATATGAACGGACCCATCGTCAAGATAGACGGGTCGAGTCCAGACTACCAATGCCAGAATGTACAGGCCATAGATTGGAATTAGTCGAACTACAATGGATGGCCAGTTGCGTTCGACCCATTCTAGATTTAGCTCGTTAAAGCTGGTCTTCTCTCGATCTTCTCCTTTGTAGCCAAATATCCAAAAGATCGCTCCCTTGACGACAATCAGTGCTTGTCGCGGAAAATTGCTCGACATTCCCCTTGATAAGTGCAGATCCTGCGCCTGCAGAATTCGATATAGTTGGAATGATAAGATGCCGAGTAGTCCCGCAACAGCTATCGTATAGAGCAGGAGAATCTGCTCAATCCCGGCGATAACAGCGTAGCTGCTGAAGTTTCCCATAATTCGTAGTTATGATCAATTTATGAGCCTTAAATCTAGTGAAACTCTCGTTTGGGTTGCGTGATTTTGCAACCCCTACCTTCCTCTAAGCCTCTCCAGCATATCCCCGGTCGCAAACCCGTCCGCCGGTGCTCCGATAGAGGCCTGGAAGTTGCGTAGCGCTTCTCTTGTCATGCTGCCGAATTGGCCGTCGGGGGTGCCGCGGTAGTAGCCGCGTTGGGCGAGGAGTTGTTGCAGTTCGAGACGTTCGCTGCGGGACAGGACGCGTTCGTGGCGGGGCCAGGGTTGGACGAAGGGCGCGCCGCCGCGAAGGCGGTCGGCGAAGTGGCCAATGGCCAGCGCATAGGCTTCGGCCGGGTTGTACTTCATGATAGTGCGGAAGTTGTTCAACATCAGGAAGCCGGGGCCTTCCGAGCCTGCCGGTGCCAGCAGATAGGCCTTGTCGGAGCCGCGCGGGAAGCTCTGGCCGTTCGGGCGCTTGACGCCGAGCTGTTGCCATTGTGCCAGCGTCAGCATCTGCTTGCGGTCGGCCTTCATGTAGTCGAAGCCCTGCGGCATCACCACTTCGTAGCCCCAGGTCTGGCCGCTCTGCCAGCCGTCCTTCTTGAGGTTGTTGGCCGTCGAGGCGATCAGGTCGGCGGGGTTGTCGACGACATCGCGGCGGCCATCGCCGTCGGCGTCGACGGCGAAGCGCTTGAACGCGGTCGGCATGAATTGCGTCGGGCCGAACGCGCCGGCCCACGAGCCGCGCAGCTGTTCGGGGCGCAGATCGCCGCGGTGCAGGATCTCCAGCGCGGTGAGGAATTCGTCCTTGAAATACGCTTGGCGGCGGCCGACGCAGGCCAGCGTCGCGGTCGAGTTCACCACATAGCGGTCGCCCATCTGGGTCGAGTAGTTGCTTTCGATGCCCCAGATCGACGCGATGATGTAGCGGTCGACGCCGTAGGCGCGCTCGGCGGCGTCGAATTGCGGCTTGTACTGCGCCAGGATCTCGCGGCCGCGCGCCATCCGGTTGTCGTTCACCAGGATGTCGAGATAGTCCCAGATCGCCTTGGTGAATTCCGGCTGCGAATCCATCAGGTCCATCAGCCGCAGATCGGGCGACAGGCCCGCGGTGTAGCGCTCGAAGCTCTCGCGCGAGATGCCGCGGCGCGCGGCCTCGGGCCAGAAGCCGGCGACGCAGGCGTCGAAATTGGCGGCGGATTGCCGGATCGCCTGCGAAGTCATCAACGGATGGCCGGAGGCGCCGTCCTCGCCGCTCCAGACCGGCGCGCTGCCGCTGCCCGATGGAGCCTGCGTGGTGATGTTCGCGGGCTGCGTGGTCGAAGCGGTCGCCTTGTTGGTTCCGCCGAACAGATTGAACACGTCGAACGGGTTCTGCGCCCATGCTGCGGCCGGCAGCAATACGGCTCCAAGGAGTGCGCCTGCGGCGATGCGCGTCAGCCTGTGGCCTCGTGTCGTCATGCGTGATCGAATCCCGTCTGCTCGTCAGAGCCCCCGCGGTCAGGAGGCGCTCCGGCGGTTTCAATCAGCTTAACAAAGCGTTTTTTTGACCGCGGTGTCAGGACGCAGGCGGCGCGCGCGTTGGTACGCGGACGCTCAGCCGAACATCCGCACCAGCGTTTCGGCCGCAAGGTAGCAGCCGAGCCCGATGATCGAGATCAGGAACCAGCGCCGGAACGCGTCCGGATGCATCTGCGTTCGTACCGCCTGGCCGACGAACATTCCGGCGAAGGCGGCAACCATCGCGATCGCGCCGGGCAGGGCGGTGGCGACCGACAGCAGGCCGGCGTCGGTGAGGTTGAAGGCCAGCGCCAAGGTCGCTGTGGTGAAGAACACGCCGAGCGCCTGAACCAGCTCGTCCTTCTCCATGCCGATCGCCTGCATGAACGGCATCGACGGGATCACCTGGACGCCGGTCGCCGCCGACACCACGCCGGTGATCAGGCCGACCGGCCCGCCGATCCACTTCTCCTGCGCTGGCGCGACGTGGAAGCGCACCCGGCTGAGGCCGACGATGCCGTGGATCACCAGCAGTCCGCCGAGCACGAGCGTGCCGTAGCGCGCGTAGGGGCCGGTCATCAGACCGGAGCCGAGACGGATGCCGATGACGGAGCCGAGCATCAGCGGCCACAGCCGGCGCAGGATGTCGCTCAGATAGGAGCCGGCGAAGGTCTGCCAGATGTTGGTGACGATCGCCGGGACGATCACGATCGCCATGGCGTGCGCCGGCGGCATCACCACGGCCAGCAGGCCGATCGCGACCGTCGGCAGGCCGAGGCCGATGACACCCTTGATGAAGCCGGCGAAGGCAAAGACGGCGGCGATGAGAAGCAGAAGCGGATCGGACACGGCGCGCAACCTGACCGATCGCGCGCCGTCGCACAACTGGGCGGACGCTTATGTCTGCGTTGCGGCGGCGCCCTCGACGTATTGGGCCACGTAGTCCCCGCTCGGCGGGATCGGCTTGATGATGTCGATCAGCACGCCGTTCGGATCCGCCGTGATGAAATGACGCTGACCGAACGCCTCGTCGCGCAGCGCGAGCAGGATCGGCAGCCCTGCCGATTGCAGCCGGGCGTATTCGGCTTCTGGATCCTCCACCTCGAAATTCAGGATCAGACCTGCGACCCGACCGCGCCCGGCTTCCGGAACGGTGTGATGCGCGCCGTCGAGCACGGCCAGATTGATGGTCGCGTCGTCGGCGGACTGCAGGTGGACGTACCAATCGGAGGCGAACAGCGCTCGGAAGCCGAAATGCTTCGCATAGAATCGCGCCGTGGCGCCGACGTCGTCGGTCATGATCACGGGGTAATAGCTGGTCACGCGCATACTTCCCTCCCTGGCTAAATAAAGATACAGTGTGTATGTTTTAATAACATGCAGGCTGTATGTATGCGAGCGGCGAAGCGACGCACCAATCTCGAACGCTCCAGCACCACCCGCGCCGGATTGATTGCGGCGGCGCGGCAGGCGTTCGTGGCTCGTGGCTACGCCGGCACAAGCACGCCGGACTTGGTCGAAGCCGCCGGTGTGACGCGGGGTGCGCTGTATCACCACTTCGCCGACAAACAGGCGCTGTTCCGCGCCGTGATCGAGGCCGAATCCGCCGCCGTCGCAGCCGAGATCGAGGCGGCACCTTTCTCCGGCTCGCCGATCGAAGCGCTGGTCGCCGGTGGCGAGGCCTATCTGCAGGCGATGGCATTGCCGGGTCGGACACGGCTGCTGCTGGTCGAGGCGCCTTCCGTGCTCGGTCAGGCAGAGGTCGATGCAATCGACAGCCGCAACGGCGTTCGCACCTTGCGCGAGGGGCTGCAGGCGGCCGTCACCGCGGGCGCGCTCAGGCCGGTGCCGATCGACCAAACCGCGCAGCTGCTCGGCGCCGCCTATGACCGGGCGGCGCTGGCGCTTGCCCGGGGCGACGACCGCGTGGACTGGCTGGCGGGGTTGCGGGCGATGATCGAAGGATTGGCCTTGCCGCAGTAAGGCGGCTGCGGCCGTCAGGCGTTCAGGATCTTCAGCGCGGCTTCGTGGACGCGCTTGTCTCCGGCGGCGATGATGCGGCCGCCGCTCTGCGCCGGCTTGCCCTCCCAGGTCGTGACGATGCCGCCGGCGCCCGTGACGATGGGGATCAGTGCGGCGATGTCGTAGGGCTTCAGCTCGGTTTCGATCACCAGGTCGAGCTGGCCGGCGGCCAGCATGCAATAGGCGTAGCAATCGCCGCCGAACCGGGTCAGCCGCGCTTCGGCTTGTACCTTTTCGAAGGTGGCGCGGTCGCCGCCGTTCATCAGCAGCGGAGAAGTCGTGAACAGCGTCGCGTCCTTCAGCGACGGGCAGCGGCGCACGGTGAGCCTTCGCTCGCCCGACGGGCCTTTGTACGAAGCCGAACCATTGTCGCCGGAAAAGCGCTCGCCGATGAACGGCTGGTGCATCATGCCGTACACCGGCGTGCCCTTGTGCAGCAGCGCAATCAGCGTGCCCCATACCGGAAAGCCGGCGATGAAAGATTTGGTGCCGTCGATCGGGTCGAGCACCCAGACATAGTCGGCGTCCTCGCGCTCGTTGCCGAACTCCTCCCCGACGATGCCGTGCTGGGGAAAGCTCCCCTTGATGAGCCGCCGCATCACCGCTTCGCCGGCACGGTCGGCCTCGGTCACGGGATCGAAGTCGCGGCCCTGCAGCTTGTTGTCGATCGTCAGCGAGGTGCGGAAGAACGGCAGGATGGTGTCGCCCGACGACGTCGCGAGGCGTCCGATGAAGGCGGCGAAGTCGATCACGGTCACGGGCATTCCTTGTCAGTGCGGGGTTACAACTGCACGAGGCCCTAGCTTGCCCGAAACCTCGCCCGTTCGCTTTGCTTATTCTACAGCGCGGCGCAGGGTCCAGAGGCTGAACCATTTATCGAAGCTGCGTTCACATTTTTCGGATGAACGTTGCGTTGAGGTTCGTTCTTTGAGCCGGGCGACGACTTTGCCACACCGGGAACCTGGTCAATTTGGTCGCAGGCTGACTGAGACAATCAATTCCATCTCATTGATTTGGCTCAAATATTTCTTGAGTTCCGTTGCCCGTTGCCGGTGCCCTGACATGCGTTTTTTGCATAGAAAAACGGTCGAAAACACTTGCGCTTTGTGCGCCGCGGCCGCATATTGTTGCGGTGCGGTAGCGCCTCGCGCTATCGCTGCCCTCCTTGGGCGTTTCCTCCCTAGACTTGGGCCGCTTGCCATCGCAAGCGGCCCTTTTTTCTTGGCAGGTTGGTACGGCAGTGTACTGCAGCCTTCTCTATGCGAGGCCGATGCCGTCTGCCGAGCGCTTCAATTTCCGAGTTATTCCGCGGCGGCCTGGTATGGGCCGAGATCGCTGAGCGGGATCGAGGCCAGCGCATCGGCCAGCACGGTGAAATCCTCCGCGACGGTACGAAACCGCTCGCTGCGCTGGCGGAGCCGCTCGTCCATGTAGATGGCGCGATTCAGCTCGACCTGCACTGTGTGCAGGCCTCGGGACGGATTGCCGTAATGCTCGGTGATGAAGCCGCCGGCATACGGTTTGTTGCGGCCGACCGAATAGCCGCGCGCCGCCATCGTTTCCTCGATCACGCCCGGGATCAGCGCGGCACAGCTGGTGCCGTAGCGATCGCCGATCACCACGTCGGGACGCCGCGCCTCGTCGCGAGCGACGCCGACCGACGGCATCGAATGGCAATCGACCAGGATCACCGTTCCCCAGACGTCATAGGTCTGGTTGATCAGTCGCCGCAGCGCGCGATGATAGGGCTTGTACAGCGTTTCGATTCGGCTCAACGCATCGTCGATGGCAATGCGCTCGCGGTAGATCTCCTGACCATCGCCGACCACGCGCGGAATGGTGCCGAGGCCGCCGGCAACCCGCATCGAGCGGGTGTTGGCGAAACTGGGCAGCCGGCCGGTGAACATCCGCGGATCGAGCTCGTAGGGCTCGCGATTGACGTCGATGAACGAGCGCGGAAAGTGCACGCGCACGACAGGGAAGCCGCGGCCCGACAAGTGGTCGATCAATTCGTCCATGAACGAATCTTCGGAGCGCTGCAGCGCCTCGAGATCGATCCGCGAGGCATTCAGGAAAGCGTTGGGGTAGATCGAGCCCGAATGCGGCGAATTGAAAATGATCGGCGCACGCCCGGTCTGCGGTTCGCTAATCTCGAACGGAGGCGAAAACTCGCCGTCGAACTCAGTCATCATCGTCCGCCGTTCGTCAAATCTGCTGTCGCCGCGTTGCTCTGCAACCGCTTGGTGTCGTCGCGCCAACATTGTCGGCAATGTCAGCGTGTGCCAAGCAAAATCATTCCAGACAGGCCCTGACCGCCGCCGCCATGGAAAGTGCCGAGATCATTGCTTTGCAGTCGTGTCCGGCGCAGATTGCGGGCCTGCGATTGGCACCAGGGCGAGAATTTCACCCGAAATTTACCAACGGCCGGTCTAAGTGAATCACAGTTCTCCGACCGGATTCGAAGTCCAGCAATGATGCACAAGATCCTCCTCGCCGAAGACGACAACGACATGCGCCGGTTCCTGGTCAAGGCGTTGGAAAATGCCGGGTTCCAGGTGTCCTCCTTCGACAACGGCATGTCGGCCTATCAACGGCTGCGCGAGGAGCCGTTCGAAATGCTCCTGACCGACATCGTAATGCCGGAGATGGACGGCATCGAGCTGGCGCGCCGCGCCTCCGAGCTCGATCCTGACATCAAGATCATGTTCATCACCGGCTTCGCCGCCGTTGCGCTGAATTCCGATTCGGAAGCTCCCAAGAATGCCAAGGTGCTGTCCAAGCCCGTGCACCTGCGCGAATTGGTCAGCGAAGTGAACAAGATGCTGGCCGCCTGAAATTGGCGTCGAAATCCTGCTTTGGTGTCCTTGCCTGACCGGCCCGGAGCCGATATAGGGACGCCACCCGTGAAGACGATCTAAGGGCGCGTAGCTCAGCGGGAGAGCACCTCGTTGACATCGAGGGGGTCACAGGTTCGATCCCTGTCGCGCCCACCATTAACTTATTCAAATTGTAATAGTTTTTGGTTTAGCTTCCCTTCCAGTCCATACATCTGTCCATACATGCCGGGCATCTTGCTCTGCCAGGATGACGAATCAGCCGAGTCTGCGCCCATGTGCTGGCGTTAACTTAAGAGCCCATGCCTCTCGGCCAGGAAGCGTGGTTCGTTCGCCAGCTCGTGCACCGGGCGCAGCCCGCACCCCGCACCCCTTCCATTGATATTACGGCAGCTGCCTCCGCTCGGCCCGTTTTTCGATCACCACCATCGCGAGGCCGGACGGCGGGCACCTTGCACCAATGTGAGATGACGTACGCTCGCTCTAGACCAATGGCTGTCTTCGCCCGTGACTAAAGAGTCCAATTGTGGACCCGTCTAAGTTGTTTCGACGGATAACCTTTGACTTGCCCCTCAGGGGCGTACGTGTCGGTACGTGACACGTTTTGATTGCGGAACGTATCTGTTTCTGATACGTCGGAGAACATCACATGATACGGAGTTTTAAGGCTGGTTGGACGGAGGCCGTTTTCAATGGCGAGTGTCCTAAGGGTTTTCCGGCTGAGCTGAAAAGGACAGCGTTTCGGAAGCTTCGCATGATCGATGCGGCAACTTGCCTTGATGATCTGAAAGCCCCGCCGGGGAACAAACTCCACCCCTTGAGCGACGACAGGAGCGGACAGCACGCAATTTGGATCAACGACAAGTACCGAGTTTGTTTCGAATGGTCAGATGAAGGTCCAGCCGAAGTTGAAATCGTGGACTATCATCAATGAGCGGGCTGGAGAGCGAAATGGCAAATCTTGTACCACTTCACCCTGGTGAAGTTTTGCGCGAAGAATTCATGAATCCGCTTGGGATTACAGCATACGCGCTAGCCAAAGCTTGCCAGATCGAACGTCCCCGTCTCGAAAGAATTGTGCGCGAGCAACAGGGCATAAGTGCCGACACTGCGCTCCGGCTATCTAAGTACTTCGGTACGACTGCAGAGTTTTGGATGAATTTGCAGTCTAGGTATGAGCTTGAATGTGCAAGGCAGGAAATTGGCAACGATCTTGATGAGATTCAAACGCGCGAGGTGGCGGCTGCATCACCCTGAAAGCTGCTTTGGTCTGTAAAGCCTCAAGCTGAGATTTTTTGAGAGGCTGTCAATCGAAGTCGTCGAGCCGACGCTCACCACCACCACGCGGTGATCGGCGAAGGCGCGCCGCTCGATGACCTTACTGTACACGGGCGGCCGAGTTTGGCGGCCCCACGGTGGTGGCGCAACGTCTAGGGCTTTGGCCTTGTCGTGATCGATGGATCGACGCGGCAGTCACGAGCATCCGAGCATTGCAGCGGTCGGCTCTGCCAGCACGAGGCGCGAGCGCCCGACAATACTGAGACGCCCACTGCACCTGTGGGGTGCAGGCCGGCCCCGGGTGGTGGGAAGGCCAGCGGGCCTATCCGGATCAGCCGAGCGATGGCGACCGGCAAAAGGGCTATTCGGAGGCGCTAACCCCATCTGAAGGCCGCTTGACGATCTGAGCTCGTCTTAATCGTCGTTGTGCTCGACAATCACGCGGCGACGGGGGGCTTCGCGATACTGGCGACGGACGACGACCGTCTCGTCGGGCCTCCCTCTTCGGAGGCCGCTTCATTTCCGGCGCCGACATCCCTCAGTTTGAGTCGGACGTGCGCGCTCGCCGATCGGAGGCCCCATAGCGCAGGCCATCGATCAGCAGCGCCACCATGCGGGTCGTATGCGCCGGGTCGTCGCCGGGCCCGGAGGTGCAAAGCTGCGCCACCGCCTTCAACAGATCGAACGGATCGACGTCGCGCCGCACTTCGCCGGCGGCGCCGGCATGATCCAGCAGGGATTGCAGCGCCGGGCGCAGCCGCTGTTCGAAATAGGCCGGCAGGCTGTCATAGGCCGGGTTGCCCGAATACAGCGCGGCTGCGAGGCCGCGTTTGGTGGCGATGAAGTCGACATAGCGCTGCAGCCAGCGCGACAGGGCCTCCACCGGGGGATATTGCTCGGCCAGTGTGGCGGCCGCGTCGGCGCAGGCGTCGACGCCGTTGCGAAACACCGCGACGATCAGGTCGGAGCGCTGCGGAAAATGCCGATAGAGCGTTCCGACTCCGACGCCGGCCTTCTCGGCGATCTCGCGCACCGGCGCCTCGACTCCCGAGACGGCGAACACCGCAACCGCCGCATCCAGCAGCGTCTTCAGATTGCGCTGCGCGTCCGCGCGGACCCGACGCGGCGGGCCGACGCCCGGTGCGGCCCGTTTTCGCGGCGGCTTCTCGGACACAAGAATACCTCTTGATAAACGGAACGATGTTCCGTATATGGCGTTTACCGGTTCGTTATCTCACAACGATGCCTGCCGGGCTACGCAGCATCGCTGCCACCAACCAACGCTCCGAACCAACCTGCCGCTCAGCGGTTAGCGATTTTTCCGTGCTGCGCAGCAATGCGGCGGTCGCGGGTGTGTGCCGTCTTTACTCCAGTCCCGTCCCGAAGGAGGTCATATGACCGCTGATCGACCGGCCGCGTCCGCCGCGGCGCTTCGTATCAATGGGGTCGACTACCCGATCCCCGCCGACCCGCGCGTCTCGCTGCTCGACCTGCTGCGCGAGACGCTCAACCTGCACGGCACCAAGAAGGGCTGCAATCAGGGCGCCTGCGGGGCCTGCACGGTGCTGGTCGACGGCGAGCGCATCGTGTCCTGTCTGTCGCTCGCCGTGCAGCACGCCGGGCGTAGCGTCACCACCATCGAAGGCCTCGCCGCCGCGAACGAGTTGCATCCGTTGCAGCAGGCGTTCATCGCGCACGACGGCTTTCAGTGCGGCTACTGCACGCCGGGGCAGATCTGCTCTGCCGTCGGCATGGCGGCCGAACTGAAGCGCGGCGTGCCCAGCCACGTGACGCGCGACCTCGCCGATGACCACGTCGCGCCGACCCACGACGAAATTCGTGAACGCATGAGCGGCAATCTGTGCCGATGCGGCGCGCACAACGGCATCATCGCGGCGATCCGCGACACCTATGCGGAGGCGGCGGAATGACTCCTTTCGATTACTCACGCGCCAGCGATGTCGCCGAAGCCGTGCGGCTCGGCGCGACCGACCAGGCCAAATTTCTCGGCGGTGGTACCAATCTGATCGACCTGATGCGCGAGACGCTCGAGCGTCCGGCCGCGCTGGTCGATATCACCGGCCTGCCGGCAACGATCACCGAGCACGACGACGGCGGTCTGCTGATCGGGGCTGCGGTGCGCAACACCGCGTTGGCCGAGCATCGCGCGGTCCGCACGCGCTATCCGCTGCTGTCGCGCGCCATCCTGGCGGGCGCCTCGGCGCAGATCCGCAACATGGCGACGGTCGGCGGCAATCTGCTGCAGCGGACGCGCTGCACCTACTTCTACGACGATGCCGGCTTGCGCTGTAACAAGCGCAGCCCGGGGCAGGGCTGCGACGCGATCGATGGCTTCAATCGCAACCACGCGATCCTCGGCGCTTCGGAGTCCTGTGTCGCGACGCATCCGTCCGATATGTGCGTGGCGCTTGTCGCGCTCGACGCGGTCGTGCATCTCGAGGGGAGGGGCGGCACACGCAAACTGGCGTTTGCCGACCTCCATCGCCTGCCGGGGGATCGTCCCGATCAGGACACGACGCTACAGCCGGGCGAACTGATCACCGCGATCGAACTGCCGGCGCAGCCGATCGCCGCGCGCTCGACCTATCGCAAGGTTCGTGACCGCTCGAGCTACGCGTTCGCGCTGGTCTCGGTCGCAGCCGCGCTCGAACTCGACGGTGGCAAGGTGAAGGACGTGCGGCTTGCGCTCGGCGGCGTCGCCCACAAACCTTGGCGCGCGCTGAAGGCCGAGCAGGCGCTGCGCGGCGGCGCGGCCTCGACGGAGGCGTTCCGCGCCGCGGCCGAAGCCGAGCTCGCGGACGCGGTGCCGCTGCGCGACAACGCGTTCAAGATCGAACTGGCCAAACGAACCATCACTGCCGTTCTCGGCGAACTCGCAGGAGGTGCCCGATGAGCATCGTCAATGAAGCCAAACAAGCCGTGCGCGGCGCCGTGCAGGGCGTGATGGAAAAGGCCGTCGCACTGGCGCCTGACAACTGGATGCCGGGCGGCGAGCCCGATCCGCTGATCCGCGCCAAGCACGGGTTGATCGGCGCTTCCGTCCCGCGCATCGATGGTCCGCTGAAAGTTCGCGGCGCGGCGCCGTTCGCAGCGGAGTTCGCACTCGACGGCATGCTGTATGCCGCGCTGATGTTCAGCACCGTGGCGAAAGGCCGGATCACCACGCTCGACACCGCCGCGGCCGAAGCTGCACCCGGGGTCGTGCTGGTGATGACTCACCGCAATGCGCCCCGAATGGCGCCGATGCCGCTGTTCATGACGGCCGAGAAGGCCGGCGGCGGCGACAATCTGCCGATCATGCAGGACGATCGCATCCACTGGAACGGCCAGCCTGTCGCGGTCGTGCTCGCGGAAACGCAGGAGCAGGCCGACCACGCCGTCGCCCTGATCCACGCCACCTACGAGGCCGCGGCGGCGGTCACCAGCTTCGGCACGGGCAAAGCCAGAGGCACGGAGCCCGGCCTGTTCATGGGCCAGCCGCTCAAGGCCGAGAAAGGCGACGCCGAAGCCGCGCTCGCCAAGGCGCCGGTTCGGGTCGACTGCCACTACACGACGCCGCGGCACAATCACAACGCGATCGAGCCGCACGCCGCCACGGTGGCGTGGGCCGGCGACAAACTGATCGTGCACGACGCTTCGCAGGCGGTGCAGCACACCGCCTGGTCGCTCGGACAGATCTTCGGCATCGCCGAGGAGCAGGTCCACGTCACCTCGCCATTCGTCGGCGGCGGTTTCGGCGGCAAGTGTCTGTGGCAGCATCAGGTGCTCGGCGCCGCGGCGTCGAAGCTCGCCGGCCGGCCGGTGCGCATCGCGCTATCGCGCGAGGGCGTGTACCGGCTGATCGGCGGCCGCACCATGACCGAGCAGCGGTTCGCGATCGGCGCCGAGCCCGATGGCCGTTTCGTCTCGCTGGTCCACACCGGCACGGTCGCCACCGCGCGCCAGAACGCGTTCCCCGAGCCGTTCATCCTGCCGACGATGAGTAGTTACGGCTCGCCGAACATCAAGCTCGACGTCGAAACCGTCAATCTCGACATGCTGGCCAACACCTTCATGCGGGCGCCGGGCGAATCGGTCGGCAGTTTCGCGATGGAGTCGGCGATCGACGAGATGGCGGTGGCGCTCGGCATCGATCCGGTCGAGCTGCGCATCCTCAACCAGCCGGACGAAGATCCGCTGAAGGGCACGCCGTTCTCGTCGCGGCATATCATCGAGGCCTGGCGCGCGGGCGCCGATCGCTTCGGCTGGTCCAAGCGCAACCCGACCGCTGCCAGTGTTCGCGACGGCGAGTGGCTGGTCGGCATGGGCTGCGCCACCGCGACCTATCCGTATCACCGCATGCCGGGCGGCGCGGCGCGGATCACCTTGACGCGCGACGGCAGCGTCAGGGTCGAGATCGCAGCGCATGAAATGGGGATGGGCACCGCGACCGCACACACTCAGGTGGTCGCCGAACGGCTCGGCCTGTCGCGTGATCAGGTGACGTTCGCGTACGGCGACTCGATGTTCCCCGGCGTCGTGCTCGCCGGCGGCTCGCAGCAGACCGCGTCGATCGGCGCCTCGGTGATCGCCGCGCACCACGTACTGATCGCCGAACTGCTCAAGCTCGCCGGCAATGACTCGCCGCTGGCGGGACTGAGCGCCAGCGAAGTCGGCACGCTGAACGGCGGCCTCGCCAAGCTCGACGATTCGTCGCGCCACGAGAGCTACGTGTCGATTCTGACTCGCTCGGGCCGCGATCAAATCGTGGCCGAAGGCAGCGCCTCGGCGCCGCTCGAGACGATGCACTGGTCGATGCATTCGTTCGGCGCGTTGTTCTGCGAGATCGGCGTCAACAGCGTCACCGGCGAAACGCGGGTCCGCCGCTTCCTCGGCTCCTACGATTGCGGCCGCATCCTCAATCCGAAGACCGCGGCGAGCCAGTTCCGCGGCGGCATCATCATGGGCCTCGGCCTGGCGCTGATGGAGGAGACGCAGTTCGACGAGCGCAATGGCCGGATCATGAACCCCAGCCTCGCCGAGTATCACGTCCCGGTGCATCTCGACGTGCCGGAGATCGACGTGATCTGGACCGACATACCCGATCCGCGCGCCCCGATGGGCGCCCGCGGCATCGGCGAGATCGGCATCACCGGCGTCGGAGCCGCGGTCGCCAATGCGGTGTTCAACGCCACCGGCAAGCGCATCCGCGATCTGCCGCTGACGCTCGACAAGCTGATGTGAGCGGTGCGCCCCGGCTGCTAACGGCCTGCTAACCATCGATGCGCGCGGCGGCCTCCCCGAAACGGGAGGCCGTCGTCGTTTCGGCATCCGGATTCATCGCGGCGAAACTTCTCGCCCTCATGCTGCGAGCCGTTGTCGCTCAGCCATGCTCCAAGGGACCATATGACCGGATCGACCGGGTTCGCGCTGGAACTGCGGGGCCTCGCCAAACGCTACGATCGCCCGGCGGTGGATGGGCTCGATCTCACCATTCGCCGTGGCGAGTTCTACGCGTTGCTGGGCCCCAACGGCGCCGGCAAGACCACGACGCTGCGGATGGTCGCCGGGCTGCTGCAGCCGGATGCCGGATCGATCCGCGTCCTCGGCATCGACGCTTTGGCCGATCCGATCGCCGCCAAGCAGGTCACCGCCTGGGTGTCGGACGAGCCGATGATCTACGACAAGCTGACGCCGCTCGAATATCTGGCCTTCGTCGCCGGGCTGTGGGGCTGCGATCCGGGGCCCGCCGAAGCTGCGGCGGTCCGGCTGCTGGAGCAGCTCGACCTGACCGAGCATCAGCATCAACGCTGCGAGGGCTTCTCCAAGGGCATGCGGCAGAAAGTGGCGCTGGCCGGCGCGTTGGTGCACGAGCCGCGGCTGATCATCCTCGACGAGCCGCTCACCGGCCTCGACGCGGTGTCGGCCCGCCGCGTGAAGGAGATCTTGCAGGTCCGGGTGCAGGCCGGCTGCACCGTGATCATGACCACCCACATCCTCGAGGTGGCCGAACGGATGGCGGACCGGATCGGCGTGATCGTCGCCGGCCGGCTGGTCGCCGAGGGGACGCTCGACGACTTGCGCAGCCGGATCGGTCGCGGCGACTCGAGCCTCGAGGACATGTTCGTCGAGCTGGTCGGCGGCGAGGCCGTGCCGATATGAGCACGGCGACGCTCGCGAGTTTCGCGCGGCACGATCTGCGCCTCGCCTGGCGCGACTTTCTCGGCATGCTGATGGCCGGCCGCCGCGGCCGCGTCCGCAATGTCGTGCTGGCGCTGATCGTCGTTGCGGCGCTGCTGCATCTGCCGGCCTGGGGTCTGGTCGGCCGCTACGCGGGCCTCACCTCGGACGCGGACACGACCAGCCTGCTGGTGATTACCGCGACGCTGGCGCTGAGCTGGCTGCTGATGCTGTCGCAGGCGATCGAATCGGTGACACGGGTGTTCTACAGCCGCGCCGATCTCGATCTGATCATGTCGTCGCCGGTGCCGCTGGCGCGGGTGTTCTCGGTGCGGATGGCGGCGATCGCGCTGACCGTCACCGCAATGGCGCTGCTGTTCGCCGCGCCGGTGATCGACGTGCTGGCGCTCGGCGGTGGCGCGCATTGGCTGACGGCCTACGGCGTGGTTGCCGCGATCGGGATCTCGGCGTCGGCGGTGGCGATCGCGGTCGCGCTGGCGCTGTTCAACCTGATCGGACCGAAGCGGACGCGGCTTGCCGCGCAGATCGTCTCGGTGGTGATCGGCGCCGGCTTCGTCATCGGCCTGCAGGTCGCGGCGATTCTGTCGACCGGGACGCTGTCGCGCTTTTCGGTGCTGACCTCGGGTGTTGCCGCGGCGTGGGCGCCGGAGCCTGCCAGTGTGTTGTGGTGGCCGGCGCGCGCCGTGCTCGGCGACACGTTGGTACTAACGGCGCTGCTCGGCGCCAGCCTGATGCTGCTCGGGCTGGTGATGATCCTGGTGACGCCGCGGCTCGGCACCGTGGTGATTGCGGCCGCAGGGGCGAGCGCCACGACGGTGCAGCACCGTACCGCACCGCGATTTCGCCGCGGCTCACGCCAACAGGCGCTGCGTTGGAAGGAATTCATGTTGCTGCGGCGCGACCCGTGGCTGGTGTCGCAGTCGCTGATGCAGCTGCTCTATCTGGTGCCGCCGGCGCTGCTATTGTGGCGCAGCTTTTCGGACAGCTCGACCGCGGTCGTGCTGGTCGCGCCGGTGGTGGTGATGGCGGCCGGCCAGCTTGCCGGCGGACTGGCATGGCTGACGATCTCGGGCGAAGACGCACCGGACCTGATCGAGACCGCGCCGCTGCAGCGCTCCGCGGTGACGCGCGCGCGTATCGAAGTCGTGCTGATGGGAATCGGGATCGTGGTGGCGCCGCTGTTGTTGCCGCTGGCGGTGCTGTCGCCGCTGCTGGCGCTGGTGACAGCGGTTGGATGTGGGCTGGCGGCGGCGTCGGCGACGGCGATCCAGCTCTGGTTCCGGGTTCAAGGGCGGCGCAGCCAATTCCGGCGCCGTCAGACCTCGTCGCGGCTGGCGACCTTCGCGGAGGCGTTCTCGTCGATCGGCTGGGCCGCAACGGCGATCCTGGTGCTCACCGAACCGCGGTTCGCGCTGGTGTCTGCGGCGTTCACGCTCGGCATTCTGCTTGCCACCTGGCGCTTCAGTCCGCGTCGGGCGGCGTAGCGCCGGTGCAGCTGCGGCACTGCCGCCGTCCATGGGTGGCGACGCTGAGGCTCTTACACATCAGCCGCTTGGCCATGACTTGCAGCGGGCTGCGGGCGAGCTGCAGCATGAAATACATTTCGAGCATAGGGCGGTCTCCGGCGGGCGTTGTGGAGATAGAGCGCCGCGCCCGGCGCGAGTAGAGCCGCGGCCGGACACCAGCCATGCAGGATAGATGCATCTGCATTAATCAGTCTCCGGGCAGCCAAAACCGCGCGGCGCGAACGCCGCGCGGCCGGCCTCTGGATCAGCCGTGCAGCTTGATCGCGGTCTCGGCGACCGCCTTGCCCTGATACTTCGCGCCGGCGAGTTCGGTGGCGCTGGGCTGCCGCGAGCCGTCGCCGCCGGCGATGGTGGTGGCGCCATAGGGCGCGCCGCCGGTCACCTCGTCGAGCCGCATCTGCTCGCCGAAGCCGTAGTTGAGGCCGACCACCACCATGCCGAAATGCAGCAGGTTGGTGATGATCGAGAACAGCGTCGTTTCCTGGCCGCCATGCTGGGTCGCGGTCGAGGTGAAGGCGCCGCCGACCTTGCCGTTCAGCGCGCCCTTCGCCCACAGGCCGCCGGCCTGGTCGAGGAAGTTGGCCATCTGCGAAGCCATCCGGCCGAACCGGGTGCCGGTGCCGACGATGATCGCGTCGTAATTGGCGAGGTCGTCGATGGTCGCGACCGGGGCGGCCTGATCGAGCTTGTAGTGCGAGGCCTTGGCGACGTCGGGCGGCACCAGCTCGGGCACGCGCTTGATATCGACCTGAGCGCCGGCCTCGCGCGCCCCTTCGGCGACCGCATTCGCCATCGTCTCGATGTGGCCGTAAGCCGAGTAGTAAAGAACCAGAACCTTCGCCATGGTAGTCTCCGTTTGGTTGGTGTGGGTGGGGAGTAGCGTTGTTAGTAAGCCGTCATGGCCGGGCTTGACCCGCCTGCGGGGCCGAAGCCCCTTCGGCGCGGCGAAGGCCCGGCCATCCATCCTGTTCGCGACGAATCTTCCGAAGCGAGATGGATGCGCGGGTCAAGCCCGCGCATGACGTGAGGGGAGTGATGCGGCGCCGTGCCAACGCGCGACGCCGCATTGAGTTTGCCGCTGCAGCGTTACGCCGCGTCGACCAGCACCACCTCGGCGTCTTCGAGTGCCGTGATGGTCACCTTGGCCTCGTCGCGGATCGCGGCGCCGTCGCGGGCGTCGACCTTGACGCCGTTGACTTCGACGCTGCCGACCGCGGGCACCAGATAGAGGTGCCGGGACTTGCCGACGTCATACTCGGCGCTCTCGCCCGCCTTCAGCGTGGTAGCGAGCACCCTCGCATCGGCGCGGATCGGCAGCGCGTCGGTGTCGCCCTTGACGCCGGACGCGATGGTGACGAGCTTGCCCGAGCGGTCCGACTTCGGGAACGGCTTGGAGCCCCAGGTCGGCTGGCCGCCGGCTTGCGTCGGCTCGATCCAGATCTGGAAGATCCGGGTGGTCTCCGGCTCCAGATTGTATTCCGAGTGACGCACGCCCGAACCCGCGCTCATCACCTGAACGTCGCCGGCCTCGGTGCGGCCCTTGTTGCCGAGCGAGTCCTCGTGGGTGATGGCGCCGTCGCGCACATAGGTGATGATCTCCATGTCGCGATGCGGATGCGGCGGGAAGCCGGTGTTCGGTGCGATCTCGTCGTCGTTCCAGACCCGCAGGGCGCCGTGGCCCATGTTGTTCGGGTCGTAATAGCTGGCGAACGAGAAGTGATGCTTGGCCTTGAGCCAGCCGTGATCGGCGCCGCCGAGCTTGGTGAAGGGACGAAGTTCAATCATGGGAATTCTCCCTGGTTTGGCGCCGCCTGCGGCGCCGGTGAAGTGATTGGTGTCTGGATAAGCTCTGTCTTGAATTCCAGAAATAGAAATGATTGAAACTCATTGTTTCCGAAATTGAACTGATCCAGGCGACGCCGATGACCAAATTGCCGGACTTCGAAGCGCTGGCGATCTTCGCCAAGGTGGTGGAGCTGCGGTCGTTTGCGGCCGCTGCCGCGGAGCTCGCGCTGTCCAAGGCAACTGTCTCCAAGGCGGTGACACGGCTGGAGGCCCGGCTCGGCGCGCGGCTGTTCAACCGTACCTCGCGGCGGCTGGCGCTGACCGACGCCGGCCACCGGCTCGCCGAGCGCGCCGCGCAGCTGCTGGCGGATGGCGAGGCAGCCGAGACCGAGGCGCTGGCGCAATCAGCGGCGCCGCGCGGCCTGGTGCGGCTCGCCGTGCCGATGACGTTCGGCGTCAACGTGGTGGCGCCGCTGCTGCCGGATTTCCTCACCGCCTATCCGGAAGTCTCGGTCGACCTGCATCTGTCGGACCAGATGGTCGATCTGATCGGCGAGGGATTCGATGCCGGCGTGCGCATCGCGTCGCTGCCGGATTCCTCGCTGGTGGCGCGGCGGCTGTGTGCGATGCCGCGCTACACGGTCGCGGCCGCGTCCTATCTAGCGCGCTATGGGCAGCCGACGCATCCGATGCAGCTCGCCGACCATCGCTGCCTCGGCTACGCCTATCTGTCGACGCCCAATGCCTGGCACTACACCAATGCGCAGGGCGAGCAAGCGGCGGTGCGCCCGTCAGGTCCGCTGCGCGTCAACAATGGCGAGGCGCTGCTGCCCGCGGTGATCGCCGGCCTCGGCATCGCCGATCTGCCGGAATTTATTGTCGGCGATGCGATCGCCGCCGGTCAGGTCGAGGTGATCCTGGAAGGCTGGCACCAGCGCGAAGGCTCGGTGCATCTGGTGATGCCGCCCGGCGGCCCACGCCCGGCGCGGGTCGAGGCGCTGGCGACGTTCCTGGCGGAGCGGCTGGCAAAGCGCCGGCCGCCCCGCTGACCGCGCTCAGTTCAGGTTGACGTTGAACTCGTAGGATTTGTCGGGGCCGACCAGCGTGAATCTCAAGGCCGCGCCTTCGGCGTGCGCGCCGGGAGGCAGGCCCTCGAGCGCGAAGGTGAAGCGTTGCACGCCTTCCGGGGCATTGGGGGCTCGCTTCGGAATCGGCAGCGCCCAGTCGGGCGTCGGGCCTTCGACGAACAGACTGACCTGGCTGGCCGGCGGCGCCACGACGTCGACCCACACCTCGGTGTCGCCGCGCATCACCACGTCGCGGATCGTGATCGGATTCGGATCGCCGACATTCGCGGGGACCGGAACGGTATCGATAGCGGCTGCGAGCGCGCTGTCCTGCGTGCTGGCGACGCTGGTGAAAGTCAGCTCCGGCGAGGCTTCCACCGGCACGCACAATTTTTCGCACACCGCGTAGCTGATCTCGGCGCGCAGCGTCACCGGCTTGTCGGCGTTCTTCGCCACAATGCGCAGCGGCAGCACGACATTCGATTTGTAGCCGAGCGATATTCCGCCGGCGCCGTCCGGAAATGCGGTCGGGGCCGGCCACAGGATCGTCACCGCCTCGACGTTGTCGGATTTGGCGAAGTCGAACCGCGGCGGCACACCGGAATCTCCGGGCGAACGCCAGTAGGTTTTCCAGCCGGGCTGCAGTTGGAAAGCGATACCACCGAGCAGCACCGCACCGCTGCGCGATCCGGCCAGCAGCCGCACTGCGGAGTGGCTGTCACTGACCCAAGGCGAGGAGTCGTCGGCGCGCGCCGTGCCGACCGCAAACACCGCGAGCACTGCGGCGAGCAGCGCCGACCGAGCAGGAACGATTGTGATCATGTGACGTATTTACGCACGGAGACCGAGGATAACCACTGAATTGGCCGTGATTCGATCGGCACTCCGCAGCGACTGGTTGATTGACAGGATTGGCACCCAATATCAGGATAATGCTGCAACGCGAGGATCCCCTGATGGCGACCAAGTCCAAAAGGCTCAAATCCGGCGAAGCCCGGCCGACCGAGCAGGGGAGCTATCTCGACGGCCAGTTGCTGATCGCGATGCCGGTTATGGAGGATGAACGCTTCGCGCGTTCGGTGATCTATATCTGCGCGCATTCATCGGAAGGCGCCATGGGCATCATCGTCAATCGTCCAGCCGGCAGCATCGATTTCCCCGAACTGCTGGTGCAGCTCGACATCGTCGAGAAGCCGGAACAGATCAAGCTTCCGGATCATGCCGAGTCGATGAAGGTGCTGCGCGGCGGACCGGTCGAGACCGGCCGCGGCTTCGTGCTGCACTCCAGCGATTTCTTCATCAAGGACGCGACTCTGCCGATCGATGACGGCATTTCTCTGACAGCGACCGTCGACATCCTGAAGGCGATCGCCAGCGGCTCCGGCCCCAAGCGCGCGATCCTTGCGCTCGGCTATGCGGGCTGGGCGCCCGGCCAGCTCGAGACCGAGATCCAGGACAATGGCTGGCTGCATTGCGACGCCGATGCCGATCTGGTGTTCGGTGACGACATCGACGAAAAATACGATCGCGCCTTGAACAAACTCGGCATCGAGCCGGGGATGCTGTCGGCGGAAGCAGGCCACGCGTAGTTAGCGTCGTAGGCTCGTAGCGGGCTTCGTAGCTCCGTAGGGTGGGCAAAGCGAAGCGTGCCCACCATCCCCGCACGTCGCGTGTATTCGTCGGGCGCGCCCCCGCACGCTCACCGCACCGCATCCGCGTGGGCACGGCGCTACGCGCCTTTGCCCACCCTACGAATCCGTATTCCACGGCCCTGCCGTCATGCGCGGGCTTGACCCGCGCATCCATCTTCTTCGAAAAATGCTTGTTGCGACGAACGATGGATTGCCGGGCCTTCGCCGCGCCGAAGGGGCTTCGGCCCTGCAGGCGGGTCAAGCCCGGCAATGACGACTTGGTATTAACGCGCGCCGGCAATGAGCCGCGCCGCGATCAGCTTGCCGCTTCCAGCCGTTCTTCGGTCAGCAGCCGCATCGCGGCTTCGGCGTCCATCGGTTCGCCGAAGGCGAAGCCCTGGGCGTATTCGCAGCCGAGCTGATACAGCTCCACCGCATCCGAATCCGTCTCGGCGCCTTCGGCGACGACATCCATGCCGAGATCGTGCGCCAGCGAGATGATCGACTTCAGGATCACCGGGCGGGTGCCGCGGCTGGTGGTGCGCACGAACGACTGGTCGATCTTGATGGTGTCGAACGGGAACCGCTGCAGGTAGCTCAGCGACGAATGGCCGGTGCCGAAATCGTCGAGCGACAGGCCGCAGCCGAGCTCGCGGATCCGCTGCAGCATCTGCGCGGCGTGCTCGGGATTCTCCATCACCAGCGACTCGGTGAGTTCGAGCTTCAGCGTGCCGCGCGCCACCGAGGAGCGCGACAGCACGGTGCGAACGTCGTGGATCAGGTCGTGGCGCAAGAGTTGCCGCGACGAGACGTTGACGCTGGCGAAGATCGGTTCGCGCGAGCGCATCGCACGCTGCCAGATCGCGAGCTGCTTGGCGGTCTCGTCCATCACGAAGGTGCCGAGCTCGATGATCAGGCCGATCTCTTCGGCGATCGAAATGAACTCCACCGGCGACATCCGGCCGAGCTTGGGGTGATCCCAGCGCGCCAGCGCTTCGAAGCCGGCGACCGAGCGGTCCTCGAGCCGCACGATCGGCTGATACAGAATGGCGATTTCCTTGCGCTCGATAGCGCGGCGCAGCTCGGATTCCAGCGTCAGGCGATCCGACTTCCGCGCCCGCATCGCCGGCTTGTAGACGTCGATGCGGTCGCCGCCGATCCGCTTCGAATGATACATCGCCAGCTCGGCGTCCTTGATGATCTCGTCGGACAGCTGGGTCTGCGGGTCGGACAGCGCGAGGCCGATCGAGGCGGTGAGGAAGATCTCGCGGTCGTTGAAGGCAATCGGCGCCTTGATGGTCTTGCGGATGGTTTCGGCGAAGGCGGTGATTTTGGAGGGATCCTGCTCGGACAGCAGGATCAGGCCGAACTGATCGCCAGCGATCCGCGCGAGCGTATCTTGCGACTTCAGGATGCGGGTGAGGCGGCGTGCCAGCGTCAGCAGGATCGAGTCGCCGACGGCGATCCCGACCGAGTCGTTGACCTGCTTGAAGCGATCGATGTCGATCACCATCAGGGTGGGGCGCAGGTTCGGCATCGTCTTGGCGAAATTCGCCACGGCGCCGAGCCGGTCCATGAACAGCTTGCGGTTGGGCAGGCCGGTGAGGTTGTCGTGCACCGAGTCGTGCAGCATCCGCTCTTCGGCGTTCTTGCTCTCGGTGACGTCGGTCAGCGTTCCGACCACGCGCGTGACTTCGCCGTCATTGCCGACCACCGGTCGCGCCTTGAGGGCGAACCACATGAAGTGACCGTCGGGTGTGCGCAGCCGGAAATGCTGGGTCAGCCGGCCGCGGCGCTGGTCGAGCACGCTATCGAGCGCGGCGCGGAAACGATCCTGATCGAGCGGATGCAGCACTTCAAGCCAGGTCGCGGCCGAGCCTTCGAGCGCCCCGCGCTTCAGGCCGAGCAGCGCTTCCGTCTCGGGGCTGGTGAACACCTTGTCGGCGGAGACGTCCCAATCCCAGATCAGATCGCCGGAGCCGATCAGCGCCAAAGCTCGGCGTTCGACGTCGGACACGACCCCGCCGGTCGCGCCGGAGCCGGCGAAGGCGTGCTGCATCACGGTGAAACCGATCAGCATCACGATCAGCACCAGGCCGCCGAGCAGAGCAGGGCCGACGATGTCGTTGGTGACCGAGCCGGCGACAGTCATGCCGGAGGCGATGACCCAGATCACCAGCAGGAACCAGGTCGGGATCAGCAGCACCGCGCGGTCGAAGCCGTGGGTCGACAGATAGACGATCAGCGCGAAGCCCGCGAAGGCGATCAGCACCAGCGACATGCGGGCGATGCCGGACGCGACCGCGGGATCGAACAGCGCCAGCGCCACCAATGAGCCGAGGAAGGCGAGCCAGCCGAGCGTGATGTGCGAGTAGCGTACGTGCCAGCGGCTGAGATTGAGATAGGCGAACAGGAAGACGAGCAGCGTCGCCGCCAGGATCGCTTCGCCGGACGCGCGCCAGATCCGCTCGGCGCCGGCCGACATGTCGAACACCTTGCTCCAGAATCCGAAGTCGATGCCGATATAGACCAGCACCGCCCACGCCAGCGCCGCCGCCGCGGGGAACATGATGCTGCCCTTGACGACGAACAAAATGGTCAGCACCAGCGCCAGCAGGCCCGAGATGCCGATCACGATGCCCTGGTACAGTGTGAACGAGTTGACCTTGTCCTTGTAGGCCTCGGGCTCCCACAGATACAGCTGCGGCAGCTTGTCGGTGCGCAGTTCGGCCACGAAGGTGATCACCGAGCCGGGATCGAGCGTGACGCGGAAGATGTCGGCGGTGGTCGAGTCCTGCCGCTCCGGGCGGTCGCCGGTCGACGGCGTGATGGTTGCGATGCGCGAAAGGCCGAGATCCGGCCAGAACAGTCCGGACGACACCATGCGATAATGCGGCGCCACGATCAGGCGGTCGAGCTGATCGTCGGTGTTGTTGGCGAGCGCGAACACCACCCAGTTCTGGCCGCCCTCGCGCGCGCGCACCTCGATGCGGCGGACGATGCCGTCGTTGCCGGGGGCGGTCGAAACCTGGATGCGGTCGGTGTCGCTACGCTGGTGATCGAGCACGCCGGTGAGGTCGATGGCCGGCGCGTCGCTGCGGACGCTGACGGCGTCGAGCGCAAAAGCCTGCGGTGCACCCGCAATCAGCATCAAGCCCAGCGCCAGAAGCGCAAGGCATCTGATCAGACGCAAGTCAGTTCTCCGCGTTCGCACCGATCTGGAAGCGCGGCCCCCGCGCGTCTCCGAGACGGATAAATGACATGAAAGACGGAGAAAACATAGCCGCAACAACCGGTGGCCGATTTAGACCGTCAACACAATTTTGCCAATATGTTGGCTGGTCTCCATCCGCCGGTGGGCCTCGGCGGCGTCTTTCAACGCAAAGCTGCCGTCGATCAGCGGCTTGATTTTGCCCTGCGCCAACAATGGCATGACCTTGGCCTCGATCGCCGCCACCATCGCGGCTTTGTCGGCGTTGCTGCGCGGGCGCAGCGTCGAGCCGGTGTGGTGCAGGCGCTTGATCATCAGCTTGGTGAAGTTGACGGTGGTCTTGGCGCCGCCGAGAAACGCGATCTGCACGATGCGGCCGTCCATCGCCGCCGCCTCGTAGTTGCGCTCGATATAATCGCCGCCGACCATGTCGAGGATCACTTCGACGCCCTTGCCGCCGGTGACTTCCTTGGTCGCGGCGACGAAGTCCTCGGTCTTGTAGTTGATGGCGCGGACGGCGCCGAGCTTGAGGCAGGCGTCGGCCTTGTCCTGTGAACCCACGGTGGTGATCACCTTGGAGCCGAGCGCGACCGCGAGCTGGATCGCCATCGTGCCGATGCCGGACGAGCCGCCGTGCACCAGCAGGGTTTCGCCCGGCTGCAGCCCGCCGCGCTCGAACACGTTGTGCCACACCGTCATCAGCGTCTCGGGCGTCGCGCCGGCTTCGATCATCGAAAATCCGGCGGGCACCGTGATGGCCTGGGCATCCTGGGCGATGCAGTACTCGGCATAGCCGCCGCCCGCGACCAGCGACATCACCTTGTCGCCGAGCTTGTGCCGGGTCGCGCCGTCGCCGAGCGCCACCACCTCGCCGGAAATCTCCAGGCCGGGCAGGTCGCTGGCGCCGGGCGGCGGCGGATAGCTGCCCGAGCGCTGTGCCACATCGGGACGATTGACGCCGGCAGCCGCGACCTTGACCAGGATTTCACCCGGGCCGGGCTTGGGGACATCCCGGGTCTCGGGCAGCAGCACTTCCGGTCCGCCCGGTTTGCTGATTCCGATCACGGTCATTTGCGAAGGGACCGGTTCCATGATTTGTCCTTGGCTGGCGGAGTGGGCGGGTGTCATGCGATGAGACAGCCTGATTAGACAGCGAAGGCCCTGCTGGCAACCGGACCGGATCACGAACGGCGGAGGACACGATGGCGATCGAGGACGACGACAAGCCGAGGGTCAAAATCAGTCACGAGATCGGGCAGGATCTGTCGCTGCTGTCGGTCGAAGAACTCGGCCATCGCATCGCGCTGCTCAAGGAAGAGATCGGCCGGCTCGACGCCGCGATGACGATGAAGCGCGCGACCCGCGAAGCCGCCGACAGGTTTTTCAAAGCCTGATCGCGACGCGCGCTGTTAGCTCGTCGGGAGCGGTACGGCACAGCGCTATGGCAAACAGATCGTTAAGCGGATCGCTCATTTACGGGCGATTAAGCTTTCTGGCGTATTACTTTCATTGTCCATCTTTGGACCGAGTGGCTCCTGTCCACTCTGTTTTGACGCCTCCCTGTTATCAACTTTAAAGCCGCCGGAAACGGCGGCTCTTTTTTTGCGCTTTATTCACCGCGTCACAGTTTGGTCATGGCGCGTGGTGATCCTTCGCGCCCACGCTGCGTTAACCGTTGCAAGCGCGCGTGCTGGACTCCCGGCGTCGCGCGCGCAATGATTTGTTTAGCATAAGTCGGCGCGCAGAAGCCGACGCCTAATCAATAGCGTGAGGCGTTAACCATGTCGGAAGTTTCGCAAAGCGAAGCCCCGCTCGTCGTGCTGAGCGAACGGCTGACCAATTCGGCCGCGTTCAGCGCGTTGTTTCGCGAGGGAATGGACCTGGTCGAAGAGACCGCGGCCTATCTGGACGGCGACGGCCGTGCCGAGGCGAAGGCTCTCGAGCGCTCTGTCAGCCTGACCTACGCCACCGAGAGCATGCGCCTGACGACGCGGCTGATGCAGCTGGCGTCCTGGCTGCTGCTGCACCGCGCGGTGAAGGAGGGCGAAATGACGCTGATCCAGGCCAACCGGGAAAAATCCAAGGTCAAGTTGTCGGCCTCCGATCCAGGCGCGTCCGACACGCTGGAGCGGCTGCCGGAACAGTTGCAGTCCCTGATTGCTCGGTCGATGAGCCTGCAGGCCCGAATCCGCCGGTTGGACGCCTCGATGCACCTGCCGCCGCCATCCGAACGGGCGCCGATCGGCAACCCGCTGGTGCCGCAGCTCAACATGCTGAAGGCGGCGTTCGAGCGCTGAACTCGCCCGGTAGGCTGATCTTGCCCGAACGAAGACGCCCCGGACCAAACGAAAACGCCCCGCGGAACCCGCGGGGCGTTTTGTTCGTGGCGCGAGAGCGCCGTCGAACCATCAATCTTTCTTGAGGAAGCCCGAGAACTTCTTCTGGAAGCGCGACACGCGGCCGCCGCGATCCAGCACCTGCTGGGTGCCGCCGGTCCAGGCCGGATGCGACCTGGGGTCGATGTCGAGGTTCAGCTTGTCGCCTTCCTTGCCCCAGGTCGAACGCGTCTGATATTCGGTGCCATCGGTCATCACGACCGTAATTTGATGATAATCCGGGTGAATTTCGGTCTTCATGGGCTATCCTTGCGCGCGCCGGCGCCACAGTCATCGATGATTTCGGGGCGAATTGGCGCGCTCTATATCGCAGCGGCGCCGCTAAGACAAGGTATCGGCGCATTCCGTCATCCGGATACCGCAATGTACCGGATTTGCCAGTGGCCACCGTTGCTGCCTATGTGTGACTGGAAGGCCTCTAGAATAACGCGGCAGTTCTGATGACGACAGCTAGCAAACGGCAGACTTCTGAACCCCAGGCCTCTCCGATCGCCTTGTCGCTGGATGCGATCGCGGCGACCGAGAATGTGGGGCCGCGCACCGGCACGCTCCGTGCCGATGCGGATGTCAGCCAGGTCGAGGACGTCGAGGCGGTCGCCAAGCGCAGCCGTCTGCGGCCGCTGTTGGCACTCGCGCCCTATGTGGCGCGCTACCGCATCCGCGCGCTGCTGGCGTTGGCGGCATTGATCGTCGCGGCGGTGACCACGCTGGTGGTGCCGCTGGCGGTGCGCCGGCTGATCGACTTCGGCTTCAGCCAGGAAGGTATCGAGCTGATCAACAGCTACTTCTCGGTGATGCTCGGCGTCGTCGGAGTGCTCGCGATCGCCAGCGCGGCGCGCTACTATCTGGTGATGACGATCGGCGAACGGATCGTCGCCGATGTTCGTCGCGACGTCTTCCGGCATCTGACGGCGCTTTCGCCGGCGTTCTTCGACACCGCGCGCAGCGGCGAACTGATCTCTCGGTTGACGGCCGATACCACGCAGATCAAATCCGCGGTCGGCGCCTCGGTGTCGATCGCGCTGCGCAATATCCTGCTGTTCGCCGGCGCTATCACCATGATGGTGATTTCCAGTCCGCGGCTGTCCGGCTTCGTGCTGGCGGCGATTCCGCTGATCGTGATCCCGCTGGTGGCGTTCGGCCGCTGGGTGCGGCGGCTGTCGCGCAATGCGCAGGATACGCTCGCGGACGCCAGCGCCTTCGCCTCCGAACTGGTCGGGTCGATGCGTACGGTGCAGGCCTACACCAATGAGAAACTCGCCAATGCGCGGTTCGGCGTCGAGGTCGAGCAGTCCTACGAGGCGGCGCGCGGCTCCACCCAGGCGCGGGCGATCCTGACCGCCATCATCATCTTCATCGTGTTCGCCAGCGTGGTGGCGATCCTGTGGGTCGGCTCGCACGACGTCGCCTCCGGTGCGATCACCCCCGGCCGGCTCGGCCAGTTCATCCTGTACGCGGCGTTTGCGGCTTCCAGCCTCGGCCAGCTCAGCGAAGTCTGGGGCGAAGTCTCGGCGGCCTCGGGCGCCGCCGAGCGGCTGTTCGAGATTCTGCGGGTCAAGCCGCAGATCGCCGCGCCTGCCAAGCCCCGGGCGCTGCCGGTGCCGGTGCGCGGCGACGTGGCGTTCGACAATGTCAGCTTCGCCTATCCGACCCGGCCCGATTATCTCGCTGTGAACGGTCTGTCGCTGTCGATCAAGGCCGGCGAGAAGGTGGCCATCGTCGGCCCCTCGGGGGCAGGCAAGAGCACGCTGTTCCATCTGCTGCTGCGGTTCTACGACCCGGTCGCCGGCAAGATTTCGCTCGACGGCGTGCCGATCACCGAAGCCGATCCGCAGGCGGTGCGCGAGCGCATGGCGCTGGTGCCGCAGGACTCGGTGGTGTTCGCCGCCTCGGCCCGCGACAACATCCGGTTCGGCCGCGACGAGGCCAGTGACGCCGAAGTCGAGCGTGCCGCCCAGCAAGCCCACGCTACCGAATTCATCCAGCGCCTCCCGGACGGCTTCGACACCAGGCTCGGCGAGCGCGGCGTCATGCTGTCGGGCGGCCAGCGCCAGCGCATCGCGATCGCCCGCGCCATCCTGCGCGACGCGCCGCTACTGCTGCTCGACGAGGCGACCTCGTCGCTCGACGCCGAAAGCGAGACGCTGGTGCAGACCGCGCTGCAGGGCCTGATGCGCGACCGCACCACCCTGGTGATCGCCCACCGCCTCGCCACCGTGCTGTCCTGCGACCGCATCCTGGTGATGGAACACGGCCGTATCGTCGAGCAGGGCACCCACGCCCAGTTGGTGGCCCGCGGTGGCCTCTACGCCCGGCTGGCGAAGCTGCAGTTCGAGGCGGCCTAACCGCCTAACCGGCCTCTCGCCGGGCCAAAACGCTCGCGTCGCGCGGCGGATGGTCTATAAGACCGGCCGGTGCGGACCCTTATGATGCAGCCCTGGATCGAGAAAATGTTTAGCGGCCGATCGGCCGGCTGGCGCGCGGCGCTGATCGCCGCCGCGGTCGCCGGCGTGCTGCTGACGCCGAGCCTCGTTCTGAGCACAGGCGCACGCGCGGCCGAGCCCGATGCGGAAGCCAAGGCGGTGGCGGCCGCGACCGCGCATGCGGTGCCGGGCTTCTGGGATCCGCGGCGCCGGCCGGAGCGGCCGGACCTGTCGCGCCTCACGGTGATCCGCTTCCTGACCGAGACCGACTATCCGCCGTTCAATTTCACCGGCCCCGACGGCAATCCGGCCGGCTTCAATGTCGATCTGGCGCGGGCGCTGTGCGAGGAGATCAAGGTCACCTGCACGGTGCAGATGCGCCGCTTCGAGACGCTGCTCGATGCGCTCGCCGGCAACCGCGGCGACGCCATCATCGCGTCGCTGGCGGTGACGCCGCAGACCCGCGCCAAGGTCGACTTCACCGATCCGTATTACCGCGCGCCCGGCCGCTTCGTTGCCCGCAAGGACGCCGTGATGCCGGAGATCCGTCCGGAATATCTCGAGGGCAAGAAGGTCGGGGCGATCGCCGGCTCCGCGCACGAGGCCTACCTCAAGGCGATGTTCACCGACGCGGAGCTGCATTCCTATCCAAACGACGAAGCGCTGCGCGCGGCGCTGAAGCGCGGCGAGGTCGACTTCATCTTCGGCGATGCGATCTCGCTGGCGTTCTGGATCAACGGCACCGATTCGGAGAATTGCTGCGCCTTCTCGGGCGGTCCGTTCACCGAGAGCCGCTATTTCGGCGAGGGCGTCGGCATCGCGGTGCGCAAGGGCAACGACCTGCTGCGCCAGTCGCTGAACTGGGCGCTGTTTCGCCTCTGGGACAAGGGGCGCTATACCGACCTGTGGCTGCGCTATTTTTCCGTCAGCCCGTTTTGAGCCGAGCCACGTTTTGACTTGAAGGAGCCGCCTGCCGGCGGTTGGAGACGTTGATGACCACGACCGATCTGCCCAGCGCGGCCGACCTGCGCACGCTCGCCGAACAATCCAACGCCTGGCCGTTCGAGCAGGCGCGCGCGCTGGTGAACCGGCTCAAGAAGCAGCCCAAGGACGAGGTGCTGTTCGAGACCGGCTATGGTCCGTCCGGCCTGCCGCATATCGGCACCTTCGGCGAGGTCGCCCGCACCTCGATGGTGCGCCATGCCTTCCGCGTCCTCACCGACGACAAGATCAAGACCAAGCTGCTCGCCTTCTCGGACGACATGGACGGCCTGCGCAAGGTGCCGGACAACGTGCCCAACAAGGAGCTGCTCGAGCAGAATCTCGGCAAGTCGCTGACCAGCGTGCCGGACCCGTTCGGCACCCATGAGTCGTTCGGCGCCCACAACAACGCGCGGCTGCGCGCGTTTCTGGATCATTTCGGCTTCGACTACGAATTCGCCTCGGCGACCGATTACTACAAGGGTGGCCGGTTCGATGCGACGCTGCTCAAGGTGCTGGAGCGGCTCGACAAGGTGATGGCCATCATGCTGCCGTCGCTGCGCGAAGAGCGCGCCGCGAGCTACTCGCCGTTCCTCCCCATTTGCCCGCGCACCGGCGTGGTGCTGCAGGTGCCGATCGCCGAGCACGACGTCCAGGCCGGCACGGTGTCGTACGACGATCCCGAAACGAACGAGCGCGTCACCGTCCCGGTCACCGGCGGGCACTGCAAGCTGCAGTGGAAGCCGGACTGGGCGATGCGCTGGACCGCGCTCGGCGTCGACTACGAGATGGCCGGCAAGGATCTGATCGACTCGGTGAAGCTGTCCGGCAAGATCTGCCAGGCGATCGGCGGCACCCCGCCGGAAGGCTTCAACTACGAGCTGTTCCTCGACGACAAGGGCCAGAAGATCTCCAAGTCGAAGGGCAACGGCCTGACCATCGACGAATGGCTGCGCTACGCCTCGCCGGAATCGCTGTCGCTGTTCATGTATCGCGAGCCGAAGGCGGCCAAGCGCCTGTATTTCGACGTCATCCCGCGCAACGTCGACGATTATCAGCAGTTCCTCGACGGCTTCAGCCGGCAGGACGCCAAGCAGCAGCTCGCCAATCCGGTCTGGCACATTCACGCCGGCAATCCGCCGAAGTCGGACATGCCGGTGACGTTCCAGCTGCTGCTGACGCTGGTGTCGTCGTCCAACGCCGAGAATGCCGAGACGCTGTGGGGCTTCATCGGGCGCTATCGGCCGGGCGTGACGCCGCAGTCGCATCCCAAGCTCGACGCCATGGTCGGCTACGCAATCAATTACTATCGTGACTTCGTCGCGCCCACCAAGGTGTTCCGCGATCCGACCGACGCCGAGCGCGCGGCGCTGCAGGACCTGCGCGATGCGCTGTCGCAACTGCCGGCCGACGCCACCGCCGAGGCGATCCAGGACGTCGTCTACGAGATCGGCCGCCGCGAGCCGTTCCTCGATCACAAGAAGGCCGCCAAGGACGGCAAGCCGGGCGTGTCGCTCGACTGGTTCAACATGCTGTACCAGGTGCTGCTCGGCCAGGAGAAGGGCCCGCGCTTCGGCTCGTTCGTGGCGGTTTATGGCCTCGCCAACGCCGTGGCGATGATCGACGGCGCGCTGGCGCGGAGCGCGTAGTTACTGAGCCTAGGGTGGGCAAAGGCGCGCAGCGCCGTGCCCACGCGTCATAGCCGCCGCGGCTGGAGCGCGTGGGCTTCGCTGCGCTCAGCGCCACCCTGCGTCAATCACCCGACGGGATCATGCAACTACGCGGCCCGCACCGCGGCGGAGAAGCGGTCGACCTCGGTCCTGAGGTGGCGGCTTTCGCTGAGCAGCGAAGCGGCGAGCTCATAGACGTGCGCCGATGCCGCGCCGGTGTGCTCGGCGCCTTCGCGCACCGTTACGATGGTGCCGGAGACTTCGCTGGCGCCGTCGGCCGATTGCCGCATGCCGCCGGCGATCTCGCGCATCGCCGTCCCCTGTTGATCGACCGCGGCCGAGATCTGATCGGAGATCTCCGCAATCTGCTGGATGGTCGCGCCGATGGCCTCGATCGCCGATACCGACTGATCGGTGGCGGCTTTCATCTGGGCGATCTGTCCGGTGATCTCCTCGGTAGCCTTGGCGGTCTGCGACGCCAGCGCCTTGACCTCGGAGGCGACGACGGCGAAGCCGCGCCCCGCTTCGCCGGCGCGTGCCGCCTCGATGGTGGCGTTGAGCGCCAACAGGTTGGTCTGCGACGCCACCGCATTGATCAGATTGACGACGTCGCCGATACGATTGGCCGCGTTCGATAGTTCGGAAATCCTGGCGTTGGTCTCCTGCGCCTGGCGCACCGCGGCGCGCGAGATATCCTGCGATTGCCGCATCTGGCTGCCGATCTGTGACGCCGAGGTCGCCACCTCGTTGCAGGCCTGAGCGGCCGATTGGGCGCTGGCACAGGATTGCTGCGACGTCGCCGCCACGTTGCCGACGAGTTGCTGGGTGGAGTTCGCGGCGCCGGCCAGCTTGCTCGCCGCGGACTCCATCTCGGCGGAAGTCGACGTCACGGTCTGGACGATCCGGCCGATGGCGAGGTCGAGGTCGTCGGCGATCTTGTGGATCTCGTCGCGGCGCTCGGCCTCGGCCCGCGAGCGGACGTCCTTCTCGGACTCCATCGCCTCGACACGTAGTGCATTGTCCTTGAAGACCTGGATGGCCCGCGCCATCGCGCCGACTTCGTCGCGGCGCGTAATGGCAGGGATTGCGATCGACCGGTCGCCTTCGGCAAGCCGCCGCATCACCTCCGTCATCCGCGTCATCGGCGCGATCACGCCTCTGAGGATGGCGGCCAGGCCGACGACGAACAGTACGAAGACAGCGCCCGACACGCCCCATAGCAGGGCGTTGAGATCCGCGACGCGGACCGCGGTGGCTGCTTCGGTGGCGGCGTTGAGCTCGGTGGTACGTGTGACGATGTCGTCGATGATCGCGCGATGCGCGGTGTAGAGCGCCGTCAGCTGACCGTAGGCCAGCATCGCCGCGTCCGGATCCTTGGCCTCGAGCGCGGGGAACAGCCCGGTTTCGACCACCTCCCAGAATTGCTTGACCTCGCGATCGGAGTCCTCGATCAGTCGCGCCTTGATGACCGGATCGAGCGGCGCGCTGCGCCAGAAGGCCTGGCGATTGTCGTAGTCCTTCTTCAGCTGTTTCAGGCGCTCATGGTGCAGGGCAGCCGCCCCGGGATCCTGCACCGCCATGGTGGCTTCGAGATAGGCCTCGATGACGTAAGCCGGCGGCGGAAGGATGTCGGCCACGAGGTCGTTACCAAGCTTGAGCTGATCGTACAGCGGGCCGCCGACCTTGAGCTGCGACAGGCCATATTGACTGGCGCCGAAGGTCGCGATCAGTCCAGAGCCGATGATCAATCCGAACAGGAGGACGGCGCGTGTCACGGTCAGTCGCATGGAGTTGTTCTCGGTCGATTGAAGCGATCGACGATGAATAGGTTCGATCGCTGATCGTAGCATTAACAAGCGACATCGTATGATACGCAGGTACTATGACTCATCGTATGAATAAGCAGGTAGAAGTACGGCTGCTTTTGACGGGCTTTGCTTCACCCAGCCCTTCCTGCTGGATCGGATAAGTTGTAGGGCTGGCAAAGGCGCGTAGCGCCGTGCCCACGCGAGCCGGATGAGCCGCTAAGAACGTGTGAGCTTCGCGTCGCTCCACGCCACCTTGCACGATGCCCGCGGATAATTGATCCGACGTATCGCGACCGATCGCTTACTCCGCCGCCGGCTCTGCGGTGGCGACCACCGGCCGCACAGTGTCGCCCTCGCGCAGCAGCGCGCCGGCCCTGGCAACGATGACGTCGCCGTCCTGCAGGCCCTCGCGAATTTCGATATTGCCGCCGTTCATCAGCCCGACCTCGACGCGCTTGGTCTCGATGGTCTGACGCCGCACGACCTGAACGACGGTGCCGGCGGAGCTGTACAGCACGGCCGTCAGCGGCACCGAGATCCCGCAGCTTTCGCCGGTCTTGATCATCGCCCGGCCGGAGGCGTTCGCCAGCAGCCGCTTGGTCGAGCTGATGCCGACGAACACGTTGGCGAGCTGGCTGTTCGGCTCGACGGTCGCCGAAACGCGGCGGACCCGGCCCTCGATTTCGTCGGGCGAGCCGACGATCTTCACCGTGGCGGGCTGGTTGACCGCGAGTTGCGGCAGGTTGCTGGTCGGGGCCTGCCCGACCAGATCGAATTCATTGCGGGAGATGATGCTGAACAGCGCTTCGCCCTTGGGCGAGGCCGGCGCTCCGATCACTGCGGTCGAACTGGAAACCAGGCCCGCAACGGGCGCCAGCACGGTAGCGGCGGCGCCGTCGGCCGCGAGCCGCGCCAGCGGCTGCCCCTGCGTCACGGTTTCGCCGGGCTCGACCAGCACCTCGGTCACCTTGGCGCCGGGCCGGTCGGGCCGAACCGAGATCTCGTCGCGCGGGATCAGGAAGCCGGAGACATCGACGATCGCCGGGAAGCAGGCCTTGGTGGCCTTCAGCACAGTGACGGCCTGGCCTTTGAGCGCGTCAGCATCGGCTTCGTCCGCGGCCCGAGCAGGGGCTTGCGCGGACAGCGCAGCGAACACAAGGGCGCTCGCGGCGAGCAGGCCAAGGCGGGAGCTGTTGGCCATCGTCGTCGTCATGGTGGCTTCCCTCAAGTCGAAACGCTCCAGCTGCCGGTCACGAGTTTAGTCGAGCCGCTCCGGTAGGCCAAGGCGCCCGGGTTCGGATTGGTGTCCGCAGCACTCGCCCTGGTTCGCCGATTCGACAGATTCCCGATCGATGGGGGCGAGCATGCCGTCGGCGTCAGCGGCCGAACAGCTGTTTCATGATCGCATTGATGGTCGGATCAGCGGCGGCGGGGGGAGGTGGAGGCGAGCCAGGCGATGGTTGCTGCGGCTTGGCGTTGCCATTCTGCAGGCCTTGCTGAATCAGCTTTCCGATGCTTTCGCCCAGTGCGCCGCCGAGAGAATTGTCGGCGCCATCGGTGCCGCCGCCGAGCGCGCCGAACAGGCCTTTGCCCATCTGATGCAGCCGCGCATAAGCGGCGTCGGGATTGTCGAGGATACCGGCAGTGTCGGGATAGATCCGCGGCGATGCCCACGGCCCTTCGATCACCACCGGAATGCCGAGGCCGACCGGCTCGGCGGCTGCGCTGCCTGGCACGGCGCTCTGTCCCTGCGTTGTCAGGACGAGCTTCGGTTCGACCTTCAGCGCCAGCGCCTTGGCGCCCAGATCGATCGTGCCGAGGCCGGTCATCCGCACCAGCGGTCCGGCCAGCGCGAGGTCGGCCGTCTCTGCCTTGCCCTGGGCGATCCGAAACGATGCGTTGAGCTCGGTGAGGTCGGTGGCCTCGGTGCTGCGGTCCTGCCAGCCCGTCAATGTCGAGGTCGTCAGTGCTCGGATCATCTGGGCGATATTGACGCCTCGGACCTCGCCGTCACGCAGCTTCACGACCGCGCTGCCGGCGAGCGTCGACATCATCGCGCGCGCACTGTCGCCATCGGCGCGCAGCACCAGTTCGGAGCGCAACGTGCCGTCGATCCGATCGAAGTCCGCGAGCCCAGCGAGCAGCGGCCGGGCGCGGACGTCCTTGATGTCGGCCCGAAAGGTCAGCGACGGCGTGCGTTGCGCCGCGTCGATCGCGAACTGACCCGAAGCCTCGCCGCCATAAACGCCGAGCTGTGCGAACTGGGCCGTCAGCACGCCGCTCGACAGCTTTGCGTCGATCGACGCCGGCGCAAGCTGCCCGGCGCCGAGACGAAGTTCGGCCGCCGAAAGTCGGATCTGGGCGTCCAGGTAGTTGAGGCCGGTGAGATCGAATTTTGTATCGCTCCACGGCGCGCCTGCCGGAGTCGGCGCGCTGCCGGCATCGCCGAGCGCGATACGCTGAAAATCGAGATCGAGCTTGAGCCGCGGCTTGCCGGCGAGATCGACCGAGGCCCAGCCGTTGAATGCGCCGTCGCCGAGCGTGCCCGACAGGCCGTTGATCTGCAGCAGCGTGCCGCGCAGCCGGACTTCGGCCTTGGCGGCGATGGCGCCGCTCAGCAGATCGGGCGCCGCGAAGGTCAGCTCCACCGGCACCGGCTGGGCGTCTCCCGCCGGGGCGGCTTTGATTTGGAACGTCGCCGGCCCGCCGCCGAGCCGCGCTGCGCCGGTCGCGGCGACGCTGCGCTCGGCATCGATCGCGATGGCGGCGTTGATGCCGTCGATGCGGTCTTCCACGCCATCGGCCGCGTTCGCCATGATGACGGTGCCGTCTTTGATGGTGACGTGATCGATCACGGTGTCCGGCTTTGTTCCGGGCTCATCGGCAGCCGGCTTGTTGACGACCCGCTTGCGATCGCGGATCAGCGGAATCTGAATCTCGGGTCGCGTCAGCGTCAGCTCCGTCACCCGCGGCGTACCGGCCAGCAGGCTGCTGAGCGACGCCTCGGCACGGACACTGCCGATCCGGATGCGATGACCCGGCGTCGGTTCGTTCGGATCGGTCAGGGTCACGTCGTTCAGGGTCAGATTGAAGCCGGGAAACAGACCGATCTTGCTGGTCCCGGTCACCGCGACCGAGTAGCCGGTCGCGCGGGCGATACGCGTTTCGATCGCCGACGAGATTGCACCTGACGGAATGCCGACAGTGAGCAGCAGCGCCACCGCGGCAACGAGGCCGACGACAACGATGCCGACAATTCTGGACTTACTCATCTTGCTATCCCAGCGCAGTGTGACCGCGGGCTGTGCATCGCGCCGTGTGTGGCCGATCTCTTGGGCCGCATCACGGCATCGGACCGCGCGCGGGCTGCAGGATAGCGCCGACATTGGCGGAAAGTCTGCAACCGACCCCACATTTTACTTTGAACCATTGCCGGTTTCGCGCGGCTAATCGTTGCAAGGTCAACGGGGGCGGGGCAACCATCGCGATGAGTAATCAGGCTGAATTCGCGGTGATGCTGAAGGTCAATCCGTTGTTCGCAGAAATGGGCGCCGATGAGCTGCAGCAGATCGCGGCGCTCGGCGATAAGCGGCAGATGGAGGCCGGCGAAGTACTGTTCCGGAAGGGCGACGACGGCGACGCGCTGTTCGGCGTTCGCCGTGGTCAGATCCGGATCGAGACAGTCGCGGCTGACGGCAGCCGGCTCACCCTGAATTTCCTGGGGCCAGGCGATCTGTTCGGCGAAGTCGCCGTGCTCGACGGTCACCGCCGCACCACCGACGCGACTGCGGGCGAGCCCAGCGAAGTCTTCATGCTGCGGCGTGATGATCTGCTCGGCCATCTCGAGCGTGAACCGAAGCTGGCGGTGAAACTCATCGGGCTGCTGTGCCAGCGGATTCGCTGGATGAGCGAGCGCATGGACGAGTCGGTACTGCAGCCGCTGCCGGTGCGGCTGGCACGGCGGCTGTGCGCGCTCGCCGCCGATTTCGGCGCCGAGGTGCATATCTCGCAGGAGCAACTCGGCGTCTTCGTCGGCGCCGCGCGCGAGAGCGTCAACCGCCAACTGCAGACCTGGCGCAAAGACGACATCCTCGACCTCCACCGCGGCCGCATCCTGCTCAAGAACATGGGCCGCCTGACCGCAATGGCGCGCAGTCAGCAGCGGTAACAGCCCGCTGCGGGCTGGACCGCAGCGCGCTCCCTCTCCCGCCTGCGGGAGAGGGCTGGGGTGAGGGCGACGCGAGCACTGACTCCGTCAGTAGCCCGGATGAAGCGAAGCGAAATCCGGGACGGCATCGACAACGCTCCCCGGATTACGCTTCGCTCCATC
>NZ_JAJNAL010000043.1 GCF_022271405.1 Rhodopseudomonas infernalis | reverse complement strand
CGGCCCCCCCCCCCCCCCCCCGGGGGGGGGGGGGGGGGGGGGGGGGGGCGCCACGAGCACTGTGCCCGCGTCGCCCTCACCCCAGCCCTCTCCCGCAAGCGGGAGAGGGAGCGCGCTGTGGGCGGGGAGAGGCAGCGCCCTAACTTCACAATGCGCCATTGCCATCCGCATGCTCATGCCCCCACCGCCTTCAGCCTTTGCGCGCTGACGCGGTGGTGGGCGTGGGTGATGGCGATCGCCAAGGCGTCGGCGGCGTCGGCGCTGGTCGGATCGGCCTTGGGCAGCAGGATCTTCAGCATCATCTTGATCTGGGTCTTGTCGGCATGGCCGGCGCCGACCACCGTTTTCTTGACTAGATTGGGCGCGTATTCGGCGACCAGCAGGCCGTGCATCGCCGGCACCAGCATCGCCACGCCGCGTGCCTGGCCGAGCTTCAGCGTCGCGGCGCCGTCCTTGTTGACGAAGGTCTGCTCGACCGCGGCCTCGGCCGGCGCGTAGGCGGCAAGCACCTTGGCAAGCCCATCATGGATCGCCAGCAGCCGCTCGGCGAGCGGCATCGTGTCCCGCGGCTCCACCGAGCCGCACGCCACATAGACCAGCCGATTGCCCTCGCTCTCGACCACCCCCCAGCCGGTGCGGCGGAGGCCGGGGTCGATCCCGAGAATGCGAACACTGCGAATCGGCGGCTGGCTCATGGCGCAGTGATAACGCCAGATAGACGTGAACGAAACAGAAACGGGAGACGGAGGAACGCCTTCCCCAGTGTAAGGCACCGCGTTTGCCCCGCTCTCAGCTGTCATCCCCGCGAATGCGGGGACCCAGTATTCCAGAGCGTCAGCGTTTGCCCGCCGCCGGCGGCCGCTTCATCAGCATCTCTCTGGGATACTGGGTCGCCCGATCAAGTCGGGCGATGACGTGGGTCAGTGGGGCGGCGCCCCGCGCTGAAGTGAGCGCAGTTCGGCTGCAAGCTTTCGGCGCGAGCAATCAGCCCGCCATCTTCGCCATCAGCGCGTCCGACACCTCAAAATTCGCGTAGACGTTCTGGACGTCGTCGTGGTCGTTGAGGTGGTCCATCAGCTTGAACAGCTTCTCGCCGGTCTCGTCGTCGACCGCGACGGTGTTTTGCGGTTTCCAGATCAGCGCCGCCTTGCGCGGCTCGCCGAACTTGGCTTCGAGCGCCTTGGCGACGTCGCGGAAGGTGTCCTGCGAGGCGTAGACCTCGTGGCCGGCCTCGCTCGACACCACGTCGTCGGCGCCGGCCTCGATGGCGGCTTCCAGCATGTCGTCGGCCGAGGCCTTGTCGGCGTCGTATTCGATCACGCCGGTGCGGTCGAACATGAAGGCGACCGAGCCGGTTTCGCCGAGATTGCCGCCCGACTTGGTGAAGAACGAGCGGATGTCGGAGGCGGCGCGGTTGCGGTTGTCGGTCAGCGCCTCGACGATGACGGCGACGCCGCCCGGGCCGTAACCTTCGTAGCGGATCTCGTCGTAATTCTCGCTGTCGCCGCCGACCGCCTTCTTGATGGCGCGCTCGATATTGTCCTTCGGCATATTCTCCTGCCGCGCGGCGATCACCGCGGCACGCAGCCGCGGGTTCATTGCCGGGTCGGGCGTGCCGAGCTTGGCGGCCACCGTTATTTCGCGCGCCAGCTTGCTGAAGGCCTTGGACTTTTGTGCATCCTGCTTGCCCTTGCGGTGCATGATGTTCTTGAATTGGGAATGTCCGGCCATGCGTGCTCTCTCGCGGTCGATCAGGATTTTTTCGGGCTGCGGCGCGGGGTTATAAGCGGCCGAGGGGCCGAAATCAAAGACCCGCCGGGCCACCCCCCTCCGAATGGCTTGTTTTCCGTATCGAAAAATTTAACCGCAACTTCACCAGGTGACGCGAGTATCGACGATATTTCTCGGATTGCGGGAGGATTCATGGCGTTCGGCCTCTTTCGGAAGCGGCAGGCGGAGGCGCCTGTGCCGGACCTCGTTGCACCGACGCCCCCGCAGGCGGCCGCGCCGATCGCCGACGACACCGATTCGGCGTCCGATATCCTCGAACTGCTGGAGCTCGAACTCGGCTCGCTGATTCGCCAGCTCGAACGCGCCGCGGATTCGGTCACCACCGGCGTGCAATCCACCACCGCCATGTTGCACACCATCCGCCAGCGCACCGACGCGCTGACCGGCCACACCAGCGCCGCGCAGGCGACCGCGGTGTCGTTCTCGCAGGCCGCCGACAAGTTCACCCACTCGGCCGAAGGCATCGGCGCGCAGGTGCGCCAGGCCTCGCGGCTCGCCGACGACGCCAGCACCGCCGCCACCGAGGCCACCTCCAATGTCGAACGGCTGCGCGACTCCTCTGCGGCGATAGGCAATGTGGTCAATCTGATCGCGCAGATCGCGCGGCAGACGACGCTGCTGGCGCTCAACTCCACCATCGAGGCCGCGCGCGCCGGTGCCGCCGGCCGCGGCTTCGCCGTGGTGGCGACCGAGGTCAAGGCGCTGGCGGTGCAGACCCAGGAGGCGACCGAGGAGATCAAGCGCAAGATCGACGCGTTGCAGCGCGACGCCTCGAGCTCGGCCGACGCGGTGCATCGCATCACCAGCGCGATCGCGGCGATCCGGCCGGTATTCGACACCGTCAACGGCGCGGTCGCGGAGCAGAACGCCACCACCGGCGATGTCGCCGGCAATGCCGCCACCGCGGGCAGCTTCATCGTGTCGGTCGGCGACAGCGCCGCCGAGATCGACAGCGCCACCCGCGAGGCCGAGCAGCACGGCGCCGAGGTCGCCCGCGCCGGCCAGACCGTGACGCTGTTCGCCGAGAAGCTGCGCGCCCGCACCGCCGTCCTGCTGAAGCAGGGCGACCGCGACGAGGCGCGCCGGCGCGAGAAGCTGCCGTGCCATCTGTCGATCGGGATCGCGGCGCCGCACGGCCGCATCAGCGCGCCGGTCTATGAGATCTCGCACGGCGGCGTCCTGATCGCCGGCCCCGCCGCCGCGGCGCTGCCGCTCAACCAAACGCTCGACGCCGAGCTGCAGGACGTCGGTCCCTGCCGGATCAGGATCACCGAGCACAGCGGCGCCGGCGCGCAGGCGATGTTCATCGCGCCGAACGCGGCGCTGCGGGAGGCGATCGAGGACCGGCTGTGGGCGATCCGCGACGAGAACTCCGAATGCGTCGCCCGCGCGCTGGAAGCCGGCGCCGAACTCCACCGGATCTTCGAGCGCGGCATCGCCACCGGCGCGATCACGCTGGAGGCGATGTTCGACGACACCTACGTGGAGATTCCCGGTACCAACCCGGTGCAGTATCGGACGCAGATTCTCGACTGGGCCGACGGCGCGCTGCCGCCATTCCAGGAAGCGTTCCTGGCCAAGGACAAGCGCATGGCGTTCTGCGCGATGATCGACCGCAACGGCTATCTGCCGGTGCACAACAAGATCTACTCGCAGCCGCAGCGCCCGGGCGACGTCGTCTTCAACACCGCGAATTCACGCAACCGCCGCATCTTCAACGACCCCGCCGGCCTCGCCGCCGGCCGCAACACAAGGCCGTTCCTGATCCAGAGCTACGCCCGCGACATGGGCGGCGGCAACATGGTGATGATGCGCGAAATCGACGTCCCGTTGAAGGTGCGGGGCCGGCATTGGGGCGGGTTCAGGACGGCGTACAAGTTGTAGGTTGGCGCCAACACGCATCGCTCCCCGCGATGAGTTCGGACGAGACCACGCCCCATCCTCTGCCGTCATGCGCGGGCTTGACCCGCGCATCCATCGCGCGCTGCTAACAGGGTCCTTTGCGAAGACGATGGATTGCCGGGTCAAGCCCGGCAATGACGATCGAATTGGGGCCGAGAGGTTGTGACTCAAGCACGCGATCTGCTTACTTCGCCGATCCCACGACCTGCTTGCAGGCGTCGGAGAGGTTGGCGAAGTTGTCGGCGAGGCACTTCTTGATGCGGCCACCGCCGGGCGTCACGCTGCTGCAGAATTTCTGATAGTCGGGCTTGCAGGCTTCGCGGGCGGCGCTGTCCTGGGCGTTGGCGAGCGATAGTGACACCGCGAGGGCGGCGATCACCAATGCGGCGACCAAGGCGGCACGCACCAGGGCGTCGCTGGCGTAGAACAAGACGGGCCGGGCACGGCCGGAGGTCGACATCAATCGGGGCATAAAGGCTCCTTCGATCCAGGTTGAGGTGGTGGGTCGCGCTGCAGATCCGGCAGGCGGACATAGGTGATACGCTGCAGCCGCCGCGATCCCTCGCGGCGCGGCGCGGGCTCAGCGAAACATCGCGCCGGCGAGCTGCCGACGTCCTTTCGTCGAGATCTGCCCCAGCGTTTCCACGAAGGTGTCGATCACCGCGTCGCCGATCTTGATGCGCTTCTCGCGCGCGTCCCTGACCGCTGCCTCCAGCGCAGGCTTGTCGAGCTCGGCCTGGCCGGTCAGCCGCAGCGTGTTCATCAGCGCCGCCACATAGGCCTGCTGCAGCGGCTGCATCTCCGTCTGCCGGGCCTGGAAATTGCGACGCAGGATCGCGGCATCCTCCGGCGGCAGCCGCGAGGCGACGCGTTCGATCAGCCGGACCGGCGTGACGACGTCTTTCGGCACCCATTCGGGCTGCAGCCATTGCGCCCCCACATAGGCGCCGAGCGCGACATTGAGACAGAGCGACGCCAGCAGCAGCAGGCGGCCTCCGGTGAGCGAGCCGAACCGGACGATCATTGGTTTCCCCACAGGCTGATGACGGAGGCGTCGAACACGGCCGCGACCGTGGCGACCGCCTGCTCGTCCTGGTGATAGGGCAGCGCCCCGGCGAGCCAGATCCCCAGCAGCGCCGAACAGGCAAGACTGCCGGCGGGCAGCAGCGAGACCGGCTGTAGCCAGCGTCGATACCAGGGCGGCCGCGATTCGCTCGCCGCGATCGCGCCCAGCACCGCCAGCGCGGCGCGGTCGGCGCGCGCCGGGCTCACGTCGGGCGCTGAAGCCAGCAGCGCGTCGAGCGGATGCTGCTCGCGCAGGATCGCGGAGCCGGCGTCGGTCCGCGCGATCTCGCGCGCCGCCGGCCACTCCGCCTTGGGCCAGCGCTCGATGTCGCCGCCCCAAATCTCCGCCAGTTCCCTGAATCGCTCCGGCGTCATGGCAACCTCCTGGTCTGCTCGATCGTCTCGACTTCTTTCCGGAGTGCGACGCGGGCTCGCGCCAGCAGCGACTCGAACGCCTTGGCGCTGAGCCCCATCGCCCGCGCCGCTTCGTCGCCGGACAGTCCTTCCATATGAAACAGCGCGATCGCGCCGCGCTGCCGCTCCGACAGCCGCGCCAGCGCAGCGTCGAGCGCACGGCGCTGCTGATCGGCGATCACGTTGTCGACCGGCGCCGGCTCGTGCGCAGCGATCTCCACCGCTTCCTCGATCGGCGCATGCACGGGCTTTCGCGACCGGTCGAACGCGAGATTGAGCACGATCCGATACAGCCAGGTGGTGAAGCGCCCGACCTGCGGATCGAACGATGCCGCCTTGTGCCAGACCCGCAGGAACGCTTCCTGGCCGATATCGTCGGCTTCGGCGGCATTCCGGACGATGCGCTGCGCGATCCGGATGGCGCGTGGCATATGCCGCGTCATCAACACGCGAAACGCCTGCTGCCGTCGCGCCGCGACGGCAGCCATCAGCGCTTCGTCGCTGTCGTCCTCCACCGCCCCGCCCTCTATCCGGTCGCCGCTGCGTCGCACTGCCGACTAGCACAGCCGCCAAGCACCCGCGATCCAGCAGCGCGGCGCCGGCACCACCGGCGCGGCAACGACGAGGCGGGGCGCTCCATAAACCGGAGCCATCGGCGCGACCACATACGGATACGGCCGGTAGTAACGGCGGACGGGGCCGCAGCCCGGATAAACGCCGGGACCGCGCCAGCCGCCGCGCACGCAGGCGACCGGCTCGATCACACGGGCCGCCGCGGCTTGCGGTGCCGCGGTGGACACGATCAGCGGAGCGGCCTCGGCCGCGACCGGGGTGGCAGCGGCAAACGCCGCAGCGATCAGGAACTTGCGCATCATCAGGTCCTCTCCTCACACTCAGCGGACGGCCGGCACCGCGCCGACTGATGTGACGATTACGGACGCCCCCCGGCTTTCCTTCGCGCCAAAATGATATTTTGTGAGCGACGCCTGCCGCTGGCCGTGACTCGACTAAAGTTTTTCCGGCGAGCACTCCGAACGGTAAATTAATGCCGAAACTGATGCGATTTTCGGACTGGTAGTTCTGCGAGCGGCAATCCGCCAGCCAGCTGTTTACCATTAGCTATCAATCTTCATGGATAGTTCAGGTCCTGACACCGTCGCTCGATTGATGCAGTCGGCAGCAACGCTGCCGCGGCTCGCTCGCAAGCGACGCAAGACCCCATCGGCATGCGTGGCCCCGCTCGACGCCTTCCGAGGCGACGCCCGCGGACGTGCGCTCGCCGACGGCGCGAGCACACGCGGATGGCGCTTCGCCAGCCGCGTGACCGCCACAAGGGGCCCGCATGCATGGATCGCCGGGCTCGGCCTGATCCCCACTCCATCGCCAATTCAAACGGGAATGCAGAATGCTGTCCAAACTACGCATGACGATCGGCCGCAGGATCTATCTGTTGATCGGACTGGGCTTCGCCGGTCTCCTGATGACGAGCCTGCTCGCCTCGGAAGAAATCGCCTCGGGCTTGAAGCAGCAGAAGCAGATCGAGCTTGCCCATCTGGCCGATCTGGCGATCGCGATCGTCAAGGACGAGCATGACGCCGCGCAGCGCGGCGAGATCAGCACCGACGAGGCGCAGAAGCGCGCCCAGGCGCGGATCGCCAAGCTGCGCTACGGCGGCAACGAGTACTTCTTCATCACCGACATGCAGAGCCGGATGCTGATGCACCCGATCGCCAAGCAGCTGATCGGCCAGGATCAGACCAACACCAAGGACCCGAACGGCAAGCTGCTGTTCCGCGAGATGGTCGACACGGTACGCCGCGACGGCAGCGGCTATGTCGATTACGTCTGGCCTAAGCCGGGCTCCGAGCAGCAGTTCCCCAAGCTCAGCCGCGTCGCCGGCTTCGCGCCGTGGGGCTGGATCGTCGGCACCGGCGTCTATATCGACGATCTGCAGGCCCAGACCTGGAGCGCGACGCAGCGGCTGCTGATCGCCGCCGCGATCGTGCTGCTGATCATCACGCTGGTGTCGGTGCTGGTGGCGCGCGGCATCACCCGGCCGATCGATGCGATCACGCAGGCGATGAAACAGCTCGCCGCCGGCCGGCTGGAGGCCGAAGTGCCGGGCGTCGGCCGCGCCGACGAAATCGGCGACATGGCCGGCGCCGTCGAGGTGTTCAAGGTCAACGCCATCGAGCGGCAGCGGCTGCAGGCCGGCCAAGCGGAAGCCGAAGCCCGCGCCGCCGCGCAGCGCAAGGCCGACACGATGCGCCTCGCCGGCGACTTCGAACGCGCCATCGGCGAGATCGTCGACACGGTGTCCTCGGCGTCGCACGAACTCGAAGCCTCGGCCACGATGCTGGCCTCGACGGCCGAGCGTTCGCAGCACCTCGCCACGATGGTGACCTCGGCGTCCGAGGAAGCCTCCACCAACGTGCAGTCGGTGGCGTCGGCCACCGAGGAGATGAGTTCGTCGGTCAACGAGATCAGCCGCCAGGTCCAGGAATCGGCGCGGATCGCCCACGAGGCGGTCGAGCAGGCCCGCGCCACCAACGGCCGCGTCGAGGAGCTCGCCAAGGCGGCGGCGCGGATCGGCGACGTCGTCGAACTGATCAACACCATCGCTGGCCAGACCAACCTGCTGGCCCTCAATGCCACGATCGAAGCGGCCCGCGCCGGCGAGGCCGGCCGCGGCTTCGCCGTGGTGGCCGCCGAGGTCAAGGCACTGGCCGAGCAGACCGCCAAGGCCACCGGCGAGATCAGCCAGCAGATCAACGGCATCCAAGCCGCGACCGATCAGTCGGTGGCGGCGATCCGGGAGATCGGCGGCACCATCGGGCGGATGTCGGAGATCTCCTCCACGATTGCGTCGGCGGTCGAGGAACAGGGCGCGGCCACGCAGGAGATTTCCCGCAACGTCTCGCAGGCGGCGCAGGGCACCCAGCAGGTCTCGGCCAACATCACTGAAGTTCAGCGCGGCGCCACCGAGACCGGTTCGGCGTCGAGCCAGGTGCTGTCGGCGGCGCAATCGCTGTCGCAGAACAGCGCGCGGCTCAAGGTCGAAGTGACGAAATTCCTCGACAACGTCCGCGCCGCGTAGTCCCGGCCAACCCGGCCGCCGGTTTCGGCGGCCGGGTTGGTAAACCGATATTAACCAAGCCGGTTTAGGCTTGACGAGGGTCACGGCGCCCGGCATTCGGCTGGCGCCTTTCGACGACCGCCCGGCCACGGCCGGGTGAGAGGCTGAGCGATGTCGAACTCCGCGAGCGCGCCGCACATCGTCGCCGACCGCCGGGCACCGCCCGAGCCAGGACTCCGCGCCCCCTCGCCGTTGCGCGAGCTGTTCGCCCCGCTCGACCAATTGCTGATCAGCGGCGGCGATGCGCGGCTGACGCGCGACCCGGCCACCGGCCGCAACGCCTATGGCTGTAGCGCGGCGCCGACACCGGCGATCCCGAGCTTTGCGTCCTGCACCGCCACCACCATCTCGCAGCGCGGCTACGACGCTGCCGACTCGGCGCGCACGGCGCTGATGGCTTCCGCCATCCTGCACGGTCTGATCGCCTGCTTCGATGCGCGGGTCGAGGCGATGCGTGAGGACCTCCGCGCGCTGCTCGGGCTCGGCGGCTCGGGCACCGAGGTGGTGTTCGCGGCATCCGGCACCGACGCACAACTGCAGGCGCTGGCGCTGAGTCGCGCGCTACTCGGCGACGAGCTGGTGACGGTGGTAGTCGGCGCCGACCAGAGCGGCTCCGGCACCGCCTTGACGGCGCGGGGCCTGCATTTCACCGCGCGCAGCACCAACGATTGCAGCGTGACCACGGGCGCGCCGATCGAAGGGCTCGGCCCGGTGCGCAGCATCGCGGTGCGGCTGCGCGGCGACGGCCGGCTGCGCAGCTCCGCCGAAATCGACGCCGAGGTGCTGGAGACGGTGGAGACGCTGGTCGCGCGTGGCGCGCGGGTGATGCTGCAGGTGATGGACTGCTCCAAGCTCGGCCTGCAGGCGCCGAGCGACGCCTATGCGGACGAGATTGCGGCGCGCTGGCCGGGGCGCGTGCAGATCGTGGTCGATGCCTGCCAGATGCGGCTCGGCCGCCGCCGCATCGCGCGCTGCCTCGCGCGGGGCGATCTGGTGCAGATCACCGGCTCGAAATACTACGCCGGGCCGGCGTTCAGCGGCGCGGTGCTGGTGCCGCAGCGGCTCACGGCCACGCTCGACCACGCCGGCGCGCTGGCGACCGGGCTCGCCGCCTATACGACGCTGAGCGATTGGCCGATGCGCTGGCGCGGCCTGCGCGGGGCGTTCGCCACGTCACCGAATTTCGGCCAATGGCTGCGCTGGGAGGCGGCGCTCGAAGAGATCCAGGCGTATCACGCGGTGCCGGAGACATTCCGCCGCGCCGCGCTGCGCGGGCTCGGCGACGGCATCGCCCGGCTGATCCAGGCTTCGCCGGCGCTGCGGCTGCAGCCGCCGCAGCCGCGGCCGGCCGAGGCCGACGAATTCGCCGCGCCGACGATCTTCGCCTTCACCTGCGAGCCGGACGGCGCGCCGCTGTCGCTGCCGCGCTGCCGCGCGCTTTATGCCGCCCTTCAGAACGACGCCGACACGCCCTGCCTGATCGGCCAGCCGGTCGGCTGGGGCGGACGCAACGAGGACGAGGCCGCAGCGCTGCGGATCTGCATCAGCGCCCGCCATGTGGTGGACGCCTGGGCGGCGAATCCCGGCGACGCAGACCAGGCCATTGCTCCCATTCTCGCCGACGCCGCGACCGTGATCGCCCGCCTCGCCGCGCTGCTGACGCAGCCCGACTTCACCGCACCAGCCAAGGACCTCCATGCCCTCTGACCCGCAGCCCATCGCCGACCGGATCGGCTTTGCACGCCTGACCAAGCGCGCGTTCGACGGTGAGAACCTGCTTCCGCTGTGGCAGGAGCTGATGGGCAAGGTCGAGGACGGCACCGCGACCGCCGGCGAGCAGCTCGACCTCGCGCTGCTCACGCAGCTGTTCGGCCACAAGCAGGCCGGCCTCTCGGTGCAGACCGAGACGCTGGCGCAGCATCAGCTGTTTCGATCGCCCTGCTCCAGCGCGCAGCCGCGGCTGCGGGTGCTGGCGCTCGCCGCCGATATCGACATGGGCGGCAACACGCCGATCGAATTCCTGCTGGAGACCTCCGGGATCGAGCTGCTGACGCTGTACGTCGTCGACGGTGTGCCGCTTCCCGATCCGCTCCCGCCGCACGACGTCGCGATCGTGATCGCCTCCGATTCGGAGGAATGCCGCGGCGCGCTGGCGGCGATCGAGGCGCGCGCCGACAGCTGGCCGGTGCCGCTGCTCAACGCGCCGAAGCTGATCCGCCATCTCGACCGCGACAAGCTGTATCGGCTGATCGGCGACGTCGACGGGCTCGACATCCCGGCCACCATCCCGGTGTCGCGCGGCGCGCTCGTTGCGGTGGCCGAAGGCAGCGCAACCCTGCAGGACGCCGCCGGCGGCGTCGCCTTCCCGGTGATCGTGCGGCCGCGCGGCTCGCATGCCGGCTTCGGGCTGGCGCGGATCGAGAGCTGCGCGGCGCTCACGGCGTATCTCGCCGAGCGCACCGAGACCGAGTATTTCGTCGCGCGGTACGTCGACTATGCCAGCGACGACGGGCTGTTTCGCAAGTACCGGATCGTCGTGGCCGACGGCAAGCCCTACGCCTGCCATATGGCGATCGCCGACCGCTGGGACATCTGGTACCTCAACGCCGGCATGGCGCAGAGCGCCAGCAAGCGGCTGGAGGAAGCGGCGTTCTTCCACACCTTCGATTTCGGCTTCGCGCGCCGGCATCGCACCGCGCTGCAGGGCCTCGCCGAGCGGATCGGTCTCGATTACTTCACCATCGACTGCGCCCAGACGCCGAACGGCGACCTGCTGGTGTTCGAGATCGACAACACCGCGGTGGTGCACAATATGGACAGCCCCGAGGTCTATCCCTACAAGCCGCCGCAGATGACGAAGATCTTCGAGGCCTTCGCCACGATGCTGGAGCGCCACGTTGCGGCGCGCCGGCAAGACGTGGCGTAAGGCGCGAGGCAAGTTTCCAACGCGTCTGCAGCGAGTCCTGATGTGAGTGCCGAACAAGGCGGGCCGGCCGACGCCGTCCCGAATCCCCCGACCAGCCTCGATCCCGACGACTGGACCGCGCTGCGCGCCGACGCGCATCGCATGCTCGACGACATGATCGATCACATCGCGCAGGTGCGCGAGCGGCCGGTGTGGCAGCCGCTGCCGGACGATGTGCGGGCGCGCTTCAGCGCGGCGCTGCCGCGCGGCGAAACCCCGCTCGGCGAGGTGTATGCCGACTTCACCGACGCCATCGCGCCGTATGCGACCGGCAATGTGCATCCCGGCTTCATGGGCTGGGTGCATGGCGGCGGCACCGCCGTGGGAATGCTCGCCGAGATGCTGGCGGCCGGGCTGAACGCCAATTGCGGCGGCCGCAATCACGTCGGCATCGAGGTCGAGCGCCAGATCGTGCGCTGGGTGCGCGAGCTGTTCGGCTTTCCCGACACCGCGAGCGGCGTGTTCGTCACCGGCTCGTCGATGGCGAATTTCATGGCGCTGCTGGTGGCGCGGGCGGCGGCGCTCGGGCCGCAGGTGCGCGAGGGCGGGCTCGCCGGCGAGCCGCTCACCGCCTACGCGTCGGCGGCGGCGCATGGCTGCGTGGTGCAGGCGGCCGATCTCGCCGGGCTCGGCCGCGGCGCGATGCGGCGGATCCCGTTCGACGCCGCGCACCGCATCGACATCGCGGCGCTGCGCCGGCGCATCGCCGAAGACCGCGCCGCAGGATTCCGGCCGTTTCTGGTGACCGGCTCGGCCGGCACCGTCGACACCGGCGCGATCGATGATCTCGCCGCTTTGGCACAGCTCTGCCGCGACGAAGCCCTGTGGTTTCACATCGACGGCGCCTACGGCTCGCTCGGCATGCTGTCGCCGGAGATCGCGCCGAAGCTCGCCGGGCTGAGCGAAGCCGACTCGATCGCGCTCGATTTCCACAAATGGGGCCAGGTGAACTACGACGCCGGCTTCCTGATCGTGCGCGACGGCGAGCAGCACCGCGCGACCTTCGCGGCACCGGCCGCTTACTTGCGCCGCGAGACCCGCGGCCTCGCCGGCGGCTCGCCCTGGCCGTGCGATTTCGGCCCGGATTTGTCACGCGGCTTCCGCGCGTTGAAGACCTGGTTCACGCTGAAGACCTACGGCACCGAGCGGCTCGGCGCCATGATCGCCCAGACCTGCGCGATCGCGCGGCATCTCGAGGCCCGCGTGCGCCGCGAGCCGCAGCTCGAGTTGCTGGCGCCGGTCACGCTCAACATCGTCTGCTTCCGCTATCGTGCACAGAGCGGGATGGATGCCGACGCGCTGAACGCCGAGATGGTAGCCGACCTGCACGAGTCGGGAATGGCCGCCCCCTCCGCCACCACGATCGACGGCCACCTCGCCATCCGCGCCGCCATCGTCAATCACCGGACCACGTATGAGGATGTCGACCGGATGGTCGATGCCGTCCTCAAATTCGGCGCCGCGCGAACGGGCTGATCACCCGCGCCGCGCGCGCGGCGGGTGAGGGCTCTCCTCTCAGCGAAACGCGGACTCATTGCCTGGGGCGCCCTCACCCCAGCCCTCTCCCGCAAGCGGGAGAGGGGGCGCGCTGCGGTTCGTGGTGAGCGCGATAACGACGTACGCGTGCCAAATCACCGCAGCTCTGTACGCCCGTCATACGGGCGACAAATACAAACGGCATGTGCCGGGTCTGCCCCTGCCCGGAGATCCCCATGGCCCGCAAGCCCCCTGCCAAGCCGACCAAGACAGCCAAGCTCACCGCCAAGAAACTGACCGCGACGCCGACCATGCGGCAGCGGATCGAGGCGGAGATGCTCGACGGCTTCGATGAGGAACTGGAACTCGAAATCGACGACGACCGGCTCGATGCGCTGACCAACGAATTCGCCGACCATTCGCCCGCCGACACCATCGACCGCCGGATCTACTTCAAGGAACTGTTCCGGCTGCAGGGCGAACTGGTGAAGCTGCAGAGCTGGGTGCAGCATCAGGGCCTCAAGGTCGTGGTGATCTTCGAGGGCCGCGATTCTGCCGGCAAGGGCGGCGTGATCAAGCGCATCACCCAGCGGCTCAATCCGCGGATCTGCCGGGTCGCGGCGCTGCCGGCGCCGAGCGTGCGCGAGCGCAGCCAATGGTACTTCCAGCGCTACGTCTCGCATCTGCCGGCGGCGGGGGAAATGGTGCTGTTCGATCGCTCCTGGTACAACCGCGCCGGCGTCGAGCGGGTGATGGGCTTCTGCACCGAGCCCGAGGTCGAGGAGTTCTTCCGCTCGGTGCCGGAATTCGAGCGCATGCTGGTGCGCTCCGGCATCGTGCTGATCAAATACTGGTTCTCGATCACCGACGACGAGCAGCAGCTGCGCTTCATGATGCGGATCAACGATCCCCTGAAGCAGTGGAAGCTGAGCCCGATGGACGTGCAGTCGCGCGCGCGCTGGGAGAACTACACCAAGGCCAAGGAGGAGATGCTGGAGCGCACCCACATCGCCGAGGCGCCGTGGCACGTGGTGCAGGCCGTCGACAAGAAGAAGGCGCGGCTGAACTGCATCGCGCATCTGCTGGACCAGATCCCCTACGAAGACCTGCCGGCCGAACGCGTCGTCCTGCCGCCGCGTATCCACCACCCCGACTACATCCGCACCCCGATCCCGCCGGAAATGTATGTGCCGGAACGGTACTGACGCTTTTCACGTCATTGCGAAGCAATCCAGCCTCGTGCACCGGGCTGGATTGCTTCGTCGCTGCGCTCCTCGCAATGACGTGTGACGTGGGATGTAGGGTGGGCAAAGGCGCGTAGCGCCGTGCCCACGCGGAAAGCGGCGACGTCATAGGGACGAGACGTCGTCGCGTGCGACGCGTGGGCTTCGCTTACGCTCAGCCCACCCCTACGGCGCCTCGGCTTGCGGCTGCTCACTCGTCCAGAACTCAGGCCGCGCCTGATGCAAGCGGCCGCCGATGCGGACGGGGGCGATGCGGATCGCGAGGCCGGTCGCGTTGTCGGTCTCGACTGCGACGCCGCTCAGCGTGGCGACGCCGTTGGCTGGTTCGAAGCGGCCCTGCGGGATGCCGGTGACGAAGCGGTGCAGCGGCTCGTCCTTCTGCATGCCGATCACGGAATCATAATCGCCGGTCATGCCGGCATCGGTCATGTAGGCGGTGCCGCCGGGCAGGATCTGGTGATCGGCGGTCGGCACATGGGTGTGGGTGCCGACGACGAGGCTGACCTTGCCGTCGCAGAAGTAACCCATGCCCTGCTTTTCGCTCGAGGCTTCGCCGTGGAAGTCCAGCACGATGGCGTCGGCCGCCTCGCGCAGCGGGCAGGCGTCGAGTTCGCGCGCCACCGCGGCGAACGGATCGTTCAGCGGCTCCATGAACACGCGGCCCATCGCGTTGATCACCAGGGCCCGCGCGCCGCTGCGGGTCTCGACCAGAGCGGCACCGCGGCCGGGGGTGTGGCGCGGGAAGTTGGCCGGCCGGATCAGCCGCGGCGCGCGCTCGATGAACACCAGCGCCTCCTTCTGATTCCAGGCGTGGTTGCCGAGCGTCACCGCATCGGCGCCGGCGTCGATGAAATCATTGTAGATCGCCTCGGTAATGCCGAAGCCGCCGGCGGCGTTCTCGCCGTTGATGATGGTGCAGTCGAGCTGCCAGTCGCGGATCAGGCCGGGGAGATGTTCGGCGATCGCCACGCGGCCCGCTTTGCCGACCACGTCGCCGATGAACAGAATGCGCAAACCTATCGACTCCGGAAATTGAGCGTCTCATGCTCGGTTAGCACATAATCCAGCGCCACGTCGTGGGCGGCGGCAGGCACGGCCGCAATTTGCTGCACCGCGAAGGCGAGGCCGACGGTGATGATGCGCCGCGCCGCACCCAGCGCCTCGAGCGTGCAATCGTAATAGCCGGCGCCATAGCCGATGCGATGGCCGAGGCCGTCGAAGGCGGCGAGCGGGATCAGCAGAATGTCGGGATTGAGTTCGGGCGCTTCGGGGCGCGGCTCGTCGATGCCGAGCGGGCTGCGCAGCAGCGCATCGCCGGGCTGCCAGGCGTGGAAACGCAGCGGCCGGCCCTGCTGCACCACCGCCGGCAGCACCAAGCGGGCGCCGCGTGCCGCCAGCGCCTGCATCAGCGGCAACGGATCGAGCTCGCCGCGGATCGGCGCGTAGCCGGACACAACCGCGCCCGGCGGCAGCTCGAACGGAAGGCCTCGAGCCGCGATCGCCATCGCGGCGGCGGTGCGCGCAGCCTCGCTCAGACCGCGGCGGCGCGCCAGAGCGGCGGCGCGGAGGTCATTCTTGCTGGGAGCGTCAGTCAGCGCGGACATTCCCGCTTATAGGCGGAGGCTGCGGCCGGGAAAAGCCGAGGACATTGCCAGCCGAAGACGGAAACAGTGCGAAGCCACGATAACCGTTGAAGCGCTCGATCCCGGAGTTCCCTACGAAAGTAGGTGGGCACCATGTGACCGGGTCCACGGACCCGGCCAGGGACAGTTCCCGGAAGGATCGATAAGGCCCCGGGGATATATGGCTCCTGACGCGAAACGCAGCCTCGCCGACCCAATGTAGCGATCATACCGCTGATCCGCCAGTGCGCTGCGCCGTTTTGCCGGCGAACCGCAGAACCCCTGACACCGAGGATGGTTTTCGGCTATTCAAGTCACTGGTCGCACGATCGCCATCAATCCGAGCGATCCCGAGAGACGACCGAACGGAGCATCATGGCCGCCAAGCCCAGCACCACGATCGCGCGCAAGGCCCGCACCCGGGCCGAGGCGGACTTTGCCACCTGGCTGATGATGGCCAAGCTGGGCAGCTTCGACACGCTGCCGGACAACGCCCAGAAGGTGCTGAACGACTATCGCGAGCGGCTCGACCGCATGAGCGAGATCGAGTCCAAGACGATCGCGGTGCGCGAGACCTATCAGGCGTATTACAGCGACATGGGCGGCACCGGCGACGCGCCGGAGCCGGAGCCGCGCACGGCGGCGGCGAGCGATGGCGCGGTCCCGGTCGACAATGTGGTGCGCTTCCAGAAGCCGCCGAAGCCCGCGCCGGCCCGCCCGGCCGATCGCGGCGCCCGGCCGCTGCCGCCCGGCGGACGCAAGCCGATTCCGGCGCTGCTGATTTTCGCCGTGCTGGTGGCGATCGTGGTGGCGTACAAATTCCTGACGCGCTGACGCCGTCGCGGCGGCTTGACGTCAGCGCGGCGGCTTGCGCCGGACGGTCATCTGGCGAACGACGTCATGGTGACGCGCCGTCCGCACCACGCGCGGCCGGCGCGAAATCAGTCCGCCGAACCGGCGGACGATCAGCACGATCGCCATCACGGCAGACACGACGAGCGCCAACAGGAACGACAGCGGCGCCAGGGCCTGGAACAAAGTGGTGATGTCGGACATCTGGTGATACCTTGTTTCATCGCCTTAAAGGCCGTCGCGCGGCATCGTTCCAACAGATCATCGCGACCAGCCCGGCAACACTGCGGAGGATCACCAGTGGACGACACTCCCCGGCACGACGCGCCACCGACCGACGACAGCGCAACAAAGCCCGACGCCAAGCCTAAGCCGCTGGTCGACGGCCTGATCGACCTGGTGATCGACGGCGCCGCCGCGATCACCAAGGCCGCCGCCAAGAAAGCCGTGCAACGCCTCGCCGGCGCACCGGCCAAAACCAGCGCCGCAAAAGCCGGCCTGATCGGGACGGCGAAGAAGCCGGCTGCGAAGAAGGCTGCAGCCAAGACAGCACCGAAATCGCCAGCCAAGTCGGCCGCGAAGACCAAAACCAGCGCGGGCAAGGCGGGCGCGAGCAAGGCCGGTTCGAGCAAGCCGGCCGCGAACGCGACCACGACGAAGGCAGCCGCCAAGAAAGCCCCGTCGAAACCGGCCAAAGCTACGAAATCGAGCGCGGTTAAAGCCGCGAAGTCGAGTGCCCCCAAAGCCAAAGCGGCGAAGGCCAAGAGTGCGAAGTCCAAGGGTGCGAAGTCGAAGACTTCGAAGTCCAAGGCTTCGAAATCGAAGACCTCGAAATCCAAGCGTTAGGGCGTCGCCGACGCTGGTGCTGCGCCGCCCGACCGGCGCAGCACCAACACTCACGTCATTCCGGGGCGCGCCTCTTGGCGCGAGCCCGGAATCCATACGCCGCAGCGCTGATGACGACGCACGAAGGCTGTTACCAACGCTCCGCCACAACGAGGGACCAGGGGATATGGATTCCGGGTTCGCGCTTCGCGCGCCCCGGAATGACGAACTCTTCTTTTGAAGCAGCTACCAGCGCCGAAGCAACAACGCCCTCGTCGTTCCGGGGCGCCGCGCAGCGGCGAACCCGGAATTACGAAAGGGAGGAGCGGGAAGCCGCCCTTACATGCCGCCTTCGATCGGCTTCTCGATGGCGCCGCCGGATTCGGACCAGTCTTTGAAGGCGCCGAGGTTGTAGACGTGGGCGTAGCCGAGGTCCTGCAAGGCTTTGCCGGCCAGTGCCGAGCGGCCGCCGGAGGCGCAGTAGATCAGCACGGGCTTGTCGCGGGCGAGCCGCTTGTCGTGGATCGGCGAGTCGGGATCGGCGCGGAATTCCAGCATGCCGCGCGAGATGTGCAGCGCGCCCTCGATCTTGCCGGTGGTCTCGACCTCGGGAGCGTCGCGCACGTCGATCACCACGGCGCCCTGGGCCATCAGCTCGCGCGCCTGATCCGCGTTCACCCGCGGCACTGCGGCGTTGGCGGCTTCGATCAACTGTTTGACGCTCGTGGTCATTCAACTCTCCTTGGGAAAACGGGTCATCGGATCAGCCAGCGCGGCGTCGCGGCGGCGTAGTCGGTCCAGTCGCCGCCGAAGCGCTGCGCGAGATGGCGCTCCTCGCGGCGGATCGCCAGCCGGTCGACCGCGAGCGCCGACAGCAGCGCAAACAGGATGAACCAGGCATTGCCGAAAGCGAGCCCGATTCCGATCAGCAGCAGCGTGTTGGCCAGATAGATCGGATTGCGGCTGTGGCGGAACGGACCCCAGCTCACCAGCCGGTCGGCGGCGCGATGCGGCAGGATGTTGGTGTGGGCACTGCGCATCGTCAGGATCGCCCACAGATCGAGGCCGAGCGCGAGCACGGCCAGCGCACCGCCCAGCAGCGACACCCAGGGCGCATTCGGCGCGGGCAGCGGCAGCAGCGCGCCGAGGCCGATCGACGCCAGCGCCGCGCCGGCCAGCAGCATCGGCGGCCAGGGCAACACGTTGGGGCGGGACGGATCGGAAGCGACCATGAGGGCCTCGGCTGCGTCGACGCGGCAGGGCCGCGCAACGTCGTTAAATTCCATTATTCGAATATATCTAACGCGATTGCGGTCGTTCGCCAAGCGGCGCCGGCGATCATACCATGCCGGCGGCGCTCACCGCGATCATTCGCCAGACGATGCCGCGGCCAGGGAGTTCCTCGCCGAGCACGCCGAGCAGCCCACGCGCCTCCGGCTCCGGCAGCGCGACGACGATTTCCACCGCCAGCGTGTGGCCGCGCACCTGTTCGACCACGCTGTCGAAATCGGCGTTGTGGCCGTAGCCCTCGACTTCGCGCGCAATGAAGCCGGCATCCGCTGTCGGCGGATGCGCCAGCATTGCGGCGACCACCTCGTCTTTCAGCACGGCCGGCGCGATCAGGGTCAGCACCACAGCACTCATCGCTTGCCCTCCGAGACGATGCCGAAGCGGCGATACAGCACCGGCAGGATCACCAGCGTCAGCAGCGTCGACGACACCAGCCCGCCGATCACCACGATCGCGAGCGGCCGCTGCACGTCGGCGCCGGGACCGGTGGCGAACAGCAGCGGGACCAGGCCGAACGCGGTGATGCTGGCGGTGAGCAGGATCGGGCGCAGCCGGCGCTGCGCGCCGAGCATCACGATTTCGTCCGGGGGCAGCCCCTGACCGCGCAGCGTGTTGAAGTAACTCACCAGCACCAGCCCATTGAGCACCGCGATGCCGAGCAGCGCGATGAAGCCGACCGAGGCCGGCACCGACAGATACTCGCCGGAGATCAAGAGGCTGAACACGCCGCCGACCAGCGCGAACGGGATGTTGACGAACACCAGCAGCGACTGGCGCAGCGACACGAACGTGGTGAACAGCAGCAGGAACACCAAAGCCAAGGCGATCGGCACGACGATGCCGAGCCGCGCCGCGGCGCGCTGCTGGTTCTCGAACTGGCCGCCCCAGACGATGCTGTATCCTTCGGGTAGTTTGACATGCGCCGCGACCGCCGCCTTAGCCTCGTCGACGAAGCCGACCAGATCGCGGCCGGTGACGTTGCTCATCACCAGCGCCAGCCGCTTGCCGTTCTCGCGGTCGATCTTCACCGGGCCGTCGATCCGTTCCAGCCGCGCGACGTTGGTGAGCGGCACAGACTTGCCGTCGGCGAGCACGAGGCTGAGGCCGGCGAGCCGTGCCGGCGACTGGCGCAGCGCTTCGCTGCCCCGGATGGTGATCGGCGTGCGGCGGCCCTCCTCGACCACGATGCCGACGCCCTCGCCGTCGATCTGCGCGCGCAGCGCCTCGGTGAGCTGATCGACGTCGAGCCCGAGCCGGCCGGCCTGCAGGCGGTCGATCTTGACGCTGTAGTACTCGAAGCCCTTGTTCAGCGTGGTGCGAACGTCCTCGGCGCCCTTCAGGGTCTTCAGCGTCGCGGTGATCTGTTCGGCAAGGCTGTTGAGCGTGGCGATGTCGGTGCCGAAAATCTTCGCCACCACGTCGCCGCGAGCGCCGATGATCATCTCCTGCACCCGCATTTCGATCGGCTGGGTGAAGCTGAAGCCGATGCCGGGGAATTCGGCGAGCGCCTTGCGGACCTCGCCGAGCAGCCACTCCTTGTCGTGCGGCCGCCGCCACTCCTCTTCGGGCTTCAGGATCACATAGGTATCGGTCTGGTTCAGCCCCATCGGATCGAGCCCGATCTCGTCGGAGCCGACTCGGGCGACGATGCTGCGCACCTCCGGCACGGCCGCCATGATCGCCTTCTGAATCTTGAGGTCGAGATCGATGCTCTGTTCGAGGCTGATCGAGGGCAGCTTCTCGACACTGACGATCGGCGTGCCCTCCTCCATCGTCGGCATGAAAATCTTGCCGAGCTGGCCGTAGGCGAACACGGTGCCGATCAGCGCGATCGCCGCGATCGCCAGCACGGTCTTCTCGCGGCGCAGCGCGAAGCGCAGCACCGGCGTGTAGCCGGCGCTGATTTTGCGCACCAGCCAGGTGTCGCCGTGGCCGGAGGTCTTCAGCAACAGCGAGGCCAGCACCGGAATCACCGTCAGCGCCAGCAGCAGCGACGAGCCGAGCGCGAACACGATCGTCATCGCCACCGGGATGAACAGCTTGCCCTCCAATCCCTGCAGCGTCAGCAGCGGCAGGAACACGATGACGATGATGACGATGCCGGACGTCACCGGCACCACGACCTCGCGCAGCGCCTGATAGATCCGGTGCAGCAGCGGCACATGGGCGGCGTGGCGATCGTGCGTCAGATGCGACACGATGTTCTCGACCACGACGACGGCGGCGTCGATCAGCATGCCGATCGCCACCGCGAGGCCACCGAGGCTCATCAGATTGGCCGACATCCCGGCCCAGCGCATCAGCTCGAAGGTCGCGAGCGCCGACAACGGCAGCGTCAGCGCCACCACCAGCGCGGCGCGCCAGTCGCCGAGGAACAGGATCAGCAGCACGATCACCAGCACGACGGCTTCGATCAACGACTTCGACACGGTCTTGATGGCGCGGCCGACCAGGTCGCCGCGGTCGTAGAACACGTCGAGCACGACGCCCTTGGGCAGCGTCGGCTGCAGCTCGGCGAACTTCGCGCGCACCGCCTCGACGACATCGCGGGCGTTGGCGCCGCGCAGGCCGAGCACCAAGCCCTGCACCGCCTCGCTTTGCCCGTCGCGCGTCACTGCGCCGGCGCGGGTGATACTTCCGATGCGGACTTCGGCGACGTCGCGCACCCGCACCATGCCGCCGTCGCGCGACGCCAGCACGATGTTGCGCAGATCGTCGAGCGTGCGGACCTGGCCGTCGACGCGGACCAGCAGCACCTCTTCGCCGGCGGACAGACGCCCCGCGCCGCCGTTGCGGTTGTTGGCCTTGACGGCTTTCTGCAACGTGTCGATCGAAATGCCGCGCGCCGCCATCGCGAGGTTGTCGGGGATGATCTCGAAGCTGCGCACATAACCGCCGAGCGAATTGACGTCGGCGACACCCGGCAGCGTGCGCAGCGCCGGACGGATCGTCCAGTCGAGCAGCGTGCGACGCTCGGCCAGCGACAGATCGCCGCCCTGGATGGTGAACATGAACATCTCGCCGAGCGGCGTGGTGATCGGCGCGAGGCCGCCGGAGAGGCCGTCCGGCATGTCCTTCATGGCCGAGGCGAGCCGCTCGGCGACCTGATTGCGCGCCCAATAGATGTCGACGCCGTCGGCGAAATCGATGGTGACGTCGGCGAGGCCGTACTTCGTCGTCGAACGCAGGATGGTCTTGTTGGGGATGCCAAGCATCTCGAGCTCGAGCGGCGTCGTCACCCGCGTCTCGACCTCCTCGGGCGTCATGCCCGGCGCCTTCATGATGATCTTGACCTGCACCGGCGAGACGTCCGGAAAGGCGTCGATCGGCAGGCCGCGCACCGCGACGATGCCGGCGCCGATCATCAGCAGGGTCGCCAGCACCACCAGCAGGCGATGCGCGAGCGAGAACTCGACCAGACGCGCGAGCATTTACTCGACCCCGCCGAGCCCCTGCCAGGCGCCCTTGAGCGCCGCGACGCCGCGCACCGCGATGCGCTCGTCACCGCGGAAGCTGCCGCTCACCACCGCGAAGGCCGGCAGCTCTTCGCGCACTTTCACCGGGGTGGCGACGAAGCCCGCATTGGTCTGCACGAACACATAAGCCTCGGGCCCACGCCGGACCATCGCGCCGCTGCGCACCCGCCATTCGGCCTTGCCGCTGGTCGCCGACGTGATCTGCGCCTCGATCATCTGGCCGGGGCGCAGGTCGGTGTCGGGATCGTCGAACTGCGCGCGCACGATCACGGTCTGCGAGGTCGGCTCGACGCTCGAGCCGATCGACACCACGCGCCCGGTGCAGTCGTGGCCCTTCAGCGTGACGCGGGCGCCGACCGCGAAGTCTTCGGCGCGCAGCGCCGGCACCTGCACCTCGGCCCACAGCGGCGACAGCTGCGCCAGCCGGAACACCAGCGCCAGCGCCTCGACGGTCTGGCCCGGCGTGGTGGCGCTTTCCAGCACGACGCCGTCGATCGGCGCGGTCAAAGTCAGCCGCGGATCCAGCTTCTGGGTGGTGGTGAGCTTGTCGATCGCCGCCTCGGTCATGCCGACATGCAGCAGCGCCGCGCGGCGCTCGGCGGCAGTGGCACGGGCCTGATCGTATTCGCTCTGGGTGACGATGACCTGCTTCTTCGGCACTGCGCCGTAAGGCGCGAGCTGCTCCTCGCGATCGAGATTGGTCTTGAGCAGCCGCTCCTTGTTGGCAGCGACGAGAAACTCCGCCTGGGCGTTGGCCAGCGCCGGGCTCTGAATTTCGGCGAGCGGGTCGCCGGCCTTCACCGTCTGATCGGTGCGCACCAGCAGCCGCTCGATGCGACCGCCGAGCTGCGCATTCATCAGCCGCACGCGATCGGGCGGCACGGTGATCCTGCCGGGGAAGCTGAGGCCCGCGGGCGCCGGCTGCTGCTCAAGCGGCGACGTCTCGATCCCGACGCGCTCGGCCTGCACGGCCGAGATCGCGAGCTCGTCGCCGGCGCGCGCGGCATCAGGCCGGCCGCCAAGCGCCAGCACCGCGATTGCGACCACAAAGGGACAGAGACGACGCATTGATCCAACTGGAGAACTGCTTGCCACCGCGGCACCCGGCGGGCCCACGTTCGACCGCCAAACTAGGCGGCCGGGGCTGACAAGATGCTGACAGGACGCCGGAGCCTCTCGGGCCGCGGTCACTGTCTCCCGTTCGTCATTCCGGGGCGCGCCTCTTGGCGCGAGCCCGGAATCCATAAGCCCTGCGCCAGCGTAGTCCGCGGGCCTCAGCGTGGGTGCGCCATAAGGGGCACAGGGGATATGGATTCCGGGCCTGCGCTGCTACGCAGCGCATCCCGGAATGACGAACGTGAGCGCAGTGGACCGCCTCCCCGGACATTGCGAGCGAAGCGAACTACTTCTTCTGCTTCGCCGCCTCGCGGGCGTCCTTGATGGCCTGCTTGAACATTGCGACGTCGAGCACGCCGGGGACGCGGAAGCGGCCGACGATGAAGGCGGGGGTGCCCTGGAAGCCGAAGGCGCGGGCCTGGGCGTCGTTGCGCGCGAGGATTGCCGCGACGGCGTCCTTGTTGGTTTCGAGGTCCTTGGTGGCGCGGGCGACATCGACGCCGCCTTTAGTCAGCGCGTCGTTCATCACGCCTTCGGTCAGCTTCGACGAGGTGCCGATCAGCGCGTTGTGAGCTTCGAGGAACTTGCCCTGATACTTCGCGGCCAGCACCAGCTTGGCGGCGTCGACCGAGATGCCGCCGAAGATCGGCCAGTCCTTCAGCACCAGCCGGACCTTGCCGTCGTCCTGCACGACCTGCATCAGCTCGGGCGCTACTTTCTTGCAATACGGGCAGCGATAGTCCGAATATTCGACGATGGTGATGTCGCCGTCGGGATTGCCGGCGACCGGGATGTCGGGATCGCGCAGCACCGCCTCGGTCGACAGCACGTTGTCGTCCGGCGCCGACGCCGCGGGCGCAGCGAAGGCGCGCGTGGCCAGCACCGGCGGCAATGTCAGGGCGGTCAACAGAGCCGAGCGGCGGGTGATCATCATCGGGTTCCAATCGTCGTCCAGGATCGCCTGTTGTGCCCCGGATCGACGGCCAAAGCGATCACTTTGGCGTCAGCCTCGGCGTTTTTGCCGGTTCGCCGCGCAACGCGATATAGATCGCCGGAATCACCAGCACGGTCAGCAGCGTCGAGGATGCCAGCCCGAACAGCAGCGAGATCGCCAGCCCCTGGAAGATCGGATCGAGCAAGATCGTCGCCGCACCGATCATCGCCGCCAGCGCGGTGAGCAGGATCGGCTTGAACCGCACCGCGCCGGCCTGCAGCACGACGTCGCGCAGCGGTTTGCCTTCGCCTACGGAGTGACGAATGAAGTCCACCAGCAGGATCGAGTTGCGCACGATGATGCCGGCAAGCGCGATGAAGCCGATCATCGAGGTGGCGGTGAACGGCGCTCCGAGCAGCCAGTGGCCGATCAGGATGCCGATCAGCGTCAGCGGGATCGGCGTCAGGATCACCAGCGGCAGCCTGAAGCTTTTGAACTGCGCCACCACCAGCACGTAGATGCCGAGGATCGCCGCGCCGAACGCCGCGCCCATGTCGCGGAACGTCACCCAGGTGATTTCCCATTCGCCGTCCCACAGCAGCGTCGGCCTGGACTCGTCGGTGGGTTGGCCGTGCATGCTGATCGCAGGCTTGGGCAGCTTGCCCCAGTCGTGCGCCTCGATCAGTCTGTCGACTTCGAGCAGGCCGTACAGCGGCGCCTCGAATTTTCCGGCGAGTTCGGCCTGCACCATGTCGGCGAAGCGGCCGTCGCGGCGGAAGATCAAGGGCGAGCCGACCTCGCGGGTCGCCTTCACCAGCTGGCCGAGTTCGACCACGGTCTTGCTACCGGGCAGCGTGTTGGCCGGCACCGGCGTCGAGGCCAGCGCCTCGGTCCAGGCGAGGTCGCGCTTCGGTAGGCCCACATGGATGGCGATCGGGTTGCGGTCCTCGCCGCGATGCGAGTAGCCGACCGAGGTGCCGCCGAACAGCGTCGCGATGGTGTCGTAGACGTCCTTCTGCTCGACGCCGAAAAATTCGAGCCGATCCTGATCGATCGACAGCCGCAGCCGTGGCCGCTTCTCGCCGATCGAATCGTCGACGTCCACGATGAACGGCACGCTGTTGAAGATCTTCTTCACTTCGCCCGCGACGGTGCGACGCGTCGCAGCGTCGGGGCCGTAGATCTCGGCCAGCAGCGTCGAGAGCACCGGCGGGCCGGGCGGCACTTCGACCACCTTGATGCTGGTGCCGGCCGGAACGGCGAGCGCCTTGAGGCGCTGGCGCAGATCGAGCGCGACGGCGTGGCTGGCGCGCGAACGATCGCCACGTTCCTTCAGATTGACCTGCAGCTCGCCGAGCTCGGGCCGCTCGCGCAAGTAATACTGCCGCGCTAGCCCGTTGAAATTATACGGCGCCGGCGTGCCCGCATAGCTCTGTACCGAGGTGATCTCGGGCAGGCCGCGCGCTATATCGGCGGCGGCGAACAGCGTGCGCTCGGTATCTTCCAATGTCGCGCCTTCGGGCAGATCGACCATCACGGCGATCTCGCTCTTGTTGTCGAACGGCAGCAGCTTCACCGTCACCGACTTGGTGTAGAACAGCACCATCGACAGCAGCGTCGCGATGCCGACGCCGAGCAGGAAGATCCACGCCGCGCGCTTGCTGGCGACGATCGGCGTGGCGATGCGGCGATACAGCCGGCCGAGCCGGCCTTCGTCATGGGCGTCGTGCGACGCCCCCGCTGCGCCGGGCGCAGGCGCCAGCTTCAGCATCAGCCACGGCGCCACCACCATCGCGACGACAAACGAGAACAGCATCGCGGCCGAGGCGTTGGCGGGGATCGGCGCCATATAGGGACCCATCATCCCGGACACAAACAACATCGGTAGCAGCGCGGCGATCACCGTCAGCGTCGCGATCACCGTCGGGTTGCCGACCTCGGCCACCGCCTCGATCGCGGCCTGCAGACGCGGCCGGCCGTCCTTCATGCCCCAATGCCGGGCGATGTTCTCGACCACCACGATGGCATCGTCGACCAGGATGCCGATCGAGAAGATCAGCGCGAACAGGCTGACGCGGTTGATGGTGTAGCCCATCAGGTTCGCCGCGAACAACGTCAGCAGGATGGTGGTCGGGATCACCACCGCGGTGACCACCGCCTCGCGCCAACCGATTGCGATCGCGATCAACACCACGATCGAGATCGTGGCGATGCCGAGATGCAGCAGCAGCTCGTTGGCCTTGTCGTTGGCGGTCTCGCCGTAGTCGCGGGTGATGGTGACGGCAACATCGTTCGGGATCAGCGTGCCTTGCAGCGTCGCGAGCCTCGCCTTGATGTCGTGCGACACCACCACCGCATTCGCCCCGGCGCGCTTGGCGAGCGCGAGGCTGACCGCAGGCACGCGGTCCCATGTGCCGGCGCCGTCGCGCGCGTCGGACCAGACGCGATGCTCGGCGGCGTTCGGGCCGATGATCACCTGCGCGACGTCCTTGACGTAGACCGGGCGATTGTCGCGCGTCGCGATCAGCAACAGGCCGATATCGGGAATGCCGCTCAGCGTCTGCCCGGCGGAGACGCTGCGCACGCCGCCGGCGTCGCGCACGCTGCCGGCCAGGAACGAGCGGTTGGCGTCCTTCACCTTGGCGACCAGCTGCTGCAGCGTCACGCCATAGAGCGACAGCTTCTCCGGATCGGGTTCGACCCGGATCTGCTGCGCGCCGCCCCCCGAGATGTAGGTGAGGCCGATGCTGTCGACCTTCATCAGTTCCGAGCGCAGCTTGTCGGCCAGCTCATAGAGATCCTTATCGGTCCAGCGCGACGCCGCCTCGGGCTTCGGCGACAGCGTCAGCACGGTGACGGCGACGTCGTTGATGCCGCGGCCGACGATCAGCGGCTCGGGGATGCCGACCGGGATGCGGTCGAGATTGGCGCGGATCTTCTCGTGCACGCGCAGGATCGCATCCTCGGACTTGGTGCCGACCAAAAAGCGCGCCGTGACCATGACGCGGTCGTCTTCGGTCTGGCTGTAGACGTGCTCGACGCCGTCGATGCCCTTGACGATCGCCTCTAATGGCTTGGTCACCAGCTCGACCGCGTCGGGGCCGCGCAGGCCGTCGGCATTGATGCGGATGTCGACCATCGGCACGCTGATCTGCGGCTCCTCCTCGCGCGGGATCGCGACCAGCGCGATCAGCCCGACGACGAGCGAGGCCAGCAGAAACAGCGGCGTCAGCGGCGACTGGATCGTCGCCTTGGTCAGACGACCTGAAATTCCGAGATTCACGGCTGCACCAATCTGTCACCGCTGCGCAGTCCCGAGAGGATCTCGAGGCCGTCCGGCATGTCGGGGGTCGGATGGTCGCGGCCACGCTGCACCGGCACAGCGACAGCCTTGCCGGGTACGCCGAGCCGCACGTAGTCGATGCCGAAGTCGGTCTTGATGAAGCGCGACGGAATCACGAAGGCCGGACGCTCACCGCCGGAGATCCACACCCGCAGCCGGTCGCCGACGAAATACTGCCCTAGCCCTTCGACCGTGGCGTCGGCGACCACGCGGCCGTCCTCGATCTGCGGATAGACCAGATCGATGGTGCCGAATTTGGCCGCCGCATCGCCGGCCTCGGCGCCGTCGACGCGGATGCGGTCGCCCTGCCTGAGGAAGCGCGCGTGCCGCTCCGGCACGCGCAGGCGGAGCTTGTAGTGCTGCTGCGCCACGGTGACGATCGGATCGCCCTGCAGCACCACCGAGCCGACCGTGATCATCTTTTTCAGCACGCGGCCGTCGTCCGGCGACAGCACCTGGCCTTCCTTGAACTGCTGCTGCACCACCGCGCGCTCGGCGGTCTTGGCGCGCAGATTGTTGTCGGCGACGTTCAGCGCGGTGCGCGCCTCGTCGAGCTTGGTACGCGGCAGCGTACCGCGTTCGACCAGCCCCGTCGTGCGATCGTAGTCGATCTGCGCCTGCCCGGCCTGCGCCTGCAGCGCCTGAATCTGGGCGTCGAGAGAATTCATCTGCAGCGCCAGCTTGTCGTCGCCGATCGTCGCGATCTCCTGGCCGCGGCTGACGCTGTCGCCCTCGCGCACCTTCAGGGCGATCACCGTGCCGCCGATCCGCGCGCGGGCCGGCACCACGCTGATGCTCTCGACGGTGGCGAACACGGCCTTCTCGTCGGCGACAGTCCGCTCGGCGACGGTCAGCGTCGGCTCGGCCGCGGAGGCCGCTGCGGCTCCGAGCAGGATCGCGGCGAATGCGCCGCTCCTCATGAGGTCGCGCATATTCATTTTGAGCCTCTGCGGGGTTTGGGGGCGGCCGGTCCGACCACGGGGGCCGGGCAATACAGCCGATACAGCGTCGTCAGCAGTTCGCGCGCAGGCTCGCTCGCGATCGAATAATGGATCGTCTGGCCATCGCGCCGCGCCGCCACCAGGCCGTCCTTGCGCAGCAGCGCGAGGTGCTGCGAGACGGTGGAATCCCGTAGCGCCAGCAGCTCGGCGAGTTCGCCGACCGAGCGCTCGCCGTCGAGCAGCTGGCAGACCAGCAGCAGCCGGTGGCGATTCGACAGCGCCTTCAGCAGCTCACTGGCCTGATCGGCGGCGGCTTCCATGAGGTCGGCTTGTATCTTCATATTTGCGTATATAAGATTATTCGAATATATCGTCAATGACGATATCCGCGGCTGTTGCGCCGCCCATTGACAGGGAGATGTCCCATGAACCTCGACCAGACCGTTCTCGCGTTCGCCGGCTGCGTCGTGCTGACGAGTCTCACGCTCGGCTGGCTGGTGAGCCCTTATTGGCTGCTGCTGACCGCCTTCGCCGGTCTCAATATGATCCAAGCGTCCTTCACCGGCTTCTGCCCGGCGGCGATCGTGTTCAGGAAGCTCGGGGTGAAGAGCGGCAACGCGTTTTCATAAGCGAGCGAGGCCAGCGCCTTGCGTGACGGCCTGATACGGACCTGGCTCGGCCGAGCGAACGGGAAATGCACATCGCCCGTCATGCCCGGCGTTGTGCCGGGCATCCACGATCTGCAGCGTTGACGCGCAAAAGACGTGGATGGCCGGGACGAGCCCGGCCATGACGAACTGATAGCGTCATTGCGAGCGAAGCGAAGCAACCCAGCGCCGTGCACTGAGCTGGATTGTTTCGTCGCGGAGCCTGTGCTCGGACGGCGCGAAGCGCCGATCCGGGTGCTCCTCGCAATGACGGAGGGGCATCAAGACTACCCGGCCTTGCCGCAGGTGCAGTCGCAGCCGCCTTCTTCCTCGTCGTCGTGGTCGTGCGGGGCCGATGGCGGGAGGGTGCCGGCCACGTAGGCCTGCACCGCCGCCGCCGGATCGGTTTCCGCGGTCGTGACGGCTTGGACGCCGCGGGCGGCCATGCGGGCGATGAAGCCGGCGCCGGCGCTGCCGGCGATCACCGCGTCGAAGCGGTCGAGCGGGTGCGGCGCGCTTTCGTCGAATTCATGGATCGACTGCTCCTTCGGCAGATCGAGCCGCTGCACTTCCTGCGGCGCTCGGCCGTGCGCGGCGTCGAACACCATGAAACGGCGGCTCTTGCCGGCATGGCCGGTGACGGTGCGGAAATTCTGGCTGGCGACGGCGATCAACATGGTTGGGTCTTTCTTATGCAGGGTGGCGCCACTCGTCATTGCGAGCGAAGCGAAGCAATCCAGCGCCTTGCACGGAGCCGGATTGCTTCGTCGCTTCGCTCCTCGCAATGACGTGCGGAGAGTCAGGGACGACGAAGGGTGCGCGGGTGGCGAACTAAGTCAGACAGCTTCCGCCTCACATCTCGCCGATCACGATCTGCGTATCGGACGCGAACCTGTACGGCACCAGCGGTAGATTGGCCGGTGCGGGGCCGAGGCGGATGCGGCCGGAGGAGTCGTATTGCGAGCCGTGGCACTGGCAGAACCAGCCGTCGTAATTGCCCTGGTGCTCGGTCGGCACGCAGCCCAGATGGGTACAGATCGCCGACACCACCAGCCACTGCTCCTTGCCCGGCTTCACCCGCGCCGAATCCGGTTGCGGATCGCGCATGCTCTGCCAGTCCGCGGTCTGCGCCGATGCGATCTCCTTCGGGGTGCGGTGACTGATGAAGATCGGCTGGCCGCGCCAGAACACCTTCACCACCTGCCCTTCGACGACCGGCGCGAGATCGACCTCGAGCGGGAAGCCGGCCGCGATGGTGGAGGCATCGGGATTGAGCTGGGCCACGAACGGCCAGACCACAGATGCGGTGCCGACCGCGGCGAGTGCGCCGGTGGCGAGAAACAGCACGTCGCGCCGGGTGGGTTGTTCGGAAGTGATTGCGGTCATGTCGGTCTCCTGAGGATCGCCGGCGCTGGGATTGCTGATCCGGAGTGCGGCGTGATGGGCGGGATCGCCCGCCGTCGTTACTAAAGCTTGCGCAGCTCGCCGGCGGCGCGGGCGAGCACCGCGACCAGTTCGGCTTCGTTATCGGGATCCCTGGCGATCTGCCGGACCGCCGCGGCGCGCAGATTATCGAGCGCCGCGCGGAGCAGCGGCGGCAGGTCGCCGGCGTCGGCTCCGTCGCCGTTCTGCTGCTGCATCGTTTCGCCGAACGCGGCGAGCCGATCGAGCACCGCTTCGGCCAGATCGCGGCGCTCCGCCAGGTAGTCGCGGCCGTCGTCGGTGATCACGTAGAGCTTCTTGGTGCCCTCAGGCTGCGCGATGACATGGCCGATGTCTTCCAGAAAGGTCAGCGCCGGATAGACCACCCCGGGACTCGGCGCGTACCAGCCCGCCGTCTTCTCTTCGACCACCTTGATGAGGTCGTAGCCGTGGCGCGGCTGCTCTGCGATCAGCGCCAGCGCGATCAGCTTGAGGTCGCCCTGCCCGAGCATCCGGCTGGCACGGGTCAATTCGCCGCCACCCACGCCGCGCCCGCCGCCACGGCGCGACCAGCGGCACCCCGGCATGCCGAAACCGCAACGCCGTCCGCCATTGTCCAGGCCGTCCATCGGGACCTCCGCGATAAGATATATCTTCCCTACGTCCGAGTTCCCGGACCTGTAAAGATATATCTTGGCGAGTTCGCCCTTTGTCGGGGGCCGCGCCTCAAAAAGGTGCGCAGATACTCTAAGTAACTGTTCTGGATTACCTTTCGGGTCCGAGCGTTTGATCGAAATCAATTCCCGCACCAATGCCCGCCCTATCGTCCCGGCGCCAATTCAACCGCTCAGGTCCGTCGCCTCGCGAGCGCCTGAGCGCCGACACGCAGGAGACGAAGATGTTCAAGGTCGCGATGGTGCTCTGGATTATCGGCGGTGCAACCCTGACCGGGATGTTGCTGGTCGCCGTGCTGGCGGTGCCGAGCCTCGCCGAGCATGCGATGCAGTGGATCCCGTGGGCTGTTGCGGCGGGCTTCGTGCTGGCGATGCCGATCTCGTATCTGGTGGCGCGCCAGATCGCACCGACGGCGCGCTGAGCGTCGCGCGCGGGGCGTTACTTCATGCCGAGCAGGCCGGCGATGCCCTGTGCCATCAGGGCTGTCGACACCACAAACAGCAACGCATAGGCGATCTTGTAGAACAGCCCGGTCGGCATCCGGCGTATCAGCCAGATGCCGACCAGGTTGGCGGCCGCGGCAAGCGGCAGCAGCGCGACGGAGGTCGCAAGGTTGGCCGGATTGAACTGGCCGAGCAGGATGTAGGGCCCGATCTTCAGCACGTTGAGGATCGCAAAGAAGATGGTCGTAGTGCCGACCAGCACCAGCTTCGGCAGCTGCAGCGGCAGCATGTAGACCTGATAGGGCGGGCCGCCGCCTTGTGTCATGAACGAGGTGAAGCCGGAGACGCCGCCCCAGAACAGGCCGGGCGCGACCGAGCCCTTGGCCGGCGTCAGCCGCGGCCGCAGCCAGACGTTGAGCACGAAAGCGAAGCCGACGCCGCCGACGATCAGCCGCACCACATCGTCCGACACGATCGCGGCGGTCCACCAGGCCAGGCCCATGCCGATCAGCGCGCCCGGCAGCATGATCTTCAGGCTGCGCGCGTCCCAGTGCCGCCGATAGACATAGAGCGAGATCATGTCCTGGCTGATCAGCACCGGCAACAGCAGCGCCGCGGCTTCCAGCGGCGGCAGGAACAGCGCCAGCAGCGGCGTCGCCGCGATGCCGATCCCCGAGAAGCCGCCCTTCGCCAGCCCGAGCAGAAACACCGCCGGAACCGCAGCGACATAGAACCAGGGATCAGTGATGATCGACGACACAGCGACTCGCGAGGGGGAACGCCGCCAGCGCTGGCAGCACAAGATCGGGACGCGCGATAGCGCCCCCGATCCATGCGGCACGTCGCCGCCCTCCGCAAGTGAAACCGAATGGGGTGGGCGCAGTTGCAGGCGGCGCCTGCACGGTGCAAGGGCTCGAGGCCGGCGTTCCACCAACCACGCGTCATTGCGAGGAGCACCCGGATCGGCGCTTCGCGCCGTCCGAGCACAGGCTCCGCGACGAAGCAATCCAGCGCAGTACACCGCGCCCTGGATTGCTTCGCTACGCTCGCAATGACGGAGAGCGAGGGCGCGGCGCCTTTAGAACGACACCTTGACCCGTCCCGTCACCAGATGGGTCACCGCGTCGCTGCTGCCGACGATGGCGTCGTAGCCGAGCGAGACCAGCGTCGCCTGGCCGAGCCGGCCGGTGACGCCGGTGCCGAACACTCCGCGGTCGCGGATGCCCTCACCGGTGAAGGTGGTGAACACGCCCGGCAGCGTTGGCTCGACGAAATTGGCGTCGAGGCCGCGGACGCCGTCCTTGAACTCGTGCAGCCAGGCCAGCCGCAGCTCCGGCGTCAGCACGCCGTTGGAGGTCTGCACATCGTGCGCGATCCGCGTGCCGACGCTGGAGCGCAGTGACTCGGTGCGGTCGGCCGCGACGCTCAGCGCTGTGATGCCGCCTGCCTCGGTGAACCCATCGGTGGCGACGCGGGTGTATTGCAGGCTCAGCTCCGGCGTGACGACGAAGCCACCGAACATCCGCAGGTCGGTGCCGATCGCGCCGCGCACCGTGTAATGGTTGCCGTCGAAGCGCGAGCTGTTGGCGGTGCCGAGCACGGCGCGGCGGTTGTCGTAGCCGTCCCAGCCGTAGAAGCCGACGACGTTGGCGTACCACCAAGGTGCGCGATAGCTGCCGTAGCCGCCGATGCTGCGACTGGTGATCTTGGTGGTGCTGCCGAGCGCATCGAGGTCGCCGCTGGTCAGCGCATAGCCGCCGAACGCGCCGAGCACCCATTGGTCGGACACGCGCCAATCGGCGCCGGCGACGACATTTGCGGTGGTCGAACGGATCGCGCTGACGTCCGGCCGCGCGCCTTCGCGGGAAGTGCTGAGGCTGGAGCCGACGAACACGCCGAAGCTGGGATCGACCGCGGCGCGCAGCGGCGGCGCCTTGGTGACGGGCGCATAGGCCAGCGCGTCCGCATTGGCGCCCCAGCCGGACGCGGCCAGCGCATCGCGCGTGTTCCAGGCGCCGAGCGAGGCCAGCGTGCGCTCCATCGTCGAGCCCGACGCGCCGAACATGCCGGCATCCGCCATCGCCAGCGCCGCACCGGCGCCGCCGAGATCGCTGCCGACGCCGAACCGGCTCTGCATCAGCCGCTGATCGATCAGCGTGCCGGTCTGCGACGCAATGTTCAGCGTCATCCGGCCGAGCGCCTGATACGAAGCAGGCGAGAGCTGCGCCAGCGCCGCGCCGACATCGGCCGCGTTCGCCACGCTGTCGATCAGCGTCAGCGCATCGGCACTCGCCGCGACGCTGTTGGAGAGGTTGTCGAACAGCCAGGCCGGACCGGCGCTGCCGGGCTTGGACGAACTCGCGAGCGCCGAGAATGACGGCGCGAGCGCATTCACGGTTTCAAACGAGGTGTAGAGCGTTCCGCCGATATTGACGGTCTGCCCCGCCGCAAGCTGCGCGCGCTTGGCGTCGGACAGGCCGATCTTGTCGTAGTTCAGCGTATCGGTTCCGGTGCCGCCGTTGACCAGGCCGACGATGCGCGAGGTCGGCATGATGTTGACGGTGTCGTTGCCGCCTTCCATGTTCACCGCACGGCCGTTATTGCCGATGATGGTGCCGGAGTTGGTGAGAACGTCGGCGCCCTCGCCCATCTGGATCGCCGAGCCGTCGCCGCGAATGAACCGCGCCGACCCGGTGCCGGTGTAGGTGACGCCATCGAGCGTGCCGACCGAATTGGCATCGACCGCACCGCTCTGCAGTAGCACCACCGCATTCGGATCGGGGATCGCGCCGTTGCCGATGATCGTGCCGGAGTTGACGATGCTGTCGTTGTCGGCCGCAGTGCCGGTCTTGTTCTCGAGCCGGATCGCGAAGCCGTTCTGGCCGATGATCGTGCCGCCCGCGTAATTGGTGATCGTGCTCGCGGCGACACCGCTGCGGGTGCCGTCGGTGTTGGAGTCGTTGTTGACGACGATGCCGTAGGACGCGCCCGAAATCGTGCCGTAATTGGCGACGGTGCCGCCGCCGATCGACAGGCCTTCGCTGTTGTTGAAGCGACCACCGGAGTCATAGCCGCCCGCACCGGTGCCTTCGATGACGCCGTAATTGGTGACGGTGGCGGCGAAATCGACGTCGACGCCGTCGCCGTCGCCGGTGCCGCCGCCATTGTACGCGCCGGTGATGCGGCCGTAGTTCACCACCGTGCCGGTGCCGTCGGAGCCGACGCCGGAGCCGTTGCGGCCGATGATGGTCGCGCCCGTCTCGTTGGTGACCACGACATCGGCGTCGGTGGTGATGCCGTGGCGGAAGCCCGAAATGGTGCCGCCCGATTTGTTGTTCACCGTGCCGGAATGGCTCTGCCAGTCGATGCCGTCATTGCTGCTGCCAATCACGCCATCGGAATAGATCAGGCCGTAATTGGTGACGGTGGCGCCCTCTCCGGGCCGCACCGCATCGGCGCCGGTCGAGCGGATCACGCCGGTGGCGCGGTTGATGATCTGCACCGTGCCGGACGAGATGTCGTTGAAGTCGATCGCCTGGCCGGTACCGGTCGACCAGATCGTGCCGGCGTTGTCGATCGTGAAGCTGCCGGTGGTCGCCAGCGTGGTGGCGGTGACCCGGATCGTGTCGTCGGTGGACTGGATCACACCGCCGGCGTTGTTGATCACCGAGAACGACGTGACCGTGCCGAGATTGCTGATGTTGAGATTGATGCCGCGGTTCGCGTTTGTCGTGGCGTCGATCAGGCCGCTGTTGATGATTGTGGTGCTGCCGGAGCCGGGCCGGATCGCATCGTTGCCGAGCGCGCGAATGATGCCGCCGGCATTGTTGTTGATCTGCACGGTGCCGATCGCCGAACTGTTGCTGGCGAAGTCGAACACTTGACCGGAGTTGGAGACGATGGTGCCGCAGTTGTCGATCACCACCGTGCCGGTGCCGATCGAGGTGTTGAGCCGGAACGCATCGTCCACCGTCGAGATCAGCGCGCCGGCGAAATTGTTCAGCGTCAGGCTGCGCGACGGGTTGGCGCCGGAGGTGTCGATGCCGCGGTTGCCCGAGGAGATCGTCCCGGAATTGTTGATGACGACGCCGGAGGCCGGGCCGGTAAACGAAATCGCGGTGCCGCTCACGTTCAGCGTGCCGCCGGACTGGACGGTGCCGGTGTCCGTGCCGGTTACGGTCTTGGCGGCGGAATCGGTCGCGCCTGAGCCGACATTGAACGAGGCGGCGGCGGCCGGAACCGCCAGAGAGACTGCGCCAAGGCTCAAAAATACGAGCCAACTCACACTGTTATGCCAACGCCGCATCGCACCACCCATCGCCAAAGTTAACTTTGTCTTAAATGTGGCGATTGACGGTTCGATGACGCCGCTATGGCAATCGCCGAAACAACCACTCTGCAGATCGCAACGGCACGCGTGATGCGTCGGCGCTGGCGTCTGCCGGCTGCAATCCATGCGCCGTGTTGCACGACATTGAACGTGAGCATGGCGCCCGGCGACCTAACGGCAGAGGATTGCGTTGCCATCCATCATCCACGGCCGGAGCGTCCAGTTCCGGCCCAATTCAGGAATGCCCATGTCCGGCTTGATCATCCTCGGCGTCATCGTTGCGATCGCGGTGTTCGCGCTCATGGCCTACAATCGCCTGGTGGCGCTGCGTCAGCGCGTCGGCCAGGCGTTCGCCGATATCGACGTGCAGCTCAAGCAGCGCCACGATCTGGTGCCGAATCTGGTCGAGACCGTGAAGGGCTATGCGGCGCACGAGCGCGGCACGCTCGACGACGTCATCAAGGCCCGCAACGTCGCACTCGGCGCACAATCGCCCGGCCAGGTCGCGGCCGCCGAGAACCAGCTCACCGGCGCGCTCGGCCGGCTGATCGCGCTCAGCGAGGCCTATCCGGACCTCAAGGCCAACGCCAATTTCCAGCAGCTGCAGAGCGAGCTCGGGGACATCGAGAACAAGATCGCGGCCAGCCGGCGGTTCTTCAACAACGCCGTGCAGGAGTACAACACCGGCATTCAGCAGATGCCCGCCGCCCTGTTCGCCGCCCCGCTCGGCTTCACCCACAAGGACTACTTCGACCTCGGCGAGACCCGGACCCAGGTCGAGCAGGTGCCGCAGGTGAAGTTCTAGCGCGCTGTCATTCCGGGGCGCGAGCGAAGCTCGCGAACCCGGAATCCATAACCACCGCCAGGGGATATGGATTCCGGGCCTGCGCCCAAGAGGGCGCATCCCGGAATGACGTGGATATGCCGGACCCGATTGGATAGCCGCCGATGGCCGCCTACGGTCTCTACACCCACATCGCCGCCAACCGCACCCGCTCGGTGTTGTTGCTGATCGGGCTGTTCGCGCTGGTGTATGTGCTGGTTTTCGCCGGCGCGCTGATTGCCGAGGTGATGATCAGGGGCGACGCCAGTGTCGCCTATTATCTGAACGCCGCGACGCGCGATCTGGTGAAGGCGCTGCCGTTCGCGACGCTCGGCGCCGGGCTGTGGATCGTGCTGGCGTATTTCTTCCACCAGAAGCTGATCGACGCCGTCACCGGCGGCCGCGAGGTGACCCGGCAGGCGCAGCCGCGGCTTTACAATCTGCTCGAGAATTTGTGCATCTCGCGCGGCATTGCGATGCCGAAGCTGAAGGTAATGGACAGCGACGCGCTGAACGCCTTCGCCAGCGGCCTCAACCCGAAGCAATACGCCATCACGGTGACCAGCGGTCTGCTCGCCAGTCTGGACGACCAGGAAATCGAGGCCGTGCTCGGCCACGAGCTGACCCACATCAGGAACGGCGACGTCCAGATGATGGTGATCGCCATGATCATCGCCGGGGTGGTGGGCTTCTTCGGCGAAATGTTCTTCCGGCTGTTCTTCCAGGGCGGCTTCCGGTTCGGCGGCAGCTCGGGCGGGTCGTCGTCGTCGTCCTCGTCGTCATCCTCCTCGTCGTCGAGCGACCGCAAAGGCGGCGGCGCGATCGTGGTGGTGATCGTGGCGGTCGTCCTGATCCTGCTCGCCTGGCTGCTGTCGCAGGTGGTCAAGCTGGCGCTGTCGCGCTCGCGCGAATATCTGGCCGACGCCGGCTCGGTGGAACTGACCAAGAATCCCGACGCGATGATCTCGGCGCTGCGCAAGATCGAGAACCGCGGCGAACTGCCGGGCGCGACCTCCGCGGTGATGGAGATGTGCCTCGACAACCCGCGCTCCGGCTTCTCCGATCTGTTCGCCACCCATCCGTCGGTCGACGCGCGGGTGGCGGCGCTGGTGAAATTCGCCGGCGGCCACGACCCCGGCCCACTGGCGCTGCCAGAACCGGTTAGCGCCGAGGCGAACGGCGAGCCCACCACAGCGCCTGCGTTCGACGACCACGGCACTGCACCGGCGCCCGGCCAGCTGCGAGATCCCAACCGGCCGCTGCTGCGCGGGCCGTGGGGCACGCGGGTCTAGCGGACGCGCCCACCGGTCAAACGTGGCTCGGCAATAATTTTTCGAGATTGCCGCGATGCGCCGCGTGGTCATTGAATTATCCGATGTTTCTGCCATGTTCGCGGCCAAACCAGGGGCGTCGCACCGCGGGCGCGGTGGGGACCAAACCGTCCGAAAAGGAATCTCATGGCGAAGCCAGCAGTCATCGTCGTCGGTGCAGACAAAGGCGGCGTGGGGAAGACCACCGTCTCGCGGACCCTGCTCGACTATTTCAGCGCCAACAACATCCCGACGCGGGCGTTCGACACCGAGTCGCCGCGCGGCACGCTGAAGCGCTTCCATCCGGGCATCACCGAGATCGTCGACATGACGTCGACGGCCGACCAGATGAAGATCTTCGATACGCTGAACAATGCCGTGCCCTCGGTCACCGTGATCGACGTCCGCGCCGGCCTGTTGTCGCCCGCGCTGGCTTCGCTCCGCGACATCGGCTTTCTCGACGCCGCGCGCTCCGGCCAGATCACCTTCGCGGTATTCCACATCCTCGGCCCGTCGATCGCCTCGCTCGACGAGATCGCCGAGACCGCCAACTTCATGATCGGCGCGAAGTACTTCCTGACGAAGAACTTCATCAACAACACCAGCTTCTTCGAGTGGGACCAGGCGACCTACAATTCGTACTTCCACCGCATCAAGGACGCCACCGAGCTGACCATCCCCAAGCTCAACGAAATGGCCTACGAGCAGGTCGAAGTGTCGTCGGTGCCGTTCCTGAAGTTCGTCGCCAACAAGGGCGTCCACGACGAGCCGGCCAACTACTCCTTCGTGCTGCGCGGCTATGTGCGGCACTGGCTCGCCAATGTCTGGAGCGAGTTCGACCGCATCCGGCTGACCGACATCGTCGGCAAGGACAAAGGCGGCCGCACCACCGACGTGGCGGAAGCCGGCGGCGAGAAATAACTCGCGTCCCGGCGGATTTTAGCTATATCGGGCGGGACATCTTCCGGGCGGCTGACGCCGGCCGGAAAGCTTGATCGAAGCCAATGTCCGCCAGCTTTTCCCGCACCCCGGTCTACATCGTCTGCTCGCCGCGTCCGTTCGTCGGCAAGACGCTGGTCGCGCGGCTATTGACCGAGTTTCTGTTTCTGGCACGCGGTTCGGTCACGGCGTTCGACGTCAACGTCAAGGAACCGTCGCTGCTGGACTATCTGCCGCGGCTGACCGAGACCGCCGAAGTCGACGACACCTTCGGCAAGATGAAGCTGATGGACCGGCTGATCGTCCATGACGGCGTCGCCAAGGTGATCGATCTCGGCTTCCACGCCTTCGACGAGTTTTTCGGCACCTTCGCGGAGATCGGCTTCATCAAGGAAGCGGCGCGGCGCCAGATTGTGCCCGTCGTGCTGTTCCTCGCCGACACCGACCGCAACTCGGTGCGCGCCTTTGGTACGCTGCAGGACATCGTGCCGCCGCGCCAGCTGATCGTAGTCGACAACGAGCACGTGCTGCTGGGCGAGCTGCCGCCGATGTTCGCACGGGGCCGGGTGTTGCGCATCCGCGCGCTGCCGCCGTTCCTGAAAACATATATCGACCGGCTGAGCTTCTCCTTCACCGGCTATCTACGCGCCGAGCCGGACGCCTCCACCGAACTCAACCAGTGGATCCGGAAGAACTACACGAGCTTCCGCGATCTCGAGCTGGAGATCGCGAAGCCGCGGGCGTGAGCAATCGCTCAGCTCGAGGGGAGAGAAGCTGCAAATTGAAGTTTCGTCCCCGCGAACACCACCCTCCCCTGGAGGGGGAGGGTCGCTCGCGGAGCGAGCGGGGTGGGGTGGCGCAGAGTTCATCCGCTGTGCCCGCGGCTGGGGGGGGGGGGGGGGGGGGGGGGGGGGGGGGGGGGGGGGGGGGGGGGCGGCGGGGGG
>NZ_JAJNAL010000042.1 GCF_022271405.1 Rhodopseudomonas infernalis | reverse complement strand
CCGCCCCCCACCCCCTGTACGCCCCACCCACCGCCGTCATCGCCCGCGCAGGCGGGCGACCCAGTATTCCAGGGCGCTGCTATGAGGCAGTGCATCCGCACCTAATTGCTCTGCGATACTGGATCACCCGCATACGCGGGTGATGACAATCTTCTTTGTGGAAGCCCCGTGCCCTCCCATCAGTATCGTCCGTGAGCCTGCCGGGCAGAGCTGGCCCATTGAAATCACAGCGCATTTCGTCCGAATGTTTCGTCGCAGGCGGGCGGCGAAATAAATCTTCGGCGCCACGAAACCATTTTGGACTTTCGGTGCAGACGTCCTGAAATGGTGCCTGACTAGTAAAGCTCCCAACGAACGCCGCGGGGGAGTGCGGCGACATACGGGAGCCGTTCATGCAAAATGTAATTGCCATCAATGAAGCGGGCCGTCAGGGCATTGTCGCCGCGCGCGCCACGACCGACGAGATGCTGCTCGCTAGCATTGCGGCAGGCGACCGGACAGCGATGCACACGCTGTATTCCCGGCATCACGTGCGGGTCTACCGCTTCATCCTGCGCATGCTGCGCGACGCCGCGACCGCCGAGGATCTGGTCAGCCAGGTGTTCCTCGACGTCTGGCGGACCGCGCGGCAGTTCGAGGGCCGCGCCCAGGTGTCGACCTGGCTGCTGTCGATCGCGCGCTTCAAGGCACTGACCGCGCTGCGCCAGCGCCAGCACGAAGATATCGACCAGGACGACGTGCTCGAGATTGCGGACGGTGCCGACAATCCCGAAGCGGCGCTGGAGCGCAGCCGCACCAGCGACATCCTGCGCACCTGCATCACCAAGCTGTCGCCGGCGCATCGCGAGATCATCAATCTCGTTTACTATCACGAGAAGTCGGTCGAGGAAGTCGGCCGCATCGTCGGCATTCCACAGAGCACGGTGAAGACCCGGATGTTCTACGCCCGCAAGCAGCTCGCCGAACTGCTCAAGCGCCACGGCGTCGAGACCATGGCGGCTTGACCATCGGCAGCTTGATAACGGCAGCGTGAATAACGGCGGCGTGAACAATGGCTGCATCTGCGGCCCGCGGTGGGAAGCCGCATACGCCGGCATGATCGACCGGCGCCGGCGCTCACTTTAGACAAGATCTCGCAGCGACCGAATTCCAGCGCTCGTGCGGGGATGTTAAATTGACGCGTCGCTGGCACCGTTGCCGCAAAGATGACCGCCAACGACGCAATTGAAACAATCGACGACATCGGCCGGAAAGAATTCGGTGCGATGATGATCATGTCGGAACCGGATGCGACCGGGACGACAGGCTCTTTCAAAGGCTTCGTAACCATCGCAGCCTCCAAGCGACCCGGACGGGGTGCCCACCGTCCGGGTTTTGCTTTTTCAGCCTCTCATCGTCTTTCAGCCTCTCATCGTCGCATGGACAATATGGCCAAGCGCATCGCAGCCGCAGCATCGCTAACTGCTAGTCACCTCCTGTCGCCGGCGATAGGATCGCCGCCAACGACGACACGCCGTGCGCCAGTTTCTCGATCGCGGAAGTCACCTTCATGATTGAAGCCCTTGACCCTGTGGTATTGGCACGTGCGCAGTTCGCCTTCACGATGTCGTTCCACATCATCTTTCCGGCGTTCTCGATCGGACTGGCCAGCTACCTGGCGGTGCTCGAAGCGCTGTGGCTGTGGACCGGCCGCGAGGTCTTCATCAACCTGTTCAACTACTGGCTGAAGATCTTCGCCATCGCGTTCGGCATGGGCGTCGTGTCCGGCATCGTGATGTCGTACCAGTTCGGCACCAACTGGGCGGTATTCTCCGACAAGACCGGCCCGGTGATCGGCCCGCTGATGGCCTACGAGGTGCTGACCGCGTTCTTCCTCGAAGCCGGCTTTCTCGGCGTGATGCTGTTCGGCCTCAAGCTGGTCGGGCCGCGGCTGCATTTCCTCGCCACCCTGATGGTGGCGATCGGCACGCTGATCTCGGCGTTCTGGATCCTGTCGGCGAACTCCTGGATGCAGACGCCGGCCGGCCACGCCATCAACGAATCCGGCCAGTTCGTCGCGGTCGACTGGTTCAAGGTGATCTTCAACCCGTCGTTTCCGTATCGGCTGGTGCACATGGTGCTGGCGGCGTACCTCACCACGTCGCTCGTGGTCGGCGCCGTGGGCGCCTATCACCTGCTGCGCAATACGCGGCAGCCGGGCGCGCGGATGATGTTCTCGATGGCGATGTGGATGCTGACCGTCGTGGCGCCGATCCAGATCCTCGCCGGCGACGTCCATGGCCTCAACACGCTGGAGCATCAGCCCGCCAAGGTGATGGCGATGGAAGGCCATTATCAGAGCCATCCCGACGGCGCGCCGTTCATCCTGTTCGGCCTGCCGGATCAGGACGCCGCGGTGGTGCGCTACGCGCTGGAAATTCCCAAGCTGTCGTCGCTGATCCTGAAGCACTCGCTCGACGCGCCGCTGGCCGGTCTCGACACCGTGCCGCGGCAGGACTGGCCGCCGGTGCCGATCACCTTCTGGTCGTTCCGCATCATGGTCGGGCTCGGCGTGCTGATGGCGGCGCTCGGAGCCTTCAGCCTGTGGCTGCGCTGGCGCGGCCGGCTGCACGAGTCCCGCCCGCTGCACTGGTTCGCGCTGACGATGGGCCCGGCCGGCTTCATCGCGGTGCTGGCCGGCTGGGTCACGACGGAGACCGGACGGCAGCCGTTCACGGTGTTCGGGCTGCTGCGCACGGCTGAGTCGGTGTCGCCGCTCGCGTCGCCCGCGGTCGCCTCGTCGCTGATCGCGTTCGTGATCGTGTACTTCGCGGTGTTCTTCGCCGGCACCGTCTACATTCTCCGGCTGATGGCGCAGCCGCCGCATCACGGCGAGGAAGGCCCGCCCGGCGCAACCCCGGCGCGCGCCGCCGGCATCACCCCCGCCCCCGCGATCGCAACCCGGAGGCTCGGCTGATGACCTTCGCATACGATCTGGCGACGATCTGGGCTTTCATCATCGCGTTCGCGGTGTTCGTCTATGTGGTGATGGACGGCTTCGACCTCGGCCTCGGCATCCTGTTTCCGCTGTTCCGCAGCAAGCGCGACCGCGACGTGGTGATGAACAGCGTCGCGCCGGTGTGGGACGGCAACGAGACCTGGCTGGTGCTCGGCGGCGGCGGGCTGATGGCGGCGTTTCCGCTGGCCTATGCGGTGCTGATGCCGGCGCTGTACACGCCGATCATCGCCATGCTGCTCGGCCTGGTGTTCCGCGGCGTGGCGTTCGAATTCCGCTGGCGCACGCTGCGCGAGCGCAACCGCTGGGACGTCGCGTTCTTCCTCGGCTCGCTGATCGCCACGCTGGCGCAGGGCGTCGCGCTCGGCGCGCTGCTGCAGGGCGTCGCTGTCGAAGGCCGCGCCTATGCGGGCGGCTGGTGGGACTGGCTGACGCCGTTCAGCGTGCTTACCGGCGTCGCTTTGGTGATCGGCTACGCGCTGCTCGGCGCCACCTGGCTGGTGATGAAGACCACCGGCGAGCTGCGCGACCAGGCCTACACGCTGAGCCGCTGGCTGCTGCTGGCGATGCTGATCGCGATCGTCGCCGTCAGCGCCGCCACGCCGTTCCTGTCCTATGACTATTCGGAGCGCTGGTTCGCCTGGCCGAACGTGCTCGCCACCGCGCAGGTGCCGCTCGCCGTCGCGATCGTCACCGCGCTGCTGCTGCGGGCGCTGGCGCAGCGCCGCGACTATCAGCCGTTCCTGCTGACGCTGTGCCTGTTCCTGCTGTCCTATGCGGGGCTCGGCATCAGCATCTGGCCCTATGTCGTGCCGCGCAGCATTACCATCTGGCAGGCGGCGGCGCCGGAGAACAGCCAGCTGTTCATGCTGTTCGGCGTCGCCATCCTGGTGCCGATCATCCTGATCTACACCGCGTGGGCCTATTGGGTGTTTCGCGGCAAGGTCGATCCGGAAAGCGGCTACCATTGAGCGGACAGACCATGATGTCCAGTAATGAACCATCCCGGCCGCTGGCCCGGCGCCTGCTGTGGTTCGCGGCGCTGTGGCTCGGCGGCGTCGGGGCCGTCACGCTGGTGTCGCTGATCCTGCGGATGTGGATCGGAACCCGCTGACATGCTACACAGCCCGGCGCAAATTGCTTCGGGAGGTGTCGATGGCTGGATTGTCGAGTTGGGTTGGACGGCTGGTCGTTGCGGCCGCCCTGGTGATCGGCATCACACCCGTCCATGCGCAGCAGAACGATCCCGGCGACGAGCCCGGCCTGATCGCCAATGACGATTTCGAGCTGCCGCCCGAGCTGCGCAAGCAGATGGTCTATTACCGCACCAGCGAGCCGCCGGGCACGATCGTGGTGCAGACCTCGGAGCGCTATCTCTATCTCGTGCAGGGCAACAACCGCGCGCTGCGCTACGGCATCGGCGTCGGCCGCGAGGGCTTCACCTGGCAGGGCCTGCTCAAGATCTCGCGCAAGGCGGAATGGCCCGACTGGGTGCCGCCGCCGGAGATGATCCAACGCCAGCCCTATCTGCCGCGCTTCATGGCCGGCGGCCCCGGCAATCCGCTCGGCGCCCGCGCGATGTATCTCGGCTCGACGGTGTATCGCATCCACGGCACCAACCGGCCGGACACGATCGGCACCGCGATTTCCTCCGGCTGCTTCCGCCTGGTCAATGCCGACGTTGCCGATCTGTACGACCGCGTGCCGGTCGGCACCAAGGTCGTGGTGCGGCAGAAGCCCGAGCTGTAACCGAGCGCCTTTCGTCCTCGCCCTTGTGAAAGACCCCCTATGTTGAAATGGACGTTCAAGACCGGGCTCGCGATCGGGCTCGTGGTCGCGGCGGCGATCGCCGCTGCCGCCATCACCTACGAGCGCTACGACACCAAGACGCTGAAGCGCACCATCCGCCGCGACGCCGTGCTGTGCGGCGTCAACAAGGGCCTGCCCGGCTTCGCGACGCCGGACGACAAGGGCAACTGGAGCGGCTTCGACGTCGACTTCTGCCGCGCGGTGGCGGCGGCTATCTTCAACGATCCGGCCAAGGTGAAGTTCGTGGCGCTCGACGCCAATGAGCGCTTCAAGGAACTGCAGAGCCGCAAGGTCGACATCCTGTCGCGCAACTCGACCTGGAGCATGTCGCGCGAGACCGGCTACGATCTGTATTTCCCGGCGGTCGCCTATTACGACGGCCAGGGCTTCATGGTTCCGTCCTCGCGCAAGGTCGACACCGCGGTCGAGCTCGACGGCAGCAAGGTCTGCGTTCAGGACGGCACCACCACGCTGCTTAACCTCGCCGATTACTTCCGCGCCAACAACATGAAGTACACGGAAGTGAAGTTCGGCAAGCTCGACGAGGTGGTCGCCGCCTACAAGGACGGCCGCTGCGACACCTTCACGGCCGACGCCTCGCAGCTCTACGCGCTGCGCCAGACGATGCCGAAGCCCGGCGACCACACCATCCTGCCCGATCTGATCTCCAAGGAGCCGCTCGCTCCCGTCGTCCGCCAGCGCGACGACGACTGGATGATGATCGTGAAGTGGACGCTGTATGCGATGATCAACGCCGAGGAACTCGGCATCACGTCGCAGAACATCGACGAGGCGCTGAAGTCGAAGAAGCCCGACGTGATGCGGCTGGTCGGCACCGAAGGCGCCTACGGCGAAGAGCTCGGCCTGACGAAAGACTGGGCCGCCCGCATCATCCGCCACGTCGGCAACTATGGCGAAATCTACGACCGCAACGTCGGCAAACTCGGCATCCCGCGCGGATTGAACCAACTGTGGAGCAACGGCGGGATTCAGTACGCGCCGCCGATCAGGTAGGGGCTTATAGCAACCTCTCGTTCGTCATTCCGGGGCGCTCGCTCTTGCGAGCGAAACCGGAATCTAGACGTGGTAGCAAAAGCCGGTCGCAGAACGCTTCGGGATTCCGGGCTCGCGAACTACGTTCGCGCCCCGGAATGACGTGCCTGGGGCCGGGGCCGAAACCTCCAGCGCTTCGGCGTGGTAGTCCGTAGCCCGGATGGAGCGAAGCGTAATCCGGGGAACGCCTGCCCCGCATTCCGCTGCGCTGCATGCGGGCTACAGAGGGCTCAATATTTCTTCCACTCTGCCAGCGCTTCGGCGTGGTAGTTGGCGTCGCCGAGCAGTTCCTGCAACACGCGGGCGCGCTTCATGAACAGGCCGATGTCGAACTGGTCGGTCATGCCCATGCCGCCGTGCATCTGCACGCCTTCCTGGACCGCGAGCGTCGTCACCGTGCCGGCCTTGGCCTTGGCGACGGCGACCGCGACGCGGGCCTGCGCGGGATCGGCGTCGACCGCCTGCAGCGCCTTGAGCACGGCGGCGCGCAGGATTTCGATCTCGGTGTAGAGATGCGCGGCGCGGTGCTGCAGCGCCTGGAATTCGCCGATCAGTCTGCCGAACTGCTTGCGCTCTTTCAGATAGCTCACCGTCCGGCCGAACGCCTCGTCGGCGACGCCGAGCATCTCGGCCGCCGCCGCGGCACGGCCGACATTCAGCACCGCCTCGAGCAGCGCGCCGCCGCGATCGACCTCACCGAGCACGCTGTCGGCATTGACCTCGACGTCGTCGAAGCTGATCCGCGCCGCATTGTGGGCGTCGACCATCACGGTGCGCTCGATCGCGACGCCCTTGGCTTTCGGGTCGACCAGGAACAGCGTCAGGCCGTCGGCATCGCCCGGCGCGCCGGAACTCCGCGCCGCGACGATCAAGAGGTCGGCGACGTGACCGTCGACCACCAGCGCCTTGTCGCCCTTCAGCTTGAAGCCGTTGCCGGCGCGCACAGCCTGCAGCGCGATGCGCGACGGCCGGTGCTTGGCGCCCTCATCCACCGCCAGCGCGGCGATCAGCGAACCCTCGGCGATCTTCGGCAGATGCGCTTTCTTCTGCGCCTCCGAGCCGCCGCGGGCGAGCGCCGAAGCCGCGAGCACCGCTGTCGACAGGAACGGCGACGGCGTCAGGTTGCGACCGATCTCCTCCATCACCACGCCGGCCTCGACGGCGCCGAGGCCCGAGCCGCCGAACTGTTCCGGCACCAGCAGGCCGGCGAGCCCCATCTCGGCAAAACTCTTCCAGAGATCGCTTGAGAAGCCGGTGGCGTCGCGCTCGTCGCGCAGCTTGCGGAAATGCGCGACCGGCGCCTTGTCGCCGATCAGCCCGCGCGCCGAGTCGCGCAGCATGGTTTGTTCTTCGGTGAGGACGAGAGCCATGGGGTGATGTCTTTCGATGCAAGCAAAGGGCGATAAGATTTGAGTTCGTCATTCCGGGATGCGCCCCTTGGGGCGCAGGCCCGGAATCCATACTCACTGACAGTGGTTATGGATTCCGGGCTCGCGCTGCGCGCGCCCCGGAATGACTCGGGGAGAGGGTGTGCCGGCTAACTAAGCCCCCGGCAGATCCAGGATGCGCTTGGCGACGATGCCGAGCATGACTTCGCTGGTGCCGCCTTCGATCGAGTTGGCCTTGGTGCGCAGCCAGGCGCGGGCGCGGGCGCCGTCGTGCGAGCGTTCGCTCTCCCACTCCAGCGCGTCGATGCCGCCGGCCGACATCAGAATCTCGTGGCGGCGCTTGTTCAGCTCGGTGCCGTAGTACTTCATCGCCGAGGAGAACGCCGGATGCAGTTGGCCGGCCTTGGCGAGATCGACCGCACGCTCCGCCGCGCAGGCCAGCGCCGCCTCGTCGACGTCGAACGATGCGATCTGGCCGCGCAGCACCGGATCGTCGAGCTTGCCCTGCTGGTCGGTGCCGAGCGAGGACGCCGCGACCTGGCCGAGCGGCCGGCCGCCGTCGCGCCCACCCATGCCGGAGATCATCGCGCGCTCGTGCTGCAGCAGATACTTCGCCACATCCCAGCCGCGGTTGATGGTGCCGACGACATGCGACTGCGGCACCCGGACGTTGTCGAAGAAGGTCTCGCAGAACGGCGACTTGCCGGAGATCAAGAGGATCGGCTTGGTTGTCACGCCGGGCGAGGCCATGTCGAACAGGATGAAGCTGATGCCGTCGTGCTTCTTGGCCGACGCATCGGTGCGCACCAGGCAGAAGATCCAGTCCGCGTAGTTGGCGTAAGAGGTCCAGATCTTCGAGCCGTTGATGATGAAGTCGTCGCCGTCCGGCACCGCGCGGGTCTGCAGCGAGGCGAGGTCGGAGCCGGCGTTCGGCTCCGAATAGCCCTGGCACCAGCGGATTTCGCCGCGCGCGATCTTCGGCAGATGCTCGGCCTTCTGTTGCTCATTGCCGTATTTCAGAAGCGCCGGCCCGAGCATCCAGATGCCGAAGCTCGACAGCGGCGGCCGCGCGCCGATCGCCGCCATCTCCTCGCGCAGGATCTTGTGGCGCGCGCCGTCGAGGCCGCCGCCGCCATATTGGGTCGGCCAATCCGGCACGGTCCAGCCCTTGTCGCGCATCCGCTCGAACCAGACCTTCTGGGCGTCCGACGCAAATTTCGCGTTGCGGCCGCCCCAGAAATTGTCGTCGTCGCCCTGCATCGGCTTGCGCATCTCGGCCGGGCAATTGGCCTCGAGCCAGGCGCGGGTCTCGCTGCGGAAGTGGTCGAGATCGGAGGTGTCGGTCATCGGGGCTTCCATCCACCGGGGCGGACTTGACGCCCGCGTTGCGTTTGATTGGGCCGGACCTTAGCGGGCGCCGGGCGAAATTCAATATCCGTATTGCGCAGCGCCATGCGCCGCGCGCTCTGGCGTTTCGCCCGCAGACGCGCCACGTTTCGCATCCCGAAATTCAACGAGGCGCGCTGGGCTATGTCGCCTCACCACGAAGGAAACGCCATGCGCCTGAAGCTGCCGACGCCGACCGACATGAGCGACGATCAGCGTGCCATCTATGAGGAGTCGATCGCCAGCAAGCGCGGCAGCCCGCCGCCGCCGATGATGGCATGGCTGGCGAGCCCGGAGATGGCGCGCCACGCCACGCGGCTCGGCGCCTTCCTGCGCTACGACACCTCGCTGACCGCGGCGGAGTCCGAACTCGCCATCCTGGTCACCGCGCGGCACTGGACCGCGCAGTTCGAATGGTACGCGCACAAGAAGATGGCGCTCGACGGCGGGCTCGATCCGAACATCATCGACGCGATCCGCGATCGTCGCACGCCGGCATTCCTCGATCCGAAAGCGCGCGTGATCTACGACGTCGCGCGGTCGCTGCACGAAGCCAAAGGACTGTCGAAGCCGCTCTACGACGAAGCCACGCAGCTGCTCGGCGAGCGCGGCCTGGTCGAGGTGATCGGCCTGTGCGGCTACTACACCATGGTGTCGATGACGCTGAACGCCTACGACTTCCCGCTGCCGGACGGCGAGGTGCCGGAGCTGACGTGAGCGCAGGCGCGCTCCCTCTCCCCGCGCGCGGGCAGAGGGCTGGGGTGAGGGGGCGTTTCAAACAGGGGACGGCTTCCTACATGAAAAGCATCTACCCCTCACCCGACCGGCTTCGCCGGTCGACCTCTCCCCGCAAGCGGGGCGAGGTAAGGAGCACTCGATGTCCGAAATCGCCAACGAAACGCCTCCCATTCCCGCCGGCACCCGGATCGGCCATGTCCATCTCAAGGTCGCCGATCTCGAGCGCGCGCTCGGGTTCTATTGCGGCGTGCTCGGCTTCGAGCTGATGCAGCGGATGGGCGATCAGGCGGCGTTCATTTCGGCCGGCGGTTATCACCACCACATTGGCCTGAACACCTGGGAAAGCAAGGGCGGAAGCCCGCCGCCGCCGGGCACCACGGGCCTGTTTCACACCGCGATCCTGTATCCGACCCGCGCAGCACTGGCCGATGCGCTGCACCGCGTACTCACTGCCGGCATCACCCTCGACGGCGCCAGCGACCACGGCGTCAGCGAAGCGCTGTATCTGCGCGACCCCGACCAGAACGGCGTCGAACTGTATCGCGACCGGCCAGAGGCGGAATGGCCGCGGACGGCTGACGGCGAGCTGGCGATGTTCACGCGACGGCTGGATGTCGAGAATTTGCTGCGAACGCGGACGAGTTAGCACCACCTCACCCCGAGTCATTCCGGGGCGCGAGCGCAGCTCGCGAACCCGGAATCCCGAGCTGTTCTGCGGCTCCGACGTTTCCACAACTTCGGGATTCCGGGTTCGCGCGCGAAGGGCGCGCGCCCCGGAATGACGATGGGGGGTGTTCGGGGCGAACGCTTAGTTATGAACGACGGACTCATAGGATGGGTTGAGCGTCAGCGAAACCCATCGGTGGTGAGCTCGCGGTATCAGTGGTGCGTCGAAATTTCGATTGCGCGTGTGGTGATGGGTTTCGCTTTGCTCAACCCCATCCTACGTCCCGTCATTCCGGGGCGCGCGCAGCGCGAGCCCGGAATCCCGAGCTGTTCTGCGACTCCGGCGTTTCCACAACATCGGGATTCCGGGTTCGCGCGCGAAGGGCGCGCGCCCCGGAATGGCGGAGGGGGGTGAGGCGATTATTTCCGTCCCCGCACCAGGATCAACACGGCGGCGATCAGCTCCAGGGCGATGCAGGCGGCGAATGGCAGCGTGTAGCTGCCTGAAGCATCGCGCAGCAACCCCACCACACCCGGGCCGAACGCGTAGGTGACCTGGTTGATGGCGGTGTTGAGGCTGACCAGCACGCCGAACGATGCGGGCGCGAATTCGCGCTGCACGATCAGGGCCGGCAGCGTGATCAGGTTGCCGACCGAGAAGCCGAACAGCGCGCAGGCGACCAGCATCAGCACCGGATCGCGCGTCAGGATCAGGATCGTCAGCGCCGCCGCCTGGCTGGCGAACGACAGCGCGGAGGCTAGCCGCTGATTGATCCGGTCGATCACCGCCGACATCGAGACGCGGCCGACCACCGCCATCATGGTCAGCAGCGACACCGCCGCGGCGGCGCGCTCGCGGCCGATCAGCGGATCGAGATAGGCGATGACGTGGACGATGAAGCCGACCTGCGCGAACAGCACCAGCGCGAACGCGATGGTGACGATCAGGAAATCCTTGTCGCGCAGCGCGTGGCGCCGGATCGCGCCGGACGACAGGGCCTGCACCGCACCGGCGCCGGCGACGCTCGCCGCGGGCAACGGCGGCCGGCCGACGAAGATCGCCACCAGCGGCGCGATCACCAGCAGCGACGACAGCGCGACCGCCAGCGTCGCGCCGGCAAAGCCCAGATGTCCGATCGCCAGCACCAGCAGCGGCACGCCGGCGATGCCGCCGAAGCTGGCGCCGTTCAGCGCCAGGCTGATCGCCATGCCGCGGCGCTTGTCGAACCACAGGCCGAGCGTGCTGGTAATCGCGCCGAGGCTGGTGCCGGCCCAGCCGATCGCCAGCAGCACGTAGATGCCGTAGAGCTGCCACGGCGCATCGACGCGGCCGAGCAGCGCGGTGCCGAGCGCGGTCGCGGCGAGACCGCCGAGCAGGCAGGCGCGCGGACCGACCATGCGGATCGCATCGCCGACGAACGCGACCAGCAGCGCGCCGCCGAGATAATAGAACGTCGTCGCGGTCGAGATCAGCGATGCCGGCCAGCCGTGCAGGCGCTGCAGCTCGGCCAGATACACCGACTGGCCGTAGAAGCCGAGCGCCCAGCTGAAGGTCGCGACCGCAAAACACACCGCGACGATGCGCCAGCCCTCATAGCGGATCGAGGTCTCGTCCGGGACCGAGCTCTTCATCGGCGGCGGTCAGCCAGCATCGCGCAGCGCGCCATCGTCTCCCCCTCGCCGGCACTTGGCGGCCGGTCGTTTGGTTATCGCATTCAGATGCCGCGATCCGGCAGCGCCGCCGCTGTGATCGCGCTGCGCCGCTTCGACCAGCCGCTGATGGCGAGCACGATCAGACCGAGCAGCACCGGCGGGAACACCGTGAGGTTGACGGTGGCCCAGCCGTAATTGGCCAGCAGCTGTCCCGACGAGAACGACCCGATCGCCATCATGCCGAACACCAGGAAGTCGTTGAACGCCTGCACCTTGTTCTTCTCGCTGGGCTGATGCGTCTCCAGCACCAGCGCCGAGGCGCCGACGAAGGCGAAGTTCCAGCCGACGCCGATGACGAACAGCGTCGCCCAGAAATGCGGGGCGGTGATACCCATCAGGCCGATCGACGCGCCCGCGGCCTCGAGCGCCAGCCCAAGCGCGACGACGCGCGGCGCGCCGAATTTCGCGATCAGCGAGCCGGTGATGAAGCTCGGCGCATACATCGCAACGATGTGCCATTGCAGGCCGAAATTGGAATCGCTGACCGGCAGTCCGCACATCTGCATCGCCAGCGGCGCCGAGGTCATCACCAGATTCATCATCGGATAGGCGATCGCGCCGCACAGCGCGGCGGCGATGAAGCGCGGCTGCCGCACGATCGTGAGCAGCGGCCGGCCGCCGGCGAGATCGGCCGGCTGGGGCCGCGGCGCATCGACGCTCCACAGCACCGCCATGGCGACCAGCGCCACGCCGGCCTGCACCACGTAGCTGAAGGCGAACAGATAAGGCGGCCAGATGTCCATGGTCCACTGCACCAGCTGCGGACCGAGCACGCCGGCGAACACGCCGCCCGCCATCACCCACGACACGGCTTTGGGCCGATAGCCGGCGCTGGCGCCATCCGCAGCGGCGAACCGATAGGACTGCGCCACCGCGCCGTACAGGCCGCCGAGGAAGGTGGCGACGCAGAACAGCGCGAACGAGCCGGTGAGAATCGCCAGGGCGCCGAGCGCACCGGCGGCCGCGCCGCAGCCGGCGCCGAGCATGAACGAGGCGCGGCGGCCATAGCGGCGCGCGATCGTGCCGGTCGGCAGCGTGCCGGCGGCGAGGCCGACCACGTACATCGAGATCGGCACGGTGGCGAGCGCGACGCTCGGCGCGAGCTGCGCGCCGACGATCGAGCCGGTGGCGAAGATCACCGCCGCATTGGCGCCGGTCAGCGCCTGCGCGGCCGCGAGCCGCCACACGTTGGAGCGCGCCCGCGCGTCGTCCGGGATGTCGTCGATCGCGGTCGCGTCAACCATCGGGTGTTTCGCCCCTTGTCCGGCCGGTGCATCGCCGCGCCGTGGAATCGGCCGGCATCATAGGAGACGGCGCCCTGCGATCAACCGCCGCAGGCGCGGTGACCCTATGCGGCGGTCTCAGCTTTCGCCGCTGCGGGCGAAGCACAGGATGAGATTGTTGGCCGGCATCGGGGCGGTCTCGACCAACCGCAGGCCGACACTGCGGCCGAGCTGCTCCAGCTCGCCGACATCGCGCACGCCCCATTCGGGATTGGCGGCGCGCAGGCTGGCATCGAACGCCGCATTGCTCGGCGCGGTGTGCGCACCGCCCTGCTTGAACGGGCCGTACAGAATAAGTCGGCCGTCCGGCCGTAGCAGCCGGGCCGCGCCGGCGAACAGCCCCTGCGCCACCGGCCACGGCGCGATGTGCACCACATTGGCGCTGAACACCGCGGCCAGCGTTTCGGGACCGCCGTCGCTCACCATCCCGGCGGGCCACGCCGGATCGGCGAGATCGATCCGCCGCGGCTCCCGGATGTTGGCGAGCCTGGCCTCCGCGCGCCATGCGGCGATGCTGCTGAGATGCTGCGGATGAATGTCGCTCGGCCACCAGATGATCTCGGGATGTTGACGCGCGAAGGCGACCACGTGCTGGCCGGTGCCGCTGCCGGCCTCGAGCACGTCGCCGGTCGCGCCGTGCAGCAGGCGCGCCAGCACCTCGCGGATCGCCTGCTGATTGCGATGAAACGCGGCGGCATCGAGCCGGCCATCGGATTCGACCGGCCGACCGTTCTTGCCGAATTCGACCACATAGTCCGCCATCACCACCGCGCCTTGTTGAGCTGGATCAAGCCGCATTGTTACTCGCAAGCAACAGCCTCGGACAATCCCGCGGCCGCGAGCGCCAACCCGGCCGGACGCCGCCAACGGCGAATTGACTTCGCACCTCGGTATACTTCTAGTTGAATGTGACGGTTCCCCTCACGGGGATGAAAAGGGAATGCGGTGCGGAGCGATTGCTCTCAGGCCGCAGCTGTTCCCGCAACTGTAAGCGGTTCGACTTCTGTCGAAATGCCACTGGGAAACTCGGTCCTGGGAAGGCGACGGAAGCTAACACCCGCGAGCCAGGAGACCTGCCGTCATTCGTGGTCACACGCGAGAGTGCCGGTCGGGAATTGCAGGCATTGGTTTCACCCTCCGCGCGAGCGGCAAGGTGATCCCTCGTTCGCTGTGACGTGCCACTGAGCGTCCGGCCGAGGTCTGTCCATGCCGTCTTCCCATCCCGCTGCAACGCGCATGCGCGCGCTGCTGTGTTCCACCATTCTGACATCCAGCCTGTTCGCGGCGCTCGCGCCTGCTGCCGCGCAGGACATGCTGCCCGCCATCAACGTTACCGCGACGCGCACGTCCGACGCCATCGTCGGCACCTCGAGCACGGTGATCACCGCCGACGACATCGCGCATTCGCCGGCCCAGACCGTGCAGGATATCATCGCGCAGACGCCGGGCGTGCAGACCACCTCGCTGTATGGCGGCGTCAACGGCACCGGCTCGTCGGTCGATTTGCGCGGCTTCGGCGCCACCGCGACCTCGAACACGCTGTTCCTGATCAACGGCCGCCGCCTCAACGACCTCGATCTGCAGGGCGTCGACCTGTCGAGCATTCCGCTGCAGTCGATCGAGCGCATCGAGATCACCCGCGGCGGCAGCGGTGCGGTGCTGTACGGCGACAATGCGGTCGGCGGCGTCATCAACATCGTCACCAAGACCGGCACAAGCGGTCCGCCCGCGACGTTCCGCGCCGAGGGCGGCGTCGGCTCGTTCAACCAGCGGCTCGCCGCGGTGTCGGCGGCATTCAACTCCGGCCCCTGGTCGACGTCGGCCTTCGCGAACGGCGTGCGCTCGGACGGCTACCGCGCCAACAACGCGCTGGAACAGAACAACGCGATCGGCGAATTGCGCTATTCCACGCCGGATCTCAGCGCGTTCCTCAACATCTCCGGCGACAACCAGCGCCTCGGCCTGCCCGGCTCGCGGACCGTCGATCCGTCGACCGGCGTCAATCAGCTGCAGACCGACCGCCGCGGCACCAACACGCCGTTCGACTTCGCCGACAAGCAGGGCGCCAACCTCACCGCCGGTTTCACCAAATCGCTGTGGGACGGCGCCGAGCTGATCGTCGACGGCGGCGTCCGCGACAAGCGGCAGCAGGCCGGCTATTTCGGCAATGTGCCGCTGTCGCCGTTCAGCGCCAGCTCGTTCGACGCGCATCTGCAGACCTGGTCGATCACGCCGCGGCTCAGCATCAAGAATGCGTTCTTCGGGCTGCCGTCGAAGATCCTCACCGGGCTCGACTATTACGACGCGACCTATGATTCCAACCGCGGCCAGTATCGCGGCACGCCGCCGGTGCACGTCTACAATCTGTCGCAGAAGACCCTGGCGGGCTACTGGCAGCAGACCATCGCGGTGCTGCCGACCACCGACTTCTCCTATGGCGGGCGCGTGCAGAGCGTGAAGGTCGACGCCGCCGACCGGCTCAACCCGCTGGCGCCGGGCTATTTCGGCGACGCACAGGCGCAGCCGCTGAACAGCACCGAGACCCAGCACGCGCTGCATGTCGGCCTCGAGCATCGCTTCAACGACGTGTTCAGCGTGTTCGTCCGCGCCGCGCGTGCGTTCCGCACCCCGAATGTCGACGAGCGCGTCGCCTCGGGCCCGTCCTACGACGCGTTCTTCAACGCGATTCCGGGCACGTTCGCGCTGAAGACCCAGACCTCGGTCGATGTCGAAGGCGGCTTCCGCATCAAATCCGGGCCGTTCGAGATGCAGACGAGCGTCTACAACATGGATCTCACCAACGAGATCCGCTACGACCCGGTGAACTTCTACAACACCAATCTCGATCCGACCCGCCGCACCGGCGGCGAGACCAGCGCGTCGATCCGCATCAACGACACGCTGCTGCTGCGCAGCGGCGCCGCCTACACCCACGCGACGTTCCGCGAGGGTCCGTTCTCCGGCAACGATGTGCCGCTGGTGTCGCGCTATACGGCGAATGGCGGCGTGACCTGGAACGTCTGGCAGAAATACGTCGTGTTCGACGCCACCGCGCGGGTCTGGAGCAGCCGCTTCATGGACAGCGACAATGCCAACAGCCAGGTCAAGATTCCGGCGAACGGCACCGTCGACGTCAAGCTGAGCGGCGAAATCGACCACTTCTTCTGGTCGCTGAGCGTGATCAACCTGTTCAACGCGCAATATTACGATTACGCGGTGGCCAGCACCTTCACGCCCGGCCGCTACGGCGCCTATCCGCTGCCGGGCCGGACTTATCTGGCAAAAGCCGGCGTGACGTTCTGACGAGACATCACGTCGCGTCACATCGACTATCGTGCATGACAGGCCCCGGCAGCAAAAGCTGTCCCGGGGCCTTTTTTCTTGCTACACCCCGCGCTTCCCAATTCCCCGAAGACAATCGACGTGGACGAATGACGAACGACGAAAATTCCCGCCCCGCTGCGCGTTCCGGCGCAGCCTCACATGACGCCGACGGCGCCAAATCCGAACGCGACGCCGCCGCGCGAGCGACCCTCGACAACATGGCGCGGCTGCGGGCGCTGCGTCTGGCGCGTGAAGCGGCCGAACCGCAGCGTGCCGCACCCAGCAAGGCGAAGCGCGCCCAGTCCAGCGCCGGCAAGACCACCGGCAGCCGGACATCGGCCGGCAAGAAAGCCGAAACCCATGCGCGCGCCTTGTCGGACTGGCTGGCCGAGCAGCAGAAGGGCGGACACCGCACCTGAGGCTCACCGATGCGTGCGGCCCGTGCGGGCCGCGCGACGCTGCCTTGTGCAAATCGAGGCTGGAAAGCCCCGATCCTGCGCTACATTCGAGATGTCCGGCGGCGACGGCGCCGTGACGCAACGACGGACTGGGATCGCGCCACGGCGCGGTCCGGCCCCGCGATGACGGGATCCACCACGATGATGAGCTGGCCGAAGATCAAGCCCAGGAAGCTCCGCAAGGACAAGGCTGCAGCCACCGAGGCCGCGACCGACAAGCCGGCGCCAGTGCCAGTGCCGGACGAGGACCTCTACGACACCGGCGACATCTGCGCGCCCGAGCGCGACCGCGACGACGAGCAGCGCGATCTCTGATCCGGCTGTGTGAGCCGGCTGCGACGTTGTGCGGCAGCGCCGCCACGACCGGCCGCAGATCGCAGATCAATCAACGACGTATCTCACTCTTCGCCGACGCTTATTCCGCCACAGTAAATTCTCCGGTGCGCCCTGAGCCGGCGCACTGCGCTGCGGCGTGCATTGTCGATTCAAATCAATTGAACTCACTCCGTCCGCGTGACAGCGTGGGCCCGATCGGCACGCGCCAACAAGAGCGCGGACGATCGAACAGCCCGCACCGCAGAGTGCGGCTTTCAACCAATGAGAGGAAGTGCCATGACCACCCGCCTTGCGCTGCTCGCCGCCGGTCTCTTCGCGGTCGCAGCGACTCAGCCTGCCTTCGCCCAGAAGCAATACGGCCCCGGCGTCACCGACAGCGAAATCAAGATCGGCCAGACCATGCCGTATAGCGGCCCGGCCTCGGCCTATGGGGTGCAGGGCCACGTCGAAGACGCGTACTTCGCCATGATCAACGCCAAAGGCGGCGTCAACGGCCGCAAGATCAAAATGATCAGCCTCGACGACGCTTACTCGCCGCCCAAGACGGTGGAGCAGACCCGGCGCCTGGTCGAGCAGGACGAGGTGCTGGCGATCATCGGCACGATCGGCACGCCGACCAATACGGCGATCCAGAAGTATCTCAACGGCAAGAAGGTGCCGCAGCTGTTCATCTCGACCGGCGCCGCGAAATGGGACGATCCCAAGAACTTTCCGTGGACCACGCAGCTCTACCCGCCCTATCAGATGGAAGGGATGATCTTCGCGAAGTATCTCTTGAAGAACAAACCCGACGCCAAGCTCGGCGTGTTCTCGCAGAACGACGACGCCGGCAAGGACTACGTCAAGGGGCTCAAGGATGGCCTCGGCGACAAGGCCAAGACGATGATCGTCAAAGAGGTCACCTACGAAGTCAGCGACCCCACCGTCGACTCGCAGATCGTCGCGCTGAAGGCCTCCGGCGCCGACACGCTGTTCACCATGGCGACGCCGAAGTTCGGCGCGCAGGCGATCCGCAAGGTGCATGAACTGAACTGGAAGCCGCTCAACTTCGTGGTCAGCGTCTCGAGTTCGATCAAGGGCGTGCTCGAGCCCGCCGGCAAGGAAGCCTCGACCGGCCTCCTCACCGCGCTGGCGGCCAAGACGCCGACCGATCCGCGGTTCGAGAACGACGCCGACGTCAAGGAGTTCAAGGAATTCCTGACCAAGTGGTACCCGAAAGGCGATATCGCCGACGGCTCCACCGTCACCGGCTACATCTCGGCCCACATGACGGTGAAGGTGCTGGAAGCCTGCGGCGACAATCTCACCCGCGACAACCTGCTGAAGCAGGCCACCAACATCAAGCCGACCGCAGCGCCGCTGCTGCTGCCGGGCATCAAGATCTCGACCCGCCCCGACCGCTACGCGCCGTACACCCAGATGCAGATCGCCAAATTCGACGGCAAGAGCTGGGTGCCGGAAGGCGAAGTGTACAACACCGATACGGCGAGCCAGTAAGCCGCTGCTACGCAGTGTTCTTGGCTGATTAGTTCAGCGACCACCTCACCACGTCATGGCCGGGCTTGTCCCGGGCATGACGGAGGATTGTTATTAAGCCGGCGTGCGCGGCCGACCGCAGAGCTCAACGAAATGACGCCTTGTAGGATGGGTTGAGCGCAGCGAAACCCATCAAGCGTGTCGCACAAGGCCGATGGGTTTCGCTGCGCTCAACCCATCCTACCAGATATCTCAAGCCGGCGTTCGTAGCCCAACAGCCGCAGGAGCGGTGCCGCCCAGCAGCCTCGCGCGCTCGGTGTTCGGCCACAGCAGCAACAGGCCGAGCAGACCGGCCCCGATCATCACGGCGCCGTTGATCATGTAGCCGACCAGATAGCCGTCGGTCGCCGAGGCGGCGCCTTGCACCACGGCGCCCATCACCAGCGGCGCGACGATGCCGGCCAGCGTGTAGAGCGCGCCATAGATCGCGATCGCGGCGCCGCGTTGTGTCACCGGGGTGAACTCGGCGATCATCGGCGGGCACACCACATAGATCGATCCGCACAGCCCCGAGCCGATCACCAGCGCGGCGATCCGCAGTCCCGGGCTGTCGATCAGCGGCAGCGTCAGCAGGATCAGGCCGCCGGCGATCGGCGGCAGCGACCCGAGCACGCCGCGCGCCAGCCGGGTCGAAACGCCGCGTGTGGTCAGCGCCTGCGACACCGCGCCGGTGAGCAGCACGATCGCCGCGCCGAAGATCCAGGGCAGGATCGAGATCAGGCCGGCATCGTGCTGGCTGAAGCCGAGCCCGGCGACGATGTAGGTGGTGAACCAAGTCAGCCCCAGCGACATCGCCCAGAACGCCCCGAAGGTCGCGACGACACAGCCGACGAAGGTGCGCGATGTCAGCAGCCGCCCATAGGGAATCCGCTGTTCGGCCGCAGCCGCAGCCGCGGTCGGCACCAGCGGCCCTTCCTTGCCGAGCGCCAGCCAGGCCGCCGCCCACATCAGCCCGACGATGCCGAGCGCGCCGAATGCGTAGTGCCAGGAATGATTGACGATGATCCAGTTCAGCGCCGGCACCGCCAGGATCACCCCGAAGGCCGAGCCCTGCGACAGGATCGCGGTCGGCAGGGTCCGCCTGTCGTCGGGAAACCATTTGTACATCGCATGGGCGGCGACCGCGAAGGCCGGCCCCTCGCCGGCGCCGAGCACGATGCGGCAGATCAGCAGCGTGGTGAAGCTGACTTCGCCGACCATCGGGAATTGCGCCACCGCCCAGATCAGCGCCAGCACCAGCAGCACCCAGCGCGTGTCGACCCGGTTGACGATAAATCCGACCACCACCGCGGCGATGGAAAACAGGAAGAAGAACGAGGAGCCCAGCAGGCCGAACTGTTCGGGCGTCAGCTTCAGGTCGCGCGTGATCGGCACGCCGGCGAGCCCGACCACGATCTTGTCGGCGAAGTTGACCACCATGAACAGGAACAGGAGGAAGGTGATCCTCCAGGCGCCTTTCGGCGTGGCGGGACTATGCAAGGGCGGGTCTCCCGATCGTTGTTGTTGCGCCGCGCGCGCGGCGAGTTTGAGCAATGCTGCAACCGATCCAGCGGCGAGGCAATCGTATACCGCCACGTTGTCGCACAACTCTGGCGCTGCGCTGCAACCAATCCATCAGCGCGGTTATTGAGTCGTATAAGACCGGTCACCATATCGGCCTGGCATAGCTGATCGGGACATCTCGGATTGACCATCGACAACAACGGCAGGGGCGCAAGCGGCCGGATCGCGACGCGATGCTGAGCGTATCTGGCCTGACCAAATCCTATCGCTCGGGGCAGGACAGCGTCGCGGTGCTACGGGGCGTCGATCTTGCGCTCGCGGCCGGTGAAAGCGTGGCGCTGACCGGCGAATCCGGCAGCGGCAAGAGCACGCTGCTGCACCTGATCGCCGGGCTCGACCAGCCCGACGGCGGCCAGATCCGCTTCGGCGAGACGATGATCTCCAACCTGTCGGATGCCGAGCGCGCCAGCTTCCGACGCGATCGTCTCGGCCTGGTGTTTCAGCAGTTCAATCTGATCCCGAGCCTCACCGTCGCCGACAATCTGTCGTTCCAGTCCCGCCTCGCCGGCCGCCACGATGCGGTCTGGCACGCCGAGCTGATCGAGCGGCTCGGGCTCGGTGCGCTGCTGAAGCGCTATCCCGAGCAATTGTCCGGCGGCCAGCAGCAGCGCGTCGCGATCGGCCGCGCGCTGGCGGTGAAGCCGGTGCTGCTGCTCGCCGACGAGCCGACCGGCAATCTCGACGAAGACACCGCCGACAATGTGCTGGCGCTGGCGACCGATCTGGTTCGCCGCACCGGCTGCGGCTTCCTGATGGTGACGCACAGCGAGCGGCTCGCCGGGATGCTGGACCGCCGCGTCCATCTGCATGCGGGGCTGATCCATTGAGGCGCGCGCTGTGGATCCTCGCCGTGCTGCTCAGCCACTGGCGGCGGCATCCGCTGCAATTCGCCACGCTGCTGATCGGCCTGGTTTCGGCAACCGCGCTGTGGAGCGGCGTGCAGGCGCTGAACGCGCAGGCGCGCACCAGCTACGACCGCGCCGCCGCGACGCTCGGCGGCGCCCGCACCGCGACGCTGGTGGCGCCGACCGGCGATCACTTCCCGCAAAAGCTGTTCGTCGATCTGCGCCGGGCCGGCTGGCCGGTGTCGCCGATGGTCGAAGGACAGGTCCGGATCGGCGGCCGCACGCTGCGGCTGCTCGGCATCGAGCCGCTGTCGCTGCCGGTCGAGGCCAGCGCCGCGCCGGCGATCGGCACCGCCAACCTGCAGGGCTTCATCCTGCCACCGGGACAGACACTCATCTCGCCCGACACCATGGCGGAGCTGAAGCTGAGCGAGGGCGCAACGCCGACGCTCAGCACGGGCGCCCAGCTGCCGCCGCTGAAGCCGCAGGCCGAAATCGCGCCGGGCGTGCTGGTGACCGACATCGGTTTCGCGCAGCCGCTGCTCGGCCTGCAGGAGCAGGTCTCGCGGCTGCTGATCGGCCCCAAGGCGGCGGGCGTACGTGCACCGCTGCGCGACGTGGTGGGCGATCAGCTCAAGCTGGTCGAGCCGGACACCGAAACCGATCTGGAGCGCCTGACCGACAGCTTCCATCTCAATCTCACGGCGTTCGGGCTACTGTCGTTTCTGGTCGGGCTGTTCATCGTCAATTCGGCGATCGGGCTAGCCTTCGAGCAGCGCCGGCCGACGCTGCGCACGCTGCGTGCCTGCGGCGCCTCGGCGCGGCTCTTGAACAGCGTGATGGTGATCGAGCTGACGCTGATCGCGCTGGTGGCCGGGCTGGTCGGTCTGGTCTGCGGTTACTTCATCGCCGCGACGCTGCTGCCCGACGTCGCCGCCAGCCTGCGCGGCCTCTATGGCGCGCAAATTCCCGGCGAACTGTCGCTGAAGCCGCAATGGTGGCTGGCCGGCATCGCCATCAGCATTCTCGGCGCGCTGGCGGCAGCATCTGCCAGCCTCGTCAAAGCTGCCCGCATGCCGGTGCTCGCGGCGGCGCAAGCCTTCGCTTGGCAACAGGCGCAGCAGCGCTGGCTGCTGATCCAGGGCAGCATCGCGGCGCTGGTGTTTGCGGCGGCGGCGGGCTTCCTGATCTTCGGCGACTCGCTCGTGTCCGGCTTCGCGGTGCTGGCCGCGATTCTGCTCGGCGCCGCGCTCGGTCTGCCGGCGGTGCTCGGCCTGGTGCTGGCGCTCGGCGAGCGCTCCGCGAACCGGCCGCTGATGAAATGGTTTTGGGCCGACAACCGGCTGCAGCTCTCCGGCCTGTCGCTCGCCCTGATGGCGCTGCTGCTGGCGCTCGGCGTCAATGTCGGGGTTGGGACCATGGTGGAGAGCTTCAGCCGCACCTTCGTGCGCTGGCTCGACGGCCGGCTCGCCGCCGAAGTCTATCTCAACGCCGCGAGCGATCAGCAGGCCGGCGAGATCAAGGCGTGGCTGAAGCAGCGCCCCGAAGTCACCGCGTTGCTGCCCGGCGCCCGCGCCGAGGTGAAGCTGGATGGCTGGCCGGCCGAGATCATCGGCTTTGCGGACGATCCGACCTATCGGGACAACTGGCCGCTGCTCGAGCGCACGCCCGACGTCTGGGACGCGGTGGCGCGCGGCGACGGCGCGATGATCAGCGAGCAATTGTCGCGGCGGATGAAGCTTTCGCTCGGCGATCGCATCGAGGTGCCGACCGGCAGCGGCGCCTGGCCGCTGCGCGTCGCCGCGATCTACGCGGACTACGGCAATCCGCGCGGCCAGATCGGCGTCGATTATCGGGCGCTGATCGCGCATTTCCCGGACGTGGCGCAGACGCGGTTCGGCCTGCGCGTCGAGCCTTCCCGCGTGCCGGCGCTGGTCGACGATCTGCGCGCGCGCTTCAAGCTCGACAATCGCAGCCTCGCCGATCAGGCGACGTTGAAGACCGAATCCAAGCGCATCTTCAACCGCACCTTCGCGGTGACGACGGCGCTGAACGCCTTCACGCTCGGCATTGCCGGCGTGGCGCTGCTGACCAGCCTGCTGACGCTCGGCAATTCGCGGCTGCCGCAGGTCGCGCCGCTATGGGCGATCGGCATCAGCCGGCGCAAGCTCGCCTTCGTCGAACTGATGAAGACGCTGTCGATGGCGGCGCTCACCGCCGCGCTGGCGCTGCCGCTCGGCCTGCTGGTGGCGTGGTGTCTGATCGCCGTCGTCAACGTCAAGGCGTTTGGCTGGCGTCTGCCGTTCGAGGTGTTTCCGTTGGAGTTGTTGAAGCTGCTCGGCGTCGCACTGCTGGCGTCGCTGATCGCGGCCGCGCTGCCGATCCTGAAGCTGCTGCGGATGCAGCCGGCGCGGCTGGTGAAGGTGTTCGCCGATGAGCGCTAGCATTCTCTCACGCCGCGCTTTCGCGGGCGGCTTGCTGGCGGTCGGGCTCGGCGGCTCGCGCGCGCTGGCGCAAGGCTTCGCCGGGCTCGGCAGCGAGGCCGGTGCATTCGCGCCGGTGGTGCCGGGGCGTGTGCTCGCCTTCCCCGCCGACCACGGGGCGCATCCGGATTTCCGGATCGAGTGGTGGTACCTGACCGCGAACCTCAAGGACGCGGCTGGCAAGGCTTACGGCGTGCAGTGGACGCTGTTTCGCCAGGCGATGACGCCCGGGCCGCAGCGCGACGGCTGGGCCAATCAGCAGGTGTGGATGGCGCATGCGGCGCTGACCAGCGCCGACACGCACCGCTACGCCGAGAAGTTTTCACGCGGCGGCATCGGCCAGGCTGGCGTGACGGCCTCGCCGTTCAGCGCCGTCATCGACGACTGGGCGCTGCGCGGCGGCGACGCGATGGACGCGTCGACCTTGTCGCCGCTCGACGTCACCGCCTCGGGCACCAACTTCGCGTATCGGCTGCGGCTGACCGCCGATCGGCCGCTGGTGCTGCAGGGCGACGCCGGCTATTCGCGCAAATCCGAGCGCGGCCAGGCGTCGTATTACTACAGCCAGCCTTACTTCACGGCACGCGGCACGCTGACGCTCGACGGCAAGCCGGTCGAGGTGGATGGCATCGCCTGGATGGACCGCGAGTTCTCCAGCCAGCCGCTGGCCTCCGACCAGACCGGCTGGGACTGGTTCTCGCTGCATCTCGGCTCCGGCGAGAAGGTGATGCTGTTCCGGCTGCGGCAGAGCGGCGGCGACCATTACTTCGCCGGCAACTGGATTGGCCGCGACGGCCGCTCGGAGCAGCTCGCACCCGACGCGATCGCGCTGGAGCCGCTCGGCAGCACCGAGACCGCCGGCCGCAAGCTGCCGACGCGCTGGCGCATCAGCGTGCCCGGCCACGGCCTCGCAATCGAGACCACGCCGCTCAATCCGAACAGCTGGATGGGCACCAGCTTCCCCTATTGGGAAGGCCCGATCAGCTTCGCCGGCAGCCAGAGCGGCATCGGCTATCTTGAGATGACCGGATATTGAGTTCAAGCTGGGTTCGAAACCGGCAGTCAGCCGGAGCAAACAAAACAGAACTGGGAGTTGCGGGATGTTTCACTTGACCACGATCGTGACCCTGCTGGCGGTGATGTTCTATTTCTACACCACAATGCAGGTCGCCCGCGCGCGGGCAGCCTACGGCGTCAAGGCGCCCGCCGTCACCGGCCATCCCGATTTCGAACGCGTCTTCCGCGTCCAGGCCAACACGCTGGAATGGATGCCGATCTTCCTGCCGTCGCTGTGGCTGTTCGCGTATTATCTCAGCGACGTGTTCGCCGCTTTGCTGGGCGCGGTGTGGATCATCGGCCGGATCATGTACCTGGTCGGCTACTCGCAAGCCGCCGCCAAACGCGGCGCCGGCTTCGCCGTCCAAATGGTCGCCGCCGCGGGGCTCTGGGGCGGCTCGGTCTATGGCGTGGTTCACCGGATGCTGGGGGCTTGACCCGAGCACGGCCGGCCCCCTCTCCCGCTTGCGGGAGAGGGCTGGGGTGAGGGCGACGCAGCCGCTGACTTATCGAGTCGCAGAGAATTGACTCAGCGACTCGTTGATAGGAGTGCCCTCACCCGCCGCGCTTCGCGCGTCGACCTCCCCCCGCAAGCGGGGGAGGTTGCGCAGTGCTCGGCGTGACGGATCAAGCAAAAGCCGGCGCCCCTTGCGGAACGCCGGCTTCAATCGGGTCTGAACTCAGCGAGAGTGCTTACTTCGTCAGCGGGCAGCCGCTGTCCTTGGCGGCCGGGAAGGCCTGGTCGCCGGGCACCACGGCGAGCTGCTTGTAGTAGTCCCAGGGCTTCTTGGACTCTTCCGGCTTCTTGACCTCGAACAGATACATGTCGTGGACGAAGCGGCCGTTGGCCTGGACGTTGCCCTTGGCGAAAGCGTCTTCGACCGGCAGTTCCTTCAGCTTCTTGGCCACCGCGTCGGTGTCCTTGCTGCCGGCGGCCTTCACGGCCTTGAGGTAGGACAGCGTCGCCGAATAGGTGCCGGCCTGGATCATGCTCGGCATCCGGTTGGTGCGCTTGAAGTAGCGCTCGGCGAATTCGCGGGACTTGTCGTCGCGATCCCAATAATACGCCTCGGTCAGCACCAGCCCCTGCGCGGCCTTGAGCCCGAGGCCGTGGACTTCGGCCAGCGTCATCAGCAGGCCCGCCATCTTCTGGCCGCCCTGGACGATGCCGAATTCCGCCGCCTGCTTGATGGCGTTGGCGGTGTCGAGGCCGGCATTGGCGAGGCCGACGACCTTGGCCTTGGAGGCCTGCGCCTGCAGCAGGAACGACGAGAAGTCGGACGAATTCAGCGGATGCCGGACCGCGCCGAGCACCTTGCCGCCATTGGCCTGGACGATCTCGCTGGTGTCCTTCTCCAGCGAGTAGCCGAACGCATAGTCGGCGGTGAGGAAGAACCAGGTGTCGCCACCGGCCTTCACCAGCGCGCCGCCGGTGCCGACCGCGAGCGCGCGGGTGTCGAACGCCCAGTGGAAGCCGTAGGGCGTGCACGCGTCGCCGGTGATGCGCGAGGTTGCGGCGCCGACCACGATGTCGATCTTCTTCTTTTCCTTGGCGAGGTCCTGCACCGCCAGCGCGACCGACGAGGTGGTCAGCTCGGTGATCATGTCGACGTTGTCGACGTCGAACCATTTACGCGCGATCGAGACCGCGGTGTCGGGCTTGTTCTGATGGTCTGCCGAAACCAGCTCGACCTTCTGGCCGAGCACTTCGCCGCCGAAATCCTCGATCGCCATCTTGGCGGCTTCGACCGAGCCCTTGCCGCCGTAATCGGCGTAGACGCCGGACTGATCGTTGAGGATGCCGATCTTGACGCCTTCCGCCGACGCCGGGGCGATGGCGATCAGGGCGGTGGTGGCGAGCGCGGCAGAGAACAGCTTGACGTTCATACGAGGGTGCCTCCCAGCTTTTGGTTGGGCGCACCCTATTCAAGAAGCCGGCGGCCGACCAGATGATTTTTTGCCGTGCGGAACTGAGCGCTGAGGCCGACTACTTCAGACTGTCGAACTTGTAGGCCGCCTGCAGGAAGGTTCCGTAACGCTCGGTTCTGGTCGGCAAGGTCTGGCACGGGCATTGCGTGCCGAAGATGTTGGTATAGGCGTCGGTGGTCGCCCACATTGCCCAATACCGCGCACCGGCGCCGACCGCGAAGGCGCTGTTGACCTGATAGGACAGGATCGCCTCGAGCTGCACGCCCTGCCCGGTTCCTTGTTCGGGCGAGACGATATCTTTGACGTCGGTGCGCAGCACGTGATTGTCGGTTCCGAACATCTTCACGTAAGGCAGATAGGCGGCATCGGCGGAGAGCTTCACGCCGCGGCCCAGTCCGAGTTCGCCGTTGAAGCCGACCCGGAGCGAATGCCAGGTGTCGTTCTCGGTCATGGCCAGAATGGCATTGGAGATCGGTGAGCCGCAGATCGCCGACGCCGGGCCGCCCGCCGTCTGCACGCAGCCATAGGCCGATTTGTTCTCGCGGTAATAGTTGTAGCCGACGAAGCCGCCGAATTTGTAGTCCGATCCGCGCAGCAGATTGTAGCCGACATCCAGCGTCGCATAGGCGATGCTGCCCTTCACCGGATCCGACAGCGTATTCGAATACGGGATGCCTTCATCGGCGATCCAGTCCTCGTCGTTCATGTGGCCGCTCAGCAGCTTTCCGCCGCCGGCGAAGCCCTTGAGGAAGGTGTCGGAGGGACCGTCGACCCGGCCGAACAGTTCGCCCGACGCCGCCGTGCTCTGATAGGTCAGCCGCGAGATCAGAATGTTCTGGTTGCCCTGATCGAACGTGGCGCCGAGGTCTTTCTGGAAACGACCCGAGCTGTACCAGACCCGGCCGCCGACCTCGACCGCGCCGCGCTCGATCACGTCGTCCGCGGATTGCGTGCCGCGCAGGTGATAGTCGTCGAAGCGCGCATCGACGTCGCCGCCGAATTTCAGGTTGAGACCCACCTTTACGGCATGCAGGTCCTGAGTGACCTTGCTGACACCCTGCGGCGTCGCGAAATAGCCAACGCCGGGCACCAACCGATAGCTCGCCGGCGTCGCCATCTCGCGGCTGCCGAAGTCGGCGTAGTCGTATTCGAACTTCACCGACCAGGCCGGCGCCAGCGCCTGCTCGATGCCGGCACCCGCGGTCCAGCCCCAGCGACCGTCCTTGATGTCGGTCGAATTGCCGATCGGATAGCCGGCGGTGATGTCGAGCCGCTCGCTCAGGAAGGCGCCGCCGGCCTTGGCGTACAGCAGCGTCCGTCCGCCGGGGCCGGTGACGAAGCCGGCGCGGCCGGTCAGCGTTGCCAGCGCATCCTGACGGACGCGGCAGTTCGCGGAAATGAACAGGCCGGACGACACCAGGCAACTATTGGTGCCCTTGGCGTTCAGCGCACTGAGATCGGCCTCGACGCCGACCAGCCAATTTCGGTTGGGCTGATAGTTGTAGCCGAGCTGAATGCCGGCCATCGCCGCCGGGCTGCGCACGCTGCCGCCGTAAAGACCTTGGCCGGCGGGATCGCTGAAGCTCGACGAGCCGAAGCTGCCGCCGAGATGGGCGCCCCAATACAGGCCGGTCCAATTCCACGACACCGGCGGCGCCGGGCTCTGCGGAAACCCCGGCAGATCGGCCGCGGTAGCGGTCCCTGTGGCCAAAAACAGCACGGCCGAAACGGCAGCAAATCGACGCATGGAATCACACACTGGTCAGCAACGAAGATGCCGACCAGTGTGCGTGTCAGGGATTAAAATTCCGGTAACCCTGTTTGTTAGTCAGCTGCTAACCATGCGCAGCAAGCCCGCGCAGCACCAGCCGGTTGAGGCGGCCGGCGAAGGCGGCGGGATCTTCCGGCAGTTCGCCGTCGAGGATCTGCGCCTGCTCCAGCAGCAGGAACGCCAGGTCGGTGGCCTCGGCCTTGTCGGCCTTGGCGTCCGCCAGCGCCGCCACCAGCGGATGGCCGAGATTGACCTCGAGGATCGGCTTGGTGGCGGCGCCCTTGTTGGCGCGGGCCAGCATCTTCTCGAGTTCGCGATCCGGACCGAAGCCGCCGGCGACCAGGCACGACGCGCTCGCCGTCAGCCGCTGCGACGCCTTGACGTCGCTGACGCGCTCGCCGAGCGCATCCTTGATCACCGCGATCACCGTGGCCTCGTCGGCCTTGGCTTCGTCCGGCTTCTCCTCCGTCTTGTCGGCGTCGAGCTTCGGGATCAGGTCGAAGTTGATGTCGCCCTGGCTCAGCGACTTCAGCGGCTTGCCGCCGAAATCGAGCGGCGCCGAGGTCCAGAACGCGTCGACCGGATCGGTCAGCAGCAGCACTTCGATACCGCGCGCGGTCGCCGATTCCAGCTTCGGGTTCGACTTCAGCCGCTCGATCGAATCGCCGACCAGATAATAGATCTCGGTCTGGTTCTCCTTCATCGCCTCGACGTATTGCGCGAGCGTGCGGTTCTCGCCGGCCGTGGTGGTGAAGCGCGCCAGCGACAGCAGCTTCTCGCGTCGCTCGTAGTCCTCGTAGATGCCTTCCTTCAGCACCGGGCCGAACGATTCCCAGATCTTGGCGAACCGCTCGGGCTGCTTGTCGGCGAGGCTCTCCAGTTCGCCGACCACTTTGCCGGTCACCGCCTTGCGGATCTGCGCGAGCTGCGGATTGTTCTGCAGCATCTCGCGCGACAGATTCAGCGGCAGGTCTTCGGAGTCGATCACGCCGCGCAAGAAGCGCAGATAGGGCGGCAGCAGATCGGCATCCGCGGTGATGAAGACGCGGCGGACGTAGAGCTTGACGCGGCCCTTGCGCTCCGGCTCGAATAGATCGAACGGCTTGGTCGAGGGCGCGAACAGCATCACCACGTAGGACTGCCGGCCTTCGGCACGGTAGTGCAGCGTCATCGCCGGATCGTCGAAGGCGTTCGCGACCTGCTGATAGGCCTTCTTGTAGTCCTCCTCGGTCAGCTCGGATTTGGAGCGCTGCCACAGCGCGCTGGCCGAATTGATCTGGCGCGGCTCGCCTTCCTCGGGCACCAGCTCGATCGGGAACTGGATGTTGTCGGAGTACTCGCTGACGATGCGCTCGATCTGATAGGCCTCGAGATACTTCGACGCGTCGGGCTTGAGATGCAGCACGATCTCGGTGCCGCGCTCGACCCGCGCCGCATCCTCGTCGGACGCCGGCGCGATCTCGAAGCCGGCGCCGCCCGACGAAGTCCAGGTCCAGACTTCGTTCGAGCCGGCGCGGCGGCTGGTGACGGTGATCTTGTCGGCCACCATGAAGGCAGCATAGAAGCCGACGCCGAACTGGCCGATCAGGCCGGCGCCGTCCTTGGCCTCGGTCAGCTTCGACAGGAAGGATTTGGTGCCGGACTTGGCGATGGTGCCGAGATTGTCGATCAGCTCCTGGCGGTCCATGCCGATGCCGTTGTCGCGCACCGTCAGGGTGTCGGGGGCCTTCTTCGGAATGATCCGGATCTTCGGCTCGCCGCCGTCGGCCATCAGCTCGGGCCTGGAAATCGACTCGTAACGCAGCTTGTCGAGCGCGTCGGAGGCGTTGGAAATCAGCTCGCGCAGGAAGATGTCGGTCTCGGAATAGACCGAGTGCACCATCAGGTTCAAAAGCTCGGCCACTTCGGCCTGAAACGGCTTCGTCTCGCTGGCGGTATCAGTCGTGGTCATGAGGAACGCTCGATCCTGAACAAGGGGAATGGGGAAAGCTCGGATATAGCGCGCGCCGGGGTGATGGCAAGGTGATCGGCGCATCCAGCAAGCCAGAGCCGTCACCACCCGCGAAAGCGGGTGGCCCAGTATCCCAGAGCGACCGCGGCAAGCGCACGGCAGACCAGCGGACGCTCTGGGATACTGGGTCGCCCGCCTGCGCGGGCGATGACATCGGGTGTGGAGGAGCTTTGCGGTCAACGTCACGGCTGACCGAAATAAAGCTACCGAGGTGCTACGTCCCCGTACAGCAACTCGCCTTCAGTCCGCCCAGGTCGGACCGGGACAGCTGCAGGGTCCAGCCGTAGGCCTCGAGCACGTCCTGCACGATCGCGAGCCCGAGGCCGGCGCCTTCGCCGCGCTGGTCGAGGCGGATGCCGCGGCCGAGCACGGTGGCGCAGGCGTCGGCATCGAGCCCATCGCCGTCATCCTCGACGGCGATGCAGAAGCCGCGGGCATCGCAGTTCGTCGCGATGCGCACTCGGCTGCGGGCGTGACGGGTGGCGTTGTCGAGCAGATTGCCGAGCACTTCGGCCAGATCCGTGCGGTCGAGCCGCACCGCCGCATAGTCTGGAATCTGCATCTGATAATCGATCCGCGCCCCGGCTGGCGTGCGCGACTGGATCGTGATCAGGGAACGCAGCAGCGGCGCCAGCTCGACCGGCGCGACGGCGCCGCGGCGGACCTCACCGCGCAGCCGGGCGCGCGCCAGTTCGCGGTCGACGTGGCGGCTCATCGCGCTGCCGACAGCCTCGATGTCGCGCGCCAGCTTGTGCTCGCCCCGCTCGCGCAGCCGTGCGGCGTCGGCCGCCAGCGCGGCGAGCGGCGTCTTCAGGCCGTGCGCCAGATCGGCGGCGCGGTCGCGCGAGCGATCGATCTCGCGCGCCTGCGCCTCGAGCAGCGCATTGACCTCCTCGACCAGCGGCCGGACCTCGTCCGGCACGGCCTGCGGCAGCCGATCGCGGCGCCCGGCGCGGATGTCGGCGACGCCCTGGCGCAGCGCCCGCAGCGGCCGCAATCCGAGCACCACCTGCACCGAGGTGGCGAGCGCCAGCACCGCGCCGAGGATGCCGAGCGCGACCACCAGGTCACGCGCGAAGGCGCGGCCGGCGGCGCTGACGCGTTCGAGATCGACCGCCACCATGGCGCGGACCGGTACCGGCTGGCCCGCGATCGTCACCACCACGCGCCGCTCGACGATCGACAGCTGCCCGCCGGCCGGACCGGCAATATCGTGGTGATGCACCTCACCCGGGCCGGGCTGATCAATCGGCACCGTCAGCCGGTCGTCCCACAGCGAGCGCGAGCGCAGCAGCCGCTCGCGGTCGTCGCCGACCTGCCAATACAGCCCGGACAGCGGCTCGGAAAACCGCGGATCGGTCGGCGGCCGCGCCAGCACCAGCCGGCCGTCGGCTTCGACCTCCAGGCCGGCGAGGATCTGCTTCAGCGAGACTTCGAGATCGTCCGCGATGGTGCGGGTGACGTGGCGCTCGAACAGCACCGTCAGGGCGAGGCCGGCGACGCTGAGCGCGATCAGGATGGCGGCGGCGCCGCCGGCGATCAGCCTCAGCCGCAGCGAATGCCGCGTCACGCGCCGTCTCCCGGCACGATGTAGCCGAAGCCGCGCCGGGTCTCGATCAGCTCGGTGCCGAGTTTCTTGCGGACGCGGCCGACCAGCACCTCGATGGCGTTGGAATCGTGGGCGTCATCCTGGCCGTAGATGTTCTCGCTGAGTTCGAACTGCGACACCACGCGGCCGCGGTGCAGGATCAGGTAGGAGGCGAGCCGATATTCCAGCGGCGACAGCGGCACCGGCGCGCCATGCGCTTTCACCTGCATCTGCCGTTCGTCCAGCGTGACTTCGCCAACGGTCACGACCGAAGACGCGTGGCCGGCGGAGCGGCGCACGATCGAGCGCAGCCGCGCCAGCAGTTCCTCCATCTGGAACGGCTTCGGCAGATAGTCGTCGGCACCGGCGTCGATGCCGTCGACGCGCTCGGCCCAGCTGCCGCGCGCGGTGAGGATCAGCACCGGCGTGGTGCGTCCATTGTCACGCCAGCGCTTCAGGATCGTCAGCCCGTCGAGCCGCGGCAGGCCGAGATCGAGCACGATCGCCGCGTAGTCCTCAGTGTCGCCGCGAAACCAGGCGTCCTCGCCGTCGGCGACGCATTCGACGATGTAGCCGGCCGCGCCGAGCCCCCGCGCGAGATCCGCGGCGATCCGGCGATCGTCCTCGGCCACCAGCACGCGCATCACTTTTCCTTGGTGTCGCGGATCGCGCCGCTCTGCGGATCGACATGGACCTCGAACAGCCGTCCGCGTTTGTCGACGACGATGAATTCGTACAGCCACTCGCCGTGATGACGTTCGATTTCGACGCCGGTGATCTCGCCGGGCAGCTTGTCGCGGACGATGGTCAGCAGTTCGGCTAGCGGGCGGATTTCGCCGCGCTGCACCGCGAGCCGGGCATCGTCATGGTCGCGGCGTCCGCTGTGATCGTGAGCCGCGGCCGGCAAGCCGCCGGCGAGCGTCAGCGCCGCCAGCATCAGCCCGGCGATGGACCGGCGGAACCGTGCGCTGGTCAAAGCTCAGATCTCCCATGCCCCGATGAGCCGGCACCATCTGCGCGCCCGGCTGACCGCTTGCTGACATGGATCAAACGGCGCCGTGGATCACATCGCGGCGAGATTGGCCAGACCGGCTATCCCCGGCGGGAAAACAGCGGCCGCAGCACGCCGGCCACCAGGCCGGCGGCGATCAGCAGGCCGACGATCGGAACCCACAGCAGGAAGGCGCCGAGCAGGATCACCAGCACCACCGCGATCACCGCCCCGATCCCCAGCGCCAGCATGAACATCTGGAGCGAGCTGATGCGGCCGACGAAGATGCGCTCGCTGGTGGTCTGGTCGATAAAAATCCGCGTTCCCTTCGGGTCGTGGGACGCCCCGGGCGGAATGATCTCAGGTTCGAAGCGCGGCCGCTCGGGCGGCTGCCGGGATTGGTCGGTCATGGGGCAACGTCCTTGCACGCCTTGGTCGCTGCCACGGCGCTTTGTCGAGCTTAGCCGGAAAGGTGGCCAGTGCGAGAGTATCCGACAAGGATTCGCGACCTTCGGCCGCGCAAGGAGCGGCCCTGTCTACGTGCCCCCCAGAGTGGATACGCAGGACAAATGAGTCTCATGCCCAAATATTCGCTCTATCCCAGTCGGCTGGAAAGCCGGCAGAAGCAATCTTGATCACGGATGATTGTGGTAAAGTCGCAGCGTGCGATTTGAAACGCCCGACCCACGACGAGTTTGGATTTATGGTTTTTAGGAGATACGCGCAGATACAGGCAATTCCGTAAAGGCGGGTCTTTGCATGATTATCGCTCGCAATGTGACCGAGATCGGGGCATTCGCCTGGCGTCGGCCACTTTGGAGGAACCGCATTGGGCTTATTCCAAAGGCGGCTATGATGCGCACATATGTTTCGCGTGACGTTGAGTGCACGCAACCAAGTTTCCATGATCTTAAAAGAAGGTACCCCAAATAGATCAGCAATTGCGTCTTGCGCTGGCTTTCTCATGCCTGAATACAGGAATGACATCGCACCAAAGTCCCAAAGCTCTGCGGCAATCCAGATAGGTGGATATTCGCTTGGATACTTTGTATTGAAATGCTTCGCGAAGTCTTCTTTTGAGCGCGCAAATGCCTCGTCATGGAGCCGCAGCCATTTTTGATGCTTGCTCTCAGCAGAGCCGCCCGCTGACGGACGATGGAAATTTGGATGCAGGGCGACTAAGTCGCGATGGGCGTGGGGACCAAGCTTGCCGAGTTCAAGAGTGATTTGGACCCTGAGAGCGATTTCGATTCGTTCAAGGACATCTAGCATCAGCAGGCGCAGCTTCTTGTCGAAGACGTAAAGCGCGACGACATCAGTAAATGTTGTTCCAGTACGAAATCGATCGCCCACGACAAGTGTAGGCCCGCTACCTGTCGATTCTCGATAGGGAAACCAATATCCGCTCAGGCGATAATAACCGATCCTGTTGAGATAGACCTGAGCCAGAGCGTCATCTGAGATGACCATGCCTCGACCCTTAATCAGGGTCAATTGGGCCGCAACAGGTAAATATGGCTTATCGTAAGCCACTACGTGCACTACAAAAAAGAAGACCCACCCGTACACTTGCGTGCAGAGGGGCGGGCCATGTTACGACAGATATGAGTCATTGGACCGAGCCCGTCAAGGGGAGAATTTCTGTCGGACAGCGGAACTGTCGCGATGGTTGTTAACATTTCCCGTCAATCCGCAGAAATAGCATTTCACGCGTCAAGGCAGTCGTCCGGCGCCGCTTCCTGCTCCCGCGCCACCCGTTCGGGGAACGCGGCCGCGAGCGAAGCGCGGTCGGGCTTCAGCAAGCCGCGCTCGGTGATCAGGCCGGTGACGAGGCGGGACGGGGTGACGTCGAAGCCGTAATTAGCGACCTGCGAGCCCGGCGGCACGATCCGCACCGTCTCGATCCGGCCGTCGGCGGTGCGCCCGGTCATGTCGGTGACCTCGGACGCCTCGCGCTGCTCGATCGGGATTTCCTTGACGCCGTCATGGATGGTGAAGTCGATCGTCGGCGACGGCAACGCGACGTAGAACGGCACCTTGTTGTCGGCCGCCGCCAGCGCTTTCAGATAAGTGCCGATCTTGTTGCAGACATCGCCGTCGGCGGTGACGCGGTCGGTGCCGACGATCACGAGATCGACCATGCCGTGCTGCATCAGGTGGCCGCCGGTGTTGTCCGGAATGACGGTGTGATCGACGCCGTGATGGCCGAGCTCCCAGGCGGTGAGCGAGGCGCCCTGATTGCGCGGTCTCGTCTCGTCCGCATAGACGTGGATCGGGATGCCCTTGTCGAACGCCTGATAGATCGGCGCCGTCGCGGTGCCCCAGTCGACGGTGGCGAGCCAGCCGGCGTTGCAATGCGTCAGCACGTTGACGCGCTCGCCCGGCTTCTTGGTCGCGGCGATCGCCTCGATCAGCTTCAGCCCGTTGGCGCCGATCGCCTGGTTGATCGCGACGTCTTCGTCGGCGATCTCGGCGGCGCGCTGGTACGCAGCCGCGACGCGCTCAGCCGGTTTCACCGGCGCGAGCGCGCGGCGCATCTCGTCGAGGGCCCATTTCAGATTGATCGCGGTCGGCCGTGTGGCGATCAGCTTGTTGTAAGCTAGATCAGCCGCCGCATCGGAGGCGTCCTCGCGCATCGCCAGCGCCATGCCGTAAGCCGCCGTCGCACCGATCAACGGCGCGCCGCGAACCAGCATCGAGCGGATCGCATCCGCCGCGCGGTCGCAATTGGTGAGCCTCGCGATCACATACTCATGCGGCAACCGCCGCTGATCGATCGCCGCGACGGTCCAGCCATCGGGCTCGAGCCAGATGGAGCGGGTATGAATGCCGTCGACTTTCATGGATATTCGCCAGACAATTGGGAGAACACAGGCGCGGCATTAACTGCCACTCACGCGATTGACGTGCCAGTAAAGTAGTAAGGCAGCAATGAGCACCATTCCAGGCACGGTTAAGAGATAGACCACGTTGTTCATTGGATCTTCCTCACAATGCCTCGTCCAAGAAAATGTAGGAAGAAAGCAAGGACGACGCAACCTGCACCGACAACCAAGAAGGAGTTCTTGGAAATGAAAGGGTTTTCCGACAAGAGTGAAAGCCCGGGAGCGAGTACCCCAGCAGCGACGACTGCGACGCCAAGACTGCTTAGGAAGCTGGCCGAAAGCTTTCTCAACTCATTATCCGCTGACGGACTAACTTTAGTCATGGCGTACCGCTGCCTCGTCAAACCTTCAAAATCCGTCCCGCCACCGCGTCGAGCTTCTTCAGCAGTTCCGGATCGCGGGCCTCGGGCTGGGTGATCAAAGCGGTGTCGAGCGCGCGGTCTGAGCCGATCGGACAGGGTTCGTGCTCGCGCGGAAAATCCCGGGCCAGCCGCGCGACCAGGTTCTTGGCTTTTTCGGCGTTGGTGGTGAGCACGCGGATGATGTCCTGCACCGTCACCGCGTCGTGATCGGGGTGCCAGCAATCGAAATCCGTCACCATAGCGACGCTCGCGTAGCAGATCTCGGCTTCGCGGGCGAGCTTGGCTTCGGGCATGTTGGTCATGCCGATCACCGAGTAGCCGAGCTGCTTGTAGGTGATGCTTTCGGCGTAGCTGGAGAATTGCGGACCTTCCATGCACAGGTAGGTTCCGCCGCGCGACCAGGCGATGCCCTCCGCGTCGGCCGCCGCAGCGAGATGGATGCGCAGCCGCGGGCTCACCGGATGCGCCATCGAGACGTGGGCGACGCAGCCTTTGCCGAAGAACGAGCTCTCGCGCTTGTAAGTGCGGTCGACGAACTGATCGACCAGCACGAAGGTGCCGGGCGGCAGCTCTTCCTTGAACGAGCCGCAGGCCGACAGCGAGATCAGATCGGTGACGCCGGCGCGCTTCAGCACGTCGATATTGGCGCGGTAGTTGATGTCGGAGGGCGACAGCCGGTGGCCCTTGTCGTGGCGCGGCATGAACACGATCGGCAGGCCGGCGATGTTGCCGCGCCGCACCGCCGACGACGGCTCGCCCCACGGGCTGGCGATCTGCTCTTCGCGAACGTCTTCGAGGCCCGGCAAATCATAGATGCCGGATCCGCCGATGATGCCGAGTACCGCCCTGGTCATGCCCTGTCTCCTGCTGCGCTGCACGCATTCACCACGCGGCCCGGACGCCGACAACCCCTTTGGCGGCCGTCTTCGCCGAACGTCGCATCTTACCGGCTCCGGATGTCAGGCGCTGCCGGACGCGCGACGATTTTTCTTGTTCCCGATCGCCGCGCGGCTGCTAGGATCGCCGCCAAGGCCTCGCAAAAGCGGCCACCGCGGGAGTGAAGAAACGTGCAAAAGGGACGCGTCGTTTTCGGCGCCATGGAGGAAGTCGTCTACGGAGAGCCGGCGGCGCAGGCTGTCGCCGCGCAGATGGACCGGATCGGCGCACAGCGCGCGCTGCTGATGGTCTCCGGCACCCTCAACCGGACCACCGATGAAATCGCCAAGGTGCAGGGCGCGCTCGGCGGGCGCTGCGCCGCACTGTTCGACGCGATGCCGGCGCATTCGCCGCGCAGCGCCATCATCGCCGCGACCGAGATGGCGCGGACGGCCAACGCCGACCTGATCGTCACCATCGGCGGCGGCTCGATCACCGACGGCGCCAAGGCGGTGCAGATCTGCCTCGCCAACGACATCCGCAGCGTTGACGACATGGACCGCGTCGCCAACCGGCCGTCGCCGGTGGCACCGACGGTGCGGCAGATCAGCGTGCCGACCACGATTTCGGGCGGCGAGTTCAGCGCCATGGCGGGCGTCACCAACGAGACGACGCGGGTCAAGGAGAAGTTCGCGCATCCGCTGGTGATGCCGCGGGCCGCGATCCTCGATCCGGCCATCACGGTGCACACGCCCGAATGGCTGTTCCTGTCGACCGGCATTCGCGCGGTCGATCATTGCGTCGAGGCGATCTGCTCGGGCGAGGCACATCCTTACGGCGACGCGCAGGCGTTGCGCGGGCTGGCGATGCTGGCCGCCGGGCTGCCGCGGGTGAAGGCCGACCCGGCCGATCTCGACGCCAGGCTCGACTGCCAGATCGGCACCTGGCTGTCGATGGGCGCGCTGTCGTCGGGTGTGCCGATGGGCGCCAGCCACGGCATCGGCTACGTGCTCGGCGCCGCGTTCGACGTGCCGCACGGCCACACCTCCTGCGTGATGCTACCGGCGGTGATGCGCTGGAACAAGACCGTCAACCGCGACCGTCAGGCCCTGGTCGCCGCCGCGATGGGGCACCCGAACAAGGACGCCGGCGACGTGCTCGACGCGCTGATCCGCGTGCTCGGCATGCCGCGCTCGCTGCGCGAGGTCGGCGTCTGCCCGGAGGATTTCGACAAGATCGCCGCGCAGGCGATGGGCACCCCCTGGGTGCCGCGCAACCCGCGCAAGATCGAGGGGCCGGCGCAGGTGCGGGAGATTCTGGAGCTGGCGGCGTGAGGCGCACGCACATGCACCGCCCGGACTAACAACAAGGACTCTGTCATTGCGAGGAGCAAAGCGACGAAGCAATCCAGCCCGGTGCAGGGCGCCTCTGGATTGCTTCGCCTTCGGCTCGCAATGACGGCGAGAGAGACCTGAACGTTCAAAAACCAGAAGTCAGGCACGCATCAGCACGAGGAAGCACGATGTATACCGGCCAATTCGCCACCACCCACCCCGATCATCCCGCCTTCATCATGGCCTCGACCGGCGAGACCGTGAGCTATGCGGAGCTCGACGCCCGCAGCAACCGGCTGGCGCACCTGTTGTACAATCACGGCCTGCGGCGGCTCGATCACTATTCGATCTTCATGGAGAACAACAACCGCTACATCGAGGCGTGTGGAGCCGGCGAGCGCAGCGGTCACTACTACACCTGCGTCAACTCCTACCTGACGCCGGCCGAGCTCACCTACATCCTGACCAACAGCGAATCCCGGGTGCTGATCACCTCGAAGGCCAAGCTCGACGTCGCCCGCGAGGCGCTGAAGGAGTGCCCGAAGGTGACGCTGTGCGTGGTGGTCGACGGCGACAGCGAAAGCGAGCGCATCGTCGGGCTGGTCGAGGCGACGCGCGACCTGCCGGATACGCCGATCGCCGAGGAACATCTCGGCACCGCGATGCTGTATTCGTCCGGCACCACCGGCCGGCCCAAGGGCATCGTGCGGCCGCTGCCGGAGCAGCCGCCGTCGCAGCCGCTGCCGCTGTTCCACTTCCTCAACACGCTGTGGAAGTATCGCAACGGCATGATCTATCTGTCGCCGGCGCCGCTGTATCACTCGGCGCCGCAGGCCGCGGTCGGCCTCACCATCCGCGATGGCGGCACCGTGATCATCATGGAGCATTTCGATCCGGAGCAGTATCTGGCGCTGATCGAGAAGTACAAGGTCACGCACAGTCAGCTGGTGCCGACGATGTTCTCGCGGATGCTGAAGCTGCCGGAGGACGTCCGCCACAAATACGATCTGTCGTCACTCGAAGTCACCATCCATGCCGCGGCGCCCTGCCCGCCGCAGGTCAAGGAACAGATGATCGCCTGGTGGGGACCGATCATCCATGAATATTACGGCGCAACCGAAGGCCTCGGATTCACCGCTTGCAACAGCGAGGAATGGCTGGCGCATCGCGGCACGGTCGGCAAGGTCATGATCGGCGACCTGCACATTCTCGACGACCGGATGCAGCCTTGTCCCAAGGGCACGCCGGGGCAGATCTGGTTCAAGACTGCGACGCCGTTCGAGTATTTCAACGATCCGGCCAAGACCGCGGAGACGCGTTCCGACGATGGCAGCATGAGCACGGTCGGCGATGTCGGCTATGTCGACGACGACGGCTATCTACACCTCACCGATCGCGCGACCTTCATGATCATTTCGGGCGGCGTGAACATCTATCCGCAGGAATGCGAGAACCTGCTGATCACCCATCCCAAGGTCGCCGATGCGGCGGTGTTCGGCGTGCCCAACGAGGACCTCGGCGAGGAGGTCAAGGCGGTGATCCAGCCGATGCCCGGCGTCGACCCGGGCTCCGATCTGGCGCAGGAACTGATCGCATTCTGCAACCAGTCGCTGTCGCGCCAGAAGGTGCCGCGCTCGATCGATTTCCTGGAGGAACTGCCGCGCCTGCCGACCGGCAAACTCTACAAGCGGCTGTTGCGGGATCAGTATTGGGGCAAGGGCGGCTCAAGGATTGTATGAGGCGGCGCGTCGCAGCACGGCCTGCTCCCTCTCCCGCTTGCG
>NZ_JAJNAL010000041.1 GCF_022271405.1 Rhodopseudomonas infernalis | reverse complement strand
TCGTTGTGCCAAGAGGACGTTGATCAGACATGCCCGCCGCCTCCATCGAAACCACGGACACCCCGCTCTTCACTTACGCCCTTCGCCGCGCGGACGACGCCCTGATCCTCGGGCATCGGCTGTCCGAATGGTGCGGGCATGCGCCGATGCTGGAAGAGGACATGGCGCTGTCGAATATCGCGCTCGACCTGATCGGCCAGGCGCGCGAGCTGTATGGCTATGCGGGAGCCGTCGAGGGCAAGGAGCGCGACGAAGACCAGCTCGCGTATTTGCGCGAAGAGCGCGACTACCAGAACCTGCTGCTGGTCGAGCAGCCGAACGGCGACTTCGCCCGCACGCTCGCGCGGCAGTTCTACTACTCGGCCTTCGCCGATCCGTATTGGCGGGCGATGATGCGCTCGACCGATCCGACGCTGGCGGCGATCGCCGCCAAGTCGGAGAAGGAAAGCGCCTATCACCTCCGCCATGCCTCCGAATGGATGATCCGGCTCGGCGACGGCACCGACGAGAGCCATCGCCGCGCGCAGGACGCCGTCGACGCACTGTGGGCGTTCGCCGGCGAGCTGTTCGATACCGACGCCGGCGAGCAGCGGCTGATCGACGCCGGCGTCGCGATCGATCCCGCCAGCCTGCGCGACACCTGGCACGGCACGCTCAGCGCGGTGCTCCGCGAAGCGACGCTGACGATGCCGAGCGGCGCGTGGGTGCAGCGCGGCGGTCGCAGCGGCCGGCACAGCGAGCATCTCGGCCACCTGCTCACCGACCTGCAATACATGCAGCGGACCTTTCCGGGCCAGACATGGTGACGCGAACGGACAGCGACGCCGAGCTGCGCGCCCGCGCCTGGGACGCCGCCGCGACAGTGGTCGATCCGGAAATCCCGGTGCTGACCATCGCCGATCTCGGCGTACTGCGCGACGTGCGTGTGCAGGGCGGCTGCGTTGAAGTCACGATCACGCCGACCTACTCCGGCTGCCCGGCCATGAACATGATCACGCTGGAGATCGAGACCGCGCTGGCGCATGCCGGCATCAGCGATGCCCGTGTCGAAACGGTGCTGGCGCCGGCCTGGACAACCGACTGGATGAGCCCGGAGGGCCGCGCCAAGCTGAAGGATTACGGCATCGCGCCGCCGCTCGCCGCATCCGGCCGCCGCGCGCTGTTCGGCGCGTTGGAAATCGCTTGCCCGCAATGCGGCTCGGTCGACACCGAGCAGCTGTCCGAATTCGGCTCGACCTCCTGCAAGGCGCTGTGGCGCTGCAAGAGCTGCCGCGAGCCGTTCGATTACTTCAAGTGCCATTGAGCGCCGCCATGAACATCTCCGCCACCATTCCGCGCTTCCATCCGCTGACGATCCGCGACCTGCGCCGCGAAGGCCGCGATGCGATCTCGCTGGCGTTCACGATCCCGCCGGAGCTCGCCGACGCCTATCAGTTCGCGCCCGGCCAATATCTGACGCTGCGCACCACGATGGACGGCGAGGAGGTGCGGCGCTCCTATTCGATCTGCTCCGGCCCGGGCGACGGTGAGCTGCGCATCGCGGTGAAGAAGGTCGACGGCGGCGCGTTCTCGGTGTGGGCGACCGAAGAGCTGAAAGCCGGCGATACGCTCGAGGTGATGACGCCGACCGGCCGGTTCGGCGCCGCCCACGCCGCGAGCGAGGCGCGCACTTACGTCGGCTTCGCCGCCGGCAGCGGCATCACGCCGATCCTGTCGCTGATCAAGGCGGTGCTGGCGCGCGATCCCGACAGCCGGTTCTTCCTGTTCTACGGCAATCGCTCGACCGAACAGATTCTGTTCCGCGACACGCTCGAGGCGCTGAAGGACCGCTACCTGCAGCGCTTCGCGGTGTTTCATGTGCTGTCGCAGGAGGAGCAGGACGTGCCGGTGATGCAGGGCCGGCTCGACCGCGACAAGGTGCGGCTGCTGCTGACCGCGATGCTGCCGGCGGCGAGCGTCGATCACGTCTTCATCTGCGGCCCGACCGGCATGGCCGACGACGTCGAGGCCGCGTGCCGCGAACTCGGCATCGCCGAGGATCGCATCCATGTGGAGCGCTTCGTCTCCGGATTGGGCGGCAAGCCGCGGCCGAAGACCATCGTCGCGCCCGGCGCGCCGCCCAAGTCAATCGCCTCGCTGATCATCGACGGCAAGCGCCGCGAAGTCCCGGTAGCTGAGGGCGAAGCTATCCTCGACGCGGCACTGCGCGCCGGCGTCGATCTGCCGTTCGCCTGCAAGGGCGGGATGTGCTCCACCTGCCGCGCCAAGCTGGTCGAGGGCGAGGCGCCGATGGAGCTGAACTACTCGCTGGAGCCTTGGGAGCTGCAGGCCGGGTTCGTCCTGACGTGCCAGGCCAAGCCGACGACGGCGCGGGTCGTGGTGGACTACGACCATCTGTAAGACCCGCAAATAGTCCCTGCACTCACGTTGAGATACGCAAGTGAGATCCATGCGCACCGTGCCAGATCTGCGGGCACAGCGGATATGGATTCAGCGCTCGCGCTGCGCACGCCCCGGAATGACGGGGACAAAAAAATAGGCCCGCGTGAGCGGGCCTGAGGGCGTCCGGAGGTTCAGTCGAAGTCGGCTCAGGCCGACTTGCTGAAGGTCTTGCTCAGATTGTCCTGCGCGGACTTGGCGGAGTCGGCGGCGAGGCGGCTGAGATATTCGGTGGCGGACTTGGCGCGCGACACCAGCACTTCGCCGTGCGAGCGAACCAGATCCGACTGGATCTGCACCGCTTCGTTGATCGACTTCGCCGAAGCGAGCTTGTCGATGCCAGCGAAGAACGCCTGGGTGTCGTGGTGGATCGCCTGCTGGATCGTGCGGGTGATCCGCGCCGCTTCGGTGACCGAATTGGCAACAGCCTCTTCGACAGTCGCGGTGAGCTTCTCGGAACCGGCGTGCAGGTCGGCGGCCTTCTCCTTGGCGGTGCCGGCAGCGCGCTTGACGAAGTCGCGGGTCGCTTCCGGAACTTCCAGGTTCTGGAAATTCTTGAACGCATCGGTCACCGGCGCGAACGCCTGCTTGACCTGATCGAACGCGGCTTCGTGGGTCTCGGTATGGGTATCAGTCATTGGGTGTCTCCATCCTCGTGTGAGCTATGGTCTTGCCCCGTCCGGGAGCGGCCCGGGACACCCTCAATATGGCACTATTCATGCTGCATTGCAATATAAATGGTGCAACGCAACACCCAAACCAATCCTAAGCCATTGATTTCTCGATCTAAGACTTTCGTCGAGACCCGTTCCCCAGGAGTCGATGCCTGAGAAGCTGAAAGCCCCCGGCTTTCACTTTGCCCGGGACTTGGTGCCGCTCGTCGCGGCGCCTTCTCCGATGGTTGCGACGAGCCGGTCGAGCTTGGCTTCGATCGCCGCCAGCCGGGCTTCGAAATCGTCCATCTGGGCGCGGGTCGGCAGGTTGAGGCCGGCCAGATACTGCTCGACCATCGTGCCGAACTGCTTCTGCGCCTCGGCGGTGGCGCCGCTCACCTGCCCGACCGCCTTGGCGATCTCTGGCGTGGCCATGGCCTGGTTGGCGAGCGTGGTGAAGCCCTTGCTCATTTCGCCGAGCATCGCCTGCCAGGCGGCTGCCGGGTCTTTGTCCTTGTCGACCATCTACTTCTTCTCCTTCGGCAACGTGCTGCCGAGGCCGGCCATGGTGACGAACATGTCCTGGAAGCGTTCCGCAATCTTCGGATCGAAGGTGAACCAGCTCTGCATCAACGCTTCCGGTGATACCTTATCGATGTTCGACATCATCTGCTGCTGGAGCTTGTCCATCACCGCGGTCTGCATCGGCTGCACATTCGGGAGGCCGAAGAAGGCCCGTGCTTCATCGGGGGTGCATTCGATCTCGACGTTGACTTTCATGGCCGCTCCAGACTTTGGCAGGAGGGCGTGTCGGCGTTGCGAATTGTCGTCCGCTGCGACGATACGCCCGAAGGACGTCCCAGCGACGCCCCGCGGAGCATCCTGAACATCCGGCCAGTATCGCCGCGACCGCGGGTGTGATGCAAGCAATCCGGAGCGCGGCCCGCGCGCTTCAACCAAAACGTTCGAGCGCGAACGGCTTCGGATCCGCGAGCGGTTCTGCGCCGGTCATCATCTCGGCAAGCAGCCGCCCCGTCACGGGACCGAGCGTCAGGCCGTGATGCTGATGGCCGAAATCGAACCACAGGCCGTCGTGGCGGGGCGCCTTGCCGATGACCGGCAGCATATCGGGCAGACACGGACGCGCCCCCATCCACGGCTGCGGCTCGATCGCCTCGCCGAGCGGAAACAGATCGCGCGCCAGCGCACGCGCGCGCGTCACCTGCACCGGAGTCGGCGGCGCATCGCGGCGCGCGAATTCGGCGCCGGTGGTGAGGCGGATGCCGCGGTTCATCGGTGCCAGCAAGTAACCGCGATCGGCGTCGAGCACCGGATGCTGCAGCACCGCGTTGCCGCGCGTGGTGAAGTGCTGGTGATAGCCGCGCTTGACTCCGAGCGGGATGCGATAGCCGAGCGGCCCAAACACCAGATCCGACCACGGTCCCAGCGTCACCACCACTTCGCGCGCCGAGACGACGCCATCGTCGGTGGTGATCCGCCAGCCGCCGCTCTGCTGCTGCAGCGTGAGCGCATCGCCGCGCAGGAAGCGGCCGCCCTTGCGGCCGAACAGCGCCGCGTAGGCTTTCACCAGCGCGCCAGGATCGGGAATGAAGCCAGGCTCGAGCCAGTGAACTGCGCCGGCGAAACGGCCCATCAGGTTCGGCTCGCGCGCCGCAATCGCCGCATCGTCGAGCACGTCGGCGGTGACGCCGAAGCGTCTGACGCTGTCGAGCTCGGCGACGGTCTTGCCGAACGACGCCTCGGTGCGGAACAGCTTGATCCAGCCGGTCTTGCGCAGCAGCTCCGGCACGCCGGCTTCGGCGATCAGCGCCTCGTGCTCCGCGAGGCTCTGCCGGATCAGCGGCAGCGCCGCCTTGGCGATCCGCGCGGCGGACTCCGGCGATGACGCCATGAAGTACCGCAGCAGCCACGGCAGGAATTCCGGCAGGCCGGAGAGATGATAATGCACGTCGGCCGAGCGATTGAGCGCGTAACGCAACAGATGGCCGAGATCGCGCGGAAACAGATAGGGCTGCACCGAGGCGACCTCGATCAGCCCGGCATTGCCGTAGCTGGTCTCGTCGCCGGCGGCGGCGTTGCGATCGACCAGCACCACATCGCGACCGCGCTGCTGCAGATGCAGCGCCGCACTGACGCCGACAATGCCGGCGCCGAGCACCAGAACATCAGTCTCGTGTTTCATGGTGCGTCAGCTAAGCAGACCGACGCGATTTCGCAAACAGCGGAGGTCACCGCGGCCCGCAGATTCGCATATGTGCGACGATCGACCCCGGGCGGGCGCGGAGCATGTCGCCGAACGGTTGCAAATCCTGCAGGCGTGCCGCGAACGCGTTACGTCGGACGACGGCTTGCTCGGCCAGCATAAGCCGGACGAACGCAAGCCGATAAGGCGTGACGATCGATCGCGTGACGCGGCAAGCCGAACGCCTCAGGTCGGCTTCAGCGACGGCGAGGCGCGCTCCATTTCGTAGTCTTCGATCTGCTTGGCGCGATCGGTCTCGGCGGCGGCGCGATGGTCGGTACCGATCGCCACATAGACGGCCGGCAGCACGAACAGCGTGAACAGCGTGCCGATCATCATGCCGGACACCACCACCAGGCCGATCGAGAACCGGCTGGCGGCGCCGGCTCCCGAGGCGGTGAGCAGCGGCAGCAGGCCGGTGACCATCGCGGCCGTGGTCATCAGGATCGGCCGCAGCCGCACACGCGCCGACTGTTCGATCGCGGTGCGCTTGTCGAGCGCCTCCTTGATCTGCAGTTCGCGCGCGAACTCGACCATCAGGATGCCGTGCTTGCTGATCAGGCCGACCAGCGTCAGCAGGCCGACCTGGGTGTAGATGTTGATCGTCGCCATGCCGAAGAACAGCGGGATCAATGCGCCGCAGATCGCCATCGGCACCGTGATCATGATCACCAGCGGATCGCGCAGCGACTCGAACTGCGCCGCCAGCACCAGGAAAATGATGATCAGCGCGAAGCCGAACGTGATGGCGAGCTGATTGCCCTCCTGCACATATTGCCGCGCGTCGGCCAGATAGTCGTGGCCGAACCCGGTCGGCAGGTTCTTGGACTGCTTCTCGAGGAAGTCGACGGCCTGCCCCACCGTGACGCCCGGCATCGGCACCGCCTGGAAGGTGGCGGAGTTGAGCTGGTTGTAATGCGACAGCGCGTTCGGGTCGGTGGCGGTCTCGATCGACACCAGTGTCGACAGCGGAATCTGCTGACCGGTCGCGCTCGCCACGTAGTACCCTTCAAGCGATTGTGGCGTCAGCCGGTCGGCACGCGGCACCTGCGGGATGACCTGATATGACCGGCCTTCGAGATTGAAGCGGTTGACGTAGTTGCCGCCGAGCAGCGTCGCCAGCGTGGAGCCGAGCCGCTGCATGTTGACACCGAGGTCGCTCGCCTTGGTCCGGTCGATCGTCACGCGGACCACCGGCTGGTTGAAGTCGAGGTCGCTGTCGGTGACGATGAACAGGCCGCTCTTGCGCGCTGCGTCCTTCAGCTTGACCATCTCCTCGTAGACCGCGCGGAAGCCGGAGGTGGAGTTGATCACCATCTGGATCGGCAGACCGCCCGGCCCGCCCGGCAGCGGCGGCAGGTTGAAGGCGAAGGCGTTGACGCCCTCGATCTTGCTGAGTTCGGCCTGCACCAGCGGCTTCAGCTTCATGGCGCTGCGGGTGCGTTCGTCCCACGGCTTCAGCAACATGCCGGCAATGCCGTTGTTCGGCCCCGAGGTGCCGTTCAGGATGAAGCGCAGATCGGTTTCGGGGAAGCTCGCATAGGCCTTGTCGAGCTTCTCGCCATAATAATTCGAGTAGTCGATGTTGGCGTATTTCGGCCCCTTGGTCACTGCGAACACGATGCCCTGGTCCTCTTCGGGCGCCAGCTCCTTCGCGGTGTTCAAGTACATGAAGCCGACCAGGCCGAGGATCACGACGGCGAACAGCCCGGTGATCGGGCGATAGTCGAGCGAGCGGTCGAGCTGCCGGCCGTACCAGCGCGTCACCGAACCGAACACGGAATCGACCTTGCGGGCGAACCAGCCCTGGCTCTCCTGATGTTTCAGCAGCACCGAGCACATCATCGGCGACAGCGTCAGCGCAATGACACCCGAGACGATCACCGCGCCCGCCAAGGTGAAAGCGAACTCCCGGAACAGCGCGCCGGTCAGGCCGCCGAGGAAGCCGATCGGCGCGTACACCGCGGCGAGCGTGATGGTCATCGAGATCACCGGCCCGACGATCTCGCGCGCGCCGACCAAGGAGGCCTGGACGGGACTCTTCCCCTCCTCCAGATGTCGATGGATGTTCTCCACCACCACGATGGCGTCGTCGACCACCAGACCGATCGCCAGAACCATCGCCAGCAGCGTCAGCAGGTTGATCGAGAAGCCGAGTGCCAACATCGCCGTACACACGCCGATCAGCGACAGCGGGATCGTCACCACCGGGATGATCACCGACCGGAACGAGGCGAGGAACAGGAAGATCACCACGATGACGATGCCGACCGCTTCGATCAGCGTCTTTTCGACCTCGTCGATCGACGAGCGGATGAACTTGGTCGAGTCGTACGCGACCTTCATGTGCATCGACGGCGGCAGGTTGCGCTCGATTTCGGGGAACAGCGCACGGACCCCGGTGACGATGTTGAGCGGGTTGCCCTGCGGCGTCGCCTGCACGCCGATGAAGATCGCGCGCTCGCCGGAGAACGCGACGCTCGAGTCGGTACTCTGCGCGGCAAGTTCGACGGTGGCGACATCCTCCAGCCGGACGAAGCCGCCGTCCTGCGCCTTGACGATCATGCGTTTGAACTGATCGACGTTCTGCAGGTCGGTGTTGGTGGTGATGTTGGAGACTGTCAGATAGCCCTTGGTCTGACCCGCCGCCGCCTGGAAGTTGTTGGCGGCGATCGCCGCCGAAATGTCGGATGGAGAGACGTTGCGCCCCGCCATGCGTAAGGGATCGAGCCAGATCCGCATCGCGAAGGTCTGGCCGCCGAGAATGTCGGCCGACGCCACGCCGTCGACGGTTGACAGCACCGGCTGCACCACGCGCGTCAGGTAGTCGGAAATCGCCGATCCGGACAACTCGTTACTGGAGAAGCCGAGATACATCACCGCCGTGGTCTGGCCGGTGGATTTGACGATCACCGGGTCGTTGGCTTCGCGCGGGATCAGGTATTTGACCGAATTGACCTTGGCCAAAACCTCGGTGAGCGCCTGGTTGGGATCGAAGTTGAGCTTGACGTAGACGGTGATCAGGCTCTGGCCCAGCGTCGAGGACGACGTGATGTAATCGACGCCCTCGGCGGAGGCGACCGCCTGCTCGAGCGGCGTGGTGATGAAGCCCTGCATCAGGTCCGGAGACGCGCCTGGATACGCCGTGGTGATGGTCACCACCGTGTTCGACAGCTTCGGATACTGCCGGATCGGCAACGTCATCGCGGCGCGGAAGCCGATCAGCAGGATCAGCATGCTGACGACGAGCGACAGCACCGGACGCTTGATGAAGATATCGGTGATGACCATACGGACGCTCCGTGGCGCAGGCTCCGCGCGGGTGGCGCGGGAGCTGCGGTGCGATCAGATCAGTGGGCTCGGAAGGCGCTCGTCGCCTGCGGGCCTGCGAAAGAACCGGGCGGCGCGGCGCGCCGACCCGGGAGTTTGATCAGTAGCGCGGCGGCGTCGCCGGCTGCGGCGGCGGCGGATCGGTCGAGATCGTGACCGCGGCGCCGGACTGCAGCTTGAGCTGGCCGACCGCGACGACGCGGTCGCCCGGCTTGATCCCGCTGAGGATCACGGTGCGGCCGTTGATCCGGTCGCCGGTGCGCACGAAGGTTCGAACAGCCTTGAGGTTGGACTTGCCGTCCTCCGCCTTCTCCTCCTGGATCAGGTAGACGGAGTCGCCATACAGCGTGTAGTCGACCGCGGTCTCCGGCACGGTGATCACCGCGGGCTTGTCCGGCAGCACCACGGTGGTGGTGGCGAACATGCCCGGCTTGAGCACATGACCCGGGTTGTCGAGCGTCGCCTGCACCCGGATATTGCGGGTGTCGGACAAAATCTGCGGCTCGATGGTGGTGATCTTGCCGTCGAAGTCGCGTCCCGGGTAGGCATCGACGCGGATGCGCACCGCCTGCCCAACCTTCAGCGTGCCGGAGTCTTTTTCCGTCACGGTGAAGTTGGCGTAGACCTGCGACAGGTTGGTCAGAGACACAATCTGGGTGCCGGCCGTGAGATACTGACCGACTTCGACGCGGCGGACGCCGAGCACACCGTCGAACGGTGCGCGCACCAGCTTCTGCGAGATCACCGCCTGAGTCCGGGCGATGCCCGCATTGGCCTGATCGAACGAGGCCTGCGCCTGATCGACGGTGGCCTGCGGACCGAACTGGCGCGCGGCCAGTTGCTTGGCGCGATCGAGCGACAGCTCCGCGACCTTGGCCTGGGCGCGGAAGTTGGCGAGGTCGGCCTGCTCGGGCGCGTCGTAAAGCTGCAGCAGCTTGGCGCCGGCTTCGACCTCGGCGCCTGCCGTGAACAGGATCTCGGTGATGCGGCCGGAAACGTCGGAGGTCACGTTGACCTGGTGAACGGCGGCCAGATCACCAACCGCCCTCAGCAGATTGGGGACCACCTCGGACTTCGCCTCCGAGACCGTGACGGTGATCGGCGGCGGTTTGTTGTTGGCGAAGAACTGCGCAATCATGTGATTGCGGAAGGCGTTGAAGCCGACCAGGCCGCCGACCAGCAGCGCCAGCAGCAGCCCGACGATGATGAACCAGCGGATCATGCGCGCCGGACGGGGGCGCGGCTTCTCAGGGGCCGACCGCGCCGCGGGCGGCGTTTCTGTGGCAACCGTCATCTTGTATACTCTCTGTCGTTTTCCGCGCGCGCCGGACCGGGCGAAAATTCGCGGTCCAGATGCTCAGCAATTACGGCTTCGTTCAGTCCAATTCCACGTAAAATAAACTCGCAGGTCTGGCGCTCCAGATCGGGCGCCTCCCCGTAGCTCAGGCACGCCACCGCAGGCAAGTTGGCAAGCGCCATCATCAGGACAGTCTGATGCGCGAGCCAAAACAGGTTCATCGGGTCCCGACCGACCCTCGTGGCATCTCCAACCGCCACCGCGCGATCCAGCGAAGCAGCGAATTGCGGTCCGATCAGGCCCGCGATCTTGTCGAACACCAGCCGGGCGAACTCGCCGTCGTCGAGCTGGCTGGTGATCAGCAGCCGCAGCCGCTGCTCCTCTTCCTGATCCGGTTGATCCGAAACATGCAGGAAATGTGCAACGAGATTTCGAACGAGGACGACGAGAGACTCGGTCGAAGCCGGCAGGTCCAGCAAATGCGCCAGCGCCGGGTCGGCCTCGCATTCATCGGCGAGAATCTCGGCGTACAGCGCAGATTTGCTCGGAAAATGCTTGAACAGCAACCCTTCCGAGATCGACGCCGCAGTGGCGACACTCTTGGTCGTCGTCCCGGCGAAGCCGTTTCGGGCAAAGCATCTCTTGGCCGCGCCAAGGATCAATTCCCGGCGCAAATCTCGCGTCATTCGCAATGAGCTCATTTTTGTGAGTAGGCACTCACCTGCCTGGTTGTCAACCGGATATGCCGCGCTGCACCGGAACGTGAGCAATTCCGCGGCCTTAGATCATGCATTTCCTACCTCCGGTTGCGAAACGCTCCGGCTGAGAATCGCGAGTGCGGTATCCACTTCGAGCGCGAAAAGCTCTACAAGGGCAAAAAAGAGTACCGCATGGAAACGACCTCAAGCGAGCTGGCGGCGGCGTTCGAGCTCGAACGGCTGACGCCGGAGTTCTACGCCGACCCCTACCCCACCTATCACGCGCTGCGGACGCATCAGCCGGTCAAGCGGCTGGGCAATGGCGGCTATTTCCTGACGCGCTACGACGATCTGGTCGCGGTCTACAAGAACACTGCGCTGTTCTCGTCCGACAAGCAGCGCGAATTTGCCCCGAAATACGGTCAATCGCTGCTGTTCGAGCACCACACCACCAGCCTGGTATTCAACGACCCGCCCTCGCATACCAGAGTGCGCCGACTGATCATGGGGGCGCTGACGCCGCGGGCGATTGCCGGCATGGAGCCGGACGTGATCGCGCTGGTCGACCGGCTGCTGGAGGCGATGGCGGCCAAGACCGAGGTCGACCTGATCGAGGACTTCGCGGCGGCGATTCCGATCGAGGTGATCGGCAATCTGCTCGGCGTGCCGTACGACGAGCGCGGGCCGCTGCGCGACTGGTCGCTGGCCATCCTCGGGGCGCTCGAGCCCGTGGTCAGCCCGGACACCTTCGCGCGCGGCAACGACGCGGTACGGGGCTTCCTGGCCTATCTCGAGACGCTGATCGCCCGCCGCCGCGCCGCCCCGGGCGATCCGGAGCGCGACGTGCTGACGCGGCTGATCCAGGGCGATGGCAGCGGCGAGCAGCTGTCGTCCAAGGAGCTGCTGCACAACTGCATCTTCCTGCTCAACGCCGGGCACGAAACCACCACCAACCTGATCGGCAACGGGCTGGTGACGCTCGACGCCAATCCCGGCGAGAAGCAGCGGCTGATCGCCGATCCGGGGCTGACCCGAACCGCGGTCGAGGAAGTACTGCGTTACGAGAGCTCCAACCAGCTCGGGAACCGCATCACCACCGCGGAGACAACGATCGGGGGCGTGACGATGCCGGCCAACACCTCGCTGACGCTGTGCATCGGCGCCGCCAACCGCGACCCGGCGCATTTTCCCGATCCTGACCGGTTCGACGCCGGGCGGACGCCGAACCGGCACCTCGCCTTCGCCACAGGCCCGCATCAGTGCGCCGGCATGGCGCTGGCCCGGCTCGAAGGCGCGATCGCGCTGCGCCGCTTCCTGGCGCGCTTTCCCGGCTACGCCATCAGCGGCACGCCGGCGCGCGGCGGACGGGTGCGGTTTCGTGGCTATCTGCGGGTGCCGTGCCGGCTGGCTGCCTGATCCGACAGATCAGCGCACCGTCTGCACAAGCAGCGTCGGAATGTGGCAGGTGCCGCTGCGCACGGTCGCGACCCGGGTGCGAGGCTTGCGGCCGGCGCGCGGCTCGGTGACCGTCACCCCTGCCTCGACCAGCCGGGCGCGGGCGGCGTCGAGATCGTCGACCCGCCAGCCGATGCCCCACAGCTTGTCGTGTTCGGCATCGGAGCCGGCCACCGGGCGATGCACGACTTCGAGCATGACATCGCCGCAGCGGAAGAACATCAGCCGTCCCCAGTCGTGGTGCGAGCGGTCGAGCACCATGTTGAGCCCCAGCCGCGCGCCGTACAGCGCCGCGGCCCTTTCAGGTGCGGCGGTCGAGATCACCAGATGATCCATCCCGGTGACGGGCGCCACGGCGACCGCCTCCGACCGAGACCTTTCGGCACCAAGCTCGAGAAAGAACAGCCGCACCCCGCGGGTCAGCGCGGTGGCGGCGCGCGTCCGCTTCCAACTCAGCGCTGCGCCCGACTGCATATCGTGCCGCTCGACGTCGGCGACCGGATCCGGCTGCAACGCGAGGCGTTCGAGCCGGCGATGCATGCGGTCGGCATCGCACACGCGGAAACACAGGCTGGCCAACCCCTCGCCCTGCAGCTTGATCACGTTGCGGATGCGTTCGGCGGTGCTGCCGCCTCCGGCCGGCGCCATCAGTTCGAGCGACATGTTGCCCAGCGTGAACAGCACGTTCTCGGAGCCGTCGTCGGTGCTGCGCCATGCCGGTTTGCAGCCGAGCAGCGTCTGATAGGCCGCGACCGCTGCGGGCAGGTCGCTGACCAGCACCACCAGATGGTCGATGGCAGTGATCGCGCCGCTGCGCTCTCGCCCCTGCTCTGCCTCTGGTTGATTGCTGGTCATCACCGCCCCCTTGCCTGTTCGTCGTCCGATGCGTCGCGCCGCCGCATCCGCTGCGATGATCGTCCCCCGGCGCGTCGGCCACCCCGCGCCCAGCATCGATTATTCGCGGCGAGTCGCCCACCTCGTCCGATACCCGGTCTGCGGTGGCGGCCGCCAATTCGAAGCGGCGTTGACGCTCGGCCGTGTGCGGCGCCCCGCGGGGAACCACGGCGAACGCCGCTTCGTTGTGGATGAATTTTCGGCAGAACGCCTCTCCGTTCCGTTTAGTCGCAACCGACAATTTTAGCCGATGCGCTGCAACATGCAGATGCTATGGTTTTCCGGCCGGGTCAGGCCTCGCAGCATGGGACGCTCATGGACGCACTCTTCATCGGACAGACTTACATCGACGTCACCTTCATCACCGACCATCTGCCCACCGGCGACGAAAAACATGTGGCGTCCGACTACGCGGTCTCGTTCGGCGGCAACGCCGTGACGGCGGCGTTCTGCTGCGCCAAGCTCGGCATCGTGCCGGACCTGATCTCGACCGTCGCCAATGACTGGCTCGGCCGGATGTTTCAGGACATGACGGCGAAGTACGGAATCTCGGTGCATCCGCGCAAGGTCGCGACCTCGTCGCTGTCCTTCATCATGCCGAAGGACGGCAAGCGCGCCATCGTCCGCTGCCGCGACGACGAGCACATCCATCCGTTCCCGGTGCTCAACCTCGGCAATTGCCGCGCACTGCATGTCGACGGCCACCAGCCCGACGCGGCGATCCACTACGCCAAGCTGTGCCGCGAGGCCGGCATCCTGACCTCGCTCGACGGCGGCGGCCTGCGCACCAACACCCACGAGCTCCTGGAATTCATCGACGTAGCGATCGTCGCCGAGCGGCTGTGCGAACAGATGGACATGACGCCGGACAAGATGCTCGATTACCTGAAGTCGCGCGGCTGCCGCATCGGCGGCGTGACCCAGGGCGAGCGTGGCCTCGTCTGGTACGACGAAGACGGCACCGTCCGCACCCAGCCGGCCTTCCCGATCCCGCGCGAACGCGTCATCGACACCAACGGCGCCGGCGACGTGTTTCACGGCGCCTATGTGTTCTCGTATCTGAACAGCCCCGACAAGGGCTGGCAGCACCACTTCGAATTCGCCCGCGCCGCCTCCACCTTCAAGATCCAGCGGCTGGGCAACGAGGCGGGATTGCCGACGGTGGCGGATATCGAAGCCGTGCAGCGGGAATTCAGCGCGCTGGCGTAGGGCTAGCTACGCCTATTTGTCAGCGCAACGTATCAGCCACACCGTCATGCCCGGGCTCGTCCCGGGCATCAACGTCTTGCAGTCTTTGCATCGCCGGAAGGCGTGGATGGCCGGGACAAGCCCGGCCATGACGAACTAACTCTCAGCCGTCATTGCGAGCGAAGCGAAGCAATCCAGAAGCGCCGTGCACGGAGCTGGATCGCGGCGTCGCTTCGCTCCTCGCAATGACGGAGGAGGCGTAGCACGCCCTTAGCCGATCGCCTTCTTCAGGTCGAAACTCGTATCGACCGCCTGCTCCGGCGTGATCGACTTGCCGAGCGGCAGGATCTTGCGGCCGAAGACGTGGTCGGCGGCGCGGTTGACGGATTCGATGCCGATCAGCTGGCCGTCCTTGTAGCAGAACGCCGAGAACGAGCGCTCGGCGACGCTGCCGCGGACCACGACCTGATCGAAGCCGGCAGTGAGGCCGGCGATCTGCAGCTTGTCGTCGCCCTGATCCGACCAGAACCACGGATAGCCGTCATAGGCCTTGGTGTCGCCGGTCAGCCGCGCGGCGACGCAGCGCGCCTGATCGGTGGCGTTCTGCACCGACTCCAGACGCATCACTTCGCCGAACCGCACGCTATTGAACAGCGAACAATCGCCGATCGCCGAGATGTTCGGATCTTCGGTGAGAAGATTCTCATCGACGATCACGCCCGACGCGGTGGGAAGCCCCGCCGCCGAGGCGAGTTCGACGTTCGGAATGACGCCGACGCCGACCACGACCAGATCGGCCGGCAGCGTGCGGCCGTCGCTGAGCGCGACGCCGGCGAGGCGGCCGTCCTCGCTTGCGATCTCGGTGGCGCGCACGCCGTAGTGGATGCGGATGCCCGCCGCGGTGTGGCGGTCGTGGAAGTAGCTGGAGATCTCCGGCGTCACGGCGCGCGCCATCACCCGCGGCGCCAGTTCGACGACGTCGACGTCCATGCCCTTGCCGCGCGCGGTGGCGGCGAATTCGAGGCCAATGAAGCCGGCGCCGATCACCACCACCTGCTTCTTCTCCGGCATCCGCTGCCGCACCTGCTCGCTCTCGTCGAGCGTGCGCAGATACAGCACGTCGTCGAGCGTGGCGTTGGGCACGTCGAGCTGACGGTTGCGCGCGCCGGTGGCCAGCACCAGATGGCCGTAACCGATCTTCTCGCCCGAGCCGAGCAACAGCGTCTTTGCTTCACGATCGATCGCCACCGCACGGTCGGAGATCAGCTCGATGGTCTGATCGTGGAAGAATTTCTCCGGCCGGAACATCAGCGAGGCGGGATCGCCGCCGCTCTTCAGATAAGCCTTCGACAACGGCGGCCGCTGATACGGCAGATGCTTCTCGTCGTTGATCAGCGCGATGCGACCGGTGTACTTGGCCTGGCGCAGCGAAACCGCGACCTGAAATCCGGCGTGGCCGGCTCCCACAATCAAGACCGTGTCGTTCATCGTGTCACTCGTCGTGTTGGAAACGGCGCGGCATGCGCCGATGGACCTGGAACTCATGGACGCCGCAGCCTCTAGCACAAAGCCCGGCGGGTGGTCAGCTTTGCGGGTGGCAGGCTTAGACTAAAGAAACGGCAGGGCGCCGCCTCAATAGACCGGCGGCGTCTGGTCGAGCACCTCGCGTTTGGGGCTCTCGAGGATGTCCAGTTCCAGCGTGTCGATCAAGAGCGGCCCGCGCCGGCGCTCGACCGCGCCGACCTTCTCGATCCGGGCGAACGTCGCCTTGAGCACCGGATGGGCGGCGGCGTTGGTCTCGCCCACCAGCAGCAGCTTGCCGGCGAGCTGCGCCGGCGTCGGCGGCGGCTGTTGCAGCCAGCGATAGCGTTCGTTGCGCTGCGCCACGCAGGTGCCCTTCGGCAGATAGAAGGCCAGCCAGGCCGTATTGCCATAGTCGTTGGCGATCACGCAGGTCGCGCCCGTCTTCTCGCGCACCGCGGCGATCTCGGCGGCGATCTGCGGGAAGCCGACGCCGACCGCGCGCACGCTGGCGTCGCGGCGGTGCCCGGTGAGCACGCCGGTGTTGGCCTGCACCACCACCAGCACGAACATCAGCACGCCGACCGGCACCGCCCAGCGCATGCAAAAGCGGACCACCCGTTGGGCGCGCGGACCCCAGGTCGCCAGCGCGGCGGCCACGCCGCCGGCGACTGCGAAAGCCGGATACAGCGCGCCGAGCCAATTGCCCTCGACGCGGTCGTGGGTCGCCTGCCAGGCGAAGTACAGCGCGATGGTCCAGACGATCGAACTGACCAGCATGCGCGCGCCGGACGCCCCCGCGCCGCGCGCCAGCGCATACAGCCCCATCACACCGAGGATGTAGGCCAGCGGCGTGGTCAGCACGAACTGCGTCGGCACCAGCTCGAGCAGATAGTTGAAGTTGAACCCGTCGACCTGGGCGCGGCGGAACTGCTTGACGAAGGAGATCCACTGGTGATCGGCGTTCCAGATCACCACGGGCGCAAACAGCGCGAATGCCACCAGCCCGCCGAGATAGGGCCACGGCGTCAGCAGCCAGCGCCGTAGCTTCGGCACCCACAACAGCCAGATCAGGATCGCCGGGCCGAAGAACAGCGCAGTGTATTTCGACAGCAGCGCCACACCGACCGCAGCGCCGACGCCGAGCCACCACACGCCCCTGCCCGACGACAGCACCTGCGCCAGCGTGTAGAGCACGAAGCTCGCCGCAACCAGCAGCGGCGCGTCCGGCGTCACGATCACGGTGCCGACCGAGACCATCATGGTGGCGTTGAGCAGCAGCGTCGCATTTGCCGCCAGCCGCTGGCCGCCGAACAAAAGCTCGGCCGAGCGCCACGTCGCCCAGCTCATCGGCAGCGCCAGCAACACGGAGATCAGCCGGACGCCGAGCTCGGTGTCGCCGGCGATCAGAGTGCCGGCGCGGATCACCAGCGCGACCATCGGCGGATGATCGAAGTACGACAAGGCCAGATGCTGCGACCAGGTCCAATAATAGGCCTCGTCGAACGTCAGCGGCGTGATCGCGGCGGCGATCAGGCGCAGCGCCACCAGCGCGGCGACGACGAGCGCGGTGGTGCCGGCCAGGCCTCGGCTCGAAATCGGCACCAACGACATCTCAGCGCTTGCGCCAGACGAACAGGCCCGACATCGCGTAGTTCCACACCACGCCCATCAGCGCACCAGCTGCACCGGCGAGCCACCAGGTGATGTGTTCGTTGTACACCGCGAACGCGACGCCGACATTGGCCAGCAGCCCGACGCCGCACACCAGATAGAACAGCAACAGGCCTCGCAGAATGGCGAAGCCCTTCAGCCGCTGGTCGCGATAGGTCAGGAAGTTGTTGAGGATGAAGTTGCTGGTCATCGCCACCAGCGCGGCGATGCCCTGCGCTTCCGCGAACGGCTGTTCGAGCACCTTGAGCACGATGTACAGCGTGAGGAAATGCACGATCACGCCGGTCGAGCCGACCAGCGCGAACAGCATGAAGCGCAGCGACAGGATGTCGTTGCTGTACTTCGCCAGCACCAGGCCGAGGAAATCCAGCGCCACCATCGAGTCGAGCTTGCTTTCGCCGTGCAGCCGCGAGCCGAAGCTGTACGGCACCTCGATGGTGCGCAGGCTGCCGCGCCCGGAGGCGACGACGTCGAGCAGGATCTTGAAGCCCTGAGTGGAGAGTTGCGGCGCCAGTTCTTCGAAACGATCGCGGCGGATCATGAAGAAGCCGCTCATCGGATCGGCAATTTCGACCTTCAGCACGCGGCGCGCCAGCGTGGTGGCGAGCGCGCTGAATCCGGCGCGCTGCTTGTCGAAGCTGTCGGCGCTGCCGCCCTCGATATAGCGGCTTCCGACCACCAGGTCCGCCGCGCCGCCTTCCAGCAATGCCAGCATCTGGCCCAGCCGGGTCTCGTCGTGCTGCAGATCCGCGTCCATCACCGCCGCGAACGGCGCGCTGGCGGCGAGGATGCCCTCGATGCAGGCGCCGGCGAGACCACGCCGCCCGATCCGCCGGATGCAGCGCACCCGCGGCTCGCGCGATGCCAGCTCGCGCACCACCTTCCAGGTTCCGTCCGGCGAGTTGTCATCGACATAGATGACTTCCCACGCCACGCCGGCGAGCGCCGCTTCCAGCTTCCGGAATAGCGGCTCGATATTGTCACGTTCGTTGAAGGTCGGAACGACGACGCTCAACTGGAGCGCGGCAGATGGCTGCGCTGCGCGTTCCGCGACCGCTGGGCTGGCTTGGTTCATGGCGCCAGCGTATATCGAGGCCCACGAACGCTGCCAAGGCGCGTTCCGTTACAAAGACGTCGTGGAAACGGGAAGCGGGTGGATACGGGGCGATCAGTGGCTCAATGGACCCACCGAAGGACCCGGCCGATGGGGTCCACTCAAACGTTAACGACCACGAACAACAGGTGCGCGTACATCCGGCGCTCCCTACTATTCTGTGGTCGTTCGGCGGGCGGTGCGCGACTTTCGCCAGCAGCACCATCGCCGTTGAAACCAAGATAGGTACGCCTGTGGCAGGGCGCAAGAGGGAGAGCGATATGAACACCAAGGCGGGCCACATCCGCATCGGCATCGGCGGCTGGACCTTCGAGCCGTGGCGCGGCGTGTTCTATCCGGACAAGCTGCCGCAGCGGCGGGAACTCGAATACGCCGCCTCGAAGCTGACGTCGATCGAGATCAACGGCACCTTCTACGGCTCGCAGAAGCCGGAGAGCTTCCGTAAATGGGCCAGCGAAGTGCCGGAGGGGTTCGTATTCTCGCTCAAGGGGCCGCGCTATGCCACCAACCGAAAGGTGCTGGCCGAGGCCGGCGACAGCATCAAGCGGTTCTACGATTCCGGCGTGCTCGAACTCGGCGACAAGCTAGGCCCGGTGCTGTGGCAATTCGCGCCGACCAAGAAATTCGATGCGCCGGATTTCGGCGCATTTCTGGAGTTGCTGCCGCGCACGCTCGACGGCCGCGCATTGCGCCATGTCGTCGAAGTGCGCCACGACAGCTTCTGCACGCCGGATTTCATCGCGCTGTTACGTGAGCATCACATTCCGCCCGTGTACTCCGAACACGCCACCTATCCGGAGATCGCCGATGTGGTGGGCGATTTCGTCTATGCGCGGCTGCAAAAAGGGAAGGACGACATCGCAACCGGTTATCCGGCGAAAGCGCTCGCCGCCTGGGCGAAGCGGCTCGAAACCTGGGCCGGCGGCGACGAGCCGGACGATCTGCCCAAGGTCGGCGCCGGACATGCGAAGAAACGAAAGCGCGACGTGTTCGCTTACGTCATTCACGAAGGCAAGGTGCGCGCGCCCGCCGCCGCGATGGAGCTGATCCGGCTGGTGAGCTAGACTGGCCCACGGCACGAGGACGCCGATGACCAAGGCCAGGACGCTGTTCACGATCGGCTACGAGCAGACGCCGGCATCGGCTGTGCTCGACGAGCTGCAGCGTGCCGGCGTGAAGCTGCTGGTCGACGTTCGCGCCGTTGCGGCGTCGCGCCGTCCCGGGTTTTCGAAGTCACAGCTCGCCGCCGGCCTGGACTCGCGTGGCATCGGCTATCTGCATCTGCGCGGCCTTGGAACGCCGAAGGACGGCCGCGAGGCTGCCCGCGGTGGGCGGATGGACGTCCTGCAACGCATTTATGACGCGCATCTGAAAACGCCGCAGGCGCGCGAGCAGATGGACGAATTGTCGTCGCTGGTGATGAAGGCCGGACCGGTCTGCATCCTGTGCTACGAGCGCGATCACCGCCATTGCCATCGGCAATGGATCGCCGAGGTGATCGCCGAACGCGATGAAGTGGACGTCGACAATCTGCAGGCGCCTCAAATCTGACGCCCAGAGGCTGCGACGTGCTGTCGCTTGCGCCTCTCGCTTGCGCGGGATCAATCGCAGGTTTCTACTCGGGTGTTAGGCTTCGACCACTATCAGATCGACTGAGCGCAGAGGTGAGCGGCAATGGACAAAATCGACTTCATGAACGGCCAGATCAAGGCGTTGCTGAACTTCGCCAACGCCGTGATCAAGGCGCATCCCGCGCCCGAAAAGCTGCGTCATCATTTCGAGACCATCGCGCGCGCCGACCCGAACTCGCCGGAAGGCCTGTCGCTCTCGGAGGCCTACGTCGATGGCATGCACGACATCGACAAGAAGATCGCGGTGGCGCTCGAACGAGCCGTTTCGCTCGAACAGAGCTGAGGTCGATCGGATCAGATCACCACAGCAGCCTACCTCTGCTGTCGCAACTGATCTCGGCAGCGACGAAAGCCGCCGATCAGTTGCATCGCGCGATCTAGACAAGCAAAACTCTCGCTGGTCTAATCCACGCAATTTTTCACTCAAGTAATTGCGTTCGGGAAGAGTTGCGGTGCGGTGCGTCGGGTGGGTGCGCGGGTTGAGCGTGGTCGCGATTCTGGTCGCGACGCAGTGCGGCGCGTCGGCGCAGATGGCGCCCGACGAGCCCGACGCCATTCCCGATGCGGCCTCGCTGGAGGCCGAGGATCTCTCGCCCGACGACGTCTCGGCTGGCGACCTGACCGCAGGCGGACTCGAAGCCGCTGTCGCGGCCGAACTTGCAGGCGGCCTCGGGGCGGGCGGCGGAGCCAGGCTCGATCTGGCGGAATTCGGCCCGGGAGGGCTGGATTCATCGATGGCCGGCATCGCGTCCTACGCGTTGTTCGCTCCCGTCCCGAGCTCCGCGCCCACGCTGCGGGGTGGATCGGCGACCGACCCCGTGCTGCTGTTCGGCGGTTACGATGTCTGGCGCAACGGCCATACCATCTACAGCGGTTTGCATTGGGCCGCGAATGGTCTCGATCACGACGGCTTCGTCATCCGGCTCTCGATCTCCAACAGCGCAGAGCGTTACTTCACGCCGCGCCGGACTTACGTCACCGACATCTTCCGCGCTGCCGTGATGCCGGGCTGGCGCTTCAAGGTCGGCGCGTTCGAGCTGAAGCTGTTCGGCGGTCCCGATTTCGAGCACCACAATCTCACGCCCGCCGCTCTCCAGACGGATTGGCGTGGCCCGCATCTCGGACTGCGGATCGGCGGCGAAGCCTGGGCGCAGCCGATTCCGGAGCTGATGCTCGCGGCGTCGTTCGACGCGACGACGATTGCCGAGGGCTTCGGATTCCGTGCCGCAGCCGGCTGGCGACTGCTGGACGCTTTCTGGCTGGGCCCCGAATTTTACGGGTCACGCGACGAGCTCAGTCGGCAGACGCGGTTCGGACTCCACATGACCGGACTGCAATCCGGCCCGGTGCAGTGGTCGGCCGCCATGGGCGTCCTCCGCGATAGCTTAGGCCGCGACGGCAACTACGCACGTCTCGCGGCACAAATACGACCATAGGCCACTCAGCCCAGACGCCACACTTCCATTGGCTCGGCATAGCCCCGCATCGGCACGCTGCCGAGCAACGCCGCGTCGTCCGCGCTGGCCCCGAGTTCTTTGCGGATCGCCGAGGAGATCAGCAGTTGCGTGCCGAACTGCTTGTTGAGCGATTCGAGTCGCGCGGCAAAATTCACGGTGTCGCCGATCACGGTGTACTCCTTGCGCCGTGGCGAGCCGACGGTGCCGACGACCACGTCGCCGATGTGGATGCTGATGCCGATCCGCAACGGCCACGGATGACCGACGTTGCTTTCTTCCATGCCGGCCAGCATCTCGCGGCCCGCGGCCACCGCGCGCGCCGCAGCGTCGGGATCTTCGATCGGCGCGCCGAACAGCGCCAGAAAGCCATCACCGAGAAATTTGTTAACGATGCCGCCGTGCTGCTCGAGAATGTCGACGAGCACCGCGAAGGCGTCGTCGAGCCGCGTCACGACCTCGTTGGGCGAGCGCGCCCGCGCCGCGGCGGTGAAGTCGCGGAAATCGACGAACATCACCACCACCCGGCGCGTCTCGCCGGCCCCTTCCGCGCCCGCGGCGAGCAACTGCTCGACGACCTGTGGCGAGACGTGCTGGCCGAACAGGCCGGTGATGCGATCGCGCGCCTCGGCCGCGCCAATCGACGCTTCGAACTGGCGGCGAAGCTGCGCGCCGACGCCGCCGGCGAGAACGCCGCAGGTCAGGATCACGAGGCTGCGTAAGAGATGAAAGGCGAAATCCGGCGCAGGCTCGCTTTCGAATCCAGGCGGTTGGTACAACATCGCGATCGCGAGCAATTCGGCGGCTGCGACGAAGCCGGTGAGCACCGACAGCCAGAAATCGAGCCACAGGGTCGACAGGATGATGAAGACGAAATAAGCGAACGGCACTGCGAAGGCGAGTGCCTGTCCCGGCCCCATCGCGTTCATCTGCAGATAGAGCCCGACCGTCGGCAGACTGGTCTCGATCAGCACGCCGATGTAGCGCCCCCAATGCAGCGCGTTGTGCTCCCGCGTCAGCCGGCGCCGAAGCAACGCGATGACGCTGAGTTCGAGCACGACCAGCGGGGCGTAAGACAATGCCAGCGGTGCCAGCGAGAACTGCCCGCGCCAGATTTTCTCGATCGCTTGCGGAGCGAGCCAGTAGCCGATCATCAGCGTGGCTATCAGCGCCGTGACGGTGGCCAGCAGCACCTTCGCCCGCAGCAACTCGGTCTTGAGGACCTCTCGGGTCAGCGCGCTGCGGACCTCTTCCGACAGCGAGCGCTGCCGCATCCTGGCGGACGGTCTGCGCCAGCGCATCTGCATCAGGCGCCTCTCTCAGTCCAGCGTGCGGCGGAAACGCGTCACCGCGATGGTCATCGCCACCAGCATCAGCGCCGCCAGCGCCAGCGTGTCGTAACGCAGGTTTTCAAGCGTCGATCCTTTCAGCATGATGGCTCGCACAATGCGCAGGTAGTGCGTCAGCGGCAGGCACTCGCCGATCATCTGCGCCCAGCGCGGCATGCCCGCGAACGGGAACATGAAGCCCGACAGCAGGATCGACGGCAGGAAGAACATCATCGAAGCCTGCATCGCCTGCAACTGGTTTTGCACCAGGGTGGAGAATGTGTAGCCGATCGCCAGATTGGTGGTGATGAACAGCGTCGACAACAATGCCAGCATCAGCAGACTGCCGCGCAGCGGCACGCCGAACAGAAACACACCGATGCCGATGATCAGCGACGCCTGGATGAAGCCGACGCCGACATAGGGCAGGATCTTGCCGAGCATCACCTCGACCGGCGTGATCGGCATCGCCAGCAGGTTCTCCATCGTGCCGCGCTCGATCTCGCGCGTCACCGACAGCGCGGTGAAGATCAGCATCGTCATGGTCAGGATGGTGCCGACCAGCCCCGGCACGATGTTCAGCCGCGACGACGCCGCCGGGTTGTAGCGGGCATGGGCGCGGATTTCGAACGGCGGATTGCCGGGATCGCCGGCGACGCGGTCGTGCTCCAGCGCCCGCTGCACGATCGCCCCGAGCGCCGACAGCGCCGAGCCCGCCGCGACCGGATCGGTGGCATCGGCCGCGACCAGCAGCGCAGGCTTCTCGCCGCGCCGCACCGCGCGCTCGAAGCCGCGCGGGATCTCGACGCCGAACAGCACCTTGCCGGACAGCAGCAGCGCATCGAACTCGGCGACGCTCTGCACCTCGTGCACGAACTTGAAGTAAGCGGTGTTCTCCAGCGCCTTCAGGATCGAGCGGCCGAGATCGCTGTCCTCCTGCAGCAACACCGCGGCCGGCAGATGCCGCGGCGTGGTGTTGATGGCGTAGCCGAACAGCAGCAGCTGCATCACCGGGATCACGATGATCATCGCGAACGTCAGCCGGTCGCGGCGGAGCTGGATCAGCTCCTTCACCAGCATCGCGTAGGTCCGACGCAGGAAGCCAAAGCGTTGCTGCGGGATCGCACGGATGCGCGGCGGCGTCTTGTCTCCCGCTGCGCTCATTGGAAATTGTCCTTGCTGCGGCTCATCAGCTCGATGAACACGTCTTCCAGCGACGGCGCGCCGTGCTGCCAGTGCTGATCGGCGTTGCTGCGATACGCTGCGAGCGTGGTTTCCAGCGCGGCGTGATCACGGCCGGAAACGTGCAGGCTGCTGCCGAACGGCGCCACCATGTCGACGCCCGGCTTGCCGGCGAGCTCATGCGCCAGCGCCCCGAGCCCCTCGCCCGTCACCACCCAGGTGGCGAGCTGAGACGCTGCGATCACCTGCTCGACCGTGCCGTGGGCCAGCAGATAACCATAGGCGATATACGCGATCTCGTGGCAGCGTTCGGCCTCGTCCATGTAGTGGGTCGAGACCAGCACGGTGAGGCCATCGGCGGCGAGTGCGTGTATCTCGTTCCAGAAGTCGCGTCGCGCTTTCGGGTCGACGCCGGCGGTCGGCTCGTCGAGCAGCAGCAATTGCGGATTGGGCAGCGTGCAGGCGCCGAGCGCGATCCGCTGCTTCCAGCCGCCGGATAGTTCGCCGGCGAGCTGCTCCTCGCGTCCGGACAGGCCGAGCCGACGGATCATCTCGCGCGCCGCATTGCGCGCGTCGGGCACACCGTAGAGCCGTGCGACGAACTCCAGATTCTCGCGCACCGACAAGTCCTGATACAGGCTGAAGCGCTGCGTCATGTAGCCGACCTGACGCTTGATCTTGTCGGCGTCGCGCTTGATGTCGTAGCCGAGGCAGGTGCCCTCGCCGCTGTCGGGCGTCAGCAGGCCGCACAGCATCCGGATCGTCGTGGTCTTGCCGGAGCCGTTCGGACCGAGAAAGCCGTAAATCGAGCCGCGCCGCACCTGCATCGACAAATCGTGCACGACCTCGCGACCGTTGAAGGACTTGGTGAGTCCCTTGACGTCGATCGCGATCTCGGGTGCAGCCGCGTCGGTCATGACTTCGCGCCCGCCGCGACCGCTGGCTGCACCGCCGCCTTCGGCGCCGGGAAGATGCTGACAGGCTGGCCGACGCGCAGCGCAGTCGGCCGATCCGGCCGCGCCTGGATCAGATAGACGAGCTTGTTGCGCTCATCGAGACTGTAGATCACCGGCGGGGTGTATTCGGCCTGGGTGGCGATGAAGTAGATCTTGGCGGTGAGATCCGGCGCGCAGCCGTCGCACGTCACGCGCACGGTGTCGCCGACCGCGAGTTGCGGCAGCACCGGTTCGGGCACATAAAAGCGCAGCTTCATGTTGCCGGGCGGCAGGATCGACAGCACCGGCTTCTGCGCCGCCACCATCTCGCCCTCGCGGAAATAGATCTGCTGCACCGGGCCGGTGACCGGCGCAAAGACTTGCCGGCGCATCAGCCGCGTCCTGGAGGTCTCGACCCGCGCCTCTGCGACGCGGAGCGCCGACACCGCGGAGTCGAGATTGGCTTGCGTGCCGGAACCGGTCTTGGACAGCGACTGCGCGCGGTCGAAGCTCTGCTTGGCGTTGGCCAGCGTGGCGTTGTTCTGGTTGAGATCGGCCTGCTGCAGGTCGTCATCGAGCGTGTAGATCAGCTCGCCCTTACGGGCTTCGTCGCCTTCGCGCACCGTCAGCTTGGTGATGCGTCCGGACTCGTCGGGGCTGACGAAGATCAGGTCGGCTTCGACCCAGCCCTGATAGCCGCGATCGGCAGTGTTGCCGCATCCGGCGAGCGCGAGCAGCGCGGCGGCGGCGATGGCGACAGTAAACGGGCGCGCGGTCATGGCGCGTTTCCTTTGTCGAACAGAATGTCGATATGCGTGAGCAGCAGCGCCCGCGCGTCGAGCGGCGCAAAGCGGTTGAACAGCCCCTGCCACACCACGGTCAGCATCGCTGGCGCCATGATGAGTTGCGGATAGTCGAGCAGCGCCTTGTTGCGGATCTCGCCGCGCTCGATGCCATAGGCGATCAACTGCCGCATCGCGGCGACGCCATGCACGACGACCTCGCGGTAGTGAAACTCGGCCAGCGACGGAAACCGCTGCCCCTCGGAAATCAGCAGCCGGAGCAGATCGGCACGCTTGGTCTCCGTCACCTCCCGAACGAACACGTCGGCGAAGGCCTCCAACATCGCCCGCGCCGAGACGCCGGGTGGCGGCAAAGCACCGAGTTCGCCGATCAGCGGCAGCATCGAGAACCGCAGCAGCTCCTGGAACAGCGTCTCCTTGTCGGCGAAGTACAGATAGATCGTGCCCTTGCCGACGCCGGCCCGGCGGGCGACGTCTTCCAGCCGCGTCGCCGCAAACCCGCGGGCCGTGAACTCTTCCAGCGCCGCCTCGACGATCGCCGCCCTGCGCTCGGCCGCCCGCAGCGCCCGCACCGAGGACGCCTCGTCCTGCGTCCGGACGGAACGCCGGGCCTTCACTGCGCTCGCGGGAGGACCGGCATTGGTCGGTTTCGGAACCGCCGCTCGACGTGATGGATGTCTCGACTCTCTCATATGCAAATTATGACTGACCAGTCAGTCATAATAAATGCGACGTTCGTCGTGGGTGCTTCGGCAGCGGCCTGGTGGGCAGGATGAAGTTCAGGCGAGGACGCGGTTCCGGCCGCCGCGCTTGGCGCGGTAGAGCGACTGGTCGGCGCGCAGAATGGCGTCGGACAGGCCTTCGTCGGGATGCGCGATCGCGGCGCCGATGCTGACGGTGACGACTCGATCGGGGCCGAGGGCGGGATGCGGAATCTGCAGATCGCTGACGGCCCGGCACAGCCGCTCGGCCGCCTTCAGCAGATGAGGTTCGTCCATCCCGGGCAGGACCACGGCGAACTCTTCGCCGCCGTAGCGCACCACGATGTCGCAGGACGGGCGGACGTTGAGCCGGATGGCTGCGACGATCCGCTGCAGACAGATGTCGCCCGCGGCGTGCCCGCCATGGTCGTTGAACAGCTTGAAGTGATCGACGTCGATCATCAGCACCCCATGCCCCAGCGACGGCACGCTCGAGGCCGCGTCCTGTTCGATCAGTTCGTCGAGATAACGCCGATTGAAGGCGCCGGTCAGCGGATCGGTGCTCGACAGCTTGCCGAGCGCCGCGTTGGCCTGGCGCAGCGACTGCTTCAACTGCGCGTCGTTGCGGCGGATCTCGTTGAGCTCGGCGATCTGGAGATCCTTGCGACGTCGGCCGCGGAGCGCCAGCAGACAGCAGACCACACCGCACACCACCAGGTCGAAATTCCTGAACGTGGGCGGCCAGGTCAGCCCTGTCGCCGTGATGGCCACATACACGACGGTGGACCCGATCGTCATGATCAGGGTCGTGCGCCACGGCACCGCGGACAAAAGGGTCGCGAAGAAGATCAGGAACAGCGCCACCATCAGGTAGCGACTGGCGTAGGGCTCGTTCGCCCATTGGCCGATCGTCACCACGGTGGCGACGAACGCCACGATCATGAGCGCATGGACCGCCGACGCCAACGTCCTGGCGTTCGACCACTCATTCAGGCCGAGCCCGAGCAGACCGAGCGGCATCACGACGCCGAGCCGCAGCGCTAACGCAGATGCGAGATAGGATCGGTCGAGAGCGATCAGGTCGATGCTGATCGCCATCAGGTTCAGTACCAGATTGACGATCAGCGAGCGCCGCTGCGCCGCGCGATTCCTCGCCTCATCGGTCGCGGCAGCCGCCGGCAGGCCGCGTCGGTCGCGACCGCTCGAAGGTCGATCCGTGACGGTCTCGATCATCCCGCGCCTCTGAGAACCCAACACAGATGAAAACACGTCGCTTAAAGACCCCTTACGGGCGAGCGATGTTCCGATGCGGTCTTGGTACATGCCTAACACGAGTTGAACCGCCGCAGCCACCGGAACCGCCGAGCGGGAACGACCTCGTCCGGCTGGGATTGTCGTCGCGAGGCATCAACAGGGAGAACGCCATGATAGCGACAGAATGGATCTGGGGGATCGGCATCGTCATCCTCGGATTGGCGATCGCCTACGCGCTGATGCGCAACCGCCAGCGGACCACAGCCGAAAAGCAGCTGACGGAAGCCGCCACCAAGGCGAACTATCGGGCAGAGGAGCGCAAGGACAGCGGCCGTCCGGTTCCCTGCGCAGGCGAGCGGGCGCAGACCATGCCGGACTAACTACGTCCGAGTGCGGCGCGTCTTCAGGTGTGGAATTCGAGCCGTCGAGGATCTTGTCGACCACCTTGCGGTCGGCTCGGACCGCCGGCTTCGTAGCCGAAAAGCGCCAGTCTGTCAGCCTGCCATCAGCCTTTGGCGTCGCAGGCCCATGCGCGGATCACGCATTCCTTGCCGCCATACTCGTAGCATCGGCGCGTCGCCGCGTTGAGCGTCGACGAGATCTTGGCCTCCACCGCATAGCCATGGGCGCCGCACGGGTTGAGCAGATCGATCGCCAGGGCAGCGCAGGCGCGGCGCATGGTGATGGTAGTGCACTCGCCGTTGCATTTCTTGCGGGCGGCGGCGATCGCGGCCGCCTCGGCCGCGTAGTCGAACGCTTGGCCTTAAGCACCGCATTTGCCGACCGCCATGGCACCGGCGGCGTGAGCCGGAACGATGGCGGTTGCTAACATCAAGACGGCAGCACACAGCGCGCGACGGCGCGCGGCAATCAAGAATGCCAAATTATCCTCCCCCGAGGTGATCCCGGCGGAACTTTACGGGCGAGTGACTTTCGACTTGGTAAATGTTCCGTCGCCACAGCGGCGCGCCGCTATCCGCCGCGCGCCTTCGCCAGTGCATCCGGAGTGTCGATATCGAGAAAGGCGCCGGCGCCCTCGACCGGGACTTCCATGACAGCCTCGGCGTGCTTGGCGATCAGGTGCCGCGCGCCGACGTCGCCGTCCAGCGTCATCAGCTCGGCGAAAAATCGCCGCGACCACAGCACGGGATTGCCGCGGCGGCCGTCCGCGACCGGGACGGCGATCAGCGCGCCGCGGTCGGGATCGAACGTGTCGATCAGCCGATCGACCAGCTGCGTGCCGACAAGCGGCATGTCGCCGAGGCACACAACGGCGCCATCGGCATCGTCGCCGACCGCGGCGATGCCGGTCTTCACCGACGAAGCGAGGCCTTCGGCGTAGTTCGGATTGTGCACGAAGCCGACGTCGAGCCCCGACAAAGCGGCTTTCACCTGCTCGGCCTGATGGCCGGTGACGACGATCGGCCGCGCCGCTTTCGAACCGATCACCTGCTCGGCGACGATGCGCACCAGCGGTTTGCCGTTCAGCTCCGCCAGCAGTTTGTTCGGCCCGCCCATCCGGGTCGAACGGCCGGCAGCCAGGATGACCGCCGCGACATTGCGGCCGCCTTCGGTGATCGGCACGCGCGGCTGCGGCCGCGTCACGATTTCCATCAGCAGCCCGCCGACGCCAAGACCGGTGATATCGGCCCGCGTCACCTTCAGCCCGGCGAGCAGCCGCATCAGCACCCAGTCGAACCCGTTCTCGACCGGCGAGCGCGCACAGCCCGGCGCGCCGAGCACCGGCACGCCGGCGGCGCTGCCGATCAGCAGCAGATTGCCGGGATCGACCGGCATGCCGAAATGTTCGATCGCGCCGTCGATCGCAGTGATCGCCGCCGGGATCACGTCGCGGCGATCGGCGATAGCGGACGCGCCGAACACGATGATCAGCTCCGCGCCGAGCCCGAGCAGCTCCGTCAGCGCCGCCGACAACGCGGCCTGATCATGGGCGATGCGGCGCTCGGCGATGATCGACGCCCCAGCCGGCGCCAGCCGCTCGGCGGTGACGCGCAGCGTCTTGTCGATCACCTTGGCGGCGAGCCCCGGCAACTGCGTCGAGACGATTCCGACGCGCTTGATGACATAAGGCGAGACCCGCAGCGCGCCGCCCTTGCCGGCCGCGACCGCAGCGTCGCGCAGGCCCGCCTCGACGCCGAACGGGATCAGCTTGACGGTGCCGATCATCTCGCCTTCCACCACCGCCTTGAACGCCGGCAGCGTCGCGAAGGTGATCGCCTCGTCGACGGCGTTGACACGGTCGACGGCGGCACGATCGATCACCAGCACGCCCGCGCGATTGGCGAACAGATTGGCACGACCGGTGAAAGCCCGCTCGACATGCACGCCGTCGCCCGCGATGGCCTTGGCGACGTCGCCGGCCGCAACATCTTCGGAGACGTCGCCGGGCTCGAGCTGCACAACCACGATCTCTTCGACGCCGGCCTTCTCCAGCGCGGCGACTTCGGCGGGGCCGATCAGTGTACCCTTCTTCAGCAGGAGACCGTTCTGGCGCAGCGAGTGGACGGCGACGCCGCCGATCGCGTCGGCGGGGCGGCGCGGGCCGAACTTCATGCCGCGGCCGCTTTGGGCGCCGCCGGCAGCCGCAGCGTCGCGGTGATCTCGGCCATGATCGACACAGCGATCTCGGCCGGCGACACCGCGCCGATGGCGAGGCCGATCGGCGCGTAGATGCGCGCGACATCCGCCTCGCTGGCGCCCTGCTCCTTCAGCCGCTCGACGCGGCGTGCGTGAGTCTTCTTCGAGCCGAGCGCGCCGATGTAGAAGCAGTCGCACGCGAAGGCGTGCAGCAGCGCCGGATCATCGATCTTCGGATCGTGCGTCAGCGCCACGAAGGCGGTGTAGCGATCGACGTTCAGCGGCGGCAGCGCGACGTCCGGCCACTCGGCAATCAGCGGCACGTCGGGGAAGCGTTCGGGGCTGGCGAACGCGGTGCGCGGGTCGACCACCGTGACGTCATAGCCGAGCGAGCGCGCCAGCGGCGCCAAGGCTTGGCTGATATGCACGGCGCCGACGATCACCAGCTTGGCGGTCGGCGCGTAGACATTCAGAAACAGCTTCCTGCCATCGACCTCGATAGTCGCGCTCTTGCCCATGCGGAGCTGCTTGGACAATTCGGCGGCGAGCGGATCGGCGGCGATCCCGGCGGCCTTCACCAGCCGCTGCTCGCCGGTCGCGGTGTCGGTGACGACAATCGCCGGACGACGCGCCGCGCGCTCGGCGTTGAGCTGTTGCAGTGTTTCGAACTTCACGGTGAGCGCCCCACTTCCCTCGCCGAACTAACCGACCTTTTCGACGAACACCCGGATGGTGCCGCCGCAGGACAGCCCGACCTTCCAGGCGGTCTCGTCGGCGACGCCGAATTCCAGCAGCTTCGGCTCGCCGCTTTCGATCACATCGAGCGCCTCGGTCACCACCGCGCCTTCGACGCAGCCGCCCGACACAGAGCCGAGGAAGGTGCCGTCGTCGTTGATCACGAGGTTGGAGCCCGCAGGGCGCGGCGCCGAGCCCCAGGTCTCGACCACCGTAGCGAGCGCGACACCGCGGCCGGCGCTCTTCCAGTCCTCCGCCGCTTTCAGAATATCGTCGTTGCTGTCGAGCATGGGATGTCTCCTCGGCGTCAGGCGGCGGAGCGGATCGCGCTGAAATGGTGCGGCGGCGGCGCCGACGACAACGCCTCGATCAAGGTCTGCATCGAGGTCAAGTTATGCACCGGGCGGAATTCGTCAACGTAGGGCAGCATCATTTTGATGCCCTGGGCGCGCGGCTCGAAGCCCTGATAGCGCAGCAGCGGATTGAGCCAGATCAGCCGCCGGCAGGAGCGATGCAGCCTGTCCATCTCGAACGCCAGCTTGGTGTCGGCCTCGCGCTCCAGCCCGTCCGAGATCAACAGCACGATCGCGCCCTGGCCGAGCACGCGCCGCGCCCACAGCTTGTTGAAGACGTGCAGCGAAGTGGCGATCCGCGTGCCGCCGGCCCAATCCTCGACCGAGGACGTGCAGCTCGCCAGCGCCTCGTCGGGGTCGCGCTGGCGCAGCGCGCGGGTGACGTTGGTCAGCCGCGTGCCGAACAGGAAGGTCGAAACCCGCTTGCGGTCGTCGGTGATGGCGTGGAGGAAGTGCAGGAACAGCCTTGTGTACTCGCTCATCGAGCCGGAGATATCGAGCAGCGCGACGATCGGCGCCGGCTTGTCGATCAGCCCGAGCCGGCGGATGTCGACGATGTCGCCGCCGGTGCGCAGCGAGGCGCGCAGCGTGCGGCGCAGGTCGAGCTTCAGCCCGCGCTTGTCAGGGCGCACACGGCGCGTACGCAGTTCGGCCTGCGGCAGCTGCATCCGGGCGATCGCACGGGTGACTTCGGCGATCTCCGCCGCGCTCATCTGCGCGAAGTCCTTCTTCTGCAAGATTTCCTTATCGGAGACTGCAAGCCGCAGCTCCTGCTCCTCGGCGGACGGCAGATCGCGCGTCGCCGACGGCGACATCGCCTCCTGCACGCGGCGCGACGCCGGCGGCGGCTTCTTCTTGGCGGCGTCCGGCAGCGGAATCGAATCGAGCAGATTCTGCCAGTCCTCCGCGGCGCGGAAGAACAGCGCGAAGGCCTGCTCGAAGATCAGCAAATGCTCGCGGCGCTTGACGAAGATCGCCTGCAGCGTGGCGTAAAGATCGCCGCGCTGGCCGATGTCGATGAGCTGCAACGCATCCAGCGCATCGATCACCGCGCCGGGGCCGACCGGCAACCCGGCCGCGCGGAGCGCACGGGCGAAGCCGACGACATTGTCGGCCATCTTGCCGGTCGCCGGATTGAGGTGATCCATCGCGGCCATCGGGTTACGCTGCATTCGCACACCCTCTCAACTTGTCAGTGCCACGACCTCACTCCGAGCACGGCCTGCTCCCTCTCCCGCTTGCGGGAGAGGGCTGAGGTGAGGGCGACGCGAGCACGGTGCCTAGGGCTCCCCCACCCCAACCCTCCCCCGCAAGCGGGAGAGGGAGCGCGCTGCCGTTGTGGCGAAAGCCGAAGCAAGCAACAAACCAATAAGGCTATTACTTATCCTCGGTCGCGTCCTTCACCAACTTTGCCAGTGCGTCGCCCTGCATGCGGGTGATGTCGTCCTGATACTTCAGCAGTGCGCCCAGCGTGTCGCCGACGACTTCGGCGGTCAGCGCGCGGGCGTCGAGTTCGGTGAGCGCCGTGGCCCAGTCGATCGTCTCGGCGACGCCGGGGGATTTGTAGAAATCCTGCTCGCGCAGCGCCTGGACGAAGGTCACCACCTGCTGCGACAGCTTTTCCGAAATCCCCGGCACGCGCGACTTGACGATCGCGAGCTCGCGCTGCGCATCCGGATAGTCGACCCAGTGATACAGACAGCGGCGCTTCAAGGCGTCGTGGATCTCGCGCGTGCGGTTCGACGTGACGATCACGATCGGCGGCGCCGGCGCCTTGATGGTGCCGAACTCCGGGATAGTCACCTGGAAGTCGCTGAGCACTTCGAGCAGGTAAGCTTCGAACGCCTCGTCGGCGCGGTCGAGCTCGTCGATCAGCAGCACCGGCGGGCCGGCAACGTCAGGCTCAAGCGCCTGCAGCAGCGGCCGCTTGATCAGATAGTGCTCGGAGAAGATGTCGCTGGAGAGCTGGCCGCGATCGGTGTCGCCGACGGCTTCCGCCAACCGGATCGCGATCATCTGCGCCGACGAATTCCACTCGTAGACCGCGGAGGCGACGTCGAGGCCCTCGTAGCATTGCAGCCGGATCAGCTTGCGGCCCAGCGCGGCCGACAGCACCTTGGCGATCTCGGTCTTGCCGACGCCGGCCTCGCCTTCGAGAAACAGCGGCCGCCCCATGCGCAGCGCCAGGAACACGACCGTGGCGAGCGAGCGCTCGGCCAGGTAGCCGCGCGACGTCAGCAGGTCGAGCGTGGCATCGACCGAGGCAGGCGCAGATGCCGTCGTCATGGCTGCTAACCGGCCGACGGAGCGGTCGTCGGCTCGCTGGGCAGCGTCTTTTCCGGCTTGACGTTGGCGGCATCGACCGCGCGCCTGGCCAGCACGCTGATCAGATGCGCGCGATATTCGGCGCTGCCGTGCAGATCGCTGTTGAGGTTGTCGTGCGGCACATGGATGCCCTCGAGCGACTTCGAATTGAAGCGCGCCTTCAGTGCCTCCTCGAAGGCCGGCACCCGGAACACACCTTCGGAGCCTGCGCCGGTGACCGCGACGGCAACATCCGACGGCCGCCGCGCGACGAACACGCCGACCAGCGCGTAGCGCGAGGCCTGGTTGCGGAATTTGACGTAGGCGGCCTTCTTCGGCAGCGGAAACTGCACCTTGACGATGATCTCGTCCGGCTCCAGCGCGGTGGTGAACAGGCCCTGGAAGAACTCTTCCGGCTTCAGCTTGCGCTTGTTGGTGACGATGGTGGCGCCGAGCGCCATCACGGCCGCCGGATAGTCCGCGGTCGGATCGTTGTTGGCCAGCGAGCCGCCGATCGTGCCTTTGTGGCGCACCGCGGGATCGCCGATCAGCGACGCCAGTTCGGCCAGCGCCGGGATCGCCTCGCCGACGACCGCCGAATTGGCGACTTCGGCGTGCTTGGCGGTGGCGCCGATCACCAGCGAACGGCCCTTGATCTCGATGCCGTTCAGGCCCTCGATGTGCGACAGGTCGACCAGATGCGGCGGCGCCGCGAGGCGCTGCTTCATCACCGGCAGCAGCGTGTGGCCACCGGCGATCAGCTTGGCGTCCTCGTTCTTGATCAGCAGGTTCGCAGCCTGACGGACGGTCCCGGGGCGGTGATATTTGAATTCGTACATCGAGCTTCCCTAGCTTCCTCGACCCTGGCCAGCAGCCGTATTGTTGTGCGCGCGATCAGGCGCGATCGGAATTGGCCATCGCCTTGGCGCCGGCCGCGATCGACACCACGATGTTCTGATAGCCGGTGCAGCGGCACAGATTGCCCTCGAGCTCCTCGCGGATCGTCTCGTCGGACAGATCGTGGCCCTTGCGGTGCACGAGATCGACCGCGGTCATGATCATGCCCGGGGTGCAGAAGCCGCACTGCAGGCCGTGATGTTCGCGAAACGCTTCCTGCATCGGATGCAGCGGCGCGCCGTCGGCGGCCAGCCCCTCGATCGTCGTCACTTCGTGACCATCGGCCATCACCGCCAACGTGGTGCAGGATTTCACCGCCTTGCCGTCGAGATGCACCACGCAGGCGCCGCACTGCGAGGTATCGCAACCGACATGGGTGCCGGTGAGCCGCAGATTCTCGCGCAGAAGCTGCACCAGCAGCGTCCGCGAATCGACGTTGGCGGTTACCGGATTGCCGTTCACGATCAGGGAAATCTTGGCCATCGGCCCTCTCGTTGCTTGCGCACCGCCGCGTTGCACGGCAGCCCATTCGCGCTTTAGTTGTGTTTCTTGAGGATATCTTAGGGGGACCGCTCCGGATCGGCAACCTCGGATCGGAACGTCATCCGGCGTGAGCCTGGATGACAGATGCGTGATAACGACCGCGTGATCGATCGGGTCGTGCAGCGAAGCGATCGGCGCGTCAGGCCGCGCCGTTGCCGTTCTGAACCGCCTTGGAGAAGTTGGTGAAGAACTCGTCGGCGAGCTTCTTGGCCGAGCCGTTGATCAGCCGCTGGCCGAGCTGCGCCAGCTTGCCGCCGATATGCGCCTCGACGTCGTAGGACAGCAGCGTGCCGCCGTCCTTCTCGCTCAAGGCGACAGTCGCGCCGCCCTTGGCAAAACCGGCAACGCCGCCCTCGCCTTCGCCGGTGATCTTGTAACCGTTCGGCGGATCGAGATCGCTCAGCGTGACGCGGCCTTTGAAGCGCGCCGACACCGGACCGACCTTCAACTTGGCGACCGCGCGAAAGCCCTCCTGGTCTTCGGTCTTTTCCAGCTCTTCGCATCCGGGGATGCACTGCTTGAGAACTTCAGGATCGTTGAGTTTGGTCCACACCAGATCTTTCGGCGCGTCCAGCTGGACTTCGCCGTTCATCGTCATGGCCATGGATCGTCCTCCCGCTATCGTCGGCCACCTTCATCGGCGGCGTTCCCGGACAAATAAAGCACGCGCGACGCGAAAGCAAAAGGCGCCGTGGCCCCGGGAGTTATGAGCCCGCAGGCATACGAGCTTTGCGCATTGCGATATAGGAGACGTGCGGTCGCTTCGTCAGGGCGCGATCAGGAATTCTGCGCGGCTTGCGGGTAGTTCGAGGTCAGCTCCACCCGCTCCTCGGCCGGCACGACAATGGCGGCCGGCCGCTCGACCAGCATCACGATCGCGGTGCCGAGCAGCAGCAGCAGTTCGGTCGCATGCAGGCGCATCGCCTCCATCTCGCCGGCATGCGAGGCCATCAGCATGCTGGCGAAGCTGATGATGCTGCCGAGCGACAGCGCGATCGCCAGCGCCTCGTCGCAGCCGCCGGACTTGCGAATCGCGGGGCGCGTCAGCAGCGCCAGAAACAACGCGAAGAATGCCGCGACCGTCACCTTGGCCAGCGCCAACAGCCAGGCCGCCCGCACCGTCGACACGGCCGCGAGATGGAAGTGGTCGCTGAGGAAGATCGCCACCGAGATGTTCGGCCGCTCATAGAACGCGTGGATCGGCGATACCATGATCCGGAACGAGATGATCAGCCAGGTCGGGATGAAGTAGGCGGCGATCAACACGCCGTTCGCAGAGCTCATCCGCCAGTTCGCCATCGCCGTGATTCCCGCTGCAGGCCGCGTCTCCCTGGGTCAGGGAACGGACGCGTCGAGCTAAACCCGGTTAACGACGAGGGACAACGGAAACGCTTTGTTAACCTTAATTTCCATTAACCCTGTGGAAGCGGGCGACAGGTCGCATTCAATCAGGCCCCACGGCACCAAATTTGCGTTTGCTTGCGGCCAGGCAAAGAAAAACCCGCCTTTCGGCGGGTTTCCCGACTCCTGGAGAGAGTCTTGCGACGCTGAAGGTCGCGCTAGCCGTGCTGGCCCTGCTGCGGATTGCCCCTCTGGGTAGTGCCTTGCCGACTCGGATCCTGCTGCTGCTGACCCGGCTTCGCCCCACTGCCCTGCTGTTGCTGGCCGGGCTTCTGGCTGGGCGTCGGATTGGCTTGATTCTGATTCGACATCGAGTCCTCCTTCGGCTGTTTGCATCAGCCGGCATATCAACGCCCTCGCGGTTAAAACGGTTGCGGAATTGACCTTTTCGCGGCGTGATGATTGCGGGGCGTTTGCGCGGCAGCGACGTGGCGGCGGAACCTACGCTGCCGACGATCGTCCACAGGGGCAAAGGTCGAACGGGCTCGGCTGTTGCCGTAAACGCTTCGCACTGTTACAAAATCTGCAAGCGACGCGACGTTCTGGCTGCCGGAGCCTCGCCGCATCGCGTCTGGCGCGGCGGACGATCACGGCCGCCGGCTCGAATTGTGGGATTTCGATTTTTTGAAGTTAGGCCACGGCAGCGCATGGACTATTTCGCCCAGCAGCTCATCAACGGCCTCGTGCTCGGCTCCATCTACGGCCTGATCGCGATTGGCTACACGATGGTCTACGGCATCGTCGGCATGATCAATTTCGCCCATGGCGACATCTTCATGATCGGCGGCTTCATCGCCCTGATCAGTTTCCTGATCCTGGTGTCGTTCGGCCTCACCTTCGTGCCGCTGATCCTGCTGGTCGTGCTGCTGGTGTCGATGGCGATCACGGCGCTCTACGGCTGGACCGTGGAGCGGATCGCCTACCGGCCGCTGCGGCACTCGTTCCGCCTCGCCCCGATGCTGTCGGCGATCGGCATGTCGTTCGTGCTGATGAATTTCGCCCAGGTGTCGCAGGGCGCCCGCGTCAAGCCGGTGCCGCCGATCATCACCGGCGGCTACACGCTGCACGAGAGCGCCGACGGCTTCGTCGTGCGGCTGTCCAATGTCCAGATCGTGGTGGTGATCACCACCATCGTGCTGCTGGCGATCTTCACCTGGCTGGTGGCGAAGACGCGGCTCGGCCGCGACATGCGCGCCTGCGAGCAGGACCAGACCATGGCGTCGCTGCTCGGCGTCGATGTCGACCGCACCATCTCGATGACCTTCGTGATCGGCGCCGCGCTCGCCGCCGTCGCGGGCATGATGTACCTGCTGTATTACGGCCTGGTCGACTTCTTCATGGGCTTCGTCGCCGGCATCAAGGCGTTCACCGCCGCCGTGCTCGGTGGCATCGGCTCGCTGCCGGGCGCGATGCTCGGCGGGCTGTTGATCGGGCTGATCGAGACGATGTGGTCGGCGTATTTTTCGGTCGAGTACAAGGACGTCGCGGCGTTCTCGATCCTGATCGTCGTGCTGATCTTCATGCCGACCGGCCTGCTCGGCCGTCCCGAAGTCGAAAAAGTCTGAGCGGGTCGACGTGGCTGAACTCGCACCCGCCGGAACCGCGCCCATCGCCGCCAAAGTCGGCCTGGGATTCATTTTGAAGAAAGCCTTGATCAGCGCCCTTGTGGCGCTGGTTTTGTTTTCGCTGATGATCGGCGTGCGGACCGAGGCCGGCCCCGAAGGCGGGCTGATCTACTGGACGCGGTTCGGCGACCTCGCCGGAATGGTCGCGGCGGTGTTCTTCGGCTCGATCGTGGTCGAATTGCTGCGACGCTGGTGGGGACCGGTCGATACGCCGAAGCTGATGCCGGAGGGCGCGCGCAAGACGCTCAGCCTCGCCGGCCGCGTCGTCGCGCCGGCGCTGCTGATCTTCACGGTGCTGGTGCCGGTGATCTTCTACGACCAGCGCTACATTCTCGATCTCGGCATCCTCGTTCTCACTTACGTGATGCTCGGCTGGGGCCTCAACATCGTGGTCGGCCTCGCCGGCCTGCTCGATCTCGGCTACGTCGCGTTCTACGCGGTCGGCGCCTATTCCTACGCGCTGCTCGCCACCAATTTCGACCTGTCGTTCTGGGTCTGCCTGCCGCTCGCCGGCATTCTCGCGGCGTTCTGGGGTGTGCTGCTCGGATTCCCGGTGCTGCGGCTGCGCGGCGACTATCTTGCCATCGTCACGCTGGCATTCGGCGAGATCATCCGCCTGGTCATCATCAATTGGCAGAGCCTGACCGGCGGCCCGAACGGCATCAGCGGCATTCCGCGCCCGACCATGTTCGGCATCCCCCTGACGCCGGGCGAGAACGGCCTTGCGGCGATGCTGGGCATTCCGTTCTCGCCGTCGCACCGATTGGTGTTCCTGTTCTATCTGATCCTGGCGCTGGCGCTGATCACCAACTGGGCGACGATCCGGCTGCGCCGGCTGCCGATCGGCCGCGCCTGGGAAGCGCTGCGCGAGGACGAAGTCGCGTGCCGCGCTCTCGGCATCAACACCACCACAACGAAGCTCACCGCCTTCGCCACCGGGGCGATGTTCGGCGGCTTCGCCGGCGCGTTCTTCGCTACGCGGCAGGGTTTCATCTCACCGGAGTCGTTCACCTTCCAGGAGTCGGCGCTGGTGCTGGCGATCGTCGTACTCGGCGGCATGGGCTCGCAGCTCGGAGTCGCGCTGGCGGCGCTGACGCTGATCGGCGGCTTCGAGCTGTTTCGCGGCCTCGATCAGTTCCGCATGCTGGTGTTCGGCCTGTCGATGGTGTTCCTGATGGTGTGGCGGCCACGCGGCCTGATCGGCCACCGCGCGCCGACCGTGTATCTGCAGCACAAGCAGGCGATCTCGTCCGACCTCGTCAAGGAAGGCCACGGATGAGTGCGGATCGCGACATCCTCCGCGTCGACGGCCTGACGATGCGGTTCGGCGGCATCGTCGCCGTCAACGAGTTGTCGTTCGCCGCGCAGCGCGGCAAGATCACCGCGCTGATCGGCCCGAACGGCGCCGGCAAGACGACGGTGTTCAACTGTATCACCGGCTTCTACAAGCCGAGCGGCGGCAAGATCAGCTTGATCCACCAGGACGGCGCAACGCACCGGCTCGACAAGCTCAACGACTTCCGTATCACCAAGATCGCCAAGGTGGCGCGCACCTTCCAGAACATTCGGCTGTTTCCCGGCATGACGGCGCTGGAAAACCTGATGGTGGCGCAGCACAACGCGCTGCTACGCGCCTCCGGCTTCACGCTGCTCGGCCTGTTCGGCACGCCCTCATGGCGCGCGGCGGAGCAGAAGGCGATCGACCGCGCCACGTTCTGGCTCGACGAGATCGGGCTGCGCGGCCGCGCCGACGAGGCCGCCGGCAACCTGCCCTATGGCGACCAGCGCCGGCTTGAAATCGCGCGGGCGATGTGCACCGAGCCGGTGCTGCTGTGCCTGGACGAGCCGGCCGCGGGCCTCAATGCCCGCGAGAGCGCCGAACTGAGCGACCTACTGCGCAAGATCCGCGCGGGCGGCACGTCGATCCTGCTGATCGAACACGACATGAGCGTGGTGATGGAAATTTCCGACGCTGTCGTCGTGCTCGACTACGGCGTCAAGATCGCGGGCGGCACGCCCGCCGAAATCCGCGACGACCAGCGCGTCATCGCAGCCTACCTCGGCGTCGAAGACGAAGAGGTCGAAGCCGTCGAGCAGGAGCTCGGGCTGTGAGGGCTTTGCTACACATTCCGTCGTCATTCCCGGCCTTGTGCCGGGCATCCACGCCTTTGCTGCGCATTGCCGGAAAAGGCGTGGATGGCCGGGACGAGCCCGGCCATGACGGAAGTGACCGCGGAGAGGCCGCGTCATGACCTCTTCAACCGCCCTCCTCAAAATCGAGAACCTTCGCGCCGCCTACGGCAAGATCGAGGCGCTGAAGGGTGTCGATCTCGATATCAAACCGGGCGAGATCGTCGCGCTGATCGGCGCCAACGGCGCCGGCAAGTCGACGCTGATGATGTCGATCTTCGGCAAGCCGCGCGCGAAGGCCGGCCGCATCGTGTTCGACGGCGTCGATATCACGCAGATGCCGACGCACCAGATCGCCCGGATGAGCATCGCGCAATCGCCCGAAGGCCGCCGCATCTTCCCGCGGATGAGCGTCGGCGAAAATCTGCAGATGGGCGCCGACGCCGGCGACAGCACCGACGAGCAGCGCGCCGAGATGCTGGAGCGGGTGCTGACGTTGTTTCCGCGGCTGCGCGAACGCACCAGCCAGCGCGGCGGTACGCTGTCGGGCGGCGAGCAGCAGATGCTGGCGATCGGCCGCGCGCTGATGAGCAGGCCGCGCCTGCTGCTGCTCGACGAGCCCTCGCTCGGCCTCGCACCGCTGATCACGCGGCAGATCTTCGAGGCGATCCGCACGCTCAACAAACAAGACGGCCTCACCGTGCTGATCGTCGAGCAGAACGCCAACCACGCATTGCGGCTCGCTCATCGCGGCTACGTGCTGGTCAACGGCCTGATCACCATGAGCGGTAGCGGCGCGGAATTGCTGGCGCGTCCGGAAGTTCGCGCCGCCTATCTCGAGGGCGGCCGCAAGGTCTGACACCGCGCGTGACCGCCTGCGGCAGAATGTGCCAGCGCGCCGCAGCCGATGCGGCATTTTGTCGATGACTTGCCATCAAAATCAGCCACAATGCCGCGAACGTCGCGCCTGCGATCCGCGTCGGGCGCGGCCAACCAATTGCAGTCTCACCGCAGGGATCACTCCATGAAACTCAAGCTTCTCGGTTTGGCATTCGGCGCCTCGCTGGCGCTGTCGACGACGGCGCTGGCGCAGGACATCACGGTCGCGGTCGCCGGTCCGATGACCGGCGGCGAGTCGGCGTTCGGCCGCCAGTTGAAGAACGGCGCCGACCAGGCTGTCGCCGATCTCAATGCGGCCGGCGGCGTGCTCGGCAAGCAGCTCAAGCTGCAGACCGGCGACGACGGCTGCGATCCCAAACAGGCTCGCTCGATCGCCGAGAAGATCGCCGGCGACGGCATTCCGTTCGTCGCCGGGCACTTCTGCTCGTCGTCGTCGATCCCGGCGTCCGAAGCCTATGCGGACGGCAACACGCTGCAGATCACCCCGGCCTCCACCAACCCGCTGTTCACCGAGCGCAAGCTGTGGAACGTGCTGCGCGTCTGCGGCCGCGACGATCAGCAGGGCCTGGTCGCCGCCGACTACATCGTCAAGAACTACAAGGGCAAGAACGTCGCGATCCTCAACGACAAGACCACCTACGGCAAAGGTCTCGCCGACGAGACCAAGAAGGCGCTGAACAAGGCCGGCTTCACCGAGAAGATGTTCGAGTCCTACAACAAGGGCGACAAGGACTTCAACTCGATCGTCTCTCGGCTGAAGCGCGACAACATCGATCTCGTCTACATCGGCGGCTATCACCAGGAAGCCGGCCTGATCCTGCGCCAGATGCGCGATCAGGGCCTGAAGACGGTGATGATGGCCGGCGACGCGATGAACGACAAGGAATTCGCCTCGATCACCGGCCCGCTCGCGGAAGGCACACTGTTCACCTTCGGCCCCGACCCGCGCAACAAGCCGACCGCCCAGGCGATCGTCGAGAAGTTCAAGGCCAAGGGCATCGATCCGGAAGGCTACACGCTGTACACTTACGCGGCGTTCCAGGTCTGGTCGCAGGCCGTCGCAAAGGTCAAGTCGACCGACCCGAAGAAGGTGATCGAGGCCATCAAGGCCGGCGAATGGGACACCGTGCTCGGCAAGATGGCGTTCGACGCCAAGGGCGACATCAAGGCGATCGACTACGTCGTCTACAAATGGGACAACAAGGGCAACTACGCGGAAATCGCCAAGGCGATGTGAGGCGAAAGCTTCACACAGCGGTTTAACGAAACGCCTCCACGCCCACACACCGTCACCGCCCGGCTTGACCGGGCGGCCCAGTCTTCCAGAGCGCTCGTGATCAATGGCAACGCTCTAGGATACTGGATCCT
>NZ_JAJNAL010000040.1 GCF_022271405.1 Rhodopseudomonas infernalis | reverse complement strand
GTTGGGGGGGGGGGGGGGGGGGGGGGTGGGGGGGGGGGGGGCCCCCCCCCCCCCCCCACCCCCCCATCCCCCCCCCCCCCCCCCCCCCCCCCCCCGGGGGGCCCCGCCACGCACCTCCCAGCCCTCGCGGAAGAGCGCGTCGTCAAGGTTGGAACGTTAAAACTGATCCACGGCATCACGCCTTATTTCTACGAGAAGTTCATGCCGGCCGGCACGAAAGTGGTGGTGATCCCGTTCGAAAGTCCGACCGATGGCAAGAATGCCGTGGCCACAGGGTCGATCGATTTCGGCATTTTCGGCCTGGCTGCGGCGACCCTCGGTGGCGCCAATGGCGAACCGGTGGTCGTGGTTGCTGCAGCCTGCAATCGCGGCATGGCGGTGGTTGCCGGCAAGGACTCCGGCATTTCCAGCATCAAGGATCTCAGGGGCAAGCGGGTCGCGATCTGGCCCGGCTCGACCCAGGAAGTGGTCATCCTCGACCGCCTCGCAGCCGAGGGGATGACGGTCAAGGACGTTCAGGCGGTCCGCGTCTCGTTCAGCGACATGGCGCCGGCGCTCGCGCGCGGCGACATCGACGCCTATGTCGGCGCAGAGCCCGCGGCAGGCATCAGCCTCGCCAGCGGGGTCGGCAAGATCGTCGAGTATCCGTATTCGACGCCGACGGGCTCGCTCAACATGGTGCTCACCACACGTCGCGAACTGATCGAGAAGGATCCGGAAAGGGTCCGGACGCTGCTCAAGGTTCATCGCAAGGCCAGCGAGTTCGCCATGGCCAATCGCGACGCCTTCGTCGAGATGGCGATGCAGAAACTCGGTCAGCAGAAGCCGTCGATCGAGGCGGCGGCGCCGAATGTCGAGCTCACCTGGAATATCGACGATCAGTTCATGAAGCAGGCGCAGTATTATGGCGCGCAGATGCTCGACAAGAAGCAGATCCGGCAATTGCCCGACTACAAGACCTTCATCGATCCGAGCTTCGTCCGAGCGATTTCGGCGTCGTGAGCCGGCGATGAGCCTGGAAAGCACAGTGTCCAGTCCGACTATCAGCAGCCCCGCGGTCAAGCTTGCGACAGCTGTGGGGCGCGCCGGCAAGCGCAATCGCGCGCGAAAACTGACGACGCGACTTCGCACGATCGCGCTCGCCGCTATCGTGCCGGTCGGCCTCCTGCTGCTGTGGGACGTGATGGTGCGTTGGACCGGAACGCGGCTAATCCCGCCGCCCTCGGGCGTCGCCGTGATGATGTGGGACTTCGCCTTCGGCGGGATTTACGATGACGCCTATAGCGGCAGCCTACCCATTCACTTCTGGAAGTCGGTGCAGCGCGTCTATGGCGGGTTTTTCCTGGCCGCGCTCGCCGGCATCCCGCTCGGCCTGATGCTCGGGCGGATTCCCGTGCTGCGGGCGATGATGGATCCGACGCTGTCGCTGCTGCGGCCGATCCCGGTGACGGCTTGGCTGCCGCTGTCGATGATCTTCTTCGGCCTGGGCCCGAAATCGGCGGTGTTCCTCGTATTTCTGGGCGCGTTCTATCCGATCCTGCTGAACACCGTGTTCGGGGTGAAGTCGGTCGACGCTCGGCTTTTCGAGGCCGCCGGCATGCTCGGCTGCAGTGGTCCGCAATTGTTTCGTGCCGTGGTGCTGCCGGCAGCGCTGCCCAGCATCTTCAACGGCCTGCGGCTCGGCGCGTCGTTCGCCTGGATCCTGATCGTCGTCGGCGAGATGACCGGCGTTCCGGAAGGTCTTGGCGCGGTCATCATGGACGGTCGCACGCTGTCGCGCACCGATTTGGTCATCACCGGGATGATAATCATCGGGATCACCGGATTCGTTTCGGATCGACTTCTGGTGATGCTCAGCAACCATTTCTTGCGCTGGAGTCCACAGCATCATGCTTGACGCCACTATTCGTCGCGACCCGGCTCCGGTGATCCTCGAAGTTGCCGGTCTCAATAAGATCTACGAGGCCTCGAACGGTCCGGTCGAAGCCTTGCGCAGCGTCGACCTCACCGTACGGAAGGGCGAGTTCATCTGTCTGCTCGGAGCCTCCGGCTGCGGCAAGTCGACCTTGCTGCGCATCGTCGCCGGCTTCGAAGAGGCGACGCAGGGAGACGTTGCAGTCTATGGCTGCGAGGTGAAAGGCCCGGGCCCCGATCGCGGCATGGTCTTTCAGGACTACGCGCTGTTTCCATGGCTGACGGTGCGCGACAACATCGGCTTCGGCCCGAGCCACCGCCGCGTCGCGCCGAGCGAAGTGACCAAGCTGACAGACAAGTTCATGGCGATGGTGGGGCTGACGGCCTTCGCCGATCGCTATCCGCATCAGCTCTCCGGCGGCATGAAGCAGCGCGTCGCGATCGCGCGCGTGCTCGCCAACGACGCGGACATCCTGTTGATGGACGAGCCGTTCGGAGCCCTCGACGCACTCACTCGGAGCGCGCTGCAGGAGGAGTTGATCGAGATCTGGCGGACCACAAAGTTGACCGTGATCTTCGTGACTCATTCGGTCGAGGAGGCGGTCCTTCTCGCAGACCGCGTCGTGGTGATGAGTTCGTCGCCCGGGCGGATCGATTGTCAGGCCGAGATCGATCTGCAGCGTCCTCGCGACGTGGCATCGGCGGAATTCAACGCGCTTCGCCGCAGTATCACGCGGCAGCTCACCAGCCATGTCGGCGGCGGTCGACCGGTTGCTGCAACGGCGGATGCTTAATTGAACGTTCCAGCGCAAAGCAGAGCCGATGCGATCTATCGCGGGATGGATCGCGTCGCACTCGATGAGGCCTACAACAACAGTGCCGCGGTCGTAGACAGCCCTCAATGGCTCGAATGCTGGCGGGAACGCAGCGCGGCCCGCCGCGGCGGTGCCGGCGCCTGCCTCGACGTCGCCTATGGGCTTCGCGAGCGGACGTCGCTGGACTATTTCTCCGCGGGCGTGCCGGGAGCACCGCTGTTCGTGTTTCTGCACGGCGGTTACTGGCAGCGCAACGCCAAGGAGATGTTCTCCTTCGTCGCGCAGGGCCCGAACGCGCGCGGCATCGACGTCGCGGTCGTCGGCTACACACTTGCGCCGGCGGCGCGGCTGTTCGAGATCGTCGACGAGGTCGATAAGGCGATCGAATTTTTGGCCGTCAACGCGGTTCAGTTCGGTTTCGATCCGACCCGCTTGGTGGTCGGCGGCTGGTCCGCCGGCGGACACCTGGCGGCGATGGCGGCCACGCGATCGCCGGTGAGCGGTGCGCTGTGCATCAGCGGCATCTTCGATCTGGAGCCGATCGCGCTGTCTTATCTCGACGAGGCGCTGCGGCTCGACGAGAGAGAGATCGAACTGCTCAGCCCGATCCGTCGCACGCATCTCGCTGCAGCGCCCCAGTCGTTGGTCGTCGGCGGTGGTGAGCTGCCAGAACTGCGACGGCAATCAGCGCTGTACGCGGACGTGTCGCGCCGCGCGGGCCTGCGGATCCGGCAACTCACGCTGCAGGGCCACCATCATTTTTCGATTTTGGACGAACTGAGCGCAGAGGGCGCGCTCACGGCCGAATTGCTAGCGTTGATCGAGCGTTGAACGCGCGCTGATGCTACCCGCAGGTAAACGGCGCGACGGTGATGCCGCTCGACTCGAGCAGGCTGCGCACCCCGCGGGCGATCTCGACCGCACCGCGGGTATCGCCGTGGATGCAGACCGTGTCGGTGCGCATCTTGATGACTTTGCCCGTGACCGACACAACCGCGCCGTCCTGAGCCATTCGTAGCACGCGCTGGGCAATCTCCTCAGGGTTGTGCAGGACAGCGCCGGGCTTGCGGCGAGAGACGAGATTGCCGTCGTCCTCATAGGCGCGATCCGCGAACACCTCATGGACCAGCGGCAAGCCCGCAGCCTCGCCGGCGTCGACCAGCTTCGAGTTGGCGAGCACCACGAAGATCAGCGATGGATCGACCGCCTTGATCGCCGCGGCGATCGCGCGCGCGGTCATGTCGTCCTCACAGGCGACGTTTGACAACGCACCGTGGGCCTTGACGTGCGTCACCTTGTGGCCGGCCAGCGATGCGACCGCCTGCAGCGCGCCGATCTGGTAGGCGACGAGGTTCTCAATTTCGGCGGCCGTGATGCCTGGCACCGGGCGACGACCGAAGCCGTGCAGGTCGCGGAAGCCGGGATGCGCGCCGATCGAGACGCCATGCTGTTTGGCCATCGCGACGGTCTTGTGCATGATATCTGGATCACCGGCATGAAAGCCGCAGGCAACGTTGACGCTGGTTGCGATGCTCATCATCGCTGCGTCGTCGCCCATGCTCCAGGCGCCAAACCCTTCACCGAGGTCGCAGTTCAGGTCGATCTTCATCTCAGATTGTCCTTCCGGTCTTCATTCAGCCATCGAGCGCGTCGACGGCGGCGCCGGCGACATTCGCTGTCGCCAGCGCGTCGAGATCAAGTGTCGCGTATCGGGCGTCCTGCAGGCGGTCGGGCAGGGCGCGGATCTGTTGCGCCATCGCCCGATACGCGGACTGCGCTTCGTCCATGCTCACCGCAGCGAAGCGGAACAGCTGGCCGGGCTGGCGTTGCGCCATGCGGCCGAGATCCGCGGTGATCACCGTGGCGATCTTCGGATAGCCGCCGCTGGTGCCGCGATCGGACATCAGCACGATCGGCTGGCCGTTGCCGGGCACCTGGATGCTGCCGTCGACGGTGCCGTCCGAGACGATGTTGTGGCCGTGCAGATGCCGCACCGGTGGGCCTTCGAGCCGGTAGCCCATCCGGTCGCTGATCGCGGAGACCTTCCATTCGCTGCCGAGAAAGGTGGCGACGGCGTCGCCGAATTCGTCGTCCTGCGGGCCGAGCACGACGCGGATCGGATCGTCGGCGCGCTTCGGCAGATCGAGGCGACGTTCATCGCCGGCGACCGCGGTTTGGGCCGGGATCACGTCGCCGGGTTGCAGCGGCCGCGGATAGGGACTGCCAAGGCCGGCGCGGGCGTTCACCGCCAGGCTGCCGAACATCGGCTCGCCAGTGACACCGCCGGCGATCGCCAAGTAGCTGAACACCTGACTCCGCGCGACGCCGAGCGTCAGCGTCCGGCCTGCATCCAGCAGAAAGGAATGGTTCAGCGCGACAGCTGTGCCTTCGATCGCAGCGGGCCGCTCCGCGCCACTGAGTGCAAGGCGCAGGGCACCGTCGCGGGCGGTGAGGCTTGCTCCCAGCGGGCCGAGCTCAATCGCGGCGGCGAACGGCGCGTTGCCGACCAGCACGTTGGCCGCCGCCAGCGACAGCCGATCCATCGCGCCGCTCGGCGTCAGGCCGTAGCGCTGCGCGCCGTGGCGGCCGCCGTCTTGCACCGAGCTTGCCGGGCCCACGCTACCAACGATCAGACTGCTCATGCGCTCACCAGCTCGGCAACGAACTCACCAGCCTCCGCGGCACGATCTTGCTCTGCGAACTGCTTGGCGTCGATCGGGGTGAAGCTGATCGCGTCGCCGGGCTCGAGCAGGAAGATCGGATCGCGATGCAACTGATAGGTTCGCACCGGGGTACGGCCAAGGAGATGCCAGCCGCTCGGGCCCGGAAGGCATTGAATGCCGGTCTGCACGCCACCGATCGAGATCGTCCCGGCTGGCGTCAACAGCCGCGGCGCCTGACGCCGCGGCATTGCCAGCGATGGATCGAGCCCAGACAGATACGACCAGCCGGGCGTAAAGCCGATCATCGCGACCCGGTAATCACCGCCGGCGTGACGGGCGATCAGATCGTCGGCAGTGGTGCTCAGCGCGGCGGCCGCGTCTTCCAGATCGATGCCGTGCTCGCCGCCGTAACATACGGGAATTCGCCAGTGGCGCTCCACCGTCGCTGCGGTCTCGATCGGCGTCTGCGCCAGTCGCGTCAGCTGTTCGGCGAGCGCGTCGAAGCCGATCTGCTCCGGATCGTAGTGCACCAGCAGGGACCGATAAGTCGGCACCGTCTCGCGCAAGCCGGTGATCGAACCACTCCTCAACAGTCGATCGAGAGCCAGTACGCGGCGGTTGGACTCGTCGCTGATCTCGCGACCGAAATCGACCGTGATGGCGGCATCGCCGCTCGGCAACATGCGTGGAGTCGTGAGCGCCATGTGAGCGCTGTGTCCCTCTGATCTCATCAGCAGCGCACCAGCCATAGCGTGTTTTTGGTACGCGTGAAAATCACTTCGTGAGACAGTCTATGGCGATAACTCGTTGATGGCACGAGCGATAAGCTCTGATGATCAGGCGTTTGCCGAAGATCAGACGAGCGTGACTTGCGGCTTGACGGCGAGTGGCGCGCCCGCAAGATGCGCCACCAAACCCTTGAGGAGCCTGCGTGCACATGTCACTGCCCCCGGAAGCCATCGCCACACTTGCGCGCGTCTCGACCGCGACCATCACCACGGTGTTGCTGAAGAAGGGACTGCGCAATGTCTGGCTGCGCGGCGCTCGGCCGCTGCGCCCGGGGCAGCCGCGGCTGGTGGGCGAGGCGTTCACGCTGCGCTTCGTTCCGGCGCGTGAGGACCTGGCCACGCCGGAGTCGTGGGCCTCGCCGATCTCGACCCGCGCCGCGATCGAGGCGATGCCGGAAGGCTGCATCGCGGTGATCGACGCGATGGGTGTCAGCGACGCCGGTGTGTTCGGCGATATTTTGTGCGCCCGCATGGTGAAACGCGGCATTACCGCCCTGATCACCGACGGCGTGGTCCGCGACCTCGAGGGCGTGCTCGGCACGGGACTGCCGGTGTGGTGCAACGGCGCGTCGGCGCCCCCCTCGGTGGCAGGGCTCACCTTTGTCGGCTGGGGCGAACCGATCGGCTGCGGCGGCGTCGCGGTATTCCCGAACGACATCATCGTCGCCGATCAGGACGGCGCAGTGCTGATCCCGCAGGCGCTGCTCGGCCATGTGCTGACCGAGGGCCCGGAGCAGGAGCGGATGGAGGGCTGGATCGTCGAAGAGGTCAACAACGGCGCGGTGCTGCCCGGCCTCTATCCGATGAACGCCGAAACAAAGGCACGCTACGCGGCATTCAAGGAGAAGGCAGGCAAGGCGTAAGCGCCGGGGAGACGAGACATGGATATTTTCGCAGTCGGCTCGCGTCCGACCCAACGCGCCTCCAAAGACTACTTTACCGGAACGGTGTGGCAGGACCCGATCGTTTCCGCGCCGGCGCCGGCGCGGCTGGCTGCGACCCGGGTGTCGTTCGAACCCGGAGCCCGGACGGCGTGGCACACTCATCCGCTCGGGCAGACGCTGTACGTCGTCGCCGGCGTCGGCCGGGTCCAGACGCTCGGCGGCCCGGTCCGTGAGATTCGCGCCGGAGACGTGGTGTGGATTCCGCCGGGTGAGAAGCATTGGCATGGCGCGTCGCCGAACAATGGCATGACCCACATCGCCATGCAGGAAGCGCTCGACGGTAGCTTTGCGACCTGGATGGAACAGGTGAGCGACGCGGATTATGCTGTCGCTCCATCGGCTTGACGATCGATCTTGGAATTCAAGATCAACAAGCGAGGTGCGAGGGTCGCAGAGTTCCCATGGAACTTGAATATCGCTAGATAACGCGTTCTGACGCAAGGGACTGGGCGCGTGCGGTCGCTCTCCGGGCGGCTGTTGTCTGGAGTTTCTGTCGCGATCTCAGGGCTTTCGCGCCCGTCGTGAACTCGTTATGAAGACAGTCCGTTTTGTGGGCGAGGGGCCTCAGGAGAATATAATGGCAGCCAAGGCGAATTTTCGAGGGTCGTTCACCGCCATGGTCACGCCGTTCAAGAAAGACGGCTCGCTTGACGAGCAGGCCTTTCGCAGCTTGGTGAACTGGCAGATCGACGAGGGCAGCCATGGCCTGGTGCCGGTCGGCACCACCGGCGAGAGCCCGACGCTGAGCCACGAAGAGCACAATAAGGTCGTGGAATGGTGCGTCGAGGAGGCCAAGGGCCGGGTGCCGGTGATCGCCGGGGCGGGCTCGAACTCGACGCGTGAAGCGGTCGAACTCGCCAAGCACGCCGAGAAGGCCGGCGCTGACGCCGTGCTGGTGGTGACGCCGTATTATAACAAGCCTACCCAGGAGGGCATGTATCACCACTTCAAGGCGGTGAATGACGCGATCGGCATCCCGATCATCATCTACAACATCCCGCCGCGGTCGGTGGTCGACATGTCGGTAGAGACCATGACCCGGCTGTACGAGCTGAAGAACATCGCCGGGGTCAAGGACGCCACCGCCAATCTCGGCCGTGTGTCGCAGCAGCGCCATGCGATGGGCGCCGACTTCCTGCAGCTCTCCGGCGAGGACATGACGGCGCTCGCCTATATGGCCGCCGGCGGCCATGGCTGCATTTCGGTGGTGTCGAACGTGGCCCCGAAGCTGTGCTCGGATCTGATGAGCGCGGTGATCGCCGGCGATTATGCGGGCGCACTCAAGATCCAGGACCGGCTGGTGCCGCTGCATGACGCGGTGTTCAAGGAGCCGGGCGTCGCCGGTGCCAAGCACGGCCTGGCGCTGCTCGGCCGCATCCAGGAAGAGGTGCGGCTGCCGCTTTTGCCGGTGACCGAACCGACCGGCAAGGTGATCCGCTCGGCGATGATGCACGCCGGCCTGCTGAACTGATCTGAACGGCCTGGATCGAGCAGGCCGTACCGGCAAGAAGCCCCAAGGGAAGCGAGATGCTCAAAGAATTTCGTGAATTTGCAATGAAAGGCAATGTCGTCGACCTCGCTGTCGGTGTCATTATCGGCGCGGCGTTCGGCGCCATTGTCAGTTCGTTGGTCGGCGACGTGATCATGCCGATCATTGGAGCCGTCACTGGTGGCCTAGATTTTTCAAACTACTTCACGCCGCTGTCGAAGGCGGTGACGGCCAACACGCTTGTCGAAGCCAAGAAGCAGGGCGCGGTGCTGGCCTGGGGCAGCTTCCTCACGCTGTCGCTGAACTTTCTGATCGTCGCCTTCGTGCTGTTCATGGTGGTGCGGGCGATGAACCGGCTGAAGCGCAAGGACGAAGCGGCGCCCGCTGCGCCGCCGAAGCCGACCCGGGAGCAGGAACTGCTCACCGAAATTCGCGATATCCTGAAAAGCGGCAACCGCCCGCAGGTCTGACCTGCGGCGGGGCGGCGAATACGAGGTTCAGCCGCAATGGCCGACAAGAACGAACGCCCGATCAAGGTCGTGGCCGAGAACCGCAAGGCGCGGTTCAACTATGCGATCGAAGACACCATCGAGGCCGGCATCTCGCTGACCGGGACCGAGGTGAAGTCGGTGCGCAGCGGCAAGTCGACGATCGCCGAATCCTACGCCGATTCCCGCGGCGGCGAGATCTGGTTGATCAATGCCACCATCCCCGAATATCTGCAGGCCAACCGCTTCAACCACGAGCCGAAGCGGCCGCGCAAACTGTTGCTGCATCGCAAGCAGATCAACAAGCTGATGGGCGCTGTCGAGCGGCAGGGCATGACGCTGATCCCCCTGAAGCTGTATTTCAACGAGAAGGGCCGCGCCAAGCTGCTGCTGGCATTGGCCAAGGGCAAGCAGTTGCACGACAAGCGCGAGACCGAGAAGAAGCGCGACTGGAGCCGCGAAAAGGGTCGGCTGCTCCGAGCTCGCGGCTGAACGCCGACCGCGGCAGGGATCTGGAGAAGGCAGGATGAATCAGCCCAATCTCAACGATGTCGACTGGTCCTCGATCCCGGCGCCCGAGGACGACGGCGCCGCTGCGCATCTCCTCGGCAAGAGTCTGCCGTCGGTCTCGCTGCCGGCGACGGATGGCAAACAGATTGATCTATCGGTGCTTACCGGGCGCACCGTGGTGTTTGGCTATCCGCGCACCGGCGAGCCCGGCAAGATCGCGCCGGTCGCTGATTGGGACATGATCCCAGGCGCGCGGGGCTGCACGCCGCAGACCTGCTCGTTTCGGGACCTGTTCGCCGAGCTGAAGGCCGCCGGCGCCGCGCAGGTGTTCGGGCTGTCGACGCAGGGCAACGACTATCAGTCCGAGATGGCGGTGCGGCTGCATCTGCCGTTTCCGGTGCTGTCGGACGACAAGCTCGCGCTCACCACCGCATTGAAGCTTCCGACGATGCAGGTGGCCGACATGACGCTGCTGAAGCGGTTGGCGCTGATCATCGACGACGGCCGCATCACCCACGTATTCTATCCGGTGTTCCCGCCGGACCGGAATGCGGGGGATGTTCTGGATTGGCTGAAGGCCAATCCGCGCTAGTCGGGTGTTTTTTGTCATTGCGTTGAGCGCCGCGACGGAAGCAATCCAGTCTCGTGCACTATGCTGGATTGCTTCGCTTCGCTCGCAATGAAGAGTTAGTTGCCAGCGTCCAAATCCAACCGCACCCGCGCGAACACGTCGCGGAACATCTTTGGCGTCAGGACGCCGGTGTTCGTGTTGTAGCGCGAGCAATGATAGCTGTCGTAGAGCCGGAAGCGGCCGGCTTCGTGCACCGCGCCGTGGCGGAACGGCGCCTGGGAGGCGCGCAGGCCGAGCGCCTTCAGCGTCGAATCGTGCGCAATCCGCCCGAGCAGCACCACCGCGCCCAGCTTCGGCATTGTGTCGATCGTGCCCGAGAGAAAGCGCCGGCAGGTGTTGATCTCGATCGGCAGCGGTTTGTTCTGCGGCGGCACGCAGCGCACTGCGTTGACGATCCGGCTGCCGACCAGCCGCAGGCCGTCATCGGGGCGAGCCTGGTAGTGCCCCTTGGCGAAGCCGTATTCGATCAACGTGGCGTAAAGCAGGTCGCCGGCATAATCGCCGGTGAACGGGCGGCCAGTGCGGTTGGCGCCCTGCAGGCCGGGCGCGAGGCCGACGATCAGCAGGCGGGCGTTGGCCGCCCCAAAAGTGGGGACCGGCGCGTTGTGCCAGCCGGGTTCGCGCGCCCGATGCTCGTGGCGGAACTCCACAAGCCTCGGGCACATCGGGCAGTCGCGATCGGGTTCGGTGATCGGACGAATAACGCCGGCCTCGGGGCCGTGCGTCGGCATGGCGTCAGTCTTCGAAGTCGTCGTCTCCGCCGCGGGGAGCCATCGTCGCCGAACGCTGCAGGAACTGCGGCGTGTGGCGCGGCTCGCGCGGAGGCGGGCGGTCGGCCGGGTCGCGGCCGATCTTCGACTGCAGCTCGACCAGATCCGTGAAGATGTCGGCCTGGCGACGCAGCTCGTCGGCGATCATCGGCGGCTGGCTGGAGATCGTCGAGATCACCGTGACGCGAACGCCGCGGCGCTGCACCGCCTCGACCAACGAGCGGAAGTCACCGTCGCCCGAGAACAGCACCATCTGGTCGATGTGCTCGGCCAGCTCCATGGCATCGACCGCGAGCTCGATGTCCATGTTGCCCTTGACCTTTCGCCGGCCGCTGGCGTCGATGAACTCCTTGGTCGCCTTGGTGACGACGGTGTAGCCGTTGTAGTCCAGCCAATCGATCAGCGGACGAATCGACGAGTATTCCTGATCTTCGATGATCGCCGTATAGTAGAATGCACGGATCAGCGTGCCGCGGCCCTGAAATTCCTTGAGCAAGCGTTTGTAATCGATATCAAAGCCAAGCGTCTTTGCCGTCGCATAAAGGTTGGCGCCATCGATAAACAGCGCGATTCTATTGCTCGCAGAAGTAGACATCCAGATCTCTCGTGTTCTGTCGTTAGGGCTTGGTGGCGCAGCTAAAAACTGCGCGTTAAAGGCAAATTTTCACGAATAACCGTTGGCATCGAGTGCCGGCACAATCTTCAACCGCACGAAGCATCAGCCGGTATTCTATACTTTTCTTTCTGAAAAGAAGCCTTTTCTTGTCGGACCCGTGTTCGTCCCAGTGAAGGTGCGCCCATCGCCGGACAAAAATTGCATTATCAGACAGGTGGCTCACGGCCAAATGACAAATTGGTTCTTGCGCATCCCTTCACTGACCTATACCTACGCGCAATAACCCGCATTTTGGTCCATTTGAACGGAGCGACTGGCGATGGCGCGCGTCACCGTGGAAGATTGTATTGATAAGGTCGACAACCGGTTCGACCTGGTGCTGCTGGCGGCTCACCGCGCGCGGATGATCTCGTCCGGCTCGCAGCTCACAATCGACCGTGACAACGACAAGAATCCCGTTGTTTCGCTTCGAGAAATCGCCGAGGAGACGATCTCTCCGGAAGACCTCAAAGAGGAACTGGTGCACTCGCTGCAGAAGTTCGTCGAGGTCGACGAGCCGGAGCAGGACACCGTTCCTCTGATCGGTTCGGCGGGCGCAAGCGTCGATGCCGACGATACCGAGGTCGCGCTGGAGCGTATGACCGAGGAAGAGCTGCTGAAGGGCCTCGAAGGGCTGGCTCCGCCGGAAGAGCAGCCGGAGGAAGACGAGTAGGGCACAACGCCGCTGCTCGAACGTCTCATTTTGCACACGGCCCGGATCGCTCCGGGCCGTTCGCGTTTCTGCGTGCATCAACCATGTCGTAGATCAAACCTCTGGCAGAATGGCAGGTTTTCGGATCGTCTATCTTCCCATGAGGTCAAAACGCTTTACTGTTGATCCATCGGATTTCCTTAAGATCTGACACCAGCAGGTGGCATGCGGCGCGCGCCGCCGCTGTTGAGGTTGTAGCTATGGCGTCAGGACGCCGCATTTCGAGGCAGATGGAAGCGATGGCCGACTCGGCGCCGCCGGTTGTGAAAGATCCGCCGCCGGCACCCGCTAAGCCGCGCGCGCCGCGGGCGCGGATGATGCGGCAGTACGACCTGGTCGAACGGGTGCGCTCGTACAACCCGGATACTGACGAGGACATGCTCAACCGGGCCTACGTCTACGCCATGAAGGCGCATGGCGAGCAGACCCGGGCGTCCGGCGATCCGTATTTTTCCCATCCGCTCGAAGTTGCGGCGATCCTCACCAACCTCAAGCTCGACGATGCCACCATCGTGGCGGCGCTGCTGCACGACACGATCGAGGACACCGAGGCGACCCGCACCGAGATCGACAAGCTGTTCGGTCACGAGATCGGCGCGCTGGTCGAAGGTCTGACCAAGCTGAAGCGGCTCGAGCTGGTGTCGCGCGAGGCCAAGCAGGCGGAGAATCTCCGCAAGCTCTTGTTGGCGATCGCCGACGACGTCCGCGTGCTGCTGATCAAGCTGGCCGACCGGCTGCACAACATGCGCACGCTGGATTTCGTGCCCCCGGCGTCGCGCCAGCGCATCGCGGAGGAAACGCTCGACATCTACGCGCCGCTCGCAGGCCGTATGGGCATGCAGGAGATGCGCGAGGAGCTCGAGGATCTGTCGTTCCGGACGCTCGACCCCGAAGCCTTCGCCGTGGTGATGCAGCGGCTCGACGCGCTTGCCGAACGTAACCGCAATCTGATCGGCGAGATCGAAACGCAGCTCTCCGCCAACCTCGCCAAGAACGGCCTGGCCGCCGAAGTGACCGGGCGGCGCAAGCGGCCATTTTCGATCTGGACCAAGATGGAGCGCAAGTCGGTCGGCTTCGAGCAATTGTCGGATATCTACGGTTTCCGCGTCGTGCTCGACGACGTTCCATCCTGCTACCGGGCGCTCGGCGTGGTGCACACCACCTGGCCGATGGTGCCGGGGCGGTTCAAGGACTACATCTCGACTCCGAAACAAAACGACTATCGTTCGCTGCACACCACGGTGATCGGTCCGGGTCAGCAACGCGTCGAGCTGCAATTCCGCACCCACGACATGAACCGGATCGCCGAGTACGGCATCGCGGCGCACGCGTTTTACAAGGACGGCGCGGGCTCGCCGACCGAACTGCTCAACCGCGAGTCAAATGCCTTCGCGTGGCTGCGTCACACCATCGAGATGCTGTCGGAGAGTCAGAACCCTGAGGAATTTCTCGAGCACACCAAGCTCGAACTATTCCACGACCAGGTGTTCTGCTTCACGCCGAAGGGCAAGCTGATCGCTCTGCCACGTGCCGCCAACGTCATCGATTTCGCATATGCGGTGCATACCGACGTCGGCAACAGCGCGGTCGGCTGCAAGATCAACGGCAAGTTCGCGCCGCTGTCGTCCGAATTGCAGAATGGCGACGAAGTCGAGGTGCTGACCTCGAGCGTGCAGTCGGCGCCGCCGGCGGCGTGGGAGTCGCTGGCGCGCACCGGCAAGGCGCGGGCGGCGATCCGCCGCGCGACGCGCACGGCGATGCGCGATCAATATGCCGGGCTTGGCCGGCGCATCGTCGAGCGCCTGTTCGCGCGCGCCAAGATCGAATACGCCGACGACAAGCTGAAGGGCGCGCTGCCGCGGCTGGCGCGCGCCTCGATCGAAGACGTGATGGCGTCGGTCGGGCGCGGCGAGATGAAAGCGTCGGACGTCGCCCGTGCGATGTATCCGGACTACAAGGAAGAGCGGATCGCACGGTTCGGCGGCAAGAAACCTGAGAAGCCCGGCGCCAAGTCTCCGCCGGAAGCCGGCAAGGTCGGACCGGCCGTGCCGATCGGCGGCATTCATTCGGGTCTGCCGGTGAAATTCGCGCCGAACGGCGGCGCAGTGCCGGGAGATCGCATCGTCGGCATCGTCACGCCGGGCGAGGGGATTACGATCTACCCGATCCATTCGCCGGCCTTGAAGGATTTCGAGGAAGAGCCCGAGCGCTGGCTCGACGTCAAATGGGACATCGACGAGTCGACGCCTCAGCGCTTCCCGGCGCGGCTGTTCGTGCAGAACGTCAACGAGCCCGGCAGTCTCGCGCAGATCGCCAGTGTGATCGCCGAGCACGACGGCAATATCGACAACATCAACATGAGCCGGCGCTCGCCGGACTTCACCGAACTCACCATCGATCTCGAGGTCTACGACCTCAAACATCTCAGCGCCATCATTGCCCAGCTTCGCGCCAAGGCGGTGGTGGCCCATGTCGAGCGCGTCAACGGATGACGCGCGGCCATCTTTGTCGTTGTTAGTCCCGCAGGTCCAATATGCCGAATGCTTCTCCGCTGCGTCTCGGAGTCAATATCGATCACGTCGCCACGGTGCGAAACGCCCGCGGCGGCCGTCATCCAGATCCGCTACGCGCGGCGTTGACCGCGATCGAGGCCGGCGCTGACGGCATCACCGCGCATCTGCGCGAGGATCGTCGCCACATCCGCGATAACGACATGGAGCGGCTCAAGGCGGAAATCTCCAAGCCGCTGAATTTCGAGATGGCGGCGACGCCCGACATGGTGCGGATCGCGCTCGGCGTGAAGCCGAATGCTGTTTGTCTGGTTCCTGAACGGCGCGAAGAGCTCACCACAGAAGGTGGCCTCGACGTGGTCGGCCAAAGAGAGTCGCTGGCACCGTCGATCGCGCGTTTCAACGATGCCGGCATTCGTGTGTCGCTGTTCATCGCCGCGGACCCGGCGCAGATCGAGATGGCTGCCCAGCTGAAGGCACCGGCCATCGAGCTGCACACCGGCGCGTGGTGCGATGCCATCACCGACGATGAGCCCGCCAAGGCGGCCGAGGAATGGCGCCGGATCGTCTCGGGCGCGGCGCTCGCGCGCTCGGCCGGACTGGAAGTTCACGCCGGCCACGGTCTCGATTACGCGACCGCCGAAACCATCGCGGCGCTGCCGCAGATCGTCGAGCTCAACATCGGTTTTTACATGATCGGCGAGGCGCTGTTCGTCGGGCTCGGCGAAACGGTGAGGGCGATGCGGGCGGCGATGGATCGCGGCCGCGCCAAGGTCGCCGCCGCATGATCATCGGCATCGGTTCCGACCTGATCGACATCACCCGGATCGCCAAGGTGCTCGATCGCCACGGCGAGCGCTTCATCAACCGCATCTTCACTGACGTCGAGCAGGCGAAAGCGGGCCGGCGCGACCAGCAGCCGAAGCTGGTCGCCGCGACCTATGCCAAACGGTTTGCCGCCAAGGAGGCCTGTTCCAAGGCGCTCGGCACCGGCATCCGCCTCGGCGTGTGGTGGCGCGACATGGGCGTGGTCAACCAGCGTGGGGGGCGGCCGACGATGCAGCTGACAGGCGGCGCCAAGGCCCGGCTCGACGCGCTGACGCCGCCCGGCATGATTGCCCAGATCGACCTGTCGATTACCGATGAATGGCCGCTGGCGCAGGCATTCGTGGTGATCTCCGCCGTTCCGGCGCCGCCTCGCTGATCCTTCCACGGGCTGGCACCAAGCCAAAAGCCACTGATGCGTCATAGGATTAGCGAGTTTTGACCGGACTGTTGATTGCACGCCCGGCGACAACGGTCTACAACCGCGCGGAACCCCCGGCGGGTCGAGTCTCCGGTCACTACGCCCGGATTCCGGCCGTCGCCGCCAGCCAGTTTCTCATCGCGGAGCGGCCCGCTTCACCTGAGAATAATCGTCCACCGTGCGGCGACCGCGACGGAAAATCGGGAAAGCGATGAGCGTGACATCCGGTACGAAATCTGAGAGCGGCATTGGCGAAACGATCCGCGTCGTCATTCATGCGCTCATCATCGCCCTGGTCATCCGGACCTTCCTGTTTCAGCCGTTCAACATTCCATCCGGCTCGATGAAGGCGACGCTGCTGGTCGGCGACTATCTGTTCGTGTCGAAGTACTCTTACGGCTACAGCCACTACTCGATCCCGCTGTCGCCGCCGATCTTCTCCGGCCGGATCTTCGGCTCGGAGCCGAACCGCGGCGACGTGGTGGTGTTCCGGCTGCCGAAGGACGACTCCACCGACTACATCAAGCGCGTGATCGGTCTGCCCGGCGACCGCATCCAGATGCGCGAGGGACTGCTCTACATCAACGACAAGCCCGTGCAGCGCGAACGCCTGGCCGACTTTGTCGGTGAGGATCCGTGCGGGTCGGAAGCCACCGCGCGCGTCAAGCGCTGGAAGGAGACTCTGCCGAACGGCGTCAGCTACGACACGCTCGACTGCGTCGACAACGGCTTCTACGACAACACCAACGTCTACACCGTGCCTCCTGGCAACTTCTTCATGATGGGCGACAATCGCGACAATTCGACCGACAGCCGGGTGCTGTCGGCAGTCGGCTACGTGCCGTTCGAGAACATCATCGGCCGCGCTCAGATGATCTTCTTCTCGATCGCCGAAGGCGAACATGCCTGGCAGATCTGGCGCTGGCCGACCGCGGTGCGTTGGAGCCGCATTTTTTCGATCGTGCGATGACACAGCACGTGACCAGTATCGACAACTCGCAGACCGCGACCGAACCGACTGCGCCGACGACGCCGACGGGCGAGCAGCCGGCTGGCCGCAAGCGCCGCAGCAAGTCGAAGGCGACGGCGGTCGCGATCGAGCAGCGGATCGGTCACAGCTTTGCCGATCCGTCGCTGCTCAACACCGCGCTCACGCACGTCTCTGCGCTGAAATCGGCACGTAACCGCGCCGACAGCTATCAGCGGCTCGAATTTCTGGGCGATCATGTGCTGGGTCTCGTGGTGTCCGATATGCTGTACCGCGCCTTTCCAAACGCCGACGAGGGCGAGTTGTCGAAGCGGCTCGCCGATCTGGTGCGGAAGGAAACCTGCGCGGACGTCGCACGCAGTCTCGATCTCGACGAAGGCATCAAGCTCGGCACGGTCGGCGCCGGTGCTGGCGCACGACTGCGAAAATCCGTGCTGGGCGACATCTGCGAAGCGGTGATCGGCGCGGTCTATCTCGACGGCGGCTATCCCGCGGCTTCCGACTTCGTGCAGCGCAACTGGACCGAACGGATGCGCAAACCGGCGCGCTCGCTGCGCGATCCGAAGACTGTGCTGCAGGAATGGGCGCAGGGCAAAGGCTTGCCGACACCGGTGTATCGCGAAGTCGAACGCACGGGTCCCCATCACGATCCGCAGTTCCGCGTCGCCGTCAGCTTGCCGGGTCTCGCGGATGCCGAGGGCGTCGGAGGCAGCAAGCGTGCGGCCGAAAAGGTGGCGGCGTCAGTGATGCTCGCCCGTGAAGGCGTCAGCGGCGGCAACAACGATGTCTGACCCGATCGAGACGCTCGACACGAACAGGCGCTGCGGCTTCGTCGCACTGATCGGCGCGCCGAACGTCGGCAAGTCGACGCTGGTGAATGCGCTGGTCGGCTCCAAGGTCACCATCGTGTCGCGCAAGGTGCAGACCACCCGCGCGCTGATCCGCGGCATCGTGGTCGAAGGCGCCTCGCAGATCATCCTGGTCGACACCCCCGGCATCTTCGCGCCGAAGCGCCGGCTCGACCGCGCCATGGTCAGGACCGCTTGGAGCGGCGCGCACGATGCGGATCTCGTCTGTGTGCTGCTCGACGCCCGTGCCGGGATGGACGAGCAAGCCGAGGCGATCTTCGACAATCTGCAGAACTTCGCGCGCCCCAAGCTGCTGGTGCTGAACAAGATCGACCTGGTGCCGCGCGAGAAGTTGCTCGGGTTGGCGCAGCGGGTGAATGAGAAGCTGGCGTTCGAGCGCACCTTCATGATCGCGGCGCTGTCCGGCGACGGCGTCGACGATTTGCGTCGCGTGCTCGCCGACAAGGTGCCGCCGGGACCGTTCCATTACCCCGAAGACCAGATGTCGGATGCGCCGCTGCGGCACCTCGCGGCCGAGATCACCCGCGAAAAGATCTTCCGCAAGCTGCATCAGGAACTGCCGTATCAGTCGACGGTCGAGACCGACAGCTGGACCGATCGCAAGGACGGCTCGGTGCGGATCGAGCAGACGATCTTCGTCGAGCGCGAGAGCCAGCGTAAGATCGTGCTCGGCAAGGGCGGCGCGACCATCAAGGCGATCGGCGCCGACGCCCGCCGCGAGATCAGCGACATCGTCGAGCAGAAGGTGCACTTGTTCCTGTTCGTGAAGGTGCGGGAGAACTGGGAGAACGACCCGGACCGCTACCGCGAAATGGGCCTGGAGTTTCCCAAGGAATGACCGACGCCACGATCAGCGTCCCGCGCAACGTCTATTGGTTCGAAGTGCTGCTGCTGGCGTCGCTGACGCTCGACTGCATTTCCGTTGCGTTCCAGGACCGCACCATGGACTCCGAGATGTCGGCCGGCGTGATCGCCGCCGCCAACACCATAGCGGCCAGCCTGATCATCCTGCTGACCTATCTGGTTTGGCTGGCGGCTCACGGCCGCAAGAAATGGGCGCGTGCGGTGCTGACCGCCTCGCTGGCGTTCTCGATCGTGTCCCTGATGCAGATCATCGGCGTCAACGGCATCGAGCCCGGCAGCTGGATCGATATCGTATCCTGTGGCCTGACCGGCGCGGGCATCTATCTGTCCTACACGGGCGACGCCCGCGGTTGGTTCACGGCCTGATCGCCCGCTGCCGCTGCTGCGCGGCGCTGCCAAATCCTGTACGATCCGCTCATGGAATGGAGCGACGAGGGCATTATTCTCGGGGTTCGGCGGCACGGCGAGTCCGCCGCGATCGTCGAGCTTCTGACGCGCGAACACGGCCGGCATCTCGGCATGGTGCGCGGCGGTGCGTCATCGCGGATGCGGCCGCTGCTGCAGCCGGGCAACAGCGTGCTGGCAGTTTGGCGGGCGCGTCTCGACGAGCATCTCGGCTACTACCAGCTCGAAGGCACCCGGCTGCGCGCCGCAACGATGCTGGCGTCGTCGCACGCGGTTTATGGCGTCACCCATCTGGCCTCGCTTGCGCGGCTGCTGCCGGAGCGCGACCCGCATGAAGACATCTACGAGATGCTGGAGCACACGCTGGACGATTTCGACGATGTCGGAGGCGCTGCTGCCTATCTGATCCGGTTCGAACTGGCGATGCTGGCCGAACTTGGCTTCGGTCTCGATCTGTCGAGTTGCGCGGCGACGGGGGCAACGAACGAGCTGATCTACGTGTCGCCGAAGTCCGGCAGCGCCGTGTCACGCACAGCGGGTGAGCCATGGCGCGACAAGCTGCTGCGGCTGCCCGCCTTTCTGCGCGAAGAGGACAGCCCGACCGGCTGGTCGTATCAGGATCTGCGCGACGGCTTCGATCTGACCGGACGCTTCCTGCTGCGCAACGTGCTGGAGCCGCGCGGGCAGGGGCATTCGGACGCGCGCGACGGGTTTATCAACGCGGTGGCGAGGACGATGGCGCGGATCGCCATCCCTTGACCGCGCCGTGCCGCTCAGGCGTAACGCGGCAGCCGCTGCCCCGGCAGCAGGTCGTAGGGCGAGCGCCAGCCCGGCAGCGCCGCGATCCGGCCCAGCCAGGCATGCACCGCCGGGTGGCGGACAGGGAGGTCGAACCCGGTCTCGTCGTCGGGAAACGACAGATACGCCATCATCGAAAAGTCCGCGATCGTCGGAGCGTCGCCGATGGCGAACGCGCGGTCGCGTAGATGCTTGCCGAGGATGGTCAGCGCGTCGTCGATCCGCCGGCGGAAATAGACCTGCACGTCTTTGTTCGCCGAGGGCATGAAGGTGCGCGCGAAACGGTAGGTCGCGCAATAGCTGCTGAGCTTGTGATTGTCCCAGAACAGCCAACGCAGGACCTCGAACTTGTCGTCCGCGGTGACGCCGCCGAACCGGCCGTAACGCTCGGCGAGCTGCAGCAGGATCGGGGCGGTCTGCGTCAGCCGTGCGCCATCCTGCTCGAGCACCGGAATTTCGCCCATGGCATTGACGCTCTCGCGCCATTCGGGCGTTCTGGTGATGCCGCCGCCGAAGTCAGTCCACACCGGCTCGAAGCTCTGCCCGCACAGCGTCAGCATCAGCGCCAGCTTGTAGCTGTTTCCGGATTCGGGAAAGTAGTGCAGGCGGTAGGTCGGCATTCATCCTCCCCGTCGCGATTATGGATGGGCCCTTAGTCCAAAATATAGAACATAGGTTCTATTTCACAGAACAGATGTTCTGTGAAATGATTGGTGAGAATGAGGCGGCTGTCAACCGATGGATATGAGTGAGCTGGAAGCCAACGAGCGCGATCGCGAGGTGATGGAGGCGACGCTGCGGCTGATCGGACGCGGCGGACTCAAAGCCGTCACCCATCGCGCGGTTGCGGCCGAAATCGGAATGTCGCTGGGTGCCGTCACGCACCGTTTCGGCACCCGCGACCTGCTGGTCGAGGCCGCGCTGAATTTCGCGTTGGTCCGAGAGGTCAAGCGACTGCAAGCCCTGGCGCTCCGGCTACAGATCGATGCGCTCGATTTCGAGGCATGGATCGACGCACTGGTCGGGTGGTACGCGAAAGAACTCGACGCCGAGGCGGAGATCCACGTCGCCTGTTACGAAGCCTTCCTCGCCGCGGCGCGCGATGACCGCTACCGTTCGATCGTCGCCGAATGGCAGCAGACCTGGCGACGCAGCGCCGAGCTGGCCCTGACCGCGGCGGGCTCACGCTCGCCTCGGCTGCATGCCGAGATCTTCGTCTCGGCGGTGGTCGGCATGGTGCTGGAGCAGCTCGCGACCCCGCGCCGGAAGTTCAAGACGGAAGCGCGCGCCGCCTTGTCCGAACTGGTTGGAGGGCTGACCGCGAAGCGCTGACGTCAATGCGAGCGAAGCGAAGCAATCGATGGCCACGCAATCGGAGCTGGATTGCTTCGTCGCGGAGCCTGTGCTCGGACGGCGCGAAGCGCCGATCCGGGTGCTCCTCGCAATGACGGGGTGCCGTCTCTTAAGCCGCCAGCGACGCTGCGATGCTGGCTGCGACTGGGGTTGTCGGACGGCCGATCAGGCGGCCGAGATCGCCACCGGCGTTGAACAGCGCCCCTTTGGCGGCGCCCGCATCGGAGTCCGCCAGCAACGCGGCAAATGGCTCGGGCAGGCCGGCGCCGATCAGCGCCGCCTTGTAGTCCGCTTCCGGCAAGTTCCGATAGACGACGGTCTTGCCGCTCTGCAGGCTCAGTTCGGCGGCAAACTCCGCCAGCGTGTAGGCGGCGTCGCCGGCCAGCTCGTAGACGCGGCCGGCCTGCGGGGCGTCCGAGGTCAGGACCTTGACGGAAGCCTCGGCGTAGTCGGCGCGGGCCGCGGAGGCGATCCGGCCATCGCCGGCACTGCCGAGCAGCGCGCCGTGCGCCAGCGCCGTCGGAATCGAGGCCGTGTAGTTCTCGTTGTACCAGCCGTTGCGCAGCAGGACATGCGGCACGCCGGAAGCATCGAGGGCCGCTTCGGTCTGCCGATGCTCCTCGGCCAATCCCAGCGGCGAGCTGTCGGCATGCAGCAGGCTGGTGTAGGCGAGCAGCGACACACCCGCCTGCCGCGCAGCTTCGATCACGTTGCGGTGCTGGGCGGTGCGCTGACCGACTTCGCTGGACGAGATCAACAGCGCGCGGTCGACGCCGGCAAAAGCGGCGCTGAGTGTCTCTGGGCGGCTGTAGTCGCCCTTATGGACGTGCAGCCCGCGGCCGGCGAGCTCGGCCGCAGCCTGATCATTGCGGACCAGCACCCCGATCTGGGCGGCGGGTACGTTCTTCAGCAGGCCGTCGAGGACAAGGCGGCCGAGCTGGCCGCTGGCGCCGGTGACGAGAAAACGGGAGTCAGACATCGAAAACTCCTGAGTGGTTTTGATTTGAGTGCAGGTCTATAATAGAGACCTTTCGCCCGCGCCGTAAGGAGGCAGTTTTTCGTGACAAGGTCACCTGGAGAGAACCTGGGAGCGAACCTCGAGGCGGCGGCGCATCGCGCGACGCTCAAGGACCGCTACGCCGCGTGGCGGGCGCAAGGGTTCGATGCCGCCCGCTGTCCAGTCCGCAACGTGCTCGATCATTTAGGTAGCAAATGGAGCACGCTCCTGCTGATCGCGCTCGCCGAAAAGCCGATGCGCTTCAATGCTCTGCTGCGGGATGTTCCAGACATTTCGAGGCGGATGCTGACCCAGACGCTGCGCGACCTCGAGCGTGACGGCCTGATCACCCGGCAGGTGTTTCCGACCAAGCCGCCGAGCGTGGAGTATCGTCTGTCGCCGTCCGGCGAGTCCGTGCTCGGGCCGCTCACCGCGCTGGTCGGCTGGGCCGAGCAGCATTTCCCGGACATCGAGCGGGCGAGGGCCCGGTTCGACGCCGGTGCCGCGGCTGTTCCCGACGGGGCGGCCGCACGTGAAACCCCGGTTGCGCTTGCTCCTGTGCCGGTCAGGGGATAACCCCTCGCCATGGGAAAAAGACTGATTCCGCCAGAGCCGGCAGAGATTCACGAGGTGCAGCTTCGCGAGGCGCTGGAAGAGCGTTACCTCGCTTACGCGCTCTCGACCATCATGCATCGCGCCCTGCCTGATGCCCGCGACGGGCTGAAGCCGGTGCATCGGCGCATCCTTTACGGCATGCGGCTGTTGCGGCTCGACCCCGGCACGCCGTTCAAGAAGTCCGCCAAGATCGTCGGCGACGTGATGGGTTCGTTCCATCCGCACGGCGACCAGTCGATCTACGACGCGCTGGTGCGCCTCGCGCAGGACTTCTCCTCGCGCTACCCGCTGGTCGACGGCCAAGGCAATTTCGGCAATATCGACGGCGATAATCCGGCCGCCTATCGTTACACCGAAGCCCGCATGACCGACGTCGCGCGGCTGCTGCTCGACGGCATCGACGAAGACGGCGTCGCGTTTCGGCCGAACTACGACGGCCAGTCGAAAGAGCCGGTCGTGCTGCCCGGCGGCTTCCCGAACCTGCTCGCCAACGGCGCGCAGGGCATCGCGGTCGGCATGGCGACGGCGATCCCGCCGCACAACGCCGCCGAGCTCTGCGACGCCGCGCTGCATCTGATCGAGAAGCCGGATGCCAAGTCGAAAGCGCTGCTGCGCTTCGTCAAGGGCCCGGATTTCCCGACCGGCGGCATCATCATCGACTCCAAAGAGAGCATCGCCGAGGCCTACACCACCGGCCGCGGCGCGTTCCGCACCCGTGCCAAATGGGAGCAGGAAGAGGGCGCGCGCGGCACCTGGGTCGTGGTGGTCACGCAGATCCCGTGGCTGGTGCAGAAGTCGCGGCTGATCGAGAAGATCGCCGAGCTGCTGAACGAGAAGAAGCTGCCGCTGGTCGGCGACATCCGCGACGAGTCGGCCGAGGACGTGCGTGTCGTGATCGAGCCGAAGTCGCGCGCGGTCGATCCGGCGCTGATGATGGAATCGCTGTTCCGGCTGACCGAGCTGGAGAGCAGGATTCCGCTCAACCTCAACGTGCTGGTCGGCGGCCGGATTCCGAAGGTGCTCGGCCTCGCTGAATGCCTGCGCGAATGGCTCGACCATTTGCGCGACGTGCTGCTGCGCCGTTCGAACTATCGCAAGACGCAGATCGAGCATCGGCTCGAGGTGCTCGGCGGCTATCTGATCGCCTATCTGAACATCGATGAGGTGATCAGGATCATTCGCACCGAGGACGAGCCCAAGCCGGTGCTGATGAAGGCCTTCAATCTCACCGAGATCCAGGCCGAAGCCATCCTCAACATGCGACTGCGCAGCTTGCGCAAGCTCGAGGAATTCGAGATCCGCACCGAGGACAAGAATCTTCGCGCGGAGCTTAAGGGCATCAACGCGGTCCTGAAATCAGAGAGCGAGCAGTGGGCCAAGGTCGGCGAACAGGTGCGCAAGGTGCGCGAGATGTTCGGGCCGAAGACGCCGCTCGGCAAGCGCCGCACGATGTTCGCGGACGCGCCGGAGCACGATCTCGCGGCGATCGAAGAAGCCTTCGTCGAGCGCGAGCCGGTCACCGTGGTGATCTCCGACAAGGGCTGGGTGCGGACGCTGAAGGGCCATGTCGAGGATCTGTCCGGGCTGAACTTCAAGCAGGACGACAAGCTCGGGCAATCGTTCTTCGCCGAGACCACCTCGAAGCTGCTGCTGCTGGCCACGAACGGGCGGTTCTACGCGCTCGATGTCGCCAAGCTGCCCGGCGGGCGCGGCCATGGCGAGCCGATCCGCATGTTCATCGACATGGAGCAGGACGCGGCGATCGTCACCGTATTCGTCCACAAGGGCGGCCGCAAATTCCTGATCGCCAGCCATGACGGCCAGGGCTTCGTGGTGAACGAGGACGAGTGCGTCGGCTCGACCCGCAAGGGCAAGCAGGTCCTCAACGTCGATATGCCGAACGAGGCGCGATCGCTGACCGTGGTGGGCGAGGGCGCCGATCAGGTCGCGGTGATCGGCGACAATCGCAAGCTGCTGATCTTCCCGCTCGACCAGGTGCCGGAAATGGCGCGCGGTCGCGGCGTGCGGCTGCAGAAGTACAAGGACGGCGGCCTGTCCGACATCGTCACCTTCTCGGCCAAGGCGGGTCTGGGCTGGCGGGACTCCGCCGGTCGCGAGTTCAGCGCCACGCTCAAGGAGCTGGCGGAATGGCGCGGCAACCGCGCCGATGCCGGCCGGCTGCCGCCGAAGGGCTTCCCGAAGTCGAACAAGTTCGGCCGCGGCATCGAGTGATCGCCGCGCCGCGGCGATCCACTATTTGGGCATCGGGGCGTTCGCCGGTGCCGGCGGCAGGTTGGGATGCCGGTTCGGCTTGAGCGTGCCGACGTAGAACGACGCACCGCCCACCAGCACGACGCACAACAGATAGACGACATAAGCCTGCGGGGGCGTGATGGCCCACCGCAGCAGGCTGCCGAACGATCGGGACTGGTTGGACTGGTTCTCCATGGGCGGCGTTGTGCGCGAAATCATGTCTGAGGAAAAGCCGAAATCGGGGACGCCGGCCGCCCTGCGTAAGCGAGCGCGCGCCCGGCTTGTGCCCAATGAACCAGCATGCTCATTGAATCCGCACGGTGAAAGCCGAAATACCTCCAGCACCGTGCGAATCTGGGGTCAAATAGGAAGGTAGCCGGTTCTTGCTTTTGCAAATCAGTTGCAAGAAGGATCGAAATCATCCAATCTGAAAACATGGACGCACGCACGCCTGGACCTCACCCGGATCTGCCGCTTCAGCCCGAGGGGGGGCCGGGCGGTTGGCGCACAGCCCGTGGCGAGCCATCGCTGGTCGGCATGTTCGGCTCGGTGCCGGCGCGGGCAAGCGGCTCGTTCTGGCGCAAGATGGTCGCGTTTCTCGGACCCGGCTATCTGGTTGCCGTCGGCTATATGGATCCCGGCAACTGGGCGACCTCACTCGCCGGTGGCTCGAAGTTCGGCTACACGCTGCTCAGCATCGCGCTGATCTCCAATATCATGGCGGTCATCCTGCAGTCGCTGTGCACGCGGCTCGGGGTCGGGGCCGGGCGCGATCTGGCGCAGGCCTGCCGCGACGCCTATCCGCGCTGGGTGTCGTGGCCGCTGTGGCTGTCTGCGGAAATCGCCATCACGGCCACCGACCTCGCCGAAGTGATCGGCACCGCGATCGGCCTCAATCTGCTGTTCGGCATTCCGCTCGAACTCGGCGTGCTGATCACCGCCGCGGATGTGTTTCTCGTGCTGGCGCTGCAGGCGTTCGGCTTCCGCTGGATCGAAGCCTTCGTGGTGGCGCTGCTCGGCGTCATCGCAGCGTGCTTCGCGATCCAGATCGCGATGGCCGATCCCGACTGGGGCGCAGTGATCCGCGGTTTTGCGCCGACCACCGAGATCTTCAAGAACAGCGAGATGCTGTATCTGGCGCTCGGCATTCTGGGCGCGACGGTGATGCCGCATAATCTGTATCTGCACTCCGGCCTGGTGCAGACCCGCGGCTATCGCGACGACGTGTCCTCGAAGCGCGAAGCGATCAAACTCGCCACCTTCGACTCGACGCTGGCGCTCTGCCTGGCGCTGACCATCAACGCCTCGATCCTGATCCTGGCGGCAGCGACCTTCCATCACGCCGGCAAGACCGATGTCGCCGAACTCGACGAGGCTCACGCCTTCCTGGCGCCGCTGCTCGGCTCGACGCTGGCGCCGACGCTGTTCGGCATCGCGCTGCTGTGCTGCGGTCTCAACTCCACGATCACCGCGACGCTCGCCGGGCAGATCGTGATGGAGGGCTTCATCCAGTTCAAGATGAAGCCCTGGATGCGCCGGATGATCACCCGGATGGTCGCGATCGTGCCGGCGGTCGGCGTCACGATGTGGGCGGGCGAGAAGGCGACCGGGCAACTGCTGATTCTCAGTCAGGTCGTGCTCAGCCTGCAGCTTCCGTTCGCCGTGGTGCCTCTGGTGATGTTCACGGCCAGCCGCGCCAAGATGGGCGTGTTCGTCGCGCCGCGCTGGCTGACGGCCTCGGCGGCGGTGATCGCGGTGATCATTATCGCGCTGAACATGAAGCTGGTGTTCGACTTCGCGACGGGTTAGCGCGACTATCTATGCTGAATCGTCATCGTGAGGTGCGCGCCCGCCAGGGCGAGCCTCGAAGGATGCGGCCACAAGTGCCTGCGGCCCATCCTTCGAGGCTCGCTTCGCTCGCACCTCAGGATGACGCCCACGCGATTGAAGTCCGATGAGTATCAGTCCTGCGGCTCGGGATATTCGCCGCTGGCGTCGACGCGGAGCCAGCCGCTGGAGGCGAGGCGCTGCTGGGGCAGATAGCGGCCCTTGTAGTCCATCTTCTTCGAGCCTTCGATCCAGTAGCCGAGATACACATAGGGCAGGCCGAGCCGGCGGGCGCGGGCGATGTGATCGAGGATCATGAAGGTGCCGAGCGAGCGGCTGTGTTCGCCCGGTTCGTAGAACGAGTACACCATCGACAGCCCGTCGTTGAGAACGTCGGTCAGTGCCGCGGCCATCAGGTCGCCGCCACGGCCGGTGATGCCGGTGTCGACGGTGCGCTTGCGATATTCGATGATGCGGGTCTGGACGTGGCTGTCTTCGACCATCATCGCGTAGTCGAGCACGGTCATGTCGGCCATGCCGCCGTGCCGATGGCGCTGGTCGAGATAGGCACGGAACACCGAATACTGCTCGGAGGTCGGCACCGCGTTGCGCTGCTCGCCGACGATGTCGGCGTTGCGGGCGAGGATTTTGCGCTGGTTGCGCGAAGTGCGGAATTCGTTGGCGATGACCCGAACCGAAACGCAGGCCCGGCACTGGTCGCAGGCCGGGCGGTAGGCGATCGACTGGCTACGGCGGAAGCCGCCGTGGGTGAGCAGATCGTTCAACTCGCCGGCCTTGTTGCCGACCAGATGGGTGAACACCTTGCGCTCGTGCCGGCCCGGCAGATACGGGCACGGCGAGGGGGCCGTCAGATAAAACTGCGGGGTGTCGCGCGAGTGCTGAGTCACGTCGGTCCGTTCAATCTCCAACGCGGTCGAGCATCGCGCCCCGGCCGGCTCCGGTCAATCGGTTTGGCGCTTCGTTACGGTCGGGCCGGCTGCGCGGCGAGCGCCGGGCTGTTGATGATCACGGTTCCGAGCACGATGTCGTGCAGCAGCCGACGCCGGCCGTTGAACAGGCCGACCAGCAGCACAAGTGGGGTCAGCATCGACACCGACAGCCAGAACAAGAAGGCGTGCACGGCGCCGAGCACGAAATAGCCAGGCTCGCCGCTCCAGGTCACCAGCTCGATCCCCATCGCCCGCATCCCGAGCGTGGCCGAATGCGGTCCGCCGAGCGACGCGCCATAATACACCAGCGCCCAGATCACCGAGGCGGGCGACACGATCCAGAACAGGGTCCAGCCGAGCCCCAGCGTCACCACGCCGAACACAGCGATGAACACGCAGGCGAGAATCACCGGTACTGCCAGCACCACGGCATCGATCAGGAACGCGAAGACGCGCTTGGTCAGCACGCCCTGGAATAGCTCCGGGCTCCGCCAGGGATCGGACTCGTCGGGCTGGTCGTAGCCCGCGCTGCGCCAGCCGGCATTGGCGTTCGGACCGGATCCGCTCGAACCATAGTCAGACATCAGGCGCTCCCCGCTTGGACAACAACGTCGCGATCGACATGGCGATGACGCCAGCGGCCTGCAAGGCCGCCGCGACATTACAAACGGTCCATCCGGCCCTCGGGGCAGGCCGGAGACGCCGCGGGGCTGGTATCAGCCCAGCTTCTTCAGCTTCTCCGCCGCCTGCGGGGCGAAGTAGGTCAGGACGCCATCGGCGCCGGCGCGCTTGAAGCCGAGCAGGCTTTCCATCATCGCACGCTCGCCGTCGAGCCAGCCGTTGTTCGCGGCCGCCGCGATCATCGCGTATTCGCCGGACACCTGATAGGCGAAGGTCGGCACCGCGAAGGTTTCCTTCACGCGGCGGACGATGTCGAGATACGGCATGCCGGGCTTCACCATCACCATGTCGGCGCCCTCGGCGAGATCGAGTTCGACTTCGCGAATCGCCTCGTCGGTATTGGCGGGGTCCATCTGATAGGTGCGCTTGTCGCCGGTCAGCGCCTTGGCCGAGCCGATCGCGTCGCGGAACGGGCCGTAGAACGCCGAGGCGTACTTCGCCGCATAGGCCATGATCTGCACGTCGAGGAAGCCCGCCGCGTCGAGCGCCTCGCGGATCGCGCCGATGCGCCCGTCCATCATGTCGGACGGCGCGATCACGTCGCAGCCGGCCTCAGCCTGCACCAGCGACTGCTTCACCAGCACCGCGACGGTCTCGTCGTTGAGAATGCGCCCATCCGAGATCAGGCCGTCATGGCCGTGGCTGGTGAACGGGTCGAGCGCGACGTCGCACAGCACGCCGAGTTCGGGGAATTCCTTCTTGATGGCGCGGACGGTGCGGCACACCAGATTGTCGCCATTGGTCGCCTCGGTGCCTTCCTCGTCGCGCAGAGATGCTTCGGTGTAGGGGAACAACGCGATGCAGGGAATGTCCAGCTTGACGGCGCGCTCGGCGGCCCGGACCACCTGATCGATGCTGAGCCGCTCGACGCCCGGCATCGAATTGATCGGCGCGCGCTTGTTGTCGCCGTCGATTACGAACATCGGCCAGATCAGATCGTCGGTGGTCAGGACATTCTCGCGGACCAGGCGGCGTGCCCATTCGGTCTTGCGGTTGCGGCGAGGGCGTATGGTCAGGTCGAGCGGCGGAGCGGACGGCCGGAGGACGGGGTCGCGAACTTCGATAGGACGGCCGAATTTGATCGCCATTTTGCCAATTCTCCCTGGAGGCGCCCGTTTGGTGCCTCAAAATAGCATTTTGACACTGCCGCGTCACTGCGCTGTTGACTTGGCGCAATCGGGGCGGAATGGCCCCATCACAAGCGATTGATTTTGCCGCCCTGGCGGGCCAAGACTCCCGCTGTCAAGACTCCGCCTATCGAGACTTCGGCCATCAAGACTGCCACCATCAGGCCAGCCTGCCGTCCACCCGAACCACGAGCCGCATGACCGAGATCCAACCCACATCGCGCGAAACCATCCCGCGGGATCCCTCGATCGGTGTCGCCGCGATCGCGCCCGAGCGCGACGAGCAGCACGAGAACGACTGGACCCAGCGTCTGGTGCTGTTCCTGCGCGTGATGGCGGTGATCTCGATCTGCAAGGGCCTTTATCACTGGGCGCAGATCACCGGCTTCGTCGGCGGCGAGGACGATGTGTTCGAAGTGCAGTCGATGGCCTGGCAGACCGCGACGGTCTATTTCGCCGTGATCGAACTGGTCGCCGCGATCGGACTGTGGCTGGCGACGCCGTGGGGCGCCGTCGTCTGGCTCACCACCGTGGTGTCGATGGCGGTGATCGAGCTGATGTTTCCGGCGATCTATGGCGGCAGCCTGCTGATCGTCTCGATCGAGGCGCTGCTGCTCGCCGCCTATCTGGGGCTTGCCTGGATGGCAGCGCGGGAACGGCCGCCATAGCCGCAACGTCCGCCGCGACAGGCCGAACGGCCGCGCGGCTCATCGCCATCAATCAAGAAAACACAAGGAAGGGACAAGATGGACCAGCTTCATTCCGGCGGGACGGGCGGCAGCCTGATCGTCAACGCCATCGCGCGCTACGGTGACCGGCCGGCGATCGCCGACGACACCACGCGCTGGAGCTATCGCGAATTCGGCGACGCGGTCGGCCGCTTCATCACACTGTTTCGCGCCGTCGGCCTGACCAAGGGCAGCGCGCTGTCGATCCTGTCGTCGAACCGCGCCGAATCCTGGGCGGCAATTTCCGCCGCGACTGTGATGGGCCTGCGCTACACGCCGCTGCATCCGATGGCGGCCGAGGACGACCACGCCTTCATCATCGAGGACGCAGAGATCGACGCACTGATCGTCGAGAGCGGCAAGTTCGCCGCGCGCGGCCTCGCGATCCGCGCCCGTGTGCCCGGCCTGAAGCAACTGTTGTCGTTCGGGCCCGTCGAGGGCGCGCGCGATCTCTTGGATGGCTTCGCAAGCGTCGAGCCGGCACCGCTGGTCGACGAGAGCGTGACCTCGGACATCGCGTGGCTGGCCTACACCGGCGGCACCACGGGCCGCTCGAAGGGCGTGATGATCCCGCATCGCGCGCTGTCCACCATGGCGGCGCTGCTCTACGCGGATTGGGACTGGCCGGCGGAGATACGCTATCTCGCCGCAACGCCGATCAGCCACGCCGCCGGCGTCACCGTCTATCCGGTGATGATGCGCGGCGGCTTCACGCGGCTGGTGCCCGGCTTTGAAATCGAGTCGTATTGCCGCGTCGTCGCCGAGGACAAGATCACAGCGGTGTTCCTGGTGCCGACGCTGATCTACGCACTCATCGATGCGAAGGAGGTGAGGGTGCGCCACGATCTGTCGTCGCTGGACATGATCGTGTACGGCGCCGCGCCGATGTCGCCGGACCGGCTGCGCGAGGGCATGGCGATCTTCGGCAAGATCTTCGTGCAGCTCTATGGCCAGACCGAAGCGCCGCAATGCATTACCACGATGCGCAAGATCGATCACGACGACAGCAAGCCCGGCCGGCTCGGCAGTTGCGGACGGCCGAACCCGCTGGTCGACGTCAAGCTGCTCGACAGCGAGCTGCGCGAGGTCGGCATCGGCGAGCCCGGCGAGATCTGCGTGCGCGGCACGCTGGTGATGGACGGCTACTGGAAGCGGCCCGAGGCGACGGCAGAAGCGTTCCGCGGCGGCTGGCTGCACACCGGCGACGTCGCCGTGAAGGATGCCGACGGTTACTTGTACATCGTCGACCGCACCAAGGACATGATCATCTCCGGCGGCTTCAACATCTATCCGCGCGAAGTCGAGGATGCGCTGATGGCGCATCATGCGGTCGCGTCGGCCGCGGTGATCGGTGTGCCCGACGACAAATGGGGCGAGGCGGTGAAGGCCTTCGTCGTGCTCAAGCCCGGCGCCAACAACGACGCCGCGGAGCTGCAGGCGCACGTGAAGGACAAGCGCGGCGCGCCGTGGTCGCCGAAAACGATCGACTTCGTCGACGCCATTCCGGTGACCGGTCTCGGCAAGATCGACCGCAAGGTGCTGCGCGCACCATATTGGGAAGGTCGCACACGCGGTGTCGCGTAAGATTTTTCGAAAATTGTCGCAGGTAAGGTTCTGGTGACCTTAAAGGGTTCGGTCAGCTCCGTTACGGGAATCTTTCGAATTGTAACGGAGCTGTTTCCTTATGCGACAGGCACCGCGGAACGGACGTGGAATCGAGCATGATCCGTCAACGAAACGTTGCAAGAAGTGCCCGATCTGCGGGCTTAATCCGCGATTCACTCTCTTAAATTCATGATCTCTTTATCGTCTTATTTAAGCTGATGTTCAAAGCGGCCCCTTAAGTTGGACCTATCAGACGAGACACAAGTTTCGTCGAATAAGTCGATCAAAAAAGACGACAGGGGAAGTGTCATGATCAAAGCCGTCGCCACGGCAACCGAAACCGCCGCGCCCGCATCCGCAGGTCAAGCGCCGGTCCAGCCGCTCTATCTCGAAGCCCTGACCCTGGTGGAGCGGCTGCACCGCCGGCTGCTCGACGTCATCAAGGACGAGTTCGATCGTCGCGGCCGTGCTGATATCAACTCGGTGCAGGCGCTGCTGCTGTACAACATCGGCGACAAGGAGCTGACCGCAGGCGAGCTGCGCACGCGCGGTTACTACCTGGGGTCCAACGTGTCGTACAATCTGAAGAAGCTGGTCGAACTCGGCTTCCTCGATCATCAGCGCTCGCGGGTCGATCGCCGCTCGGTTCGCATCCGCCTGACCGCGCAGGGCCAGGAAGTCCGCCACATCGTCGACGCGCTGTATCAGAAGCACGTCAAGACGGTGGAGCAGGTCGGTGGCATCTCCAGCGAGGAGTTCGCCACGCTGAACAAGTCGCTGCACCGGCTCGAGCGGTTCTGGACCGACCAGATCCTGTACCGGCTCTGATCCCGATCCGGGGCGCGCCGACGCCCAACCGGCGGCAAGCCGGACTGTCCGACGAAGACAGGCAGGCGCGCTCCCGTTGCTCTCCAGGCAGTTCTTCATCGGCCCCCTGAGAAGGGGGCCTTTTTTGTCAGCCGACAGGGATCTTTCCTGCAGAGCGCGGAACTTTTCGCCGCGCTGCAACTTATTCTGTCCTGAGATGCTCCACGCATACCGGACGGTGAGCCAATGAACGTCGATGTGATCGGCCGTGCCTACGACATTTCGGCCAATTATCTGCGTCGTAGCGGGGTGATTGCCGATACGTCGGCCACTCACGACGCTCTGTTGCAACTCATCGTTCAAATGTTTCACCGCGGTGAGCGCAACCCGCTGAAGCTCGCCAACAAGGCGATTTCCATCTTCGAGGCCGCAAAGATCGCAGCCTGAGCAGAGAGGCACTACATGCAACGAGCCATCGACCGCGTGATCCAGACCTACGGGCTTCTGACCAGCCAGGAAACGGCGGATCAGATGAAGGTCAAAGTGGAAAACTATATCCGCACGCTGTTCGAAGCCGGTGAAACCGACGATAATCGCCTCACTGTCTGCGGGCTGGTGTATCTGCGCGAGCTCGACGGCAGCAACGATCCGGTCAAGGCGGGTTACACCGGCCTCTGAGGCAATTTCACGATGATCCGATTGATCGCCGGGCTGGTTGCAATCCTCCCGGCGATCGTCGTTTTTGCCGGCGCGATCGCCGGATCGGAAACGCCGCGCAAGCGGTCGCTGCTCGAAGATGTCGGCTTCAAGCGTCTGTTCGGCTGGCCGCCCAACGAGCACGATGTCCTTCGCCTGCTGCACGAATTCAACATGGTGCAGCTGCGTTCGGCCGATCTGGCCGCGACCCGCGGCACCGAGCCGATCCGGCAATATGCAGCAGCTCAGGCCGAATTGGCCCGCAAGCGCGAGATCGAGATCGGCCGGCTGAACATGTTCGGCCTCCTCAACATCGACTTCGCCCCCGACCCGAGTCTGATCCGTCGCAACGAGCTCGCCGGCCTGCAGGGCGAGGTCGGCCAGGACTTCATCCGCGACTATCTCGACAAGCAGAAGGACGACGTCGACGGCGCGATCGGTCTGCTGCGGCGCTATCTTCTGCACCCCGACAATGACGACGTCCGCCGCTTCGCCAAGCAGCAACTGCCGTTGCTGGAGCGGGCGAAGGAGGAATTGTTGAAGCTGCAGTGAGGGGGGGGAGACGGATGGAGGGGCGGGTTGAGAGCTCTTTCGAAGAGCCGTCATTCTCCGTCCAAGCCGTCGTGCTACGTAAAGCCGTCCTCCGTGGTTAGGCCGCCATCCTCCGCGTGCCTCCGCTTCACATTGTCAAACAGCCACGACTTCGCGTTCTCGCGGCTCTGTCGAGCCCGAGGGTTGCGCCTGTCGCTGTCACAGCGAGGGGCGGGGGCGCGCCGGTCGGCGCAAAGGGTGGTGAGTGGTTGCGATGGCTTTGCGAACCATCGCGACGCCGCTCCGGCGCGCCCACCGCGGCACTTTTCAGCAACGGACCGGTTCCACAGTCACCCAGGCCCGAGCGCTCGCCCACCGGACGCCGCGCTCGCCATCCCGACGGTTTCCCGCCGTTCGCCTTCGGTGCAGGCTACCGACTACGGCGCGGCCTCTTAGTGGGCCGGGACCGGTGCCCGTCGCCGCCCGGGATCGTGGTTGCGAGCCACGACCGCAGGAGCCGCATCCACCCGGCTAGACCAGCAAGCTGGCGTCGCCGGGCATTGACCCCGCCGGTTGCCCGGCGGCGTGATCTGTCCCGCTTCCAAGCGCCCTCGAGAAGCGCCCCTCACGGACAGGACATTGGGGAAATAATCCTAATTTACACCGGCTGTCAACCGGATTTCGCGCGCGGCGGCGAAATTCATGCGGCGCCGCCGCGGCGGTGGGTTACAAGGCGCCTCGAAATGCAGCAACAAGGGCAAGGCATGGACAAGAAGGCGATGCGCGAGGAAGCCGAACGGCTGATGCGCGAGGCGATGGCCAACAAGACCGTCACGGTGAAGCAGGGCGACACCGTGATCATGGCGACCTGCGGCAAATGCGGCGCGCCCAACAAGGTCAAGGCGCCCAAGGGCGTCAGCCGTGTCGCCTACACCTGCAAGGAATGCGGCGCCAAGCAGGAGACGCTGTAACGCGTCTGGTTCTCACCCGTAGCCCGGATGCAGCGCAGCGAAATCCGGGACGGCGTCCGAGATCGACCACATCCCAGCCAGCCGGCCGCACCGACGCGCCACCAGCCTCCCGGAGATCGCCATGCTGACGCTTCATCACCTCAACGACAGCCGCTCGCAGCGTATCCTGTGGCTGCTGGAAGAGATCGGCGCGCCCTACGAGCTGAAGCGCTATCAGCGCGATGCCACCACCCGGCTGGCGCCGCCCGAACTCGCGGCCGTGCACCCGCTCGGCAAATCGCCGGTGATCACCGACGGCGACCTGACGCTGGTCGAGTCCGGCGCGATCGTCGACTACATCCTGCGCCGCCACGGCGCCGGCAGCGGTCTGCGCCCCGCCGAGGGCACGCCCGATTTCGAGGCCTATCAGGAATGGCTGCACTACGCCGAAGGCTCGGCGATGCTGCCGCTGATGCTGCAGCTCTACACGGCCCGCCTGAAAGACGCCGCCGCCCCGCTACAGCCCCGCATCGACAGCGAGATCGCCAACCACCTCGGCTTCATCGAGGGCGCGCTGAACGGCCGCGAGTACTTCGTCAGCGACAATCTCACCGGCGCCGACATCATGATGAGCTTTGTCGCCGAGGTCGCAGGGTCGTTCGGGAAGCTGGGGCCGTATCCGGCGCTGACGGCGTGGATCGGGCGGATGCACGCGCGGCCGGCGTTCCGGCGGAGCGTGGAGAAGGGCGGGGCGTATCGGATGGGGTGAGGGCGGCAGCTATTAGCCGTTCGCTAGAAATCGATTTGCTAACATCTCAGACTAATACAAAGGCTTCTTCTCTAAATTCTTCCAATAGAAGCAACGGAGCTCTTTCGATAGCTGCGTTCATCATGGCGTCAATCAGCAGATAGAGCTTGTTCCTGCTATCGGAGCATTTTTCCCATAATTCGGGGTAGTACCTGGCAAACATACCCGAAATGTACGACGCCAAATAATACATCCCGAACTCGTTCAGGTCGTTCTCTCTGAGATCAAGCAATAGAATTTCACCATCGCCGCTATACCCCCCGGGTATAGCGAACGCGAGGTAGTCGCAATCGTTCGGGACAGAAATATAAAATCCGCCACCCTGGTCGAATGGCTGCGCTTGAACAAGGTCAAGGCATCGCAATCCAAGCCGACATTGTTCGTGGATCGCTTCAACTACCTCTGGGCGTGCAGGATGTATAATAAGCGACCAGGTTGTGTAACCACTGTCTTCATCGACGATACACTCAATTGTAGATCTGACTAATCTTATGTCCAACCCAAGCTCATTCTTCTCAGATATGAGCGCAGGGCAGGCGTTTGCTAAGTCAAGAAGAGATGTGCGGGGCAGTGGCTTAGGCGTTTCAGGTGGTGCAGCTAGCAAGAGAGTGATCCCGGCGCGGGTCGTTCCTCTTTTCCGAAACGTCTTCTTCCGCCAAATCGGCCGGTGATTGGATGTCCCATACCAAACTGGAAATGTCCCGCTTTGGCGGGGGATCGCGATCAATTGGTCGGCTGACAAACTCTCGTGTTGCCTAACGTCGGGAATCGAGAAGTCGATGCCGTGATGGCCATGTTGCTGTCGGAGTCTTTGCAGCCTGTAGTTCCCGTCTCGCTTAAGAAGAATTTCGCAAATGGCGAAGGACATCGTTGAGTAGTACGCAAGAGTTGGTCGGGCGTAATCAGACTTCAATGCAGCTTCGCGATACTCAAGCCCTTGTTCAAGGCAAGATCGTATCGATTCGGCTTGAGCGCGCGCATTCCGTTTTTGATCGAGGGTAAGCGAATGTCGTGCGCACAGAAGTTCGGTAACGTAAGAAATATCGGTGAGCGATCGTAGTCCTCGCATTACTTGATGGGAGGCGTCCGATTTCGGAATGCTTCTGAGAGAAGAAATAGCCAATGTCGCAAATCGCAATTTGATCAAGCGAAGAGTTTGGTGTCGTGTCTAGATACTGTAGCGGGTGAAACGCTGAATCGGCAACTAGTCAATATGAGCGCATCGATTGCGCTGGGGTTGATCATTTGACTGATCCCGAATCTCGCCTGCACTGATGCGGCGACGGGTCGCTGCAATCGTTCCAAGCGCTAATTCGTCATCACTATACGCTGAACCGGGATGGTCTCCCCGCCAATTAGGCAGTATTGGCCCGCGTCCGGCGTTTTGGCGCCGCACGGGAAGGGAGTGTAGGATGGGGCAGGTTGTAGTCGGCCGCGTCGCCTTTATGTGCTTGCAACTCCGACGTCATACTTGATAGTATAAGCTGTATTTGACAATATAAGTGTAGCGATGGCGATTTTTATAGTTGATTGCCCTCAATGTAAGGCGAAGGTGGGCGCTCAGCAGTCTGCGGCCGTCGAGCGGTCGTGGTATGACGATGACGCTGGAGAGCCTTTCGGTGAACGGGTGATGATCGGCAAGTGTCCAAGGTGCACAACGATACTTGTGGGGCGATCGGAGCAAATCTCGTTCAAAAACTATCTCGGGGCCGAAAGTGACTTTTATGCAGATGTTGTCCGGGTTTATCCAGATCCTCCGAAAGTTTTCGTAAGCAGCCGAATTCCTCGCACGCTGACACAATCCCTAACTGAGGCTGATCGTTCGCTCCAAGCTGGAGCAAACATTGCTGCATGCGTCATGTTAGGTCGGGCTCTTGAGGCTCTCTGTCGCGATCTATTAGCGCCACAAATTAGAGACGCGTCAGATTCAACACCCGAAAATGAGCCGCGCGAAGAAGTGCGCTCGCGGGCGAAGCGTATTATGTTGAATGCCGGAATAAAAGAGCTTCGTGATAGGACAATTATCGATGATCGTCTTTATGATTGGAGTATTAGCCTCAACGCAGTGAGAAATCTCGCTGCACATCCAGAGGATATAACGGTAAGTCGGCAGGATGCCGAAGACTTACAAGCATTCGTCTACGCTATCACAGAATACGTTTACGATTTATCCGACCGCTACAATCAATTTAAAGAGCGGGAAGATGAGAAGATCAGCATAAATGAATCTTTCAAAAAGGTACTTGCCGGAACCGCTCTTCCACAACCCAAATGACTACCGTGCTTGATGGCGGGCCGACAATAGTAGCGCCTCATGAGCGCAGCGATATGCGGCGGCCGCGACAAGCCGTTCTAACCGACCTCCGTCTTCGCAAAATCCTCGCTCTTGTACAGCAGCGGTTCGCCGCGGGTCGTCGCCAGGGCGTAGGCGAAGCAATCGCCGTAGTTCAGTGCGGCCGGGTGCCGGCCTTTGCCGTAGCGGCGCCAGGCGCGGCGCGCCGTCTCGGTCTGCTCGGCATCGACCGGGACGATGTCGGCGGCGATCCTGTGGAGCCAGAGGTCGAACTCGCGTCCGCCGGCCTCGCCGAGCCGCGTTTCCAAAACGATGGTCGCTTCGAGCACGGTGGCAGCAGAGATCAGCCGAACTGGATCGTCCGCAATCCGGGCTTCGAGAGCCGCCGCATCGGGCTCGTTGAGCGCGATCGCGACGATGGCGGAGGTGTCGATCACCATCAGCGCGGCAATCCATCGTCATCGTAGCCGACGATGTCGTCCGCGGTCCGGCCGTCGGCGACCGGCAGCGCGCTCCAACGAAGGCGGATGGCCGCCATGTCCTCGAGCAATTCCGATCGGCGGGACGCTCCGCCAACCCGGCGAAGCCGTTCTTCCAAAGCGCGCTTGGTCGCCTGAGTGATGGTTTCGCCAGTGGCTTGCGCGAGATTGCGCGCCAGCCGCTCAGTTTCGGGATCCTTGATGCTGAGTGCCATGAGCGAGGTTCCTTGGTTCCTAATCAGGTATATTCCACCTCGCTCTGGTGCAAGGGAAGTCCTTGCTGGCCCCGTGCAAACGGCTCGCAGCCACCACATCTGGTCCTGGACTGCCCAACTTGCCGCAAAGGATTGGCAGAGAGCTGGTTCAGATCCTTGGCCGGGCGGTCCGGATGTGCTATGCGGCACCCGCCGCTTCCGAACCGCTATCCTGTAACCGCTCGCACCGGCTGAACCGGCTGCGGCGGTGGAGACTTTGCCCATGAGCACATCAGCCAAGCACGCTTCCGCGCCCGACAGTTTCTTCTCCGCCTCGCTCGAGCAGGCCGATCCCGAGATCGCCGCCGCGATCAAGGGTGAACTCGGCCGCCAGCGCCACGAGGTCGAGCTGATCGCCTCCGAGAACATCGTCAGCCGCGCGGTGCTGGAAGCGCAGGGCTCGGTGATGACCAACAAATACGCCGAGGGCTATCCGGGCCATCGCTATTACGGCGGCTGCGAATTCGTCGACGTCGCCGAGAACCTGGCGATCGATCGTGCCAAGAAGCTGTTCGGCGCGGCCTTCGCCAACGTCCAGCCGAATTCCGGAAGCCAGATGAACCAGGCGGTGTTTCTGGCGCTGCTGCAGCCCGGCGATACCTTCATGGGCCTCGATCTCGCCGCCGGCGGCCATCTCACCCACGGCGCTCCGGTCAACATGAGCGGCAAGTGGTTCAAGCCGGTGCACTACACGGTGCGCCGCGAGGACCAGATGATCGACATGGATGCGGTCGCCAAGCTGGCCGAGGAAACCAAACCGAAGCTGATCATCGCCGGCGGCTCGGCCTATCCGCGCGCCTGGGACTTCAAGCGCTTCCGTGAGATCGCCGACAGCGTCGGGGCGTATTTCATGGTCGACATGGCGCATTTCGCCGGCCTGGTGGCGGGCGGCGTGCACGCCTCGCCGGTGCCGCACGCCCACGTCACCACCACGACGACTCACAAGTCGCTGCGTGGCCCGCGCGGCGGCCTGATCCTCACCAACGACGAGGCGCTGGCCAAGAAGTTCAACTCGGCGATCTTCCCCGGCCTGCAGGGCGGGCCGCTGATGCACGTCATCGCCGCCAAGGCGGTCGCGTTCAAGGAAGCGCTGCAGCCCGACTTCAAGGTCTACACGAAGAATGTCGTCGAAAACGCGAAGGCGCTTGCGGAAACGCTGCGTGCGGCCGGCTTCGATCTGGTCTCCGGCGGCACCGATAATCACCTCATGCTGGTCGACCTGCGGCCGAAGGGGCTGAAGGGCAACGTCTCCGAGAAGGCGCTGGTCCGCGCGGCCATCACCTGCAACAAGAACGGTATCCCGTTCGACCCGGAGAAGCCGTTCGTCACCTCGGGCCTGCGCCTTGGCACCCCGGCGGCGACGACCCGCGGATTCGGTGTCGCCGAGTTCCAGCAGGTTGGTAACTTGATCGCCGAAGTGCTGAACGCCATTGCGCAATCGCCGGAAGGCGCCGCGCCGCTGGTGGAAGCTTCGGTGAGGCAGCGCGTCAAGGAATTGACCGACCGCTTCCCGATCTATCAGTAATTAATTACCGCCCGTCATGCCCGGGCTTGTCCCGGGCATCCACGCCTTGAGCGTTGGAAGGGAAAAAGGCGTGGATGGCCGGGACGAGCCCGGCCATGACGAACGAGGGGGCTGATCCCCTTGGCAAGGCTCTGAGGACGCGTCGCGATGCGCTGCCCGAACTGCAACAGCCTCGATACCCAGGTGAAGGATAGCCGGCCGACCGAGGACTCCTCGGTGATCCGGCGGCGGCGGGTATGCGTGGCGTGCAATTTCCGCTTCACCACCTTCGAGCGGGTGCAGCTCCGCGAACTCACCGTCATCAAGCGCAACGGCCGCCGCGTGCCGTTCGACCGCGATAAGCTGGTGCGCTCGGTGCAGATCTCGTTGCGCAAGCGGCCGGTCGAGCCGGAGCGGGTCGAGCAGATGGTGTCGGCGATCGTCCGCGAGCTGGAAAGCGGCGGCGAGGCGGACATCTCGTCGGAGACGATCGGCGAGATCGTGATGGATCATCTGCGCAAGCTCGACGACGTCGCCTATGTGCGCTTCGCCTCGGTGTATCGCAATTTTCGCGAGGCCAAGGATTTCGAAGCCGTGCTCGGCGAACTCACCAATGAAGATGAGATCCGGTCGGCGCTGGTCCGCAAATGATCTTCCGCATCCTGGAAGAGCAATACGGCGCCCGGCTGGCCGCCGAGAAGGCCGCGAAAGCGCAGGCGACGCCGAGCGACGCCGCTGATCACCGTTACATGCAGCTGGCGCTGACGCTGGGCCGCCGCGGCCTTGGCCGCACCGGTACCAATCCGGCGGTAGGCGCGGTGCTGGTCAAGGACGGCGTCATCGTCGGCCGTGGCTGGACCCAGGACGGCGGCCGCCCGCATGCCGAGGTCGAGGCGCTGCGGCGAGCCGGCGAGGCTGCGCGCGGTGCGACTTTGTATGTGACACTGGAGCCATGCTCGCATCACGGCCGATCGCCGCCTTGCGCCGACGCGATCGTCGCGGCCGGCGTTGCGCGGGTGGTGTCGGCGATCGAGGATCCCAATCCGCTGGTCGGCGGGCAGGGCCATGCCCGGCTGCGCGACGCCGGCATCGCGGTCGAGGTCGGGCTGTGTGCCGGCGAGGCCGCGCGCGACCATGCCGGGCATCTGCTGCGGGTCCGCGAGCAGCGGCCGCATGTCGTGCTCAAGCTGGCGGTGTCGGCCGACGACCGGATCGCCGCCGCCGGCCGCAAGCCGGTGGCGATCACAGGCGAAGCGGCGCGGGCGCGGGTGCATCTGTTGCGCGCGCAGTCGGATGCGATTCTGGTCGGCATCGGCACGGTGCTGGCCGACGATCCGGAATTGACTTGCCGGCTTCCTGGCATGGCGGCGCTCTCGCCGATCCGCGTGGTGCTGGACCGCAGCCTGCGCATCTCGGGCGACAGCAAGCTGGTGCATTCGGCGCGGCAGACGCCGCTGTGGCTGATGGCGTCCGAAATCGCCGAAGCCGCCAGCGCGATGCGACTGGGCGCCGCCGGCGCCGAAGTAATCCACGTCGCCGATTGCGCCGACACGCCCGGGCTGGATCTGCCGGCGGTGCTGCGCGCGCTGTCGGCCAAGGGCGTGACGCGCTTGCTGATCGAAGGCGGTGCGCAGACGGCGCGCGCGATCGTCGCCGGCAAGCTCGCCGACGAGATCTGGCTGCTGCGCGGTCCGGCGCCGATCGGCGAGGGCGGTCTCAAAGCGCTGGACGGCGTGCCGCTGACCGCTATCACCGCTGCGCCGGACTGGCGCGAACGCAGCTGCGAGCGTATCGGCGACGACACGCTCACCATTTACGACCGGACTTGAGAGGCCCCGCATGTTCACCGGCATCGTCACCGACATCGGCGAGATCGAAACCGTCAGGCCAGTTGCGCAGGGGCAATTGCACCGGCTGCGCATCCGCTGCGCCTATGATCAGTCGACCATCGTCGACGGCGCATCGATCGCCAGCAACGGCATCTGCATGACCGTGGTCGGCTCGGGCGTCGACGGCGGCACAACCTGGTACGAGGTCGATGCCGGCGCCGAGACGCTGGCCATGACCACAGCCAACGGCTGGACCGCCGGCACACGGCTCAACCTCGAGCGCGCGCTGAAGATCGGCGACGAGCTCGGCGGCCATATCGTCACCGGCCATGTCGACGGCGTTGCCACCATCGTGGCGCGCGAGGAGCTGCCGGACATGGCGCGGTTCACGCTGGAGGCCTCGCGCGAGCTGGCACGCTTCATCGCCCCGAAGGGCTCGGTGACGCTCGATGGCACCTCGCTGACGGTCAACACGGTCGAGGGCACGCGGTTCTCGGTGCTGATCATCCCGCACACGCTGAGCGCCACCATTCTGGGCGGCTGGCAGGTCGGCGCCGCGGTCAATATCGAGGTCGACCTGATGGCCCGCTATGCGGCGCGGTTGAGCGAGATGAAATAGGCGGCAGATACACATCTCGACGTCATGCGCGGGCTTGACCCGCGCATCCATCCTCTTAACAAGAACGCGTCCATCTTCCGACCGAGGCAGATGGATTGCCGGGTCGAGCCCGGCCATGACGACAAACCAGGATCAACCCATGGCAGACGCGCGGCGCGCTCCCTTGAAAGACCAGACCGACATTTCGGGCGCGCGCGTCCTGATCGTCGAGGCGCGGTTCTATGACGACATCCAGGACGCCCTGCTCGAGGGCGCGGTCGCCGAGCTGAAGGCCGCCGGCGCGACCCACGATGTGCTGACCGTGCCGGGCGCGCTGGAGATTCCCGCGGCGGTCGCGATCGCGATCGAGGCGGCGGAGGCCGCCGGCAAGCCTTACGACGCGGCGATTGCGCTCGGCTGCGTGGTGCGCGGCGAGACCATCCATTTCGAGATCGTGTCGATGGAGTCGGCGCGGGCGCTGATGGACCTCAGCGTCGCGCGAAAGTTTCCGCTCGGCAACGGCATCATCACCGTCAACAACGACGAGCAGGCGTGGGCGCGGGCCAAGCCCGGCGACCTCAACAAGGGCGGCGATGCCGCGCGGGCCGCGCTGGCGATGGTGCGGATCAAGCGCCGGCTGGCGAAAGCCTGACGATGGCCGAGCAACCCCGCAAACCGTTCAAGCCGCAGTCCAAGCCGGGCGATAAAAAGCCTGGCGAGCGCAAGGCCAACCGCCGCGGCGCGGCCCGGCTCGCCGCCGTGCAGGCGCTGTACCAGATGGACGTCGGCGGCGCCGGGATCGACGACACCTTCGCCGAATTCGAGAGCCACTGGATCGGCAACGAGGTCGAGGGCGATCAATATCTGCCGGCGGAAGCCGCGTTCTTCCGCGACGTCGTGTCGGGCGTGGTGCGCGACCAGAAGAAGCTCGATCCGCTGATCGACGAAGCGCTGGCCAAGGGTTGGCCGCTGGCGCGGATCGACGCCATCCTGCGCGCCGTGATGCGCGCCGGCGCCTACGAACTCGAACACCGCAAGGACATTCCGGCGCGCGTCGTGGTCTCCGAGTATGTCGACGTCGCCCACGCCTTCGTCGAGAAGGACGAGACCGGCATGGTCAACGCCGTGCTCGACCAGATCGCGCGGCAGTTTCGGGCGGACGAGTTTACGCGCTGAGCCTATTGGGCCGCAGCGGTGCGACCGACTCGGCGTAACCTCTCCCGCGCGTGGGGAGAGGTCGGATCGCATCGCAAGATGCGATCCGGGTGAGGGGGCGCCGCCGCGCGGCCGAGAGTGGCTGCGCG
>NZ_JAJNAL010000004.1 GCF_022271405.1 Rhodopseudomonas infernalis | reverse complement strand
GCAAGAGCGCGCGCCCCGGAATGACGAAGCGTTTCTAAGCCGCGATATTCACTTGGCCGCCGACGCCGGCGCCGACATTGGCGAGCGAAGGCGCGCCGCCCTGCCCGATGCCGAGCAGCGTCTGCACCGTGTCACGCTCCGTGCGGGCGTTCGACGCCTGGATCGTCGTGGCGATCTGCATTTGCGTGCTGCTCGCCTGCATCGCGAGCGCCGCGCTGACCATGCTCATATCCATGCCCTCAGCTTAACGACGATGCGTTAAAAATCCTTTCGCTTGGTCGCGTGCAATCGATCCGCGGGCGGTATCGCCATGCGCTACCGCTCGGGTTTCTCATCTCCAAGGTGGAGATTGAACCCGGTGGCGCCAGCAGCGCCGAGGCCGGGGCGTAGCTCCATGCTGGGAATCAGATAGTCGCCGCCGTTCTGGCGCCGGTACGCGATTGGCGTCACGGTTGCGAGCGTGCGCATGCGCTCGCGAAGCTGCTCGGCGCGGGCCTCGAACTCCGCCTGGTCGAGGCGGCCGGCCTGATACACGACGAACGGCGGCAGCACGTCGTAACCCGGATAGAACAGGATGCCGTGGTTGATCGGAAACAGCAGGTCGTCGATCGGTCCGTTGACGCCGCGGGCGCCGTAGTGCGTTTCCCAGCCGCCGGTGGTGACGATCAGCATCGCGCGCTTGCCGGCCAGATTGCCTTCGCCATAGCGGTCGCCCCACCGCTTGTCGCTGTGCTCGCCCACCCCGTAGGCGAAGCCGCAGGCATAAACGCGGTCGACCCACCCCTTCAGAATCGCCGGCATGGTGAACCACCACAGCGGGAATTGCAGGATCAGGACGTCGGCCCAGCGCATCCTGTCGATTTCGCCCTGGACGTCCGGCGTCAGCTCGCCGGCCTCGTAGGCCGTCTTCGAAGCAGTCGACGGCGACAGCCGCTCGTCCGGCGCCAGGGCGGGAAAATCGGCGCGATCGACCGCCGACTTCCAGCCCTGGGCATAGAGGTCGGAGATCTGCACCTCGTGGCCCAGACGCTGCAGCTCTGCGACCGCGACGTCGCGGAGCGCGCCATTCAGGGAGCGCGCGTCGGGATGGGCAAACACCAGAAGAACTTTCACGGCGGGGCTCCTCGATTGGACGATCAGAGCCTCGGCGTAGACCTGCGACGACTATTCCAGTAGCCATCGAATTTCGATATGATTGTACCGAAAAATGGATAGATCAGCCGTCACGATCGAACGCATCCGCACCTTCGTGCGTGTCGCCGAGCGCGGCAGCCTGTCGGCCGTCGCCCGTGAGCTCAATGTCGGCCAGTCCACCGTGACGCGGCAGTTGCAGGAGCTCGAGGCGGCGATCGGCGCAGCGCTGCTGAGCCGCACCACCCGCCGGGTGACGCTGACCGAGGAAGGCAGCCGCTATTACGCCCGCGCCGTCCAGATCCTGCGGCTGCTCGAACAGGCCGGCGACGAAGCGCTCGGCTCGTCGGGCGCGCCGGCCGGCACGATCCGGATGTCCTGCACGGCGTCGTTCGGCGTGCTGCATGCCAGCCGGCTGATCTTCGCGTTCCAGGACCGCTATCCGGAGATCGGCATCGATCTCGGCCTCACCGATCAACGTATCGATCTGGTCCGCGAGGGTGTCGATCTGGCGCTGCGGCTGGCGCCGCTGACCGACAGCTCGCTGAAATTGCGCCCGCTTGGCCAGAGCCAGCGTCTGATGGTCGCCGCCCCGGACTATCTGGCGGCTCACGGCAGGCCGGCGGTGCCGGAGGATCTGGTCCGCCACCAAGGCATCCGGATGGTCAATGTGGCGGGCAGCGACATGCTGATCTTCGAAGGTCCGGATCAGCAGACCCACCGCGTCCCGTTCGGCGGCCGGCTGAGAGTCGACCACGGTCTGGCGGCGCGCGAAGCGCTGATCGCCGGCCGCGGCATCGCGGCGACGCACCGCTGGCTGGTCGACGATCTGCTGGCCGCCGGTCGCCTGGAAGCCATCCTGCCGGACTATCGGCTGCCGCCGGTGCCGCTCAATCTGCTGATCGTGCCGGAGCGCGCCGACATCGCGCGCGTGCGGCTGCTGATCGATTTCCTGGTCGAGCAGATCGGGTCGGTGCCGGGGATCGAGTAACCGTCCAAGAACGTCCTGTGGCAGAACAAGGAAGGCGTGGATGGCCGGCCCGCGCTCAGCGCGTCGGGACCGGCTTCTCGCCGCGGTAGTCGTAGAAGCCGCGGCTGGTCTTGCGGCCGAGCCAGCCGGCTTCGACGTATTTCACCAGCAGCGGACACGGGCGATACTTGGAGTCGGCGAGGCCCTCGTGCAGCACCTGCATGATCGACAGGCAGGTGTCGAGACCGATGAAGTCGGCCAGTTCGAGCGGGCCCATCGGATGGTGGGCGCCGAGCTTCATCGCCGCGTCGATCGCCTCGACGTTGCCGACACCTTCGTACAGCGTGTAGATCGCCTCGTTGATCATCGGCAGCAGGATGCGGTTGACGATGAAGGCCGGAAAATCCTCCGACACCGCGATCTGCTTGCCGAGCTGGCCGACGAAGGCCTTCGCGGTTTCGAAGGTGGCGTCGTCGGTGGCGATGCCGCGGATCAGCTCGACCAACTCCATCAACGGCACCGGATTCATGAAGTGAATGCCGATGAAGCGCTCGGGCCGATCGGTCGAGGCGGCGAGCCGGGTGATCGAGATCGACGAGGTGTTGGAGGCGATGATCGCCTCGGGCTTCAGCGTCGCGCACAGGTCGTGGAAGATCTTGCGCTTGACCTCTTCCTTCTCGACGGCGGTTTCGATCACCAGATCGCAATCCGCCAGACCTTCGAGCTTCTCGGTGGCGGTGATGTTGGCGAGCGCCTGCTTGCGCTGGTCCTCGGTGATGATCTTCTTGGCGAGCTGACGGGACAAATTGCCGTTGATGGTCGCCATCGCCGACTTCAGCCGGTCGGCCGAGACGTCGTTCAACACCACTGCGAAACCGCCCAGCGCGGCGACATGCGCGATGCCGTTGCCCATCTGGCCCGAGCCGATTACGCCGACTTTCTTGATCGTGAACGCCATCTGTCATCTCGTTGAGGATCGGTCGCGCGACGCGCCTGACCGGCCCAAGGTGGCCTCTTCCGCACCGAGCATCCGCCGGCCTGGGAGCAGTATCGCAATAACGTTCCAAATTTGCCAACGGATCCGGCCGTAGCCGGATCCGTCTGCGAGCCGGCAATTACTTGCCGAGCTTGCCCAGTTCTTCGGTCAGTTCCGGCACCGCCTGATACAGGTCGGCGACCAGGCCGTAGTCGGCGACCTGGAAGATCGGCGCGTCTTCGTCCTTGTTGATCGCGACGATCACCTTGGAGTCCTTCATGCCGGCGAGATGCTGGATCGCGCCCGAAATGCCGATCGCGACGTACAGCTCCGGCGCCACGACCTTGCCGGTCTGGCCGACCTGCCAGTCGTTCGGCGCGTAGCCGGCATCGACTGCGGCGCGCGAGGCGCCAACACCGGCACCGAGCTTGTCGGCGAGCGGCTCGATGTATTTGGTGAAGTTCTCGCGGCTCTGCATCGCACGGCCGCCGGACACGATGATCTTGGCCGAGGCCAGCTCCGGGCGATCGCTCTTGGCGACTTCCTCGCTGACGAAGGTCGACAGACCCGGATCTTCGGCCGCCGCCACGGACTCGACGCTGGCGCTGCCGCCCTCGCCGGTCGCCTGGAAGGTCGAGGTGCGGACGGTGATGACCTTCTTGGCGTCCTTCGACTTCACGGTCTGGATCGCGTTGCCGGCATAGATCGGACGCTCGAACGTGTCGGGCGCGACGACCTTGATGATCTCCGACACCTGCATCACATCGAGCAGCGCAGCGACGCGCGGCATCACGTTCTTGAACCGCGAGGTCGCGGGCGCGACGAAGGCATCGTAATTGCCCGCGAGCGACACGATCAGCGCGGCCAGCGGCTCGGCCAGATCGTGCGCATAGGCCGGAGCTTCGGCGACAAGCACCTTGGCGACGCCCTGCAGCTTCGCAGCGGCTTCGGCCGCGGCCTTGGTGCCTTCGCCGCCACCGGCGACGAGGACGTGAACATCCGAGCCGAGCGCGGCAGCGGCGGTCAGCGCCTTGTTGGTCGCGTCCTTGAGGTCGGCGTGGTCGTGTTCGGCAATCAGCAGCGTGGCCATATCAGATAACACCCGCTTCGTTCTTGAGTTTCGAGACCAGTTCGGCGACGTCCTTGACCTTCACGCCGGCCTTGCGGCCGCTCGGCTCGACGGTCTTCAGGACTTCCAGACGCGGCGCGATGTCGACGCCGTAGTCGGCCGCGGTCTTTTCCGCGATCGGCTTCTTCTTGGCCTTCATGATGTTGGGCAGGCTGGCGTAGCGGGGCTCGTTGAGCCGCAGATCGGTGGTGACGATCGCCGGGCCCTTGAGCTGCAGCGTCTGCGAGCCGCCGTCGACTTCGCGCGACACCTTGAAGTCCGAGCCTTCGACTTCGAGCTTGGACGCGAAGGTCGCCTGCGACCAGCCGAGCAGCGCGGCCAGCATCTGGCCGGTCTGGTTGCTGTCGTCGTCGATCGCCTGCTTGCCGAGGATGATCAGACCGGGCTGCTCTTCGCCGGCGATGCCCTTGAGGATCTTGGCGACCGCGAGCGGCTCGACGTTGCCGTCGACCTTGACCAGGATGCCGCGATCGGCGCCCATCGCGAGGCCAGTGCGCAGCGTTTCCGACGCCTGCGCGGGGCCGATCGACACCACCACGACTTCGGTCGCCTTGCCGGCTTCCTTCAGCCGCAGCGCTTCCTCGACCGCGATCTCGTCGAACGGATTCATCGACATCTTCACGTTGGCGAGTTCAACGCCCGATCCGTCGCTCTTGACCCTGATCTTGACGTTGTAGTCGACCACCCGCTTGACCGGCACCAGAACCTTCATCGATCCTCTTTCGTTTTCGCTGGTTTTACTTATCGTGGCGGCGGAACCTAAAGCCCCGGATATCGGCGGTCAACGCAGCAGAGCCAAAAACGACCCAATCCTAGCGGTTTTGACCCGGAACCCAGAGCACGTCACCGGCACCGTCGTTATTCACCGCGCGGCTGGCGACGAACAGGAAGTCCGACAGCCGGTTGACGTATTGCACGCCGGCCGGATTGACCCATTCCTCAGGCCGCGCCGCGAGTTCCACCATGACGCGTTCTGCGCGGCGGCATATCGTGCGCGCCATATGCAGATAAGCAGCACCGGGCTGTCCGCCAGGCAGTACGAATGACGTCAACGGCGCGAGACGCGCGTTGAGCTGATCGATTTCAGCCTCGAGCCGTTCCACCTGCGTCGAAACGACCCTGAGCCGCTCGGCCTTACCGTCGCGGTCCGGGACCGCCAGATCGGCGCCGAGGTCGAACAGATCGTTCTGGATACGCCCCAGCATGGCGTCGATCCCCGGCAGGCCGCCGAGATGCACCCGGGCCACGCCGATCGCCGCATTGGTCTCGTCCACGGTGCCGTAAGCGGCGATGCGCAGATCGTATTTCGGTCGGCGCTCGCCGCTGCCGAGCGCAGTCGAGCCGTCGTCACCGGTGCGGGTATAAATTCGATTGAGGACGACCATGGCGCAGATCCTCGGCGAGCAGCCGGCTTGTCGGGAAGGAAAATATGGGGACGTCTCGGCTAGCGGCCCAGCGCCCAGACCGCAAGCATCGTCACGACGATCGCGGCGAATTGCAGAAGGACGCGCAGCCGCATCAGCTTCTGCGACCGGTTCGGCGACCCTCCCCGCATCATATTGATCAGGCCGAGCAGCAGGACAAGCGCCACCGCGCACAGCGCAATCGGGAGTAGAAGCGTGCTGAGGAAGGTTGCCATTCTGGTCTCATAACACCACCATCCGTGCGGCGCTACCCGGGCGGGGGCAACGAAGTTGGTTGGAACGGGTTAGTAGCCGATGCTACAATCCCGTGCCGCAATCGTAAGTCAGGTGACCCGTGAGGCATATCCGCTACGTCTATGCGGTCGCGATGGACGCGCTCTATACGTTTTTGGCGGATGACGGGTGGGCGATCGCCAGCCATATCGCGCTGTCGTCGCTGATGGCACTGTTCCCCTTCCTGATCGTGCTGACCTCGCTGGCCGGCTTCGTCGGCTCGCGAGAACTGGCCGACAAGGCGGCAGAGCTGATGCTGGACATCTGGCCGGCACAGGTCGCCAGCACGCTGTCGGGTGAAATCCACGATGTGCTGACCACCACTCGCGGCGACGCCCTGACCATCGGCCTGCTGCTGGCGTTGTACTTCGCATCCAACGGCGTCGAGAGCCTGCGGGTCGCGCTCAACCGCGCCTATGCGGTGATCGAGGTCCGGCCCTGGTACATGCTGCGACTGGAATCTATCGGCTACACGCTGGTGGCGGCGTTCACCGCGCTGGCGATGGCGTTCCTGATCGTGCTCGGACCGCTGATCCTGGCTACGGCACGGCACTACGTGCCACTGCTGGTCGAGGACAACCAGACGCTTCTCACCGTTGCCCGCTACGGCATCGCGGTCGGCGCTCTGACGGTTGCGCTGTTCATCCTGCATGCGCGGCTACCTGCGGGCCGCCGTTCGATCAAGCAGATCGTGCCCGGCATCGTCTTCACGATGGTGGCCTCGGTGATGTCCGGCGTCGGCTTCGGCATGTATCTGGCGCGGTTCGCCAACAACTACGTGACGATGTATGCCGGACTTGCCTCGGTGATCATCGCGCTGGTGTTCTTGTATTTTATCGCGGCGATCTTCGTGTACGGCGGCGAACTCAACGCCGCGATTATCAAGTCGCGACTGCCGGACGGCGCGACGCTTCAATCAGCGCAGTTGCGAGCGCGCGCGGAGAAACCGGCTTGAGCAGAAAAGCGTCGGCCCCCGCCTCCCGCGCCGCCGCTTCGTCCTGATCACGCCCCGAGACGCCGATGATCGGCATCGCGCCGAGCGGCGCCGCGAGTGCCCGAATGTTGCGGATGGCTTCAGGGCCGCTGATGCCGGGCAGCACCATGTCCATCAACACCGCGTCGAACTCGCCCTGCGCGAGGCGCTCCGGCGCGGCCTCGCCGCTGCCGACGAATTCGGTGTGATGGCCGAGCTCGGTCAGGATGGCGTTGAGCACCACCCGGCCGAACGGATTGTCCTCGACGCTGAGCAGGCGGAGCGGACGGCTGAAGCTGCCGGCCGCCTGATGCGGCCCAGAGGCGAGCGACTTCGGCGGCTTGGCGCGGATCAGTTTCACCGTAAGGGTGAAGACCGCGCCCCCCTTCGGCCGCTGCGTCACCGCAACGTCGCCTTGCATGGCGCGCGCGATCTGGCGGACCGAGGACAGGCCGAGCCCAGCGCCGCCGAACCGCGACGCGATGCTGACATTGGCCTGCGAGAACGGCCGGAACAGCCGCTTGATCTCGGCCAGCGTCAAGCCGATGCCGCTGTCCGACACCGCGAAGCTGACCAGCACGGCGTCCTTCCCGGCGCTGGCGGAAGTGACCTTGAGGCCGACGTCGCCGTGCTCGGTGAACTTCACCGCATTGTCGATCAGGTTTTCCAAGGCAGCCCGCAACCGCACCGCGTCGCCGATCACGAAGGCCGGCAGCCGGGACGAGATCGTCACCGCGACGCGCAGCCCCTTGGCGGCGGCGCGGCCGGACAGCGAATCGCTGCCGTGCCGCGCAAGCGCGCGCAGATCGAAGAAGTCGTGGCGGGCGCCGAGGCCGGCCGCGCCCAGCCGCGCCGCATCGACGAACAGCGTCGCCAGTCCGGACAGATGCTCGGCGCCGGCTTTGATGGTTTCGACCCAGCGGCGCTCGCGTTCGCCGAGGTCGGAAGTCGCCAACAGGTCGCTGACCGCCAGGATTCCGGTCAGCGGCGTGCGGACCTCGTGGGCGAATGCCGCAAGCGCGGTTTCGACCATACCGGGGGTCTCAGCCTTCTTGCGCACGCGCTTGACCGGCGCTCGCTTGAGCGCCGCTCGCCCGCTCCGCAGGGCGCGCGACTTCACTGCCATAACTCCCCCACCCGAACGGGCGGCACCATGCCATGAGGCCGTTAACAGAGTCACCGTTGAAATCGAGCGCGAGCCCGCCACACCGCGCCCGATCAGGAGGCGGGCGGCAGGCCGACCATGCGTCTAATCTGCTCGGACGAAACCCCCATGGCCCGCAATTCGCGCAGCCCGGTCGCCGCGGTGGATTTCGACAGCTTGCGCCCGTCCGCATCGCGGATCAGCCCGTGGTGACGATAGCGCGGCGCCGGCAGCCCGAGCAGGGTCTGCAGCAGCCGGTGCACGCTGGTCGACCAGAACAGATCGGCGCCGCGCACCACCTCGGTGACGCCCTGCAGCGCGTCGTCGATCCCCACCGACAGGTGATAGCTGGTCGGCGTCTCCTTGCGGGCGACCACGACGTCGCCCCACGCCTCCGGTCGCGCCGCGACCTCCCCGGTTTCACCGCCGGGACCTTCGCCGAACTCGCGCCAGGTCAGATCACCGGCGATGGCACGCGCGGCGGCCATATCGAGCCGCAGCGCATAGGGCACGCCGGACGCGATCAGCCTCGCGCGTTGCTCGGGAGCGAGCTCTTTGCCGGCGCCGGGATACAGCGGCGCGCCGTCGGGATCGCGCGGCCACGGCGCGACCACATCGTTCGCGGCGACAAGGCGCGCAATCTCGGCGCGGCTCTCGAACGCCGGATAGATCAGCCCGCGCGCCGCGAGTTGCTCGACGGCGTCGCGGTACAGCGCGAGGTGATCGGATTGCCGCCGCACCTCGGGCTCCCAGGCGATGCCCAGCCAGGCCAGATCCTGATAGATCGCGTCTTCATACTCCGGCCGGCAGCGCGTCTGGTCGATGTCCTCGATCCGCAGCAGCAGCCGGCCGCCCTGCGCCCGCGCCAGATCGGCATTCAGCAGCGCCGAATACGCGTGGCCGAGATGCAGGTAGCCGTTCGGACTCGGGGCAAATCGGAAAACGGGTGGCATTGGTCCCGGCGCGTGTCATTGCCGGGCTTGATCCGGCAATCCATCGGATGACAGACTCTTCTTACGATAGCGGATGGATGCGCGGGTCAAGCCCGCGCATGACGCCGCGGAAAAACGCAGGACCGATGACCATCCACCTCGACACCCAGGACGACCTCGCGGCCGCGATCAAAACGTTGGTCAAGCAGGACCCGCGGCTGCGCCCGGTGTTGAAAACGGCCGGGATGCCGGCGCTGCGGCGGCGCGATCCGGGCTTCAAGGGCCTCGCCGCGATCGTCTGCGGCCAGCAATTGTCGGTGGCGAGCGCGGCGGCGATCTGGGGCCGGGTCGGCGCCGCGTTCGAGCCGTTCGACCACGCCGCAATCAAGCGCGCCCGCACCGACCGGCTCGGCCGGCTGGGGCTGTCGGCCGCCAAGATCAAGACGCTGAAGGCGCTCGCCAAGGAACTGCATGCGGAGCGGCTCAATCTCGACGTGCTCGCCAACGAAGACGCCGACGTCGCCCACGCGACGCTCACGGCGCTGCACGGCATCGGGCCGTGGACCGCCGATATCTATCTGCTGTTCTGCCTCGGCCACGGCGATGCCTGGCCGGCCGGCGATCTCGCCGTGCAAGAAGCAATGCGGATCGGCCTCGGGTTGAACGCACGCCCAACCGTCAAGCAGATGGGGCCACTCGCCGAGCCCTGGCGTCCGCTCCGCGGCGCCGCCGCGCATCTGTGGTGGGCTTACTATCACGCGGTGAAAAAGCGCGAGGGTGTGATCGCGGGGAAGACAAAGACGCAGTAAGCGCCGCAACAGCGCAGCGGAATGCAGGGGCGCATGGTCCGCGATTGCGCTGCGCTTCATCGCGGCTACTGGATCCCCAATACGACAAGGCGCGCCGACGGTGTCCGCCGACGCGCCCCTCGTAACTCGCTGGTTCCCAGGCGCCGGGGCGCCCTGGCAAAAGCGGCTCAATCAGGAGCCAACCTTAGCGGGCGTCCCCAGCGAGGTGACAGCGTTTCGAGTGAGACACTGGATCACCTCCTTTCGTTGTTTCATGAAGCCCCAAGATAGGAGTGATTCTCTCGTTTGCAAAGCCCCGCCTGCAAGTCACGCCGCGACCGACCGACCGACGGGCGAGGAACAGGCCCGGGATCTGGTGGTTGTTCCTCCTCACAGGGAGAGACAGCATGACAGCGGAAGCAGACGAAACCGTCAGCCTGATCGGCAGCGACAAGGTGCAGGGCACCGTGGTTTACGGCCCCGATGGCGAGAAGATCGGCAGTATTGAGCGGGTGATGATCGAGAAGGTCAGCGGCAAGGTATCGTATGCGGTGCTCAGCTTCGGCGGCTTTCTCGGCATCGGCGACGACCACTACCCACTGCCGTGGCATTCGCTGAAGTACAATGTCGAGCTCGGCGGTTATCAGACCCTGATTACCAACGACCAGCTCCAGAACGCGCCCCACTACGCCCGCGACGACGAATACGACTGGAAGGGCGCCCGCAAGGTCGACGATTATTACGGCGTTGCGCTGACGTAAAACGCCTTCGTTGTGGGGTGGGCAAAGGCGCGCCGCGCAGTGCCCACGCTGCAGCGAAACGCCGCGCGGGCGCGCTTCGCCTGCACCTTCCGAAACCCCTCGACACGCACCAATGTTCGAAGATCTTTGGCACAAGAACGCCGCGCGCGCCGAGCCCTGGAAAAGGATCCGGATCGCCGGCGGGACTAAACGATCGGCTCCGGCGCAGGGCCGATGATCACGCCCTCGTTGCCGCGCAGGTCGAGCGTGTCGCCGACCCGCTCGCCGGTGCGATCCATCAGGGTCGACAGCAGTACCTCGCCGTCGAGTCCGAACGCGTTCGAGGCTGCCGACACCGGCTCGTCGCCAAGGTTGAGGGCGATCAGCAGGGAACGCCCGCCGTGGTGCCGGCGATACAGCAGCAGTTCACCTTCCGCTGCGAGCGGTTCAAAGTTGCCCTGCGCCAGTTGCGGCGAGGACCGGCGCAGCCGCAGCAGCGCGCGGTAGAGGTTGAGGATCGACTGGCCGTCGGCCCGCAAATTGACGACGTTGTCGTGCAGGGCGTCGTTCGCCTGCGGCAACCAAGGCTTTCCGTCGGTGAAGCCCGCGTTCGGTGAGGCATCCCACTGCATCGGGGTCCGGCAGCCGTCGCGGCCGACGCCGATGCCCGGCACGTTCTTCTCGAACGGATCCTGCACGTCCTCCGGCCGAATCGGCACCTGCGTCATTCCGATCTCGTCGCCGTAATACATCGTCGGCGTGCCGCGCAACGTCAGCAGCAGCATCGCGGCGACGCGCGCCTGCGCCTCGCCGACCCGGCTCGCCACGCGCGGCCGGTCGTGATTGCCCAACACCCAGTTCGGCCAGGCGCCCGGCGGCAACGCCCGCTCGTAGCGGTCGATCAGCGCGGCGATCTCTCGGGCATTCCACGGTGTCGACAGCAGCGCGAAGTTGAACGGCAGTTGTGCGCCGTTCAACTCTTTGCCGTAATAGGCGACCAGCCGCTCGATCGGCAGATAGATCTCGCCGATCAGCAGGCGATGGTGGAACTCCTCCAGCACGGCGCGCATTTCGGCGACGACGTCGAGCGTCTCGAGCTGGTCGGTGGAATGCACCGGCATCAGCGCGGCGTGCGGCGGCTGGCCGGGCGCGAAATCCGGGTTGGGCGGGTTGTCGCGAAACTGATCGTCCTTCACCAGATGCCAGATCACGTCGACCCGAAACCCATCGACGCCCTTACGCAGCCAGAAGCGCATCGCCTCGTAGATCGCAACCCGGACCTCCGGGTTGCGCCAATTGAGGTCGGGCTGCTGCTTCAGGAAAGCGTGGTAATAGTATTGCCCGGTGACCGGATCGAACTCCCAAGCGCTGCCGCCGAACTCCGACAACCAATTGTTCGGAGGCCCGCCGTCCGGCGCCGGATCACGCCAAAGATACCAGTCGCGCTTCGGATTATCGCGCGACGCGCGGCTTTCAACGAACCAGGGATGCTGCTCCGACGAGTGGTTCGGCACCAGGTCGAGGATCACCTTCAGGCCGCGGGCATGGGCGGTCAGCACCAATGCGTCGAAATCCGCCATGGTGCCGAAGATCGGGTCGATCCCGGTATAGTCGGCGACGTCATAGCCGAAATCGGCCATCGGCGACGGAAAGATCGGCGACAGCCACAGCGCGTCGATCCCGAGGTCGGACAGATGGTCGAGCCGATCGATGATGCCGCGGAGATCGCCGATGCCGTCGGCATTGGAGTCCTGGAACGAGCGCGGATAGATCTGGTACAGAACCCCGCTCGCCCACCACGACGGGCTCGACACGCTCTCCATCGGCTTTCCTTTTCTTTTTGTGCGTCACACAAAGCCCGGCTGGCCAGCCTGGTTCCGGCAGCGGCTGATTTCGTCTGATGGCACATGGTTGCGTCGGAGACGTGAACATCTGTCCGGGCGAACCCGGACAGAATTTTCCACCGCGATCGGCTAGGCGTTTCTGCAAGCACTTGTCATCAGCAGAAAGGCGACGACAGCCGCCAGCTGGGCACATTCAGCATCGCAATACCGGTAGACGAGAGCCTCGGTAGCTAAATCCGTCTGCGGCTTGATTCTGCGCAAGCGCGTTCACGCCACGCTTACTTAGTCTTGTGCGACGCGTTGTCACCGGTACGCCGATGCCCAAATTAGCTTGCCGCAGCGCGAAAATGTGCGAGATTGGGAACCGGGTCCTGGCCGTGGAATTGTCGGTGAACACTGAGATTCCGTTGCCCACCCAACACGATCGAGGAAAGTAAGCATGACGCAAATTGTTAAAGCATATGACGACGCGAAGAAGGCCCAGGCGGCTCTCGCCGAGCTGAAAGCAGCCTCGTTCGACAACGCCGAACTGATCACCAGCGGCAGCAATGGTACTTTGGTAAGCGTGGACCCGCCATTCGGCAAGGGCGCGCAGGCCGAAGCCATTCTCAATCGCCACGGTCCGTCGAAGGCGGCGGCGAGCTACGCAGGCGCCTCGCTGAGCCCGTCCGCCAATCTCACCGGCGCCCCGCGCCTGACCGACTCGCGCACGACCCTCGGAGGCATCTTCCCCGAGCTGACCAGCCCGAACTTCTTCCTGTCGTCGATCTTCGGGCCGCTGCTGTCGGCCTCGCAAAAGCCGTTCTCGTCGCTGGCGTCGAGCCAGAAGCCGTGGTCGTCGCTCACCTCGAGCCAGAAGCCGTTTTCGCAGCTCGCTGCCAATCAGAACGGCTCGGCCAAACTGATCAACGACCCGGCGCCGTTCTCGTCGATGCTCGGGCTGCCGGTACTACTCGGCCGCTGAACGCACTGACGTAATCCTGAACTGATCATCAGCGCCGGGCCTTGGCCCGGCGCTTTTGTTTGCGCGTGTCGCGGGCGGGTTCCAGATTCCCCTTGCGTCTCGTGTCACCTTCCGGAATCAATCTGTTCCCGAGGGCTGTGGATGCGAATTAATTGCGCTCAAAGATCAGATCCAGCACTGCTGCTAACAGGCTGCGTGCGGGCGTGGTCGCATAGCACCGCACGCAATGTGTTGGAGACCGGCGATGCTTGAGCTCGGCCTTCTCTGCGTGATCGCTCTGGCCGCGATCTATTGGGCGACGATGTGGCTGGTGGGTCGGCACGAGGATGTGCTGTACGGATCATTCGTGACGCCAACGCCTGGACCAGCAGGCAGCGAAGCGCTTCCGCCCGAGTTGCCGCGCCGGCCACGCGTGCTACGGCCGGAGAGCGCACTCGACGAGTTCATAGAGATGCCGGCGCTGGCCAAGCGACGGTCAGCGCTGCCTCCGCCGAGACCAGCGCCGCTGCAGCGCAAGAAACTGCCAGCCGACGCCCTTCCGCCCCCGCGCAATGAGGTGCTGGCGTCCCTGCTTGAGATCATCAAGCGGGATCTTGGCGAGGCCACCCGCCGCTAAGCCCCGGCACGGCGATCTGCCTCGATCGACCAGACGCCCGGACGATTAGTCCGGCTGCCGCCGCGGCATCGCACGGACGTGCTGATGCTCGGCCTCATAGTCGCTCATGATCACCACACCGAACAGAATCACAACGGTGGATAGCGCCCCCGCTGCGATCAGCAGCATGTCGAAATTCATCATGATCGTATCCCCCTGCATGAGATGCAGTGGCGGTAGCTTCGCGCCGTCGCCCGGGCACGGCGTTGACGCCGATCAACTCGGGCATCCGCCTTTTGGGGGCAGCATTATGACCGGCGCTTAGCTCGAGTGCTGAGCCACCGCCCGGCGGAATACTGGCGGCAGGTTGTCAGCGCGCTCGGACGTGCAAGCGCAGCAGCGTCGCCACCGCGCGCAGCGTCGGCATCGGTTGCCCGACCAGTTCGGCAAGCTCCAGCGGCGCCCCGGCGATGGCGCCGAGTTCGGGTTCGCGGCCATGCCTCACGTCTTGCAGCATCGAGGTCGCAAACGGCCCGGCGCTGCGCAGCACTGCGATCAGTTCGTCGATCTCCGGATCGACAGCGCGGCCGACACGGGCGGCGAGGTTGGAGACTTCCAGCGCGATGTCGGTGACCAGGCGGATCGTCTCGGCCTCATGGCCGAGCTGCTCCAGCGTCGCCCCGGTCAGCGCGGTCACGACATTGGTTGCGGCGTTGCGGATCAGCTTGCGCCAGACCGCGCGGCGGATATCGGACTCAACGCGGACCGCAATGCCGGCCTCGGAAAATTGCGCCGCAATGGTCGCGAGCGGCGGCGTGCCGCCGACGGCGCCGAGCTGCAGATCCTGCCGGCCGCTGACGATGACGTGGCCGCTGCCCAGCATGGTGACGCGGCTGTAGACCACGCAGCCGATCAGCCGCTCCGGCGCGAACAGCGGCAGCAAGCTCCCATCCGGATCCACCGCCGCAATCGGGCGGCCGCCGAGCGGCTGCCGTTCGCCGAGGGCGTACCACCACGGCAGGCCATTGATGGCCGGCATCAGCAGCGCGTCGGGTCGCATGGCAGCCGCGAGCCGCGGCAGCAGCGCCGGCAGCGCGCCGGCCTTCACCGCGACGATCACCAGATCATAGGCCGATAGGTCGGCGAGGTCGGCCAGCGTCGGACGGAAAGCAAAATCGCGGTCGCCGTCGCGCAGCGTCAGGCCGTGATTGGCGATGAAGGTCTGCCGCGCGCCGCGCGCCAGCACGCCGACCTCGTGCCCGCCCGCGGCGAGCCGTACCGCCAGCGCGGTGCCGATCGCACCGGCGCCGACGACGCATAGTTTCAGGCGAGCGGGCGCCACCGATGCCCCGATGGCGCCCGCGCCTGGCGTGCTGTCGCTCATGGCGTTCGCAACGCCCGCGCTCAGAACGCCGGCCCCTGTGCCTTAGTCATGCGGCGCACCGCGGCGTCGAAGAACAGCCGCGCGAAGCTGCTCTGGCGATCAGGTCGCGCGAGCTGTCGACGCATTGCTGTTTGACCTGATCCGGCAGCGGCGTGTCGGCGCCCGGAATGCCGCCCGCCGCGCACTGGATCTCGCAGGCGCGCTGCACCGTCCACAGCAGCATGAAGGCGCGCGGAATGTCCGGCGCGCCGACCGCGACGCCGTGGTTGCGCAGGATCAGCACGTCGCCCTGGCCGAGGCTGGCGAGCATCCGTTCGCGCTCGTCGTCGTACAGCGTGATGCCCTCGAAGGTGTGATAGCCGACCCGCCCGGTGAGCTGCGCGCCGTAGAAGCTGTCATGGCTGAGGCCGCCGGCCTTTTGCGCCACCGCCGACATCGGCGTGGTGTGGGCGTGCAGCACGCAGTGCAGATCCTCGCGCGCCGAATGGATTGCGCCGTGCAGCGCGAAGCCGGCCGGATTCGGCCTGTAGTTGGAGGTACCGATCAGTTCGCCGGAGACGTCGACGGTGAGCAGATTGTCGGGCGTCACCTCGTTGTAGTTGAGGCCGAACGGATTGACGAGGTAGCGCTTCTCGGCGCCGGGCAGCCGCACCGAGACGTGGTTGAAGATCATCTCGGTCCAGCCGAAGAAATCGATCAGCCGATAGCACAGCGCCAGCTCGGTGCGGAGCTGGGCTTCGGTCATGTGATTCATCGAGGCATGCGCGTTCATGAGCGTGGTGCTCCTGGTTGCTACGAAGTCCGTCCCCGCCGGAGCGACGCTTCGGCGGGCCGCGTGTCAGGCGTGGTGGTCCGCCGCCGCGGCGGTGCGCACGCCCAGATAGCTGGCGATGACGTCCGGATTGGCCGCGATCTCGGCGGCCGGGCCTTCCAGCACGAAGGCGCCGGATTCCATCACATAGGCATAATCGGCGATGCGCAGCGCCGCCTTGGCGTTCTGCTCCACGAGCAGACACGACATGCCGCGGTCGCGCAGCGTCGCCACCGTCCTGAGAATGTCGCGGGTGATCAGCGGCGCGAGCCCGAGGCTCGGCTCGTCGAGCAGCAATAGCTGCGGCTTCGACATCAGCGCCCGGCCCATCGCCAGCATCTGCCGCTCGCCGCCCGACAGCGTCTTGGCGGCCTGCGCCTTGCGCTCGCGCAGCCGCGGCATCAACGCGTAAACCTCTTCGAGCCCGGCATCGAGATCGCGGTGGCCCTGCTGATAGCGGGCGAAGCCGCCGAGCCGCAGATTGTCCTCGACGCTCATCGGCCCGAACAATTCGCGGGTCTCCGGGATCAGCGTGACGCCGCGCCCGACCAGCGCCTCGACGGTCGGCTGCTCAGTCGCGGTTTCGCCGAAGAAGGACAGCGCGCCCTTCACCGGCAGCAGCCCCATCAGGCCGCTGAGCAGCGTGGTCTTGCCGGCGCCGTTGGGGCCGATAATGGCGATGATCTGGCCGCGGCGGACATTGAGGCTGACGCCGTGCACCACGTCGACGCGGCCATAACCGATATTGATGCTGTCGGCGCGCAGCAGGACGTCGCTCGTCGTCGCGGTCATTCGGCGCCTCCGAGATAGGCCTCGATCACGGCCGGGTTGCGCTGGATCTCGCACGGCGTGCCTTCGGCGAGCTTCTGGCCGAACTGCATGACGACGATGCGGTCGGCGAGGTTCATCACGAAGTCCATGTCGTGCTCGACCACGATCACCGCGATGCCCTCGGCCTTGAGCTGCTTCAGCAGCCGCGCCAGCGCCTGCTTTTCGAGATGACGCAGGCCGGCGGCGGGCTCATCCAGCAGCAGCAGGCACGGATCGGAGGCGAGCGCGCGGGCGATCTCCAGCACGCGCTGCTGGCCGAGCGAGAGGCTGCCGGCGGTTTGCGTCGCGCCGCTCTCCAGCCCGACGCGGGCGAGCTGGCGCAGCGCCTCGCCGATCAGCCGCGCCTCGGTTGGCCGATCGAGGCGAAGCGCCGCCGAGGCGAACGAGGTGTCGACGCGGGCGTGGGCGCCGAGCGCGGTGTTCTCCAGCACGGTCATCTCGGGAATGATGCGGACGTGCTGGAAGGTGCGGCCCATGCCGTCGCGGGACAGCGTGCGCGGGAAGTAGCTGCTCTCGCGGCCGAGGAAGTGCACGGTGCCGCTCGACGGCCGCTGCACGCCGGAGATCAGGTCGAAAAGCGTACTCTTGCCGGCACCGTTCGGGCCGATCAGCGCCAGGATCTCGCCGGCCTTGGCGTCAAGGCTGATGTCGCGGTTGGCGGCGATCGCGCCGAAATTCTTCGACACGCCGCGCACCGCCAGCACGGTCTCCCCCGGCCGCGGCTTGTCGCGCGCCGGCAGCGGCGCGGTGTCCTTGGACATCGACCACGCCTTCGGCAGCCGCATCCCGGTGAGATCGAGCAGCGCCGGCCAGATGCCGCGCGGCAGAAGCTGCAGCATTGCCATGGCGACGATGCCGAAGATGATCACCTGGAAATCGCCCTGCATGCCGAGCAGCAGCGGCAGATTGGTCTGCAGCCACTGATTGGCCAGCACCACGATGCCGGAGCCGACCAGCGCGCCGCCGATCGAGCCCGCGCCGCCGATCACCGCCATGAACAGATACTCGATGCCCTGGTTGAACGAGAACGGCGACGGATTGAGGAAGCGCTGGTAGTGCGCGTAGAACCAGCCGGCCAGCGCCGCCAAGAGGCAGGCGATGACGAACGCCGCGATCTTCGCCTTCCAGGTGTCGACGCCGAGGCTTTCGGCCATGATGGTGCCGGACTTCAGCGCCCGGATGGCGCGGCCGGGGCGGGAGTCGAGCAGATTGGTCATCGCCAGTTGCAGCAACAGCAGCGCGCCCCAGATGCCCGCATACCAGGCCTTGGGGCTGTGAACCGCGATACCCGCGATGGTCAGCGGCGGAATGTTGGTCATGCCGGCCTGCCCGCCGGTCTGCGGCAACGCGGCGAACAGATAATAAGCGACCACCGCGAGCGACAGCGTCGCCAGCGGCAGATAGTGCCCCGACAGCCGCGCCGTGATCAGCGAGCCGAACAGCGCCAGCACGAAGGCGACCGCGAGCGCCAGCGGCAGCGTCAGCCACGGCGACAGACCGTAGGTCGAGGAGACGTAGCCGGTGATGTAGGCGCCAATGCCCACATAGGCGGCCTGCGCGAACGAGGTCAGCCCCGCAACGCCGGTGAGCAGCACCAGGCCGAGCACCACGATCGCGGCGAGGCCGACGTAATTCAGCAGCGCGATCTCGTAATCCGAGAACACGGCGGGCGCCGCCGCGACGGCAAGCACGAACGCGATGCCGAGGCCGGTCTTGATCCGGCGGCGGAATTGCAGCGCCTGCGGCGACAGATTGGCCTGCGCCGGCAGCGCCTCGGCGCCGTGGTCGTCGTCTTCCTTGATGCGGTGCTGGCGCAGCGTCTGCACCAAGAGGATCGGGATGATCAGGCTGAAGACGATGACTTCCTTGTAGGTCGAGGCGAAGAACGACGAGTAGCTCTCCAACAGGCCGATCAGCAACGCGCCGAGCGCCGAGATGGGATAGCTGGCCAAGCCGCCGAGAATCGCGCCGACAAAACCCTTGAGGCCGAGCAGGAAGCCGGTGTCGTACAGGATCGTGGTGGTCGGCGAGATCAGCACGCCGGCCAGCGCGCCGATGAAGGCGGCGACCAGGAAAGAGGTACGGCCGGCCAGTGAGGTGGAAATACCCATCAGCCGCGCGCCTGTGCGGTTCAGCGCCACCGCCTGCATGGCCTTGCCGTACAGTGTGTGCTGCGAGGCGAAGTACAGCGCGACGATCACCACCACAGTGACGCCCAGGATCAGTAGCGTCTGGCCGGCGATCGGCACGCCCATGACTGGAAACGTGATGTCGAGCAGCGGCGCCGAGCGCTGGCCGCTCGGCCCGAAGATGTAGAGCGCCAGCCCGGTCATCACGAAATGCAGCGCCACCGACACGATCAGCAGCACCAGCACCGAGGCATCGGCGAGCGGCTGATAGACGATGCGGTAGAGCAGCGGGCCGGCGGCGGTGACCACCGCGATCGCAATCACGGCTTTCAGCAGCAGCGGCAGGTCGAAGCTGGTGGCCGCATAGGCCAGCGCCAGCACGATCAGCGCACTCGCGACGCTGCGCAGGCTCGACAGCAGCAGCGCCGCCGGGCGCTGCTTGCGCCAACCGCCAATCAGATCAAGCCCGACGTGCAGGGCGATCAGCAGGCCGAGCAGCGGGATCGTGCCCGGCCGCTGCCCGTCCTGCATGGTGACGAAGGTGAGCGCCCCGTAGGAGACGAACTCGCCCTGCGGCACGAAGGTGATGCGGGTGACCGAGAACAACACCACGATCGCGACCGCCAGCAGCGCGTAGACCACGCCATTGGCAATGCCGTCCTGAGCCAGAAACAGAGCGACGACGAGATTCACGAAGATCCTTTCGACGACGCGGGTTTGGCGCCGCCTGCCGTGCGGATGGTCGAAGGTGCCGGTCGGGGCGAGGCCGACCGCGGATCGCGAAGGGCGATGTCCGCGGCCGGAGACGCGGTGTTACTTCAGCAGCTGCCAGGCGCCGTCCTTGACGGTGACGAGGACGATGCTGCGCGCATCGAAGCCGGAGTGATCGGCCGGGGTCATGTTGTAGACGCCCTGTGCGCCGGTCAGCTCCTTGACGTTCTCCAGCGCGTCGCGCAGCGCGGCGCGAAACTCCGGCGTGCCCGGCTTGCCCTTCGCCGCCGCGATCGGAACGGTCCGCTCGAGCAGCAGCCCAGCGTCCCAAACGTTGGCACCGAACGTGCCAGGCGCAACGTTGTACACCTTGGTATAGGCGTCGATGTAAGCCTGGCCCGAAGCCTTGGACGGCACGTCGTCGCCGACCTGCGCCTGCACCAGCATCGGGCTCGCGGCCAGCACGGTGCCCTCGACCTTCTTGCCGCCGAGCTTGAGGAATTCCGGCGTCGCAGCGCCGTGGGTCTGATAGATCTTGCCCTTGTAGCCCTGATCGACCAGCGTCACTTCGGGCAGCACCGTGGTGGCGCCGGCGGCGCCGACCAGCACCGCGTCCGGCGCTGCCGACAGGATCTTGAGCGCCTGGCCGGCGACCGACGTATCGGCGCGGCTGAAGGTTTCTTCGGCGATCAGCTTGATGCCTTCGCGCTCGATCACCGTCTTGAACGCCTTGGCGAAGTTGGCGCCGAGCGGATCGTTGGTGCCGATGAAGGCGACCGTCTTGACACCGTTCTTCTTCATGTGCGCGACCAGCGCGTCCATGACGAGGTTGTCGTTCTGGGTGGTCTTGAACACCCACTTCTTCTTTTCATCCATCGGCAGCACAACCGCGGTGGAACCGACCGGCGCCAGCATCACGGTCTTGGCGTCGGCGATGAACGGTAAGACTGCGACCGCGTTGGGCGAACCCGACGGGCCGATGATGGCGTCGACCTTGTCCTCGATCAGGAACTTCTGGACGTTTTTGGTCGCCTGAGTCGGGTCGCTGTTATCATCCATGTAGATGTAGTCGACCGTGACGTCGCCGATCTTCTTCGGCAGCAGCGCCACCGTGTTCTTCTGCTGCAGGCCGACCACCGAGATCGGCCCGGTCGACGAGGCGATGACGCCGACCTTGACCTGGGCCATCGCCGGACCGGCCAGTGTCGTCAGGATCGCCGCGGCCGCGAGCGCCTTGAATTTCTGCATGAGGTCCTCTTCCCATCCGTCGTTGCTGGGCCGCTGCCGAGCTTGGCGGCATGGCCGCTCGGATCGGGCGCGGAGATCTGCAGAGGGCTTTTAACGCAACTAATTCCCGCCTGCAGCGATCGACCTAATTAGTGAAATATTCCAGCGAACAATCAAGCAACTTAAAACGGCGCGCTGCACATAATCTCGCTGCGATTTGCTGCTTTCGCAGTCAAAATGCCCGCGCTCGGCGCTGCCGGAGGCGCAAGCACCGCCGCCCTGCGCGGGCAAAACGGTCCCGATGACCGAGCTTAGGCGATGTTTGTGGGCTACGGCGACAGGTTGTCGTAAATCTTGACGGACAGTGTGTTGAGGAGTTGCACCTCGGCCTTGGTCAGGCCACGCAGCGCTTCCTTGAACAGATACGCGACCTTGTCCCGCACCACCTCGAGCACCTGCTCACCAGCGTCGGTGATGAAAACTTCGGTCGAGCGGGCGTCGGCGCTCGACGTCCGCACCGTCACCAGGCCGTCGTCGGTCATCCGGTTGATGATCTTGGCCATGGTCGAGATATTGACCACCGCCTCGTCCGCAATCTGCGAGACGGTGATCGGCCGCCCCTCAACCAGCAGCATCAGCACCCGCCATTTCGGCACATCAAGGCCGGCGGGTTTCAGGATCGCGTTCATGCGCGCCGAATAGCGCGCCAGCATGCGTACGTTGTGGAAGAACGGCGAGCGGTTGGCGAGAAAACGGCTGTCATCAGCCCGGATTCGTCGCTTCATGCCGTCGTTCTTACTCTGCATCTGCTGGTCCCGCCCCGTCGATCGATCGCATTCTCGCCGCGAGACGCCGCTCGCTGCACCGTCGCGACACTTCCCGAGATTGTGGAAAATGACAATATCTCGCCGGGCCAATCGACAATTATTCCAGACGCCGCATCAGGTGGACGCCCGGAGACGGCCGATCAGTTCCAGCCTTGTCCGAGCTACGCGCGCAGGCGCGGGTGGGCCGCGCAAGCCATCGCACGCGGCGTGCAGCGTGCGCCGCAACAATCGCCCCTTCTGCCTGTCTGGTTCGCACGATGCGTATTGCGCGTGCAGGCAAGCGCCCGAAATTGATGCGCTAACGCTTGATAATTCACTGGAATGTTCTAGTAGTTCATGATTGTCTTTTGCAGGTAGCGAGGCCGTCGACGCCGTCATTAACAGGCACCGAATCTCCTCGCAGCGCGGACGCCAGCCCCAACCGCAAAGAGGACACCATGACCGACGTCGCCAGCGTGATCCACTGGAAGCCGGCCGCGCCGATCGAGGATTTCGACGCGGTCATCGCCGACATCCGCAACCGCCGTGCCGAGTTCGGCGCGCAGCAGCACGTCTCGCTGGACATCATCGAGCGGCTGCGCAAGGCCGGCATCTATCGGGCGATGGTGGCGCGGATGTTCGGCGGCGACGAAAAGAGCCCGGCCGAATTCTGCCGGATGATCGAGAAGATTGCGGAAGCCGATGGCTCGGCCGGCTGGGTCGCCAGCTTCGGCGCAGCCGCTACGTATCTGGCCGCGCTGCCCGAGCCGACGCTGCGCAAGCTCTACGCGAACGGTCCCGACGTGGTGTTCGCCGGCGGCCTGTTCCCGCTGCAGCCGGCCAAGCGCGTGCCGGGCGGCTTCCTGGTCAACGGCACTTGGAAGTTCGGCAGCGGCTGCACCGGCGCGTCGCTGATCGGCGTCGGCATCTCGGTCGAGGGTGATGCGTCCGGCGGCCTGCCGCGCGTCGCGGTGATGCCGGCGGAGAAAGTCGAGATCCGCCAGAACTGGGATGTGATCGGGCTGGAAGGCACCGGCAGCCACGACCTCGTCGTCGAGGACGTGGTCGTTCCCGAGGAATGGACGCTGATCCGCGGCGGCGGTGCCTCGGTCAATGCCGACATCTATCGCTATCCATCGCTCGGCCTCGCCGCGCAAGTACTCGCCGTGGTCGGCCTCGGGGTGGCGCGCGGCGCACTCGATGAAGTGATCGATATGGCCGGCGGCCGCGTCTCGATCACCGGCGCGCCGAAGCTCGCCGATCGAGGCTATGTGCAGGTTGCGGTCGCCAAGGCCGAAGCCAATCTGCGCGCCGCCCGCGCCTTCTTTTACGAGGCGACCGAACAGACCTGGGACATCGTCCGCGCCGGCGACAAACCTTCGGCCGAAGCGACCACGGTGCTGCGGCTCGCCGCGAGCCACGCCGCCAAGACCGGCGCCGACGTGACGCGGATGGCGACCGAACTGACCGGCACCACCTCGATCTATCAGGGCCATCCGCTGGCGCGGGCGCTGACCGACAGCTTCGTGGTCGCGCAGCACGCCTTCCTCAACGAGGGCACGATGCAGAGCGCCGGCCGCGTGCTGCTCGGGCTGCCCTCGGTCCCCGGCTTCCCATGATCACTCGCCGCCTTTCAGCTTCGGATATCTCCCTGCGACAAGGACCAGACGCATGACCAGCCTGGCAGAACTCTCCACCTCCCCCGACGATCTGATCCGCAAGGATCGCGTCCGCACGCCGCTCTACACCGACCCGGCGATCTTCGAAGCCGAGATGACCAAGATCTTCCACAACACCTGGGTCTGGGTCGCGCATGTCAGCGAGATCCCGAACAACGGCGACTTCAAGATGGCGCAGGTCGGGCTCGAACCGGTGATCGTGGTGCGCGATCGCAAGGGCCAAGTGCATGTCCACCTCAACCGCTGCCGGCACCGCGGCGCGACGCTGTGCGAAGTGCGCAAGGGCAAGACATCCAGCCTGGTCTGCCCGTATCACGGCTGGGGCTACTCGCTCGACGGCAAGCTGCGCGGCGTGCCTTACGAAAACGGCTACGACGAAACCTCGCTCGACCGCAGTCAACTGTCTTTGAAGTCGCTGCGCGTCGAGGAATACAACGGCCTGATCTTCGCGACATTCCGCGACGATATCGAACCGCTCGCCGACTTCCTCGGCCCCGCCAGGAAGTGGATCGACCTGTTTATGAAGCAGGGCGGCGGTTATCCGGTGAAGACGCTCGGCGAGCACAAGTTCCGCTTCCCCGGCAACTGGAAGATCCAGCTCGAGAACACCACCGACGCCTATCACTTCCCGCTGGTGCACAAATCCTTTCTCACCGCGGTCGACAAGGAGACCGAGCAGCAGCTCGACATGCTGAACAATGGCGGCTTTGTCGAGGATCTCGGCAACGGTCACAGCGTGATGGTGATGATCCCCGAACTGATCGACCTCGACGACAATCTCGAGGCGCCGATCCCGGAGAAATTCGCCGACCTCGCCAAGGAGCTGGCGGCTGAAGGTTACTCCGACACGGAAGTCCGCCGCATCGTCCGCGCCGTCGGCGGCTCCGGCTTCAACATCAACCTGTTCCCCAACCTCGCCTGCTCGATGGCGTTCTTCCGCGTGCTGCAGCCGGTGTCGGTGAACGAGACCGAGATCCGCCACATCGCGATCGGCATGGACGGCGGCCCGGCGGCGGCCAACCGCGCCCGGATCCGCCTGCACGAATTCTTCCAGGGCCCGATGGGTTTCGGCAGCCCCGACGACGCCGAAGTGTGGGACCGCGTCCAGCACGGCGCCCAGGGCGGCGAGGACATGTGGATCATGCTGAACCGCGGCTTTCCGAAGGAAGAGAGCCTGCCGGACGGCCGGCATCGCAGCGACGTCAGCGCCGAAACCGGCATGCGCGCCGCTTATGATCAATGGAAGCGGATGATGACGGCTTGACCATGAACATCGCCATGACAATTCCCACCACCACCGCTGCGACCATCACGCTTGCCGAGGCGATGGAATTCGCCTGGACTGAGGCCGATCTGCTCGACCACGCCGTCTATGAGGAGTGGCTGGCGCTGTGGACCGACGACGCCCGCTACATCGTGCCTATCGAACCCGGCGTCACCGATTTCGAGAACGCCGTGAACTACGCCTATGACGATCACGAGATGCGCAAGAAGCGCGTCGACCGGCTGCTCAGCGGCCAGTCGGTCTCGGCCTCGCCGGTGGCCCGCACGGTGCGCTCGCTGTCGCGCTTCCGCCTGCTGCACGCGGACGAAGCCTCCTGCGAGCTGCGCTGCGCGCAGATCATCACCGAATATCGTCGCGGACGCGAGCGGACCTACACCGGCGACGTCACCTATCGTCTGGTGCGAGGTCCGACCGGTCTGCAGATCGCCCGCAAGGTGGTCTGGCTGATCAACTCCACCGAGGCGCTCGGCGGCATCGGCTACATCCTATGAGCGCCGCGGCGACGAGCGGGGGACGCGTCGCGCTGGTCACCGGCGGTGGCGGCGGCCTCGGCGAGATCATCGCCGGGGCGCTGCACGGCACGGGCTATCGGGTGGCGATCGGCGATATCAACGAGGCGGCGGCCAAGGCCGTCGCGGCCCGGCTCGACCCTGCCGGCAAATCTGCGATCGCGCTGAAGCTCGACGTTCGCCGCAAGAGCGACTTCGACGCCGCGCTGGCCGCGATCCTGGCGCGCTGGAATGCCGCGCATGTGCTGGTCAACAACGCCGCCGTCACCGTCGCCCGGCCGGTGATGGAGATCTCGCCGGAGGAATTCGACGAGGTGATCGCCGTCAATCTGCGCGGCACGTTTCTCGGCTGCCAGGTGTTCGGCGCTTACTTCCGCGATTCCGGCCACGGCCGGATCGTCAACATGGCGTCGCTCGCCGGCCAGAATGGCGGCACCGCCACCGGCGCGCACTACGCTGCGTCCAAGGGCGGCATCGTCACGCTGACCAAAGTATTCGCGCGCGATCTCGGCAAGGCCGGCGTCACCGTGAACGCGATCGCGCCCGGGCCGCTCGACCTGCCTATCGTGCACAAGACCGTGCCGGCCGAACGCTTCGCCGAGTTCAAGGCCAACATCCCGGTCGGCGACATCGGCGATCCCGCCTTCGTCGCTCAGCTCGTGCTGCAGCTGGCGTCGCCGGAATCCGGCTTCGTCTCCGGCGCGACCTGGGACGTCAATGGCGGCCTGTTCATGCGATGAGGCGGGCGATGATGACCACGGTCGAACGCAGCGAATTTCGCGAAGCGATGAGCCGGCTCGGCGCAGCCGTGAACATCATCACCACCGATGGCCCGGCCGGACTGCACGGGCTGACTGCATCCGCCGTGTGCAGCGTCACCGACGATCCGCCGACGTTGCTCGTGTGCGTCAACCGCGCCTCCAATGTCCACGCTGCGCTGTCGGCGAACGGCGTGCTGTGCGTCAACGTGCTGGCGAGCCGGCACCAGGATCTATCAAACTTGTTCGGCAAGGGCGGCATTCCGGTGGAAGACCGCTTTGCCGGCGCGCAGTGGCGCATGTTGACTACCGGCGCGCCGGCGCTTGCCGACGCCGTGGTCAGCCTCGACTGCACCGTCGCGCAGATCACCGAGGTCGGCACCCACAGCGTGTTCTTCTGCCGCGTGCAGGCGATCGCGCTCGGCGCCCATCCCGAAGGGCTGATCTACTTCAACCGCGCCTATCACGATCTCGCGCCGCCCGCGCCCGCCCTCCATCACGCCTGCACGCCATAACGCGCCTTCCGAATCTCCCGATCAACCGAGGAACCCAGATGGATCTCGACCAGCTCGCCGCCACCGTGACCGCCCTGCAGGACGAGGTGGCGACCTTGCGCGCAGAGGCCGACATACGCCGCATCCAGGCGCGCTACATGTTCCTGTGCGACACGCCCTGCCCCGAATTCGGCGTCGACAATGACGACGAGCGGATCGAGCGAATCCTCGACCTGTACACCGAGGACGCGATCTGGGAAGGCGTCGGCGCTTACTACGACAATCAGTTCGGCCGCAGCGTCGGCAAGGACGCGATCCGCAAGCACTTCGAGGCGTTCTGGGGACCGACCCGGGTTCCGGGACTGGTGCTGAACGTGCACTATCTCACCTCCGAGCAGATCCATGTCCGCGGCGACGAGGCCGACGGCCAGTGGGTGCACTGCCAGCCCTGGATCTTCACCGACGGCTCCGCGATGCTGCGCTCGAGCCGGCTGAACAATCTGTTCCGCAAGGAGGACGGCGTGTGGAAGGTCGCGCGCACCCGCACCGAAAATCTGTTCGTCGCGCCGCTAAAGCCGGGCTGGGCCGAAAGCGTGCCGGAGAAATCCGTGCTGATGCGGCCGTGACCCGTCCACCCGATTCGGACGACAAGAGAGGATTCGCGATGACCACGACGACGCCCGCTTTCGCCGACGCCGTACCGCTCGAGGCCGACGCACTGCACCGCCTGCTGCAGGCCTGGTTCCGCGCCGAGGGCAGCGACGATCCGGCGGCGATCCGCGCGCGCTTCGACGAAGGCTTCAACATGGTGACGCCAGCCGGCAAGGTGCTGCCGTTCGATCAGTTCTCCGCCGGCCTGCCCACCATGCGCGGCTCGCGCCCGACGCTGATCATGGAGATCAGCGACGTCGTGGTGCGCTACCAGGACGAGACCACGGCGGTCGTCACCTATCGCGAACGCCAGATCCAGGACAGCGGCACCACCGACCGGCTCTCCACCGCGCTGCTGATCAAGCGCGACGACCGCCCGACGCCGGTCTGGCGGCATCTGCAGGAGACCTGGATGACACCGTGACCGCCGTCACGCCCGATACGACAGAGCGACTGCAGGGACACCCGATGGCCGAGGCCGAGATGTGGAAGACCTATCGCTACAACGGCTTCCGGGTGATCGTCATCCAGCAATGGGACGACCCATTCGGCCGCCGCATGATCCGGATCGAGAGCATCGACGACGGCGGCGCCCACGCCACCGGCCTGTTTGAGGCGGATTTTCTGAAGGAGGCCGAGCCGGAATGACGGGGGGTTGATCGGGCGCTGGGTTGCTAGCGAAATGCCGTTCACGGCCTCGCCGGGCCCGCTCAGACCTCGTCAGGATCGACTTCAGCAAGGATCGGCTCTTCGCCGAACGGGCGGTTGATGATGGCGAGAGCTTCTGAAGCCGCGTAGACCCGGTTGCGCGCGTATCCGGTCTTTTCTTGCAGGATGCCGACTTCCTGTAATTGCGCGATCGCCTGATTGATCTGCGCTGGGGTGACATCAAGGAGCTGGCCGAGGCGCTTTGCCGTCACCACCGGATAGTTGTGAAGTTCATCCAGAGTGCGCAGCGCCGCAGACCCCTTTCGGAATTTTCGGCGCCTCCTCCAGCGCTCGGAGAGCTGAGACAGGGCCGCCCGCGTGCGCATCAGCTCTTCGACAGTGCCGGTCACAGCGTCGGCCATGAAGGTGATGATGGGCTCCCAATCGAGCCGCTGCTGAGCGTCTTTCAGCGATGCGTAGTACGCGCCTTTCCGGCTTTCGATGTAAGGCGAGAGATACAGCGGCACATGTTTTTCGGCAGCCATCATCAGTGGAAGCAGGAGGCGACCGACACGTCCATTGCCGTCGCGGAACGGGTGCACGGCTTCGAAATGGGTGTGCGCGATCGCCATGCGCGTGATGAACCCCTGAGTCATCTGCTGCATGCCCTCATTCCGAAGATAGTCGACCGTCTGGGCGAGGCAGTCCGGAACATCGGCAGGCGGCGGGGGATTGAGGCTCGAATATGCGATGTCCTTGTTTCCACCGATCCACACGACGCGGGTTCTGAATTCTCCAGGAACGTCCTGATAGTCAGGGTCGTCCTTCATCACGGCGCGATGGAGATCCTTGATCAAGTCCATCGTGAAGACGCCGTATCCGTCCTTGGCGGCCTTCGGGATGAACCCATCCAATGCGACCGCGTAGTTGCGGACCTGTCGCGCTTCGTCGCGGGCACCGTCGTCGCCCGTCTCCTCGACGAAGAGCAGCTCGTCGAGGGTGCTTTGTGTCCCCTCGATCGAAGACGAACTGACCGCCTCGCGCCGGGTCAGGACCCTGCTCACGATGTAGGGGTCTTTCATCTGGGCCGCGATCGCGTTGACCTTGCCGAACGCCGCTTGGGCGGTTTCAAGGGCTGTGGTCGCCCCGGGCGCAACTACGCCACCTTCAGGGGGCGCCGGCGGGACGACCCCGTAATGGGCCTCAAAGGGCGGCGGCAGCCGTTTCAGGGTCTCGCGGATCGTGTGACTGAGATCGCTGCGTTTCATCGGAACCCAAACTAAGAGCCGAATTCCTAATCTATAATTTGGTTTTTATAAAAAAACCATAACATGATGCGATCGCGGCGGCGCTTGATTTGGCTTTTTGCCTTAGCCAGCATCCCCCGCCATGGCTGCTGCACGTGCCAACAGATGCGATATCGCCCGCAGCGGGCCGACGCTATCGGGCCACGCCGATCTGAAAGAGGATTTGGCAACACGGGAGGACAAAGCCGCTGGAGCGGGCGAAGGGAATCGAACCCTCGTATGCAGCTTGGGAAGCTGCCGTTCTACCATTGAACTACGCCCGCGCACCTGGCCGCGAAGCGGCCGGCTCTCCTGATCTAGCCGAGACGGCGGCCGCCGCCAAGGGGCTGCGACGCGATCCGCTGACGCGGCCGTTTTGGCCACCCGACGGATTTCGCAATGCAAACGGCGCCGACGGATTCTGAAGTTAACGATTCGCTAAGAATCCAGATGCGCGCTCGCCTACCGTTGCTATAGTTGGGCCATGGTGGGGCCGGCGTACGCGATCTTCGACACGTTGATGGGCCGGTGCGGGATCGCATGGGGCGATGACGGCATCCTGGCCGTCCAGCTCGCCGAGAGCCGCGAGATCGACACCCGCCGCCGCCTGCTGCGGCAATGTCCCGACGCCCGCGAGAGCCGGCCGACCCCAGAGGCCGCGGGCGCGATCGCCGGCATCGCCGCCATCCTGCGGGGCGCGCCGGCGGATTTTTCCGACATTCAGCTCGATCTTGGCGGCCTGCCCGCGTTCGACTGCCGGGTCTATGACGCCATCCGGGCGATCCCGCGCGGCGAGACCGCCACCCACGCCGACCTCGCCCAGCGGGTCGGCTCGTCCGGTGCGCTGCATGCGGTCGGGCATGCGATCCGCCGCAATCCGTTCGCGCTGATCGTGCCGTGCCATCGCGCGCTGCAGACCGCCGGCGACACCAGCGGCATCTGCGCCAACGGCGGCGTCATCACCCGGCGCCGGTTGCTGGCGATGGAAGGGGCGCTCGCCGCCGGCGGCCCGAGCCTGTTCGACGTGCTACTCGCCGCCGCGCCGCGCCAGCCCGAGCGCTGAGCGCAGCGTCCTCAGCCGACGATCGTCGGCGGGGTGATCACCGCGATCTTCTTCGGCTCCCACCGCGTCACCAGAACGCTGAAGGCGCAGCCGAGGCCGAGCAGCACCATCGAGGCGGCCGCGAGCGCGAAGAAGTTGGCGGCGGTGCCGTGATTGACCGTCAGCAGCCAGCCGCCGATGACGACGAAGATCAGCCGCACGGTCTGCGCCAGCACCGGCCCGAGCACCTTGGCGGCCCCCTGGGCGGAGAAGTACAGCGAGATCGACAGGCCGATGAACGCATAGAACGGCGCCGCCGCCTGCAAATAGCGCTCGCCGGCGAGCTTGACGTCCGGGTCGCTGGTGAAGAGATCGACCCACAGATGTGGAAAGAACGCGATCGCGCTGCCGACCACGCCGACGGTGAGAAACGACACCAGCGCCGCGGTCCAGGCAATGCGCCGCGCCCGCTTGATCTGCCCGGCGCCGATCGCCATGCCGATCATCGGCACCGAGGCGATGCCGACCGCGAACGCCATCGATGTCAGCATGAATTCGAGCCGCGCGCCGATGCCGAAGCCGGCGAGGATCGCGGTGCCGAAATGCGCCAGCATGTGGGTGAAGATGATGATGGTGAGTACCGATTGCAGCGGCGTGAAGCACGCCACCGCGCCGACCTTGAGGATGTCGACGAACATCCCTCGCTCGATCTGCAGCCCCTTGAGGGTGGGCTGCACCCGGGCACGGCCGGAGAAGATGTACCAGGCCATCACCGCGGTGCCGGTCGAGAATGCGATCAGTGTGCCGGCCGCGACGCCCGGCATGCCGAAGCTCGGAATCGGCCCGAACCCAAGCCCGAGCACGCCGCCGAGCACGACCTGCAGCATCGCCGAAATCAGGATCATCAGCGACGGCAGCTTCATATTGCCGGTGCCGCGCAGGATCGCCGCGAGCGTATTCATCAGCCACGGCACCACCGCGCCGGCGAAGAAGATCTGGACGTAGCCGATCGCCTGCGCCAGCACGTTGCCGCGTCCGCCGAGCAGCTCCAGCGCCCTGGCGCCGAAGATCAGCATGCCGAGCGTGAAGACCAGGCCGAAGCACAGTCCGATCAGCAGCGCGTGCATGGCCAGCGTGGCGGCACGATCCCGATCGCCGGAACCGAGCGCGCGGGCAATCGCGGAAGCGACGCCGCCGCCCATCGCGCCGCCCGACATCGTCATCGTCAGGATCACGAACGGGAACACCAGCGCCATGGCAGCCAGCGCCTCGGTGCCGAGCCGGCCGATATAGGACGTCTCCGCCACCACCACGCAGGTGCCGGCGGTGAGCGCCAGCATGTTGGGCCAGGACAGCCGCAGCAGCGTCGGCAGGATGGCGTCGTCAAGCAGCGGATTTTTCGGCGGAGGCGGCGGCTCGGCACCGGGCCGCAGCAGCGGCTCGGCCGCAACGGGCGGCAATTCGGCGACGGCGACGTCGGACATCGTTTCCTCCGGGGCCCGATCTGACTGCCGTGCCTCGGCTCGTTCCTAGCATTGATCGGCCGCAAAGCGAGCGCGCCGGACGCATAGGTGAAAGCCGGAGAGATCAGGGCGCCGTCAACCGACCCGCCAGACCAGCGACGACACGCCGGCGGGCTGCGACAACCCGGCCGCGATCCGCCGCCCGCAAGCCGCAGCCAGTCCCTCGACCAACCCCTCCAGCACCCGCACGCAGGCCGGATGGACATCATCTACGCCGTCCATCAGCGTCCAGCGCTGCTGTCGCAGCTCGAAGCCGTCGCCGGTGTCGCGCAACTCGGCCTCGTCACCCTGTGCGGCGAGCAGCGCCTGCAGCAGCCGCGCAAACCCCGCCGTGTCGCGTCCGGTTTCGCCGAGACCGGGGGCGAGGTCGTCGTACGACTGCATGCCGATCAGCTTGCCGGTGAGGTGCAGCAGATAGCCGGCATCGATCGGGCCGAACAGCTGCACGGCGACCGGAGCGGCGGTGCGGACATATTCCATCGCGTAGTTGCGGTAGGCCTTCTCCAGCCGCGGCCGCGGCCAGCTCTCGACCGGCAGCGCCGGCGCCTGCGCGGCATCGAACAGCGGCGCTTCGAGATGCCGCGCGAACACCACGCGCTGGTCCGGCTCGAGCGGATGATCGTCGTCGTAGTAATAGCCTTCGAGCCCGTCCTGGCCGTCGACGCTCTGCTTGGTGCAGACGAAGCCCAGGCTGGGGTGGCCGAGCGCGATGCCGTTATTGCCGTGCCAGCCGCGCAGCATCGCCTTGGACACCTCGCCCGGCACGCCGCAGATCGCCGTCCCGCGCCAGATCCAGCGCGGCGGCGGGTAGCGGATCCACGCCTTGCGGTCGCTCTCATGCATGTATTCGACGTGGACGCCGCCGATCCAGTTCGACAGATAGTGATACTGCGCGGCCGCGACCGCAGGCGGCAGATGGCTCAGGCCTAGCTTGGCGAGGCCGGGGACGAACCTTTCCTGCTGCTGGCGGCGAAACACCCTGAACACGAATTCGGCGGCGTCCGGCGTGCCGCGCCGGCTGACCAGTGTCAGCACCAGCCCGGTGAAGCAGGCGTGGTACAGATCAGCCACGCTGCGCCAGCGCCGCCACTGCGCCTTGCGTTCGGCGTCGGACATTTCGTCTCCCGTTCCCGCAGCCATCTTTGTCATTTTGTCGCTGCGTCATCACAGCAGGCCGCCTCACAGATTTTTCATGGCCTTTAGGCGAACGCAACCCTGGCTGCGCTATTGGCGTGCCGTGGTTCCTGAGTGGAGAAAATTGATGCGCCGACCCGTCACGATCAGCCGCCTTGCCTTGTGTCTCGCCGTGACGCTGCCGCTGGCGGCCTGCGGCGACCAGACCCAGATCGCAAAGGGTGAAGATTACGGTCCGTCGCCGAAGCTGCCGGAGCCGAAGAGCCAGCTGCTGCCGACCGTCAACATCGCTCCGGCGGTCCGCTTCGCCGAGGGTGCCAAGCCGAAGCCGGCGGACAGCCTGGCGGTGACGGCGTTTGCCCAGGGGCTCGACCATCCGCGCACGCTGCACGTGCTGCCGAACGGCGACGTGCTGGTCGCCGAGACCAATGCGCCGGAGCGCCCTGAGCAGGGCAAGACGATCAAGCGCATCGTCGCCGAGTATGTGATGGGCCGGGCCGGCGCCCGCACGCCGAGCGCCAACCGCATCACCCTGCTGCGTGACGCCGACGGCGACGGCGTGGCGGAACTCCGCACCACGTTCCTCGACGGCCTGAATTCGCCGTTCGGCATGGCGCTGGTCGGCACCGACTTCTACGTCGCCAACACCGACGGTATCATGCGCTTCACCTACAATCCGGGCGATACGCGTATCACCACGCCCGGCACCAAGCTCGCCGAGCTGCCCGGCGGTCCGCTCAACCATCACTGGACCAAGGACCTGGTGGCGAGCCCGGACGGCAGCAAGCTGTATGCGACCGCCGGCTCCAACAGCAATGTCGGCGAACATGGCATGGACCAGGAGGTCAACCGCGCCGCGGTGATCGAAGTCGATCGCCAGAGCGGCGCGACGCGGCTGTTCGCGACGGGCCTGCGCAATCCGAACGGCCCGGCCTGGGAGCCTCAGACCGGCAAGCTGTGGGTCGTGGTCAACGAGCGCGACGAGATCGGCAGCGATCTGGTGCCGGACTACATGACCTCGGTGCAGGACGGCGCGTTCTATGGCTGGCCCTACAGTTATTTCGGCCAGAACGTCGACGAGCGGATAAAGCCGCCGCGTCCCGATCTCGTGGCCAAGGCGATCAAGCCGGACTACGCGCTCGGCAACCACACCGCCTCGCTCGGCCTCGCCTTCAACACCGGCGACCTGTTCCCCGCCGAGATGAAGGGCGGCGCCTTCGTCGGCCAGCACGGCTCGTGGAATCGCAAGCCGCATTCCGGCTACAAGGTGATCTACGTGCCGTTCAAGGACGGCCAACCCTCCGGTCCGCCGCGCGACATCCTCACCGGCTTCCTCAACGACAAGGGCGAAGCCCTCGGCCGCCCTGTCGGCGTCGCGCTCGACCAGCGCGGCGCCCTGCTGGTCGCCGACGATGTCAGCAACTCGGTGTGGCGGGTGAAGCCAGCGGGCAGCGAGCAGGCGGCGAGGTAGCGTAGCGCGGGCTCATTGCGGGTGGATCTCGATCGGCCTAGACTTATGCGCAATTGAACTCCCACGCGGGCCTGAAACACCATGGGCATTGCGGTTCCGGAAACAATTTCTGGCCAGATGTCGGTCGCCGAATTCCGTTCCTTCCAGGAGCGGCGACCGGACCATGAGCGGTGGGAGCTGTTGGCAGGTGTGCCGATGATGATGACGCCGCCAACGCTGGTCCACAATCGGATTGCCTCCAACCTCGAACGCGTGCTCAACGCAAAACTTGAGCAGCGGAATGCGCCGTGGGTTGCCGTGCAGCGCCCCGGACTTGAGTTCAATTCCGGCAACTACCGCCCCGAACCGGATGTGGCGGTGATCGATGCAGATTTCGACGAGGACCAGCGCTTTGTAAGCCGCGCCTACCTTCTCGCGGAAATCGTATCGATCAGCGACGAGATTGGGGTGCCGAAGCTGCGGGAGCCATGGATCGACGTCAAACGGCGGATCTATCGCGCGCACGCCCTTTGCGAGGCTGTCTTGATCATTCAGCAGGACCGTATTGAAGCCGAGGTCGACCTCAGGATCGGCGATGACTGGCAGTCGTCAACGCTGAGCGGAGGCGAGGCCGAACTACATCTTCCCGCGTTCGGCGTGAGATGCCCGCTTGGCGAACTCTACGACGGCACACCGCTCCGACCACGCAAGCAGAGGCCGTAGGGTGGGCAGAGCGAAGCGTGCCCACCATCGTTGCGAAGGATCAAAGTTGAAGGCGACCCGCGTGGGCACGGCGCTGCGCGCCTTTGCCCACCCTACGGATGCGACACTGACTACACCTTGAAATGCTTGCTCAGCTTCAGGCTCTGGCCCTGATAGTTCGAGCCGATGCGCTGGCCGTACATCGCGTCGGGGCGCGACAGCATTTTTTCATAGATCAGACGGCCGACGATCTGGCCGTGTTCGAGGATGAACGGCACTTCGCGCGAGCGGACTTCCAGTACCGCGCGTGAGCCGAGGCCGCCGGCGCCCTCGTAACCGAAACCGGGGTCGAAGAAGCCGGCATAGTGCACGCGGAACTCACCGACCAAGGGATCGAACGGCACCATCTCGGCGGCGTAGTCCGGCGGCACCTGCACGGCTTCCTTCGACGCCAGGATGTAGAACTCGCCGGGATCGAGGATCAGCGTGCCGTCCGGCCGCGCCGCGATCGGCTCCCAGAACTCGCCGACTGCGTAGCCGCCGCGGCGGTCGATATCGACCACGCCGGTGTGCCGCTTGGCGCGGTATCCAACGAAGCCGTTGGCATTGGCGCCGGACAGGTCGACGCTGAGCGCGACGCCGCCGTTGAGGTCAGCGTCGTCGCTGTCCACCAGTCGCTCGGCATCGTGCAGCGCGTCGAGTTCGTCGGCGTCGAGCGTCGCGTGCCCCACACGGAAGCGGACCTGCGACAGCCGCGATCCCTCGCGCAGCAGCACCGGGAAGGTCTTGGGGCTGATCTCGGCGTAAAGGGGACCGTGATAGCCGGCGCCGATCATGTCGAACCGGCGGGTGCCGTCGGCGATCACGCGCGTGAACACGTCGAGCCGACCGGTCGAGCTTTTCGGATTGGCGGCGGCGACGATATTGCGCGGCAGCGCCAGACTCTCCAGCAGCGGCACGATGTAGACGCAGTTGGTCTCGAGCACAGCGCCGTCCGACAGGTCGATCTCGTGCAGCTTCAATTCGTCGATCCGCTCGGCCACCGTGCAGTCCGGTCCCGGCAGGAAGCTGGCGCGGACCCGGTAGGCGATGCCGCCGAGCCGCAGGTCGAGGCTCGCCGGCTGGATCTGGCTTTCGACGAACGGATATTCAGGCAGGATCAGCCCGGCCTCGGTCATCGCCGCAATCATACGGTCGGGTAAAATCCCATCGGCATTGGGCGGCAACGCAAACGGCACGGCGGCGATCCTCACGACGGCGCTGGCCGCCAGACGTGGAAAATACTGGATTTCATCGGTTATCCGAAGGCCGGCTTGACGGGAAGTGTGCGGAGGATTATGAGCCAACTTATCCCGTGGTGATTTGAGCCGGCCGGCTTGCAGCCACGTTAAACAAGTCGCTAAACAGGCCGGGGACAGTGTGATCCCGGCTTGTGGAAATTTTTCCAGGCCGGTTTTTTTGTGCCCGCATCAGTCGGTGTGGTCACGACGGAGACCACATGTCCGAGACCCATACGCCCGATCAAAAGCCCGCCGATTCGAAGCCCTCGATCGCCATCCCCGACACCGCGCATTATCGCCGCGAGACCCGGCTGGTGCATTCCGGCAGCCTGCGCTCGCAATATGGCGAGACCTCCGAAGCGCTGTTTCTCACCCAGGGCTTCGTCTACGACAGCGCCGAGCAGTGCGAGGCGCGCTTCACCGGCGACGACGCCGGCTTCCAGTATTCGCGGTTCTCCAATCCGACGGTGTTCAGCTTCGAGCAGCGGATGGCGGAGTTCGAGGGTGCCGAGACCGCACGCGCCACCGCCACCGGCATGGCCGCCGTGACTGCAGCTATCCTGGCGCCGCTGCGCGCCGGCGATCACGTCGTGGCCTCGAAGGCGATGTTCGGCTCGTGCCGCTACGTGGTCGAAGACCTGTTACCGCGCTATGGCATCGAGTCGACGCTGGTCGACGGCCTCGATCTCGACCAGTGGCAGCGTGCCGTGCGGCCGAACACCAAGACGTTCTTCCTCGAAAGCCCGACCAATCCGACGCTCGACGTGCTCGACATCGGCGCGATCGCCGAGATCGCCCATGCGGGCGGCGCGCGCCTCGTCGTCGACAACGTGTTCGCGACGCCGATCTGGCAGAGCCCGCTCGAACTCGGCGCCGACGTCGTGGTTTACTCCGCCACTAAGCACATCGATGGCCAGGGCCGCTGTCTCGGCGGCGTGGTGCTGTCGTCGCAGGCGTTCATCGAGGAACACATCCAGATGTATCTGCGCCAGACCGGCCCGTCGCTGTCGCCGTTCAACGCCTGGGTGCTGCTGAAGGGTCTCGAGACCTTGAGCGTACGGGTTCGCCAGCAGACCGAGACCGCCGCAGCGATCGCCGACGCGCTCGCAGGCCATCCGAAGATCGGCCGGCTGATCTATCCCGGCCGCGCCGACCATCCACAGGCCGCCACCGTGAAGAAGCAGATGGGCGCCGGCTCGACGCTGATCGGCTTCGAGGTGAAGGGCGGCAAGGCCGAGGCGTTCCGCTTCCTCAACGGACTGAAGCTGATCAAGATCAGCAACAATCTCGGCGATGCCAAGAGCCTCGTCACCCATCCGGCGACGACCACGCATCAGCGGCTGAAGCCGGAGGCCCGTGCCGAACTCGGAATCAGCGAAGGCTTCATCCGCTACTCGGCCGGCCTCGAGCACAAGGACGATCTGATCGAGGATCTGACCGCGTCGCTGGAGAAGGTGTGAGTTCGAGAGTCTCCGCCGAGCGCACCGAACAGATCGCCCGCGAGGCCGTGTAGTTCCATTATCACTTCGGTCATGGCCGGGCTTATCGCGGCCATGGCGGGGGCATATCATCGATCAATACGATCGCCGACTACGCGGCGCTCGCGCGCGATTAGTTGCAGCGGCAGCACACACGGAACTCGCAGGCGTCGACATGCCGCAGTTGCGAAGGGTCGCGGCGGCGTCCGGCGATGCTATCACCTGCGAGCTGCCTCGGTGACGACGCAGCGATGGGTCCGACCATGTCGCGGCCGCGCCGACGCCGCGCTCGCGCAAGGTGATGGTCGAGGCGCTGCCGTCAGCAAGCAAAGTCAGCGAAGCCGAACATCCCGATGAAATTCTCCGCCCTGCTTGTTCTCGCTGCCGCCGCGCTCACGCTCGGCGGCTGCGTCACCAATTCACGATCGTCGATCGGGATCGCGCCGTCGCTGGTCAGCCCGGCAGTCGCGGCTCGTTACGCTGCGATCGACACCGAAAAGTTTCCGATAGACGGCATCGATGCCGGCGACCTCAACCCGGCTTATGTGCGGCAGGTGGTGGACTACACCGGCAGCGAGCGCCCCGGAACCATCGTAGTCGAGCCGCGCAAGCGGTTCCTTTATCTGGTGCTGGAGGACGGCAAGGCGCTGCGCTACGGCGTCGGCGTCGGCAAGGCCGGGCTGGCCTTCACCGGCACAGCTGAGGTCGGGCGCAAGGCCGAGTGGCCGAACTGGGCCCCGACCGCCAACATGATCGCGCGTGAGCCGGAGCGCTACGGCAAGCTCGCCGGCGGCATGTCGGGCGGCGTCAACAATCCGCTCGGGCCGCGGGCGCTGTATCTCTACCGCGGCGGCAAGGACACGATGTTCCGCATCCACGGCACCACCGAGCCGTGGACGATCGGCGAGGCGGTGTCGTCCGGCTGCATCCGGATGCTCAACCAGGACGTCGTGGATCTCTACGAGCGGGTGCCGGCAGGTTCCAAGGTGGTGGTGCGCTGAGAAACTGGCCTCGGCTCACATCGGCCGATACGCGCGGATATCGGCCGGCACGGTGACGCCGAGCTTGATCTGGCCGACCGAGCGGATGATGTCGTCGGCCAGCAGTTGGGCGAAGCAGGCGTAACCCCAATCGTTCATGTGCAGCCCGTCGGCGATGACGAAGCTGTCGAACGGCAGCGCCTGTCGTTCGTGCCATTCCTTCATCACTTCGAAGCGCGGAAAGATTCCGACGCGGCGCAGCTCGGCGAGCCGGCCGAGCGCTGCAATCATCTTGCCGGCGCTCTCGGCCCGTTCGTTGACGCGCGGCGCGTATTGCGGGTCGACCAGCACGATGTCGGCGCCGGCGGCCTGGATCGCCGCGATGCCTTCCTCGACCAGCTTGCCGGTCTCGGCCGGATCGAGGTTGCGCAGAATCGCATTGGTGCCGACCTGCCAGATCACCAGATCCGGCTTGGCGTCGAGCACCGTGGTCTTCAGCCGCGCCATCATCTCGGGCGCGTCCTCGCCGCCCTTGCCGCTGTTGATGACGGTGATTTCGGCGGTCGGATACTGCCGGCGCAGACGCTCTGCGAGACGGTTGGGATAGTTGTGGGCCGGTGAGCTCGAGCCGTAGCCCTGGGTCGAGGACGACCCGAACGCCACGATCACCACGGGCTCGCCGTTGACCAGCTTGCGGGCAACGTGGGGTAGCGACCCCATCGACTTGCTGCCGCCCTTCGGAGGCAGGCAGGGTACGCGGGTGAGAATATCGCCTGCCTGTTTGGCGGCCTGCTTGACCCTATCGATGGCCTGCCCGGCGATGCCTTTCTGGGCGGGAGCGGCTGTCGGCGCTTCTTCAGTGGGAGCCGGCGTCCGATCGGCATGGGCCGGCGCAGGCTCGGGACGGGCGGTCTGCGCCAGGGCACCCGAGGTCAGACCACCAAACGCCAAAGCCGCCCAGATAGCCAGGGCGGCGGACTTTAAACCAACTCGTCGCCTCATCTTAACGCAGCGTCCTCAACTCCAACGGATTGATATGCGTTGCATCGAGCACGAAAGTCGATAACGCACGTGCAAGGCAGCCGTGAACCCGCATCGCGAGGTCGATGCCCGGCGAGGGGCTGAACAGGTCGAACTCGCCGGTCTCGTTCCAGTGCCGCATCAGGGCGAAGCGATCGAACAACGGCACGTCGTGTTCCTGCGCCACCACCCGCATATTGTCCAAATACGGCGTGGGATTGATCATCGTCTCGGTGCGCGGACTGTACTGCAGATTCATCAGGATGACGTCGGCGCCGGCCTTCTGCGAGGCTTCGATGCCTTCGCTGAGCGCGCTGCGGAAGTCCTCCGGATCAATCGACCGGATCGCATCGTAAGTGCCGGTCTGCCAGATCACCAGCGACGGCTTGCGCTCGGTGACGAGCGGGCCGATCGCCGAGGCGACCTCCGCGGCGGTGCGCTTCATCCGCATTTCAAGCGTGACGTTGACGGCGATGCCCGGCAGCTTGTCGCGCAGCAGCGTCTGCAGCCGCGCCGGATAGGCGGTGCTCTCCGCCGAGCTGATGCTGGAGGAGCGGCTGCCGATCACCAGGATGTCGAGCTTGCGGTCGTTCTTCAGCGACGCCACCACCCGGCCGATCTTCAGATCGGTGGCGAGCAGATAGGCCGGCGCCTCGCAGCCGACCGACGCCACCTCGGGCGCAGCCACCGCCGGCCCGCCGGCCAGCGCCAACCCCAAGGTCAGGCTCACGCCCAGCAATACGGCACGCAGTCTCGGACTGGCCATTCTGGCCATCATACATCGCCTCCCGCGAGGTCGGCGTCTGGCTTCCCCTTGGGGGCTCCACCTTTGACCACCTCGTTCTTGTACCACGAAAAAAGCCATGCCGCGGCGGACATGATGACGACCCCCGTCAGGCTGACAAAGAAGTGCATCACCGCGCCGCCCGAGATTTCGGCGAGCACGAAGTAGCCTGCGAAAGCAAGAAAAATGCCGATGCAGAAGATCTCGAGCGAGTGCTGGCCACACAGGATCAGAGGCCGCAGCCAGATCGAGTTCAAGCCCTGCCAATCCCGGTGCAGGAACCGCACCGTGATGGCCGCCAGCGCCAGAAAATGAGCGAACCGCAGCACGTCCAGGTTCGGCTTGTCGATCGGGTACATCCACTGTTCGAGCCATTTCGGCAGGGTATGGAACAGCTGCGGCATGTGCCAGGTCAGGGTGACGAAGAACGCTGCCAGCAGATAGGCCGCCGACACCCACAGCGTGACCCGCGACGCCAACACCCGGGACAACCGTTGCGCGCCGCCCATGGCACACCACACGCCAAACACGAACAGCAGCTGCCAGGCATACGGATTGAACGCCCAGACGCCGCTCGGATAGGCGGTGAGGTGCAGATCGAACTGCCAGGTCGCCGCATACAGTGCCGTGGACAGCGCCAGCGCGAGATCGGGCGAGCGCCGGGTGATCCAGAGGATCGCCGGCAGGAAGAACATCAGCACGATGTAGAGTGGCAGCACGTCCATGTTGACCGGGCGGAACCGCAGCAACAGCGCCTGGACGATGGTGACGTCGGGCTGCTTCAGGAAGTCCAGAATGCCCATTTCCTCGGTGTAGAGCGGGTTCTGGAAGCTGGTGGCGACGTAGGAAATCTCGGCCAGGAAGATCGTAAACAAGAAGACATGGGCGACGTAGATCTGCCAGACCCGCTTCATGATCCGGGCTGATGCCACCACGAAGCCCTGGTCGCGCATCGCCCGGCCATACACGAAGGCCGCGGTGTAGCCGGAGATGAAGATGAAAATCTCGGTGGCGTCGGAAAAGCCGTAATTGCGGATCGTCAGCCAGGTCAGCACGTTCGCCGGCAGGTGGTCGATGAAGATCAGCCACAGCGCCAGGCCGCGAAACAGGTCGAGCCGCAATTCGCGCTTCGGCGCGAGCTTACGGACGGCCGGCGCCAGCGGCGATGCAGGCGGTGGCGCGACGTCCGTCGGCGGCTTCGGATCCGCAGGCGGCGCTTCGACGACCGGTTCGGCGATGGAAGGTGGAGGAGTCATGGTGCTCCAGGCAGGCGCAGCGGCGCGCCATCGGGGCTGATATACTAGCCTGCCCGATCGCAGGCGAGAGCCACAACGGACGAGTGACGACCCGGCTGCCGGCCGGACGTGCCGGCGTCCCGCGCGGTGCGACCGGCGTCGACGCGGAACTACGCCGCAACTATGTTGAAACCGAGGTTCGCGTTATACGTAAAGTGAAAATCGTTCCGAGCGGCTGGTTTCAAAACGGAGTTTTGCGATATGATTGCGGTGCAAGCTGGAACGCCCCTCATGTACCGCGCCGTGACCCGCCAGATCGAGGTGACCGTCGAGCCAAACTACCTGCCGGAACGGTCCTCGGCCGAGAACCGCCAGTTCTTCTGGTCGTACACGGTTGTGATCACCAATTCGGGCGACGAGACCGTGCAACTGCGGACCCGGCATTGGGTGATCACCGACGCCTCCGGTCGGACCCAGGAGGTCCGCGGCGAAGGCGTGGTCGGTGAACAGCCGGTGCTCGCGCCCGGCGAGCGCTTCGAATACACCAGCGGCGTCCCCCTCCCCACCGCCTCCGGCTTCATGGCCGGCCGCTATCAGATGGAAAGCGAAACCGGCGAACGCTTCGAAATCGACGTCCCGGCGTTCTCGCTGGACAGCCCGGAGGGGAAGCGGACGTTGAATTAGAGTTACTGCTTCAAATCAAGCTAGGCGGCGGTGCCGGCGGACCATCACCGGCGTTGGGAACGAAGGCCTTCAGCCACTCGATTAGAGTTGTAATGTAGGGCTTGAAATCATCGTATGCTTTTTGCCAACCAGCAAGCGCGTCTGGCAGGTCTTTTCCCTTCTGCAAAAGCTGCCAAATGCGATTAGCCGCACTCGCAAAAGTAAACTCCCGCGACAGAGAGGGATCGACATCGGAAACTGGATCCTTCGGGGCCTTTGGCTGACCTACATCGCTCTGTGGGAGATCTTCCGGAAGAGGTGGCAACGGATTCGGAACAAGTCTAGACGTCTCGTCCATTATAGGACGAACCGTCTCGTTAAACACGTCAGGCGAATTCGACCGAACCGCATGCGCGATGCCTACAACGGCGTCCCGTTCAAGCGGTTTTATAAGGCGACCAGTTTGGATAAAGAGGTAATGCTGCTCCACTTCCGGATAGAATGCCCGAAGACCGATGTGATCTTCAAGAAATACAGCAAGTCTGGTTGCAAATCCGACGGGTAAAATTGCTTCGTCCGCCTTAAACAGCTTGCCAAGCACCCTGGCTTCTCCATCAGCGAGAAGCATGTTTCCCGAATTTTTCTTCCTAGGAAGCCACTCTAGATACGCTTCGAGTGCATCTCGATAGTCACGTCTCCACTGAAAGTCGGGTTTAGAACAAGTATCGTACAACTGCCCTGCGCGGCTAAAACAGGCGTCTAATGAACGATCGTGATCCTCCAATTTTACAGGAGGAGGCACCGTAGGTGAGGATAGGCGCGGAGCGAGTGCACCAATACGCCCGTCCGGCATTTTTTCAATTGCAACCGGAGACGGAACTCCCTCCAATGGATAAGGACCGGGCTTGAGCACATCTATTCGGCTGCGGATCGCAGAATTGACAGCCTCAGCGCCAAAGCCCCACGGAAGTTCTCCTGGAAGGTCCGTAAAGGCCGCATCCCAAGCCTTGAATGTTCGGGAAGTTGAACCCCCTGCCGCTACCTCGCGATACCAATCGGTCCACACCGACCAATGATCACCTTTAGCTAACAAGTCGCCCACCAACCGCCCCCATGCGGTGCCTATCCAGCGAGGCGGTCGGCTTGGCCACAGACGTTCCTCCGTGAGGGCTTCTGCTGTAAACTTCCCGGCATCCAATCCTTGGGCATCGGATTAGACAGCCTGCAAAAAGATGTCTTTGTCGGCGGGGGCGTAGGCGGCCACGCAGTCGCTGGCCGCATTGATAGCATCAGCTGCGGCGGATCCTGCAACGTAAGCGGCAATTGTTGAACCCTCTGAAGAATTCATCAACGCACCGATCTTTTCTTGGAAACGAGCTGAGCGGGAAGAGGACTCAGATGCAAGCTCATCCCGCGCAACATCAAAATCCAAGTAACTAACAGTGTCCGCGACCGACGCTGCAGCTGAAAGTGCAGCGCGCAGTATAGGCCGCGCGCCTCTAGACGCATCTGCTGCAGCTTTCGCTAAGCTAGGGCTTGGATATTTTGCAGCATATCGGGCGATCGCCGCAGCACGAAACACTGGCAGTATGACTGCCGCAAAATCGGCGTCGTTGTAAGCAATTGGGACAACTCGCAAAACAGCTCGCGCACTCAATGAGATGGACCACTCAAGCGGCTTCTGCTGCAACCAAGCCTTAAACTCGTACAACGAGGCTGGGGCTCCACTTGTCTGAAATGAGTACATATCTCACCAATAGAAAAACGAACATTTCTCCATTTTGCCCAATCCCAGATTAATCTCCAGCAGGATCCGCGACCAAACCAACTGAGCAGCACGAAAGTATTAGATAAACTTGAAACATCGCAGAGCGATGAAACATCGCAGAGCGAAGAAAACAATTCTCGCTTTCAGCTTCAGAGAAGCTAATTGCAGACATAGGAGATTAATCCCGCCAAACTTATTTGGCGGGATTACCAACCTACTCCACCCCCGCCTCTTCCGGCGTGAACTCGTACACCGAGCTGCAGAACTCGCAGGTCACCACGACCTTGTCGTCCTTGACCATGTCGGCGCGGTCCTGCGCGGAGAAGCGGGACAGCATGCCGGACACGGCGTCGCGCGAGCACGAGCATTGCGCGCGCAGCGGCAGCGACGAGAATACGCGGACGCCGCGCTCGTGGAACAGACGATACAGCAGCCGCTCGCCGGACAGGTCCGGATCGATCAGCTCGATGTCCTCGACGGTGCCGATCAGCGACTGGCCTTCGACCCAGGCATCGTCTTCCGTCACGGCGTGGACTTCGGCGCCGTCGGGCGCATCGCCCGGATCGAGATCGGGCTGCCGCGCGCGCTCCGGCGCCTTCGGCAGGAACTGCAGCAGCATGCCGCCGGCGCGCCAGTGATGCCGACCGCCTTCGCCGCCGCGCCATTCCTCGCCGACCGCGAGCCGCACCTTGGTGGGGATCTGCTCCGAGCGCAGGAAGTATTCGTGCGCGGCTTCTTCGAGTCCGCCGCCGTCGAGCGCGACGAGGCCCTGATAGCGGCTCATGTCGGGGCCCTGATCGACGGTCATCGCCAAATGCCCCTTGCCGAGCAGTGCGCCTGAATCCAGCCCCGGCGCCAGCCGGGTCTCGTCGAACCGCGCATAGGCGCGCAGCCGGTCGGGCGCCTGAAAGTCGACGATCAGCAGCGACACCGGACCATCGGTCTGGGTCTGCAGGATGAAGCGGCCGTCGAATTTCAGCGCCGAGCCGAGCAGCGTCGCCAGCACCACGGCCTCGCCGAGCAGCTTGCCGACCGGGGTCGGATAGGCGTGTTTTTCCAACAGTTCGTCGAGCGCCGGGCCGAGCCGTGTCAGCCGGCCGCGCAGATCGAGCGCACCGACCTCGAACGGCAGCACGCTGTCGTCGATCGGAACCGCCGACGGTGCGCGGACGGGGGGCGTTTCGGGGGTGTGGGGATCGGGGGTCTGTGAGGTCATGGGCGCTTATCTGGGGGCGAGAGGCGGGGATCGGAAGGGCCGGGCTGGAAGGCGAATGGCAGCGATGCCGCGGAGCAGGTTTAGTCCCCCTCCCCCTTGCGGGGAGGGTGGCCGGCCGTAAGGCCGGTCTGGTGGGGGTAGCCGCACGCTCAGTGCTCGGGGGCCCCCACCCCGGCCTCCGCTTCGCTCGGCCGACCCTCCCCGCAAGGGGGAGGGGGACCGCGGGCGCCCGTCGTGCAATCGCCCGCTCTCAGCAACAGCCTCGGAGGCGAGGAGGCGGCTACACCACATGCTCCGGCGCCAGCGCGCACGGGGTGTCGGGGCTGGTCTCGATCTGCACCGTGGTGTGAGCGATGCCGAAATCGTGGTCGAGTTCGTGGGCGAGGTCGATCAGGAAGGCGTCGCCGGGGGCGCCGGAGGGGATCACCAGATGGCAGGTCAGCGCCACCTCGGTCGTGGACATCGGCCAGATGTGCAGATCGTGAACTTGCGTGACGCCGGGGCGGCTGGCGAGGAAGTTGCGCACCGCGTTGGGATCGATGCCGGGCGGCACGGCGTCCAGCGACATCGCGGTGGAATCGCGCAGCAGCCCCCAGGTGCCCCACACGATGACGCCGGCGACCAGCAGGCTGACGGCCGGGTCGGTCCAGGTCCAGCCGGTGAACAGGATGACGATGCCGGCGACCACGACGGCGGCCGACACCGTGGCGTCCGCCACCATGTGCAGATAGGCGCCGCGGATGTTGAGGTCGCTGTGGCGACCGGCGAAGAACAGCCAGGCGGTGGCCGCATTGATGACGATGCCGATGCTCGCCACCACGATCATGGTGCCGCTGGCCACAGGCTCGGGATTGAACAGCCGCGCGATCGCTTCCCAGATGATGGCGCCGACCGCGAGCAGCAGAAACACCGCATTGAACAGCGCCGCCAGGATCGAGGACCCGCGCAGGCCGTAGGTGTAGCGCGCCGATGGCGGCCGCTTCGACAGCTCGGCGGCGATCCAGGCGACCGCGAGGCCGAGCACGTCGGACAGGTTGTGGCCGGCGTCGGCGATCAGCGCCATCGAATTGCCGAGCCAGCCGAACACCGCCTCGGCGATCACGAAGGCGATGTTCAGCGCGATGCCGATGGCGAAGGCGCGGCCGAAATCCGTCGGCGTATGGTCGTGGGCGCCGGGGCCGTGGTGATGCGCATGCGCGCCGGCCCTGCCGCGACCATGCCCGTGTTCATGGCTTTGATCATGGACTTGATCATGGCCTTGGGCGTGATGATCGTGATCGGCGTGGTCGAGCGTGCAGTCGGGAGAATGGGCCATCGGAAACCTGACGATGCACGGTCGGCGACAATGCCGCTATGCTGTGGTGAACCATCGCACGGACACGGCGTTGCGGAAAGCGATGGGCTCGGGCTTTAGAGATGCTCGAAACCCGCGGTTCATCGATGCAAGTCGCGGTCGGCGGATGTTTGGCGCGCTGAATCTGGTTTCATTTCCGGATCGTGGAATGGAGCTCGTAAACCCGCGATCGCGTTGGCTTGCCAGTCTCTTCAAGTGCTGAATTGAAGTTCCGAAGATGCAAATTCTTCGTTGCGCTCGCTGAACGAGCTTCGTAAATAGGGGCACTCCCGCGAGCCCCGCCCGGGCCATGTCCGCTCGCCGCCAACCCTATAGCAGCCGATGACCTCCAGGATCGAACGACCGCTTTCGCCGCATATGCAGACGTACCGCTGGAGCCTGACGATGACGATGTCCATCGTCCATCGCGCCACCGGCATCGCGCTGTATTCCGGAACCCTGTTGCTGGCGTGGTGGCTGATCGCCTGCGCCGCCGGCCCCGCCGCCTACGCCAATATCCAGGCCTTCACCGGCAGCTGGATCGGCCGCCTGATCCTGTTCGGTTACACCTGGGCGCTGATGCATCATCTGCTCAGCGGCGTCCGGCATTTCGTCTGGGATCTCGGCTACGGCTTCAAGACCGCAGATCGCGAGTGGCTGACCTGGGCGGCGCTGATCGGCGGCATCGTGCTGACGGTGCTGCTCTGGGTGATCGCCTTCACGATGGGAGTGGCCCGATGAGCGTTCAGGAATCTCACGGCTCCGCCCGGCGCGCCGAGCCGACCATGCGCACCCCGATGGGCAAGGTCCGCAAGCTCGGCCCGGCCGGCTCCGGCACGGGCGATTTCTGGCGCCAGCGCATCACCGGCGTGGCGATGACGCTGCTGATTCTCCCGGTGATCGTCGTGATCATGATGCTGCTCGGCCGCAACCAGGCCGGCGCGGCGCAGATCCTCGGCTCGCCGCTGATTTCGCTGACCATGATCCTGTTCATCATCGCATCCGCGATCCACATGAAGATCGGCATGCAGGTGGTGATCGAAGACTACATCCAGAACGAGAAGCTCAAGCTCGTCACGGTCATGGCCAATAACTTCTTCTCGATCGCCGTGGCGCTCGCCGCGATCTTCGCGATCTTCAAACTCGCATCCGGAGTCTAAGCATGGCGGCGAACCTCAACGGCGCAGCAGCCGCGGGCGGAACCGCCTATCCGATCGAAGACCACGTCTATGACGTCGTCGTGGTGGGCGCCGGCGGCGCCGGCCTGCGCGCCGTGGTCGGCTGCAGCGAAGCCGGACTGCGCACCGCCTGCATCACCAAGGTGTTTCCGACCCGGTCGCACACCGTGGCGGCGCAGGGCGGCATCTCGGCCTCGCTCGGCAACATGCACAAGGACGACTGGCGCTGGCACATGTACGACACCGTCAAGGGGTCGGACTGGCTCGGCGATCAGGACTCGATCGAATACATGGTGCGCAACGCGCCCGACGCGGTGTACGAGCTCGAGCACTGGGGCGTGCCGTTCTCGCGCACCGAGGAAGGCAAGATCTATCAGCGGCCGTTCGGCGGCATGACGCTGGATTTCGGCAAGGGTCAGGCACAGCGCACCTGCGCGGCCGCCGACCGCACCGGCCACGCGATGCTGCACACGATGTACGGCCAGGCGCTGCGCCATTCGGCCGAGTTCTACATCGAGTTCTTCGCCATCGACCTTATCATGGACGACCAGGGCGTCTGCCGCGGCGTCGTCGCGCTGAAGCTCGACGACGGCACCATCCACCGCTTCAAGGCCCAGACCACGATCCTCGCCACCGGCGGCTACGGCCGCGCCTACGCCTCCTGCACCTCGGCGCACACCTGCACGGGTGACGGCGGCGCGATGGCGCTGCGGGCCGGCCTGCCGCTGCAGGACATGGAGTTCGTGCAGTTCCATCCGACCGGCATCTACGGCTCGGGCTGCCTCGTCACCGAGGGCGCGCGCGGCGAGGGCGGCTATCTGGTCAATTCGGAAGGCGAGCGCTTCATGGAGCGCTACGCGCCGTCCGCCAAGGACCTCGCCTCGCGCGACGTCGTCTCGCGCGCGATGACGATCGAGATGCGCGAAGGCCGCGGCGTCGGCAAGAAGAAGGACCACATCTTCCTGCACCTCGACCATCTGGCGCCGGAAGTGCTGGCCGAGCGTCTGCCGGGCATTTCGGAATCGGCGCGGATCTTCGCCGGCGTCGACGTCACCCGCGAGCCGATCCCGATCCTGCCGACCGTGCACTACAACATGGGCGGCATTCCGACGAACTTCCACGGCGAGGTCGTCACCAAGAAGGACGGCGACGACAACGCGGTGGTGCCGGGCCTGATGGCGATCGGCGAAGCCGCCTGCGTGTCGGTGCACGGCGCCAACCGCCTCGGCTCCAACTCGCTGATCGATCTCGTGGTGTTCGGCCGCGCCGCGGCGCTGCGCTGCGCCGAGAAGCTGACGCCGAACGGCAAGCAGCCGGAGTTGCCGGCCGACTCCGCCGATCTGTCGCTGTCGCGCCTCGACAAGTATCGCTACGCCAAGGGCGGCACCCCGACCGCGAAGCTGCGTGAGAAGATGCAGCACGTGATGCAGAACAACTGCGCGGTGTTCCGCACCGGCGAAGTGCTGGCCGAAGGCAAGCAGCTGATCCAGAACGTGCACGGCGGCATCGGCGATATCGGCGTGTCCGATCGCTCGCTGACCTGGAATTCCGATCTGGTCGAGACGCTGGAATTCGACAATCTGATCGTGCAGGCGGTGGTGACGATGAACTCGGCCGCCAACCGCACCGAGAGCCGCGGCGCCCATGCCCGCGAGGACTTCCCGGATCGCGACGACGCGAACTGGATGAAGCACACGCTGGCGTGGATCGGCGGCAACGGCGGCACCACGATCGATTATCGCCCGGTGCACGACTACACGATGACCAACGACGTCCAGTACATCCCGCCGAAGCCGCGGGTGTATTGAGCGAACGCACGAACAATGCCCCGTCATTCCGGGGCGTGCGCGGAACGCGCACGAACCCGGAATCCCGAGCGGCTACGACGGACCGAGATTCCGGGCTCGCGCTGCGCGCGCCCCGGAATGACGAGAGGGTGAGACAAGATGGTTGAATTCGCACTTCCGAAGAATTCGAAGATTGTCGGCGGCAAGGCCTGGCCGAAGCCGGAAGGCGCGACGGACGTTCGCGAATTCCGCGTCTATCGCTGGAATCCGGACGACGGCAAGAACCCGAGCGTCGACACCTACTATGTCGACAAGCACGATTGCGGGCCGATGGTCTTGGACGGCCTGATCTGGATCAAGAACAACATCGATCCGACGCTGACCTTCCGACGATCCTGCCGCGAGGGCGTGTGCGGCTCCTGCGCGATGAATATCGACGGCGAGAACACGCTGGCCTGCACCAAGGCGATGGACGACGTCCGCGACGGCGCCGTGAAGGTCAACCCGCTGCCGCATCAGCCGGTGGTCAAGGACCTGGTGCCGGACCTCACCAACTTCTACGCCCAATACGCCTCGATCCAGCCCTGGCTGCAGACCGTGACGCCGACGCCGCAGAAGGAATGGCGGCAGAGCCACGAGGACCGCGAGAAGCTCGACGGCCTGTACGAGTGCATCCTGTGCGCCTGCTGCTCGACCTCGTGCCCGAGCTACTGGTGGAATTCCGACCGCTTCCTCGGCCCGGCCGCGCTGCTGCAGGCGACCCGCTGGGTGGAAGATTCGCGCGACGAGGCCACCGGCGAGCGTCTCGACAATCTCGAGGACCCGTTCCGGATCTATCGCTGCCACACCATCATGAACTGCGCCAAGGTCTGCCCGAAGGGCCTCAACCCCTCCGAGGCGATCGCCAACCTCAAGCTCAAGCTGGTCGAACGCCAGATCTGAGCGGCGAAGTTTTCACAGGTTTCAACGGCCGGGCTCGCGCCCGGCCGTTTGCGTTTTGTGGCGTCCCAACCGAGACTTTCGTCATGGCCGGGCTCGTCCCGGCCATCCACGCCTTTCGACGCCGCGAACTCAGCAAGGCCTGGATGCCCGGCACAAGGCCGGGCATGACGGGGTGAGGGAGTGGCAGAACTCCGCGGGCCGATGTCTCGGCTGGACTTTAAGCCGTACCTGCCCGAGCGGCTCGTCGGCCTCTCTTCTTGTCGATCGACTCGGTCTTGGTGTCGCGCTCGACCGGGACGATCCGCAGCGCGGTGATGCGGTTGCGCTCGCGGCGCAGGACCCGGAAGCGGAAGCCGTGGAAGGTGAAGCTCTGGCCGCGGACCGGGATCGAGCGCGCCTCGTGGATCACCAGGCCGGCGATCGTGGTGGCTTCGTCGTCGGGCAGCTGCCAATCCATCGCGCGGTTGAGATCGCGGATCGGCACCGAGCCGTCGACCACCACCGAGCCGTCCGGCTGGGCGCGGGCGCCGGCGACCACGACGTCGTGCTCGTCCGAAATGTCGCCGACGATTTCTTCGAGGATGTCCTCGAGCGTCACCATGCCTTCGACTTCGCCGTATTCGTCGACCACCAGGGCGAAGTGAGTCTTGCGGGCGCGGAACGCCTTGAGCTGTTCGGACACCAGCCGCAATTCCGGCACGAACCACGGCGACAGCGCGATCTTGCCGATGTCGATCTTGGAGGCGTCGCCATCGGCTTCGCGCAGCGCGCGCAACAGGTCCTTGGCGTGCAGCACGCCGACGATGTTCTCGGACTTGTCGCGCCACAGCGGCACGCGTGTGTATTCGGTGGCGAGCACTTCCTTGACCAGCTGCTCTGTCGGTAGATCGGCATTGATGGTCACCATCGAGGTGCGATGCACCATCACGTCGGACACCACCAACTCGCCGAACCGGAACACATTCTGAATGTACTCGGCCTCACCGCTCTCGATCTTGCCATGCTCGGCGGATTGCCCGACCAACCCCTCGATCTCGACGTCCGTGAGAATCTCGTGCTCCGAGTTCTCCTCGACACCGAGCAGCCGCAGGATGCCGCGCGAGGCCTGGTTCAGCAGCCAGTTGAGCGGATACAACAGGATGTAAGAGATGTGGAGCGGGTAGGCGATCCACTGCGACACCGGCTCCGGCTGGCGGATCGCCAGTGTCTTCGGCACCTGCTCGCCGATCACGATGTGGAGCGACGAGAAGAACAGGAAGCCGCCGAGAAACGCGATCAGATGCAGCGCCGATTCCGACAGGCCGAGCGGCTCGAGCAGCGGTGCGAGCAGCGCCACCACGGTCGGCTCGCCGACCCAGCCCAGCCCGAGCGACGCCATGGTGATGCCGAGCTGGCAGCAGGCCAGATAGGCTTCGACATTGCCGAGGATCTGCTGCAGCAGCCGCGCGCCGAATTGCCGCTTCTCGGCCATCGCCTTGATGCGAAAGCCGCGGCTGCGCACCAGCGCGAACTCGGCCGCAACATAGAACGCGTTGGCGGTCAGCAGCAGGACCGCGATCAGGACGTTGGAGAGGATCGGGCTCATCGGGCTCTTGGGTTGGCGCGTGCGATCGGTTCGCGCAGCCGAGCTTTACACCTGCGCGAGCTTGCCGTGCAGAAAGTCTCGCACCGGCGCCGGGTCGACGTCATTGGCGATCACCGCGCGGCCGATGCCTTCCATCAGGATGAAGGTGAGCTTGCCGCGTTTGACCTTCTTGTCCTGGGTCATCAGCGTCATCAGCGCGTCGGCGTCCGCAAGGCCTTCCTGCGCGAAGCCGGCGATGTCCTGCAGCCGCGTCGGCAGACCGACCTCGGCCAGATGCGTCTCCAGCCGCACGGCGTCTGTCTCCGGCATCATGCCGCGCGCGGCGGAGAATTGCGCCGCCAGCACCATGCCGATCGCCACGCCCTCGCCGTGGAACAGCCGATCGGAGAAACCGGTCGCGGCTTCCAGCGCGTGGCCGAAGGTGTGGCCGAGATTGAGCAGCGCGCGCTCGCCGTTCTCACGCTCGTCGCGGGCCACGATCCCGGCCTTGGCGCGGCACGACGTGGCGATGGCGTGCTCGCGCGCCGCGCCGCCGCTGAAGATATCGGCGTGATTGGCCTCGAGCCAGGCGAAGAACGCCTCGTCGCCGAGCGCGCCGTATTTGGCGACTTCCGCATAGCCGGCGCGGAACTGCCGCGGCGACAGGGTATCGAGCACAGCGGTGTCGGCGATCACCAGAACGGGCTGATGAAACGCACCGAGCAGGTTCTTGCCCTGCGGCGAGTTGATACCGGTCTTGCCGCCCACGGACGAATCGACCTGCGCCAGCAGCGAGGTCGGCACCTGCACGAAGTCGACGCCGCGGCGCAGGATCGCTGCCGAAAAGCCGGCCAGATCGCCGACCACGCCGCCGCCGAGCGCGATCACCAGATCGTTGCGCTCGATCCTGGCGGCGATCAGCGCCTCGCTGACCTGCTGCAGCCCCGCATAGGTCTTGGAGCTTTCGCCCTCGCCGACCACGATGCTGGTGTGGGCGATGCCGGCGGCGTCGAGGATGTCCTCGGTCGGCTTCAACCAGCTCTTCGCCACGGTGTGATCCGTGACGATCGCGGTGCGGGCGCCGGGGCGCAGCCTCGCGATCCGCTCGCCGAGCGAGCCCAGCACGTCGCGGCCGATCACGATGTCATAGGCGCGGTCGCCGAGCGCGACCTCGACGGTGATCGGGGCGGAATGGTTCAGCGGCGCAGTCATGGGGTCTCGCTCAGGGTTGGGGCGGAGGCGCCGCACAGATAGTCGTGCAATGCGGCGACGCATTCGTCGACGATCTTCTCGTGCGGCACGTCGCGCGACGCGATGGTGATGTCGGCGGCGCGGTACACCGGATGGCGTTCTTCGATCAGCCGGGCAATGGTGCCGGCCGGATCCGGCGTCTTCAGCAGCGGCCGGTCGGCGCGGCGCTTGACCCGGCGCAGGATCACGTCGGCATCTGCCTCGAGCCACATCGACACCGCCTTGTCGCGGATGCGATCCCGGGTCTCCGCCCGCATGAAGGCGCCGCCGCCGGTCGCCAGCACCTTGGCGCCGCCGTCTAGCAGCCGCGCAATCACCCGCGCCTCGCCGTCGCGGAAATGCGGCTCGCCATGAGTCTCGAAAATCTCCGGAATGGTCATCGCCGCGGCGTTCTCGATCTCGGTGTCGGCGTCGAGGAACGGCAGCCCGAGCCGCAGCGCCAGCCGGCGGCCGACGGTGGATTTGCCGGCGCCCATCATGCCGACGAGCACGACCGCACGCTCGCCCAGCGCCGCGACGACCTCGGCTTCGTGCTGGGACCTGGCGGCAGTTACCGTCGGTGCGGTTTCGGACATTGGCGCGGTACTCGTGGTTTCACGGCGGGCTCGGCTGGAGCCCGGAACGGCCAGCTATACTACTGTGATTGCTGCGCCTGCCAGAGTCTCTTGCCACCCACGGACGAACATGGTCATCGTCCTGGACCCGCGACCCGCTTTCCAGGCTGCCGAGACTCGCCCAAATGCCCACTCTGTTCCGCTTCCTGTCGGTCGTCGCGGTGATCGGTGGTATCATCTACGGAGCGATCTTTGCCCTGGCCAATTTCGTCAGCCCGAAAGAGCGGGAAATGACGGTGGTGGTGCAGCCGGATAAGTTTCTCAAGAAATAGCCGGTAAGCCTACGGTCGAGCGATGCCACAACCGAGGCTCGAACGATGCGACGACCGCGAACCAGTTCCAACCCGCCGCTGGCGGCGCGCACCGATGCCGAGGCCGCGCCGCTGCGGCCCGCATCGTATTCGGACGCCGGGCTGAGCGAGCTGTTTCTCGACATGATCGCGGCCGAGCAGGGTGCCTCGGCCAACACCATCGACGCCTATCGCCGCGACCTGGCCGATCTGTCGGCCTATCTGGCCCGCCGCCGCCACAGCCTCGCCTCCGCCGACACCGAGGCGCTGCGCGGCTATTTGTCCGATCTCGACAAGCGCGGCTTCGCCACCTCCAGCGTGGCGCGGCGGCTGTCGTCGCTGCGGCATCTGTTCCGGTTTCTGCTCAGCGAGCGGATCCGCGCCGACGATCCGGCCGCGATCCTGTCCGGGCCGAAGCGCGGCCGCGGCCTGCCGAAGGTGCTGTCGATCGCCGATGTCGACCGGCTGCTCGAATGCGCCCGGCAGGAGGCCGAGGTGGCCGAGGGACCGGCCCGGCTGCGCGCGCTGCGGCTGTATTGCCTGCTGGAAGTGCTGTACGCGACCGGGCTGCGCGTCTCCGAACTGGTGTCGCTGCCGCTGTCGGCGGCGCGCCGCGATGCCCGGATGATCGTGGTCCGCGGCAAGGGCGACAAGGAGCGGCTGGTGCCGCTCAACGCCACCTCCAAACAGGCGATGGCGTCGTATCTGGCGGCGACCGACGCGGCCGCCAAGGCCACCGCGAAGGGCGGCAAGCAACCGCCGGCTTCGAAATGGCTGTTTCCGTCGTTCGGCGAGAGCGGGCATCTGACCCGGCAGCATTTCGCCCGCGATCTGAAGGATCTGACGGCCCGCGCCGGGCTGTCGCCGCGGCTGGTCAGCCCGCACGTGCTGCGCCACGCCTTCGCCAGCCATCTGCTGCACAACGGCGCCGACCTGCGCATCGTCCAGACCCTGCTGGGCCACAGCGATATCTCGACCACGCAAATCTACACCCATGTGGTCGAGGACCGGCTGAAGAGCCTGGTGCGCGACCTGCACCCGCTCGCCGAAGGCCACTGACCGGCCGCTTGGTTCTATTGCCTAAGCGGCGGACTGGCCTGGCCGCTTGACTTGATGGCCATGAGGTTCGAAAAGCCGAGGCCCGGCCGATGTCCGGCCGCCGCCAACCCTCCCTGTGTTTCTGATCATGTCCGAGCCCATGCGCAGCTATCTCGACTTCGAAAAGCCGGTCGCGGAACTCGATTCCAAGATCGACGAGTTGCGTACGCTGGCGGCGTCCGGCAGCGACATCCACGAAGAGGTCGCCAAGATCGAGGAGAAGGCCGTCCAGGCTCTCACCGAGCTCTATGCGTCGCTGACGCCGTGGCAGAAGACCCAGGTGGCGCGGCATCCGCAGCGGCCGCATTGCGTCGACTACATCGAAGCTCTGATCACCGAGTTCACGCCTTTGGCCGGCGACCGCAAGTTCGGCGAAGACGAAGCGCTGATCGGCGGCTTCGGCCGCTTCCGCGGGGAAAGCATCTGCGTGATCGGCCAGGAGAAGGGCTCGTCCACCGAGACCCGGCTCAAGCACAATTTCGGCATGGCGCGGCCGGAGGGGTATCGCAAGGCGGTCCGGCTGATGGAAATGGCCGACCGCTTCGGCATCCCGGTGCTGTCGCTGGTCGACACCGCCGGCGCCTATCCGGGCATCGGCGCCGAAGAGCGCGGCCAGGCCGAGGCGATCGCCCGGTCGACCGCCGCCTGCCTGCAGCTCGGCGTGCCGAATGTCGCCGTGGTGATCGGCGAGGGCGGCTCCGGCGGCGCAATCGCGATCGCCACCGCCAACAAGGTGCTGATGCTCGAACACGCAATCTACAGCGTGATCTCGCCTGAAGCCGCCTCCTCGATCCTGTGGCGCGACGGCACCAAGGCGCAGGAAGCCGCCAACTCGATGAAGATCACCGCCCAGGACCTGCTGAGGTTCGGCGTGATCGACCAGATCCTGGCCGAGCCCAAGGGCGGCGCTCACCGCGATCCGTCCAGCATGATTGCGACGACCGGCGACGCCATCGCGGCGGCCTTCGCCGAGCTCAGCGGCCTCGACGCGGTCACGGTCCGCACCCGGCGCCGGCAGAAATTCCTCGAGATCGGCCGCAAACTGGCCTGAGCCCTCGGCCGCCGGCCCCATGCGGCTTTGTTAACCATAGCCGCCGGCTGGCAGGCGACCTGCGCCCTCGGCCGCAGTTTCGCCGCTCCTCTCTGTTCAATGTTCCTTGACCATGTCGCAGAGGCGTCGGGCGCTATCGGCCGATCGGCTTGCGACCATGGGGGCTTAAGGATAATCTTTCATGTGTGCAGGATGCGCCGGCCTGAGGCGTCTTCACCCTGCGCATCTTGGTAAATGCACACGATCAAATGCCAGCCAATTCGGCTGCTGCGATCGCGTCAGAGCGACGACCGAACTGCTCATCTGTTGAGCCATCAATGGGGTGCGGGTTTGGCGATCGTCCGGGGAGCTTGGCTGTGACGAGAACTCCGCTGCTGCGCGCGCTGCTGGCTTCGGCCGCGATCGCGACGAGCGTGGTGCTGGCCGGCTGCAACAGCGATCAGATGTCGCTCGCCAGCAACGCCAAGGCCAATCAGCCGGTGCCGCCCAAGCTGGTGGCGGCGATGCAGGACAAGAACATGGACCTGCAGTCGCCGATGCTGGTGCGGCTGTTCAAGCAGGAAGCCGAACTCGAGGTCTGGAAGCAGGACCGTAGCGGCGTCTTCCAGCTGCTGAAGTCCTATCCGATCTGCCGCTGGTCGGGCGATCTCGGCCCGAAGATCCGCGAAGGCGACCGTCAGGCGCCCGAGGGGTTCTATTCGATCTCGCCGGCGCAGATGAATCCGCAATCCTCGTATTATCTGTCGTTCAACACCGGCTATCCGAACGCCTTCGACAAATCGCTCGGTCGCACCGGCTCGCAGCTGATGGTGCACGGCGATTGTTCGTCGCGCGGCTGCTACGCGATGACCGACGAGCAGATCGCCGAGATCTACGCGCTCGGTCGCGAGTCGTTCTTCGGCGGTCAGCGCGCGTTTCAGCTGCAGGCCTATCCGTTCAAGATGACGCCGGCCAACTTCGCCAAGCATCGTAACAACCCGAACATGCCGTTCTGGAAGATGCTGAAGGAAGGCAACGACCATTTCGAAGTGACCAAGCAGGAGCCGAAGGTCGACTTCTGCGAGCAGAAATACGTGTTCGACGCCGTGCCGCTGCCCAATGCGGGCCGGCCGCTGCAGTTCAACGCCTCCGCCAAGTGCCCGGCCTATACGGTGCCGGCCGAGGTCGCCGACGCGGTCCGCAAGAAGGATCAGAAGGATCAGATCCAGATCGCCGACTTGGTCGCCAAGGGCACCCCGGTGGCGCGGCTGCGCACCGGCATCGACGGCGGCATGAACCAGATCTTCGCCTCCAAGATTCCCGAAGGCTCGACCGGCCTGTCCGAGTCCACCGACAGCCCGACGCTGGCGATGGAGCGCGCGCCCGGCACAATCCCGCCGCACGTCAATCCGCCGCGGCCGTCCGACAATCTGCTGCGCGCACCCGAAACCACTGCGGTCGCCGCGACGCCGGCGCCGGCCAGCCCGCGCATCGCCTCGGCCTCGAAGGACGATATCGGAGGGCTGCTGGCAGCGTCGAATCGCGCAGCCTCAAACCACAAGGGCGCCGCATCGTCGCAGCCGGCCTCACGCCACACCGAGCCGCCGCGGCCTCAGGCCGCCGTGCGGACGTCGAACGAGGCGCGTCCCACCGCGTCATCGAAGCCGACGCTGAAGCCCGGCGTCGATACCGACACCACCTCCTCGGCTCCGGCCCGCCCGACCGCCACCATCTCCGGCGCCGCGCCGGTGGTGTCGTCGAACAATTTCGACGGCCGGTTCTCGGCATTCCGCTGAGCTGACGGGCTCCGGCCGACAGTACGTCTTCAATCGGCTCACTCTCTCTCCGTCATTCCGGGGCGCGCGCTCTTCGCGCGCGAACCCGGAATCCAGAAATGGTGGAAATGACTGAGTCGCAGAACTTTTCGAGATTCCGGGTTCGCGCTACGCGCGCCCCGGAATGACGGCGTGGGTGGCAAGAGTTAGGTGATGCCCTGCTTTTCGCGGCGATCAACCGATACGCCGAGCTGGCGCGTGGTTCGAACTCCACCACTCGAACGACGATGCCCGGGACGAGCCCGGGCATGAAGATTATTCTTCGACTTTGATGCAGCCGCGCTGACGCCGCCGCGCAAAACGCTTACGCGTACCGGCCGTGGCAGTGCTTGTACTTCTTGCCGCTGCCGCAGGGGCAGTCCTCGTTGCGGCCGACCTTGCCCCAAGTCTCGGGCTTGTTCGGATCGCGGGCGGCCTTGTCGACGACGTCGTCAGCAGGGGCCAGCGAGACGTTGGCGAACGCCATCTCGTCTTCGCCGGTGTCGGGGTTGGCCTTGTGGACTTCCATCGGCGGCAGCTCGCGCGGCTGCTCCGGCGGGATGATCTCGACGCGCATCAGCTGCGCCGTCACGGCCTCGCGCAGATGCGCGCTCATCTCCTGGAAGAGATTGAACGCCTCGGACTTGTACTCCTGCAGCGGATCGCGCTGGCCGTAGCCGCGCAGGCCGATCACCTGGCGCAGATGGTCGAGCATCACCAGATGCTCGCGCCACAGATGATCCAGCGTCTGCAGCAGGATGCTCTTCTCGGCATAGCGCATCACGTCGGGGCCCCACTGCCCGACCTTCGCGGCCATATGCTCGTCGAACACCTTCTCGAGCCGCGAGATCAGCTCCTCGTCGGCGATGCCCTCTTCCTTGGCCCATTCGTCGACCGGAATGTCGAGGCCGATGACGCGCTGCAGCTCTTCCTTCAGGCCCGCAACGTCCCACTGCTCGGCATAGGCGTGCTCGGGCACGTGCTTTGCGACCAGATCCTCGATGAAGGTGTGGCGCATGTCGGTGACGGTCTCGACGACGCTGTCTTCCTTCATCAGCTCGATGCGCTGATCAAAGATCACCTTGCGCTGGTCGTTCTGGACGTCGTCGAACTTCAACAGGTTCTTGCGGATGTCGAAGTTGCGCGCCTCGACCTTCTGCTGCGCCTTCTCCAGAGCCTTGTTGATCCACGGATGGATGATCGCCTCGCCTTCCTTGAGGCCGAGGCGGGTCAGCATGGTGTCGAGCTTGCCGGACCCGAAGATCCGCATCAGGTCGTCTTCGAGCGACAGGAAGAACTTGGAACGGCCGGGGTCGCCCTGACGACCGGAGCGGCCGCGCAGCTGGTTGTCGATGCGGCGGCTTTCGTGGCGTTCGGAGCCAATGATGTAGAGGCCGCCGGGCCGCTTGGCGGTCTTGGCCGGCTTGCTGCCCTTGGCGGGCTCGATCTCGATCTCGTCTTCGGCGTTCAACACCAGTTCGCGGAAGCGCTCGATGTCGGCCTTGATCTGCTCGATCTTCGCGGCCTTCTCGGCCTCGTCGGTGATCCCGGCGGTTTCCTGCGGGATCCGCATTTCCAGCGAGCCGCCGAGTTTGATGTCGGTGCCGCGGCCGGCCATGTTGGTGGCGATGGTGATGGCGCCGGGGACGCCGGCCTCGGCCACGATGTAGGCTTCCTGCTCGTGGAAGCGGGCGTTCAGCACCGCGAACAGCTTGGCCGGCTTGCCGGCGCGGGCCGCCGCATACAGCTTGTCGAGCCCCTTGGGGTCGCCGAAGTCGATCTGCTTGTAGCCGTTCTTGAGCAGCAGATCGGCCAGCACCTCGGACTTCTCGATCGAGGCGGTGCCGACCAGCACCGGCTGCATCCGCGCATTGGCGCGCTCGACCTCGGCGAGGATCGCCGCGTACTTCTCGCCCTGCGTACGGTACACCTCGTCGTCCTCGTCGAGACGCGAGATCGGCAGGTTGGTCGGGATCTCGACCACTTCGAGCTTGTAGATGTCGTAGAACTCGTCGGCCTCTGTGGCCGCGGTGCCGGTCATGCCGGCGAGCTTGTCGTACATCCGGAAGTAGTTCTGGAAGGTGATCGACGCCAGCGTCTGGTTTTCCGGCTGGACGGTGACGTGTTCCTTGGCTTCCAGCGCCTGGTGCAGGCCTTCCGAATAGCGCCGGCCCTGCATCATGCGGCCGGTGAACTCGTCGATGATCACCACCTCGTCGTTGCGGACGATGTAGTCCTTGTCGCGCTGGAACAGTGTGTGGGCGCGCAGCGCCTGGTTGATGTGGTGCACCACCGAGACGTTCTCGACGTCGTACAGCGACTCGCCGCGCAACTGGCCGGCGTCGCGCAGTAGCGTCTCGATCTTCTCCATGCCGGCTTCGGTCAGCGTCACGGTGCGCTGCTTCTCGTCGATGTCGTAGTCGGTCTTGTCGAGGCTCGGAATGAAGGTGTCGATGGTGTTGTAGAATTCGGAGCGGTCGTCGAGCGGACCGGAGATGATCAGCGGGGTGCGGGCTTCGTCGATCAGGATCGAGTCGACTTCGTCGACGATGGCGAAGAAGTGCCCGCGCTGGACCATGTCCTCCAGCCGGTACTTCATGTTGTCGCGCAGATAATCGAAGCCGTATTCGTTGTTGGTGCCGTAGGTGATGTCGCACGCATAGGCGGCCTGGCGCTGGCCGTCGTCGAGGCCGTGCACGATCACGCCGGTGGTCATGCCGAGGAAGCCGTAGATCTGGCCCATCCAGCCGGAGTCGCGGGATGCGAGGTAGTCGTTGACGGTCACGACGTGCACACCCTTGCCGGGCAGCGCGTTGAGATAGACCGCCAGCGTGGCGACCAGCGTCTTGCCTTCGCCGGTCTTCATCTCGGCGATGTCGCCCTCGTGCAGCACCATGCCGCCGATCAGCTGGACGTCGAAATGGCGCTGACCGAGCGTGCGCTTGGCCGCCTCGCGCACGGTGGCGAAGGCGGGGACCAGCAGGTCGTCGAGGGTCTTGCCGGCAGCGAGCTGGGCGCGGAATTCGTCGGTGCGGGCGCGCAGCGCCTCGTCCGACAGCGCCGCGATTTCCGGCTCCAGCGCGTTGATCGCCGCGACGCGGGCCTGATAGGCCTTGATCCTGCGATCATTCGACGAGCCGAAAAGTTTGCGGGCTAACGCGCCGATCATGCCAGCTTCCTGTCCTTGCGGTATAACTTCACAGCCGTTGCTGCCGTGCCGAATATGCCGTGCCACGGGCTTGTGCCGTGCCACGAGGTGCCGTTCCAGCCGGTATGCGGTTTGCCTGAGCCACTATCAACTCATCGTGACGCCGCTCACCTATCGGAGTACAGGCGCGGGGGCGAATTGATAGGACATCCGGCAATCCAGGGGCTGACGGCGCGGCCGAGGCCGTCCACAGACCTTGATACCCGTGCCACTGGCCGCAGAGATATGGCTGGGGTGGGGGGTTGTCAACGCGCCGACCTTTCAGGGATTTCATCATTTTGACAGAGTTTTCGCGTTGCCAAGGCGCCGCGATTGGGTGACTGTCCCGCCGCTTCCGGCACCCCGGCTTACAGAACAAGGATTTTGTTTCCATGACCCCTGCGTCATCCGCAGTCCTCTCGGCCCTGCGCGCCGGCTTCGTCGGCGCGGCCGCGACCGGCTGTCTCGCCTTCGCGCTGCTTGCGAGCCCGATGGCGCGCGCCCAGGACGCCGACCCGGTGCTGGCCAAGGTGAACGGCGCTGAGATCCGGCAGAGCGACGTGACCCTGGCGGAGGAAGAACTCGGCCCGAGCCTCGCCCAGATGGACCCGGCGTCGAAAAAGGAAAACGTGCTGGCGTTCCTGATCGACATGAAGATCGTCGCCAAGGCCGCCGAGGACAAGAAGATCGCCGACCGCGCCGAGTTCAAGAAGCGGCTCGACTTCGCCCGCAACCGGCTGCTGATGGACGATCTGCTCTCGGTCGAGGGCAAGGCCGCCACCACCGACGAGGCGATGAAGAAGGTCTATGAGGACGCCGCCAAGCAGATCGCGGGCGAGCAGGAAGTTCACGCCCGCCACATCCTGGTCGAGACCGAGGACGAGGCCAAGGCGATCGCCGAGGAACTGAAAAAGGGCGCCGATTTCGCCGAACTGGCGAAGAAGAAGTCCAAGGATCCGGGTGCCTCCGACGGCGGCGACCTCGGCTTCTTCACCAAGGACCAGATGGTGCCGGAATTCTCCGCCGTCGCCTTCGCGCTCGAACCGGGCAAGATTTCCGACCCGGTGAAGAGCCAGTTCGGCTGGCACATCATCAAGGTCGAGGAAAAGCGCAACCGCAAGCCGCCGAGCTTCGATCAGGTCAAGCCGCAGATCGAGCAGTACGTCACCCGCAAGGCGCAGTCCGACTACGTCGCCCAGCTCCGCCAGAGCGCCAAGGTCGAGCGCCTCGACAAGCCGGCTGCCGACGCAGCCAAGCCGGCGGATGCCGCCAAGCCCGCCGACCCGGCCGCCAAGGCTCCAGCTCCGGCTCCGGCGAAGAAGTAAGCGTCACAAGACTTCAGTTCTGCTGCAACGGCCGGGGTTCAGCCCCGGCCGTTGTCGTTTGAGGACCCCTTCAGGCTGAGGCCTCTGGGATGAAGCCTGCCAGGGGGCGAGGCTGTGCCAATTCGTGGGATGGGTTGAGCGCAGCGAAACCCATCAGGCCGTGCTGTGGGGCGATGGGTTTCGCTGCGCTCAACCCATCCTACGGCTAATCCGCCTTCGGCAGCTTCGCCTTCAGGGCATACAGCGCCTCCAGCGCCTCGCGCGGGCTCAGTTCGTCCGGATGCAGCGCCCGGACCGCCTCGATCAGCTGCTCGGCCTCGCTCGGCGGCGCGGCTTCGGCGGGGGCGCGGGCGGTGATGGCGAACAGTGGCAGGTCGTCGATCAGCGTCTTGGGCTGGCCGCGGTCGTTGGCCTCGAGCTTCGCCAGCACCGACTTGGCCCGGCTCACCACCGAGGACGGAAGCCCGGCCAGCTTGGCGACCTGGATGCCGTAGGAGCGGTCGGCGGAGCCCGGCAGCACCTCGTGCAGGAACACCACTTCGCCGCGCCACTCCTTGACCCGCACGGTGGCGTTGAACAGCCGCGGCAGCTTGGCCGACAGCGCGGTCAGCTCGTGGTAGTGGGTCGCGAACAGCGCGCGGCAGCGGTTTTGTTCGTGCAGATGCTCGATCGCCGCCCAGGCGATCGACAGGCCGTCGAAGGTCGCGGTGCCGCGGCCGATCTCGTCGAGGATCACCAGCGCCCGCTCGGACGCCTGGTTGAGGATCGCGGCGGTCTCGACCATCTCGACCATGAAGGTCGAGCGGCCGCGCGCCAGATCGTCGGCGGCGCCGACGCGCGAGAACAGCCGGTCGACGATGCCGATGCGGGCCCGGCCCGCCGGAACGTAACTGCCGACCTGGGCCAGCAGCGCAATCAGGGCGTTCTGCCGGAGGAAAGTCGACTTACCGGCCATGTTCGGGCCGGTCAGCAGCCAGATCTGACCGTTCTTCTGCGCCGGTCCGGGCGACAGATCGCAGGCATTGGCGATGAACGGCTCGCCGGCACGCTTCAGCGCCTGCTCGACCACCGGATGCCGGCCGCCTTCGATCGCGAACGCCAGCGACTCGTCAACCTCGGGCCGGACGTAGTTGTCGTCGGACGCGAGCTTGGCCAGCGCGGTGGCGACGTCGAGAAGCGCGAACGCGTGCGCGGCGGCGCGCAGATCGTCGCCGGCGGCATCGATCATTGCTGCGAGGCGGTCGAAGATTTCCAGCTCCAGCCCGAGCGCGCGGTCGCCCGCATTGGCGATCTTGGCTTCGATCTCGCCGAGCTCGGCGGTGGTGAAGCGGACCTGACCCGCCAGGGTCTGGCGATGGATGAAGGTGGCGTTGAGCGGCGGCGCCATCAGCTTCTCGCCATGCTGCGCGGTCACCTCGACGAAGTAGCCGAGCACGTTATTGTGCCGGATCTTCAACGCCTTGACGCCGGTTTCGTCGGCGTAGCGCGCCTGCATCGACGCCACCACCAGCCGCGAGGCGTCGCGCAGCTTGCGGGTCTCGTCGAGCGCCGGCTCGAAGCCGTCGCGCACGAAGCCGCCGTCGCGCTTGAGCAGCGGCAGGTCGTCGGCGAGCGCGCGGCCAAGCTCGGCGCACAGATCACGCGACGGCCGCTGCAGCGCCGCCATCGCGCCGGCGATGTCCTGTGGCGGCTCGGCGAGGCGCGACAGCTGTTCCAGCACCTCGTCGGCGGCGCGAATGCCGCTGCACAGCGCCGCGAGATCGCGCGGGCCGCCGCGGCCGAGCGACAGCCGCGCCAGCGACCGCGCCATATCGGGCGCGGCACGCAGTGCGCTGCGGATCTGTTCGCGCAGCACCGGCTCGGCCACGAAGGCCTCGACCGCATCGAGCCGCCGCGCGATCGCCGCCGCATCGGTCAGCGGCGCGGCAAGACGTTGTGCGAGGAGGCGCGAGCCGGCGGCGGTGACGGTGCAGTCGATCGCGTCGAGCAGCGAGCCGCGGCGCTCGCCCGCCAGCGTGCGAGTCAGCTCGAGATTGGCGCGGGTGGCCGGATCGATCGCCATGGTCGAGCCGGTGGCCTCGCGCGACGGCGGCGACAGCGGCGGGCGCTTGCCGAGCTGGGTGCGGTCCACATAGGTGACGCAGGCGGCGGCCGCGGTGGCCTCGAGCCGCGACAGCACCGCGAGGCCGTCCATCGTCGCCACGGCGAAGTAATCGCACAGCCGCTTCTCGGCGGTCGCACTGTCGAACACGTCGCGGGTCAGCGGCGTCACGGCGGCGAGTTCGCGCAGCAGCGGGCCGATCTCGGCGTCGCCGTACAGCGCGTCCGAGACGATCGCCTCGTTCGGATTGATCCGCGCCAGCGTCGCCGGCAATTCGCCGGTCGCGCATTCAGTGACGATGAATTCGCCGGTCGAGATGTCGATCCAGGCCAGCCCGATGCGGTCGGTGCCGGACGAGCCGCGCGCGCGGGCGATCGCCAGCAGATAGTTGTTGGCGCGCGCGTCCAGCAGCGTGTCTTCGGTCAGCGTGCCGGGCGTGATCAGCCGCACCACGTCGCGCCGCACCACGCTCTTGCGGGCGCGCGCCGCCGCCGGGTCCTCAGTCTGCTCGCACACCGCGACGCGGTGGCCGAGCGCGATCAAGCGGTGCAGATAGTCGTCGGAGCGCTCGACCGGCACGCCGCACATCGGAATGTCGGCGCCCAGATGCTTGCCGCGCTTGGTCAGCGTGATGCCGAGCGCTCGCGAGGCGATCTCGGCGTCCTCGAAGAACAGCTCGTAGAAGTCGCCCATCCGGTAGAACAGCAGCAGCCCGGGATTGGCAGCCTTGATCTCGTGATACTGCTCCATCATCGGCGACATCTTCGCCGGCGCCTCGGTGGGCGGTGACGGATCGGGCGGCGGGACGATGTCGGCATGGATGGTCATGGCCGATGTCTAGCAAATTTCACCCGGCCGGCTCCACCGCATCACCACAGCCATGCACGGTTTCCGCACGTGGTTGTGCGTTGCGTGTGCATTGACCGCCCGGGGCTTGCTTCCTAAAAACCGGGCTCAATTCCGGCCTCAGCCCGGATCGCCGTCACAAGGGAGTTTTTCGATGGCCGACGTTTTCATCTGCGACGCAGTGCGCACTCCGATCGGCCGGTTCGGCGGCTCGCTCGCCAAGGTCCGGGCCGACGACCTCGCGGCGGTTCCGATCCGGGCGTTGATGGCCAAGCATCCCGACATGGACTGGAGCGCCGTCGACGAGGTGTTCTTCGGCTGCGCCAATCAGGCCGGCGAGGACAACCGCAACGTCGCCCGCATGGCCGCGCTGCTCGCGGGCCTGCCCGACTCCGTTCCGGGCCAGACCCTCAACCGGCTGTGCGCCTCCGGGCTCGACGCGGTCGGCGCCGCCGGCCGCGCGATCCGCGGCGGCGAGATCGATCTCGCCATCGCCGGCGGCGTCGAATCCATGACCCGTGCGCCGTTCGTGCAGGGCAAGGCGACCGAGGCGTTCTCGCGCTCGGCCGAGATCTTCGACACCACGATCGGCTGGCGCTTCATCAACCCGCTGATGAAGCAGCAATACGGCGTCGACTCGATGCCGGAGACCGGCGAAAACGTCGCCGAGGAATTCCAGATCTCGCGCGCCGACCAGGACGCTTTCGCAATCCGCTCCCAGCAGCGCGCCGGCGCGGCGATCGCAGCCGGTTATTTCGCGCAGGAGATCGCGCCGGTGACGGTGCCGGGCGGCAAGGCCGGTCCGATCGTCGTCGACAAGGACGAGCATCCGCGCCCGGAGACGACGCTGGAAGCCCTCGCCAAGCTGAAGCCGATCGTGCGCAATCCCGGCACCGTGACGGCCGGCAACGCCTCGGGCGTCAATGACGGCGCCGCCGCGCTGCTGATCGCCTCCGAAGCTGCCGTGAAGAAGTACGGCCTGACGCCGCGCGGAAAAATTCTCGGCCTCGCGTCGGCCGCGGTGCCGCCGCGCATCATGGGCATCGGCCCGGTGCCGGCGACCCGAAAGCTGATGGAACGGCTCGGCCTCAAGATCAGCGATTTCGACCTGATCGAACTCAACGAAGCCTTCGCCAGCCAGGGCATCGCCTGCATGCGCCAGCTCGGCGTTGCGGACGACGCCGACTTCGTCAACCCGCACGGCGGCGCCATCGCGCTCGGCCACCCGCTCGGCATGAGCGGCGCCCGTCTGGCGCTCACCGCCGTCCACGGCATGGAAGCCCGCGGCGGCAAGCTCGCGCTCGCCACCATGTGCGTCGGCGTCGGCCAGGGCGTCGCCATGGCGATCGAGAAGGTGAACTAAGCATAGACCGGCTCCCTCGCCCCGCTGTTACGGGCGAGGGAGCCGTTGTGGGCTGCGTCCGCCGCCTACTTGGCGAGCGGAGAGGGCAAGACGTTTACCGCTTCAACTGCGTCTTCAAGGTCGCTTCGACTTCGCGGTCGAACGACGACGCCTGCTTGGGCTGTTTGTCGCGATGGTTGCGCAGGTACGCGTCGCGCTGTTTCACCAGCGTGGCGAGTTTGGCGTTCAGGGCCTGGCGCTTGCCGATCTGCTGTTCGAGCCGGGCGGCGCGTTGTTCTGCGGGTAGCGCGCGGAAGGCGTCCGGAAGGTCCGCGTCCTTGACCTGATCGAGCTTCTGCCGTCCCGCCGCGACGTCGCCGACGAGATCGCCGCCGCCGGTGACGGCTTCGGACGAAGCCGGCGCGCGCTTGTTGAGGTAGCTCGCCATGTCGGAGGCGGCGGCCGGCGCCGCGGCGGCGACTTCGGACAATTGCCGCATCTTGTTTTCGGTGCGCTTCTGCAGTGGCGCCGGGCCATAGGGGATCACGGTGCCGTTGATCTCCTTTTGCAGGATGATGATGTCCTCGTCATACGGCGTCTCGATGATCACCACCTGGCCGCCGTCCTGCGGGATCGGGATGTAGCGGCCGCGGCCGCCTTCGGCGATGTCGTGCCACACCCGCGCGGTGTCCTCTGCGCTGCCGGCCTGCACGGCGTTGACGATGATGTCCTTCTGCCGCGCCACCGCGAGCGTGGTCGGGTACTTGGTGTCCTGTGCGTAGTCCATGTGGGGCGGCGCGTCGCCGACCAGGAAGACGATGCGGCGGGTGTCGGTGCCGCTGGTCCATTTCAGCTTATTGACGGCGACGTCGAGCGCCTCGTTGACGCTCTCCGGCCAGTCGCCGCCGCCGCGCGCCTGCAGCTCGAGCAGGCGGGCGTAGAGATCCTGAATATCGGCGGTGAGGTCGACGCTGCGTGTGACGTAGTCGTCGCCGATATCCCGATACGACACCAGCCCCATGCGGATGTCGGCGTCGGGATTGCTGTCGACGATCGCGGTGGCGATCGACCAGATCTTGCGCTTGGCGCCTTCCAGCAGCCCGCTCATCGAGCCGGTGGTGTCGAGCACGAAGGCGACTTCCACCGCCGGCTTGGCGTGCGCAACGGACGGCAGCGCCAGCGGCGCTGCGAGCGCCGCGAGTGTAAGCGCGCGGAACAGGGTGATGCGTTTCATCGATCGTCTCCAACTGCCCCCGCAGCCATGCTTCGACGCATCGCTGCGCGGCGCGCGGCGACGGCGCGGTTCCGGCACGCTCCGCTTGGGAGCCGGCATCGGAATCGGCTAGACTTCGTCGCGATGAAAACGAATGCCGTTCACATGCTGGTGCCGCCCGATCTGCGGCAATCGGAAACAGCGCTGCAGATCGCGCGCGGCACCACGCGGCTGCTGCGCTCGCTCGGCTTCGCGTGCGTCAGCGAACTCTCGCTGCCGTCGGGACGGCGCGCCGATCTGGTGGCGCTCAACGAGCGCGGCGAGATCTGGATCGTCGAGATCAAATCGTCGCTGGCGGATCTGCGTGCCGATCAGAAATGGCCGGACTATCGGGCGCATTGCGACCGGCTGTTCTTCGCCTTCACCCAGGATCTGCCGTGCGACATCTTTCCCGGCGACACCGGCCTGATCGTTGCCGACGGCTACGGCGCGCACCTGCATTGCGAAGCCCCCGAGCACAAACTCCCGGCCCCGACCCGCAAGCTGATGATGCTGCGATTCGCACTCGCGGCCGCAGGGCGGCTCAACCGGCTGAGCGACCCGCAGGGATTTGGGGAAGGGTAGGCATTGCCCGGCGCCGCAGCGCGCTCCCTCTCCCGCTTGCGGGAGAGGGCTGGGGTGAGGGCGCCCCAGGCAGTGAGTCAGCGATTCGCGGAGCGGAGTGCCCTCACCCGCCGCGCTACGCGTGTCGACCTCTCCCGCAAGCGGGAGAGGTGCGCTGTCTCAGCGCGGGGCGCGCTTGGCGAGGATGCGCTGCAACGTGCGGCGGTGCATGTTGAGGCGGCGGGCGGTTTCGGAGACGTTGCGGTTGCACATCTCGTAGATGCGCTGGATGTGTTCCCAGCGCACGCGGTCCGCCGACATCGGATTGTTCGGCAGTTCCGACTTCTCATCGCCGCTTGCCAGCAGCGCCGCGACGACGTCGTCGGCGTCGGCCGGCTTCGACAGATAATCGACGGCGCCCATCTTCACCGCGGTGACGGCGGTGGCGATGTTGCCGTAGCCGGTCAGCACGATGGCCCGGGCGTCCGGACGCTCCTTCTTCAGCGCCGACACCACGTCGAGGCCGTTGCCGTCGCCGAGCCGCAGGTCGACCACCGCGAACGCCGGCGCCTGCTTGCCGATCTGTGCCAGACCGCTGGAGACGCTGTCGCAGGACGTGACGGCGAAGCCGCGGGTTTCCATCGCGCGCGACAGCCGCTCGAGGAACGGCTTGTCGTCCTCGACGATCAGCAGCGAGCGGTCGGTGTGGTCGTTCAGTTCGGGAATGGCGTTCACGGCGCGGGATCTCCTAAGCGTCGATCGTGAAGATATGGCGACGGGGTGCGACAATGCCAAGACCCCGGCCCGCCGGCCGCCCTGCGACCGGATCGCGCGCCCCCGTTCAAGCCTCGGCGATTGCGGCGCTTTCCACGTTGTCGAAGCGGCTGCGCGGCCAGGTCAACTGCACCACCGCGCCATGATCCGGGAACAGCTTGTTGCGGAACGACACCTTGGCGCCGGTGCGCTCCAGCAGCGTGCGGGCGATGAACACGCCCAGCCCGAGCCCGGCGCGGTCGGACGGGCCGTCGTCGTCAGGATGGCGGCGGCGCGACAGATACGGCTCGCCGATCCGCTTCAACAGGTCCGGTTTGATGCCCGGGCCGTCGTCCGAGATCATGATCTGGACGGTCTCGGCGTTCCACCAGGCGTTCACCTCGACCGTCTCGCGGGCGAAATCCACGGCGTTTTCCAGGATGTTGCCGATGCCGTACAGGATGGCCGGGTTGCGCATCACCACCGGCTCGCTGACGCCCGAGACCGCGACCCGAACCTTGATGGTGACACCGAAATCTCGGTGCGGCTCGACCGCTTCCTCGATCAGCGTCGACAGCGGCATCTTGTCGAACGGCGCGCCCGCGGCGTTGAGATGCGAGATCTTGGCGAGGATCTCGCGGCAGCGCTGCGCCTGCTCGCGCAGCGTGCGCAGGTCGCTCACCATCTCGGGCGGGGCGGATTTTTCCAGCTCGCGCGAGATCAGGAAGATGGTCGACAGCGGGGTGCCGAGCTCGTGGGCGGCGGCGGCGGCGAGGCCGTCGATCTGGGTCAGATGCTGCTCGCGCTCCAGCACCAGCTCGGTCGCCGACAGCGCGTCGGCGAGCTTGCGCGCCTCTTCGGTGACCTGGAAGGTGTAGACGCTGGTGACGCCGATCGCGAGCAGGATCGAGAGCCAGACGCCGATCAGGTAGATTTCCGGCAATTGCACGGCTTCGTCGCCGGCCCAGGGCAGCGGCTGGTGGGTGTAGCCGAGCAGCGCCGCACAACCCGCCGCGAAGATGCCGAGCGCGATCGTCATCCGGGTCGGCAGTGCGGTGGCGGCGATCAGCACCGGGCCGAGAAACAGGAACGCGAACGGGTTCTGCAGGCCGCCGGTGAAGTATAGAAGGCCGGCGAGCTCGGCGATGTTCAGCGCCAGCAGCAGCGCCGCATAGATCGGTTCCATCCGCTGCATCGGATTGAAGGCGATCTGCAGCGCCAGGTTGACCAGGGCGGACGCGCCGATGATGGCGAGGCAGGGCAGCACCGCGAAATCGAATTCGAGGCCCTGGGCGACGATGAAGATCGCCGACAACTGGCCCAGCGCCGCGAGCCAGCGCAGCCGCAGGATGGTGTCGAGCCGGACGTGGCGGCGGGGATGGCGGAAATCGGGGGAGATCAGATCGTCGGACATGCGCCGGACACTACTCGCCGCGCCGGGCGTTCACAATTCGCGCCGTCGTCGCGGCGCGCCTGTGGCTTGCACGAGGGCGCAGGAATGGTCAAAAGGCCTGCATGACGCTCGATCTTCCCTCCCGGCCGCCTGCGCCGGCCGACGCTGCTGCGATCGAAGTCGCCGGCCTGGTCAAGATCTACAAGGCGACGCGCGCGGTCGACGGCATCTCGTTCCGGGTGCCGCGCGGCAGCATCACCGGCCTGCTCGGCGGCAACGGTGCCGGCAAGACAACCACGATCGCCATGATCATGGGTCTGGTGCTGCCCACCGAGGGCCGCATCCGCGTGCTCGGCCACGCCATGCCGGAGCAGCGGGCCGCGGTGCTCGGCCGGATCAATTTCGAGAGCCCCTATGTCGACATGCCGTCGCGGCTGACGGTTCGGCAGAATCTCAGCGTGTTCGGCCGGCTCTACAATGTGCCCGACCTGCGCGGCCGGATCGCCGAACTAGCGTCCGACCTTGATCTGACCGAGTTTCTCGACCGCGCCAGCGGCAAGCTGTCGGCTGGGCAGAAGACCCGGGTCGCGCTGGCCAAGGCGCTGATCAACCGGCCCGAGCTGCTGCTGCTCGACGAGCCGACCGCCTCGCTCGATCCCGACACCGCCGACTGGATCCGCGGCCATCTCGAAACCTATCGCAAGGCGCACGGCGCCTCGATCCTGCTCGCCTCGCACAACATGCTCGAAGTGGAGCGGTTGTGCGACCGCGTGGTGATCATGAAGCGCGGCCGGATCGAGGACGACGACAGCCCGGCCGCCATCATGGCGCGCTACAACCGCGCCACGCTCGAAGAGGTGTTCCTCGACGTCGCCCGCGGCCGCGACCGCGAGCAAGGCGAGACGCTATGAGCCAGATGCTCTCGACGCGTCGTCGCCGCGCCGGCGGGTTCAGCCGCGGCATCCCCAACGAGTCGTCCCTGCGCAGGCGGGGACCCATAGCCCCTGGCTTTTCAAGTGAAGCAAGGCGTCTGCCCCAGTGCCTCAACCGCGATGCTGCGGCGTATGGGTCCCCGCCTTCGCGGGGACGAGAAGCTGATAGGCAGTGCGAGAAGCCGGAGACGAAGCGCACAGGTGCCGTGCTATGAAATCACTGATCAGCAGCCTCGAACTCGGTCAGGGCCTCGCCTGGCATCGCATCGCCGCGATGGTGATGCGCTATTGGTACTTGCTGCTGTCGTCGTGGCCGCGGCTGCTGGAGCTGGTGTATTGGCCGGCGCTGCAGATCATCACCTGGGGTTTTCTGCAAAGCTACATCGCTGAGAATGCCGGGTTCTTCGCGCGCGCCGGCGGCACGCTGATCGGCGCGGTGATCCTGTGGGACATCCTGTTCCGCGGCCAGCTCGGGTTCTCGATCTCGTTCCTCGAAGAGATGTGGGCGCGCAATCTCGGCAACCTGATGATGAGTCCGCTGAAGCCGATCGAGTTTCTGATCTCGCTGATGATCATGAGCCTGATCCGGCTGGCGATCGGCATCGTGCCGATGACGCTGCTGGCGATGATCTTCTTCGACTTCAATTTGCTCGGCTTCGGCCTGCCGCTGATTGCGTTCTTCTGCAACCTGATCTTCACCAGCTGGGCGCTCGGCATCTTCGTGTCCGGCCTGGTGCTGCGCAACGGGCTCGGCGCCGAGAGTATCGTCTGGTCGCTGATGTTCGGCATCATGCCGCTGGCCTGCGTGTACTATCCGGTGTCGGTGCTGCCACACTGGCTGCAACTGATCGCCTGGGCGCTGCCGCCGACCTACGTGTTCGAGGGGATGCGGGCGCTGCTGATGGAGCACCACTTCCGGGCCGACCTGATGCTGTGGTCACTCGGGCTCAACTTGGTGCTGTTTGCTGCCTCCTTCGTGAGCTTCCTGGTGATGCTGAATGGTGCACGTCGCCACGGATCGTTAATTCAGAGCGGTGAATAGGCTGTTTCCGGACAGCTTTCGTCCCGGCTCTGTGCTCATATTTCGATCTACCGATTGACGCCCCCCGGCCCAGCGGCCACTATGCTGCGGCGCGAAAGAGCTCGAGGGACAGATACTATGCCAGTGATTGGTGAATTTGGCCGCCCGCCGGAGATGCCGGCGGAAGTCAGTCCGGCGATGACCACGCCGATGTACTGGTTCTACGAACTCGCGCACGCCTCGCTGAATCCGGCGCGGGCGATGTCGGACGCCACCAAGCTCGCGCTGAAGAACCCGCTGAATCCGTGGAGCCACACGGATGTCGGCAAGCAGATCGCGGCGGCCTGCGAAGTGTTCGAGCGCACCACGCGCCGCTACGGCAAGCCCGAATGGGGCCTCGACACCACCGAAGTCAACGGCATGCGCGTGCCGATCGAGATCCACAGCGTCTGGGAAAAGCCGTTCTGCCGGCTGCTGTATTTCGAACGCAAGCTGGAGCACCCGCTGCGCCATCCGCATCCGCGGGTGCTGATCGTGGCGCCGATGTCGGGCCACTACGCGACGCTGCTGCGCGGCACCGTCGAGGCGTTCCTGCCGACCCACGAGGTCTATATCACCGACTGGTCGGACGCCCGGATGGTGCCGGCCGCGGCCGGCCGGTTCGATCTCGACGACTATGTGGATTACGTCATCGAGATGCTGCAGACGCTGGGCGGCAACGTCCACGTCGTCGCGGTGTGCCAGCCATCGGTGCCGGTGCTGAGCGCGGTGTCGGTGATGGAGGCCAATCAGGACCCGTTCGTGCCGCTGTCGATGACGCTGATGGGCGGCCCGATCGACACCCGCCGCAATCCCACCGCGGTCAACAATCTGGCGGCCGAGAAGGGCATCGACTGGTTCCGTAGCCACGTCATCACCAAGGTGCCGTTCCCGCATCCGGGTTTCATGCGCGATGTCTATCCGGGCTTTCTGCAGCTCAACGGCTTCATCAGCATGAACCTCGACCGCCACGTCGACGCGCACAAGAACCTGTTCAATCACCTGGTTCAGGGCGACGGCGATCTCGCCGACAAGCATCGCGAGTTCTACGACGAGTATCTGGCGGTGATGGATCTCACTGCGGAGTTCTACCTGCAAACCGTCGACGAGGTCTTCGTCAAGCACTCTCTGCCGAAGGGTGAGATGATGCATCGTGGCAAGCTGGTCGAGCCCTCGAAGATCACCCGCGTCGCGCTGATGACGGTCGAAGGCGAGAAGGACGACATCTCCGGCCTCGGTCAGACCGAAGCGACCCACACGCTGTGTAGCTCGATCCCCGACGATCGCCGCGTGCACTACGTGCAGAAAGGCGTCGGTCATTACGGCGTGTTCAACGGTTCGCGGTTCCGGTCGGAGATCGTGCCGCGTATCTCGGACTTCATGGTGTCGGCTGCTAACGGCTCACGTGCGAGCGCCGCGGAGTAATCAGCTGCGGCGCATTCGCTGATCATCTGTGGATAGGTGCCGCACAGGCTTCGTTTTCTGAAGCCAATTCAAAATGAAGTGTGATTAGTAGGCTGTGAGTCCGGATGGGGGAATCTCGATTCACCCAATTTTCAATGAGTGAGTTGTGAGTCACGATTCACGACTCGAATTTGAATCTAAATTCGCCTGAAATCAGAGTTCCCTGGCCCATCTTGTAGCGGACGAGATGCGCCCGGACACTGTATATTGGGCAAATGATTTGTTTTTGCGCCGAGCGCTTCCATTGGCGGCGGATATGGCAGACTCCAGGCGACCTTTCGTTGTCCGGATCTTTAGAAATGGCCTTCCGCGCACTCCTCTATCGGCGGCCCACTGAGCCGTCGACCATCGCCGTCCGTCACGGCTCGCAGTTCTTTGCAGTTCGCATCCGGCGTCATCGCCGCGCCCGACGCTATACGCTGCGTATCCATCCGAGTGACCGCGAAGCCATCCTGACGATGCCGCCGCGCGGCACGCTGACCGATGCCAAGGAGTTCGCGCAGCGCCACGGCGCCTGGATCGCGGCGCGTCTCGGACGCCTGCCGAAGGCGGCGCCGTTCCAGCCCGGCACGCTGGTGCCGCTGCGCGGCCATGACCACAAGATCGTGCATCGCACCGGCCGCGGCACGGTCTGGACCGAGGTGCGCGAATCCGGCGAACGGATCATCTGCGTGGCCGGCGAAGCCGAGCACATCGATCGCCGCGTCCACGATTTCCTCAAGCGCGAGGCGCGTAAGGATCTGCAGAAGGCCTGCGATCGCTACGCGCCGGAGCTCGGCGTCAAGGTCACCCGGCTGTCGATCCGCGATCAGTCGAGCCGCTGGGGCTCATGCACCTCGGCCGGGTCGCTGTCGTTCTCGTGGCGGCTGATCCTGGCGCCGTCCTACGTGCTGGATTATCTCGCGGCCCACGAGGTCGCGCATCTGGTCGAGATGAATCACTCGGCGCGGTTCTGGCGCGTGGTCGGCAAGGTCTGCCCGCAGATGGAACGCGCCAAGACCTGGCTCGACACCCACGGCAACGACCTGCACCGCTACGGCATCAGCGACTGAGGTGCGCTAGACGCGGGTGCCGCGCAGGCTAAGGCTTGTTGGTAAATCCTCAGACGACGAAACGCCTCACCGCCCGAACAGCCGATCCATCAGCCAGCCATCGAGCCCCGCATCCGCTTCGGGCCGGACATTCGCACGCGTCGGCGACGGCATGCGGGTTGCGCCTGGTGGGGGCGGCATGTTGGTGACCTGGGCTTCGCCGCGCGGGCCGGCCTGGGCGATGCTGCCGCCGCCTGGCGGCACGGCGCCGCCGGTCAGGAAGCCGCCGATCGCACCGCCGATGCCGGAGCTGGTGGGCGCGGCGGCGCCGCTCGCCACCAAGGGGCCGCCGCTCCAGCCGCCGGGCAGCGGCTGCGGCGCGGTGCCCTTCAGCGCTTCGCGCATGAAGCGGGTCCAGACCTCGACCGGCAGCCCGCCGCCGGTCGCCTTCTTGGTCGACGAGTTGTCGTCGTTGCCGAACCACACGCCGGTGACCAGCGTGCCGGTGTAGCCGATGAACCAGGCGTCGCGGAAATCCTGGCTGGTGCCGGTCTTGCCGGCGGCGCTCCAGCCCGGCAGGTCGGCTTTCTTGGCCGTTCCGGACTGCAGTGTCTCCAGCATCATCGTGTTCATCATGCCGACCGCGCGCGCGTCGACGACGCGCGTCGGCGCATCGGTCGAGCGCGCATACACCACTTTATTGCCCTGCGCGGTGCGGATGCGGCTGATGACGTGCGGTGCCGCCATCAGCCCGCCATTGGCGAAGGTCGCATAGGCGCCGACCAGTTCCAGTACCGAGACTTCCGAGGTGCCGAGCGCGATCGACGGGTTGGCGTCGAGCTTCGAGGCGATGCCGAGCCGGTGCGCGGTGCGCACCACGTTCTTGGGCCCGACCTCAAGCCCAAGCCGCACCGCCACCGTGTTGAGCGACATCGCCAGCGCCTGGGTCAGCGTCACCGAGCCGAAATACTCGTGGGTGTAGTTCTCCGGCTTCCAACCCTTGAGGTCGAGCGGCGCGTCCTGGCGGATCGTCTCCGGGGTCAGCCCGGATTCGACGGCGGTCAGGTAGACGAATGGTTTGAACGCCGAGCCGGGCTGGCGCTTGGCGGTGACCGCGCGGTTGAACTGGCTGTCGGCGTAGTTGCGGCCGCCGATCATGGCGCGCACCGCGCCGTCCGGCGTCATCGCCACCAGCGCGCCCTGCGACACCTTGAACTTGACGCTCTTGGCGGCGAGTTCGTCGATGATCGCGGCTTCGGCCTCCGACTGCAGTTTCGGATCGATCGAGGTCTCGACGATCACCGACTGGTCGATCTGGCCGATCAGATCGTCGAGCACCTCGATGATCCAGTCGGCCACGTAGTTGATGGTTCCGGCACCGGTCGGTTTGACCGTGTAGACCGGGTTGGCGATCGCGGTCTTCGATTGCTTGTCGGTGATGAAATCGGCGTCGGCCATCGCGGCGAGCACGATCTGGGCGCGCTTCTCGGCGCCTTCCGGATTGCGGTTCGGCGCCAGCCGCGACGGCGATTTGACCAGGCCGGCCAGCATTGCGGCCTCGACCAGCGTGACCTCCTTGGCCGACTTGCCGAAGTATTTCTGCGCCGCCGCCTCGATGCCGTAGGCGCCGGATCCGAAATAGACCCGGTTGAGATACAGTTCGAGGATCTCGGTCTTGGAGTGCTTGCGCTCCAGCCACAGCGCCAGCTCGACCTCCTGCAGCTTGCGGGTGATCGTCCGGTCCTGAGTCAGGAACAGGTTCTTGGCGAGCTGCTGGGTCAGCGTCGAGCCGCCCTGCGACACGCCCCGATGCAGCACGTTGGCGACCGCGGCGCGGGCGATGCCGATCGGATCGACGCCGAAATGTTGATAGAATCGCCGGTCCTCGATGGCGATGAAGGCCTTCGGCAGATATGGCGGCAGATCCTTCAGCGACACATTGGTGCCGGCCATCTCGCCGCGCACCGCGAGCTGGGTGCCGTCGAGACCCACAATGGTGATGGTCGGCGGCCGCTTGGGGATCTCCAGCGACTGGATCGGCGGCAAATGGGCGCCGACCCAGATCAGAACCCCGACCACGGCCAGCACGCCCCAGATCCCGACCACGGCGGTCCAGTACACCGTGCCGGTGACGAAGCGGCGGAACCCGCCCTTGCGGCGCGGCTTGGGTTTGGGTTTGCCGCGGCCGCTCGATTTGGCGGCTGGCGCTTTAGGCTTTTTCGGCATGTCGTCGGCGACGCTGACCCTGTCCTGTGGCCCGAGCCGCAACCCCCCGAGTGATTCCGCGAAGCCGCCGAATGTCGGCTCCCGCCGTTCGCCGGCTTTTTTCTTGCCCAACGCCATACGCCACGCCCGTGCCGACCGATCGGCGCACCGTAGCGGAGCGGGTTTAAGGCCCGGTAAAGCCATGGTTAAAACCGGGTTCCATGACCACGGCGACGGCTCGCGTCGGATCTGGCTTGAGACACCTCAACAGCGGCCGGATGCGCCTGCGTTACAGGCCTGCTCAGCCTATCGACGAAAGCAAGCCATGACCCGGGTGTTGAAAACCGCCGACGAGATCGAACAGATGTTGCTGATTGACGTCCGCCAGCAGCGTCACTGCGACAAGGTCGAAGCCATCCGCATCTGCGGCTGCCTGCCGGACGACGACAACAATCGCGCCAACTGGAAGGTCGCGTCGGTCGATCCCGGCGGCGCCAGCCGCGAATTCGCCGGCGCGGCGGTGATGATCGCCATGGATCGGCTGCAGCGCGAGGTCAGCCTGATCCCCTGGGAGTGATCCTGTAACGACGCCCCCGATGTCTTCGCGTCATCCCGAGGTCTATCGGCGGTGCGCGCGCGGCCGCATCAATGATAATCGCGGCGCGGCGGCGCGATGCCCATTTCGCCCATCAGCCAGCTCTTCATCTTGGCGCGGCTGGCGAAGCGCTTGGCTGCCAGCAGCAGTTCCTCGCGTTCGCCGCCTTCCGGCGTCAGCGCGGCCTCGATGTATTTGGCGACGGCTAGCTCTTCGAGTTGTTCGACGGTGAAATAGCGGCTGGCTTCTGTGTTCATCGTGCTTCCGCCGCGACGCGCGGCGCTCCCGACTCGCTCGCTGCACTCGCGTGTGCCGCGGGGTCATTCCACGATGATTCGACAGACGTGTCTGTCGTGTTTTGAACGACGGTGACCTTAGGTGAGGTGGATGCGCCGCAATGCCAGTGATTCAGTTACTGATTAGTTGTCCGTGAGATCGGTGTTCCTGTGCCAATTACCTAGGATAGGCGGTATCGCCGGAATGCATCCCGGTACGAGGTGTCGGGTCTCGCACCGGGACACCCTGGATTTACATCGCCGCGTCGTCTTCGATGATCGGGCCGAACAGCTCCCAGCGCTCACCGTTGAACTTCATCATCCGCAGTTGCTTGTTGACGCGGAAATCGGTCGGCGAAGTATTGACCGACATGCCCGGCAGCGACAGGCCGCCGACGAAGCCCTTGATGTTCGCGGCCTGCTTCATGACGTTGTCGCGGGTGAGGTCGTCGCCGCATTGCTTCAGGATGTGGACGAGCAGCTCGGCCGTCGAATAGCCGTAGCTGTTGACGGTGTTGAGCTTGTCGCCCTCGGGATAGTACTTGTCCATGAAGACGAAGTACTTCTTCACGCCCTCGTCATTGGCCCACTGCGGATCGGCAGGGTCCTTGCCGTAATTGACGCTGATGATGCCCTTGGAGATGTCGAGGCCGGCGGGCTTCAGCGTCGCCGACACCGGGCTGGCATTGATGTCGAGGATGTGGACCGGGTTCCAACCGAGGTCGGCGATCTTCTTGATCGCCTGGGCGGCGAAGCGCGGCGTCGAGGCATTGTACAGCAGCGTGGCGCCGGCGGACTTCAACTTGACGATCTGGGAGTCGACGGTCGGGTCGGTGAGTTCGTAGGACGACTCGGCGACGATCATCTTGTCGGCCTTGTCGCCCAGTCCGGATCGTAGTCCCGTGACATAATCGCGGCCGAGATCGTCGTTCTGGAACAGGATGCCGATCTTGGCGTCGGGATGATTTTGCAGGATATAGCGCGCGTAGATCCTGCCTTCGGTCTGGTAGTTGGGGTTGAAGCCCATCGTCCAGGGAAAGTTCTTCGGGTCGGTGAAGCGTGTTGCTCCGGTCGAGGCGAGCAGCTGCGGCACCTTCTTCTGATTGAGATATTTCTGCACGGCGGCGTTGGACGGCGTGCCGATGATCTGGAAAGTCAGCAGCACTTCGTCGCTTTCGACCAGCTTGCGGACCTGCTCGACGGCCTTGGGTGGCGAGTAGGCGTCGTCGTACTGGATCAGATTGATCTTGCGGCCGTTGACGCCGCCCTGTTCGTTGATCATCCGCATATAGGCGGCCTGGGTCTTGCCGATGCCGGCGTAGGCCGAGGCGGGGCCGGAGAACGGCACGGTCTGGCCGATCTTGATTTCGGTGTCGGAGGCTCCGGTATCGTATTTCTTCTGCGCCGCGGCGGGCGCGGCGCTCAGCGCAACGGTCGCAAGAGCCGCTACGGCGGCCTGATACAGGCTCTTCATCGCTGGTCTACTCCCTATGGCCTTATGATCGGCGGCGTTTTGTCTGCCGCCGTTATCAGGGAGTGTGGATCAGCACCTGGAGTCTTGCAATGCCGTCATGCGACTCGTTTCATTATGCCGCGCTGTGCAACGCACCATGTAGCAGCGGTCCCGGCTACGCGAGCCAAACCAGAAGCAGCGCCAGCGCCGCGGGCGCCGCCTGGACATAGAGAATCCGCCGGCTCACGCTCCAGGCGCCGTAAAGTCCCGCGACGATGACGCAGCCGAGAAAGAACGTCGCGAGCTGCAGCGCGACGGCAGGGTTCGGATGAATCAGCGACCAGATCAGGCCCGCCGCCAGAAACCCGTTGTACAGCCCCTGATTGGCGGCCAGCACTGCTGAGGCGGCGGCCTTCTCGGGGGTGTTGCGAAACACATTCATGCCGAGCGGCTTGGTCCAGAGAAACATCTCGAGGACGAGAAAAAACACGTGCAGCGCCGCGACCAGCGCGACGAGGAGGGCGGCAACAGCGTTCACGAGAAATCTCCGGAGGCAGACATCGGCATCTGCGGCGTGATAGTAACACGGACCAGACGAGTCAAAAGCAAGAGGGAGGACGCATGACGGGGCACATCGACCCGACCAAGGAAGTGTTCGCACAATTCCGCGAGAGCGATCGGCCGGGCCCGATCCATATGCTCAACCTGGTGCGGCTGAAGCCGCGCGCGACCTATCCGGACGGGCGCGAGGCGACCGGCGCCGAGGCTTACGCCGCCTACGGCCGCGACTCGCTGCCGGTGTTTGCGCGGCTCGGCGGCAAGGTGGTGTGGCAGGGCGCATTCGAACTGATGCTGATCGGGCCGCAGAGCGAGCGCTGGGATCACATGTTCATCGCCGAATATCCGAGCGTCGCGGCGTTCGTCGAGATGATCCGCGATCCGGTGTATCGCGAGGCGGTGAAGCATCGCCAGGCGGCGGTCGAAGACTCCCGGCTGATCCGCACCAAGCCGCTGCCAGTCGGCGAGGGGTTTGGCCAGATTCCGCAATGACGGTTGCGGTGCAGCGACGTTTTGTTCGCAATCCGGCTAGTCCATCAGGCTAACTTGGCCGCGGTGGCGCGCTGCGCCGCCTTCGGATAGTTTGCCGCCTTCCCGACATCAGGAGACCGGACGATGCGCTTGTCGGTGCGCCTGACGCTGGCGATGACGGCGCTGGTGTTGAGCACGGTGGCGGCGCTCGGCCTGCTCTCCTACTACAGTATCGGCCGCGCCATGGTGCCGGCGGGCATCCAGCGGCTCGCCGATCAGACCAAGGCGAGGATCGGCGGCATCTACGCGCTGCTCGGCACCGCGCGCAACGAAGCTCTCGCGGCGCGGACGTTCCCGTCCCATCAGCGGATCCAGCGCGCGCGGAGCAGCGGCGGCATAGATCCGCAGGACGACATCGCGGAGGCAGCCTCACGGCGCACCCTCGCCACGATCTATGCCGGTCAAATGATGGCGAAGCCTGGCATTCTGCGCTATCGCTTCATCAGCGTCGCCGATGGTGGGCACGAGTTGGTCAGGGTCGATCGCAAGACCTCCGATCGCTCTCCGCGCATCGTGCCGGAGAGCGAGCTGCAGCGGCTCGGTGACGAAGAGTTCATTCAGCGTGGCATCGCGCTGGCCGAGCGCGAGGTCGATATGACCTGGACTCGCAGCGACCCCGCGGATGGCCCGCTGGCGGGTCCGGTCGTGATGTTCGCGACGCCGGTCCGCACCGCGGCGGACGAACCGTTCGGCCTGATCGTGCTCGAGATCGACATGCGTCCGACCTTCGAGCGGATCCGCGCCGCGCTGAATGAAGACACGCGGTCCTACATCGTCGACGCCAACGGGCCATATCTGGCCAATCTGCGCGAGGGCCGACTGGTGCCGACCAGCGCAGCCGGACGCTGGCAGGACGACTTCCCCGATTTGGCGGCGGCGCTGGGCGCCAAGAACGGCGCGGCGGCGGTTCTCACGGGGCCGGACGGGCAGCGCGTCGCGGCGGTGATCGGGCTGATCCGCTTGCCGAACGGGATACGCGCGGGCGTCATCGAAACGATCGCGTTCGACACCATCATGGCGCCGGCCAAAGCGTTGCAGAGCGCCAGCCTGATCGTCGCGCTGGTCGCCGGCCTGGTCGCGGTGCTGGTCTCGGTGTTGCTGTCGCGCTCTCTTGCCAAGCCGGTGGTGCAACTGACCGCCGCGGTCGAGCAATTCGCCAGCACCGGGCGGATCGCGGTGCCGCGCGGGCTGAGCGGCGAGACGCTGCGGCTCGCCGCGGCGTTCGAGCACATGACGTCCGAGATCGACAGCACCACCAAGGCGCTACGCACCAAATCCGAACAACTCGACAAGATCATCGCCAGCATGGCCGATGCTGTCGCGGTGATCGACGCTGGCGGCCGACGCGTATTCGCCAATCCGCGCTGCCTCGCGTTGTTCGGCGAGGCGGCCGAGATCGACTCGGAGCAGTGGAAGCGCAAGTACAAGCGGCTCAAGGCCGATGGCGTGACGCCGATGCCCGATGGCGAGAGCCCGTCGTCGCGGGCCCGCCGCGGCGAGAGCTTCGACAATGTCGATCTTGGCATTCGCCGGACCGACGAGGCAGAGCTGATCCAGCTCGTCGCCAGCGCGCGCCCGATCGAGAACCCCGACGGCAGCTTCGGCGGCGCCGTCATCGTGTATCGCGACATCACCGCGCTGAAGGAGGCCGAGCGACAGTTGCGTCAGGCCCAGAAGATGCAGGCGATCGGCCAGCTCACCGGCGGCGTTGCCCACGATCTCAACAACATCCTCACGGTGCTGACCGGCGGCGTCGAGATGCTGGCCGAAGGTGTCGGCGATCGGCCGGCCCTCAAGGACGTGGCGCTGATGGTCGATCAGGCCGTGTCGCGTGCCAGCGATCTCACCAACGGCCTGCTGTCGTTTGCCCGCAAGCAGCCGCTGCAGCCACGAAGCATCGACGTCAATGCGTTGATGGAGGAAACCGCGCGGCTGCTGCGCTCGACCTTCAGCGGCACCATCGAGATCGATTTTCGCCCTGCGCCCGCACTCGGGCCGGCGTTGGCCGATCCTTCGCAACTATCCAGCGCGCTGCTCAACCTCGCCATCAACGCTCGCGACGCCATGCCGGGTGGCGGTCGATTGTTGCTGGAGACCGCCAACGTCAATCTCGACAAGGTGTATGCCGAGCAGCACGACGAGGTGACACCGGGCCACTACGTCGTGCTGGTGATCACCGATACCGGCACCGGCATTCCGGCGTTGATCCGCGACCGCGTGTTTGAGCCGTTCTTCACCACCAAGGCGGTCGGCGAAGGCACCGGGCTCGGGCTGAGCATGGTGTACGGCTTCGTCAAACAGTCCGGCGGCCATATCGAGATCCACAGTCGGGAAGGTTCCGGCACTGCAATCCGCCTCTATTTGCCGTCGGCTTCTCCGCAACGCAGCGAGACGGCTGCGCCGCTGCCCACCGCGCAGGGCGGCCGCGAAACCATCCTGGTGGTCGAGGACGACGTCCTGGTGCGCAGCTACGTGATGACCGATCTGGCGGCGCTCGGTTACACCACGCATGCGGCCGCCAGCGCCGCACACGCGATGGCTATGGTGTACGACGAGGTCGAGTTCGATCTGCTGTTCACCGACGTGATGCTGGGTGGCCCGATCAACGGCGCGCAGCTCGCCGATGAACTGCGCAAGTACCGGCCGAACCTCAAGGTGCTGTTTACGTCCGGCTACGGCGACAATGTTCTCAAGCAATGGAACACTGGCGTTGAAGGGGCGCTGCTGCTGGAGAAACCCTATCGACGCGGCGATCTCGCCAGGATGTTACGGCTCGCGGTCGATGGTCCCGCGGTGCCTCCGCCACGATAGAAGCTTGCGCGCCGGCGGTCATACGTGCGCGGGTGTCCCGCGATGCGTCAGACGAAAGCCGTCGCGGATGTTGAGGCCGAGCAACGCGAGGTTGATTGCACCTGCGGTCAGCTCGAGCGCCTGCACCAGGACGAAGGTCTGATCGAACTGGCCGGCGGCCGCGCGTTGATGCAGAAAGACCGCGCACGGCACCAGCACGACGATGCCGTTGATTGCGATGATCGGCATCCGTTTGCGCTTGCGCACGATGTTGGGATTGGGCGACTTGCCGCCGAGGTTGAAGCCGGTGGCGCCGGCGAGCGCGATCGACGGCACGAGCAGCAGCAGCCCTTGCAGGATCGCCAGCTTGACTGCAGCGATCGTGGCAGGGTCGCCCTGGACCTCCGATGCGATCGTCGTCAGCCAAAAGCCGAGGATGGTGAAGAAGGCGATGAATCCCGCGACCGGGTGAATCTTCTTGATCATTGCTGGCTTCCTTGTTGCGAGTGATCTTCCAGCCGAGCGCGCAGGGCGGCGAGGTTGTCGGCGGTCTTGCGAAGGTCGCGTGCCGTGAGTTCGCCTGCCAGCGCGTCGGCCAGCGGCTGCCACAGTTCGGTTGCGCGGGCGAAGGCACGCTGGCCCCGCGGCGTCATCACCACCAGCTTGGCGCGCTTGTGCGCCGGGTTGGGTTCGAAGTCGACCAGACCGGCCTCGGCGAGTTCGTCAACGATGCGCTGAACCGACTGTCGGGCGAGACCCATATTGTCCGCCAGCCTCGCGACGGAGAATGTCCCGCCGCCATGTGCGATCGATCCCAGCACCTGCCAGCGCGCGCTGGTGAGGCCCAGCGGTTTGATCAGTGCGTCGCCGGTGCGGATCAACGCACCATTGAGTCGGAAGACCTCCAGCACCAGCGCGTTGGTCGGGTGATCGAACGGTGAGGCAATATCGTTTGACATGACAGCATTCTGTCAAATCGACAGCATGTTGTCAATGGCGTCGGAATGCCGGAACTGGCAGAGGCGCCGCAGCAGGCGAGAGCCGGGCCAAACGCCGGGACTGTGTTCGCCTGCTCGGTTTGCGTACTTAGCGCACAGCGCCGCCCGCCGGATCGGCGTCCCCTGGCCCGGCGTTTATCGAGGGCGCGCGAATCGCTCTTGTCGGTCTCGGGGGATCGGGTAAAACGCTGCTAATAAACGACACTTGGAGTTCCGTTGGAACCGCCGGATTACACCTTCGATCGCGACAGGCTCGCGGCCCTGTCACGGTTCGCGGTTCTCGACACGCCGCCCGAGCAGGGCTTCGACGACATCGTCGAACTGACGACGCTGATCTGCGAGACGCCGGTGGCGCTCGTCAGCCTGGTGACGGACGATCGGCAATGGTTCAAGGCGCGGATGGGATTCGAGCAGTGTGAGACCGATCTCAGCCGGTCGGTGTGCGCGCACGCCCTGATCGAGCCGGACCTGCTTGTGGTGCCGGATCTCACGCTCGATGACCGCACAAAACTCAATCCGCTCGTCACCGGCGAGCCGTTCATCCGGTTCTATGCCGGCGCGCCGCTGCGCACCGCCGATGGCGATGTGCTCGGCAGCCTGTGCGCGATCGACACCCGGCCGCGGCCGGAAGGACTGTCGTCTGCGCAGGCGAGCGCGCTGCGCGTTCTCGGCCGGCAGGTGGTGGCGCAACTCGAATTGCGCCGCGCCGTGGCGCAACGTGACGGTCTGCTGATCGAACAGAAGGAGGCGGAGATCCGCCGCAACGGCCTGCTGGAGATCGGCGACCGGCTGCGCGACGCCGCCAGTATCGGCGACATCACCCGCGCGGCGACGGCGGTGATCGGCCAGACCCTCGGGGTCGGCCGTGCTGCATTCGGCCGGTTCGACGAGACCGCCGACTTCGTCGACATCGAGCCGGACTGGACCGCCGAGGGGGTCCAGTCCGTCGCCGGGCGGCACCGCGTCGCCGAATATGGCGAACGTCTGCTGGATGGCGTGCTGCGCGGCGAAATGCTGGTGATCACCGACGTGACGACCGATCCGGCGACGGCGAGCTGCCCCGAGCCGCTGCTGCGGCTGAACATCCGCTCGCTGGTCAACGTGCCGGTGATCGATCACGGTCGCACCGTGGCGATGCTGATCGTCCATGCCTGCGAGCCGCGTAGCTGGGCGTCGGAAACGCTGACCTATCTGCGCAACATCGCCGACCGCATCGAGATGGGCGTGGCGCGGCTGCGCGCCGAAGCGCAACAGCGCCTGCTCAATCACGAGCTCAGCCACCGCATGAAAAACACCATGGCGCTGGTGCAGGCGGTGGCGTCGCAAACCTTGAAGAACGTCCCCGATCAAACCCCGGTCCGGGCGTTTTCAGCGCGCTTGATGGCGCTCAGCATGGCGCACGACGTGCTGCTGCAACAAGACTGGCGGCCCGCGCAGGTCGCCACCATCGTCGAGGCGGCGACCTGCAGCTTCGACGATGCCGGCCGGTTCGACATTGTGGGCGAGTGGGTGACGCTGGGCTCGCGCGCGACCTTGTCACTATCGCTGCTGCTGCACGAACTCACCACCAACGCAGTCAAATACGGCGCGCTGTCCAACGACACCGGTCGGGTCGAGATCGCCTGGGCGATCGAGCCGGATGGCGACGGCGAGATGTTTCGCCTGCGATGGCGCGAGACCGGTGGCCCCGATGTCGCGCCGCCGACCCGCCAGGGCTTCGGATCGCGGCTGCTGAAGATGGGGCTGGCGGGCACCGGTGGCGCGCGCCTGACCTATCATCGCTCCGGCGTCGAGGCCGACTTCGTCGCCGGCCTTGCCGAACTACAGAGCTGAAGCGTCATCACGCCGCCGGTTTCTGCGCCGCGTCGCCGTTGGCGAGGAGGTGGACCAGCGCGCGTTTGATCGCGGCCTGCCGGGTCGGCGCGGTGATCTGGGCGCCGAGCAGGTCGGTGACGTAGAACACGTCGCGGGCGCGCTCGCCGAAGGTGGCGACGTGCGCCGAGGCGATGTTGAGGTTGAGCTTCGAGATCGCGGTGGTCAGCTGATACAGCAGGCCGGGGCGGTCGAGCCCGGAGACTTCGATCACCGTGTAGCGGTCCGACCAGTTGTTGTTGATCGACACTTCCGGCTCGACCACGAAGGCGCGCAGCTTGGTCTTGCCGCTGGTGGCGCGGCGCGCCACGGCCTCCGGCAGCCGAAGCTTGCCTTCGAGGACTTCCTCGATCATCTCGCCGATCCGCGTGGCTCTGCGGCCCTCGTCCTCGTCGCGGTCGTATTCGCGGCTGATCGAGATGGTGTCGAGCGCGCGGCCGTCGGTGGTGGTGTAGATCTGAGCGTCGACGATGTTGGCACCGGCCGACGCGCAGGCGCCGGCGATCACCGACAGCAGCCAGGGATGGTCGACCGCCAGGATGGTCAGTTCGGTGACGCCGCGGGCCTCGTCGAAGCCGACATTGATCGCCAGCTTGTGGCCGGCCTGTTCGGAGGCGCGCAGGAAGCGGGCGTGGCGGATCTTGCGCGGCAGCTCGACCTTGAGCCAGTAGGCCGGATAGTGCCGCGCCACATAGGCGTTGAGCTCGTCCTCGGGCCATTCGGTGAAGGCGGCGCGGAATTCCGCCTGCGCGCTGCGGATGCGCTCGGCGCGGTTGACTTCGGAGAAGCCGCCGGTCAGCACCGGCTCGGTCTCGTAGTACAGGGTGCGGATCAGCTGCGCCTTCCAGCCGTTCCAGACGCCGGGGCCGACGCCGCGAATGTCCGCAGTGGTGAGGATGGTGAGCAGCTTCATCTGCTCGACCGACTCCACCACGGCGGCGAAATTCTCGATCGTCTTGCGGTCCGACAGATCGCGCGACTGCGCCACGGTCGACATCACCAGATGCTTGTCGATCAGCCAGGCGATCAGTTCGGTGTCGGCCGCATTGAAGCCGAGCCGCGGGCACAGCCGCCGTGCGATCCGCGCGCCGGCGACGGAGTGATCCTCCGGCTGGCCCTTGGCGATGTCGTGCAGCAGCACCGCGACGTACAGCACCGCGCGATGGTCGGGGCGGATCTTGCGGATCAGGTCGGACGACAGCACGAACTCGTCATTGCCGCCGCGCTCGATCTCCTGCAGGTTGCCGACGCAGCGCAGCAGATGCTCGTCGACCGTGTAGCTGTGATACATGTTGAACTGCATCATCGAGACGATGCGGCCGAAGGCGCGGATGAAACGGCCGAGCACGCCGGTCTCGTTCATTCGCCGCAGCACCGACTCGGAATTGTCCGACGTCAGGATCTCGACCAGCAGCTTGTTGGCTTCCGGATTGTCGCGCAGCTGGGCATTGATCAGCGCCAGCGACCGCGTCACCGTGCGCATCGCGTCCGGATGAAACGCGAGGTTGTTCTTCTGCGCCAACCGGAAGATCCGGATCAGGTTGACCGGATCGTGCTTGAACACGTCCGGCGTCGCGCAATTGATGCGGTTGTTGTCGATGACGAAGTCGTCCGATTCCGGCACGCGCCGGCTCGTGGTGCCGGGGCGGAGCCGGGCCATCATCCGGGTCAGTGCCGGTGCCGGCTTGGCCTGCTGATCTTCCAGCTTGGCGCACAGGATGGCGGTGAGGTTGCCGACTTCCTTGGCGATCAGGAAGTAGTGCTTCATGAAGCGCTCGACGTCCTGCATCCCCGGATGCGACGTGTAGCCGAGCCGCACGCCGATCTCGCGCTGCAGATCGAACGACAGCCGCTCCTCGGGTCGCCGCGTCAGGAAATGCAGATTGCAGCGCACCGACCACAGGAAATCCTCGCAGCGGCGGAAGGTGCGGAACTCGACCTGATCGAACACGCCGCGCGCCAGCAGCTCGCTGGTCTCTCGGACGCGGTAGACATATTTGGCGATCCAGAACAGCGTGTGCAGGTCGCGTAACGCGCCCTTGCCGTCCTTGACGTTGGGCTCGACCAGATAGCGCGACTGGCCGGAGCGGCGATGACGCTCCTCGCGCTCGGCGAGCTTGGCGGTGACGAATTCGGCAGCCGTGCCTTCGACGACTTCCTTGTCGAAGCGCTCGACCAGCTCGCTGTACAGAGCCTTGTCGCCGGCGAGGAAGCGGGTCTCGAGGATCGCGGTGCGGATCGTCATGTCGGCGCGCGCCTGACGGATGCACTCGTCCACCGAGCGCGTCGCGTGGCCGACCTTCAGACCGATGTCCCACAGCGAATACAGCACCACTTCGGCGACCTGTTCGCCCCACGCGGTCTGCTTGTAGGGCAGGATGAACAACAGATCGATGTCGGACTCCGGCGCCATCAGGCCGCGACCGTAGCCGCCGGTCGCCACCACCGACATCCGCTCCGAGCTCGACGGCGTCGGCGAGTTGTACAAATACCGCGTCGCCGCGATGAACAGCAGGCGGATGATCTCGTCCTGGACGAAGCAGAGGTGTTCGGCACAGCGCCGGCCGTGGCGGTCGCGCAGCAACTGGGCCTCGGCCGCGGCGCGCGCCTTGCCGAGTTCAGCCTTCATCAGTTGCGCCAGCGCGGTGCGGAACGCCTGGCCGTTGCCGATATGCTGCTCGGCCAGCGCGGCGATCTCGCCGGTGATCCGCGGGGTGTCGAACCGTTCGTCGGCGGCGGGCCGGGGAGTTGTCGCAGCTTTGTCCATGAGGACTCCGGATATCGGACGAGAGCTTCGCTGTCACGGAACAAGTTGGCGAGGCAGCAAGTCCATGCTGAATTTTACCGCTTACGGGCAAAGACGTTCCCGCGGCGGGGCCGAAGCAAGAAACTCTTTCTCATTGATTCTGCGAAGTAACTAACTGAAAAGATATACGTTTTGCGAGCATCAACAAGCGGCGAACAATCCGCCGCGGATGCACATTATTTCGACCGAAGGGGGGAAGCCGAATGTCGACCATCTCACGGCGAGCCATGACCGCGCTCATTGCCGCCGCGCTGCTGCCGGGCGTGATGTCGGGCACCGGCCTCGCGGCCGACAAGCCAAAGGAAATTCGGATCGACTGGGCGACCTACAATCCGGTCTCGATCGTGCTCAAGCAGCAGGGCTTGCTCGAGAAGGAATTCGCCAAGGACGGCATCAACGTCGTCTGGGTGCAGTCGGCCGGCTCCAACAAGGCGCTCGAATTCCTCAATGCCGGCTCGATCGATTTCGGCTCGACCGCCGGCTCCGCGGCGCTGGTGGCGAAGATCAACGGCAATCCGATCAAGTCGATCTACGTCTATTCGCGGCCGGAATGGACCGCGCTGGTCACCGGCAAGGATTCCAAGATCGCGACGGTGGCCGACCTCAAGGGCAAGCGCGTCGCGGTGACGCGCGGCACCGATCCGCACATCTTCCTGGTCCGCGCGCTGCTCGATGCCGGCCTGAAGCAGAGCGACATCACGCCGGTTCTGCTGCAGCACGCCGACGGCAAGACCGCATTGATCCGCGGCGACGTCGACGCCTGGGCCGGGCTCGACCCGATGATGGCGCAGGCCGAAGTCGAAGAAGGCGCCAGACTGTTCTACCGCAAGCCCGAGGCCAACACCTGGGGCATCCTCAATGTCCGCGAGCAGTTTCTGAAGGATCACCCCGATCTCGTGCGCCGCGTGCTGGCGGTCTATGAGGACGCCCGCAAGTACTCGGTGGCGAACTATGACGAGGTGAAGAAGGCCTTCATCGGCGTCACCAAGCTGCCCGAAGCGGTGGTCGACAAGCAGCTCAAGGAGCGCACCGAGCTCACCCACAGCCGCATCGGCGCGCCGCAGCGCGACTCGATCCTGGCCGCAGGCCTCGCCTTGCAGCAGGCCGGCGTCATCGCCGGGACGGTCGACGTCAAGGCGACGCTGGACCAACTGATCGACGACCAGGTGCCGCTGCCGACGAACTAAGGCGGTGCCGCCGTTAGGCAGCGGTGGTTCGGACCAACCCCGAGCATGGAGCCACCCTCCCCTTGAGGGGGAGGGTCGCTCGCTTAGCGAGCGGGGTGGGGTGAGCCGCGGGCACAGCGGATGAACTCTTCGCCACCCCACCCCGTCACGCACCCCGCTCGCGCGGGGCTGCGTGCCGACCCTCCCCCTCCAGGGGAGGGCGGTCCTACCTTGCAATCCCGATCGAGAACCGCTTCTCACTATGGCCATAACTCTCGAATCCCAAGCGCCGGAGCGCTCTGACGCGGTCGGCCCGGCCGCCGCGGCGCCCCGCCGCGCGCCGCGCTGGCGTGGGCCGGTGCTCGGTCTGCTGCTGCCGCTGACGGTCGCGCTCGGCTGGGAGCTGGCCGTGCATCTCGGCTGGTCGAACGGACGGCTGGTGCCGCCGCCGTCCAAAGTCATCGCGACCATCGGCGAGCTGGCCAATAGCGGCGACCTCACGCGGCACATCGTCGCCACCGTCAGCCGCGTCGCCGCCGGATTTGGCCTCGGCGTGCTGGCCGGCACGCTGCTCGGCGCGGTCTCGGGCTATTGGGGGCTGGCGCGGCAGCTGCTCGATCCGACCGTGCAGGCACTGCGGGCGATTCCGTCGATCGCCTGGGTGCCGCTGTTCATCCTGTGGCTCGGCATTTTCGAAACCTCGAAGGTCGCGCTGATCGCCGTCGGGGTGTTCTTCCCGGTGTATCTCGGCGTGATGGGCGCGATCCGGTCGGTGGATCGCAAGATCGTCGAGGTCGGGCGGACGTTCCGGCTGTCCGGGCATGCGATGATCCGGCGCATTCTGCTGCCGGCGGTGCTGCCGGCCTATGTCGTGGCGCTGCGCGTCGGGCTCGGGCTCGGATGGATGTTCGTGGTCGCGGCCGAGTTCATGGGCGCGTCTGAAGGGCTCGGCTTCCTGCTGATCGACGGCCAGCAGCTCGGCAAGCCGGCCCAGATCGTGGCGGCGATCGTGATCTTCGCGCTGCTCGGCAAGACCACCGACTGGCTGATCGAGATCGCCACCGCCCCGCTGCTGCGCTGGCAGGATTCGTTCGGGCCGCGCGAGGGAGACGCCTGATGCTGGTGCTGGACGGCGTCGACAAGACCTATCCGAACGGCGTCCACGCGCTGGCGCAGTTCTCCGCGCAGATCCAGCTCGGCGAGATCATCGCGATCATCGGCGGCTCCGGCTGCGGCAAGTCCACGCTGCTGCGCGCGATCGCCGGGCTCGACCGTGCCAGCGCCGGCAGCATCACGCTCGACGGCGAGGCGATCACCGCGCCGCATCCGAAGATCGGCATCATCTTCCAGGAGCCGCGGCTGCTGCCCTGGCTCAGCGTCGCCGACAATATCGGCTTCGGGCTCGACGGCGTGCCGCGGCCGCAGCGGGCCGAGCGCGTCGCAGCGGCGCTGGCGCGGGTCGGGCTCGCCGACAAGGCCAAAGCCTGGCCGCGCGAACTCTCTGGCGGACAGGCGCAGCGCGTCGCGATCGCGCGGGCGCTGGTACCGCAGCCCGAAGTGCTGCTGCTCGACGAGCCGTTCTCGGCGCTCGACGCCTTCACCCGCCGCGATCTGCAGGATCATCTGCTCGACCTCTGGGCCGATACCAGGCCGACGCTGATCCTGGTGACGCATGACGTCGAGGAGGCGGTGGTGCTGGCCGACCGGGTGCTGGTGATGCAGCCGCGGCCGGGGCGATTATTCGAGGAAATCGCCGTCGATCTCACCCGGCCGCGCGACCGCAACGCGGTGCAGTTCGAAACGTTGCGGCACCGCATCTACACCGCGCTCGACCGCTCGCTCGATCGCGGCCCGCCGGACCGCGCCGCGAAAGTGAACGTCGGCGACGCGATGTGGTGGTGACAGCGCCGCCGCTCTGTTCCTAAATACCAGCCAGACACAACAGGGAGAAACACCATGGATGCCGCCACGCTGCGCGCCACTCAGGCGCCGTACAAGGAGCGCTACAAGACCGATCCGGCCGCCGCGCTGATCACGCTGAAGGCCAAGGGCTCGGTCGATCAGGACGGCATCTCCTGCAAGGTCGAGACCGGCCGGGCGCTGGCGAGCGCCGGCCTGCATCCGGCGACCGGCGGCTCCGGGCTCGAACTGTGCTCGGGCGACATGCTGCTCGAGGCACTGGTGGCCTGCGCCGGCGTCACGCTGAAATCGGTCGCGACCGCGATCGAGGTGCCGCTGACGCGCGGTGACGTGGTGGCCGAGGGCGATCTCGACTTCCGCGGCACGCTCGGCATCGACAAGGAAACTCCGGTCGGCTTCCGCGAAATCCGCCTGCGCTTCGAGGTCGGCACCGACGCGCCGCAGGACAAGCTCGACCTGCTGTTGAAGCTGACCGAGCGCTATTGCGTGGTGTACCAGACCATCAAGAACGGCCCGAAGGTCTCGGTCGCGCTCGAGCGGGTGTGAGCGCAACTCGCTTTCAGGCACGTGACCATCCCACGTCGTCCCCGCGCAGGCGGGGACCCATACGCCGCAGTCTCTCGATGAGAGCAGTGCGGTAGAGGCCTTGCGTAAATCGGCAAGCCAGGGGTTATGGGTCCCGCCTGCGCGGGGACGACGTGGGGGTGATGCAGGGACCGCGATCCGATTTTTTCTTCTCAATGCCATGCGCTTGTGAGACAGGGGTGGGGCTCCGCGCCGCGGGGCTTCACTGAACCTGCCGAAAGCGCTCCGATGTCCAGCTCCGTTTCTCCGCTCGCGCCCACCAACGTCCCCACGCTGCCGGAGCTTGCCGGCGTTCGCCTCGGCACCGCCGCGGCCGGCATCCGCTACAAGGGCCGCACCGACGTGCTGCTGGTCGCGCTCGATCCGGGCACCGCGGTGGCGGGCGTGTTCACCAAGTCGAAGTGTCCGTCGGCCCCGGTCGAGTGGTGCCGCGACAAGCTGAAGGGCGGCACCGCGCGCGTGCTGGTGGTGAATTCCGGCAACGCCAATGCCTTCACCGGCAAGAACGGCCGGCAATCGACCGCGCTGACCGCCTCGATCGCCGCCAAGGCGATCGGCTGTAAAACCGACGAGGTGTTCCTCGCCTCGACCGGCGTGATCGGTGAACCGCTCGACGCCACCAAGTTCGACGGCGTGCTCGGCAAGCTCGCCGAGACCGCCGAACCGGGCCAGTGGATGGACGCCGCCAAGGCGATCATGACCACTGATACTTTCCCCAAGGTGGCGACCAAGACGGTGAAGATCGGCACCACCAAGGTCACCATCAACGGCATGGCCAAGGGCGCCGGCATGATCGCGCCCGACATGGCGACGATGCTGTCCTTTGTGTTCACCGACGCGCCGCTGTCGGCCTCCTGCCTGCAGGCGCTGCTGAAAGCCGGCGTCGCCGACACCTTCAATGCCGTGACCATCGACGGCGACACCTCGACCTCGGATACGCTGTTGGCGTTCGCCACCGGTGCTGCCGCCAAGGCCGGCGCGCCGAAGATTTCCCGCGCCTCCGATCCGCGGCTGAAGGCGTTCGTGAAAGCGTTTAATGCGGTGCTGGCCGATCTCGCCGAGCAGGTCGCGCGTGACGGCGAAGGCGCCCGCAAGCTGGTCGAGATCATCGTCGAAGGTGCGAAGACGCCGGCCTCGGCACGCAAGATCGCGATGTCGATCGCCAACTCGCCGCTGGTGAAAACCGCGATCGCCGGCGAGGACGCCAATTGGGGCCGCGTGGTGATGGCGGTCGGCAAGGCCGGCGAGCCGGCCGATCGCGACAAACTGTCGATCTCCTTCAACGGCATCCGCGTCGCCAAGGCCGGCGCGCGCGATCCGTCCTACGACGAGAAGGAAGTCTCGGCCGCGATGAAGAAGCCGGAGATCCAGATCAAGGTCGCGCTCGGCCTCGGCAAAGGCCGCGACCGCGTGCTGACGTGCGACCTGACCAAGGAATACGTCGCGATCAACGGCGACTATCGGTCGTGAATTTGGTCGTGCAGAGCACAGCGCCTCGCCACCGTCTGCCGTCATCGCCCGCGCAGGCGGGCGACCCAGTACGCCGTGCCGACAGTTACTTAACCGCAGCGCTCTTGGATACTGGTTGCCCCGCTTTCGCGGGGCATGACGGCGTTGGTGGGGCGGGCGCAGTGCGCCACAACAAGCGTATTGCGGGCGACGATGTGGCCATACTGCGGAGGGCCGCATGAACCTCCTCCTCGTCGTCGCCGTCGCGCTGATCGATGCGGACAATCGCGTGCTGATCGCGCAGCGGCCGAAGCACAAGCAGCTCGGCGGGCTGTGGGAGTTTCCCGGCGGCAAGCTCGATCCCGGCGAGCGGCCGGAAGCGGCGCTGATCCGCGAGCTCGACGAAGAGCTCGGCATCACGGTGAAAGAAGCTTGCCTGGCGCCGCTGACCTTCGCCAGCCACGCCTATGAGACCTTCCATCTGCTGATGCCGCTGTATGTATGCCGGCGCTGGGAAGGACAAGTGATGCCGCGCGAGGGCCAGGAGCTGGCCTGGGTCCGCGCCAACAAACTCCGCGACTACCCGATGCCGCCCGCCGACATCCCGCTGATCCCGCCGCTGATCGAACTTCTGATGTGAAGCGCACGGCGTTGGCAGCACGTATCAGCGTCATGCGCGGGCTTGACCCGCGCATCCATCACTCTTCACAAGAAGATGGATTGCCGGGTCAAGCCCGGCAATGACGACCAGGGGTAGGTGACGTGCGGCTCTGCGTTCGGCACAGGTTGCGAACTACTTCGGCATCAGTCCCTTCACCGCCTCCTCCAGACTCGCTTTCGCCGAGCCCGGCTTCAGCGGCTGCTGCTGGCTTTCGTGGGGGGACCAGCCGGACAGCCAGATGATCTCGAAGGTGGCGCGGATGCGGCCGTCGGGGTCGCTGAAGCGGTCGGCGTAGATTTCGGCCATCCGGGTCAGCGTGGTGCGGCGCAGCGGGGCCTTGCGGCGTTCGATCAGCACATTGGTGGCGCCCATCCGGCGCAGGTCCTGCATCAGCGCGAACGCATGATCGTAGCGCACCACGACGCGGTCGACGTCGGTCACCGGCAGCGCGAAGCCGGCGCGTTGCAGCAGCGCGCCGATGTCGCGCAGGTCCGCGGCCGGGGCGACGCGCGGCGAGACGCCGCCTTCGATCTCGGCTTCGGCCGCCGCGAAGGCCTGGCGCAGTTCGGTCAGCGTGTCGCCGCCGGTCAGCGCCGCCAGCAGCAGCCCGTCCGGCTTCAGCGCGCGGCGGATCTGCGCCAGCACGCCCGGCAGATCGTTGGCGAATTGCAGCGCCAGCGCCGACACCACCAGATCGAACGCGCCGGGCGCGAGCCCGAGCGCTTCGTCGCCGGAGGCATCAAGGGCGACGTGCGTGATCGATGCGAAACGCCCCGGCGGCAGCGCCGCGCCGGGCGTCCAGACGTCGGCGACGCGCTTGAAGTCGCGCAGCACGGCGTGCAGCCGGTCGTCCATCTCCTCGGTCACGCGGTCGAGCAGGAAGCTCTCCGGGCCGGAGGCGCGCGCGCGGCTCAGACGCGCCGCGAGCAGGCGGCGGTCGAATAGGATCGGGGGCACGTCGGTCATGCCGGGCAGGTGGGGAGCCTGATGGCCATCGGCAATGGCGTCCTCAGTTCAGCTTGGCGGCCGCCGAGGGCCCCTGCTGGGAGGCCTCGAACATCTTCAGCACCGCATCCAGCGCATTGCGCAGATGCAGCGCCCCGGCCTGGCTGCATCGCAGCCGGGCGGCGGTGACGAACTTCACCTCGACGCTGCCGTCCGGCAGCGGGTTGAGGGTGCGCGTGGCCAGCTCGATCTCGACATTGTTGGCCATCACGCCATGCGCCGGCGCGATGTCGAAATAGACGTGCGGCGCATCCGGCCGATCGACGTAGTTGATCGTGTCGTCGGTCTTGTCGTCGGGATTGGACATTTGCGCTCTCCGGGGTGCCGCAGCGTGAGGCCTCCTTGTGCTCCATTCGGGCGCCCGACACTACCCGGTTCTTATCCTTGACGGCGGACGGCACGGCGCTAGCCTCGCGTCATGCAGGCGGAAGCGATCACGGCTTCGGACGGCAAAACGGGCGGCGGCCTCGTCCGAGCGTTCGGAGCCGTGCGCCGCGTCTGGTCCCGCGCGACCCGGCTGGTGCTCGACGTCGCACTGCCGACGCTGTGCGTGGCCTGCCGCGAGCCGGTGGCGGGCGAGGGGCTGTGCGCGCAATGTTGGTCGCAGCTGTCGTTCATCGCCCCGCCATATTGCGACAAGCTCGGCATTCCGTTCGTCTACGACCCCGGCCCCGGCATCCTGTCGATGCAGGCGATCGCCGATCCGCCGGCCTATGCCCGCGCCCGTGCCGCGGTGCGCTACGACGAGGTGGCCAAGACGCTGGTTCACGCGCTGAAATTCCATGATCGCACCGATCTGGCGCCGACCATGGGGCGCTGGATGGCGCATGCCGGCGAGCCGCTGCTGCAGGGCGCCGACTTGCTGGTTCCGGTGCCGCTGCATTGGCGGCGCAGCTTTTCGCGGCGCTATAATCAGTCCGGCGCGCTGGCGCGGGTGATCGGCCGGCAGGCCGGTCTGCCGGTTGCAGTCGAGGCGCTGCGGAGAGTCCGGCCGACCGCGCATCAGATCGGGCTGTCGCGCTCGGAGCGGGCCGCCAATGTGCAGGGCGCCTTCAAGGTTCCGGCGGATCGGAAGGCCGAGGTGCAGGGGAGACGGGTCGTGCTGATCGACGATGTGCTGACCTCCGGCGCCACCGTCGATGCCTGCGCCCGGGCGCTGCTCCGCGCCAAGGCCCGGTCGGTCGACGTGTTGGTCTTTGCCCGGGTTGTGGAGATGCTGAAATCTCCCATATAATTCCGTACCTTGCTTTGAAGGCCCGGCCTCAATAACGACCCATGGAGCTGCGATGCCCGCTGCGATCGAGATCTTTACGCGCCCCGGCTGTGGCTATTGCAGCGCCGCCAAGTCGCTGCTGAACCGCAAGAAGGCGGCGTTCACCGAGTACGATGTCGCGGTCGATCCGGCCTATCGCAAGCAGATGGACGAGCGCACCCATCCGGGTTCGACCTATCCGCAGATCTTCATCGGCGGCACCCATGTGGGCGGCTGCGACGACCTCTATGCGCTCGATCGCGAAGGCAAGCTCGACGCGATGCTGGCGGGCGAAAAGGCCACCTCATGACCGAGACCGCGCCGTTCAATGCCGCTCTGGTTCAGATGCGCACCGGGCTGCTGCCCGGACAGAGCCTCGAACAGGGCACCGCGCTGATCCGCGAGGCGGCCGCGGCCGGCGCTGACTACGTGCTCACCCCCGAGGTGAGCAACATGATGCAGCTCAATCGCGAGAAACTGTTCGAGCATCTGGCCGACGAGGACAACGACGCCTCGCTCAAGGCGTACCGGGCGTTGGCGCGCGAACTGAACATTCATCTGCATATCGGCTCGCTGGCGCTGCTCGGCTCGCCGGACCGCGCCGTCAACCGCTCGTTCCTGATCGCGCCGAACGGCACCATCCTGGCGAGCTACGACAAGATCCACATGTTCGACATCGATCTCGGCAATGGCGAAAGCTATCGCGAATCGGCGAACTATCAGCCGGGCGAGACCGCGGTGATTTCCGATCTGCCGTGGGGCCGGATCGGGCTGACGATCTGCTACGACGTGCGCTTTCCTGCGCTGTACCGCGCGCTGGCCGAGGCCGGCGCGTCGTTCATCTCGGTGCCGGCGGCCTTCACCAAGCCGACCGGCGAGGCGCATTGGCACGTTCTGCTGCGCGCCCGCGCGATCGAGAACGGCTGCTTCGTGTTCGCCGCCGCGCAGGGCGGCCTGCACGAGAACAAGCGGGAGACCTTCGGCCATTCGCTGATCATCGATCCGTGGGGCAAGGTGCTGGCCGAGGGCGGTATCGACCCGGGCTTCATCATGGCGCGGATCGATCCGGCGGAGGTCGCCAAGGCGCGCGGCAAGATCCCGTCGCTGCAGCACGGCCGCCGCTTCACGCTGGCCGATCCCAATGCCGGCCCGGACTATCTGCATCTGGTCCGGAGCCCGACATGATCCGTTACAGTCTGCGCTGCGACAGCGGGCATGAGTTCGACAGCTGGTTTCAGAGCTCGTCGGCCTATGACTCGCAGGTCCGGCGCAAGCTGGTGAGCTGCCCGGCCTGCGACTCCACCAAGGTCGAAAAGGCCATCATGGCGCCGCGCATCGTCGGCAAGAAAGGCCGCGGCCGCGCGCCGGAACCGGTCGAGGCTGCGGCGCCGGCGGCTGCGCCCGAGGCGGCAGGTGCGAGCGAAGCGTCATCGACTCCGCTGCTGCTGGCGCAGGAGCGCGAGCTGCGCGCCAAGCTCAAGGAGCTGCGCGACCATATCGTCAAGAATGCCGACAATGTCGGCGATAGCTTCCCCGAGGAAGCCCGCAAGATGCACTATGGCGATATCGAGCACCGCCCGATCTACGGCGAGGCCTCGCCCACCGAGGCCAAGGCGCTGATCGACGAAGGCATCGAAGTGGCGCCGCTGCCGGTGCTGCCGGACGACCGGAATTGAACGCGCATGCGGCGCGCGGCCCCCGAGCACAGCGCGCCTGACCTCTCCCCGCGCGCGGGGAGAGGTCGACCGGCTAAGCGCAGCGCAGCCGGTCGGGTGAGGGAGCGTCTCCGCGTAGCCGAGACGCTGCGACTCGCTTCGCCCCTCACCCCAACCCTCTCCCCGCAAGGGCGGGGCGAGGGAGCGCGCTGCCGGCGCGGCGACTTCATTGCGCGGCATTGGCCATGAACCCCGACACGCTGCTCTCCTGGCAATTCTGGGCGCTGCTCTCCGCCGTATTCGCGGCGCTGACCGCGATCTTCGCCAAGGTCGGCGTCGCCGATATCAATTCCGATCTTGCCACCTTCATCCGCACCGTCGTGGTGCTGATGTCGCTCGCCGTGGTCCTGTTTGCGACCGGGCAGTTTGCAACCACCGGCCCGATCAGCGCGAAGACCTGGCTTTTCCTGGTGCTGTCCGGGCTGTGCACCGGGGCGTCGTGGCTGTGCTACTTCCGCGCGCTGAAGCTCGGGCCGGCCACCTTGGTGGCGCCGATCGACAAGCTCAGCGTGGTGCTGGTGGCGCTGTTCGCCGTGGTTTTTCTCGGCGAGCGGCCGAGCGCGACGCACTGGCTCGGCATCGCGCTGATCGCCGCCGGCGCGGTGATCATCGTGGTGAAGTGATCAGGCCGCGACCAGCAGCGCGACGCCGAGCACGATCAGCGCCGTGCCGCCGAGTTCGCGCGCCGACAGCGGCTGCTTGAACGAGTAGTAAGCCACCGCCTGCGCGAACAGCACCTCGACCAGCGCCAGCGTGCGGACATTAGCGGCGGCGGTGAGCGCGAACGCCAGAAACCAGAACTGCGAGGCGAGCGCGCCGACGAAGCCCGCCAGCATCGACGGCTTCCACAGCCGGAAGATCTCGCGCAGCACCTGCGGGGCGCGGGCCAGCAGATAGATCGTCAGCACCAACGTCTGCATGCCGAGCGCGAACACCAGCGTGAAGCTCGCCGCGGTCACGAACGTCACGTTCGGCACCACGATGATGGCGCCGCGAAATCCGACCGCCGACAGCGCGAACGCCGCGGCGGCGGCGAGCCCCAGCAGCGTCGGCCGCAGGCTGGCGAGGTTGCGCTCGCTGCCGGGCCGCAGCGCCGTGATGATCACGCCGAAGGTGGCGATCAGGATCGCCACCACCTTCCACAGGTTCAAATGATCGGCGAGAAACACGAAGCCGAACACCGCGGTCTGAATCGCTTCGGTCTTCAGATACGCGGTGGTCACCACGAAGGAGCGCTCGTTCATCGCCGCCAGCATCAGCCCGGTGGCGACGATCTGCGACAGCGCGCCGAGCAGCAGCCATGGCCAGAACGCCAGGCTCGGCCACGGCACGGCGTCGCCGGTCGCCGCGATCACCCCCACGAAGAACAGGATCGAGAACGGAAACCCGAACAGGAAGCGGATGTTGGTGGCGCCCCAGGTGCCGAGCGGCCCGGTCAGCGAGCGCTGCATCGCATTGCGCGCGACCTGGCCGAGCGCGGCGACGAGCGTGAACGGAATCCAGAGCGAGGCGACGGTGAGCATGAGGTGATCGTGGCTGGAGGGCGCGGCACCGTGGCGGGGCCGCTCGCCCGGGTCAACCTGAGCGGGCTCATGCCAGCGTTGCGCGCCCCGGTCGCGCTGGTGCTCGCGGATTTTACCGCTACACTTCCGGTGCCTCGAACGGAGCGACACCGCCATGTTGCGCTGCCTTGCCGTCTTCGCCGCTTTGGTCACCCTGTTCGCCGCGCCGGCGCGGGCTGCCGATGGGTTCCGCGGCAGCGAGTGTCTGGCGATGGCGCAAGGGCCGCGCGCCATCCCGGTCAGCCTGCGGCGCACGGCTGCGGCCGAGCAGGTGCTGATCACCTATCGGGGCCACGCCACCTACACGATCGAAAGCCCGGGCGGCGTCATGGTGGCGACCGATTACAGCGGCACCTACGACACCGGGCGCACGCCGGACGTCGTCACCATGAACCGCGCGCACTCGACCCACTACACGCTGGCGCCCGATCCGACCATCGCCCATGTGCTGCACGGCTGGGGCGAGGGTGGCCAGCCGGCGAAGGTTTATGAGCGCGTCGGCGACGTGCTGATCCGCAACGTCACCACCGATATCCGCCGCTACATGTTCGACGACGGCGGCGCCGGCGGCATGATCAAGGACGGCAATTCGATCTTCATCTTCGAAGTCGCCGGCCTGTGTATCGGCCATCTCGGTCATCTGCACACCACGCTCGACGACAGCCATATCGCGGCGATCGGCCGGATCGATATTCTGATGGTGCCGATCGACGGCAGCTACACGATGTCGCTCGCCGGCATCTCCGACATCACCAAGCGGCTGCGCGCCTCGGTGGTGCTGCCGATGCACCGCTTCATGACGCCGCTCGACGACTTCATGCGCCGCATCGGGCAAGATTTCGCGATCGATCAGCGTGGCGACAGCAGCCTGCGCATCTCGCGCGAGACGCTGCCGGGCGCACCGACGGTGATTATTTTGAGGGGGGTGTAGTCGTCTCGCAATGACGGATAATTCAGTGAGTCGTAGGGTGGGCAAAGGCGCGCAGCGCCGTGCCCACGCGTAGCCTCAGCATGAGGTGGGTCACGCGTGGGCACGGCGCAAGTGCGCCTTTGCCCACCCTACGAAGCTTGCTACGGCGCGGTCTCTGCCACCACCATGTAGTTCACGTCCATGTCGGGCGAGAGCTTCCAGCGGTCGGCGAGCGGGTTGAAGACCATGCCGGACTGTTCGGTGACGACCAGCTTCATGCCGTTGAGGTGCTGCTCGAGTTCGGCCGGGGTGACGAACTTGTCCCACTGATGGGTGCCGCGCGGCAGCCAGCGCATCACATATTCGGCGCCGACGATGGCCAGCGCGAAGCTCTTCCAGTTCCGGTTGAGCGTCGCCACCACCATGATGCCGGTCGGCTTCATCAGCGCCGCGCAGCGCGACAGGAAGGCGCCGACGTCGGTGACGTGCTCGATCACTTCCATCGCGAGCACGATGTCGAAGCGCTCGCGCGGGTCGATCTCCTCGACCATGACGTTGCGGTAGTCGATCGCCAGATGCGATTTGTCGGCGTGCAGCTTGGCGGCCGCGATGTTGGTGGCCGATGGATCAATGCCGATCACCTGGGCGCCGAGCCGGGTGAACGGCTCGCACAGCAGGCCGGCGCCGCAGCCGATGTCGAGCATGCGCAGCCCGGACAGGCAGCTCAGGCTCTTGGCGTTGCGGTCGAACTTGCGGCAGGCGGCGTCGCGGATGAAGCTGATCCGCAGCGGATTGATCCGGTGCAGCGGCGCCATCTTGCCGGTCGGATCCCACCATTCTGCCGACAGCTTGGAAAATTTGGCGATCTCGGCGGGGTCGACGGTCGACGCCGGCGCGCCGGAGGTCTCGTGTTGCAATGCCATGGCGGTTCGCCGTGCTCCCAGATTCGCGTGTTCGCGCCATCGCGGGCAGCTAAAGCTTGCCCCGGTTCCGTCCGGGGCCGCTCGGTTGCTTGCCCGAAACCGCGGCGCTGTGTATACGCGCCACGCGGCTGCCGACTGGCGGATTCCGCGCCATCCATATCCGTTGTCTGCAGGGATTGCACTATTCGTCATGGCCCGGCTTGTGATGAAATTCGGCGGCACGTCCGTCGCCAATATCGAGCGCATCCAGAACGTCGCGCGCCATGTCAAACGCGAGGTCGATGCCGGCCATGAGGTCGCCGTGGTGGTGTCGGCGATGGCCGGCAAGACCAACGAGCTGGTCGCCTGGTGCACCGAAGCCTCGCCGATGCATGACGCCCGCGAATACGATGCGGTGGTGGCGTCCGGCGAACAGGTGACGTCGGGCCTGCTGGCGATCGCCCTTCAGGCGCTCGGTATCCAGGCACGGTCTTGGCAGGGCTGGCAGTTGCCGATCCGCACCAGCGACGCCCATGCGTCGGCCCGGATCGTCGACATTGACGGCGGCGAGATCATCAAGCGGTTCGAAGACCGCAAGGAAGTGGCGGTGATTGCCGGCTTCCAGGGCATCAATCCCGAGACCGGCCGCATCACCACGCTCGGCCGTGGCGGCTCGGACACCTCGGCGGTGGCGATCGCGGCGGCCCTGAAGGCCGACCGCTGCGACATCTACACCGACGTCGACGGCGTCTACACCACCGACCCGCGGGTGGTGCCGAAGGCCAGGCGGCTCGACAAGGTCGCGTTCGAGGAAATGCTGGAGCTGGCCTCGCAGGGCGCCAAGGTGCTGCAGGTCCGCTCGGTCGAGCTCGGCATGGTCTACAACGTGCCGATCTTCGTGCGGTCCTCGTTCGACAAACCCGAAGACATCGATCCGCACGGCACGCCGCCGGGCACGCTGATCTGCAGCGAGGAGAAAATCATGGAGAACCACGTCGTCACCGGCATCGCCTTCTCGAAGGACGAAGCCCAGATCTCGGTCCGCCGGATCGAGGACAAGCCGGGGGTGGCGGCGTCGATCTTCGGGCCGCTGGCCGACGCCAACATCAACGTCGACATGATCGTCCAGAACGTGTCGGAAGACGGCAAGACCACCGACCTGACCTTCACGGTCCCGGCGGCGGATTTCGCCCGCGCCAAGCAGACCATCACGTCAGCGCAGGACAAGATCGGCTATGCCCGGTTCGACAGCGAAACCGACGTCGCCAAGGTGTCGGTGATCGGCTCGGGGATGCGCAGTCACGCCGGCGTCGCCGCCCAGGCGTTCGCGGCGCTGGCCGCCCGCAACATCAACATCCGGGCGATTACGACCTCGGAGATCAAGTTCTCGGTGCTGATCGATGCCGCCTATACGGAGCTGGCTGTCCGCACGCTGCATACTTTGTACGGATTGGATCAAGTTTAGAACAATTTTGTAGTGATTGAAGGCTGCGGGTAATGACGCTTCGCGGCCGTGGGTGGCAGGCGTTTTGCTTGGCAAATCAAGCCTCAATTCGCTATACGGCCTGAAGGGCGCACGGCGTCGCCGAGGCGGCTGACAAGCCGGCTCGTGTTGCGTTGCGAAGGCCGCGGCGGGTGATGAGGCGGTTGCTCGATGAGTGTCGCGGGGCGCGCGAGGCGCCCGGCGATGTTTGAGACGAAGGTTTTCTGCCGTCGGCGCGCAGGTCGGCGGCGGCGTTGATTTCAGGGAGATGTCGGCACATGCGGAGCACGTCGGGCGGCCCCCGCGTCTTGCTGAGACGGCTCCGTGAAACCATGGCGGAGCAAGTCTCCGCGCAAGAACGCCTGGACAAGATCGTCGTGCTGATCGCCGCCAACATGGTGGCGGAGGTGTGCTCGACCTACGTGCTGCGTGTCGACAACACGCTCGAACTCTACGCCACCGAAGGCCTCAACCGCGAAGCGGTCCACCAGACCGTGTTGAGCGCGCATGAAGGCCTGGTCGGTCTCGTGGCATCCGAGGCGACGCCGCTGAACCTGTCCGACGCGCAGAGCCATCCGGCGTTCTCGTTCCGCCCGGAGACCGGCGAAGAAATCTATCACTCCTTCCTCGGCGTGCCGATCCTGCGCGCCGGCAATACGCTCGGCGTGCTGGTGGTGCAGAACCGCGCCAAGCGCACCTATGTCGAGGAAGAAGTCGAGGCGCTGCAGACCACCGCGATGGTGCTGGCCGAGATGATCGCCTCGGGCGAATTGTCGGCGCTGGCGCAGCCTGGCGCCGAGCCCGCGGCGCGGCACTCGATCCACAAGACCGGCGCGGTGCTGTCCGACGGCATCGCGCTCGGCCATGTCGTGCTGCACGAGCCGCGCGTGGTGATCACCAACTACATCGCCGAAGATCTGCCGAAGGAAATCAAACGGCTCGACACCGCGCTCGCCAATCTGCGGTCAGATCTCGACCGCATGCTTGAGCGCGGCGATGTCGCCGACGGCGGCGAGCATCGCGACGTGCTCGAAGCCTACCGGATGTTCGCCAACGACCACGGCTGGTCGCACAAGCTGCACGAGGCGGTCGCCACCGGCCTCACCGCCGAGGCCGCGGTCGAACGTGTGCAGTCGGACACCCGGGCGCGGATGCTGCGCTCGACCGATCCGTATTTGCGCGAGCGGCTGCACGATCTCGAAGATCTCGGCCATCGGCTGATGCGCCAACTGGTCGGACAGAACCACGCGCCGTCGCGCGAGCAACTGCCCGAAAATGCCATCCTGATCGCGCGCTCGATGGGCCCCGCGGCGCTGCTCGATTACGACCGCAAGCGGCTGCGCGGCCTGGTGCTCGAAGAAGGCACGGCGAATTCGCACGTCGCCATCGTGGCGCGCGCGCTCGGCATCGCGGCGGTCGGCGAAGTGCCGAACGCGCCCGGCATCGCCGATCCGGGCGACGCCATCATCGTCGACGCCACCTCGGGGTCGATCTATGTGCGGCCATCGGCCGAGATCGAGGCCGCCTATGCGGAGCGGGTCCGCTTCCGTGCGCGCCGGCAGGCGCAGTATTCGGCGCTGCGCGATCGGCCCTGCGTCACCCGCGACGGTCAGCCGGTCGACCTGATGATCAATGCGGGGCTGGCGATCGACCTGCCGCATATCGAGGACACCGGCTCGTCCGGCATCGGCCTGTTCCGCACCGAGCTACAGTTCATGATCGGCCAGAGCCTGCCGCGGTCGAGCGATCAGCTGGCGCTGTACCGCGCCGTGCTCGACGCCGCCGGCAGCAAGCCGGTGACGTTCCGCACCCTCGATATCGGCGGCGACAAGGCGCTGCCCTATATGGAGACGGTGGTCGAGGAAAACCCCGCGCTCGGCTGGCGCGCGATCCGGCTCGGGCTCGATCGGCCCGGACTGCTGCGCAGCCAGATCCGCGCGCTGCTGCGCGCTGGCGGCGGCCGCTATCTGCGCATCATGTTTCCGATGATCTCCGAGGTCGCCGAGTTCGATGCCGCGAAGTCGATCGTCGAGCGCGAACTCACCTACCTGCGCCAGCACGGCCACACGCTGCCGGAGCGCGTCGACGTCGGCACCATGGTCGAGGTGCCGGCGCTGCTGTATCAGCTCGACGAGCTGCTCAAGAAGGTCGACTTCGTCTCGGTCGGCTCCAACGATCTGTTCCAGTTCCTGTATGCGGTCGACCGCGGCAACGCCAAGGTGTCGGAGCGCTTCGATACGCTGTCGGCGCCGATCCTGCGGGCGCTGCGCGACATTGTCCGCAAGGCAAAGGCGGCGAAGCGCTCGGTGTCTCTGTGCGGCGAGATGGCGTCACAGCCGCTCGGGGCGTTGGCGCTGATCGGGATCGGCTATCGCTCGTTGTCGGTGTCGGCGCTGTCGCACGGCCCGGTCAAGGCGATGATCCTCGAGCTCGACGCCGCCAAGGCCGAGGCGGCGATCTCGCCGCTGCTCGATCAGCCGGCCGGCAGCGTGTCGATCCGGCAGAAGCTGGCGGAGTTTGCCGAGGCTCACCGGCTGTCCTTGTAGCGACGCTGTCGTTCTGCCGGCGCTCCGCTCGCACGCCGCCGCTCTGCCGTTTCCCCTTGTTCGAGACCGATCCATGTCCAATCTGCCCGAAGCCAAGCTCGACGTTCTGCTCGCGCATCACGCCTCGCTCGAAGCCCAACTGGTCGGCGGCAATGTCGGCGCGGCCGACTATGTGCGTATCACGCGTGAATTGTCCGATCTCAATCCGCTGATCGAGGCCGTGAAGGCGTACCGACAGGTGCGCGACGAAATGGGCGGCATCGATGAACTGCTCGAAGATCCGGGCGCCGATCCCGAACTCCGCGCCATGGCGGAAGCCGAGCACGCGGCGCTCGACGGCCATCTTGAAGAGCTGATCCAGCAGATCCGCGTCGCGTTGCTGCCCAAGGACGCGATGGACGACCGCAACGTGATGCTGGAAATCCGCGCCGGCACCGGCGGCGACGAGGCCTCGCTGTTCGCCGGCGATCTGTTCAGGATGTACGAGAAATTCGCCGCGCTGCAGGGCTGGAGCGTCGAGGTGATTTCGGCCAGCGAAGGCTCCGTCGGCGGCTACAAGGAAATCATCGCCGAAGTGAAAGGCCGCGGCGCCTTCGCCAAACTGAAGTTCGAATCCGGCGTGCACCGCGTCCAGCGCGTGCCGGACACCGAGACGCAAGGCCGCATTCACACCTCGGCGGCGACCGTCGCGGTCCTGCCGGAAGTCGAAGAGGTCGACGTCGACATCAAGCCGGACGATCTCAAGATCGATACCATGCGGGCCCAGGGCGCCGGCGGTCAGCACGTCAACAAGACCGAATCGGCGATCCGCATCACCCATCTGCCGACCGGCATCGTGGTGATGATGCAGGACAGCCGCTCGCAGCATAAGAACCGCGCCTCGGCGATGAACATCCTGCGTTCGCGGATCTACGACGCCGAGCAGCAGCGGCTCGACGCGGCGCGCTCGGCCGAACGCAAGGAGAAGGTCGGCTCCGGCGACCGCTCGGAGCGGATCCGCACCTACAACTTCCCGCAGGGCCGGGTCACCGATCACCGCATCAATCTGACGCTGTACAAGCTGCCGCAAGTGATCGCCGGCGAAGCGCTCGGCGAACTGATCGACGCGCTCACCACCGAGCACCAGGCCGCTCAGCTCGCGGCGCAAAGCGACGCGGCGTGAGCGGCGACACCGGGTCGTCGCGGGATGCGGCTTCGGTGATGCATGCGCTGTCCGGCCTGCCGCTCGCGGCCGCACGCCGTGCTGTCGGAAAACTGCTCAAGGATGCCGGCGTCGAATCGACGGATCTGGACGCGCGGCTCCTGATCGGGGAGGTCACGGGTCTCGATCTCACCGGCCTGGTGTCTCAGGCCGGGCGGCCGCTCACCGCCGAGGAGGCTGAGCGCCTTGCCGGCTTTACGGTCCGGCGCCTGGCTGGTGAGCCGGTGGCGCGGATCTTCGGGCAGCGGGAATTCTGGGGATTGCCGCTGCGGCTGAGCGCCGACACTCTGGTGCCGCGGCCGGACACCGAGACGGTCGTCGAGGTGGCGCTGGAGTTGCTGCGTGCCGAAGCCCGCCCGCAGCCTCGCATCCTCGACATTGGCACGGGTTCCGGTGCCATCCTGCTGGCGCTGCTCAGCGAGTGCCGCGACGCGACCGGCGTCGCGACTGATATCAGCCTCGAAACGTTACGGATCGCCCGCGCCAACGCGGCGGCGCTCGGCCTGGCGGACCGCGCGGGCTTCGTTGCCGGCGACTACGCGGCGGCGCTGTCCGGGCCGTTCGACCTGATCGTCTCCAATCCGCCCTACATCCCTGCCGGCGACATCGCGGCGCTCGACATCGAGGTCCGCGACCATGATCCGCGCCTGGCGCTCGACGGTGGCGCCGACGGCCTCGACGCCTATCGGCGGATCGCGCCCGAATCGATGCGGCTGCTGCGACCGGGCGGCGCCCTGGTGGTGGAGTTCGGCCAGGGCCAGAGCGGCGCCGTGGTCGCCCTGATGCGGACCGCCGGGCTGACGGTATCGTCACCGCCGCGCGCCGATCTAGGAGGTATTTTGCGTGTGGCCGTGGGGTGCCATCTGGCGCCTTAATGTCGGAATAGATTGCAAAAAACGCTTGGAAAATCGGCTAAGAGCGACTACGTTCCGGCCAGGATATCGGGCCAGGGTGACTGGCCCCCGCGGGTCTGCAGTCGAAGGCCGGAAAAGAACACAGTTCTTGTCGAGAACCCCGGCTCTTGTCGTGAACCCGGCTCGAAGGGGTTCAGGACGGCGGATCCGGTTGAGCGCGAGGGTTTTGACAAAGCCGCGCTGCTCTCGACCGCGGAGCAAACGAAAGCCTGATTTTACTTTTACGCTTGAAGAACTCACGCAAGCGAAGCTGAGCCTGCTTTGGCGGGTTCGTTGTTGGGTCCGGCCAGCGCGGCTCGGTGCGCTCCGGAGTTGGGGAACGCGTCTTTGTTGAACGCGACACGCGGCGCTGACGGTATCAAACGGGTCAATTTTGCGCATGGGCGGCTTCCGCCTGGGGTCGGCTTTTGGCCGGCGACGCGAGCGACCCGCATCATGCGCGGTAACACGACGCAAACGCGCACTGGCACGGTCCGGGGCCAAAACGTCCGGCGCCAAAACGATCAAGCATCGACCATCGGGACATATCGGACTCGGTAAAAAGGTAAGACATGAGAAACGGGCAGAACAACAAGCGGCTGCGCAATCGCAACAGCGGTGGTGGCGGCGGCGGCAATAATAACAACAACAATCGGCGCGGCCAGAATCCGATGACCCGGGTGTTCGAATCCAATGGCCCCGATATCAAGATCCGCGGCACTGCCTCTCACGTCGCCGAGAAATACGTTCAGCTTGCCCGAGATGCGCGCTCGTCCGGCGACCCGGTGGCGGCTGAGAACTACTATCAGCACGCCGAGCACTACTTCCGTCTGATCGCGGCCGCGCAGGAGCAGTTCCGGCAGAACCAGCCGCAGCAACAGCAGCCGCGCATCGACAACGATATGTCGGACAGCGACGATGACGAGGTCGATTACTCGAACTTCGGCGCCGAGCCGGGCCTGGTCCCGGTGCCGCCGCCGCCGCAATATCAGCCGCGCGAGCAGCCGCAGTTCCAGCCCCGCGAGCAGCCGCAGCCGCGCGAGCATCGGCCGCAGCCGCAATTCACCCCGCGCGTCGAGCAGCCGCAGCCGTCCGTCGATGCCGGCGTCGACCGCCTGCCGTCGTTCATCACCGGTCCGCAGCCGCAGGTTCCCCCTGCGGCTTTCGAAGGCGCGGCTGGCGGCGAACGCTTCCCGCCCCGTCGCCGTCGCCGTCCGCACACGCCGCGTGGCGAAGCCGCGGCCGCTGCGGCGCCAGCTCCGTCCGAGGACGTTTCGCGCGGCGAGTAAACGCCGGCGACCGTCTGCCCGGTTATTGAGATCCGGTGATCGAGATCAAGGGTCGCGCTCCGGCGCGGCCCTTTTCGTTTCCGCTCGCTTCAGCGGGGCCGGGCCGGCAGGTCGGGATCGTCCGCCTGCATCGGCGACGGCACCAGCGACGGCTCGAGCGACGGAATCAGCCGGATGCGTTCGCGCTTGGCCGGAAGCGGCCGCACCACCTGCTTGGTGGCTTCCACCACGTGAACGCCGGCCAGCGGCAGCGAGGTCGCGCCGCCGATCCGCTCCCAGGCCGGTGCCGAGCGCATCAGCCAGCCCTGCTGCAGTGGCGGCACGAACAGCGCCTCGCTCCAGCCGACCGGCGTGAACCAGGTCCGCCGCAGCAGGTCGGAAATCTGCGAGCGCGAATACGGCCGGCCATGGCCGAACGGCGTGGCGTCGATGCGGGCCCAGACGCCGCGGCGATTCGGCACCACCGCCAGCAAGCGTCCCGACGGCGCCAGCACCCGCCAGACCTCGCGCAGCAGCGCCTCGGGGTCGTCCGACATCTCCAGCGCGTGCACCATTAGGATACGGTCGACCGCGGCGTCGGGCAGCGGCAGCGCGCGCTCATCCACCAGCGTCGATAACGTCGCGCGCGCCGTCGGCCATTTCAGCACGCCCTGCGCGGCCGGCATGAACGCGATGCAGCGTTCGCAATTGTCGCGAAACAGCCCGAGATACGGCGTCGGATAGCCGAGCCCGAGAACGCGCTGGTCCCTGCCGCCCTGCCACCGCTTCTGAATACCGCGATTGATGAGGCGCCGCGCGACACCGCCGAGCCGGCTCGAATAGAATTCGCGCAGTTTGACCACATCCATCGTCATGGGCGGCTTTTACCACGCCGGCGGCGCGTCCGGCAAAGCGGCCTTGTGCAGCGGCGCTCAGGTGCTTCCCCGCGTTTTATCCGCCTGCCGGTCCGTGATAGACTATCGTCGTGACACCGGCCGGCGCCTTCCGCGTCAACGCGCCGTCTATCGAAATCCCCGGGAGAATTCATGGCTGCCGACATCCGTATCGTCCCCTGTCTTTCCGACAATTTCGGCTATCTGGTCCACGACCCGGCGACCGGCGCCACCGCGTCGATCGACGCGCCGGAAGCCGCGCCGCTGATCGCCGCGCTGGAGAAGGAAGGCTGGAAGCTGACGGATATTTTCGTCACTCATCACCACGCCGATCATGTCGGCGGCATCGCCGAGCTGAAGCAGAAGTACCAGTGCCGTGTGGTCGCGCCGCACGACGCCAACGCCAAGATCGCCGATGTCGACCTGCGGGTCGAGGAGGGCGACGTCGTCAAGGTCGGCGGTCTGTCGGCGCGCGTGCTCGAGACCCCCGGCCACACGCTCGATCACATCTCCTACGTGTTCGAGGACGACCGCACGCTGTTCGCCGCCGATACGCTGTTCTCGATCGGGTGCGGCCGGGTGTTCGAGGGCACCTATCCGATGATGTGGGAGTCGCTGCTCAAGCTGCGCGCGTTGCCGGACGATTACAAACTGTATTGCGGCCACGAATACACCGCCTCCAACGTCAAATTCGCCCTCGCGATCGAGCCGGACAACGCCGCGCTGCAGGCGCGCGCCAAGCAGGTCGAGCAGCAGCGTGCGGCCGGCCAGCCGACGATTCCGGTGACACTGGGCGAAGAGAAGCAGGCCAATGTGTTCCTGCGCGCCGACGTGCCATCGGTCGCCGCCGCGGTCGGCCTCGCCGGCGAAAGCGCGGCCGACGTGTTCGGCGAGATTCGCGAGCGCAAGAATAACTCGTGATTGATCGGACACTGACCGCCGCCGAGGTGATTGCGCGGCTCGACCTGAAGCCTCATCCCGAAGGCGGTCACTATCGCGAAACGTTTCGCGACACGCGCTGCGACCAAACCGGCCGCAGTTTCTCGACCGCGATCTACTTCCTGCTGGCGCGCGGCGAACGCTCGCACTGGCACCGCATCGACGCGGTCGAGATCTGGCACTACTACGCGGGCGCCCCGCTGACGCTGCAGATCGCCGATGACAGCGGGCATCGAACGATCACGCTCGGCCCGGATCTCACCGCCGGCGAACAGCCGCAAGCGATCGTGCCCCCGCACGCCTGGCAGGCCGCCGCCGCGACCGGTGACTGGACGCTGGTCGGCTGCACGGTGGCGCCGGGTTTCGAATTTGATCGCTTCGAATTGGCGCCACCGGGTTGGGACCCGCGGCGTGGGTGATCGGTTATTTCGTGGCGCTGCTTCGCCACACGCAGTGACTCGTAGGATGGGTTAGCGCGCAGCGCGTAACCCATCGCCGCAAGGCACGGCACGCGAGGCGATGGGTTGCGGCGCAAGCCCGTAGGATGGGTTAGCGCGAAGCGCGTAACCCATCACGCGAAGCTGTGCGCGACGTGATGGGTTACGGCGCAAGTGCGCCTAACCCATCCTACGAGTCCTTATTTGCGGGCACTGCCTTGCCAGACCCACTCCCGTCATGCGCGGGCTTGACCCGCGTATCCATCGCGCGCGTCAGCGCGCTGAAGCGAATCTTTGCGAAGAGGATGGATTGCCGGGTCAAGCCCGGCAATGACGGAGGTGGTGTTGAGAAGCGCGTAACTCATCGCACGACGCTGTGAGCGAAGTGATGGTTACGGCGCAAGTGTGCCTAACCCATCCTACGAGCTGCGCGACGCACGCTTACTTCGCCTTTTCAGCCAGAAACGCCTCGACCTCCGCCCGGCTCGGGCACGCGAACGCGCCGCCCGGCCTGGTGCATTTCAACGCCGCCGCGGCGGAGGCGAAGCGCAGGGCGCTCGGGATGTCCTGGCCTTCGCTGAACGCCACAGCGAAGCCGCCGTGGAAGATGTCGCCGGCGCCGAGCGTGTCGACGACGTGCACCGGGTATGCCGGGGTTTCCTGGAACTGCTGCTTGTCGTCGAGCCACAGCGTGCCCTTGGGCCCCCGCGTCACGGCGACGAACGCGTGGGTCAGCGCCGCGACCTTTTTCAGCGCCGCTTCGTCGTCCTCGATGCCGGCGGTGGCGTGCAGCGCTTCGGCCGAGAAGATCAGATGCGACGAGGCGGTGAGCAGGCCCTGGTTCAGCGACATCGCGCTGTCGATATCGACCACGACCGGAATGCCGCGCTTGCGGGCTTCGGCGCACAGCGGCGTCGCGAAGCCGGCGCAGCGGCTTTCGATCATGATGGCGTCGCAGTCGGCGAGCAATTCGTCCGCGGCCGGCAGGTTGACGTCCCACAGCTTCGGATCGCGGAAGGTGACGATGGTGCGCTCGCCGGTGGGGTCGACCAGCACGGCGGAGATAGGCGTCACCAGCCCCGGCATGTGGATCAGCCCGGAGGTCCCGATGCCTTCCTCGGCGAGCTTGTCGAAGATGAAGCGTCCTGCGATCTCAGTCGCGTCGCCCATCGGACCGCACATCGTTGCCGTGCCGCCGAGCCGGGCGATGCCGATGCCGGCATTGAGCGCGTTGCCGCCGCAGATTTCCTGATAGGCGCTGGCCGGCACCTTGTAACCGCGGCCCGGCACCGCTTCGATCCGGAAGGTGAGGTCGCGGACCGGAATGCCGATGCACAGCACGCGCGGATTGGGCTTGGCGGTGTTGGTCATGATTGTCCTTCCAGCCAGCGGCCGACGAGGTGATGCGCGATCGCGAACGGGTGCGGGCCGGCCAATCCGTCCGGATGCTCGCGCTTCATCATCAGCGTCGCTTCTTCGCGCGAGAACCACCGCGCGTCTTCGAGCTCGGTCAAATCCACCGTGACGTCTTCGCTGGTGGCGGTCGCAGTACAACCAATCATCAGCGAGGATGGGTACGGCCAGGGCTGCGTCATGTAGTAGCGCACGTCGGTGCAGCGGATGCCCGACTCTTCCAGGATCTCGCGGCGGACCGCGTCCTCGATCGTCTCGGCGGCCTCGACGAAGCCGGCGAGGCACGAATACATCCCGGGCGGGAATTGCTTCTGCCGGCCGAGCAGGCACTTCTCGCCCGCCGTCACCAGCATGATCACCACCGGGTCGGTGCGGGGGAAATGCTCGGCCTTGCAGCTCGGGCAATCGCGCTTCCAGCCGCCCTGCGACATCGAGGTGCGGGTGCCGCAATTGGCGCAATAGCCATGGCGCTGATGCCAGTTGACCAGCGACTTCGCCACCGCGATCGCGGAAAGCTGATCCGGCGGCAGCTGGCCCTGCATCGCCATGCCGCGCAGCTCGGCGAGGCCCGCATCGGGCCGGCCGATCAGTTTCTCGGCGGCCGGCGCGCCGATGCCCATGCCGAACACCGCCGCGCCGTCGCGCAGGCCGAGGAAGATCGTGCCGGCGTTGGCGCCGAGTGCCAGCGCTTCCTTGATGGTGAGCAGCGCGCGCGGGCCGCCGTCCTCGTGCTTCACCACCAGCGAATCGCGGTGCACCACATAGGCGCGGGTGTCGCTCTTGTCTTCCATCGCCATCAGCTTGGCGTCGTTCATACGCAGATGCGCGGCGCGGTCGAGCACATGGCTGACGAAGGCCGGCTGGCCCAGAGGGAATGCGCTGCTCATCGGTTCACCCCAGCCAGATCTTGCGCCGGAGCGCGCTGATGAATTGCTGCACTTCTTCCGGATCGTGCGGCAGCGGCGGCATCACGCCCCACACCGGGCGCGGCCAGGCGGGGTCGCTGGAGCGCCGCGCGATGATGTGGACGTGGAGCTGCGGCACCATGTTGCCGAGCGCCGCGATGTTCAGCTTGTCGCATTTGGTGATCTCCTTGAGGGCTCGGCCGACCCGGGAGATCTCGGTCATCAGCTGCGCCTGCTCGACCTCGTCGAGATCGATGATCTCGATCGCGCCGGCGCGGCGCGGCACCAGCAGCAGCCACGGATAGTGCGCGTCCTTGATCACCAGGACGCGGCTCAGCGGCAGATCGCCGATGTTGACGGTGTCTTTTTCGAGCTGCGAGCTCAGCGACCAGTCGGAAGACATTGAGGGTTCCATCGGCCCGTTATGGGCGGGCTCTTGCGTGCGGTGGGGCGCGTCCGGACGCATCCATATCAAGCCCGCCGCGGCGGCGGAAGCGGCGGGACGCGCCGGGAGCGTCGTCTGGCGCATGCCGGCTGCGCGCCGGTCCGGTCGTTTCTGCCCCGGCTTAGCCGAAGGTCCAAAGCCGGCCGGGGCGGCTTGCATTCGGTCGGGTTTGGCTCCAAATAGGGACCGGGAGATTGGCGGTGGACGAGCCACTCGCCAACCGGGTCAGGTCCGGAAGGAAGCAGCCCTAACGAGGTCCGGATCGGGTCGCTCGTCAGTCTCCTACCTGTTTTTTCGGCCGCGCGCCGGCCGTCCGAAGGTGGTGTTTCCCCGGCGGAAGCCGGGTCTGCGTGGGGTGATCCGGTCAGCCGCATGAACCTGCCCCGCCATCACCCCGCTGCGTTCCGCAATCCGGCCCCGACACGCACAGCATTGCGGACTGATCGATGAGCGATTCTGGCGTTCCCGCCGACACCCCGACGTCTCCGGCCGCCACCGAAGCAGCCGCTCCGGCCGGCGCCTATCGGGTGCTGGCGCGTAAATATCGTCCCAACAGCTTCGAGGATCTGATCGGCCAGGAAGCGGTGGTGCGCACCGTTTCCAACGCGTTCGACACCGGGCGAATTCCGCAGGCCTGGATCCTCACCGGCGTCCGCGGCGTCGGCAAGACGACGACCGCCCGTATCCTGGCGCGCGCGCTGAATTACGAGATGCCGGACGGCTCGGTGAAGGGGCCGACCATCCACATGCCGGTGCATGGCGTGCACTGCAAGGCGATCATGGAAAGCCGGCACATGGACGTGCTGGAAATGGACGCCGCCTCGCACACCGGCGTCGACGATGTCCGCCAGATCAACGACAGCGTGCGCTACGCGCCGGCCTCCGCGCGCTACAAGGTCTACATCATCGACGAAGTCCACATGCTGTCGACGGCGGCGTTCAACGCCTTCCTGAAGACGCTGGAGGAGCCGCCGGAGCACGCCAAATTCGTGTTCGCCACCACCGAGATCCGCAAGGTGCCGGTGACGGTGCTGTCGCGCTGCCAGCGCTTCGATTTGCGCCGCGTCGAGGCCGACGTGCTGATGACGCATCTCGGCAATATCGCCCAGAAGGAAGGCGTCGAGGTCGAGCCCGAGGCGCTCGGCATCATCGCCCGCGCGGCCGAAGGCTCGGTGCGCGATTCGCTGTCGCTGTTCGACCAGGCGATCGCCCATGCGGCGGGGCTTGTTCGCGCCGATCAGGTCCGGCAGATGCTCGGCCTTGCCGACCGCACCCGCGTGATCGAGCTGTTCGACGCGCTGGCGCGCGGCGATATCGCGGCCGCCTTCGCCGAATTCCGCGATCAATACGACACCGGTGCCGATCCGGTGGTGGTGCTCAGCGATCTGGCTGAATTCGTCAATTTCGTCACCCGCGTGAAGATCGTGCCGGCGATCGCCGACAATGTGGCGTTCGGCGAGACCGAGCGGATGCGCGGCCGCGAGTTCGCCACCAAGCTGTCGATGCGGGTGCTGTCGCGGATGTGGCAGATGTTGCTGAAGGGCATCGCCGAGGTGCAGGGCGCGACGCGTCCCGCCGCGGCCGCCGAGATGGTGCTGGTGCGGATCGCCTATGCGGCCGATCTGCCGACGCCGGACGAAGCGATCCGGATGATCGAGCAGGGCGGCGGCGGTTCACTGCCGTCCGGCGGCAGTGCCCCGCGCGGTGCACCGTCCGCGGCGCCCTCTGCCATGACCTCCGCCACGCCGAGTTATTCGGCGCCGGTCGCGATGTCGTCGCGTGGCGGCGCGACCATGAGCCAGCCATCGATGGCGCGGCCGCAGCCGAGCGCGCTCACTGCCGCGCAGCCCGACGCCGCGGTGCTGAAGATCACCAGCTTTCCGCAACTCGTCGCGCTCGCTTCCGAGCGACGCGACGTGATGACCCGGATGGCGCTCGAAGCCGACGTGCGTCTGGTGCGGATCGAGGACGGCCGGCTCGAACTGGCGCTGGAGCGCACGGCCTCGCGCGCGCTGGTCAGCGACCTCGGGCGCAAGCTCGAGCAATGGACCGGCCGGCGCTGGACCGTGATCGTGTCGAACGAGCCGGGCCAGCCGACGCTGCGCTCGCAGAACGAGGCGATCAAGAACGAGCGCGAACGCGTCGCCGAGAACGATCCCAGGGTCCAGGAAGTGCTGGCGCGCTTTCCCGGCGCCAAGGTGATGGAGGTGCGGCGGCTCGCCGCCGAGCCGGCTGCGGACGATGCTGCTATCGAAGGCGCCGTCGAGCCGGCCGACGAAGACGACGACTTTTAGTTTTCAAGCTCTCTCAAGAAGGAACCCGATCATGGCTGATTTCCTCGGCATGATGAAGCAGGCCGCGCAACTGCAGTCGAAGATGAAGGCGATGCAGGACGAACTCGACCAGATCGAGGTCGAGGGGCTGTCCGGCGGCGGGCTGGTCAAGGTGCGGATGACCGCCAAGATGGAAGTGCGCGGGATTTCGATCGATCCGTCGCTGCTCAAGCCCGACGAAGGTGAAGTGCTTGAAGATCTGATCGTCGCCGCCCTCAGCGACGCCCACCGCAAGGCGGAAGCCGCCATGCAGGAGAAGATGAAGTCGCTGACCGGCGGCCTCGGCCTGCCGCCCGGGCTCGGTCTGGGTTAGTCTTTCTGCGATATCGATTCGCAATCCCACGTCGCCGATCGGCAGCCGCGCACCGCGCCTGCCGACGTTCTGATTCAACACCACGAATGGTGCCGTCCCGATGGCGATTGCGGTCGCTGGCCCCGAGATCGAACGTCTGATCCAGTTGCTGGCGCGGCTGCCCGGATTGGGCCCGCGCTCGGCGCGGCGTGCCGCGCTGCATCTGATCAAGAAGCGTGACGCGCTGATGGGGCCGCTCGCCGCCGCGCTGCAGGTCGCGATCGACAAGATCCAGGTGTGCAAGACCTGCGGCAACATCGACACGCAAAATCCCTGCACGGTGTGCACCGATCCGCGGCGCGACCCGTCGATCATCGTGGTGGTGGCCGACGTCGCGGATCTGTGGGCGCTCGAACGCGCTTCTGCCACGAACGGTCGGTACCACGTGCTCGGCGCGACGCTGTCCCCCCTCGACGGCGTCGGCCCCGACGATCTGACCATCGATGCGCTGGTGGCGCGCGCCCATGATCCCGCGGTCAGCGAGATCATTCTGGCGCTCAATGCCACGGTCGACGGCCAGACCACAGCACATTACGTCACCGATCTCCTGCAGGACGCCAACGTGAAAGTGACGCGGCTCGCCCATGGCGTGCCGGTCGGCGGCGAACTCGACTATCTCGACGAAGGCACGCTGTCGGCCGCGATGCGGCAGCGGACCTTGTTCTGAACGATGTGGAAGTGGACCCGATGATCGACCGACTGCTCAAGCCCTCGCTGATTCTCGCCGCGCTTGCTTGCCTCACTGTTTCTCCCGCGGCGGCGCAGGGCACCGACAGTCAGGCGGCGCTGCCGAAGCCGACCGCCATGAAGGTCGGCGGCCTGCTCAGCGGCGAACTCACCGCGATGCGCTCGAAAGCCAGGGGCAAGGGCAAGAAGGGGCCGGTGTATCAGCTGGTCAGCGAACCGCGCCGCCTGCCGCCGCCGGCCGGCCTGTGCAATCTCGAGAACGGTCCCGAGACCTTCCAGATCGTGCCCGCCAGCGACAGCCAGGCGGCGCAGCTCAAATCGCATCTCGGCAAGCAGGTGTCGCTGAAGGTCGAAGCCGTCGCCTGCGCCGAAGAGGCCGGGCAATACAGCGAGGCCGTGGTCACCAAGTGGAGCCTGGCGAACTAAGCGGGCCCTCACGCCGTCATTGCGAGGAGCGAAGCGACGAAGCAATCCAGCTCCGCGCACTGCCTCTGGATTGCTTCGCGGAGCCTGTCATCGGGCGGCGCGAAGCGCCGACCCGTTGGCTCGCAATGACGTGCGGAAAGCGTCTTGCTTAAACCCTCACCGGCCCCAACCCAGCAAAATGCCCGCGGCGTTGCAGCCAGGCGAGTAGCACCAGGCTCGGCGCCGCCACTGCGACGCTGATCATGAAGAACAGCGGCCAGCCGGTCGCCTGCGCCACGTAGCCGGCGCCGGCCGACAAATAAGTCCGCCCGACCGCCGACAGCGCCGTCAGCAGCGCATATTGGGTCGCGGTGTGCAGCGGATTCTGGCACAGCGCCGACAGATACGCGACGAAGATCACGGTGCCGATCGCGCCGGTGAAATTCTCGACTGAAATCGCCAGCGCCAGCGCCCATTGGTTGACGCCGACCGTCGCCAGCCAGGCGAACGCGAGATTCGACACCGCCTGCAGCACCGCGCCGATCCACAGACTCGTCACCAGCGAATAGCGCCGTGCCAGATAGCCGCCGGCGAAGCCGCCGATCAGCGTCGCAGCAAGGCCGACGCCTTTGACGATCGCCGCGTAGTCGTTGCGGGTGAAGCCGAGGTCGATCACGAACGGCGCCGTCATCGTGCCGGAAAATGCGTCGGTGAATTTGAACAGCACCACGAAGGCGAGCGCCGCCAGCGCATCCTTGCGGCCGAGAAATTCCGAGAAGGCGCCGACCGCCGCGCGGACCACGCGGGTAAAGGCACTCTCGCCGCTGGTCGCGGCTTCGGCGAGGCGCGACTGCTCCGGCTCGGTCGCCAGCAGCGCCGTCACGGTGCCGATCAGCACCATGCCGGCCATTGTCGCATAGCCCCACATCCAGGCCGTGGAGCGTGCGAGCCCGGTGCCCTCATAGGCGCTGACCAGGAACAGCACGCCGGCGGTCGAGATCAGCATGCCGATCCGATAGGCCGCGACGTAGGACGCCATGCCGGCGGCCTGCTCGTTCTCCGGCAGGCTCTCGACGCGAAACGCATCGACCACGATGTCCTGCGTGGCAGAGGCGGCGGCGACCAGCAGGGCGCCGAGCGCAACGAACACCGGCGCGCGCGCCGGATCGGTCAGCGCCAGCAGCAGGATCGCGGCGATCAGCATCAGCTGCGTGGCGACCAGCCAGCCGCGGCGGCGACCGAACAGCCGCGACAGCAGCGGCACATGCAGTGCGTCGACCAGCGGCGCCCAGATGAATTTCAGCGTGTAGGGCGTGCCGACCAGCGCGAACAGCCCGATGGTGCCGAGATCGACGCCCGACTCCCGCATCCACACCAGCAGCGTCGAACCCGACAGCGCCAGCGGCAGCCCCGACGAGAAGCCGAGAAACAGCACGATCAGCACGCGCGGCTGCAGATACACGGCAAACGCCTCGCGCCAGGTCGGCTTGGGCGCGTCGCTGGATGCGACCGAAGGGTTGGGCGGGGTCTCTGCAGAGGTCATACCGGGTCGTAGCAGATTCGAGGGCAACCGGTCATTCCACCCCGCCATCCGGGCCGGCACCGGCGCCGGCGCTGGCGTCTGCGTGCGTCCACGGCTGCGGCTGCGGCCGCGGCTCGCGGAGATGTTGCCCGAAGCGTCACCGCACCATCACCCGTCATCGCCCGCGCAGGCGGGCGACCCAGTAACCCGTGCTTGCATTGGGGCGCGAAGAGGATCCCCGGGGCGGCTTCGTCGTAAAGCAAGCAGCGCTCTGGGATACTGGCTCACCCGCATTCGCGGGTGATGACGGTGTCGTTGGGGCGAGGTTTCAGCTCGACGCAACCTCGTCGATCTTGAAGGCGCGGGAGCCGAACAGTTCGGTGCGCTCGGGTGCCAGCGGCGCCTCGTGGCTGGGTGCCGAGGCGGGCGCTTCGGCCGACGCTATCGGCGCGGCGGCTTCGGGCGCCGCGAAATCCAGTTCCTCGATCCGTGCGGCGCGGCGTTCGATCTTGTCGGCGGAGACGAGGATCTGCCGGACGTCGTCATTGACCTGGCCGAAATGCGTCTGCAGCTTGGTGACGCGCTCGCGCAGCCGCGCCAGATCGTCGCCGAGATGCAGCACCTCAGTGCGGATCTGGTCGGCGGCGTCGCGCATCCGCGCGTCTTTCAGGATCTGCTGCATCACCTGGATGGCCAGCATCAGCAGCGACGGCGACACCAGCACGATTCGGGCCCGATAGGCCTTCTGGATGACATCGTCGAAGCCGTCGTGGATTTCCGCGTAGACGGATTCCGACGGCACGAACATCAGCGCGGTGTCCTGGGTCTCGCCGGGGATCAGATATTTGCCGGCGATGTCGTCGACATGCCGCATCACGTCGACCCGCAGCCGCTGCGCCGCGGCCTTCTTCTCCGCGTCACTGCGTGCTTCGCGCAGCGCCGTCACCGCCTCGAGCGGAAACTTGGCGTCGATGCACAGCGGCCGCTGGTCGGGCAGCAGCACCACGCAGTCGGGCCGCTTGCCGGTCGACAGCGTGTACTGGAACGCGTAGCCGCCCTTCGGCAGCCCGTCCTGCACGATCGACTCCATCCGCGCCTGGCCGAACGCGCCGCGCGCCTGCTTGTTGGCCAGCACGTCGCGCAGCGTGGTCACCTGATCGGTCAGTTCGGTGAGGTTGTCGTGGGCGCGGTCGATGATGCCGAGCCGCTCGTGCAGCGCCTGCAGGCTTTCCATGGTGTGCCGGGTCGATTGCGCCATCGACTGCCCCACGCGGTGCGTGACGGTGTCGAGCCGCTCGCTGACGGCGCGCGCCAGCTCGGCCTGCCGCCCGGCCAGCGCCCGGCCCATCGCGTCGACCCGGCCGTTGGCTTCGCTCTGATAGCGGATCAGGTCCGACAGCCGATGCTCCAGGTCGGCGGCGCGGCGGGCCTGGGCCAGCGTGGCCGCATTGCCGCCCTGCAACCCGCGCGCGATCACGGCGACGATCGCCAGCAGCACCAGCAGCGCCATCGCCGCCATCCCGACCAGCGCCGCACCGACGCTGACCGGCGCATCCCCCAGCACAAACAGCACTTCATTCATGGACCGACCGTAGCAGAAGGACTCGTCTTTGCGAACGAAGAGAGAACATTAAACTGAATAGAGTTTTAAGCGTCGGCCGGGCCGAAAGTGGCACCTTCTCCGGTCCGCCCCGGATTGACCGGGCCAGCGCTGCGCCTTAAATCGCCGCTATGGCCCTGCGCGAAATCATCATTCTGCCCGACAAACGACTGCGTGAAATCTCCAAGCCCGTCGCCGAGGTGACGAGCGAGATCCGCAAGCTCGCCGACGATATGTTCGAGAGCATGTACGATGCTCCGGGCATCGGGCTCGCTGCGATCCAGATCGCCGAGCCGGTGCGGCTGATCACGATGGATCTGGTCCGCAAGGAGGGCAACGGCGCCAGCGAGCCGCGCGCCTTCATCAATCCCGAGGTGATCGGCTCGTCGGCCGAGTTGAACATTTACGAAGAAGGCTGCCTGTCGATCCCCGAATACTACGCCGAGGTCGAACGGCCGAAGACGGTGCGGATCCGCTACACCGATCTCGACGGCAACGTGAAGGAAGAGGACGCCGACGGCCTGTTCGCGACCTGCATCCAGCACGAGATCGACCACCTCAACGGCGTGCTGTTCGTCGACCATATCTCGAAGCTGAAAAAGGCGATGGTGGTCCGCAAGTTCGAGAAGGCCGCCAAGCGCGGCATCAAATACGTCTGAGCGTTCGCGCCGCTGACCGGCGGGCGCGTTGCGGCCGCTTAGCCTCCTCGCCAGACCTGTCCGGGATCGTACGCCATGCCGCTTCGCCTGATTTTCATGGGCACGCCCGACTTCGCGGTGCCGACGCTGATGGCGCTGGCGGCGCATGGCCACGACATCGCGGCGGTCTACACGCGCGAGCCGAAGCCGGCGGGGCGCGGGATGAAGCTGCAGGAGAGCCCCGTCGCGCTCGCCGCGCATCGGCTGCAGGCGCCGGTGCTGACGCCGAAGACGCTGAGGACCGACGAGGCGCTCGCCAATTTCCGCGCCCATGAGGCCGACGCCGCCGTGGTGGTCGCCTACGGCATGATCCTGCCGCAGCCGATCCTCGATACGCCGCCGCTCGGTTGCTACAACCTGCACGGCTCGCTGCTGCCGCGCTGGCGCGGCGCCGCGCCGCTCAACCGCGCCATCATGGCGGGCGATGCCGAAACCGGCGTGATGGTGATGAAGATGGACGCCGGCCTCGACACCGGCGACGTCGCGATGGCCGAGCGGATCGCCATCACCGACGCGATGACCGTCACCGACGTCCACGACGCACTCGCGCGGCTCGGCGCCGACCTGATGGTGCGGGCGATGGCGGCGCTGGAGCGCGGCGGGCTGCAGCTCAGCAAACAGCCCGAGGACGGCGTCACCTACGCGGCCAAGATCGACAAGGCCGAAGCCCGGATCGACTTCGCGCAACCGGCCCGCGCCGTGCTGCGCCATATCCACGGCCTCTCGCCGTTCCCCGGCGCGTGGTGCGAACTGCCGATCGAGGGCGAGGCGGTGCGCATCAAGGTGCTGCGCTGTGCGCTGGCGGAGGGAGCCGGTTCGCCGGGCGAGGTGATTGACGATCAGCTCACCATCGCCTGCGACGGCGGCGCGATCCGCGTGCTGCAACTGCAGCGCGCCGGCAAGCAGCCGATGAGCGCGGACGAATTTTTACGCGGCACGCCGATGGCGAAGGGCGTGCGGGTGAGTTGAAGACCGGACGAGTGCGCTAAGCGTCGTCGCAGGGGCGCCCACCCCATCCTCAGCCGTCACCACCCGCGAAAGCGGGTGGCCCAGTATCCCAGAGCGCTCGTGATCTGTTACTGACGCTCTGCGATACTGGGTCGCCCGGTCGAGCCGGGCGATGACGTGGTTCGTTGGAGTTGCTCAGCGGCCAACAGAAGAAAGCCATGCCCCGCTACAAACTCACCATCGAATATGACGGCGCGCCGTTCTGCGGCTGGCAGTTGCAGCCGGCGCTGCCGTCGGTGCAGGGCGCGCTGGAGGCGGCGGCGCTGGCGACCTGCGGCGAGGCGGTGCGGGTGCATGGCGCCGGCCGCACCGATGCGGGCGTGCATGCGCTCGGGCAGGTGGCGCATGTCGATATTCCAAAACCGTTCCGCGCCGATAAGCTGCGCGACGCGCTGAACGCCCATGTGCGGCCGCATCCGATCGCGATCCTGTCGGCCGAGCTGGTGCCGGATGATTTCGAGGCGCGGTTCTCGGCGATCCGCCGGCACTATCGCTATCGCATCGTCAACCGCCGCTCCAATCTCGCGCTGGAGATCGGCAAGGTCTGGCGCGTGCCGAAGCGGCTCGACACCGACGCGATGCACCGCGCCGCGCAGGTGCTGATCGGCAAGCACGACTTCACCACCTTCCGCGACACCGAGTGCCAGGCATTGTCGCCGGACAAGACGCTCGACGTGCTGGATGTGATCCGCAACGGCGACAATGTCGACGTGATCACTTCGGCGCGCTCCTATCTGCACAGCCAGGTCCGCTCGATGGTCGGATCGCTGGTGTGGGTCGGCGAGGGCCGCTGGACCGCGGACGATCTCGCCGCCGCACTCGCCGCACGCAAGCGCTCCGCCTGCGGCCCGGTGGCGCCGCCGGATGGTTTGTATCTGGTGCAGGTGGATTACTAGTCTAAGCCACGCGCCCGTCATTCCGGGGCGCGCGTAGCGCGAACCCGGAATGACGGGATGTTCTGCGATTCTGTCGTTTCCACAACTGCGGGATTCCGGGTTCGCTCGCGTTGCGAGCGCCCCGGAATGACGGCGTGTTGATTACTTGAAGTATCTCTCCAGCACGCCGCGATAGATCGCGGTGAGCTTGTCGAGATCGCTCACCGGGGTGCGTTCGTCGATCTGGTGCATGGTTTGGCCGACCAGGCCGAATTCGACCACCGGGCAGTACTTGGCGATGAAGCGCGCGTCCGAGGTGCCGCCGCCGGTGTTGAACTCGGGCGTGCGGCCGGTGGCGTCGGCGATCGATGCGGAGACGAGATCGGTGAAGGCGCCGGGCTTGGTGACGAACACGTCGGCGTTCGACGGCAGCCAGTCGATCCGGGCGCGGATGCGGTTGCCGCAGGCGGCGGCGAGCCGCTGCTCGACCAGCGCGCGCAGCGTTTCTTGCGTGTGGTGATCGTTAAAGCGGATGTTGAACTTGGCGCGGGCCTGCGCCGGGATCACGTTGGTGGCCGGATTGCCGACGTCGACCGAGGTGAATTCGAGATTGGACGGCTGGAATTGCGCCGAGCCGGCGTCGAGCGGCTCGTCGTTCAGCGCAGTAATCAGCGCGGCGATATCGGGGACCGGGTTCGATGCGCGATGCGGATAGGCGACGTGGCCCTGCTGACCATCGACGATCAGCACGCCGGACTGCGAGCCGCGCCGGCCGATCTTGATGGTGTCGCCGATCGTCTCGACATTGCTCGGCTCGCCGACGATGCAGTGATCGAAGGTTTCGCCACGCTCCGCCGCCCATTGCAGCAGCTTGACGGTGCCGTTGACGGCGACGTCTTCCTCGTCGCCGGTGATCAGGAACGAGATCGAACCTTTGGGGTTGCCGCCGTTCGCCGCCAGATAGTCCAGCGTCGCCGCCACCGCGCAGGCGATGCCGCCCTTCATGTCGACCGCGCCGCGGCCGTACAGCAGGCCATCCGCCACATCGCCCGAGAACGCGCCGTGGCTCCACGCGCTGTCCTCGCCGGGCGGTACCACATCGGTGTGGCCGGCGAAGCAGAGATGCGGGGTGGTGGTGCCGATCCGCGCATAGAGATTGTCGATGTCGGCGGTGCCGGGCTCGCTGAAGGTGACGCGGTGCACGGCGAAGCCGGCGTCCGTCAGCAGCGCTTCCAGCACGCCGAGCGCGCCGGCATCTGCCGGCGTCACCGACGGGCAGCGCAGCAGCGCTTGCGCGATATCGAGCGCGGTCGCGGTCACATCAGTCTCGCAGCAATTCGTTAATCGAGGTCTTCGACCGGGTGCGCTCGTCGACGCGCTTGACGATCACCGCGCAGGCGGTGGCCGGGCCGGGATTGCCGTTCTTCAGCGGCTTGCCGGGCAGCGTGCCGGGCACCAGCACGGCATATTCGGGCACTTCGCCGATGAAGGTTTCGCCGGTTTCGCGGTCGACGATCTTGGTCGAGGCGCCGAGGAACACGCCCATCGCCAGCACCGCGCCCTTGCGGACGATCACGCCCTCGGCGACTTCCGAGCGGGCGCCGATGAAGCAGTCGTCCTCGATGATCACCGGGCCGGCCTGCAGCGGCTCCAGCACGCCGCCGATGCCGACGCCGCCGGAGATGTGCACGCGCTTGCCGATCTGCGCGCAGGAGCCGACCGTCGACCAGGTGTCGACCATGGTGGCCTCGTCCACATAGGCGCCGAGATTGACGAAGGACGGCATCAGCACGGCGTTCTTGGCGATGAAGGCGGAGCGGCGCACGATCGCGCCCGGCACGGCGCGGAAGCCGGCTTCACGGAAACGGTTCTCGCCCCAGCCCTCGAACTTCGACGGCACCTTGTCCCACCAATTGGCGCCGCCGGGGCCGCCCGCGATGGTGCTCATATCGTTCAGCCGGAACGACAACAGCACCGCCTTCTTCAGCCACTGGTTGACTTTCCAGGTACCGGACGCCTCGCGCTCCGCCACCCGCGCCTCGCCCTTGTCGAGCAACTCGAGCGCCTGCTCGACCGCATCCCGAACCTCACCCTTGGTCGCCGCGCTGACCGTGTCGCGCGCGTCGAAAGCGGTGTTGATGGTGGATTCGAGATGAGACAGCGACATCGGGAGGTCCTTGGGGGCAGACGTTGACAATAAACGCGGGTGTTTCCGCTTTGTCCGGATTCGCCGGTCAGGAGTCAAGGCGATCACCCCACTCTCCCACGTCATCGCCCGACTTGATCGGGCGACCCAGTATCGCAGAGCATCGGTCGTAGGAGATGGCGGTGCGGCAGTTCTACGTCTACATCCTGGCCAGCAGCATCGGCGGCACGCTCTACACCGGCGTCACCAATGACCTGGTTAGGCGCGTGGCTGAGCACAAGTCGAAACAAGTGCCCGGCTTCACCAAGGACTATGGCGTTGACCGGCTGGTTTACTTCGAGATTTTCGACGACGTTAAGCACGCTATCCAACGTGAGAAGCGACTTAAGAAATGGCCGCGCGACTGGAAGGTGCAGTTGATCGAACAGCAAAATCCGGATTGGAATGATCTGTATCCGGGGATTGCTCGAACGGGATAAGCGAACGCACTGGGATACTGGGTCGCCCGGTCAAGCCGGGCGATGACTTGGGATTTGTGGTGACGCTGCGGCTCACCGCACCTCGAGCTTCGCCAGAAACCCCGTCAGATCGTCCGTGACGTGATCGACATGCGCGGCGTCGCGGCCTTCGAGTTCCCAGTCTTCGCGGACCACTTGCTGGCTGCCATCGGGCACCACCAGCACGGTGGTCATGCCGAGTTGGTGCGGCACCGCGAGGTTGCGGGCGAGGTCTTCGAACATGGCGGCTTTGGCGGGATCGACGCCGTGCAGCGTCAGGAAGCGGTGATAGGTCTGGGCCGCGGGCTTCGGCTCCAGTTCGGCCGCGACGATGTCGAACACCGCTTCGAAGTGATGGCCGATGCCGAGCCGCTCCAGCACCTTGCCGGCGTGGGCGACTGATCCATTGGTCAGTATCAGCTTGCGGCCGGGCAGCCGCGCGATCGCTTCGCCCATCGCCGGGTTCGGCTCCAGCGGCGAGTGGTCGATCGCATGCACATAGGCCAGGTAATCATCGGCGCTGACGCCGTGCTCGGTCATCATGCCGCGCATCGTGGTGCCGTAGCGCTTGTAGTAGTCCTTCTGAATCTTGAACGCGTCTTCCGGCGTCACCTTCAGCCAGTCGGCGACGAAATCGCGGATCCGGACGTCGACCTGTTGCCACAGATTGACGTGATGCGGGTACAGCGTGTTGTCGAGATCGAATACCCAGGTCTCGACGTGATCGAAGCCGCGTTGGCCGAGTTGCATCATGGCGTGGTGAACCTGATTGTCTGGCCGCCGCGGGACAGATCGACCGGCGCGAAGCCGACGGCGTTGAGGCCGCGCGCCGAGCAGTCGCCCTGCTCGCTGATTTCGAATTTGCTGTCGCGCGTGCACAGCAGCGTCGCGCCGCCCCAGTTCAGGGCCTTGCCCTTGATCAGCACCGGGCGGGCGTTGTCGTCGACCGCTTCGGCAAAGCTGAACACGCGCTTGGGCTGAGCGGATAGGTCGGGGCGCAGGCATTTGCCGGCTTCGACGCGGTACCAGCCGCGGCTGGTGATGGTCTTGCCGTCGTCTTCGGCGACCGCCGCCATCACCCGGCTCCTGGTGTCGTTGCACCAGGTCAGCCCGGTGGCGGACGGCGATTCGAGCGCCTTGATGATGGTGTCGAAGAAATCCGGTGCGTTGACGGCGTCCGATTTGAGCCCGCTTTTGCGCAGGAAGTTCGCGAGCGCGGCCTGCGTCTTGGGGCCGTCGACGCCGTCGATCGGGGAGGCGTCGTAGCCGGCGATCACCAGCAGGCGCTGGATGGCGGCGAGCTTGGCCTGTTCGTCGTCGTATTCGCTGTCCTCGGCCAGATACGCCACCATCGTGCCGTCTTCGGTCTGGGTCGGCTTGATCTCGGTGAAGCCGGCGAGCGTCTGGCCGCTGCGGCACTGCCGCGCGGCGGCGATGACGAAATTGTCGGAGGCGACGCAGAGCCGGTCGGTGCCGTTCTGCGGCACCGGGGACGCGCCATAGACCGGGAGCGAGCGCGCATGCAGCATCACGCGGTCGGCCGTCAGCGCGCCCTGCAGCACGACGCGGCACTGCGCCGGATCGATCTTGAACCAGCCGCGTGTCGCCGTGCTGGTTTTGTCGTCGATGCCGATCGCGGCCTCGATCACGTAGCTCATGCGGTTGCAGAGCTTGAGATCGGCATGGGCGGCGGTTGCGCTGATCATCAGCGCGGACGCCCCGGCGAAAAGCGTCCGCCACAAGCACGACCTCATGGTGAGGAGGCGCGCGAAGCGCGTCGTCTCGAACCATGCGGCCGCGCGGCCATCCTTCGAGACGACTGGCTTCGCCCTTCGGGCGCAGCCAGTCTCCTCAGGATAAGGGCTGTGGTGGTGGATAGACTGTTGTGCGATTAGCAGACGAGCCGAACTACGCGCCTTCGTCATGCCCGGGCTTGTTCCGGGCATCCACGCCTTGAGCGCAAGCCAGGAACAAAGACGTGGATGGCCGGGACGAGCCCGGCCATGACGGATACAAGTTGTTTCGGCGGCGCCGCGGCGCATCACTTGTGGATCAGCGTGCCGGTGCCCTGGTTGGTGAACAGTTCGAGCAGCACGGCGTGCGGGACCTTGCCGTCGAGGATGACGACGCCTTCGACGCCCTGTTCGAGCGCGTAGATGCAGGTCTCGACCTTGGGGATCATGCCGCCCGAGATGGTGCCGTCGGCGATCAGCTTGCGGGCGTCCTTGATCGACAGTTCGGGGATCAGCTTCTTGTTCTGATCGAGCACGCCGGGCACGTCGGTCAACAGCAGCAGGCGCTTGGCCTTCAGCGCGCCGGCGACGGCGCCCGCGAAGGTGTCGGCGTTGACGTTGAAGGTCTGGCCGTCGCCGGAGCTCGCCAGCGGCGCCAGCACCGGAATCAGCTCGTGGCCGATCAGCTGATTGAGCAGCGTCAGGTCGACTTTCTCGGGTTCGCCGACGAAGCCGAGGTCGATCACTTCCTCGATCCGCGAATCCGGATCCACCATGGTCCTTGTCGCCTTGGTGGCGGTGACCATGTTGCCGTCCTTGCCGCACAGGCCGACCGCCTTGCCGCCGGCCTCGTTGATGTAGCCGACCAGCTGCTTGTTGATCGAACCGGCCAGCACCATCTCGACGATCTCGATGGTGGCGCCGTCGGTGATGCGCAGGCCGGCGGCGAATTCGGACTTGATGCCGAGCCGCTTCAGCATGGTGGCGATCTGCGGGCCGCCGCCATGCACCACAACCGGGTTCACGGCGGTCTGTTCGAGCAGCACGATATCGCGCGCGAATGCCCTGGCGGTTTCCTCGGCGCCCATGGCGTGGCCGCCGTATTTGATCACGATGGTTTCCTCGTCGTAGCGCTGCATATGCGGCAACGCCTCGGACAGGATCCGAGCCTGGTCGAGCGGGCTGATGACGGGCACGTCGGTCATTGAACGGGACTCTCGGGATGATTCTGGGCGGGATGATTCTGAGACTGAGCGGTGCGACGAACCGCTAGCATTTCGGCGCGGCCGATCCTAGAGCAGACCGCTCACCAGCCCATGCGTGGCCCGCGGGCCGTTTCGCCGCCTCAGCGGCGCGGCGCGAACGCGCCGGCGATCGCCAGCAGCAGCCAGCTGCCGATCAGCAGCGTGCCGCCGGTCGGAGCGGCCATCGGGAACAGCCCGTGGCCGGCGAACTGGCGCAGCGTCAGGTCGCCGGCGAACAGCGCGGTGCCGAGCAGCAAACCGAACGTGGCGGCAAGGCCTGGAATACGATGGATCAGGCTGTGTTCGGCCAGCAAGGTCGCCGCCAGCACGGCGCTGGCATGAAACAGCAGCATCGACGAGGCCGGACCGAGCCGGCCAGCGTCCGGCACATGCGCGGCCGCGGCGGCAAGCGCCACCCCGGCGGCGCCGAACAGGCCGGCGAACACGATCAGCAGGCGGGTCAGCGTGGCCATCAGCGGCGCTCGTCGAGCAGTCGAATCATCGCGGCGCGCAGCTCAGGCATGCCATCGCCGGTGCGCGACGAAGTGGTGAGCACCTCGGGGAACGCCGCGGGATGCTTGGCCAGCACGAGCTTGGTGGCCTCGAGGCGCCCGGCGAGGTCGGCGGCTTTGACCTGGTCGGCCTTGGTCAGCACGATCTGGTAGCTGACGGCGGATTTATCGAGCGTCTTCAGAATATCGAGATCGACGTCCTTGAGGCCGTGGCGGCCGTCGATCAGCACGTAGACGCGGGCCAGCGTGGCGCGGCCCTGCAGGAATTTGTGGATCAGCGTGGTCCACGACGCCACCTTGGACTTGGAGGCGGCGGCGTAGCCGTAGCCCGGCATGTCGACCAGCCGCAGCCCGGCGTTGGGCGGACCTTCGAAGAAGATCAGCTCCTGGGTGCGGCCCGGCGTGTGCGAGGTGCGGGCCAGCGCGTTGCGGCCGGTCAGCGCGTTGATCAGGCTGGACTTGCCGACATTGGAGCGGCCCGCGAACGCGATCTCGACGCTGCCCATCGGCGGCAGCGTCTCGATCGACGGCGACGCCCAGATGAAATGCCAGTCGCCCGCAAACATCTTGCGGCCGCGTTCGATCAGGTCGGGATCATGGCTGTCGGTCATCGGGCTTCCAAGTCCGAGTATGGCGCGGACGTGCACCCAGAGTAGTGGTGATTCCGGGGCGGGCGCCCTTGGCGCGCGAACCCGGAATCTCGCGTTGTAACAACTGCGGGGATTCCGGGGTCGCGAGCTACGCTCGCGCCCCGGAATGACGGCCCGTGGCGAACGTCACGCCGTCTTCTTCTTCTTGCTGAACGACGATTTGAGGTTGTCGAACAGCTCCACCTTCACGCCGTTGCGGCGCATGATGTAGGCCTGCTGGATCACCGACAGCGTATTGTTCCAGGCCCAATAGATCACCAGACCGGCCGGGAAGTGCGCCAGCATGAAGGTGAAGATCACCGGCATCCAGGCGAAGATCATCTGCTGCGTCGGATCCGGCGGCTGCGGATTGAGCTTCATCTGGAACCACATGGTGAAGCCCATCACCAGCGGCCAGGCGCCGAGCACCAGATAGTGGCCGAGCACCGGGATCGAGGTCGGATCGAACGGCACCAGTCCGAACAGGTTGAACAGGTTGGTCGGATCGGCTGCCGAAAGATCTCGAATCCAGCCGAAGAACGGCGCGTGCCGCATTTCGATGGTGACGAACAGAACCTTGTACAGCGAGAAGAATACCGGGATCTGCAGCAGGACGGGAAGACAGCCGGCGACCGGATTGATCTTCTCCTTGCGGTAGATCTCCATCATCTCCTGCTGCTGCTTCACCTTGTCGTCCGGATGACGCTCCTTCAGGGCGACGAGCTGGGGCTGGATCGCCTTCATCTTGGCCATCGAGGCGTAGGACTTGTTGGCGAGCGGCAGGAAGATCAGCTTGACCAGCACCGTCACCAGCAGAATGGCGACGCCGAAATTCCCCACCAGGTGGAAGAAGAAGTCGAGCGCCAGGAACATCGGCTTGGTGATGAAGTAGAACCAGCCCCAGTCGATCAGCAGGTCGAAATGGTTGAGCCCGAGCTGCTGATTGTAGCCGCCCAGACCCGCGAACGGGAAGTTGATGCCGACGACGCGCGCTTCCTTGGCGCCAGCGAACAGCCGCGCGGTCGCGGTCGCGGTGCCGCCGATCGGAACCGTCTTGGCGTCTTCGAGATAATCGGTCTGGTAGGTGCGGGTGGCGCCGACCTGGTTGGACGAGAACCGCGCCTGCAGCTGCGCGTTGGTGTCCGGCAGCAGCGCCGAGGCCCAGTATTTGTCGGTGATGCCGAGCCAGCCGTTGGTGACGTTCTTGAAGTCGACCACCTTGGCTTCGTCGATCTTGGCGTAGGTCTTTTCCTGCAGGCCCTGCTCGCCGAGATAGCCGATCAGGCCTTCATGCAGGATGTAGTAGCCCTCGACGTGCGGCGTGCCGTGGCGCGAGATCAGCGCGAACGGATACAGCGTCACGGCGGCGCCACCGGTGTTGGTGACGTCGTCCTTCACGGTGAACAGGAAATGGTCGTCGACCGCGATCTGGCGGTGGAACGTCAGGCCTTCGCCATTGTCCCATTTCAGCGTCACCGGGCTCGTCGGCGTCAGCGCGCCCGAGCCTTCCTGTTCCCACGCGGTGTTCTGGTCGGGCAGCTTGACGTTCGACCCCGCGGCGCCGACCCAGCCGAATTCGGCGTAGTACGGATTGGCGCTGCCGGACGGCGAGAACAAATGGATCGGCGGCGACTTCGGGTCGACGGTTTCGCGGAACTGGATCAGCGCGAGGTCGTCGAGCCGCGCGCCCTTCAGCGACAGCGAGCCCGACAGCCGCGGAGTCTCGACCTTAATGCGCGGCGATGCCGCGATCGCAGCCTCGCGGCTGAGCGTCGGGGCGTTGGCGGCCGGAGACGTCGCGCCCGGGGCGGTCGGAGCGCCGGGAGCACCAGGCGTGGCCGGAGCCGGGGGCGCACCCGGCGTCGTCGCGGCGGGCGACTGCGCCTGCTGCTTGGCGGCCGCCTCCTGTTGCTGCTGCGCCTGCTGGGCGGCGCGCTGCTTTTCCATCTGCGGGATGTTGAAGAAGTACTGCCAGCCGAGCAACACGAGGCCCGACAAAATGACGGCGAGGATGGTGTTGCGATTGTCGGTCATCGGCTCAGGTCTCGCTTCAATCCGGTTTTGGCGACCGCCGCGCAATGCGGTCGAGCGCGGAGCGGAGATCGCCGAGCATGACAGCAAAGTCGCGGCTGAGCGCCGCGCGGCGGCCGATCAGAACATAATCGCTGTTCGGCAGCATGAAACCGCGGTCCGTGCGCTTCACCACTTCGCGCAATCTGCGTCGAATCCGGTTGCGCTCGGTCGCGGTGCCGATCTTCTTGGTCACGGTGAAGCCGACGCGGATCGGACCATCGTCGTCGCGGCGTCGGCTCTGCAGTAAAAAGGCAGGCCCGTTGATCCGCGGCCCGTTGGCAACGGCGAGAAAGTCCGCCCGCTGCCGTAACCGGTCCACGATCTGATCTCGGAGGGGCCCGCTCAGGCGCTCAGACGCTTGCGTCCGCGGGCGCGGCGCGCGGCCAGCACCTTGCGGCCACCAGCGGTGGCGAGACGGGCGCGAAAGCCATGGCGGCGCTTGCGCACCAGTTTGCTGGGTTGATAAGTCCGCTTCACGGCAAGTTCTCCGCTGACCCGGTAAGAGCTTCGAAAGTAAGAGCTTCGAAAGGTTGAGGTAAGCCCGACGATAGGGCTCACGCATGAGCCGAAAGCAGCCCAAAATGAACCGCCCCGGGCAAGCCGGGCCATCGCGGACAGTTGGCGCGGCTTATACGGGAGCGACCTGTTCTCGTCAATTGCGGTGGACGGCGGTTTTGCGGCGTTCGCGCCGGTCGTTTCGCCAGCTTGGTGCGGCGGATCGTGGCAATCGGCAACGCCACGCCGGTCTGGTGCGTAGATGGGTGAACGGTAATTTGACCTTCGGTGGGCGCGGGCGCATCTTGACATATATATCTGGGCGGAATCCACGCGACGGAGGCAGGGCGACGGCGGTGCAGGCAGCGGATCAGAAGCCGGAAACGCACGCATGGCGGCGGGGCCTGGAGCCGAAGATCGGCTTGTCCGGGAAACTGCTGCTGCTGACGATTCCGCTGATCCTGATCGCCGAAATCCTGATCTATGTGCCGTCGATCGCCAATTTCCGGCTGAATCGGCTCAATGATCGGCTCGCCGCCGCCAATACGGCCGCGCTGGTGCTGGACGCCTCGCCGTCCGGCATGGTGCCGGACACGCTGGCGCGTCAGGTGCTCGACAGTATCGACGCCCGCGCGGTGGCGATCAAGATGGGTCAGCAGCGCCGCCTGCTGGCCAGTTCCAATCTTCCGACCACGGTCGACCACGTCGTCGACATGCGTCACGTGACGCCGTGGGGGGCGATCATCGACGCCTTCGTGGTGATGCTGGAGAGCGGCAACCAGACCATCCGGGTGATGGGGCCGGCCGAAGGCAATGCTCAGTTCATCGAAGTCGTGATCGACGAGGCGCCGCTGCGGGTGGCGATGTACCGCTTCTCCAGCAATCTGCTGCTGGTGTCGCTGACCATCACCAGCCTGACCACGGCGCTGATCTATCTGGCGCTGCATTTCCTGTTCGTGCGGCCGATGCGGCGGCTGACCGCCAATATGGTCAATTTCCGCCGCGATCCGGAAAGCCCGGCGTCGATCGTGATTCCCGGTCCGCGCGGCGACGAGATCGGCCTTGCCGAGCGCGAATTGTCCGACATGCAGCGCGATCTGGTGTCGATGCTGCATCAGAAGAGCCGGCTCGCCGCGCTCGGCCTCGCGGTCTCCAAGATCAACCACGATCTGCGCAACCTGCTGGCATCGTCGCAGCTGTTGTCCGACCAGCTCTCCAGCGTGCCCGACCCGCGGGTGCAGCGCTTCGCGCCGAAGCTGGTGCGCTCGCTGGAGCGGGCGATCGCGTTCTGCCAGTCGACGCTGTCCTACGGCCGCGCCCAGGAAGCCGCGCCGGACCGCCGCATGATCCTGATCGAGCCGGTGGTCAACGAGGTGCGCGAAACCGCCGGCCTCGCGGCGGACGGCAACGTCACCTGGGTGACGGCGATCGAGCGCGGGCTGACGATGGACGCCGATCCGGACCAGCTGTTCCGGGTGCTGCTCAATCTGGTACGCAACGCCGCGCAGGCGCTGGAAAGCCAGCCGCGCGGCGACGCCTCGCTGCAGCAGATCCGAATCATCGGCCGCCGCGAAGGCTCGGTCACGATCCTGGAAGTGTCCGACACCGGTCCCGGCGTGCCGCAGAAGGCCCGCGACCATCTGTTCGAGGCGTTCCACGGCTCGGCGCGGGCCGGCGGCTCCGGCCTCGGCCTCGCGATCGCGGCCGAGCTGGTCCGCGCCCATGGCGGCGAGATCAATCTGGTCGAAGGCACGCTCGGCGCCACCTTCCGGATCTCGATCCCCGACCGCCCGGTCGACCTGCACAGCCTCCGCAACGAACGCGCCAGGGCCTGAGCGGTCGGCGCCCGCTCGGGCCGGTTGCGATCGCCGCCGCCTTGCGGGCGTTTCCTGCAGCCTGTCGGCGTCATGAAAAATGGGTGACAAAAAGAGCCATCCCGGCGCTTGCCAAGCCGGAGCGGAGCCGCTAGCTATGGCGGCCTTCGCAGCGCCTCGCCGCTGCGGACAGCTGGCGGCTCCGGGTCCACCCCGCGAGACCGCAGCAGACGCGCCCGTAGCTCAGCTGGATAGAGCACCAGACTACGAATCTGGGGGTCAGAGGTTCGAATCCTTTCGGGCGCGCCAAAGTATACCTGTCCGGCCTTGAGGCATAGGTGACAGATCGTACCTAAGACATGGGTGATAATCTCCTGCCGAACGATTGTCGATTGTCGGCAGGGTTCTCTGCTCCAGGTCGATAAAGCCCAGATCATATTGCATGACGCTGACGAGCCAAATGCCGTCGTCGACTTCCCTGATTCCGATTGCCTGACCGGCGAGCACGGTCGAGACGTTGATCTTTTTTCGGTCCATGCAGATGCGGCCGAAGAGTGGTTTCCTTTTTCAGGGTGAGGTGCATGCGTTTGTGGCGGCCGTTCTGCTGCAGATGGCCGGGCTTGATGCGTGCGCGTCCACCCAGCGTTCGCACATCATCCGACAGATCGTGCATGTGCTTGAGGATGGCCAGCCCGGCCATCAACCGCGTCGGCAGCGGTGGCCGGCCCGGATCGTCGTCATAGACCGCGCCGAACCGCTGTTCGAGAAACCGCCAATCGATCGCGACGGCGAACTTCGCCAGCGGCATGATTGAGGTTGACGATCTGATCGAGCCGGGCCTTGAACAGATCGTTCTGCCCGCTCTCCCGACGCTCCTTCGGCCGCGTGAAAATCCCCATCGCTCCCTGTCTGCGGCGATGGAATCACGACGCGAGCGACAAATCAATTTGCCAGAAAAGCAGCCCCAGCAAGCCAGAAAAACTGGCAAGCATCAATGCTTGCCGCCGCCGAAAACGGATTTTCGCTCGACGGCCTATGTGCTCTTTACGGATGACAACTTACGTCGCATAGACTGCATGCTCGCCGTCACGCTTGGAAAAGTGCTGCAACAACAAGCTGAGCCGCGCCCGCGGGAGCTCCTTGTCGAGGATTGTATCGGGCATGGCTCCCATGACGGCGCTACCGGTCAAATTAGGGCACCCCGGGAATCACGTCATACCCGTCAAATTAAAACACACCTCCCAAGCCCGTTAACCTGATTTCCGTGCCGTTAGCCGACCACCGCCCGCGCTGGCGTCGAGGCCGTCTATACGCTAACGTTGCTCTGGACCACTCGGCGGGGTCCGATCATGACACACACACCTGCAACCCGTCTCCGGTTTATCTCCCGACTCACCAAGAAACTGACCACACAATCAGTTCTGATCGTTGGTCTCTTCGCCCTGCTTGCTACTAGTCCTTTATTTGCTCGTAAGGTATCGGCGCAATCGATCGTTTGTGCGATCACGTCACCCACTTCGCATCGTGGCACCGCAATCTACGAAATTGGCAAGACCTGGACAGGCACACGTGTCTTTCCGGGTAGCGCCGTGACACCGCAAGGCGAACTCGTCGTGGCGTACTACGACGAAAGCAGGTATTTAACGATCGCAGCACTCAACTTGCACACCGGAAGTGTCTGTCGTCGTCACTTGCCATCCCGCTTCGGCGGATGGGATGCGCACAATACCGTTTCCGTTGCTGTCTCGCAGGATGGTGTCCTTCACGTGACCGGAAATCATCATAATAGCCCACTCTTTTATGCCAGCGGCAAGTCCGACAATTTAAGTGCGATCGCGGTTGCGGACATGGTCGGCAAAGAGGAGGATAGGGTGACGTACCCAACTTTCCTTCGCGATCGTACAGGACGGCTTGCATTCTTGTACAGGAATGGTTCGTCTGGGGCCGGCACTTGGTACGTCAACAGATGGGCTGGCACAAAATGGGTACGCGTCGGCGCGGTCTTCGCAGAGAAGGACTCTATCGCTCAGACAAGCGCCTATCCCTCCGCTTTTGTTGCTGACTCTCAGGGGATAACGCATGTGGCGGTGGTTTGGCGTCGTAGCCCTGATCTATCGTCAAACTTTGCGATTTCTTACGTTCAGACGAGCGACTTCCAATCGTGGCGCGGTCTGAGCGGCGCGTTCAAGCGAGGGCCTGTTAGTCCAGAATCTGGCGACGTGATCGACCAACCGGGTCCTCATTCCGGACTCCTGAATTCTGCTCAACTGTATCTGACGCCCGAAGGTAGACCCTTGATACTTTATTTGCGCTACGGTGAAGCTGGAACCGACTCGCTTTACTTGGCCTATGCGAATAATGAAGCTTGGCAGGTTCTGGAACTTGCGAGTTCGAAACGGCGAACGCTGGCCGTGGGCGGTGGTACGGTGAGCGGACTCCCCGTTTTCTCGGTGGCTCAGTCCAACTGGTATTTGCATGTTAAGCTGCGCTTTCCACCAGACGAAGTTCGCCAGTTTGGAATCGATTTGCGTAGCATGACTTTATCGGACACCTCGGTGGCAGCGAGGGAATCACAAGGAGCTTCAGTGCCCCTACCCGAGCTCCCGAAAGGAATGGCCGCACCAATCCATGTACGCCACCCGGTACTGTCTTCGGGGTTTGATGGCGCAGTGGTGGGGCATCTTCACTGGTTCGCCCAGACCCCGAACCGCGACCAAAGTCTGCCCTGCACTCCGGCCGCACCGCACGCATGTGCGCCCCCGCCAGCAACTCTTCGATTTGCAACACCGGGAATAAACGGCTGGCGGTGACATCAACGGTTGTCTCAATCGGCGGTAGTCTCCAAGGTGCGCGTCCCTTCACAGCCGCGCATTCGTCCTTCTATTGTTAGAATTTTGAGGCCGCTTAGAATGTGACGCGCCCAAGATGGCAAAAAGCATTCACGTTATACTTGTACGCTGAGGGGACTGGTTGGGATGATTTATAAATATAATGTCGAGTCGATCGCGGAGGGCTCAGACTTTATATTGATCAGTGGCTGGGTGTCACTGGAGTCCGGCGCGGAAGACGTCTCGGGCTTTCTACTGAACGGTGCGGCGGCGGTCGGCTTCAGGCTTTTCAGGCGGCCTGACCTTGACCGCTCGGGTCTGCCTAGCCCGGTTGCGTTCATGGCCCTCTGCGAGCGCTCAGAGCCTCCTTACCGTATCAAGATTTTGCAACAATCGACGACGACAGAACTAGATTACAACAATGACAAGGTGCGCCCATTCACGCCAATGGGAGCGATCGATTCGGTCAGTCAAGATGGCATTTTCGGCTGGTTGTATCTTCCTTCGCCGACCAGTGGTCGCATTGCCCAGCTCCAAGTTGGCGCGGCGCTAATTGAGTCCACAATTAACAAGGTGCGTGAGGATCTCCCTTTTCCCGGTTGGGAGAAGGGTCCGAGACTTGGCTTTCACGTTTCCGCAGACGAGATCAGGGCCGCCCTCAAACCCGGTGGTGCTGAATTGGCGGCGAAGATCGGGTCAATTAGGCTGCTCGCTGGGGACGGCACAGTCGTCCACGAAGAGGCCGTCCATCCTTCTGGCCTCGACTTTCTTTGTCGTAGCTACGCCGAGATCGCGGCAGGTGCTTCTTGGCTCTACCGGCCTGCGCTCGACACTTTTATGCAGCGCGGCCTCAAGCGTCTTGCCCCGTTCGCCGTTATCCTCAATGCGAGGAACGCGGAGGAGTGGGCACGGGCCGTCCGAACGCTGGGAACGCTCCCAGAGGACCTTCGCTACGATCTCTTCCTCAGCGGACGCGAAGACTTCGACGTCGCGTCGCTGCCAGCCGGCGTTGTCTCGCTCAACTACTTAGGCAGGGCAGACGAGGAGGGCGACGCAGCGCAATTCTTGCGCATTGCGACCTCTGGCGTGCTCGACAGCTACCGTGCCATCGCTTGGATATGTGACGAGGGCCCACACGGCGACGCCGAGCGGGCTGAGATACTCGGCCAGCTTAGCTCTTTCGTGCAGGATGCGAACTGTGGGCTGATTGCTGCCACGGTGACGACGGGTGGAACCTCATACGACGAATCCACCAGACACGCGATGAACATTGCACTGCCACGCCTCGGCCTTCGCCCGTCTAACGATGCTATGCGCGCCGATGGTCCCGTAGTCCTCGTCAAGCCTTATCTCGTCAGGGCTCTTGGATCGACGTTGAGCCAGGACGAAATTGCAAGCGGCAAGTTCCCCGGTCGGCGCAGTGTTCTCGGCGTGCTATCTTACGCAGCTCACGAAGCGGGCATGACCTTGGCCAGGACGGCACAACTGACGCTCCCAACAAAGTCTCGGGAGGTCAAAGTCGTCGCCTTCTACCTGCCCCAGTTTCACCCAGTGGAGGAGAACAATCGCTGGTGGGGCCCAGGATTCACTGAATGGACCAACGTTGTGCGCGGCCGGCAGTCGTTCCGCCATCATTACCAACCCCGCCGTCCAGCCGACCTTGGCTACTACGATCTACGCCTTGAGGCTGTTCATGCCGAGCAGGCGCGTCTCGCCAGAATGTTCGGAGTTCATGGCTTCTGTTTCTACTATTATTGGTTCGACGGAAAGAAAATTCTTGATCTTCCATTCAAGACCTTATTCGAGTCCAGCGTCGACATAGGATTCTGTTTATGCTGGGCTAATGAAAATTGGTCTCGAAACTGGGATGGCCAAAACAAGTACGTTCTTCTTGAACAAAATTACTCGATTGAAAGTAATCGCGATCTAATTCGTGATCTCATCAATTATATGAGGGACCCACGCTGGATCCGCCATGAGGGCAAGCCGGTCTTTCTTGTATACCGTATCTCGATAATCCCTGAGTGGCGGGAGACGGCGCAGATGTGGCGTGAGGAGTGCCGCGCGGCTGGTCTTGGCGAGATCCATTTATGCGCGGTGCGTTTCGGTCTCGAGCCGCTCACAGGTCAACCTGAAGAACACGGCCTCGACAGCTACGTAATCTTCCCGCCACACGAATCGAAGCGTGTCGACCTTCGTGGCGAGGTGCTTGATCTCACTGGGAGCTTCAACGGTGAGATATTTTCCTACGACGCCGTAGTCGACGGCGATATCGCGCGTTTCGATTCCGGCTACGACTGGCCAGTGCATCGCGGTGCGATGCTTGCGTGGGACAACACTGCACGCCGACTGACCGATGCACGCGTCTTCCACGGAGCGACGCCTTACGGCTTCCGTCGTTGGATGAAGAATATCTTCGCGCAGGAGCGGCAGCACAACAACGCGCCCGCGAGCATGGTCTTCGTGAACGCTTGGAATGAGTGGGCCGAGGGCACATATCTCGAGCCCGACGAGCGCTGGGGAATGTCAAGCCTTGAGGCTATCCCATCGGCTGCTGCCGCCGCCGGCGCGACCCTCCTGGCGCCACCCAGGGGAATTGGCAAGGTTGCGCTCGACCGAGCGCTTGAACGTGCAGGCTCGCTCGCGCTTGGCTCATTCCTTGGGTCAGTGGAGCCGATCTGGCACGCCGGGCAAGTAACTCATGATCCGTCTCAGCCGACGGTCATGCTGTGTGCCCATATCGCCGGCCATTCGCTCTTCGGGGGGGAGCGGAGCTTTCTTGATGTTGTCGAGGCGCTGAGCGCCTTGCCGCTTAATCTCCTTGTCACGCTGCCAAGCGGCAACAACACACGCTACATGGAGATGTTGCTTAAGACCACGGTGGGCCTCTACGTAATTGCGACGCCGCAGTGGAAAAACGACAGGCCACCCTACGCTTGGCTTGTCAACAGCTTCGCTGAACTGATCGTGCGGCACGACGTAAGCATCGTCCACTGCAACACAATGATGCTAATCGAGCCAGCGGTGGCAGCGCGGCGAATGGGCCGTACCAGTGTGTGCCATGTGCGTGAGCTGATTTCACTTGACGATCCGCTCCGCGACGCGATTGGCCTTCCCGTGTCGGATATCGTCAAGCGCGTGTTTGACAGCTACGATTGGGTGATTGGCAACTCTCGCGCGACCTGTGACCTATTCTCCAAGAATGATCGCACGCTCTACGTACCGAACGCGGTGGATCCAGATCGTTTCAACATAGGGAACAAATTCGGAAAAACGGTCAAGTTCGGCATCGTTAGCTCAAATATCCCGAAGAAAGGCATCGTTGATTTCGTTGAGACGGCACGCCGCTGCGCCGAGACAGCCCCGCGCGCTAGGTTCGTGGTTGTCGGCCCTCGCAACGAGCAGATCGAGACTTGGGCCGCAGAAGTCTCGCGCGGTGAGCGCCCGGCCAACATCGAGTTCGCTGGTTACGTCGAGGATCCACGTTCGGCGATGGGCAAGTTCCACGTGCTCCTCAATTTGTCCTCGTTCGCCGAATCATTCGGGCGCACAGTTGCCGAGGCGATGGCCGCGCGTCGACCCGTTATCGCCTACGACTGGGGCGCTCTACGCGAACTTGTCGTGCACAGGGAGACCGGCTTTCTGGTCTCATATCGCGACGTAGAGGGCGTCGTCTCAGTCGTTACCGCTATTTGCGCGGACACCAAACAGATCACTGCTATGGGCGAGGCGGGTAGGTCCCGGATTATCGAGTGCTTTTCCAAATCAGCCCTCAGCAATGCGCTTAGGGAAGGGTACACGAAGATCCTTGCGATTGCCTCCGGCCTAGAATTAGCAGAGTGTAAAACGCGAGTGAAAATGCCTGCCAGAGTCACTCCACCGGCCAGGGTAAGCATCGTGATCCCCGTTTACAATGCGCCTGGTGATGCGCGGCGCTGCATCGAATCCGTTATTCTGAACACCAATCTTTCACGCGTGCGTGTCATCGTGATTAACGACGGTTCGCCCGATCCTACTGTCGTTCCGATGCTGAAAGCGTTTGAAGCCGTGGAGGGAATAGAGATTTGGCACAACGAACCGAACAAGGGCTACACGAAGACGGTTAACTTCGGACTCGATTTGGCCGGTGATGACGACGTGGTCATTCTGAATTCCGACACCATTGTGACATTAAACTGGCTTCAGGGGATGCGGATGGCGGCTTACCGCGAACCGCAGGTCGGAACAGTGACCGCGATGAGCGACAACGCTGGCGCGTTCTCATTCCCAACCTTCAATCACTATTGTCCCAAGCCGGACCACATGAGCCACCGAGATTACGCGCTCCTACTCTTACAGGAAACACAGGTCTGCACGCCACCGCAGGTGCCGACCGGCTCGGGGTTTTGCATGTACATTCGCCGGGCGATGATTGCCGAATGCGGGGCGTTCGACGAGGAAGCGTTCCCGCGAGGATACGGCGAGGAGAACGATTTTTGCATGCGCTCCTTTAAGGCTGGCTGGACCCATGTCATCTCTCCGTGGTCATTTGTTTATCACGTGCGAACGGCCAGCTTCGGCGAAGTGGAGAAGAAGCGGCTCATCCAGCCCGGTCTGGACGTTGTGACCAGACGTTACCCGGACTATGCTTCCCTCGTGAAAACGGCTTTTGCGGGCATAGAGATGGAGTCCCTCAGAACAGCATCAAAGCGCCTGCGTGATAGGCTCCTCGCACGAGACGACGGCACGTTCGACGGCTAGATCAAGATCGAGCCTGAAAACTGGTATCACAAGTGGTGCCGATGGCTCGCCTCGGCGGGGTCCGTCATCTTGAGTTCGAGTTGCCGGGTTCTGTGGCTCCCCCTGACGGCATATTCTGGAGTGTCTGCGCTTTTCTGTGTCGCCTATCCTTGGGTGTTCAAGCGGCCGTGTTGGATAGGTCCGGTTGGTCGAACCAAGTGTAGCAGATCGCAGGACTGTGAGCCTAGGTAGTACGGCGTATGGCTCTCCTACAGGCCCGCAGCAATGGGGTCCGTAAAGTGCATCGAATTAGGTTTGAAAGGGACCCAAGGATGACATGGTCAGATTTCCGTTTCAGCCTTCGACGCGCGCTCTCGCAACACTGCCGTGATGGGGTGCCATTGCCGCCCCTGCAACTTCGTGCTGCAGGACCGCTTTTTGTGCGTGATGCGGATTTCCTGGGGTTTGCTCAAACGGACGTCACTCTCCTGCAACGAAGCGCGCAGGTCACGGACGCTCGCATGCTCGATTTCGGATGCGGGTGTAGTCGTTTGTACTACGGCTTCTCGCGGTTCTCGGTTCCATCGAGCTACTTGGGTCTAGACGTTCGGTTGGACGCAATAGAGTGGGCATCCACTCAGATCGCAGCACGCAATACACGATTCACTTACCGTCATCTTGATATCCAAAACGATCGGTATAACCGTTCTGGAAGAATGAACATCAATAAATGGGCTAGTGTAATTAATTATAGATTCGACTTAATCTATTGTTATTCTGTCTTTTCGCATCTTGATGTCCCTGATGCACGCGAGTTGATTGCGCTTTTTCGCGAGTTCATTCGTCCGAGAGGCAAAGTATTCCTGACCGCGTTTGTCGGCCAGCAGGAAGACGATGTAATTGTGAATCCAGGCGATATGAGTTTCACGTGTGATGGTCCGCTTCATGTGGTACGTTATCGGCGTGATCATCTCCTGGAAATGTTTCGTGAGACAAATTTCGAGGTCGAGTCGGCGATTGAGAACGTAGCGACTGATAACCAAGTCATATTCATTCTGAAGGCGGCGTGAGTTGTGAAATGATCGATTTTCACTGAGTAACTCGGTGAAACAGGGATCATTTAGGGTCCAATTTGATTCCGGGAGTTGAGCTCCAGTTAAAGCAATCGCAGCTAATATCTATTGGTTTCAGGTCGATGTTGGTAGCCATGCGTATTCTGCGGTAGTCGTGACCTGCCACTGAACTTTCATCCAGCTACAGTTTGAGTCTCGGCGGTTTGTAAGCCGCTCGGCGTATGTCGGGCAACGGGCGGTTGGCGGAGCTGGTCGGGGTGCGGAGCCGATCGCCCGTTGCGGTGAAGGTGAAAGCGAGTATTTGGTGATCGGCGGCCACTACAAGGTCCGCGCGCACCATGGGTGGTTCTGAACGCAGCCCTCTCCCCGAGTCATTCCGGGGCGCCCGCGTAGCGGGCGAACCCGGAATCTAGGCGGCCGCTGCGCGCCACGATCTCGGGATTCCGGGTTCGCGAGCTACGCTCGCGCCCCGGAATGACGTGCGTGGGGCTGGGGTGAGGCGAGCGCCAAGGCGCGCGCGGCTTCCGGCAGTGCTACTCCGTCTCGCCGGGCTCCTCGGGGCGCGGGTTGCCGAAGCCGTAGGCTTTGCCCTTGATGCTGTCGATGTCGATCCGGATCACCTTGGTGATACCAAGCTTCTCGGCGGGATAGTCGAATTTGCGGTCGGTGAAGCGGCCGACGATGAGGTCGAGCGCCTTCACCTTCTCGGCCTGATCGTCGACGAAGCAGGCGTGGCCGAAGCCGATCACGGTGCGATGCTGCGCTTCGAAATCGCAGGCGGCATCCGCCGTGACGACGCCGTGTTCGGTCGTCACCTCGAAGCAGACGCGGTTGTTCTGTTTCAGAATCTCGATCTTGGTGCCGGCGCTGGCGGAGTGGAAGTACAACGCCGCGCCGTCGAAGCCGTAGAACACCGGCACGAGAAACGGCACGTCATCCCGCGCCAGCGCCAGATGCATCACCTTGTCGCCGGTCAGGATGGCGTCGATCTCGGTGCGGTCGGTGATCTCGCGGCTGCGCCGACGCATCGGCCGGTTGAGGATCGCGCTGGCAGGGTCGGTCATCGGAATCTCCTGGAGGGGTGGGCGGCGCACGGGCTTCAGCCTGTGCTTTCGGGGTGATGGCGGCGGTGGTGGCGCCGCGCAGCGCGGGCGTCCCTGGACGTCTGCTGTGCGCGCTCGTTCTCCCGGCGGGCGATGGTTTCGAGCTGGGTGAACAAGGGCCCGTGCGATTGCCAGGTCTGCACGCCCATCTCCTGCAGCAGCGAATTGACGACACCGCGCACGCTGCGAGAGACGAATAGCCGGCAGTCCTCCAACTCGGCGACGACGGCGGCGAGCGCGACATGGATCTCGGCGAGCCCATCGTCCGGGCGAACTACGAAGCGGATCGTCTTGCGAACTTTCCAGACCTCGCCGCTCTGCTCGAACAGCAGGATCACGCCCTTTTCCGAGACCCTGGTGATCTCGCCCTCGGCGTCGACGTAAGCTGCGATCTTCATCATTGGTCCCGCGGCCGTCAGTGGAACGAGGAGTCCGGCGGCGGACATGGCAAGCCGCCGCCGGACCAGATCCTGAGCGTGGTCACCACACGTTCAAGATCCATTCGCGGTTCTTCTTGACCTCCATGTCGCCAAACAACGTGTTGGCCATCTGTTCGGCGAGCCATGTCGCGCCGGCGTAGCCGACGACGGGGTAGCGATACAGGCCGGCGCGGTCGTAGGTCGGGAAGCCGACGCGTAGCATCGGGATGTTGTAGTCGATCGCTACGAACCGGCCCTTGGAGTGACCGAGGATCAGATCGAGTTCGAGGCCGTTCTTGATCCGCTCCTCGAGTTCGAACAGGTCGGCATTGGTGATGATCTCCATCGGATAGTCGACGTTGGCCTTCAGCGCCGCGATCCGCGGGTCGCTGGCGTAGCCGGCGTTCTCGTCGCCGAGCAGCAGCAGCACCGGCTTCATCTCCAGATCGAGGCAGTATTCGGCGAGGCCGAGCACCAGATCCGGATTGCCGTAGATCGCCACCTTCCTGTCGGCCAGGAACATGTGGGCGAGGTCGGTGATCGCGTCGAGCGCGATGCCGCGTTCCCTGACCAGCGATTCCGGGATCGGCTTGCCGGTCATCTCCTTGACGTTGCGCAGGAACGTATCGGTGTTGCGGATCCCGATCGGGGTCGGGCCGATCACCGCCGGCACGTCCCAGCGGGTCTGCAGCCAGGTCGCGGCGGTGCCGCCTTCGTAGCGGTTGAGCGCGATGGTGCCCTGCGCATCGGCGGTCGCGGTCAGGTCCGCGATCGTCGTCGAGCCGTGCGACACCGCGCTCTTGTCCGGCATCAGCGGACTATCGAAGCTCTCGATCTCGAACAGCACGTTGGCCTCGACCTGCATCTCGGCCAATAGATGCTTGAGTTCCTTGACGTCGCCCGGATTGACCCAGCCGGTGATCAGATTGATCTTCAGGCTCGGTCTGTCCTTCTTGGAGAAGTGCTTGACGAAGTCGCGGACAGCGACGTCATAGCCCGTCACCATGCTGCCGACGAAGCTCGGGCAGTGGATCGGGATCAGGTGCACCTCGCGGTCCGGATACTTCACGTCGAGCAGCTCTTCCTGCAGCTTGGTGACGACGCCGTCGACATCGTCGCCGATCACTTCGGTCGAGCAGGTGGTGATGATCGGCACCACCTTGACGTGGGGATAGCGCATCAACAGCACGTCAACCGCTTCCTCGACACGGTCGAGCGCGCCGAACACCGCGCCGTCCTCGTGCACCGACGAGGATGCGATCTCGAAGCTCTCCTTGAGGTGCTGCGAGATCAATAGGCGAACGAACATCACGCAGCCCTGGCCGCCGTGGACGATGCCGATGCAGTCCTTGATGCCGATCGAAGCGTATTGGGCGCCGGCCGGCTGGCAGGTGAAGATCGGATTGATGGTGCCGATCCGGTCCTTCGGCTTGAATTGACAGTTCATGGCAGGATCCAATCAGTAGTGCTTGTCGGTGAGCTCTTCGTTGAGCGAGCCGGTGACGGTGAGATAGTCGACGCGGGTGTGCAGCTGTTTCATCAGCGCCGCGATGTCGTCCTTGGACATCGCGGCGAGCCACGGCAAGTTCGCCTGATAGGCGCGCTGCAGCGTCACCGAATCGACCCAGTAGCAGCGGTCTTCCGGCGTCTGCGGCGTGAACGGCTCGCCGGCGAGCAGCCTGGCGGCGATTGTGAGGATGCCCTCGTTCTGGCGCTTGCGGTCCCACGTCCGGGAGTGGAACTGCCACAGGCAGTTCTTCATGATCCAGTCGACCATCTGGTCGACACGGGCTTTGGTGACGTCGTCCAGCGCCTGATAGGCGGCGAGCGAGGCGGCCGCAGCGGCGGCGTCGGCAGGGAACGGATGTTCCGAGGCGACTTTGTAGGTGATCCTGGTCATGGGGTTCTGGTCTCACTCGGCCGCGTCGGCTTTGACGATGGGGGTGAAGTAGGGCGGGTTCTTCTTGCGGAGGTCGGCGATGATGTCGTCCTTGCCGGTGTAGCGGCGCAGCGCCTCCGACTTGGCGATCTCCTCGGGCAGATGCGCGTCCGACAGCATCCGCTGCGTGACGAAGCCGCGGTCGGTCGGGATCTCGTCCTTGGAGATGTCGAGCCCGGAGAGCTGGTGGATCGGCGAGTAGATGCCGTTGTAGATATCGCGGGCGAACCGCACCCAACCTTCGAAGCCCTTGTAGGGGCCGTTGTGATAGGCGTGGGCATTGAGGTAGGGGACGCGGACCTTCTTGGCGACTTCGCCGGGCCGCTTGCCGGTGAAGATGATGTCCGGCTGCAGCTTCTCCAGCGCCTCGAGGCCTTCGAGCTCGTTGGGATCGTCGATCGCCAGCGCATCCTCGCCGCAGCGCGCGATGCCCTTCTCCATGTCGCCCTGGTGGCCGAACTTGGTGTAGACCGAGACGACCTTGACGCCCATCTCCTCTTCGATGGCGTGCGCCCAGTGCCACAGCTTGGAGCCGCCCGGCCATAGGCAGACCTTCTTGCCTTTTAGCCGTTCCTTGTACCAGTCGAGCTCCGGCTTCCAGCGCGCGGTCTCTTCGGCGATGATCGCTTCCGCCCGGTCCTCGATGCCGAAGAACATGCCGATCTTGCGCAACGACTGTGACAGCGCTTCGAAGCCGAAACCGTCGATGTCGAGTCGCGGAATGCCGTAGCGCACGCGCAGTTCGTTGCAGATGTATTCGGCCGAGCGGGCGCATTCCAGCACGTTGAGATGCGCGCGGTGCATCGCCCGCAGGCTGTCATAGGTGCCGTTGCCGGTGAAGGTCGACAGCACCTGGATGCCCATCCGGGTAAAGTAGTCGAGCATCACCTCCTGGTCGCCCTGGATATTGTATTCGCCGACGTAGTTGATGACGTAGTCGGAGGTGATCTGCGGCTCGACGGTGCCGACCTTGTCGTTGATCCAGGCGATGTTGATCTTGTGGTGGCCGCCGGACTGGCTCGGGCCGCCGAAGCCGGGCGAGTTGCAGGTGAAGATGTCGACGTCCGGCATCTCCTCCATCACCTCGGCCGCGACCGCGTTGATGTCGTCGCCGATCAGCGCGGTGGCGCAGGTCTGGTAGATCGTCATCCGCTTGATGTCGGGGCAGGCCTTGAACGCTTCGACGATGTTCTGCTTCAAAAGGCCTTCGGCGCCGAACACGATGTGCTTTTCGCGCACGTCGGTGGCGAAGGTGTATTTGAGCTGGAAATTGTTGTTGTCGGAGATGTAGCGCTTGGTCTGCCAGGTGTCGTAGGTGCAGCCGACGGGGCCGTGACTCATGTGAATCACGTCCTTCATCGGCGTGCCGATCACATGCTTGGCACCGCAATAGGCGCAGCCGCGCTCGGAGATCGATCCGGGGATGGTGTTGAGATAGCCGAGCGGAAGCGCGGTGGCGAGATCATCGCCGGGCCCCTTGGTGACGGCGTGCTTCTGTCGTTCGGGGAGACATTTCGAACAGTCGAACTCGTGATATGGCATCGTGGTGTCCTCGTGCGGGGAAGTACGCCGTCAGGCGCGGAGAGCGCAGGTCAGTCCATCAGGCCGTATTTCACGACCATCGATTCGAGCTGATCCATCGTCAGCGGCCTCGGAATCACGAAGTCCTTGTTGTCGATGATGGCCGCGCCGAGCTGTTTGTATTCATGGGCCTGGTCGGCGGCGGGATCGAATTCGGTGACGGTCTTCTTGTTGAATTCGGCCTTCTGCACGATGTTGTCGCGCGGCACGAAGTGGATCATCTTGGTGCCGATCGCCGCGGTGAATTCCTCGAGAAATTCGCGCTCGCCGTCGACCTTGCGGCTGTTGCAGATGATGCCGCCGAGTCGCACGCCGCTCTGCTTGGCGTATTTGACGAGGCCCTTGCAGATGTTGTTGGCCGCGTAGATCGCCATCATCTCGCCGGAGGCGACGATGTAGACTTCCTGCGCCTTGCCGTCGCGAATCGGCATCGCGAAGCCGCCGCACACGACGTCGCCGAGCACGTCGAAGAAGATGAAATCGAGATCGTCGGTGTAGGCCTTGTTGGCCTCCATCAGGTCGATCGCGGTGATGACGCCGCGGCCGGCGCAGCCGACGCCCGGCTCCGGCCCGCCGGATTCGACGCAGCGGATGTCCTTGAAACCGCTCTTCACCACGTTTTCGAGCGTCACCTTCTCGGCACCGAGCGTGCGCAGCGTGTCCATCACGGTGTCCTGCGGCTTGCCGCCGAGGATCAGGCGGGTCGAGTCCGCCTTGGGATCGCAGCCGTGAATGAAGACGTTCTTGTCGTGATAGAAGGCGAGCGCCGCCGCCGTGTTCTGCGTGGTCGTCGACTTGCCGATGCCACCCTTGCCGTAGATCGCCACCTTGCGGGTCATGGTTCGAAGCTCCTGCGATGAATTGATCGGGACGATGAGTGATCCATCGCCTCGGCATCAGGAACAGCAACGACCGTGCCAGCGGCGGTCCGAAGTGATGGATCTGTCGGAACTAACAATTCGGTTCGGAATCACTCCGGACATGCAGCGCGAGGCGCTGGAACCCAGCGGGGAGCGGTGACGCGCGGTCGTTCGTGTCGCAGCGAGCGACGATCGTTTTGAGCGCGTGTGGAATCGTTGGCGAATCCCGATGCCGATCGTCGCGGACGATGTGTTAGTTATGATGGGGCGAGGGAGGGCAGGCGCTCGATCGACGGGCGAGAATGTTCGGTCGTGTGCGTTCCGGAGTCGAAAGCGACGCTGCGGTCAGTTCGCGCGGCGACGCGCGCCGGTGCGCCGATCGGACCAATCGGTCATTCCCACCACCCCAAACGTTCGCGCGCGTGCGATCTGATGATGTCGATCGGACTATAGCGGTGACCACCGTTCAGGCGACCGTGTTGCAGTGTTTCGCAGGCGGAGATCCACGCCTGTCGTAGGCTTTCGCTGGTTCGTCATGCCGCTAACATGCCGCGTCCGACATCGAACAATGTCGCGTTGTCCGTTTTCGAACAATAGCGCTATCGTGTAAAATCAATGAGTTAGGACTTTCAACGTCTGGCCTCGATATTGCTCCGCTGAGGCGGTGCAGCCGAGGCGATTGCGATGAGCCGAAACGAAGCCGTTCAGGTCGAGGTCGACGACCTTTCCGAAGAATTCAGCCACTGCTTCACCGGCGAGTGCCGCGTCAACGTGCTGCCGCTGCTGTGCCGCGTCAGCAAGATCATCACCGAGTGCGAGGATCTGGCGAAGACGCTGAAGCTGATCCTGTCGATCATGCGGACGCAGCTGCGGGTGCATCGCGGAGTCGTGACGCTCTACGACCGGGAATCCCAGACCATCTTCATTCACCAAAGCTTCGGACTCTCCGAGGACCAGAAGGCGCGCGGCATCTATGCGCCGGGCGAAGGCATCACCGGGCAAGTGGTAGCGTCCGGCAAGACCATCATCGTGCCGCATCTGCGCGAGGATACGCGCTTTCTCGATCGCACCAGAGCGCATGGCGACAGCTCGGCCAACACCGCCTTCGTCTGCGTGCCGATCGTGCACGCCGGCAAGGTGCTCGGCACCATCGGGGCCGAGCGCAGCTACCGCAATCGCCGCCTGCTGAAGCAGGACGTCGACGTGCTGTCGACCATCGCGTCGATGATCGCCTCCGCGGTCGAGCTGTATCTGATCGAGAACGTCGACAAGGTGCGGCTGGAGAACGAGAACTCGCGGCTGCAGGGCGAATTGAAGGAGCGCTTCAAGCCGTCCAACATTCTGGGCAACTCCAAGCCGATGCAGGCGGTGTACGATCTGATCCAGAAGGTCGCGTCGACCAGGACGACGGTGCTGATCCTGGGCGAGAGCGGCGTCGGCAAGGAACTCGCGGCGAACGCAATTCACTACAACAGCCCGAGTGCCGACGGCCCCTTCATCAAGTTCAACTGCGCGGCATTGCCGGAGACCATCGTCGAGAGCGAACTGTTCGGTCACGAGAAGGGCTCGTTCACCGGCGCGGTCGGCATGCGCAAGGGGCGGTTCGAACTGGCCGATCGCGGCACAATCTTCCTCGACGAGGTCGGCGAGCTCAGTCCGTCGATGCAGGCCAAGCTGCTACGCGTGCTGCAGGAGCGCACCTTCGAGCGGGTCGGGGGCAACCGGCCCGTGAAGGTCGATCTGCGGATCATCGCGGCGACCAACCGCGACCTGCTCGACATGGTGTCGAAGGGCACGTTTCGCGAGGATCTGTACTACCGGCTCAACGTGTTTCCGATCACCATGCCGCCGCTGCGCGATCGCGGCAGCGACGTCATCCTGTTGGCAGATCATTTCGTGGCGCGCAGCGCGGTCGCGGCGGGCAAGGAGGTCAAGCGGATCTCGACGCCCGCGCTCAACATGCTGATGGCGTATCACTGGCCCGGAAACGTGCGCGAACTCGAGAACGTCATCGAGCGATCGGTGATCATGTCGGACGATGCGGTGATCCACGGCTACAATCTGCCGCCGTCGCTGCAGACCTCCGGCGAGAGCGGCACCCATTTCGGCTGCAGCCTGGAAGCCAAGGTCGAGGCGGTCGAATACGAGATGATCATCGATGCCCTCAAGACGCATCACGGCAACACGACCGAGGCCGCCAGGGAGCTCGGGCTCACGCGGCGCGTGCTCGGGCTCCGGCTCGATCGCTACGGCATCGACTATCGGATGTTCCGCCGCTCCTATCTGGCCAGGCAGGCCGCCAGGGTGAAGCCGTGATGGCGCCGCTGTTAGCCGAAATGAGCAGGGACCGGCGGCGCGCCGCTGCCGCATCATCGGCCGAATACGGGACGGGCTCGCCGCCGTTGCCGGAGTGGAGGACGCGATGACCGACAAGGCCGACCTCAGCATCCAGCTCCGCATCGTCCCGATCATCGGTCCGGGCAAGGTGCAACTGCTCGAAGCGATCGAGCGCTTCGGCTCGATCTCCGGCGCGGCGCGCAGCATGGGGATGGCCTATCCCAACGCCTGGAAGCTGATCGACGATCTCAACAGCCATTTCGGCGAACCACTGGTCGACCGCATCGTCGGCGGCAAGCGCGGCGGCGGCGCTGCCCTCACCGACAATGGCCGCGCGGTGCTGAGCATCTTCCGGTCGATGCAGGCCAAAGCCCGCATCCTGCTGGCGTCGGATCTCGAAGCGCTGAGCTACCTGCTCGCCCCGCGCGCCGCCGAAGCCGGCTGTCCGATCATCGAGCGCGCGTCGGGTCCGGCGGAGTGCGGCGGCGATCTGGATGCTTCGGGGGCGGCGGGCTCTCTCTGCGCGATCCCGCCGGGACGCGCCCGGAGCTCGGCTGGATAGAGCAGCAGACTACGCATCTGGGGCGGAGGTTCGAATCGTTTCGGGCGCGCCATTCAAGTCAAAGACACCAACGTTCCCGTTCTGGGTATGTTATCGGCAATGGCGGCTGGAGGATATCCATGCAGCCGACAATACGGATGGCCTGATCATCGACCTCGTTGGCATCGATGATCGAGTGGATGTTGCCCTTCGCGGTGTTGATGTCCCCGGCATTGAGCTTTTCATTTCATAGCCGCGCTACGGCGTGGATCTTCCTGGATCGATGACGGCTGCGGTACCGCATCGCGCACGGGCATTGTCCAGCGCCGATTTGGCGTGTTCGCGCTGCGATCTGAGAGCGGTAGTACGTTCTCGCTGGACGTCGTCATGCTCGACGATGCCGTCTTCGATCGAACGGTGAAGACGCTTAGGAAGTCTTCGGCATCGCTAAGTTCGCCTTGCAGATCGAGTAACCTGCGGTTTGCAGACTCGCTCTTGGTTGCTTGCCGCTCCATCGGCGACTTCAGAAGATCGGCGATCCGGTCGGGGAGCCAGTACGCGCTGCCTGAGGTTAGTCAGAACGATCTCGTCCAGCGTCCGGTACGCCTGGTGCGGGATTTGAATGGAAGTAGTGCGCCGGCGGTTCTAGCCGGCGACCGGAGCGGCGCCCTGAGTAACTGAGGATAACATTCCTTTTGAATAAAGGTTGCGGACCTCCCATTTTCGCGCATAGGATGGTCTCGTGACACCGAGCGTGGAGCGTTCGATGATTACATTCACTGAATTTATTGTCGGACTTAGTCTCGTATTTTCGACCGTTGCCTATCTCTTCTTCGTCTATGCAACAAAAACAGATCGACGCGCCCAGCGGCGTGTCTCAGTAAATTAGAAGACAGTTACTGCCGAAAGCCTCGACCCGATAGCGGTGATCGACAAGCTGCCGAAGCTCGTCGAAGCACTCGGCAAACTCGGCCCTTCCGTCACTGCGCTGGCGGCATCCATCGTCTTTATGGCATTCGCGGTCTACGTCGTGACCCATCAGGCTCAGAAGGACATTACCGCGTCGCCCCCAAAGGGCGAGCAGAAGTCTGCTGAAACGAAGAAATGATTTCTGACGCCCGTTGACGCAGGCGTTCGCCTTTTTTGATGCAAGTATGTTGGAGATATTTCGATGGCCAAAACGGCAAAGAAGCGCGCTGCCTCGAAGACGAAAAAGGCAAAAAAAGCAGTCACGAAGACCGCGAAGAAACCCGCAGCCGCGCAGCCCACGAATGCTGTCCTCCTCGAACGGCTTGAGGGCCTCTCGATCAGGCATGACGATCCGATCGACACGAAACCGGAGGTCTACGCGCAGCTCAAGATCTGCCTCAGCCGGATCACCCACTTTCCAGTCAGTGAGATCAGCGAAAACGACAGCCTGGCAGACAAGTACAAATTCGACCTGGGAGGCAAGCGTGTACTCGCCGGCAACATCGAAGCGTGCTTTGCGGGCGCAGGCTATCCGATACCCAAGAAGCTGGATCGCAACGCCATGCAGGGCGCCGACACCGTCGGCGACGTCGCTGAACTCATCAACGAAGCGTTTGGCCTATGAGCAAGCTTGGATCATTGTGGAGTGCGATCACGCTTGTCTATTTCGCGGCGACGCCGGTCTTTGCTGCGAAGGACGATGTGTTCGCGAAATGCAGCGTGCGGCTGGCTGGACGGAATGTGATCCCGCCTGAGAAATTTAAGGCGCTCGCGGACAACATCGCCGATCCAGAATTTGCAAAGTTCGATGACAAGTGCCTGGGTAAGGCCGGCAATCCAGCAGCGCTCGCCAAATCGATTGCGCTCTCCCAGCAGGCGAAGAAGGATCGGGCCGACCGCATTGTCGTCGACCTCAGAGACATTGCCAGCGCCCCTACACCCGAGCGTCCGCAGGCCGTGTCGGCAGAAGAGGTCAAGAGGCGCTACGTCAAGCCGACGGCCGTATCGTTGCCCGTCCTGTTCCGCGATGCCTACTCAACCTATTCGCTGTTGAATCCGATTGCCCCGCGCGAGCGCGCAAACGGCACCCAGTTCAGCTACACCGAAGACTATGAGAAGCGTAACGGTGTGCTCTCCGGCAAAGGCGCCCTGATCGGCTGGAACGTGCTGTCTCTGTCGGCGGATTCCGACAATCCGCTTCAGGATCTCGGCGTCACCCGCATGCTGTGGGCACCGGGCTTCGAATTCGATCAGACCCGCAACCGATCCAACAAGAAAGCCGATACCGACTACTTGGCTTTCAAATTCATCGGTGAAACGGAAATCGAACAGGCGCCGGGTTCACTCTTCCCCTCGCAGTACGTCCGCTACGGCGGTTACTGGAAAACCGACTCCAGAGGGGAGAGCCGGATCGGCGGCGCATTCGCCGAATGGCAACCGTACAAGCTCGAGTGGGCCATCGGCGTCGCGCCGAGGGTCTTCGGCACGCCGATGCAGTTCCGCTGGCAACCGATTCTTCGGGTCGAATCGGAAAAGGTCGTGAACGCCGGTCCGCTCACGAATCTTCATACCGGAGATTTCTACACCCGCGGAGGGCCGATCCTGCGAGCCGACATTTTCTTCGCGGATGGCTACCTGCGAAACTTCGTCTTCGGTGTTCAGTATCGCTATCTGTCGAGCTTTGCCCGCGGCGACGCGGACAAGGATATTCGCTATTTCCAGGCCGACGCGACATACAATCTCGACGATGCCGGTGTATTTGCGCTGAGCGCCACTTATCGTGACGGCCTCCTGCCGGGCAACGGAACGCGGGTCCGCGATGTTCGGGGAGGGCTTACCATCAAGAACTAGCGTCCTGGGTAAACGCCGCGGTGATATCGAGCGATTGATATCCTCAGGCTGACCGATGAGATCGTAACGCAATTTCAATAACATATGAGTTCGCAGTTTTGTTCTGAATGGCGCGCCAGCTGCTGACAGCATTACGAAAACCGGCCACCGGGACGGCTTGTCCCTGCGATGACCTGTTCGGGGGGCGCTGTGCCCGACGACCCGCGCCGGTTCCGGCGCTACTATCTGGCGCGCCATTCAGAATAAAACTGCGAACATGGATGTGATCGAAAGTTCGATATGAACAAGGCAAGATCATCGATCTGATGGTGATGACGAGCGCGATCGAGGCGAGCACCAGCTTCGATCCGGCCGCGATCGAGGCGAACGGTGCTGGCGGTTCGGGCATCTTCATGCCGTGCGCGATCAGTTCCTGTCTCGGCTACCTTCGGGAGCGCAAAGAGTTTGAGCGGGAGCAGAGCGCCGAGATGACGGTCGAGCGGCGTCGTCGGGGCCTGCGTTCAAACGGTTAAGCCGGGCTTCATAACGTTCGGCTAATCTTGTAAGGCAGACTTCTCGTCCGCTTGACAACAAATCTCATTTTCGTGCGTTTCAGTCTTCATCGGACCGGTGGAGAGAATGCCGGAGGGATCGAGGAGAAACGGGCTTGGCGACGCCCTACCCAATACCGGACAATGAAGAGATCCGCCTGAAGGCGTTGAACGAGTATCGTTTGCTCGACACGCCGGCGGAAGAGGACTTCGATCGCCTGGCCAGGCTAGCCGCACGATTGTTCGACGTGCCGATCGTGCTTGTCTCGCTCCTCGATCGGGATCGCCAGTTCTTCAAGGCCCATATCGGCTTCGATGTCTGTGATACGAGCCGCGAGATATCCTTCTGCACGCACGCGATCATGCAGGACGATATCTTCGTGATCCTCGATTCCACCAATGATCGACGTTTTGCGTCCAACCCTCTCGTCCTGGGCCCTCCCTTTATCCGCTTCTATGCCGGCAAGCCGCTGGCAACCCCGACCGGGGAGAAGATCGGCACGGTCTGTCTGATCGATACCGAGCCGAGGAAGAGCTTCACCGCTGAAGACCGACGAAATCTGACCGACGTCGCGGCTCTGGTCATGGACCGCATGGATGCGCGCAGGCTGGATTATATCAGAACGGTCAGCCAGGCTCGCTTCGAGAACATAGCCGCCACATCGCCCGATGCCATCATCTGCTCCAATTCCGAAGGAGAGGTCACTTTCTGGAACAGGTCGGCCGAACGGCTTTTCGGCTACACCGCGGACGAGATGGTCAATCATCCTGGCGAGATCATCGTCCCCGATAGCTGGCTGGGCATCTACGAGGCCGAACTCGACCGGCTACGTCACGGAGAGAAGATGGAACTCTCCGATCGGACGATCGAACTGTCTGGCCTCAGAAAGGACGGCAGCGAATTCCCGGCGGAGTTCTCGCTCTCGACCTGGCAGGAAGGCAACACGACCAGCGTCGGTGCCATCGTTCGAGACCTCACCGAACGGCGGCAGAACGAGGAGCGCCTGTTCCGGCTTGCCTCGCTTGACCCGCTCACGGACCTTCCCAATCGCGGTGTCTGGAGGCAATGCCTGGGAGACGCGCTGGCGGCCGGCAAGGCATCCACCGTTCTTCTTCTCGATCTCGATGGCTTCAAGGAGGTCAACGACACGCTCGGGCATGCGGCCGGCGATGCCGTGTTGAAAGAGGTCTCCGTGCGTCTCAAGGCAACCTGCAGGCACGCGACCATGGTGGCCCGGCTGGGGGGCGACGAGTTTGTCGCGCTGCTGCCGGGGAATGATGAGCGCGAAGCCAGGAGAGTCGCGACCGACCTCGTGTCGGCCATCTCCGAGCCTTATGAGTTTGTCGGCAAGCGCATCGAGGTGAGCGTCAGCATCGGCGTCGCCCTCGCCCCGCAGCACAGCCAGCGCCCCGAGGAATTGCTGGGGGCTGCCGACCTCGCGCTCTATCGGGCCAAAGCCGCCGGAAAAGGGCGGTATGAATTTTTCGCTCCGGCATTGCGCGAATATGCGGTTGCGCGACGGACTTTCGAGCAGGAGCTCAAACAGGCCTTCGTGAGAGGTGAATTCGAACTGTTCTATCAGCCGCAGGTCTCGACGATCGACGGGGGCCTCACCGGCGCCGAAGCGCTGCTCCGGTGGAACCATCCCGAACGTGGCTTGCTGACTCCGGCTTCGTTTATCGATGTCCTGGCCAACAAGGCATCCGCCCCCGAGATTGGAGAGTGGATTCTTCGTACAGCGTGCATGCAAGCCGCAAGGTGGCGCTCACGGGCCCCCGGCTTCCGCATCGGCGTCAATCTGTTCGAGGCGCAGATTCGCTATGCCGGGCTGCTTGCAGCCGTGCGTAGGGTTCTCGCCGAAGCCGCCTTGCCGGCCGAGGCGCTGGAGCTTGAGATCGTCGAAAACGTCTTCCTGCGCAACGAGCCCGGGACCCAGAAGCTGCTCGACGATCTTCGCGCCCTTGGTGTCGGTCTCGCATTCGACGACTATGGAACCGGTTTCGCATCGCTGAGCCTGCTCAAACGCTACCCGGTCTCGCGCCTGAAGATCGACCGAGGCTTCCTGCGCAACGTTAACTCCGACCCGGAAAACGCCGCGGTGGTGAACGCGATCCTCTATCTGGGAAAGAGCTTCGGCGTGGAAGTCATCGCCGAGGGCGTCGAGACCCAGGCTCAGCTCGATTTCCTGAAGGAGAACAACTGTCCGCAGGCACAGGGTTATCTCTTCGGCAAACCGGTCACGGCACGCGAATTCGAGCAGAAGTTCCTGCCCGTGGCCAAGCCCGCGTCTTAGATCGTGGCCTCTTCAACCACGCCTCGACCGAGCCAGAGCGCTTCGATCAATCGACGAAGCGCTCCACGAAGCGACACCCCTACTGATACGACGCCACGATATCCGACACCGCGCGCTCCAGCTGCTTGGCCGTCGCGCATTGGCGGACGACGTTGCAGAACGGCGCGTAGCGGGGCATTTCGCTGTCGCCCCAGCCCCAGCCCATGCGGCCTTCGGGATTGAGCCAGACCACGCGCTTGGCGCGGTCGGAGATCTGGCGCAGCAAATCGGTGCGCGGGTCGAGATTGTTGGTGCGGGCGTCGCCGAGCACGATCACGGTGGTTTTCGGCGTGACGCTGCGCAAATAGCGCTTTTCGAAATCGGCGAAGGAATTGCCGTAATCGGACGAGCCGAACCCGACCTTGGACATGATCTCGCGCATCGCCGTTTCCGGCTCCTGACGGTCGAGGATGTCGCTGACTTCGATCAGGTGGCCGGAGAATGCGAACGAGCGGACGTCGTCGACCACTTCGTGCAGGCTGTGGATCAGCAGCAGGAAGAAGTCGGAGACCTGCGCCACCGAGCCTGACACGTCGCAGATCGCCACGATCTTCGGACGGTCGCGATGGCGGCGCTTCCACGCGGTGAGGAACGGCACGCTGCCCCACGCGGCGTTATTGCGGATGGTGCGGCGGACGTCGAGATGGCCGCGGCGCTGGCGCTTGCGCGGCTTGGAATAGCGCTCGCGCAGCCGCCGGGCGATGGCGCGGATCAGTGCCTTCATCTGCTCGACCTGGCGCCGCTCCAGCCGCGCCAGCGGCGCGTTGCGCAGGATTTCGTATTGCTTACAAGCTCCCTGCTCGTCGTAAGGACCAAGTCCCTGTCTTCAAATCACGAAATTTATCGCCGTCATCGGAACCCCCGCGCTGGAGGGCGCGGCCTCTTCCGAAGGCTGAAGACTATATCTGGAACGCAGGACGTCTGCGGCAGAGACAGAAGCGCGCTTACATAATTTTCAATCTCGATGAAGGACAACGGCTTACAGGCCTCGATATGCTTTACGAGAGCCTTATCGAACTCAAAGCCCCTATCGCATCGCTCGGACACCATCGCCGCGAGGGCATTCTGCGACAAGCCAGCCGCAATACGTGCCGTTTTGGCATGCGTCACATAGGCCGGCATCTCGATCATATTTGGCGTTACGGCCTTTCCCGGCCCCACCATCTGATACGTCTGTCTTGCGCAAAGATCGCCATCCGGATGGCACGACACAAGAAAGTCGCCATTCTTGTTCGCCTCAAACGTGCGAACGCCCCAATCGTCGAAAAGATTGACGTTGATCGGTGTAGTCGCGTACGGGTTCGTGAACAGACGCAAACCGTCTGTGAGAGATTCTTCATAGTCCTTCTTGTGGGCCCTGATAAGAATGGGCTCGATGTTGTTTCGGATGCGGTACGCCTCAAATACGAACTCATTCGCGTCGACGCAAAGCGCCCGCGCCTTCCCAAAAGTCGCAACGGAAGAATACAGAACAGCGCTGACGTGAGCGAACTCACCGGTCTTGAATAGACCTAGCGACACTCTTGCGCCGTTCTCTTTCGTCAAATGACCAAGGTCGAAGTTGTCATACAGCACGTGCTGCATTGGAATATCGCCCAGCAAGTTGAAGTCTGGTGTGCCGTAGTTCGATATGGCGATGACATAAGAGCGCCCGGCCATATGCGGCAATTTCGAATAACGCTCCAGGTACGCGTTCGACTTTGCCCAGAAGGCGTTGGATGCGCGAATGGCGGCTTTCGCTTGGGCGTCGAACACATCCATATCGACAATGTCCTCGAAACGCTTTTCCCATTCGGGAGTGTCGTCGCGCGCGTGGCTTGCAATCGTTGCCTCTATCGCAAGAGGCTCATCGGCCGCGACAAAGTCCGGAGCATTGAATTCGAAGTCGATTTTGATACCAATTTCTTTCAAGACGGCGAAGAGATACAGCTCCCAAAAGGACGAATTGTATGTCGTTTGGAATTCCTTGATGAACTTCCCATCGCGGTCCGGAAAGCCTTTTGCCCACTCCAATAGGACCTTGCGCACGCTCGCTGACGGCGCGCGTAAAGTATTGACAAAATTGGGGTGAAGTTCTCGACTCGAGACGAGGGGCTTAAATAATTCCATCAGAGCCTGCCACCTGCCTGTGAGGCTGCGGATGCAGCTACGTTCAATCTCTGTGGCTATCTCGCGAACAGCGCCGAATGAGTAAACCTCACCCAGCAGGACGAATTGCAGCGTCTTGGGGACCGCGATCCAAAAGATCTATCCCATGACCTCATTTGAGGAGTTAGTATCATCAATCATGGGACATAGAAAGAAGCATTCTATTTGGTTGTCGATGAACGATTCATCGAGACGCTTCGTTGAAGTGTTCGAACGCATCCTTGGCTCGCGCGCCAATCAACCAAAGTTGTCCTCTGCTAGTTCGGATGTCGAGGCAGAAAGTCCGTCGACTTCTATGCGCTCTTCAAGGTCATCGATTAATCTCGTAGCGTAACTGGAGGCGGGTGCGATGAGGAAATGGTTCGCTCTTACAATTTACCTAGCGCTCATCGTTGGCGGACTTTGGTGCTCTTACGAGTGGCTTATCGAGGGTGGCAAGGGGCTTGCTCTTAAAATAGGCGCGTTTCCAGCGCTCTTCGGCCTCTATATGCTTTGGACAGATTTCATTTCTCCCGACCGAGAGCCGCTTTAATAGGAACCCGCGATTGGTTAGGTCGCCGGCCTGGCATCGATCACAAAATCATGGAGATGGTGACCACGTCGCTCGGGCGGAGTTTGTCCTAAGATGGACTAATCGTTCTCAGCTTATCAGCGAGCCGATACCGGTTAGTCTATGTCTTCGAGCCAATCGATCTGTGGCTTGACGCGGTAGTTCGCCGTCTCGCAAATGCATCCCGCGGGGGGGAATAGCGCGATCGCATCTGCAGGCGTCTGTAGGCCGTCGAGTCGGTTGCACGCCGGGCATTCAGAATTGAGCGTTTCGTGTTCGTAGAAGCTATTTGGATATGCTTCCAAGACCTGCCGCGAATCAATTACTGCGGAATACCGAAATACTGTGAATTGTGCGCGCAGCAATGTCATATCGTGGGCAGCCAACGGGCGTCCGCGACCTGCTTCGGTCAACTCAGCGAAGGCGGCGCGACTATAGAAGGTTCGCGGATTGATCCCGTTAGCCTTCTTCTGTTCCATCGTCATCTGCTCTCCGTGCTTGCGCCAAGCACGGCAGCGGGCCGTCGGGTGATCAGTTAGGCGTTTGTCTAAGAAATGGTAGATGCGCCCCTCCGTCGAGGGCAGGAGCAGGCCAAGAGCCGCGACGGCCTCCCTGGCGGCGGCCAACCTCATGGTCTCGTAGTCCCACTTCAATGCAATAGATGTCTCGAACATTAAACTGTGCCAACCGATCTCGACGGGCCAGATTAACAGACATTCCTCGAGCTGAGCGAGCCCCTCTTTTCCTCCGGCTACAACTGCCATCGGTGCGGCGGGACTCGTCGGCCGATGGTGCTCTTCATCGCGTCTCTCGCCGGCGGCCACAAGGGCCCCGTTGCCGCGCCAGCCAAAAAGTGTGGTGCGGACGCATGGTTGTGGTTCAGCCGGGGCCGTTGAAGGCGCTTGAAGCGATCATATAATGTTCGATTTTCGGCATCACCCGCCGCGGGACTATGCGGCATTCCTTTCCCCTACTGATACGACGCCACGATATCCGACACCGCGCGCTCCAGCTGCTTGGCCGTCGCGCATTGGCGGACGACGTTGCAGAACGGCGCGTAGCGGGGCATTTCGCTGTCGCCCCAGCCCCAGCCCATGCGGCCTTCGGGATTGAGCCAGACCACGCGCTTGGCGCGGTCGGAGATCTGGCGCAGCAAATCGGTGCGCGGGTCGAGATTGTTGGTGCGGGCGTCGCCGAGCACGATCACGGTGGTCTTCGGCGTGACGCTGCGCAAATAGCGCTTTTCGAAATCGGCGAAGGAATTGCCGTAATCGGACGAGCCGAAGCCGACCTTGGACATGATCTCGCGCATCGCCGCTTCCGGCTCCTGACGGTCGAGGATGTCGCTGACTTCGATCAGGTGGCCGGAGAATGCGAAGGAGCGGACGTCGTCGACCACTTCGTGCAGGCTGTGGATCAGCAGCAGGAAGAAGTCGGAGACCTGCGCCACCGAGCCTGACACGTCGCAGATCGCCACGATCTTCGGACGGTCGCGGTGCCGGCGCTTCCACGCGGTGAGGAACGGCACGCTGCCCCACGCGGCGTTCTTGCGGATGGTGCGGCGGACGTCGAGATGGCCGCGGCGCTGGCGCTTGCGCGGCTTGGAATAGCGCTCGCGCAGCCGCCGCGCGATGGCGCGGATCAGCGCCTTCATCTGCTCGACCTGGCGCCGCTCGAGCCGCGCCAGCGGCGCGTTGCGCAGGATTTCGTGGCGCAGGTTCTCGGTCTCTTCGCGGCCGTACAGCACCAGCGCCTGCGACACCATCTCGCGCACGCTGTCGCGAAGCCCGTCGAGCGCCGCGGCGAGCCGTTCGGCTTCGCCGGAGTTGGCGGCTTTCAGCGCGTCGAGATCGTCGCGCAGCCGGCCGATGCCGAGCGCGTCCATCATCCGGGTCTGAAACAGCCCGCGCTGGGTGAAGTAACGGATGTTGGACAGTTCGGCCGCGGCGGCGGCACCGGACAGCGCCGCGGCGACCGCGCTGCGATCCTGCCCCAGCAGCATCTGCGCCAGTTCGCCGAGCTCCGGCTGCGCCGCGCCGTCGCCGCCGCCCTGGCCGGGCGATCCGGGCGCAGCATTCTGCGCCTGCGATTCCGAGGACTCGTCGGACGATGACTCCTCGTTCTCGTCCGGCGGCGGCTTCGGCTCGGGGCGGCTGAAGAACAGGTCGAAGCACTCGGCCAGCGCCTGCTTCTCGTCCTGGCTCTTGGCCAGCGTCACCAGCAGGGTGTCGCGTAGCAGGCCGCGATCGGCGAAGCCGACCTGCGTGACCGCGCGCATCGCGTCGATACTTTCGGCCGGCGAAACGCGTACGCCGGCGCCGCGCGCCGCCCGGAAGAAGCGGTGCAGCTCCTCGCGCATCAGCCGAAGGTGCCGGAGCGGCCGGCCTTGGCGACGAAGCCGGCGACCTGCGGAATCGTGGTTTCGATATCGGCTTCGTACTTGAGCAGGACGTTGAGCGTGTCCTTCACAGTCTGATGGTCGAGCTCGGTCGATTGCAGCAGCACCAGCACGCGCGCCCAGTCGATCGTCTCGCTCACCGACGGCAGCTTCTTCAGGTCCAGCGCGCGGACCTGGTTGATGAAGCCGACCAGCTGCTTGCGCAGCGTCTCCGAAGCGCCCGGCACGCGGCTTTCGACGATGCGCTCTTCGAGCTTCTGCTCCGGAAAGCCGATATGCAGATGCAGGCAGCGCCGCTTCAGCGCGTCCGACAGATCGCGCTCGCCGTTCGAGGTCAGCAGCACCAGCGGCTTGACGGTGGCGCTGATGGTGCCGAGTTCGGGGATCGAGACTTGATAGTCGGACAGGATTTCGAGCAGCAGCGATTCGAACTCGGCGTCCGATTTGTCGATCTCGTCGACCAGCAGCACGCAGCCGTTCGGCTGTTCCAGCGCCTGCAGCAGCGGGCGCGGCTCGACGAATTCCTTGGAGAAGAACACGTCGCCGAAATCATGCAACTTGTCGAGCGCGGCCGACAGCGACTGCGCGTCGCCGAGCACTTCGCCGAGCTTGTCCTTGAGGATCTGGGTGTACAAGAGCTGCTTGGCGTATTTCCATTCGTACAGCGCCTTGGCCTCGTCGAGGCCTTCGTAGCACTGCATCCGGATCATCTTCAGGCCGCGCCAGGCGGCGAGCGATTTGGCGAGTTCGGTCTTGCCGACGCCGGCCGGGCCTTCGACCAGGATCGGCTTCTCGATCCGTTCGGCCAGATAGATCGCGGTGGCGATCTGACGGCTGGCGATATAGCCCACCGATGCGAGGCCCGCGGTGACGGCGTCGATGGATTCGATCGGCAGGTCGTTACTCATTCTTGGGGTTCGCTCCAAAGGGATTGGCCGAGGCTGATCTGTCGCTGCTTGCGCGGCTCGCGGGCGACATTCGCCAGCACGTCGTAAGCGGCGAGCGCGCGGCTGACGCGTTCGTCGGCGCGCGCGACGGCGAGATGGGCGCGGAGGTCGTCGACGATGCCGGCGGCGAGCGCCCGCACGCCGATCAGCCGCGCCGGCACCGGCGGCGTGCCGTCGTCGAGCGCCGCGACCGCCGCGCGGCTGGTATCACCGGCGAGCGCCACCAGGCCGGCGAGACGCCCGAGCCGCAACGCATGATCGTCGTTGAGTTCGGTGTGAGTCGCGGCGGCGCGCACCAGCCAGGTGAGAAAGCCCGCCATGCTGGCGCTACCGAGCGTGTCCTCGATATCGCGGAACGGCAGCGCCATCGCCGGATAGGCGTCTTTCATGTCGCCGATCTGCGCCGAGGCCGGCACCGTGCAATTGTCCAGGCTGAGTTCGCAATGCGAGGCCGGCTTCAGCACGTCGAGCGACGGCATCGGCGTCATCGTCAGCCCGGCCGTATCGCGCGGCACGGCGAACAGGCCGTAGCGCTTGCGGCCGTCCTCGGTGCTGGTGATCGTCAGCACCAGGAAGATATCGGCGACCGGCCCGTTGGTGATCCACGCCTTGCGGCCGTTAAGTACAATCTCGTCGCCGCGGCGTTGCGCCGTGGTCTGCAGATGTTTCGGATGCGCACCGGCGCCGGGCTCGGAGATCGCGACCGCCGCCCAGCAGCGGCCGGCGGCGATCCGCGGCAAGAGATCACTGCGCTGCGCCGCGCTGGCGAATTGGCCGATGAAGAACCGCGCGATCAGTTGCCGGCCGGCGAATGCGGTGGCGAGGCCGAGTTCGCCGGTGGCCGCGACGATCGCCTGCTCGGCGCGCGCGATCGCCGCGTAGCTGTCGAGCGCGGCGTCGCCCCCGGGCAGGCCGATGTCGAACATCCCGGCTTGTGCGAATGGCGCGAACGGATCGTCGCCCGCGGGTTTTTCCATGATGTCGCGCCAGCGCGCGAGACGCATGTCGACGGCATCGTTGCTGCCGCGCGAGGGTGATCCGGGTGCCTGAAGCCGTGTCATGACCGTGCTGTGTAGAACAAGCGCGCGCCGACGGCGAGGCGTTTGTTGTATTTCCGGGAAGTGGAATGCGCGGCGGCCAAGCGAGCCCGCCGCCGCGCAAAAGTAGATCAGCCGATGAATTCGATCAGGTCGGCGTTGAGGCGGTCCGGCGCGGTCGCGAACAGGCCGTGGGGCTCGCCGTCATATTCGATCAGCTTGGCGTTGGGGATGCCGCGCGCGGCGGCGCGGCCGGCGGCGTCGATCGGGACCGTCTTGTCGGCGGTGCCGTGAATGATCAGCGTCGGCATGGTGAAGGCCTTGAGGTCCGGCCGGAAGTCCGTCTTGCCGAACGCGTCGACGCAATCGATCGTGGCCTTCGGGCTCGCCATCACGGCCAGGATGAAGCTCCAGTCCAGAATGCCCTGGCTCACCGGGCTGGTGACGAAGCCGACGCCGTAGAACTGCTTGGCGAAGCTCTGCAGAAACGCGAAGCGATCCTTGCGGATCTGCGCCTTCATGTCGGCGAACACGCTGGCGTCGACGCCGTCCGGATTGTCGGGCGTGTTGAGCAGATACGGCACCACCGAGCCGATCAGCGCGGCCTTGGCGATGCGCTGGCTGCCGTGGCGCGACAGGTAGCGCGCGATCTCGCCGCCGCCCATCGAAAAGCCGACCAGATTGACGGCCTGCAGATCGAGCTTCTCGATCACTGCGGCCAGATCGTCGGCGAACGTGTCGTAGTCATAGCCGGTGGCCGGATGGCTCGACAGGCCGAAGCCGCGGCGGTCGTAGGTGATGACGCGGTAACCGGCCTCGAGCAGCGCCAGCGTTTGATACTCGAACATGTCGCCGGTCAGCGGCCAGCCATGAATCAGCAGAACCGGGCGCCCGCTCCCTGCCGTCTTGACATGGATCCGGGCGCCGTTGGTCTCGACATACGTCATTCGTGATTTTCCCTCTCGTTGATCGTGTCGACAACGGAACGAACAGGACTGCGTTCCGGCTAACGGATCTCCTTCATCACCTGCGCATAAGCCAGCAGCGCGAACAGCGCGGTGCCGCCGATGATGTTGCCGAGCAGCGCCGGCAGCAGGAAGCCGGTCGTCACTTCGAGCGGACCCGCCGCGCCGTTCAGCACCAGCATGAATGCCTCCATGCTGCCGGCGATGATGTGGGCGAAGCCGCCGACCGAGATCAGCCAGGTCATCATCACGATCACGCCGAGCTGGCCGCTCTCCGCGCTCGGCAGCAGCCACACCATGGTGGCCATCAGAAAACCGGCCGCGACGCCCTTGAACACGGTGTCGAGCGCGCCGTGGCTGAGGATCACCCGGCTGATCTCGATCGCCTCTGCTTTCAGTTCCGGAGTCAGCGCCGGCGTCAGGCTGCAGAACGCCGCTGCGAACAGCGTGCCGGCCAGGTTGGCGAGTAGCACGATCGCCCACAGCCGGCCGGCACGGCCGAAGTTACGTGCGGTCGGCTCGGCCACCACCGGAAGGATCACCGTGATGGTGTTCTCGGTGAACAGCTGCTGGCGCGCCAGCACCACCATGACGAAGCCGACCGAGTAGCCCAGGCTGGTGATCAGCGGCCGCCACGGCGCATCGGGAATGTGGAGCTGCAGGATCGCCTGCGCCAGCAGCGAGAAGCTGATCGACAGGCCGGCCGCGAGGCCGGACCACCACAGCGAGGTGAGCGGGCGCTCCATCTCTTCCTCGCCGGAGCGGCGGACGATTTCGTAGATCACGGGGGTGCGCGGACTGGAGCGCGCCTCGACGTCCTCGACTTCGCGGTTCGAAATATTCGCCCGCGATGCAGACATCTCTGCATCGCGGGTCTTGGCCGCCTGATCGGCGGCGCGGTCGGGACGGTTGGTCATCGGCCGGCCGAAGCAGGCTTACACCGCATGCACCTTCGGCTCGCGTTCCCAGAACCGCAGCTGTGTGCACAGCTCGAGGAAGCGTTCGGCATCCTTGGCGCCGCCGAGGCTCATCACGCCGCCATCGGGTTCGACGCCGGCCTTCTCGAGCAGCGGCGCCGCCTCCTTGGTGGTGGCGATGAACTTGGCGTGGGCGAACGCGTCGGCCACGAAGTCGCGCGCGGTCGCCTCCTGCTGCAATTGCTTTGCGCCCTCTTCGGACAGCAGGATCGCGACGGCGTCGTACAGCACGGACGGTCCGCCGTTCACCTTCTGCTTGGCCGGGCGCAGCTTGCCGTCCGAGGCGGTGAAGCCGCCGACCTTGGGGGCGATCAGTTCGACCAGCGCGCCGTGCTGCTTGGCGGCCGCTTCCAGCGCCGCGAGCAGCTTGGCGTCGGCGCCGTCGCTGACCAGAATGCCGAGCTTGCGGCCCTCGAAGCTGCCGAGCGCATTGTTGATGATGCTCAGCGCCGGCGACGGCGGCAGATCGGTGATCACCTTGCGGGCCGGCTCGGCCGCGGCCGGCAGCTTCATGCCGAGACCGTCAGCTACCAACTGGGCGAGCGCCTTGTCGACGTTGACGAGATGCGACACCACGCGGGCGCGGATCGTCGGCGTCTCGACCTTGCTGAGCTCGAACACGAACGCGTCCTTGATGTGGGTCTGTTCGGTCTCGCTCTGGCTGACGAAGAACTGCCGCGCCTGGCTGTAGTGATCGGCGAACAACTCGCCGCGAGCCCGGCGCCGCTCGCCGGTGTCTTCGGCCGGGAAACTGCGGAAGCCCTTCGGCGTCTCGCGCGGTCCACCATCGACGGCCCAGGAGTTGGGCTCGTAGTTGACGCGTCCACGCGGATTGTTCAGCGTCATGTGCCCGTCCTGCTGAAGGGTGTGGAACGGGCATTTCGGCGCGTTGATCGGCAGGTCGTTGAAGTTCGGGCTGCCGAGCCGCTTCAGCTGGGTGTCGAGATACGAGAAGTTGCGGCCCTGCAGCAGCGGATCGTTGGTGAAGTCGATACCCGGCACGATGTTGCCGGTCTGGAATGCGACCTGCTCGGTCTCGGCGAAAAAGTTGTCGACCGTGCGGTCGAGCACCATCCGGCCGACAATGCGGATCGGGATGCGTTCTTCGGGAATGATCTTGGTGGCATCGAGGATGTCGAATTCGAACTCGTCCGCGAAGGCATCGTCGAACAGCTGCAGGCCGAGCTCCCATTCCGGATAGTTGCCGGCCTGGATCGAATCCCACATGTCGCGGCGATGGAAGTCCGGATCGGCGCCGTTGAGCTTCACCGCCTCGTTCCACACCACCGACTGCATGCCGAGCTTCGGCTTCCAGTGGAATTTGACGTAGGTCGATTTGCCCTCGGCGTTGATCAGCCGGAAGGTGTGGACGCCAAAACCTTCCATGAACCGGAGCGAGCGCGGGATGGTGCGGTCGGACATGATCCACAGCGCCATGTGGATCGATTCCGGCATCAGCGAAATGAAGTCCCAGAAATTGTCGTGCGCAGTCTGCGCCTGCGGGAAGCCGCGATCGGGCTCCTGCTTGGCGGCGTGGATCAGATCGGGAAACTTGATGGCGTCCTGGATGAAGAACACCGGGATGTTGTTGCCGACCAGATCCCAGTTGCCCTGCTTGGTGTAGAACTTCACCGCGAAGCCGCGGACGTCGCGTGCCAGATCGGCCGAGCCCTTGTTGCCGGCCACCGTCGAGAAGCGCGTGAACACCGGCGTCTTCTCGCCGGCGCGCTGGAACAGATCGGCCGCGGTGATATCGGCCAGCGACTCGTAGGCCTCGAAGAAGCCGTGAGCGCCGAAGCCGCGGGCGTGAACGACGCGCTCGGGAATCCGCTCGTGGTCGAAATGGAAAATCTTCTCGCGGAAGTGAAAGTCTTCCATCAGCGTCGGACCGCGAGGGCCGATCTTCAGGCTGTTCTGATCGTCGCTGACCGGCACACCCTGCCGTGTCGTCAGCACAGGATGATCCTTATCGGCCACCTGATGCGTCTCGCCGCCGGGGCCGCGATGGATCGAGGCGTCGGCCAGCTTGGCGGATTTGAGATCGGGATGTTTGTCGGCCATGGGAACCTCGTGCGCGGGGGATAAACAATGGCGAGCGCCCGCGCGGCGATGGATGCCGTCGCTGCCATGAGCCGATCCACACCAATGCGCGAGACTCGTCCGTCGCCGTGATGACGGCGAGAACGCCGAATGGTTCCTAGTTCAAATGCGCCAGATAGTGCGCCAGCGCGTAGATCTCTTCCTCGCTGAGCGGGTAGGCGACGTCGGCCATCGCCGCCATCGAGCCGCCGGAGCGCTGGCCGGATTTGAACTCGTTGAGTGCCTTGACCAGATACTCCTCGCGTTGGCCGGCGAGCCGCGCAGTGCCCTTGATGCCGGCGTAATTGTCGGTGTGGCACGAGGCGCAGCGCCGGCCGACCGCGGCTTCGGCGCCCTTGCGTGACAGCTCCGGATTTTCATCGGGCTTGGGATTTTTCATCGGCTGCAGCGATGCGAAGTAAGCGCCGAGATTGCGGATGTCCTCGTTGCTGAGGTCTTCGACCACCGAGGTCATGTTGGCGTTCTGCCGCGTGCCGGCACGGAAGAAAACCAGCTGCCACTGGATGTAGAGGTCGGGCTGGCCGGCGAGGGAGGGCGTGTACTCCATCTGCGAGATGCCGTCGGCACCGTGGCAGAAGCCGCAGATGACGGCCTTCTGTCTGCCGGCCTCGATGTCGCCGGCGGCGAGCGGCGTGGTGAGAAGAGCAAAGCCGAGGACAAGCGACAGCGTCGGAAGCAGGCGAGGCATGCGTGGTCTCTCTGTTGGCTCAGAGTTGTCGTTAAAGTTCGTCATTCCGGGATTCGTTCCGGTCGGCGCAGCCGGCCGGGGCGAAGGCCCGGAATCCATAACCACTGTGCTCGCGGTGGAGCAGGTCGACAGCGGTCGTGCGGAAACGCGGGCACCGGGCGTATGGAGCCCGGGTTCGCCGCTGCGCGGCGCCCCGGAATGACGAACGTTGGTGCAATCAGCGCGAACTCACTTCGAGTAGCTGATGCGGTAGATCGCGCCGGCCCAGTCGTCGGCGATCAGCATCGAGCCGTCCTTGGCCAGCACGATGTCGGCCGGCCGGCCGAGATAGCCCTGGTCGCCTTCGATGAAGCCGGTGGCGAAGTCTTCCTGCTTGGCGTTCTTGCCGTCCGGATCGACGATCACCCGCTTGATCAGCGCGCCCGTGTATTTGTGCCGGTTCCACGAGCCGTGTTCGGCGATGAAGATGTTGTTCTTGTACTCGGCGGGGAATTGATCGCCGGTGTAGAACTTCATCCCCAGCGGCGCGACGTGGGCGCCGAGGTTGAGCACCGGCGGCGTGAATTCCGAGCACTGGTGCCCCATCGCGAATTTCGGATCCGGCATGTCGCCCTGGTGGCAATGCGGATAGCCGAAATGTTCGCCGAGCTTGCTGATCATGTTGAGCTTGTCGCTCGGCATGTCGTCGCTGATCCAGTCGCGGGCGTTCTCGGTGAACCAGTATTTGCCGGTGCGCGGATCGACGTCGCCGCCGACCGAGTTGCGCACGCCGAGCGCGACGATCTCGGCATTGCCGGTCTTCGGATCGACGCGGCGGATCTGCGAAAGCGATGTCGGCGGAATGCCGATGTTGAAGGGCGGGCCGAACGGCACGTAGAACCAGCCATCCTTGTCGGGCGCCAGATACTTCCAGCCGTGCGCCACATAGGACGGCATGTCGTCGTAGACGACCTTGCCCTGGCCGAGATTGTCGAGATTGGCCTCGGCGTTGTCGTAGCGGATCAGCTTGTCGATATCGACCACGTAGAGCGCGCCGTTCTGGAACGCCAGACCGGTCGGCATCTTCAGCCCCTTGAGCACGGTCTTGACCTGTTTCTTGCCGTCCTTGTCGGTGATCGCATAGACGCTGCCGACGCCGAACGAGCCGACGAACAACGTGCCGTTGTCGCCCCACGCCATCTGCCGCGCCGACAGCACGCCGGACGCATAGACCTCGATCTTGAAGCCGGGCGGCAGCTTGATCTTCTTGATGGTCGCGGCGAGTTCGGCGTCGGACGCGCCGGTCGGCGGACCGGACGGCGGCGCGAGTCCTTTCTGCGCCTCGGTCTCGTCGCCGAGGAACCAGTCGGGCGGTGGGTTGGTCCAGAATTCCTTGGTGCCGGATTCGTACTTCTTGAGGCCCTGCGCGCTGGCCTGATGAGCCGCCCCGATCGCCAGGACGGCGGCGCACGCAACAACGGATCGTGTGAAGACCGACTTCATCGCGCTCACTCCCTCGCCACGGCCGACGATGCAGCCGCTCGTTTGTTTTGCGACGTCTGATGCGTCGTCAGCGGCGTTCGTGCGCCTGCCGACGAAGGCTAGCACAATGGCGGCGGGTGAGAAGACGATTGATGATCAATCGCAACAAACGAACGTCGATGAGTTCGCTGCATTGCGATCGATGCGGTGCAACGTGAAGTTCGATCGCCCGAACTGATGCTCGCCTTGATACATGCAGTGAGT
>NZ_JAJNAL010000039.1 GCF_022271405.1 Rhodopseudomonas infernalis | reverse complement strand
GCCCCGCGCCCCCCCCCCCCCCCCCCCCGCCCCCCCCCCCCCCGCCGCGCGACCCAGTATTGCAGGGCGTCAGCGATCATCAACGAGCTCTCTGGGATACTGGGTCCCCGCATACGCGGGGATGACGGCTGAAGTTGCGGCGGCGCTGCAGGAAACTCACGCGCTGAGCTCCGCTCTCCGCCCCTCCCGCCATGTTTTTTGGCGAACGCCCGGCGATTTGCTACGCAGGCCTTGGTTCGGTCCACTTCGAATCAAACAAGGCTTATAGCCACTAGAATCCTGCGAGGAATCCCCCCGATGCGCGCGCTCCTGTTCAGCCTGCTGATGCTGCTGCCTGCGACCGATTTGGCCCGTGCCCAGAGCAAGGCGGCCCCCAAGGCCGCCGCGCCGGCCTCCGAGGTGCACTACTTCACCGCGCTCGACGGCTTCATGGACGGCGCCGACGTCATCCTGAAGGAGACCCGGCAGGGCAAGGTGGTGACCTCCGCTGTGCTCGACGTCTGCTACGCGCCCACCAAAGGCTCCGACCACAAGGACCGCTTCGTCGCCAACCTGCAGGCCAACGGCCCGGCGCTGACCGGCACCACCCAGGCCAGCGGCGACAAGGCCCCTGTGACGGTGAAGCTCGCTCGCAAGCAGAACGGCGAGACCGTCGACTTCAAGGGCCAGATCAGTATCGGCAGCACGGTCCACGAGATCGCCTCGGTGGACAATTCCGATCTGAGCGAGAAGGAATATCTCGAGAACCAGTCGACCGACGACGCCATCGCGCCGGCGCCGAAGGACTTCACCGAGGTCTCGCCCGAGGCTGTCGGCGTCCGGGTCAGCCTCGAAGCCGCCGCTGATTTCCTGAAGACGCTGAAAGGCCAGAACCTGCAGGTCTCGCTGTCGAGCCTGAGCATCGGTTGCGACGCTTTGCGGGCCGGCACGCTGGTGATCAACCTGACCACCGATCCGGCCCGCGCCGCCGCGGTGATCGCCAAGGCCAAGACCTTTCCGGGCGTGACCGCCGCGGGCTGGACCAATGGCATCATCGAGCTCGATCGCACCATCCTGTTTCCGGCCGCCGGCTGGCGTGACGGCGACAAGCTCAATCGCGACAAGATCGCCACGACGATCGCCGGCGTGCTGGCGCAGACGCTCGGCGCAACGCTGGCGACCTCCGCCTGGAACGACGAGACCGGCAAGCTGAAGATGACCTTCAAGAAGCCGAGCGACCTGGTGCCGTCGCTGCAACTCACCGAGATCATCGAGGTCGAGGCGATGGTCAGCGCCGACAAGCCGGGCGCAACCGACAAGCTGCTGGTGTGGGTCGGTAACCCCACCGATACCACGGCGGACGAAACCACGGGTCCGAAGCTCGTCATTAATGACGATGCAACCGGCGACGAGGAAGCTGAGCCGCGCAGCGACGGCGGCGCGGTCGCGGCGCTGGCCAAGGAGCTGAAGGGGCAGCGTTGGGACTCCGAAAGCTCGACCTGGCAATCGCCGTAGCCGGAGCGGCCGCCCGCGGGCGGCCGTTTGACATGCCGCCGCGTTGCAGCAATGAAGCGCCCTTCTCGGCGGCAGGATTTCGGTTGAATGACGCGGACTGATGTAGTGGTGATCGGCGCCGGCCTCGGCGGCCTGACGGCGGGCGCGATCCTTGCCCGCGACGGACGCCGTGTGGTGGTGATCGAGCGCAGCAATTCGGTCGGCGGCGCCGCCTCGAGCTACAAGGTCGGCGACCTGTTCGTGGAGGGCTCGCTGCATCTCACCGGCGCCCCGCATCATCCGCAGGACCTCAAGCATGCCGCACTGGCCCGGGCCGGCGCACTGGACGGCGTGCAGTGGATCGCCACCGGCGCCCTTTACGAGATGCGCGGCGGTCCGCTCGATCCGCCGTTTGTGCTGCCAGCCGATTTCGACGGCGCGCACGCCGCGCTGATCTCACGTTTCCCAGAGGCTGCCGCCGCGATCGACCGCTTGCTCGGCGAAATGCGGCGGCTGGCGGTCGCCGCCGGCGACGGCGGGCTCGACGCGGTGTTCGCGCTGGCGCCGGAATTTCCCGACTGGTCGGCGTCGCTGGCCGACAAGCTGCAGGCACTGTTCGGCGACAACGAAGCGCTGAAATGCGCGATCGCCGGCAACCTCGGCTCCATCCACGACGACACCGCCGCGCTGTGGTGGGTGTCGTTCGCGATCGCGCAGGGCGGCTTCCTGCTGTCGGGCGCGCGCTTCGTGCAGGGCGGATCGCAGCGGCTGTCGAGCGCGATCGCGCGGCAGATTCGCAAGGGCGGCGGTGACGTGCTGCTGCGGCGGTTCGTCAGCGGCATCGAAATCGGCGAAGCCGGCGCGCCGAGCCGCATCACCCACACCGCACGCGACGGCAGCGACCCGCAGACCATCGAGGCGACGACCGTGATCGGCAACGCCGCGCCCGCCACGCTGGCGTCGCTGATGCCGGCGCCGCAGGCCGAGCGGCTCAACCACAGCAATGCGGATCGTCCGCTCGGGCTTTCCCTGTTCGCGCTGACGCTGGGCCTGTCGGCCCCGCCGCGCGAGTTCGGCGTCAGCAGCTTCGTGACACAGCTGCTGCCCGACTGGATGCGCACGCTGGCGTCCTACGCCGAGGGCAAGACGCTGATGGCCGGCGAGCCGGGCGACCGGATGCCGCCGCTCGCGCTTGCCGACTACGCGGCCATCGAGTCCGGCGTGCCGGCCCCGCCTTACGTGCTGTCGGTGGTCGGCCCGGACCAGCTGTCGAATTGGAACGGCCTGTCGCAAGACGAGTACCGCGCCAAGCGCGCGCGCTGGCAGCAGGCGATCGTCGCTTATCTCGATCGCTCCTATCCCGGGCTTGCAGCTGCGGTGACGGCGAGCTCGTTCAACGTCGCCCTGTCGGTGCAGCAATATCTCGGCGCGCCGGAAGGCTCGGTCTACGGCTTCGCCCCGTTGCCGCCCGATGGCAGCGGCAAGCCCTATCGCTCGCCACGCACCGTGCTGCCCGGCCTCTACCTCGCCTCGTCCTATTCAGGCATCGGCGGCCACAGTGGCGCCATCCAGTCGGCCGCGCTCTGCGCGGATATGATTTTGGCTGACGGAGCGGCTTCGTAACACTCGCGACCCGCACTCTCGTCATTCCGGGGCGCGCGCAGCGCGAACCCGGAATGACGAACGATGGGGCGTTTACTTGGAGAACCGACTCTACGCTCTCGTCATTGCGAGGAGCGAAGCGACGAAGCAATCCACGCCCCATGCACGGCGCTGGATTGCTTCGCGGAGCCTGTCATCGGGCGGCGCTTTGCGCCGACCCGTTGGCTCGCAATGACGGGGAGAGGTCTTGGCTCGCCTGAGTTAGTTCGTATTCAGCCGAAACCGCAGCGTCTCGCCGCCCGTGAAGGTGACAGTGTCGCCCTGACGCGACCATGTGGTTGCGGCCGAGAGCGCGGCCAGCAGGGCGTCGTCGGCTTGGGCGCGGTCGGGTGGGCAAGCGCGATTGTCGATGGTGCCGGGGACGAAGATCACGGTGTTGCCGGCCACCGAGAATTGCCCCGAGCCGCCTTTGCACCACAGCTCCAGCCGGGCTTCGCCCTTGTCGTCGATCTCGATCGAGGGGATTCGCTTCGACCCGGGCTTGGGCGGCGCGTCGAGCGTCATCTCCAGTTCGAACGGGAATTCGCTCGCGGGCTGCGCCGGCGCGACGCCGGCGGATCCAGCCAGGAGCGATGCTGCAAATGCGGCGAAGGTCAGCAGGGAAGTTGGTCGCATCATGCCTCGTCGGGTGTGGTGGCCGGATCTCTGTTTATCCCGCACGCAGCCGGCTTGGCCAGATTGCGACCACCCTGAAAACGTCAACCCCCGCGGCTCGCGCCGCGGGGGTTGCACCGTCGCGGTTCCGGATGGCTATTTCAGGACCATCGCGGTGAACGGATAGACGTAGGCCTGCAGCATCACCAGCACGCCGACCAGGCAGGCCAGCGAGATCGAATGCAGGAACACGTAGCGCAGGATCGTGCCTTCGTGGCCGTACCAGTTGGTCGCCGTCGAGGCGACGACGATCGACTGGGCGTCGATCATCTTGCCCATCACGCCGCCCGACGAATTGGCGGCGCTCATCAGGATCGGCGACAGGCCGAGCTGCTCGGAGGTGATCTTCTGCAGATTGCCGAACAGCACGTTCGACGCCGTGTCCGATCCGGTCAGCGCGACGCCGAGCCAACCGAGCAACGTACCGAAGAACGGATACAGCACCCCGGTCGCCGCGAAGGCGAGGCCAAGCGTGGCGTCGACGCCGGACAGCCGCGTCAGCGTGCCTATCGCCAGCATCGCCGAGATGGTGATCAGCGAGATCGCACACAGCCGAATGGTGCGGCCGTATTCGACGATCATCTTGGCCGGCGAGATGCCCATCAGCACGCCGGAGACCAGCGCCGCCAGCAACATGCCGGTGCCGGTGAACGACAGATAGGTGAAGCTGAACACCGCGGCTTCCGGCGTCGGCTTGGCGGCGACCGGCGGCACCTTGTTGATCATGTTGTGCAGCTCGGGCACCGGGTAGTTCCAGACGAAGATCGCGTTGGCCCAGCTCTTGAACATGCCGGTGCCCCAGATCAGCATCACGATGCAGACGATGATCCACGGCAGCAGCGCGCCCCACAGCTGCGACTGAGTGAGCTTGGTGGTGTCCATCGGCTTCGGCGGCTTCATGGTCGCGGCCGATTCGTCATTGCCGCGCAACTTCGGCGACAGCCACAGTTCCTTCGGCTGCCACACCTTGAGGAACAGGATCAGGCAGCCCATCGAGATCAGCGAGGCGCCGATGTCGACGATCCACGGATTGATGTAGTTCGAGATCACGAATTGCGGGATCGCGAAGCCGACGCCGGTGACCAGGATCGCCGGCCAGATCTGGATCATGCCGCGGAAGCCGGCGAACGCCCAGATCAGCCAGAACGGCACCAGCAGCGAGAAGAACGGCAGCTGCCGGCCAACCATCGCGCCGAGGGTGTAGGGATCGAGGCCGGTGACCGACGCGAGGCCCTGGATCGGCGTGCCGAGCGCGCCATACGCCACCGGCGCGGTGTTGGCGATCAGCGACAGGCCGGAGGCCGCGAGCGGCGAGAAGCCGAGCCCGATCAGGATCGCCGCGGTGATCGCCACCGGCGTGCCGAAGCCCGAGGCGCCTTCGAAGAACGCGCCGAACGCGAACGCGATCAGCAGAAGCTGCAGACGGCGGTCTGTGGTGACGCCGCCGATCGCGCGCTGCAGGAGTTCGAAGCGGCCGGTCTCGACCGTGATGCGATATAGAAAGATGACGTTGAGGACGATCCAGCCGATCGGGAAGAACCCGGTGACGACGCCGAGCAGCGAGGCGCGGATCGACATGTTGGCCGGCATGGTGAAGACGAAGATCGCCACCAGGTTGGCCAGGATCAGCGCGATGATCGCCGCGAGGTGTGCCTTCACTTTGCCACTGGCGATCAGCACCAGCAGCGTGACGACCGGGATGGCCGCCGCCAGTGTCGACAGCGCGGCGCTCCCGAATGGATTATAGATCTGATTCCACATCCGAATTCCTCCCTGGAGTTCGAGCGGCCGGCTTTTTCTGCCGATACCAAGAAGGGAGCGCGCCGCGCGGGTAATTGAGCCGCAGCGCACTGCCGCTCACAACCTCGCGAAATCGGCCAGCTACCATCCCCCGCCGTTGGCTTCATGCTAGGGTGCGACAAAGGGGCGCGACAAGCCGCGGTAGGTCGATTTACCTACAACTTTCGTCTAGCGCGCCGCCGTTCGGAGGCGCCGCATCCGGAGAAGCTCAGCCTGTGACAAATATCCGATCCACCCTCGCCACCGTCTGGCGGATCGCCGCGCCCTACTTCAAATCCGAAGACAAACGCATGGGATGGACGCTGCTGACGGCGGTGGTGGTCATCGAACTCGCCGTCGTCGGACTATCGGTGCTGTTCAACCGCTGGAACAACGTGTTCTACACCGCGCTGCAGGAGCGGAACTTCGACGTCTTCGTCTATCAGCTCAGCTATTTCTGCGTGCTCGCGGCGATCTTCATCGCGCTCAAGGTCTATCAGCTCTATCTCAACCAATGGCTGCAGATCCGCTGGCGGCGTTGGATGACCGAGCGCTATCTCGGCGACTGGCTGCACGACGCCAACCACTACAAGATGCAGCTCCTTGGCGACGCCGCCGATAACCCGGACCAGCGGATCGCCGAAGACACCCAGCTGTTCGTCGAGCGGACGCTGTTGCTGGGCGTCGGGCTGCTCAACGCGGTGGTCACCCTCGCCTCCTTTGTGGTGATCCTGTGGGGTCTGTCCGACGAGGCGCCGCTGCACGTGTTCGGGCGGGACATTCCGATCCCGGGCTATCTGGTGTGGGGCGCGCTGATCTACGCGATCGTCGGCACGGCGCTGACGCACTGGATCGGCTCACCGCTCGCCGATCTGAACTTCCGCCAGCAGCGCTTCGAAGCCGATTTCCGCTTCAACCTGGTGCGGGCGCGGGAGAACGCCGAACAGATCGCGCTGCTGCGTGGCGAGCCGGCCGAACGCGGCAAGCTGGCGTCGCGGTTCGGGCTGGTGGCCGACAACTTCATGCGGATCATGACCCGCACCAAGAAGCTCACCGCGTTCACGGCGAGCTACTCGCAAGCCTCGATCATCTTCCCCTACATCCTGGTCGCACCGGCCTATTTCGCCGGAAAGGTCCAGCTCGGCGGCCTGATGCAGACTGCGTCCGCATTCAGCAGCGTGCAGGATTCGTTGTCGTTCTTCATCACCGCGTATCGCACCCTCGCCGAATGGCAATCCGTCGTCGCCCGACTCGACGGCTTCGAGACGGCGATCAAGAGCGCCGATGCGCTGCGCGCCAATCCCGGAGTGGCCCGAATCCGCAGCAGCAGCGACGCCATCGCCTTCGACAACCTGAAGCTGACGCTGCCGGCCGGGCAGCCGCTGATCGCCGCCGACGATTTTCAGATCAACACCAAGGAGCGGACCCTGATCGCCGGCCCGTCGGGCTCCGGCAAGTCGACACTGTTTCGGGCCATTTCGGGGATCTGGCCGTTCGGCTCCGGCTCGATCGCGATCCCGGCCGACGCTACGCTGATGATGCTGCCACAGCGGCCGTACTTCCCGGTCGGCGAGTTGCAGGCCGCGATCGTCTACCCATCCGAAACCAGCGCTTTCACCGCCGCGCAGGTCGGTGAGGTGCTGAAGGAGGTCGGCCTGCCCGCACTGGCAGATCGCCTCGGCGAGCACGGCCATTGGAACAGAACGTTGTCACTCGGCGAGCAGCAGCGGCTCGGCGTCGCCCGCGCGCTGCTCCACGCGCCACAATATCTGTTCCTAGACGAGGCCACCGCCTCGCTCGACGAGCCGTCCGAAGCCACGCTGTACCGCCTGCTCGATCGCAAGCTGCCGGGCACCACCATCGTGTCGATCGGCCACCGCTCGACGCTCGACGCCTTCCATCAGCGCAACGCCGTGCTGAGCCGAGCCGGCGATATCTTCGAGCTCCAGGACAAGGTGCAAAGCCCGGCGCCAGCGGGAGGCTGAGCAGGAAGGCGGTTCCACCGTTCCAAGCGTCGTCACCCGCGAAAGCGGGTGATCCAGTCTTGCAGATCGTGTGTTCACGAGCTCGAGCGGACCAACGAACGCTCTGGGATACCGAGGTGCCCGGACAAGCCAGAGCGATGACGGCATGGCGAGCCGAGCGGGATCAACCCAGCGGCAATCTGGCTTTTATCAGTCCAGGCCTTTCATCAGCACACTGCAGCAACAGCCCTCGCAAACGAAAAGGGCGGCAGATTGCTCTGCCGCCCTTGATAAGCCCCTGGAGAAAGGGGGGATTTACTTGACGCTGGCCAGCGACAGATCGGCCGACAGCTTCGCCACGAAACGGGCGCCGCACCAGTTGGAGGTCACGCCGTTCGAAGTGAAGTCCGAGGTGATCGCCTGGCAGCCACCCTTGGAGAGATCGGTGTCGGTGTAGCGCAGGTCGAGCGTGAACACCTTGTAGGTGAAGCCGACGCCGACGTTCCAGGTGTTGTAGTCCGGCAGAGCCGTGAACAGGTAGAACGCGTCGGTCGTGCCCAGCCACTGACGGCCGTACTCACCCGAGATGTACGAACCGATGCCGCTGGTGCCGAAGAAATTGCTCGGCATGGTGATCTTGGCGTTCACCGCGGCGTAGGTGCCTTCGGTACCGAAGCGCAGGAAGTCCGGCGAGTAGTTGACGCTGGCACCGGCGGTGAAGACGTCGTTGAAGGTGTAGTTCACCTTTCCGTACACTTCGTAGAACGACACGTCCTTCTTCATGGCGTTGCCGTTGAAGATGGCGCTCGATCCGAGCGGGCAAACCACGCCGCCGCCCTGCACGTAGTCGATGCACTGGCCGCCCGGATAACCGTAGTACCAGAAGCCGAAGTCGAACGCGACCGGACCGAAGGTCGGGCGGATACCGGCGTATCCATCGATCTCGACCGCGGCGCGGTTGGTGAACGAGATGCTCGAGGCCGACACACCGGCATAGAGCTGCAGGTTCGGATTGATGTTGTAGCGCGGCTCGAAGTAGCCGGTCACCGACGGCTGATGGTTGGACTGGGTGATGCCGCGGAACACGTATTCACTCGAGATCGAGGTGCCGAAAGCGATGTCCCAGGGATCGACCGCCACGATCGGCGGAGCCTTGGTGTAAACTTTCGCGGGCAGATCGGCGGCGGAGGCCGAAGTTGCGCCGACAGCGAGCAGAGCCGCGACCGACAGAAGTGCTTTGTTCATTGTGATCCCCATCGATTTAAAATCCAGCCCGACCCGAAGTCCAAGAGACGCGACATCGACCTGCTAAGTAACTCACACACAATCTGCGGCGAAGGGTCGGAACCGTGAAGCAAAAAACACAAGCAGCTGCCTGTTTTTTGAGCAATTCAGCCCTTTCAATCACGAGTAGTTGTGGGGTGTTGCAGTTTGACAACTGATTTGCGAATAGTTCCCACTTACCGCGGCCAAATTCGGCTGCGAGAGCAACACTTTCGGCGAATATGACAGACCTATGACGTGGGCTCTGGCCATCGAATGTCAGCGATTCGCCTCGTTTCGGGATACCGACCTGCGCATCAGATCGCCCAAGCGCCGCCATGGCTCCAAAAGCAAAGACCGCGGGGGCGCCGCGGTCTTTCGGTATGAGGCGTGATGCGATGGCTGATCAGACCGAGTCCGGGGTCCTCGGCTTTTCGTCGCCTGTGTTCTGCTCGTCCGGCTCCGCATCCTCGTCGTCGTCCTGAACCGAAGGCTTCTCGACCGGCACGTTGTCCTCGTGGCCAGCCTCGGCCTCCGCCGGAAATGGCTCTGCGGGCTCGTCGTCGGCAGGCTCTTCGGAAGCCGGCTCTTCAAAGGCCGCTGGTTCGACCTCCGGCTCTGCAGCTTCTTCATCCGCAGGCTCATCGGACGAGGAGGTGGGCGGCGGCGCTTCGGACTCTGGCTCGTCGAGATCGGCCGAAGCCGCTTTGCGGTCTCCGCCATCCGCGTCCGGCGCCGAAGCTTCTTCGGTGCCTTCCGGATCCGGGATCGGGGGGGCCACCGGCTTCTTCGCCCGCGGCTTCCGCGGCTTGGCGACCTTGGTGACCGCCGGCGCCTCGGCGGGCGCAGCCGCGTCGATCGCCTCGAGGAGTTCGCTCGGCGACTCCTGCGGAGCGGCCTCGGGCGCGTCAGACGTTTTCGGCTTCGGCGCAGCCGATTTGGACGTCCTCGGCTTCGGCGCTTTGGCTGGTGTCTTCTCGGGCGTCTTGGCGGCCGCCGATGAGGCCTTCGCTGCCTTGGTGGGGGCCTTGGCAGGTGACTTGGCGGGCACCTTGGCCTTCAACGCTTTGCCGGCCGGAGCTGGCTGGCTGGAAGCCGTCTTAGTTGTCTTCGCCGCAGTCTTCTTGGCTGGCGCCTTGGCTGCGACGACCTTCTTCTTTGCAGCGGACTTCGCCGATGCGCCCGGCTTCTGACCGGCAGGCTTGCTGGTCTTGGAAGAAGCCTTGGGGACGACGGCCTTCTTCGATGAGCCCTTCTTCGACGAGCCCGTCTTGGCGGATGATGTCGTTGCGGGGGATTTGGCGGGGGACTTTACGGGAGTCTTGCCGGGCTTGCTTCCGGCCTTCTTGCTAGCCGGCTTGGGGGCCTTCTTGGCGGTTGTTTTCTCGGACTTCCTGGCGGACTTCTTGCCGTCCTTCTTGCTCTTCTTAGCGCTCAGCAGCAGCTTCGCCTTGTCGGACTTTTTGGCTTTCTTGTCCTTCTTGTCCGCCTTGTTCTTTTTGGACTTCTTGTCCTTCGCCATCGTCGTCCTCCTGTTGGGCGGATCGCCCCAGTTCGGCAATCACGCCATCCGCCAGCAGGGCCTGCAACGCTCAGCTTGTCGCAGGCCGGGGACCGCCTGTCGCCCAGTCGAGCAGTTCAATTGTGTGCAACACAGGGACGTCCGTTCCGCTGGCGATCTGCACCATGCAGCCGATGTTGCCCGCAGCAATCACATCCGGCTTGACCGAAGCGATGTTGGCGACCTTCCGATCGCGCAATCTGGTCGCGATGTCAGGCTGGAGAATGTTGTACGTGCCCGCCGAACCACAACACAAATGACTCTCTGGGATATCTTTCACCACGAATCCGGTCTTGGAAAGCAATTCTTTGGGCAGCCGTGTGATTTTCTGCCCATGTTGCAGCGAGCATGCGGAGTGATAAGCGACCACCAAATTGTCATGCGGCTGTTGTGATTGCAGCTCCAGACTACTGACGTACTCGCTGATATCTTTGGCCAGCGCGGACACGCGCGCGGCGGAGGCAGCGAACTCCGGGTCCTCGCGCAGCATGTAGCCGTAGTCCTTGATCACCGTGCCGCAGCCCGAGGTCGTCACCAGAATCGCATCGAGACCGCCACGATCGATCTCGCGCAGCCACGCTTTGATGTTGGTCCGCGCATAGTCGAGCGTGCGGGTGTCGCGGCCGAGATGATGGATCAGAGCACCGCAACACGCCTCGTCGGCGGCGAGCACCACCTCGATGCCGTGACGCGTCAGCAGATTGATCGCCGCGCGGTTGATCCGCGGCGCCAGCACCTGTTGGGCGCAGCCGTGCAGCAGCGCCACGCGGCCTCGCTTCGGACCGAGCGCCGGAAACGAGGTGCCGGAAGCCGGGCCCGGCTCCGGCAGATGCTTCGGCGCCAGCGCCAGCATCGCCTTGATACGGCCGAGCAGTGTCGGGCGCGCGAGATCGTGCGAGCTCGGCAGCAGCGCCGCGAACGGCTGCAGGATGCGCGCCGCCCACATGCCGACGCGGAACATGCCGGGATGCGGCATCATCCACGACAATGCCTCGCGGACCACACGGTCCCAGAACGGCCGCTGATAGTCGCGCTCGATGCGCACCCGCGCCTGATCCACCAGATGCATGTAGTTCACGCCGGACGGGCACGTCGTCATGCAGGCCAGGCACGACAGGCAGCGGTCGATATGCTTGACGACATCCGCTGTCGGCGGCTTGTCGTTCTCCAGCATGTCCTTGATCAGGTAGATGCGGCCGCGCGGGCTGTCGAGTTCGTCTCCGAGCAGCACATAGGTCGGACAGGTCGCAGTGCAGAACCCGCAATGCACGCAGGCGCGCAGGATCTTGTCCGCCTCGGCGACATCCGGATCGGCGAGTTGAGCGAGGGTGAAATCAGTTTTCATGCTGCGGTTCCACGCGACAACCGGCCGCGATTGAGAACGTTCCTGGGATCGAAGCTCTGCTTCACCCGCTGCCCCAGCGCCGCCAGCCCGGCAGGCTGCGGCGGGAACACGTCGACACTGGCGCGAACGTCGTCGCCGGCCCGGATCAGCGTGGCGTGGCCGCCGATCTTGTCGACGCGCTGGCGCAGCGCCTTGGCGTGGGCATCGGTGGCCGGCGGCAGCGCTGCCCAGATCAGGCCGCCGCCCCAATCGTAGATCACCTCGCCGCCGCTCTCCCGCTGCAGCGCCTGGCCGAACGCGCCGCCCGAAGCCGGCGGGCACACGATCCGCCAGACCGGCCACAACGCGCGCGGGCCAGCCGCCGCGAACGGCTCGACGTCACGCACCGCGCACCACAGCGCCGCCGAGGTTTCGTCGGTGATCAGCTCGGCCGCGCCATAGATCGCCAGCATCTGGCGCAGCGACTCGGCGCGGTGGCTCGCTGACGAGGTGATGCCCTCGAGCCGCAGCAGGGTCAGCGCCTGGTCGGGTTGCGCGATGTCGCCGAGCGCGCCGCCGGAGGTGCGCAGCGCCGAGCCCGGCAGATGCGCCGCGCCGCTGACATCGTAGGGCGAGCCGAGCGCCGCGGTCATCACCTTGTTGGCGGCGACGTCGTCGAGGCCGCGCAGCAGCAGCGTGCGCTCGCATTCCGGCCGCGGCGTCACCTTCAACGTGGCTTCCGTGGTCGCCGCCAGCGTGCCCCAGGAGCCGGCCAGCAGCTTGCAGAGGTCGTAGCCGGTGACGTTCTTCACCACCTTGCCGCCGGCCTTGAAGCTCTCGCCGAAGCCCGACACCGCGTGGGCGCCGAGCAGATGATCGCGCGCACCGCCGGACTTGATGCGGCGCGGCCCGGCGAGTCCGGCCGCGATCATGCCGCCGACGGTGCCCTCGGTTTCGACGGTGCCGAGCAGCAGCGCGGTGTTCATCGGCTCGAAGGCGAATTGCTGGTTCTTGGAATCGATCAGCGACAGAACGTCGGCGAGCGGCGCGCCGGCCTGCACGGTGATGATCAGTTCGTTGGGCTCGTAAGCGACCACGGCATTAAGCGCCGACAGATCCAGCACTGCATTGGTCGCCATCGGCTGGCCGACCTGCCGCTTGGTGCCGTGGCCGACGATTTCGAGCGGCTGCTCATTGGCGATGGCGGCGCGCACGACGTCTTCGACGTCCTGCGCATCGCGTGCTTTCAGCGTGTCCACGGGCGGCTTTCGTCCTTCAAAATCGGGGGCAAATCCTCGACCGTCATTGCGAGGAGCGATAGCGACGAAGCAATCCACGCCGCGCGCGCGGCGCTGGATTGCTTCGCTCCGCTCGCAATGACGTCGAGAGGCTGTGCTTCGTACATCGCCGATCGAACTATCAACTTCAGAACCGCGGAAGGTCCGGGAACGGCAGCTTTCCGCCGTGCACGTGCATGCGGCCGAGTTCGGCGCAGCGGTGCAGGGTCGGAAACACCTTGCCGGGATTGAGCAGGCCGTCGGCGTCGAACGCGCATTTCAGGCGCTGCTGCTGATTGAGATCGATATCGGAGAACATCTCCGGCATCAGGTCGCGCTTCTCGATGCCGACGCCGTGCTCGCCGGTCAGCACGCCGCCGACCTCGACGCACAGCCGCAGGATGTCGGCGCCGAAGGCTTCGGCGCGGTCCTGCTCGCCGGGCTGATTGGCATCGTACAGGATCAGCGGATGCAGATTGCCGTCGCCGGCGTGGAACACATTGGCGACGCGCAGGCCGTATTTTTCGGACATCTCGTTCATCCGCCGCAGCACCAGCGGCAGCTGCGCGCGCGGGATGGTGCCGTCCATGCACAGATAGTCGGGCGAGATCCGGCCCACCGCCGGGAACGCCGCCTTGCGGCCGGACCAGAACAACAGGCGCTCCTGCTCGCTGGTCGAGATCTGGCACGTAGTCGAGCCGCACCCCAGCGCAATGGTCTCGACGCGCGTGATCAGTTCGTCGACTTCGACCTGCGGGCCGTCGAGTTCGATGATCAGCAGCGCCTCGACGTCGAGCGGATAGCCGGCGTGCACGAAAGCCTCGGCGGCGTGGATCGCCGGCCGGTCCATCATCTCCATGCCGCCCGGGATGATGCCGGCCGAGATGATATCGGCGACGCACTGCCCGGCGGCTTCGACATCGGTGAAGCCGACCATCAGGGCCCGCGCCGTCTCCGGCTTGCGCAGGATGCGCACGGTGACCTCAGTGACGACGCCAAGCAGACCTTCGGAGCCGGTGATCACGCCCATCAAATCGTAGCCGGCGTTCTCTGCGCATTTGCCGCCGATCCGCAGGATCTCGCCGTTCATCAGCACGATCTCGCAGCCGAGCACGTTGTTGGTGGTCATGCCGTATTTCAGGCAGTGCACGCCGCCGGAATTCTCCGCGATGTTGCCGCCGATCGAGCAGGCGATCTGCGACGACGGATCGGGCGCGTAGTAGAAGCCGGCGTGATCGACCGCCTGGCTGATCGCCAGATTGGTGACGCCGGGCTCGACCACCACGGCGCGGTTGTCGAAATCGATTTCGCGGATGCGCTTGAACTTGCCGAGGCCGAGCAGCACCGCATCGGCGAGCGGCAGCGCGCCGCCGGACAGCGACGTGCCTGAGCCGCGCGGCACCACCTTGATGCCGTGCTGATGACAATAGCGCAGCACCTCGGAGACCTGTTGGGTCGTGCTCGGCAGCACCACCACCATCGGCGGCTGGCGATACGCCATCAGCCCGTCGGACTCATAGGGCTTCATCTCGGCGGCGCTGGAGATGGTGCCCTCGCCCGGCACGATTTTGCGCAGCGCCGCCACGATCTCGTCGCGGCGGGCCAGCACGGCCTGATCGGGCTCCGGCATCAGAATGGTCATCAGGAACTCCTGCGCGAACCCGGCTTCGGCCGTGGCAACGGCGGCGTCTCCGCATCGACTAAGCCGGCACGAGCAGCGGCGTACGCTCTCAACCCTTACTTAGAGCTCTTCCATTCGGCAAACGGATTGTTTCGGAACCGACTAAGCGCCGACGAGGGTCCGGGACGGCACCACGGCCTGAACCACCAGCCCGCGGGCGCGAGCGTCCATCACGCCGACGGCACGCAGCGCCAGCAGCGTCACGGTTTGCACTGCATCACGTAGTTTGGCCGGATCGTCGAGATTGTCGGGCGCCAACGGCCCGACCAGCGACTCGTGCACGGCGCCGAGCAGCGCCGTCGCCGCCAAGGCCGTATCCTGCGCCGGCAAGTGCCCGGCCCGCACAGCGGCCGTAATCCGCAACTCGATCTCGCCGGCGATCTCGCGACGGCTCGCAAGCCGCGAGGCGGTGACATCGACGTCGACCGGCTCGGCCAGAATCCCCCACGCCAGCTTGCGATGCGACAGCACATGGACTGCGACCGTCGTCACCGCCGCGGCCAGCGCGGAGGACGGCCCCGGCGCAGCATCGGCCGCGCGCCGGATGGCGGCGAGTTCGTCGCGCGAAACCTCGGCGATCAGTTCGGAGATCAGGTCGGATTTGGAGGGGAAGTAGCGGTACACAGTTCCGGCCGCAACTTTGGCCCGGCTGGCGACCGGCGCGATCTGCACCGCCGCCATGCCACCTTCCTCCGCGGTCTCGCGCGCCGCCGCAATGATCGCACTGCGCCGTGCAGCCAGCCGCTTCACGACCTGATGGGTCCGCCGATAAACCATGGCGCTCTCGTTCCGGAATCCGGCGCGTCCGATCCTGAGGGGACCGGAAAGTCGTCGCTTATCAAGATCTTGGAGCACGGGTGGGTCTCGAGACTGCGAGCGCCCGCTGCCAAATCAGTCGAAAAAACTGAACACCTATTCAGACGCGAAGGCAAGCCTTTACAGCAACGAGTGAATAGCACTCCAGCCGACTAGCCGCCAAAGCCGGCTGCGCGAGCCAGAGTCGCTACCAACATACCGGTCGCGACGGCCAGAAAATCATTGCGCCGGAGGATGCTGATGGCGATGGCGGCCGCCAACGCGATCATCACGATCGGGCCGCCCTTGACGGCGACCGGAAGCGCTGCGGCGACGATGATCGATCCCGGCAACGCATCCAGCATCCGCCGCACCCGCGGGGTGACGTTGACGTAGCCCATCAGCCAAAAGCCGCCGAGCCGCGACGCGACGGTCACCGCCGTCATCACCGCGAATGCGATCATCACGTCGCTGTGCAGCATCTCGCTCACGCCTGCGGCTGCCGCGGCGGCGGCTCGTCCATCAGGCCGGCGCTGAGTGCGCCCGACAGCGCGCCGGCGATGATGAACCAGTAGCCCGGCGTCAGCCAATGCACCGCGAGCGCAACCGCGCCCGATACAGCCCACGGAATCGCGCGCCGCGCGCCCTTCCAGGCCGGCACCAGCATCGCGGCGAAGAACGCCGGCATCGCCAGGTCGACGCCGAATTTCTTCGGATCCGATAGTTGCTCGGCGAGCAGAAATCCGGGGATCGAAGAGATCAGCCAGACGAAGTACAACACCAGCCCGCCGGCGACGTAGAATGTCGCGTTGGCGCCGCCGTGCTCGCGATAGCGCATCGCGGCCAGCCAGCCGCCGTCGGTCACCAGCAGCATCGCCGGATAGGACTGCCACGGCGGCAGCGTGCCGAACCATGGCCGCATCGACGCGGTCATCAGGAAGAAGCGGATGTTGACCGTGGTGGTGAGCAGCGCCAGCGTCGCGATTGTCCATGGCGTCAGCGTCTCCGGCCAGGACTGCACGGCGACGAATTGCGACAGCCCGCCATAGACCGTCGCCATCATGATTTCGACTTCGGCCAGCGTAAAATTCTTTTGGGCGCACAGCGCTCCGAACGCCATGCCGAACGCCAGCGTGCCCGGCAGCATCGGGCCGATCGCGACGATCCCCGGCCAGATCGCCTCGCGCGACCAATAGGCCGGGGCTTTGGTGATGTGAGTGGTCATGACAGCTTCCGCATGGCCACCCACGCCTGACCGCTTCGCTTAGTCCGGTCAAGTCGCCAGCGCGCAGCCCTGCCCGGCCCGCCCGACCGGCAACAAAAAACGCGGCGTTTCCGCCGCGTTTTCGATCTCATTGCTGTCCGGCGATTACGCCTGCGGCTGCGGCTCCAGGCCCGGATCAGGCCGCGGGCGCGGCTTGCCGGCCGGCGGCACCGCCGAGGTGCGCGGGCCCGACGGCTCGAGCACCGACTCGCGGTTCGGCTTCTTGCCGTTGATCAGATCGGTGATCTCGTCGCCGGTCAGCGTCTCGAACTCGAGCAGCCCCCTGGCGAGAGCCTCAAGGTCGGCGCGCTTCTCGGTGAGAATACGCTCGGCTTCCTTGTAGCCCTCTTCCACCAGCCGCTTGATCTCGGCGTCGATCTTCTGGACCGTCGCTTCGGACGCGTTCTGAGTGCGCGACACCGACATGCCGAGGAACACTTCGTCCTGGTTCTCGCCATACGAGACGGTGCCGAGCTCTTCCGACAGACCCCAGCGCGTGACCATCATGCGGGCAAGGCGCGTGGCCTGCTCGATGTCGGACGAAGCGCCCGACGTCACCTTCTGGCGGCCGAAGATCATCTCTTCGGCAACGCGGCCGCCCATCATGATGGCGAGACGCGAGGTCATCTGCTCGAGCGACATCGACAGCTTGTCGCGCTCCGGCAGCTGCATCACCATGCCGAGCGCACGACCGCGCGGAATGATGGTGGCCTTGTGGATCGGGTCGGTGGCCGGGACATTGAGGCCGACGATGGCATGACCGCCTTCGTGATAAGCGGTGAGGAGCTTCTCCTCCTCCGTCATCACCAGCGACTTGCGCTCGGCGCCCATCATCACCTTGTCCTTGGCGTCTTCGAATTCGGTCTGGGTGACCATGCGCTTGTTGCGCCGGGCCGCCATCAAGGCCGCTTCGTTGACGAGGTTCATCAGGTCGGCGCCCGAGAAACCCGGGGTGCCGCGCGCGATGGTCTTCAGGTTGATATCCGGCGCCAGCGGCACCTTGCGGACATGCACCTTGAGGATCTGCTCGCGGCCGACGACGTCCGGATTCGGCACCACGACCTGGCGGTCGAAGCGGCCGGGACGCAGCAGCGCGGGATCGAGCACGTCGGGCCGGTTGGTGGCGGCGATCAGGATCACGCCCTCATTGGCCTCGAAGCCGTCCATCTCGACCAGCAACTGGTTGAGAGTCTGTTCGCGCTCGTCATTGCCACCGCCGAGGCCGGCGCCGCGATGACGGCCGACTGCGTCGATTTCGTCGATGAAGATGATGCACGGCGCGTTCTTCTTGGCCTGCTCGAACATGTCACGCACGCGAGAGGCGCCGACGCCGACGAACATTTCGACGAAGTCCGAACCCGAGATGGTGAAGAACGGCACGTTGGCTTCGCCGGCGACCGCGCGCGCGATCAGCGTCTTACCGGTGCCGGGAGGGCCGACCAGCAGCACGCCGCGCGGAATCCGGCCGCCGAGACGCTGGAATTTGCCCGGGTCGCGCAGGAATTCCACGATCTCCTGTAGGTCCTGCTTGGCCTCGTCGACGCCGGCGACGTCTTCGAACGTCACGCGGCCGTGCGCCTCGGTCAGCATCTTGGCGCGCGACTTGCCGAAGCCCATCGCCTTGCCGGCGCCGCCCTGCATCTGCCGGGACAGGAAGATCCAGACGCCGATCAGAGCGATGAACGGCAGCCACGACACCAGCAGCGACACGAACCACGGCACGTTGTCGCCCGGCGGCTTGGCGGTGATCGCCACCTTGCCATTGTACAGCCGCGTCACCAGCGACGGATCGTTGGGCGCGTAGGTCTGGAAGCTCGAGCCGTTGGTGAAGGTGCCGTGAATTTCCTGGCCCTGGATCACCACGTCGCGAACGTGGTTCTGATCGACCTCGCTGAGCAGCTGCGAGAACGAGATGTCCTGCGAAGCGGCGCGCTGGCCTGGGTTCTGGAAGAGCGTAAACAGCGCCAACAGCAGCAAGACAATAATGACCCAGAGGGCGAAATTCCGCAAATTGGCGTTCATCGGTCTTCCTTATTGGTCGCGCGGATCGCGACCGTTGGCCCGGGTGAGCCGTCAGGGACTCCCGGACCGGCTAGCCCACAATCTAGGTGTCACACGGCGCGCTGCCAAGAGAAGCTGACGGGACTATTTAGCGCAATTTAGACGCCTTACGGCTCAAATCCCGGCGAGGGCGTGCTGTTTTTCCCAGGTGGTTACCTAGGTGTGTCTGCGGCTGTACCGGCTTTGCGCCGCCGAGGCGGCGCCGGAGTGATCAGCAGGCGGTCCGCCGTCAAGGTGATCACGGCGCCGGCAAGCGTCTGTTTCAGCTTGATTTGTCCACGATCTGCGCGAGCCTCTGCGGCGCTCCGGAGCGCCTCCGCGAGCGCTTCGACCTTGCCGAGTTCGGGCCGTCCCTCATAGCCGACACGTCCCAGGAAGCGGAGCAGCAGGCGGACGCGGATTTCGGCCGCGAGGCCGCAGAACGCCTTGGCGTCGTAGCCTTGGACAAGATGTCCAGCGCTGCGGACCGACAGATATTGTTCCGCGCCGTCAGTCAGCAATTCCAGCGCCTGATCGGCACGGGCCGCCCGGGCCGCGAACCGGGCGAGGCTGTGTGCATCGCATCCCTCGGCAGCCAACAGCGGCAGCAGTTCGCGCAGCCGCGGACGCGTGAAGCGCGGGTCGGAGTTGCTCGGATCGGTGGCGAAGTCGAGCCCTGCCCTGGCCAGCGTGGCGATCAATCGCTGTTTCGGGACATCCAGCAACGGGCGCGCCAGCACCACCCCGTCGCGCGGAGTTTCCCGTGCCATCGCCGCCAGCCCGGCGATGCCGCTGCCGCGCGCCAACCGCATCAGCACGGTCTCGGCCTGATCGTCGCGGGTGTGCGCCGTCATGATGTGGCTTGCGCCCAACGCTTTGGCCGCACGCGTCAGCAGGCGATAGCGCGCCTCTCGCGCGGCAGCGGGCAGACCGGAGGCCGGCTTATCGCCGGTCCAGCGCAGCGTCCGGTGCGGCAGATCGAGCGAGTGCGCGAGCTGCTTGACGGTCCGCGCCTCCCGGGCTGCGGCGGGGCGTAGGCCATGATCGACGGTGACGACGGACAGCGTCGGGCCACGCTTGAGGCTCCGGCGCCAGCGCGCGGCGAGCCACATCAGCGCCACAGAATCCGGTCCGCCGGAGACGGCGAGTACGATACCGGGCGCCGCTTTCCAATTGGCGAACAGACGGCTCGCGTCGCGCGCCGAAATCGTCCCCTCATCTGATCCGGACATCAGCGGCGTGATCCCCGAAAATCCGCTCCGGCGCCCCGGAGCTTCAGTTCAGCACTTCAGCTTCTTCTGCTCGGCCTCGACCGCCCGCTTCACCCCGGCCGAAGCCTTGGGATATTTGCGGCCGATCTCGCCCAGCGCGGCGCAGGCAGCTTCCTTTTCCTTCAGCGCCGACAACGACTGGCCGAGCCGCAGCAGCGCGTCGGCCGCCTTGCCGGACTTGTCGTATTTGCTGGTCACGGACAGGAAGGCCTCGGCGGCGTCGCGATACATCTGGCGCTGATAAAAGCTCTCGCCGAGCCAGTATTGCGCATCAGGAGTCAGCGCATCGTTGGGATATTTCGTGGTGAAGTTACGCATCGTCTCTTCGGCGAGCGCATAGTCGCGGCGCTGCATGTAGCCGATGCCGAGATCGAATTCGTCCCGCGGGGTCGCGGAGGGCGGCAGCGTCGTCAGCCCGCCGCCGGCCGGGGCGGCTCCACCGCCGCGTGGCGGCTGCGCGCCGGCGTCCGGATAGCGGCCTGCCGGGTTGTTCGACAGGTCGATCGGCTCACCCGCACGGCCCTGCCCTTGCTCCGCCGGCATCGGCAGCTGACCGCCGCCGAGCGCGCGCGGCACGCCCGGCGCCTGCGGATTCTGGCTCGGATCGAACGCGTCGCCGCGCCGCCGACCGGTCGGCGCCGGAGCGGCAGGCTGCTCCTGCACGATCGGCGCCTGTGGCTGCTGGCCATAAGGCTGCTGACCATAGGCTCCGCCCTGCTGAGGCTGACCATAGCCCGGGGACTGCTGCTGCGGCGGGCTATAGACCGGCGGCTGTTGGGCGGGCTGCGGCGGCGCGGCGTTGCCCGCAGCGGCCGGCGGCGCGCCGGCGCCGCTCTGCAGGGTTCGAAGCTGCTCTTCGAGGCGACGATTGCGGTATTGCAGCTCCTCGTTCTGACCGGTGAGCGCGCGGAGGCGCTCCTCGAGCTGCTGAACGCGAATTTCGGGATCGACCTCGCCGCCATATTGCTGGGCCAGCGCAGGAGCGGCGAAAGCAAGCGTCGCGACGACGACGAGGCAGCGCGCAGAAACGGAGAATGATGACATGGGGCCACGACGGTTGAGAATTGCGCGCCAGATTAGTAGCGCCGGATTGACCGCCGGACTACGCCTAAAATGTGACTACGGCGACGTGCGAAGGTCGCAGGGCGTCGGAACGGAGACGAGCTCCGCAAACGAAAACGGCGCCCGAAGGCGCCGTCCGCTGGATCTATGGCGAGACGGGCTCAGGCGCCGGCGTTCAGCACGGTGACGGCCCGGCGATTCTGCGACCAGCACGAGATGTCGTTACAGACCGCGACCGGGCGCTCCTTGCCGTAGGAGATCGTTCGCATCCGCGAGGCATCGATGCCCCGCGAGGCGAGATAGTTACGGACCGATTGGGCGCGCCGAGCACCGAGAGCGATGTTGTATTCGCGGGTGCCGCGCTCGTCGGCATGGCCTTCGATCGTGAAGGAGTACCGATTGTAGGTCTGCAGCCACTGGGCCTGCTTCTCGAGCGTCGCGATCGCCTGCGGCGACAGGTCGGTCTGGTCGCTTTCGAAGAACACGCGGTCACCGACGTTGACGACGAAATCCTGCTGGCTCCCCGGACTCGCCGCGCTGGCCATAGCCCCGTCGGCACCCATCCCGGTCTTGTTGTTCGCGCAAGCGCCCATCGACAGGGCCACCGCGAGCACCGCGGCCAACTTCATCCCCTGGAGGATTCGCTTTTGATGTGTCATTCCGGAGCCTCCACGCTCGCGATATTCGGACTGTCATCCGGTCTACAGGGCGATGGTTAAGCGAACGTTCCGTCAACCTTGATGAGACGTTGCCTGCTCCGATCAAATGCCCCCGACCGGATAAAAGCAATCGCGATGGTTAATGGGGTGCAAATATGGCGCCAAGGTGAAGCCGAGCGCCCAAATGGCCCGTTTTCCGACTTTGAAGAAGCGACGTCGCGGCTGCGGCCCGTGCCATTCGTCTCAAGATCCGAAAAGGCGACTTCAAATAGCAGAAGGCCGCCGGGAGGCCGGCGGCTCTTCAGGGCATCCTGACATCTGCGGGGCGTCGCTACTCGATCGTCAGATGTAGCATTCGGACGATTTCGCCGGGGCCATGTTGGGCGCATCCGCAGCGCGCAGCGTTGGCGCGTCGGCCGCCCGCCCGAACAACATCCGTCGCTCGAATGCACTGGAACGCATGAATGGGAAGCGCGCGTAGACCCGCTCGCGGATCTCACGATAGTCAGCCGCCATCAGCCCGACCGGCTTCAACAACCCCGGAAACAACCGCGGCTCGCATAGCGGCTTCTGCAGGAAGACACGGCGATAAAACGCCTGGTGCTCGGCCCTGACCGTGGCAAGACCGATGTCGGCGTCGAAGTAGCAGCAGGCGACGTAGCCGAGCCGCACCGTCACATAGGGCAGCTCGGGAATACGCTGAATCCGATCGGGATCGGCAACGAACCGGGTCGGATCGACGATCACCTTGCCGTTCTGAAGTTCCGGCCCGAGGACATCCGAAAACACGTCGACCGACGGCGACGTCGGCATTGCCGGCGTTGCAACGCTGATACGGATCGATCCGGACAGCACGCCGTCGACGTGAACCCCGAACACCCAGGAGTTGGGCATGTCGTCGTGCGCGTCGGTGACGCGGCCGTCTGCATTCGGCTCGATCGCGCCTTCGTCAAGGTAGGCACGATAGCGCAGCTGGTAGATCGCTTCCTTCGCGGCGGGCGTGTCCGCCAGGCGATAGTCGATGCGATCTAGCAACTCATGGCCCCGAGGGGATGACACCCCGGGAACCTTCGTCTGTTGGTGAACGGAGCTCATTTAATGCACCTCAACTCCGGATAACGACTTTAAGAGGTTAACAAACTACTAATACAGGAGCAAAGCAGTAGAACTATTAGGGTTAACCCATCGCAATGCATACCTTGCGGTTGCGGCGACACGACGACACCAAGGAGGGGTTGCTAAGCGACGGAGGTTAGGCGATCGACCGGAACGGCAGGACCAATTTATCGCCGTCGTTGGGCCGACGCTTGTGCGAGGCGACGAGTAATTGTCGGATCCGCGCGGCTGGCACCGGACGGCTGAACAGATAACCCTGACCTTCGGTCACTGTGCCATCGGCACTGATACGCTCGAGCTGCTCGTTGGTTTCGATCCCCTCCACCACCACCGCCATGCCGAGGTCGGCACTCAGCCGCGCAACGCCGCGAAGCAGCGTGAGGGGCCGGTCGGTGTCGATGCCTTCGAGGAAGGAACGATCGATCTTGACCTTCTGCAGCGGGAAATTGTGCAGATAGCTCAAGCTCGAATAGCCGGTACCGAAATCGTCCAGCGAGATCCGGACACCCTCGGCGTGGAGCTGCTCGAGCGCGTCATGGGTGAACTGGGTGTTCCGGAGCAGCGACGATTCGGTGATCTCGATCTCCAGCCGAGTCGACGGCAGGCCGGACACCTCCAGCGCATAACGCACCTCGTTGAGCACGTCGCGCTGATGAAATTGCTGCGACGAGAAATTCACCGCGACGCTGACATGCTCGGGCCACATCATGCATTCCATGCATGCTTTGCGCAGAATCCATCGGCCGAGATCGACGATCAGCCCGATCTCCTCCGCCACCGGAATGATGTCGACCGGCGAAACAGTGCCGCGAACCGGGTGATTCCAGCGCAGCAACGCTTCGCAGGTGGTGATCCGGCCGGTCTTCAGATTGACCAGCGGCTGGTAGTAGAGTTCGAACTCCTCGTTGGCGAGCGCCTTGCGGAGATCGAGCTCGAGGATACGCCGCGCCTCGACCGTGTGGGCCATCTCGTCGCGGAAGAAGCAATAGGTGCCGCGGCCGTCTGCCTTGGCGCGGTACAGCGCCATATCGGCGTTCTTCAGCAGGATATCGGCGCGCACGCCCGGGGTGGTCATCGCGATGCCGATCGACGCGCCGATTTCGACGACGTGGTGGTCGATCAGATAGCGATCGCTGAGGCGGTCTACGATTCGGCGCGCCAGAACCGCGGCGTCCTCGTTGGAGCGCACGTTCTGCTGGAACACCACGAACTCGTCGCCGCCGAAGCGGGCGACGAAATCTTCCGGCCGCAGCATGTCGCGCAGCCGGTCGGCGACCGAGCAGAGCAGCCGATCGCCGCAGGGATGGCCGAGCGTATCGTTGACCTGCTTGAACTGGTCGAGGTCGATGAACAGCAGGGCCGACAGCGCGGACCGGTCCGATGATTGCAACGCCAAGATGCGTTCGATCTCGTCGCGGAAGTTCACGCGGTTCGGCAGCGCAGTCAGTTCGTCGTAGCGGGCCAAATGCAGGATGCGCGCTTCTGCGTTACGCCGTTCGGTGATGTCCTCGACCAGCACGACCGTGCCGCCCCCGGCCATCGGCTGGAACGTCCAGGACAGCGAACGCGGACTGGCTTCGTCGCCGACCGTGACGATTTCTCCGGCGAGCGAGTTATCGATCTCCGACAGGATCAGGCGGCCGCTCGACGCCGAGATCGCGCCGGTGGTCACGCAGGATGCGACGATCTCGGTCGCGCTGGGCGCGCCTTCGACCAGCGACTCCTTGAGTTTCATCATGTCGGCGAAGCGGCGGTTCATCACCGCGAGCTGACCGCGCGCGCTGAACATGCACAGCCCGTGCGGCATGTTGTTGAGCGCAGTGTCGAACTGGGCGGCCAATGCCGATTCGCGTTCACGGCCGAGCAGAGCCCGAACGAAGATCTGCTGCAGGCTGGTGGTGATGTGCTTGACGCCGATGAAGAAGATGACGTTGAGCAGCGCCAGACCGCAATAGTAGATATTGCCGTGCCATGCGAGCGCCGCAGACATCGAGCCGCATGCCAGCAGGATCTGCAGATGGAATATCCACGGCCGGCCGTAGGTTCGGCCGGCTCCCGCAGCCATGTAGCTGAGGGTGACGCACACGCAGATCATATGAGCCACGGTGTCGTCCGTCGCGATCAGCGCAATGACGCACCAGACGCCCAGCACGCCGGCATAGAGCATGGCGCCGATCTGATAGCGGACTTCCCACGCCTCGACATCCTTGAACGTCAGCGCTTCCTTGCGGCGCTGATAAGCCCGCATATCGAGCGAACGCAACGCACCGGTGGCGATCAGCAGGGCGGCGCACACCCACAAGAGATGATTGCCCGTCTTCAGCGCGGTCATGGTCGCGGCCACTGCCGCACTCAAGGCCCCGGCGAACATCGGTGCAGGATTCTGGAACAGCGAGTCCACGAGCGCGGCGTAAATCGACCGCGACATCTCCTGCTCGGTGGTTCGACCGGATTTAGCCAGCTGAATTCGCACTCATTTGCCTCTGTTCGAAGGCATGTTTACTTGTTCTCAATGAACTAATACTGAGGGAATATCCTTAGCGGATCGTTGTAATGACTCGGGCAGAGCAAGCTGTTGTTCGATTATTCGATCGAAACAACGCAAGAGATCGCTATCCGACGCCGAAGATCGGCGACGGCCAGCCCCCCGCTAGGATTTTGTTAACTACGACAGCAGCGGTGACCAGGCCGGGTCGGAGGCGTAGCCCGGCGTCGGAACCCGCAGCTCATTGCGGCCCGAGACGTCGACCGTAAACAGCGACGGCCCGGCCTTGCCGCCCGGATCGCGGAAGAACATCAGCACCCGGCCGTTCGGCGCGAAGGTCGGGCCTTCGTTGTGGAACCCGGAGGTCAGAATGCGCTCGCCGGAACCGTCCGGCTTCATGATGCCGATCGCGAACTGACCGCCGCCCATCTTGGTGAAGGCGATGTAGTCACCGCGCGGCGACCAGACCGGCGTCGAGTAGCTGCCGTCGCCGAACGAGATCCGCTGCGCCTGCCCGCCATTGGCCGGCATCACGTAGATCTGCGGCTTGCCGCCGCGATCGGACTCGAAGCAGAGCCGGCTGCCGTCCGGCGCGTAGGACGGCGACGTGTCGATCGCCGGCGTGTCGGTCAGCCGCGTGGTCGATTTGGAGCGCAGATCCATCACGAACAGGTTGGAGTTGCCACCCTGCTGCAGGCTCATGATGATGCGCTGGCCGTCCGGGGAGAAGCGCGGCGCAAACGACATGCCGGGGAAGTTGCCGACGATCTCGCGCTGTCCGGTCTCGATGTTGAACAGATACACCCGCGGGTCGCCCTGGCCGAACTCCATATAGGTGATTTCCTGCGTCGACGGCGAGAACCGCGGCGTCAGAACCAGATCGGCGCCGCGGGTCAGGTAGCGCACATTGGCGCCGTCCTGATCCATCAGCGCCAGTCGCTTGACCCTGCGTTCGGCAGGACCGCTTTCGTCGATGAACACCACGCGACTGTCGAAATAGCCCTTTTCGCCGGTGAGGCGTTCGTAGATCTGGTCCGAGATGATGTGGGCGATGCGCCGCCAGTATTCCGGCGAGGTGAAGTACTGCTGGCCGGCGAGCTGCTGACCGGTGGCGACGTCCCAAAGCCGGAATTCGGCCTTGAGCCGGCCGTCCGACTGCCGCGTCATCCGGCCGGTCACCAGCGCCTGGGCGTTGATGCTGCTCCAGCTTTTGAACTGCGGCGGCACGTCGATGTTGGCGATCTTTTCGAGGAAGGCAGCCTGATCGATCGGAGCGAACAGCCCGCTACGCTTCAGATTGTTGGTGATCACCTGGCTGACGCCGTTGCCGACTTCGGTGTCGGACGGCGTGCCGGCGATGAAATTCGGGATCGCGATCGGCAGCGGCGCAACGTCGCCGCCCGTCACGGTGACGCGCGCCTGGCCGAAGGCGCGACCGGCGCCGGCCGCGACCAGACCGGTCGCCGCCAAGCCGGACAGAACTTGCCGCCGTCCGATGACGAATGGCGCGGCGATCGGCTTTCGTGAATCTGACATCGTTGCTTAGCCTCAGCGCAGAGTTACAGGTCTCTGCTATCAAACACAGGGTTGAAATAACGCCATTCCCCGAAGAAACCGGGTGGCAACCGATAGGGCGCGCATTCGATGATGGCACGCAGCCCGCTTTCCTGGAACACCCGCTGATACGCGCTCGCCGGCGATGACACCGCCACGGGCATGGCTTCCAGCGTGCCGTCCTGCTTCAGCCGGATGCTGAATTCCGCTTCGACGCGCTGGGCGTCGAGGCCGCCATACGGCTTCTTCCAGCAACGCAGCACCTGCTCCTTGAACATCGCGCCCCAGGTCGCGGAGTTGTCTGCCGACTTGCCCTTGGCCAGACCGAGCGCCGCATTCGAATTCAGCGCGTCGCCGGTCGCCGACTGGCGCGTCGGGTCGCGCTTGTCGAGCAGCGCAGCGATCTTGGACTGATCGAACACCCGCTCGGCCTTCTTGGTCGGCTCCGGCGGCTTGGCGGCCGCCTCCGCATGCGGCTTCGGCGGCGTCGGCTTCTTCTTCTCTTCCTTCTTCAGCGCCTCGGCGATCGGATCGACCTTGGGATCGGGCTCCGGCTTTTCGGCCTTCTTGGTCTCTTCCTTCGGCTCGGGCTTCTTCTCAGCCTTCTTCGGCTCTTCTTTCTTGGGCTCTTCCTTCACCACCGGCTTCGGCGGATCGGGCTTCTTCTCGACCGGCTTGTCGGGCTTGGGCTGGGGCGGCGGCGCGGTGTCGGTAACCACCGGCGGCTTCTTGTCGTCGATCTTGCCGACGGCGTCGTCCATCGGCTTGGCTTCGGCGACCTTCTCGACCAGCGGCTTGGGGTTTTCCTTCTTGCCGGTCTTCATGCCGGCCATCACCTTGGCGAGCTGATCTTCAGAGATCGTATCGACCGCAACGGACTCTTGCGGCTCGAGTTCGAAGGCCTTCGACGAAAAAGACAGCATGGCCCAGCCGAGCACGAGGACGTGCAACGCCACCGAGGCCACCAATGTCTTGTCGATCTTCACCTTCAGAATTCCTGCTCCATCCTCAGTGTCGGTCGTCGCCTTCCCGGTTCAGGAGCCCTGCTCCGGCAGAATCACGATGTTCGGCTTGAAGCCGGCCGCCTTGATCTGGCCGAGCAGCTTCATCATGTCCGTGTAGCAGACGTCCTTGTCACCCCTGAGATAGATGACGTTGTCGGTGTCCGAGCGCGTCGCCCGGATCGCCTTGATCTTGGCGTCCAGCTCGGCCGACGGCACCGCGCTGTCGCCGACATACATCTCGACCTGCGAGTTGCAGGCGCCGCCGGTGCGCTTCACCGATAGCGTCAGCGGCGGCGAGTTCGACTGGATCTGCGCGCCGCCGCGCGCGGTCGGCAGGTCGATGTCGATCGAGGTGGTGAGCATCGGCGCCGCGACCATGAAGATGATCAGCAGCACCAGCATCACGTCGACCATCGGGGTGACGTTGATCTCCGCCATCACCGGACGCTTGCGACTGCCGCGACGTCCGCCGCCGCCCGCAGCTACGTTCATCCCCATGGTCGGATGCTCACCTTGCGCTCACCTGCCTGGATCATGCGCGCTCGTCGATCTGACGCGACAGGATGGCCGAGAACTCGTCGGCGAAACCCTCCAGCCGCTGGGTCTGGCGATTCACCTCGGATGTGAACTTGTTATAGAAAATTGTCGCCGGAATGGCGGCGATCAGGCCGACCGCGGTGGCGAACAGCGCCTCGGCGATGCCCGGCGCGACCACCGCCAGCGACGTGTTCTTCGAGGCGGCGATCGACTGGAAGCTCGACATGATGCCCCAGACGGTGCCGAACAGGCCGACGAACGGGCCGGCCGAGCCGACCGTCGCCAGCACCAGCAGGCGGCGCTCCAGCCGCTCGACCTCGCGGGCGATCGAGACGTTCATCACCTTCTCGATCCGCATCTGCAGGCCGGCGAAGGAGCGGGAATGGCTCTCGAACGAGCGCTTCCACTCGCGCATCGCCGCGACGAAGCAGGCCGCCATCGAGTGCGTCGGCTTGGCCGACAGCGTCCGGTAGAGATCATCGATGGATTCACCCGACCAGAACGCCTGTTCGAAGCGGTCCATCGCCCGCTTGGTGCGGGAATAGAGAATCAGCTTGTCGATCGCGATCGCCCAGACCCAGACGGAGCAGCCGATCAGGCCGAGCATCACCGACTTGACGATCCAGTGCGCCTGCCAGAACAGCGCGATCAGCGAGACGTCGGCGGAAACCATCGGCATGGCTGACTGGGCAACGTCGGCCGGATTCATGATCGATTATCCTCTCACGCAAGGGTCCGGCCGCAGCCGGCATCGGCTCCGTTCGCGCAGCACGCGCCGCAGTCCGGCAAGAGCGCCACCGCCAAATTTTGAGTTGTCAATTGGGAGGGCCCGTCCGAAGCCGGGCCCTGCATCCCTTGCCAACGTGTCAAAACGAGGGCTGAAAGCGCATCCTGACGCCCCTAACCAATCGCTAATCAGGGTTAAGAAGGCGTTACCAGTTCCAGGAAAATGCCCGTGATCGCACGGGCCTGTGACTGCCCGGAGAGCGTAGCTGCTCAGTGGAGCGGCGCAGAACCGGAGGCCGGCAACCGCAGATGGCGCAGCTTGTCGGGATTGCGGACCACGTAGATCGCGACGATGCGGCCGTCCTCGATCGCCAGCGCCGTGGTCTGTGGCCCATCACGTTCCTGCGAGAGAAATCCGGGCAGGCCATCGATCGACTGCATCGCGAGCAGCGTCGAGGTGCCGGGCTTCTTTCGGGCGACGCCGACCAGGAACCGCAGGACGCGTGCCGCGCCGTGGATCGGGTTGAGCGCGGCGAGCCGCTTGCCGCCGCCATCGCCGGTGAACACCACGTCGTCGGCGAGCAGTGCCGTCAGTCCCGCAAGATCGCCGCTGCGCGAGGCTTCGAAGAACGCGCCGGCGATGGCCAGACCACGCTCTTCGGACACCGGAAAGCGCGGCCGCGCGGCGCGGACGTGACCACGCGCGCGCGTGGCGAGCTGACGGCAGGCGGCGGGATCGCGGTCGAGCGTGCGGGCGATGTCGTCGAACGGCAGCCCGAACACGTCGTGCAGCAGAAACGCAGCGCGCTCCAGCGGTGACAGTCGCTCCAGCGCCAGCATCAAGGTGAGGGTGATATCATCGCCCTCCTCCTCGGCCTCCGGCGCGATCAGGGGCTCGGGCAGCCACGGCCCGACATAGGTTTCGCGCTTGACCCGCGCCGATTTCAGCACGTCGAGAGACAGCCGCGTCACGACCTGGGTGAGAAAGCCGGCGGCGTCGCGCACCGCGGCGCGGTCGGTGCGGTGCCAGCGCAAGTACGCGTCCTGCACCACATCCTCGGCCTCGGCGACCGAGCCGAGCATCCGATAGGCGACGCGGACGAGCCGCGGCCGCAGCGGCGCGAAGCTCGCTGCGGCGTCGTCGGCAGTGATCTGCTCAGGAGGCCTTGGCATGGGCGTTGGCGACCGGGTGAACATAGCGAAAGCCGATCGCGATGCGATTCCAGGCGTTGATCGCCCCGATCAGGAAGGTGAGATTGGCCTGCTCGGCACCGCTGAACTGCTGCGCCAGAAGTTCGTAGTCAGCATCCGGCGCATGCGTTTCGGCCACCAGCGTCAGCGCCTCGGTCCAGCCGAGCGCGGCGCGTTCGCGGTCGGTGTAGAGCAGCGACTCGCGCCAGGCGTTCAGCAGAAAAAGCCGCTGCTCGGTTTCGCCATGGGCGCGGGCGTCCTTGCTGTGCATGTCCAGGCAGAACGCGCAGCCGTTGATCTGCGAGGCGCGCATCTTCACCAGTTCGATCAGGCTCGGTTCGAGGCCGCTGGCCTTGATCGTGGTCTCGAGCGCGACCATCGCCTTGTAGGCAGCGGGCGCCGCAGTGGCGGGGTTGAGGCGGGGCTTCATCGTGATCTCCTGCGATTGCACGATGATAGGACGAGACAGCGGCGCCGGGTGTGACATTGCCGCGAGCAAAACTCTGCCGCAGCCAAAACAAAGCCGCCCGCCTGAGATCCAGGCGGGCGGCGATGTCACTGATTGCGTAGCTCGATCAGCCCTGCTGCGGCGCGTCGGGCGAACCCGCCGGCTTGGTACGGTGCTGCGCCATGAAGGCGTCGAACTCTTCCTTGTCCTTGGCGTGGCGCAGACGCTCGAGGAAGTCCTTGAACTCGACCTGCTCTTCTTCGAGCCGGCGGAGCGTTTCCATCCGGTACTCGTCGAAGGCGCGGTTGCCGCTGGACGGCGGGCCGAAGCCGAAGCCGTGGCGGTCCATGCGCTGGCGCATCCGCTCCATCTTGAACTGCATCCGCTCCATCTTGTTCGAGAAGCGATCACCGCGATCCCAGCAACCCATGTTTCTGCTCCAGAGTGTGTAGAAGAGAAGTGCCAGCCCGATCGGCCACCAGACGATGAAGCCGGCCACCGTCAGCAGGATCCAGCCCGGGCTGAAGGACGACCGTGGCGCCGGCTGGTAGCGCGCCTCGGCAGGACCCCATCGATTGTAGTCAGCGGCGTTGGCCATGAGCCTCTCCATTCCCGGCAGCGCCGGTGTGAATGTAAATAACATTTACATAGCTAGTTCATTCTCTGGTTTTGTCAAGCGAACGTGGGAAACGGTCGGGGCGACAATTGCGCACGTCGCTCACATCGAGGTGAGCGCACGCCTTACGGGGCGGTGCCCCACGGGCCAGAACGCCTTGGTTCGGTTGGCTTTTCCGGCTGGGAGCGGAGGTCGGCAGGAAACCCGAGACCGCGCAGATAAATCAGCACACCGGCTTCGAGCAGTTCTTCGGCCGCCATCGGCAGCTTGCGCCGGGCGGCATCGCCGCGGCCGAACAACGAAGCGATGCCATGCGACATCGACCAGATATGCAGCGCCATCATCAGCGCCGGCGGCCGCGCGACATTCGGCGGCGTCAGCGCGGCGAGGCGCTCGGCGGCGGCGCGGATGACGTTGAAGGCGCGTTCCGACGAGGCCATCAGCAGCGGATTGGCGTCGACCGGCACGCCGGATTCGAACATCGCCGAGTAGTAGGCCGGCTCGTTGCGGGCGAACGCCAGATAGGCCGGGCCGACCCGCATGAACGCGGTCAAAGTGTCGGGACGGCCGTCGTCCCAGGCCTTGGCGAGCACCTGCTCGAACTGGTCGAAGCCGCGCTGGGCGATGTTGGAGAGCAATTCGTCGCGATCGCGGAAGTGCCGATACGGCGCGGCCGGACTGACGCCGGCCATCCGGGCGGCGTCGGCGAAAGTGAAACCGGCAGGCCCCTTCTCGGCGATCAGCCCGAGCGCGGCCTGCAGCAGTGCTTCCTTCAGATTGCCGTGATGATAGCCGCGCTCGGCGCGGCGGTCTTCCTTGCGCCAGCTCATGTGAAGGGCTTTTACATGAGAGGGGCCGAAAGGTCACGGGGCATCGCGCCGTGTTGCGCTCCCGGTTCCCCGCCCGTCCGGCGGTCCAGAAACGGCATTTCGGGCGCGAAAAACCATGCGGCAAACCTGTGGCAGCCGCGATCCGGCGGATGGTCTTGCGGCAAACTCGGGGCAGGCGCCACCTGCCCAGCGAAATCGGTGGCGGGCTACCTTACCGGCGCCCGCAGGCGGCCGAAATGAAATACCGACGCTCTCGCCGAAATCTCCGCGGCCAGGATCCACCGGATCTCGATCGCATCGCCCGGTCCGAACGGCGCGCGTCTGATCCAGCCGACCGCCTCGTCGAGCGATCCGGTTTCGATCAGCCAGAAGCCCGCGGCGAGATCGCCCGCGAACGGACCATGTATCACGCCACCCTTGATCATCTCCTCGTTGAAGCGGCCCATCGCCGCGAACATCTCGGTCGACGGCATCACGCCGGCTTCGCTGCCCGTGCTGCCTTCATGATCACCATGAAACGCATCGTCATCCTCCCGCGTGATGCCGGGCCGCCAGATAGCAGCCCCCCGCGTGAGAATGACGATCCGGCCGGACGCCATCCGACATGCGCGGTGAAAACAAACACCGCAGCTGTTACCGCGTCGCCGTCTCGCGTTGTGACAAGACGCGCGCCGCGCGTTCAAGATTTCGCGACTACGCCGCGACCGCGATCGAATTACTACCGGATGTTACCACACCAGCGTCGCGGCTTTTGTCACACGCAATATTTGACGCTTGCACGCCTGCAAGATTCGGCGCGACAGTCGAAGACTTCTAAAGCACTGCAATTTTAAACAAACGATTTGCAAGAGGCGACACCATGACGGCTCCGCTTCGGCGTATTGCGCGCACACTTCCGGCGATCGTCGCGATCCTCACACTCTCCGCGCCGGCGATGGCGCAGACCCCGATCTACGTCGACCAGGGCAGCGACTGGACAGCGGCCGAGCGCGCCGATTTCTACATCCGCGATCAGGGCTCGCGGATGATTCCGCTGGCCTGGCTCAAGGCCTTGAAACAACCGGACGGCGCGCCGTTTCTCGAGGGCAGCCTCGCACGCTACGGCTATCTGCCGAACCCGGCGGTGAGTAACAACCTGCCGGTCGGGTTTTCGACCTCCGGCGCCGGCGGCGCCGAGACCGTCGGCATGACCTGCTCGGCCTGTCACACGAGGCAGATCGTCGCCGAAGGCAAGACCTATCGCATCGACGGCGGCCCGGCGATCGTCGACTTCCAAAGCTTGCTGACCGATCTGGACGCCGCGGCCGGCCGCGTGACGGCGACCGACGCCGACTTCAAGGCGTTCGCCGCAACCGTGCTGCGAACGCCATCGCCTGATCCCAACGACGTGCTGGCGCTGCGGCAATCCTTCGACCTGTGGTACACGCGCTATCACACGCTGGTTCAGCGCGCGCTGCCGAAGCACCAATGGGGACCGGCGCGGCTCGACGCCGTCGGCATGATCTTCAACCGCCTGACCGGGCTCGATGTCGGGCCGCCGCCGAGCTTCATGATCGCCGACAACATCAAGGTCGCGGACGCGCCGGTCCGCTATCCGTTCCTCTGGAACGCACCGATCCAGGACAAGACGCAGTGGCCGGGCTTCTCCGACAACGGCAGCGCCCTGTTGGCGCTGTCGCGCAATCTCGGCGAGGTCTACGGCGTGTTCGGCATTTTCCAGCCGACCAATAACGGCTTCTACGTCAACTTCCTCAACAACAATTCGGCGAATTTCGACGGCCTCGGCAAGCTCGAGGATCTGGTCAAGAAGATCGGCCCGCCGAAATGGCCGTGGCTGCTCGACGGCGGTCTCGCCGCCAAGGGCAAGGCGATCTACAACGCTTCCGGCAGTTGCGCCGATTGCCATGGCATCAAGCCCGGCGAAACGCGTTTTTACAACAACAAGACCTGGAAGACGCCGGTGCAGAATGTCGGCACCGATACAAGGGAATACAACATCCTCGCCTGGACGGCGAAAACCGGCGTGCTGCAGGGCGCCTTCATCCCGGGAGTGACTACGCCGCTGAAGGAAACCGATCTCGCCTTCAACATGCTGGCTACCTCGGTGATCGGCTCGATCCTCGAACAGGGATTGAGCTCGATCGGCACTGCGGCAACGACCGCGCCGGTGGCGACCGCGCAGCCGCCGCTGTCGGACCGCGCGCTGGCGGAACGCAGGACTGCGCAGGGCTTTCAACCCGGCGCGCCGCAATTGCAGCAGCTCTCTCCGCAATTCCGCGATCTGCGCGGCGCGTTTCGCGGGGCGACGCCGCAGCCACCGCCGCAGCTCGATAATTTCTCGGTCCAGGGGTTGCGGATTCCGGCCCCGCCGGTCGCGGCCGCGCCGCCGCCGCAGGGTGCCTATGAGGCGCGAGTCATGCGGGGGATCTGGGCCGCCGCGCCCTACCTGCACAACGGCTCGGTGCCGACTCTCGCCGATCTGCTGAAGCCGGCGAACCAGCGCGCCAAGCAGTTCAAGGTCGGCAATGCCTACGACACCGTGAATGTCGGCCTGGCCGCCGACCAGACCGATTTCGACTACACGCTGGTGACCACCGACTGCAGCAACCTCAATTCCGGTAACAGCAATTGCGGCCACGAGGGGCCCGAGTTCGGCACGCAATTGTCCGACGAGGACAAGAAAGCACTGCTGGAATATCTCAAGTCGTTGTAGCGCGCCGTTTCTCGAACGACGACTGATCGCGCCGGCAGAGATTCTGCCGGCACGATTGTTTGTGCGGTCAGCTTGTGAAGTTCGCTTGTGAAGTTCGCTTGTGAAGCCAGCATGTGTAGCTGCGAGATTAGCGTGCGAGATTTGCGCCGACGGACCGCACGCTGGCGCACGCATCGTCCGGCTGGCTGACGCATCGTATGACAAATTCCCGCCGCATTGATTGACGAACGTTCATCCGTCGATGTTCGCGGAGTGGGGACTCCAGGCGAAGAGCGAATCGTCGTCGCGGGGCGTATCAGCGTAGCAATCTCGATCGGCCGGACTGCGCAATTGCGCGGGCAGTTCACACGTCACGCAAGGTGACGGGTGACGGGGATTTGCTGCGCCTTCGTCCACGCTGTCTCGGGAGGATGGAATGGACGAAGCAACCAAACTCGCCGCCTCGCGCGCGATGGCCCATCTGCTGGCGGTCGCCGCATTGCTGGTGATCGCCTCGGTGGTGTTCTATGTGCGGTGAGGACGTGGGCGCAACGCATCGATGACGGACACGCAGATGACCGACACGATGGCGCGGATGGCCGGACATGCCCGGCCATCATAGACTCGTGAGCAGACTAAGCGATCTGGAAAACTCGCTTGTTGCGCGATCGATCAGCTGTTGGTCGTGACGCTGGGGTCCGACTTCAGCTCCTGATAGGTGTCCTGCTCGCCGCGGACTTCCTTTTCGGCTTCAAGCCAGAATTCGTCGCTACGGCCCTCGGGGTAGCCGGCGAGCTCCCACTTTTCACGGGCACGGTGGCGGATACGCTGCGTCAGTTCGTCGTCCATGGCTGATCTCCGGTCGGAACGCGGCACGTGTAGCGCGTCGGGTTTTCTATCTCAGCTTCATGTAATCCTGATGTCAGCGACTGGTTCCTGGCCGGACCGCGCGACAGTGACGCCGCCAGCCTGCTGCGCGATGCGGCGGCCGCGACAGGAAATTCTCCGCTGCGCCCGAACAACGCAACCTCGCCTCGCGCGGCCTGTGCTAACGCTGCGGGCGATCGCCAGATCGCTCACCAACGACAGCCCACGGGACAATTTATGACCACCTCTCCGCCCAAAGTCGCGCTTGTCACCGGCGCCGCACGCGGCATCGGCCTCGCCACCACGCGCCGTTTTCTCGCAGAAGGCTGGCGCGTCGCGCTGCTCGACAACGACGATGACGGGCTGCGTCAGGCGATCGAACAGCTCGCCGCACCGGAGCGGACGCTGGCGCTGCATTGCGACGTCGCCGATGCCGCATCGGACGCCGGCGACATCGCGGCGATCGGCGAGCGGTTCGGCCGGCTCGACGCGGTCGTCAACAATGCCGGCGTGGCGGTGTTCAAGCCGCTGATGGAGACGACCCATGCCGAATGGCAGCGGGTGATCGACGTCAACCTGACGGGGCCGTTCAAGCTGATCCAGGCGTCGGTGCCGCTGATGCGCGACTCCGGCGGCGGCGCGATCGTCAACGTCACCTCGATCTCGGGACTGCGCGCCTCGACGCTCCGCTCGGCCTACGGCACCAGCAAAGCCGCCCTCGCGCATCTGACGAAGCAATGCGCGGTCGAACTCGCCGGGCTCGGCATCCGCGTCAACGGCGTGGCGCCCGGCCCGGTCGAAACCGCGATGGCTCAGGCGGTGCATTCGCCGGAGATCCGCGCCGATTATCGCGACGCCATTCCGCTCGGCCGCTACGGCCTCGAAACCGAGCTGGCGGAGGCGATCTACTTCCTGTGCAGCGACCGCTCCAGCTACATCACCGGCCAGATCCTCGCCGTCGACGGCGGCTTCGACGCCGCCGGCATCGGCCTTGCCACGCTCCGCGGCGAGCGGCGGAACGGGTAGTCCGGATGATCGCGGGCGTAGTGCCCGACTCGCCCTGACCCCAACCCTCTCCCGCAAGCGGGAGAGGGGGCGCGCGGTGCGCGGGGAGAGACACCGATTCCAGAGGGCGCTTATCCCAAATTACATGAGCGAGTTTGCACGAGATCGCCCAGCGACGCGGCGGGCTCCCTCTCCCGCTTGCGGGAGAGGGGTGGGGTGAGGGCGACGCGGGCGCTGCGCTTCGCTCCTTTTCCGGAGTAACTACGTCCCTGCCGCCTGCTCCCGCGCGAGCCGATCCAAATGCATCCGAATATGGCTCGCCTCCGCCGGCGTGCGCGCCAGCGCGATGGCGCGGTCGAAGGCGGTCCGGGCCTCGGGGGCGCGGCCGAGCTGGAGCAGCAGGGCGCCCTTGGCGCCGAAGTAGTGGAAGTAATTGACGAGGCGGTCTTCCAGCGGCGTGATCATGGCCAGCGCGGCGGCGGGGCCGCGGACTTTCGACACTGCGACCGCGCGGTTGAGCGTCACCACCGGCGACGGCTGCAGGATCTCGAGCGAGCCGTACAATAAATCGATCTGCGTCCAATCGGTGTCTTTGAAGCGCGGCGCGCGGGCGTGCAGCGCGGCGATTGCCGCCTGAATCTGGTACGCGCCGGGCCGGCGGTGGCGCATCGCCTTGTCGATCAGCGCCAGCCCTTCGGCGATCAGCTTCGGAGCCCACCGGCTGCGGTCCTGATCTTCCAGCAGCACCACCTCGCCCTGCGTATCGAACCGCGCGGCGGCGCGGGCGTGCTGCAACAGCATCAGCGCGGCCAGCCCCATGATCTCCGGCTCGGCCGGAAACAGCCGCAGCAGCAGCCGCGCCAGCCGGATCGCCTCCTCGCACAGCGGCGCGCGCACGCCGGCGCTGTCGCCCGCCGCGGAGTAGCCCTCGTTGAACACGAGATAAATCATCGCCGCCACGGCGCCGAGCCGCTCGCTGCGCTCGACCGCACCGGGGGTTTCGAACGGAACGCCCGCGCGAGCGACTTTTGCCTTCGCCCGCGTGATGCGCTGCTCCATGGCGGCGTCCGACACCAGGAATGCGCGCGCGATCTGCGGGACCGTGAGGCCGGAGACAATGCGCAGCGCCAGTGCGATCTGCTGGGTCGGCGGCAGTTCGGGATGGCAGCAGACGAACAGCAGCCGCAGGATGTCGTCGCGATAATGCGAGCCGTCGAGCCGCTCCGCCAGTTCGGTCTCGGCGTCGCCGAGGTCGGAGATCGCATGGTCGTCGTCGGGCAGCGGCTGCTGCCGCTTGCCGCGGCGCAAATCGTCGATCGCGACGTTGCGGCCGACCATGATCAGCCACGCCGCGGCGTCGCGCGGCGGACCGTTCTGCGGCCAGGCTTTCAGCGCCCGCAGGCAGGCGTTCTGAAACGCTTCCTCGGCGGTGTCGAGATCGCGGAAATAGCGCAGCAGCGCGCCGATCGCCTGGGGACGCGCCGCCGTGATGGCGGTTTCGATCCAGGCGAGATCGGTCATGGCTGCGCCGGGCCAGGCATGAAGGTGCCGATCGGGCGGATCTCGTAGGAGCCGCCCGGATTGGCGCGGCCGAGATCGCGCGCGACCTCGAGCGCGCCGTCGAGATCGTCGCATTCGACCACGTAGAAGCCGAGCAGTTGCTCCTTGGTCTCGGCGAACGGGCCGTCAATCACCAGCGGCGGCTCGGAATCCTTGCGCAGCGTTGTCGCCGCCGTGGTCGGCAGCAGCCGCGCCACCGGGCCGAGCTGGCCCTGCGCGGCGAGTTTGCCGTGGACGGCCTTCAGCCGCTCCATCACGGCGGCATCCTCCTCGCGGCTCCAGGAGCCGACGAAGTCTTCGTCGTGATAGCAAAGGATGGCGTAGAGCATGCGGCGCTTCTCCATGACTGCAAGACGAACGGTGTCGCCGTTGCCCGACAGCATGGCGGAGAAGTTTGCGCCGGCCAAGGCAGGCAGTTCGGTTCCGTCGTAAGGGATGGATTGCGCCGCGACTTGAACCGATGAGCGAGCCCGAGGCCGCAGCGCGCTCCCTCTCCCGCTTGCGGGAGAGGGGGCGCTTTGCGCGGGGAGAGACGGTCGAGGACTACGCCAGCAGCCGCGCCTTCAACTCCGCCAGCGCGCGGCCGAAAACCTTGGCGTCGTCGCGGGCGCGGGCGAGCACCAAAGCGCCCTGGATCGACAGCACCGCATCCTCGGCCCGCCGACGTGCGGGCGCGGGCGACAGGCCGGAGCGGCGCAGTGCGGCGGCGAGCGCGTCCTGCCAGCGGGCGAAGTAATCATTGACCGGCGCGGCGAATTCGTCGCGCGCATGGCCGAGCGCCAGCACGCCGACCAGACAGACGCGGGCGCCGGAGCGGAAGTAATCGTCGACGCCGGCCAGCATCGCGGCAATCGCGGCGCGCGGGTCCTGCGGATCGCGCAGCGGCGCGAAGATGTGGGTTTCGAACCAGCCGTCGATCTCGGCCAGCACTTCGTCGGCCATCTGCTTCTTGCCGCCCGGGAAGAAGTGATACAGGCTGCCCTTGCCGAGCCCGGTCGCCTCAGAGATCAGCGCCAGCGACGCGCCCTCGTAGCCGTGGGCGCGGAACACCTCCCCGAGCAACGGCAGCAACGCGGCGCGGTCGGTGGATGGCTTGGTGATAGCTGGGCGCGGCGTTTTCACAGGCACTGTTTCTTCAACTACGCAAGCACCCCCTCCCCGTCATGGCCGGGCTTGTCCCGGCCATCCACGCCTCTGTCCCGGTCGAAGTCTGCAAGGCGAGGATGCCCGGGACGAGCCCGGGCATGACGGAGTTGGTTCACCGCGTTTCCTAATATCTATCGAGCGCGACTGCTCAAAACGGCTCTGCCGCCAGCCCCGGCACGTCCGCCGGGCGTGGCCCCGGTGCCGGCCAGTGGAAGCGGCGGTCGCTCTCTTTGATCGCAACGTCGTTGATACTCGCCTCGCGGCGGCGCATCAGGCCGGCTTCGTCGAACTCCCATTGCTCGTTACCATAGGAGCGATGCCACTGGCCGGCATCGTCGTGCCATTCGTACTGGAAGCGCACCGCGATGAAATTCCGGTCGAAAGCCCACAGGTCCTTGATCAGCCGGTACTCGTGCTCGCGCTCCCATTTCCGGGTGAGGAAGGCGACGATCGCGTCGCGGCCCTGGAAGAATTCCGCGCGGTTACGCCAGCTGCTGTCCGGCGTGTAGGCGAGCGACACCTTCACGGGATCGCGCGAATTCCAGGCGTCCTCGGCCATCCGCGCCTTCTGGGCGGCGGTCTCGCGGGTGAACGGCGGCAGCGGCGGGCGCGACATCGGGCTTCTCCACGGCGGATCGAATGCCGCGAAGATTGTACCGATCGGTACACCGAGTCAAGCCAAGGCCTAGACCGACGCCTTGACGATTTCCGGCTGCTCCGCCTTGGACTCGCCCGGTTGCTTCGCCGGCTCGTCCGCGACCGGCATCGTCACCGGCACGGTGAACAGCGTCGGCAGGCTGCGATACCAGGTGGCGACCCAGGCGATACCGATCATCAGGCCGATGCCGGCGAGGCTGACGAATATCTGCATCGCGACGCCGCCCGAGACCTGGCGCAGGATCCAGTGCGCGGTGAACGACAGCAGCACGCCGAAGCAGAACACCGGCAGCGAGCGCTGGCCGCACAGGATGATCGGATGCAGCGCGCGCGAGCGCAGCGCCGGCAGATCCGGCGGCAGCAGCTTCACCACGATCGTCAGCAGCGCCAGGAAATGGATCAGCCGCAGCGGCGACAGGCTGGTCTTGTCGATCGGATAGATCACCTTGCCGACCGCCTCCGGCACCAGCCCCCACAGCGCCTCGAAATTCCACGACATCGCGATCACGAACGCCACCGCGACGATGATCCACGACAGCGTCTGGTTCGGCCACGACTTCACCCAGGGGCGGATCTGCGGCCCGTTGCCGAAGCCGCACCAGATGCCGAACACGAACAGGAACTGCCAGGCGAACGGGTTGAAGTACCAATGACCATCCGGGAACGAGGGAAGATTCCAGCCGGCCGTGCGCGACACCAGATACAGCAGGCCCGACAGCACCAGCGTGACGGTCGGGCGCCGCATCAGTCCCCACAGGATCAGCGGCGCCACCACCACGAACACGATGTAGAGCGGCAGCACGTCGAGGTTGACGGGCTTGTACTTCAGCAGCAGCGCCTGCTGGATCATCACGTCGGGATTTTCGAGAAACTGCGCGACGTTGAATTCGTCCTTGTACATCGGATTGTCGAAGCGCCGCGCGGCGCGCGCGATCTGCGCGGTGAAGAACAGGAACAAGAAGACGTGCGCGACATAGAGCTGCGCCGCCCGCGTCCACAGCCGTTTGATCGCCGCCACCATCTCGCCGGAGCGGATCGCGGGGCCGTAGGCGAAGCCGATCGAATAGCCGGAGATGTAGACGAAGAACTCGGCGGCATCGCAGAAGCCGTAGTTGCGCAGCGTCAGCCAGCTCATCACGTTGTAGGGAATGTGATCGAGAAAGATCATCCACTGACCGAGGCCGCGCAGAAAATCCAGCCGCAGATCGCGTTCACGCGGCCCGAGAATTTCGACGCGCGGCTCCTTGCCGATGTCTACGCCCGCCATGCCGCGCTCCTCGCCCGAATCATCTGTTGAGCCGCGCAATCTATCCGACGCGGAGCGGAACAGCTCCCTGCGACAACACGGAGTCCGCCGGCTGCGGCACGCGGGACACTCTTGTTCCGTCGCGAACGAGGCCCGCAGCCGTCAGTGCAGCTTCACCGTCGGTGTCGGCCGGGTCGAGCCGGACAGCATGCTGAGCAGCGTCCGGCCGCGGCCGTACAAAGCGGCTTCGTGCATCTTGTACAGCGAGCGATACATGAAGCGGGCGAAATAGCCCTCGATCAGGAAGCTTCGGCCGACCAGCGAGCCCATCAGATTGCCGACCGCGGAATATTTGCCGAGCGACACCAGCGAGCCGAGATCGCGATAGCGGAACTCGCCCAGCGGCTGACCGGCCAGCCGCTTCTCGATCTGCGCCAGCAGGAACTCGGCCTCCTGATGCGCCGCCTGGGCGCGCGGCGGCACGTTGTTCTCGTAGCCGGGGATCGCGCAGGCGGCGCAATCGCCGAGCGCGAACACGTCCTCGTCGCTGCTCGACTGCAGCGTCGGTTTCACCACCAGCTGATTGATCCGGTTGGTCTCGAGGCCGTCGATGTCCTTGAGGAAATCCGGCGCGCGCACGCCCGCCGCCCACACCACCAGTTCGGACGGGACGTGCTGACCGTCCGCGAGCTTGATGCCGTCGGGCAGCACCTCGGCGACGCGGGCGCGGGTGCGGACCTCGACGCCGAGGTCGGTCAGCAGCTTGAGGGTCGCCTGCGAGATCCGCTCCGGCAGCGCCGGCAGGATGCGGTCGGCCGCCTCGATCAGCACAATCTTGAGGTCGTGCTCGGGATCGATCTTGTCGAGCCCGTAGGCGATGATTTCTCGCGCGGTGTGGTGGAGTTCTGCGGCGAGTTCGGTGCCGGTGGCGCCGGCGCCGATGATGGCGACGTGCAACTGGCCCGGCTCGATCGGGGTGTGCTGATGCTGGGCGCGCAGGCAGGCATTGACCATGCGGCGGTTGAACCGCGTCGCCTGCTCCGGCGTCTCCAGCGGCACCGCGTAGTCCTTGGCGCCGGGCGTGCCGAAATCATTGGTGACGCTGCCGACCGCGACGATCAGCGTGTCATAGCCGAGTTCGCTTTGCGGATTGATCTCGCGGCCTTCGTCGTCGATCACCGGCGCCAGCTTGATCACCTTGCGGGCGCGATCCAGCCCGTTCATCTCGCCCAGCCGGTAGTGGAAATGATGCCAGTGCGCCTGGGCCAGATAGTTCAGCTCGTGCTGCGAGCGGCGTAGCGAGCCGGCCGCGATGGCGTGCAGCAGCGGCTTCCAGATGTGGGTGCGGCTGCGATCGACCAGCGTGACGCGGACGGAACCGGCGTCGCCGTATTTGTCGCCGAGCGCGGTGGCGAGCTCGAGGCCGCCAGCGCCGCCGCCGACAATGACGATCCGGTGGGGCGTATCAGCAGCAGGCTTGTCAGCAGCAGGCTTATCAGCAGCAAGCGGACCAGCAGCAAACGGACCAGAAGAAATCGTACCAGTCATGGGCGATCCTGGCGCGGGGGGACAGCGAACGAACCCTGTCGTAGCATCAAACGACCGGACGCCCTAGCGTCGGTGCGCCGCCGCACACAGGATCAGTTAACATCCGCCTTCATCGCCACCCGCAGCGGTAGTGGGATCGGCCGCGCCCGGCCGCCGGAGACGAACGCGACCTTGTTTCTAACCAATGGGCGGATTGTTGCGGTTCCCCTGCGGGAATAAATTGAACCTTCATAGCCAACACTAGAAATGAATGGGTAGCGCGCGTGCCCTACTTTCCTCACGTATCAGCTGGAACATTGCCGCCGGAGGAGACAGTAATCTGGAGATTTATGAGTTTGGCAAAGTTTCTTAGCTTGCTGACCAAGTCTTCCATCTATTTCTGTCGGGGGCTGGAGCTTCGCGAACAAGACCCGTTCGAAGGAACGCTATCACGCCCAGACCTTGATTTGTGCAATGCGCTGATAAAGGATGAAGAGTTCATGCAGCGATATACGGGGTTTCCGCTGGAAGCTTGCCGCTCGCGCGAGCTACGCGAGTATCTTTTTGATCCGCAACGGCGGAAACAAGATGGAGATAATTCCGCGGCCCTAATCTATATCAACTGTTGGAACATGAATGAACATGAATCGGCGTTTCTTTGGTCGGTCTATGCACCCCCCGCAGACGGGGTTGCAATCAAATCAACAATTGGAAGACTCAAGGAGAGCATCAAAAACGACACCAGAAGTATCTGCATCGGCCCGATACAGTACATCGACTATGACCGAGATCATATCGAACCAGGCAACATGTTTAATCCATTCTTCCGAAAGCGAAGAAGCTTCGAACCTGAACGCGAGCTACGAGCGTGCTTCTTGCAGAGCGTTGAGAAGCCCGAAGATTTAAGGAATGCGAAGGCCATTTATCCTTCCGGACAAGATGTTGCGTGCGATATCCGCACTTTGATCGAAAGAGTCTGCATCTCGCCATCGGCTCCTGCATGGTACTCGGACGTTGTAAAAGATACGGTCGCGCGACTTGGTGCCGATCTCTTGGTCACTAAATCATCGATTTCCGACCCTGCGATTTTTTGATCCTGAATACTAGCAGATCAAGTCACGTCCGCCTTCATCGCCACCCGCAGCGGTAGTGGGATCGGCCGTGCCCGGCCGCCGGAGACGAAGGCGACCTTGACCCTGGCCTCGATCAGCACGTCGTCACGGCGTTTCACCTGCTGATGCATGCTGATCGAGGCGCCGCGCACCTCGATCGGCCGGGTGATCACCTCGAGCACATCGTCCATTTTGGCCGGCTTGAGGAAATCGAGCTGCATCGCCCGCACCACGAACGCGAACCCCGGCGTCTCGCTCTCCGCCTCCGCAAACAGCTCGCTCTGCGCCGCCCCGAGCAGCCGCAGATAGTTGGTCCGCCCGCGCTCCAGGAACCGCAGATAGTTGGCGTGATAGACGATGCCGGAGAAGTCGGTGTCCTCGTAGTAGACGCGAACCTGCATGTGATGGGCGCTGTCGATGATGGCGCCGTCGAGGGGGTGGGGCACTGGATTACTCATTGCTTTCGGCACGCCTACTCTGGATCCCCGGCATCGCCAAACAGCCCGAATTGCCCCGGCTCGCGCGACGGGGCGGCTAGGCCGAGGTGGCGGAAGGCGTGGTCGGTGAGCAGGCGGCCGCGCGGGGTGCGCTGCAGGTAGCCGCACTGGATCAGATACGGCTCGATGATGTCCTCGATGGCGTCGCGCGGCTCGGACAGCGCCGCCGCCATGGTCTCGACCCCGACCGGGCCGCCGCCGTAGTTCAGCGCGATGGTCGTGAGGTAGCGCCGGTCCATCGCGTCGAGCCCGGCGCTATCCACTTCGAGTGCGCCCAGCGCGTGGTCGGCGATCTTGCGGTCGATCGCTTCGGCGTCGGCCGCCGAGGCGAAGTCGCGGACCCGGCGCAGCAGCCGGCCTGCGATGCGCGGCGTGCCGCGGGCGCGGCGGGCGATCTCGTTGGCGCCGTCATTGGTGATCGGCGTGCCGAGCACGCGGGCGCCGCGCCGCACGATGCTTTCCAGCTCGTCGATGGTGTAGAAATTCAGCCGCACCGGAATGCCGAAGCGGTCGCGCAGCGGATTGGTGAGCAGGCCGGCGCGCGTGGTGGCGCCGACCAGCGTGAACTTCGACAGATCGATCTTCACCGAACGCGCCGCCGGCCCCTCGCCGATGATCAGATCGAGCTGAAAGTCCTCCATCGCCGGATACAGCACCTCCTCGACCGACGGGCTGAGGCGGTGGATCTCGTCGATGAACAGAACATCGCGTTCTTCGAGATTGGTCAGCAGCGCCGCGAGATCGCCGGCCTTGGCGATCACCGGGCCGGAGGTGGCGCGAAATCCGACGCCGAGCTCGCGGGCGACGATCTGCGCCAGCGTGGTCTTGCCGAGGCCCGGGGGACCTACGAACAGCACATGGTCGAGCGCTTCCTTGCGCTTGCGGGCGGCGTCGATGAACACCTGCAGATTGGCGCGCGCCTGCTGCTGGCCGACGAACTCGGACAGAGTCTGCGGCCGCAGCGCCGCATCGCCGAGATCATCGCCGCGGCGCTCGGGGGTGACGAGGCGGGAGGGGTCAGTCATGGCGCGAGGATAGCATGCGCGCGCTCCAACCGGCACGGCGCAACCTCTCCCGCTTGCGGGGGAGGTCGGATCGCGCAGCGATCCGGGTGGGGGAAGAGCCCTCCACGGGTCGGAGAGTCAGTGCCCGCGTCGCCCTCACCCCAGCCCTCTCCCGCAAGCGGGAGAGGGAGCGCGCTGTGCGGGGGGTGAGCGCAACGGCCAACATCGACGCTCTGCTCACAACGTCCGCTCCCGACTGTATTTGTTCGGCAGCAGCTCGCTGATCCCCACGGCCTCCACGCCGTCCGGGCCGGGCACCAGCACGCGGGCGTGGCGGTCGTAGTCCCAGATCAGTTCGCGGCAGGCGCCGCAGGGGGAGACGACGCGGACTTCGCGGTCGGTGTCGTGCGGCTTGGGGTGGCGGACCGCCACGATGGTGTCGATGCCGGCTTCGCCGATTTCGGTGATCACCTGCCCCAGCGCGACCGCTTCGGCGCACACCGCCATCCGGCCCAAGTAAGCGTCGAGATTGACCGCGACGTAGCGCTGGCCGGTGCGCGTCAGCAGCGCGGCGCCGACTTCCTGCCAGTCGTTGCGGTAGCGCTTGGTAATCGTCTCGACGGCGCTTGCGATCAGCGCGCGGTCGGCGTCGGTGATACTCACTTCGACAGCTCCTTCAGGCCGAGCTTGATCAGTTGCGCGGTCGCGGCGTCCTCGCCGGCGGCGCGGGAAGCCGCGGCGACGGCCGCCGCCGCCTGCGGCTGGCCGTAGCCGAGATTGACCAGCGCCGAGATCGCGTCCGCCACCGCGCGCGGCGCGGTGTTGTCGTCGATCGCGCCGGACAGATGCACCACCGCGGGGTCGACGTTGCTCAGCGCCGGCACCTTGTCCTTCAGTTCGGTGACGATGCGCTCGGCGACCTTCGGCCCGACGCCGGGCGTGCGCGCCACCGCGGCCTTGTCGCGCAGCGCGATGGCATTGGCGAGATCGTGCGGCGGCAGCGTCGACAGCACCGCCAGCGCCACCTTGGCGCCGACGCTCTGCACGGTCTGCAGCAGGCGAAACCACTCGCGCTCGGTATCGGTGCGGAAGCCGAACAGCTTGATCTGGTCCTCGCGCACATAGGTCTCGATCGACAGCGTCGCCGCCTCGCCCGGCGACGGCAGCGCCTGCAGCGTGCGGCTGGCGCAATGCACCTGATAGCCGACGCCGTGGACGTCGAGCACCACATAGTCCTCGCCGTAACTATCAATGACGCCCTTGAGCTTGCCGATCATGCGATGGCTCCGAGGCAAGGCGCCTCTTCCCCCATCCCCCTTGCGGGGAGGGGTCGGGGGTGGGGGGCCACGAGCACTGTGCCCGCGTGGGGGGCCCCCCCCCCCCCACCCCCCCCCCGGGGGGGGGGCGGGGGGGGGG
>NZ_JAJNAL010000038.1 GCF_022271405.1 Rhodopseudomonas infernalis | reverse complement strand
CCCCCCCCCCCCCCCCCCCCCCCCCCCCCCCCCCCCCCCCCCCCCCCCCCCCCCCCCCCCCCACTTCCGCGCGGCCGAGATTCCGTGCCTGCGTCGCCCTCACCCCAGCCCTCTCCCGCAAGCGGGAGAGGGAGCGCGCCGTGCTTGGGGCTAGGCTTTGCGCTTCAAGACGCTCACGAAAAACCCATCTGTCCCGGTCCGCCGTGGGGTCAGCAGCAGGCCTTCGGGGGTGGGCCAGGTGGCGGCCAGGAAGGCGTCGGCCTTGTCCCACAGGGTGGCGGCGAGTTCGGCGGGCGGGATCGGGGTGAAGTCGGGGTGCGCGGCCACGAACGCCCTCACCTGCTCGACGTTTTCCGCCGGCAGCACCGAGCACGTCACATAGGCGATGCGGCCGCCCGGCTTCACCAGCTTGGCGGCCCGCGCCAGCACCTCAGCCTGGTCCTTCAGCCGGATCTCCAGCGCGCCGGGCCGCATCCGCCATTTCGCATCGGGGTTGCGGCGCCAGGTGCCGGTGCCGGTGCACGGCGCATCGACCAGCACCAGATCGGCGCTGCCCCTGATGTCGGCGAGCGGATCGGCGTCGCCCTTCGGCGGACGCACCTCGGCGTTGTGGACGCCGGCGCGCGACAGCCGGTCGTGGATCGGCGCGAGCTGGCGCTTGTCCGAATCGGTCGCGATCAGCCGGCCCTTGCCCTGCATCATCGCGGCCAGCGCCAGCGTCTTGCCGCCCGCTCCGGCGCACAGGTCGATCACCTGCTCGCCGGGCTTGGCGCCCGACAGCAGAGCCGCGAGCTGCGAGCCCTCGTCCTGGACCTCGACGGCGCCCTTGATGAAGTCCTGCTCGGCCTGAATGCCGGGGTTACGGGCGTCGGCGCCGAGTTCGATCCGCAGCCCGAGCGGCGACCACGGAGTCTCGGTGGCGCCGAGATGCTTCAGCGAGGCCAACACCTTGTCGCGTTTGCCCTTGAGCGTATTGACGCGCAGATCGAGCGGCGCCCGGCTCGCCATCGCAGTGGCCTCGGCGACGCGCTCGTCGCCGAACAGCGCGGCGAGCTGATCGTCGAGCCATTCCGGGTAGTCACCGGCGACGTGCGGCGGCGCGCCGTCCAGCGTCCGCGTCGTCAACGCGGCGCGTTCGGCGTCGGTGAGCGGCTCGGGCGCGAAGCGGCCACCGTCGCACAGCGCGGCGATCGTCTCGACGTCCATGCCGCGCTCCAGCTTCAGCATGCCGAGCACGCGCGCGCGCGGCGTGTCGGCGTCCATCAGAAAGGCGCTGGAAGCGCGGCGGCGCAGCACGTCCCAGACCAGGCCGGCGATCGCGGCGCGGTCGCCGGAGCCGGCGTAGCGATGCGCCGTGCCCCATTCCTTGAGGGCCTTTGCGGCGGGGATACGCTGCGCATCGATGGCGGCGATCAGGTCGATGGCTGCGGACAGCCGTGCGGCGGGGGTCATGGCAGACTTTCAAATCGTCGAAGGCGCACAAGCGCCGGTCAAATCAGCAGCAGAATGCGCAGCGCGAAGTACAGCCACATCGCCAGCAGCACCAGCGCGCCGGCCAGCCACACCGGGCCGCGGCGACCATTGCCACTCGCGGTGAGGAACACGCCGGCGTCGGCGTAGCGCGCCACCACGAACACCCAGGACAGCAGCACCAGAACCAGGTCCATCTTGCGCAGCGGCAGTGCGATCGCCACCAGCACATAGAACAGCACCGGAAGGTCGAATGGCTCGCGCAGGCCGTCAGGCGCAGGCCGGTCCGCGCCAGGGGCGGATTTGGACCGCGTCCGCCATAGCATCAGTGCGAACGCCAGCCCGACCAGCGCGAACACCGGCAGCAGAACCATTTGGACCGACATCGAAAGCTCTCCGCTTGTTCGGGCCCTCTTAGCCGCGCCGCCGGACTATGACAAATCGCGCGTCGGCGTTGAACCAGCGCCAGCGCAGCTCCGACCCACGCCTGACGGGGTGCGGGACGGATCGGGAGGCGTAGATGGGTGACTGGGCCAGCTTTGCGGAGACGATCGGCGACATGATCGCGGACGCGATCGTCAGCCTCGGCCGCATCTTCGGCCTCACCACCGATGCCGCCGGGATCGCCACATCGGCGCTGGCCGGCGCCGCCGCCGCGGGCGCGGTGGCCATCGTGCTCTGGATGTATTTCGGCCGGTACGAGCGCACCGTTCGCGACGTCCTCAAGCACGGCGCCGCGCTGGTGTTGGCCGGCGCCCTGCTCGCTTTCGTGGTTCACGACATTCGCCACACTGCGCTGGCTGCGCTTGGCCTGAACAGCGCCAGGCCCGCCGTCGAATTCGAGATCCGGCTGCCGCCGGCCGCGCTCGCAGCGCTCGGCCGCGACGCCCAGATCGAGCTGCACACCGACCGCAATCAGACCATCGCGCAACTGCAAGGCCCCGCCGCGCTCGCCGACGGCCATGCGGTGCTGCGCGGCTCGGTGCCGATCGAATTCCGTACCGCCGACCGGCTGGTGATCCTCAACCTGCCCGGCGAGGGCCAGCATCTGTTCAAGCTGCGGCTCGCCGCCAATCCGAGCCGCACCGCCATTTTCGGCCCGTGGCATCTGGCGGACCGCGCGCCGTCGCAGAGCCGGCCCAAGGCCGTCCGCGACGACTACGCGATCCGCTACCGGGTGATTTAGCCCGCTCGCGCTACGCCTTGTCGGCGCCGATGCGAACCATCTGCTTGCCGAAATTCGCGCCCTTCAAGAGGCCGATAAACGCCTCCGGCGCGCTCTCGACTCCCTCGGTGACGAACTCCTTGTACTTCACCTTGCCTTCACGCACCCACTGCGACATCTCGCGCAGAAACTCCTGACGCCGGCCGGCGAAGTCGCTGACGATGAAGCCGCGGATATTGAGCCGCTTGGTCAGCACATGGCGCATCAGCGCGGTCGCCCATTTCGGCGTCGGCGGCGCTTCGAAGGCGTTGTACTGGGCGATCAGTCCGCACACCGGCATGCGGGCGAAATTGTTGAACAGCGGAAACACCGCTTCGAACACTCCGCCGCCGACGTTCTCGAAATACACATCAATGCCGTTCGGGCACGCCGCCTTCAGCTTGGCGGCGAGGTCCGGATCGCGATGGTCGAGGCAGTCGTCGAAGCCGAGCTCTTTCTTGACGTAGTCGCACTTCTCCTTGCCGCCGGCGATGCCGACCGCGCGGGCGCCCTTGATCTTGGCGATCTGCCCGACCGCCGAACCGACCGCGCCGGATGCGGCGGCGACCACGACGGTCTCGCCTTCCTTCGGCTGGCCGATATCGAGCAGGCCGGTGTAGGCGGTCATGCCGGGCATGCCGAGCACGCCGACAGCCGTCGAGATCGGCCCGAGCGACGGGTCGATCTTGCGCAGCGGCTTGGCGTCGGCCACCGCATGGGTCGCCCAGCCGCTGTGCGCCAGCACGATGTCACCCTTGGCGAAGCCGGGGCTCTTACTGTCGATCACTTCGCACACCGTGCCGCCTTCCATCACGCCGCCGATCGGAACCGGCTGCGCGTAGGACGGCCCATCACTCATGCGGCCGCGCATATAGGGATCGAGCGACAGCCAGATCGTCCGCAACAGCACCTGCCCCTCGCCCGGCGCCGGCATGTCGACTTCCTCGAGACGGAAATTCGCCGCGGTCGGCTCACCGACCGGACGCGAGGCAAGAACGATACGCTTGGCCTTGGACATTGCGTTTCCTTTTTTGATGCTTGTTGAGAGATCAGGCGTCGAGGCCGGGACTGTATGCGAATGCATCCAATTCGCCAACTGCGGTGCGGATCGCCCCCCACGGAGGTTGGCGCAGCGTCAATTCACCTTTGCGACACCCTCTCGTTCGTCATTCCGGGGCGCGCCTCTTGGCGCGAGCCCGGAATCCATAGCCACTTTGCACACGACAGGACACGACGCCGCGCCGCCCCGCATCACAACACAGCGCGGTGGTTATGGATTCCGGGCTCGCGCTTCGCGCGCCCGGAATGACAATGGAGAGGTGATCGGCGAAACTAACCGTTTCGGCGGCCAGCCGCCCGCCGCAGCGCCGTCATTCCGGGGCGCTCGCGCAAGCGAGCGAACCCGGAATCTGCAACGGGTACCGCCGTGCCCCATCTCTTCGAGATTCCGGGTTCGCGCGCAAGGGCGCGCGCCCCGGAATGACTGCCACTTGGTACTTCGCGCAGCCTCACACCCCGCCCGGGTAGTTCGGGCTTTCGCGGGTGATGGTGACGTCGTGGACGTGGCTTTCGCGCAGGCCGGCGCCGGTGATGCGGACGAACTGCGCCTTGTCGTGGAATTCGCCGAGGCTCTTCGCGCCGACATAGCCCATCGCGGCGCGCAGGCCGCCGGCGAGCTGATGCACGACGTTGCCGACCGGGCCCTTGTACGGCACCTGGCCCTCGACGCCTTCCGGCACCAGCTTCAGCGTGTCCTTGATGTCCTGCTGGAAGTAGCGGTCGGCCGAGCCGCGCGCCATCGCGCCGACCGAGCCCATGCCGCGATACGCCTTGTAGGAGCGGCCCTGCCACAGGAACACTTCGCCGGGTGTCTCATCGGTGCCGGCGAGCAGCGAGCCGACCATCGCGATGTCGGCGCCGGCCGCCAGCGCCTTGGCGAGGTCGCCCGAGTACTTGATGCCGCCGTCGGCGATCACCGGCACGTCGGCTTTCTTGCACGCCTCGACCGCGTCCATGATCGCGGTGAGCTGCGGCACGCCGACGCCGGCGACCATGCGGGTGGTGCAGATCGAGCCGGGACCGATGCCGACCTTGACGCAGTCGGCGCCGGCGTCGATCAGCGCCTGGGCGCCCTCGCGGGTGGCGATGTTGCCGGCGATCACCTGCACGGCGTTGGAGATGCGCTTGATCCGTGTCACGGCTTCGAGCACGCGCTGCGAATGGCCGTGCGCGGTGTCGACGACGACGAAGTCCACGCCGGCCTCGATCAGCCGCTCGGTGCGCTCGAACCCGCCCTCACCGACCGTGGTCGCCGCGGCGACGCGCAGCCGGCCCTGTGCGTCCTTCGACGCCAGCGGATGCGCGACCGCCTTCTCCATGTCCTTGACGGTGATCAGGCCGACGCAGCGATACTGATCGTCGACCACCAGCAGCTTCTCGATGCGATGCTGATGAAGCAGCTTCTTGGCTTCGTCCTGGCTGACGCCCTCGCGCACGGTGACGAGGTTCTGGTGCGTCATCAGCTCCGAGATCTTCTGCGACGGATCGGTCGCGAAGCGGACGTCGCGGTTGGTGAGGATGCCGACCAGCTTGCCGGGGCCGTGGCCCTGCGCGCCGGTGACCACCGGGATGCCGGAGAAGCCGTACTGATTCATCAGCGCCAGCGCGTCGGCCAGCTTGGCGTCGGGGCTGATGGTCAGCGGATTGACCACCATGCCGGATTCGAACTTCTTGACCTGGCGAACCTGCGCGGCCTGCCCTTCCGGGTCGAAATTGCGGTGGATCACGCCGATGCCGCCGGCCTGCGCCATCGCGATCGCCATGCGGGCCTCGGTCACGGTGTCCATCGCCGAGGCGATAATCGGCACGTTCAGGGTCACCGAGCGGGTGATTCGCGAGCGGATATCGACTTCGGACGGCAGCACATCCGACAGGCCGGGCTTCAGCAGCACGTCGTCGAACGTATAGGCTTCCTGAAAATGCGGGGATCCGTTCACTGACGCCATGGCCAACTCCGTTCGGCGGCAACGACGGCCGCGCTCGATCTTGCGGAGACGGGAGACACATTCGGCGCCGCAAGAGGCGGCGCCGTCGAATCGAGCCCGTCGGTAGGGTTGGCGGTGGTCGATAGCATGGTGATATGACGAATCATAGGGGGAAGCGGGCAGAGCGCACCCGCTTCCACCGCGGCTCCGTCACGGCGCCGCGATCGATCCGAAAATCACTATCGGATCAGGGATTTCGGTCCTCGGGGCCAGCGCACAGGCGGCGTCGCCCCTTCGCTATGCGACGACGATCAGATGCCGCGAGCCTTCAGCGCCGGTAGCCCTGCGGCGGGCCATACTCACGGATTGCTTCGACAACTTCGCGGTGCATCCGCTTTTCCCGCTCCATCCGCACCGCAATCAGCGCGTGCAGCGACGGCACCACCAGCAAAGGGTGGAAGATCAAGCCGAGCACCAGGCAGACGACCAGCAGCATGAAGTTGAACACCGCCGACAGCGGCTGACCGTTGAACAGCAGGCCCAGCGGCGGCAGGAACGCGGCGAGCAGGTAGATCATCGGCGAAACTCCCTGGCGAGGTTCCGGCAGATGGGAACGCGCCGGTCACGCAGGATTTAGGAAGCACACACGCTTCCGCAATAGCGACCGCTCGGCGCAGGTGCTACAGCCCGGGCTCCCTCCTCGACCTCATCCGGCATGCAAAAAGAACGACTGATCCCGCTGATCGTGGCCGCCGCGCTGTTCATGGAAAACATGGACGCCACCGTGATCGCGACCTCGCTGCCGGCCATCGCGGCGGATATCGGCACCTCGCCGCTGACGCTGAAGCTGGCGATCACCTCGTATCTGCTGTCGCTGGCGGTGTTCATCCCGGCGTCCGGCTGGGCCGCCGACCGGTTCGGGGCGCGCACGGTGTTCTCCGCGGCGATCGCCGTGTTCATGGTCGGCTCGATCGGCTGCGCGCTGGCGCATTCGATCAACGACTTCGTCGCCGCCCGCATCCTGCAGGGCATCGGCGGCGCGATGATGACTCCGGTCGGGCGGCTGGTGCTGCTGCGCTCGATCGACAAGGCGGCGCTGGTCGGCGCGATGGCGTGGATGACGGTGCCGGCGCTGATCGGTCCGGTCATCGGCCCGCCGCTCGGCGGCTTCATCACCACGTATTTCTCCTGGCACTGGATCTTCCTGATCAACATCCCGATCGGGCTCGCTGGCATCTTCTTCGCGCAGCGCTATATCGATCCGATCCGCAGCGAGAATCCGGAGCGGCTCGACGTCTACGGCCTGGTGCTGGCCGGCATCGGCGTTGCCGGCATCGCGTTCGGCCTGTCGGTCGCCGGCCTCGGCCTGCTGCCCTGGCCGGTCGTCACCGGCCTGATCGTGGTCGGCTGCGGCTCGCTGCTGCTGTATCTGCGCCATGCCCGGCGCACCGCCTCCCCGGTGCTCGACTTCTCGCTGATGCGGCTGACGACGCTGCGCGCCTCGCTGACCGGCGGCTTCCTTTTCCGGCTCGGCATCGGCGCGCTGCCGTTTCTGCTGCCGTTGTTGATGCAGATCGGCTTCGGCTTGACGCCGTTCCAGTCCGGCCTCGTCACCTTCGCGTCTTCGGCCGGGGCAATGGGGATGAAGCCTCTGGCCGCGCGGATCATCCGCACTTTCGGCTTCCGCCGCATCATGACCATCAACGCGCTGGTCAGTGCCGTCTTTCTCGCCGCCTGCGCGCTGTTCACCCCGGCGACGCCGCTGCTGCTGATCATGATCATCCTGCTGGTCGGCGGTTTCTTCCGCTCGCTGCAGTTCACCGCGATCAACACGGTGGCTTATGCAGAAGTGCAGACGCCACAGATGAGCCGCGCCACCACGCTGGTCAGCGTCGGCCAGCAGCTCGCGATCTCGGCCGGCGTTGCGGTCGGGGCTTTTACGGTGGAGGCCACCATGGCGCTGCGCCACTCGTCGACACTCAGCGCCGACGATTTCGCCCCGGCTTTCGTGGTGGTCGCCGCGCTGTCGGCGCTGTCGGCCTTCTCGTTCTGGCGGATGCCGGACGACGCCGGCAGCGAGATTTCCGGCCGCAAGGCGATCGACATTTCCAGCCGCAAGGGCGAAGTCAGCGCGGTCACCAGCACCGCCACCAAGAAGGCCACGGAAGAGACCCAGGACGCACGCGATCAGCGGCTGGGTTGACGGTTAGCGCAGGGCGTCCTGGTCGCCAGGACCGAGATCGTCGTGCCGCACCGCCAGTCGCAGCACGTCGGCGCAGATCGGGCAGCGATAGTGCGGCACGTCGAAACGCGCGTTGGCGTGTTCGACCTCGACGAGTTCGCGGTCGACGCCGCATGCCCGACACATCGGGGTCAGAATATCCATCCGCAGTCCCCTCGGGTTTCGCTGTCCAATGAACCAGCGTAGAAGAGTCTGCGAAATCACCGCTGTAAATTGATACCCCAGCGCGGCAAATCGTGCGTACTCAACCGGAATCTGAGCAAGTAACTCGCAGCTCAGCTCGCACGAACGCGCAGCGCCACGGAATGAGAGCGGTTGTGCTTCTGATAGCATCACCGCCGTCATCCTGAGGCACCCGCTGTGCCGCGCTTTGCGCCGCGCTGCGGGCCTCGAAGGATGAGCCGCAAGCACCTTGGCCGTATCCTTCGAGGTGCGCTACGCGCACACCTCAGGATGACGACTCAGCACTCGAAGAGACGGCGTCGCTTCAATCAATCGATGAAGCGCTTTGGTCTTGCGAGACCTCCGCGGTACCGCGAAAGCCCATCGCCAGGACATAGCGCTCCGACGAATCCTTGCGGCTCGCTGCTGGCTTGACGTTCTTGACGGTCGCGAAATCGCGCTTGAGCTGATTCATCAGCGTCGCGTCCGCGCCGCTCTGAAACACCTTGGCGACGAAGGTGCCGCCCGGCTTCAGCACTTCGCTGGCGAACTGCGCGGCGCTCTCGACCAGGCCGACGATGCGGAGCTGATCGGTCTTGCGATGGCCGGTGGTATTGGCCGCCATGTCGCTCATCACCACGTCGGCGCCGCCGCCGAGCATCTCGCGGAGTTTGTCGGGCGCGGCATTGTCGAGGAAGTCGAGTTGCGCGAATGTGACGCCGGGAATCTCGCCCATCTCCAGCAGGTCGATCGCTATCACCTTGCCGCGGCCCTCCGCGGCGCGCGTGCGCTTGGCTGCGACCTGGCTCCAGCCGCCCGGCGCGGCGCCGAGATCGACCACCGCCAGCCCCGGCTTGAGCAGGTGATACTTGTCGTCGATCTCGGTCAGCTTGTAGGCCGCGCGCGAGCGATAGCCGTCGCGCTTGGCCTGCGCGACATACGGATCGTTGAGTTGGCGGTCGAGCCAGAGCTTCGACGACAGCTTCATCCTGCCGGCGCTCTTGACGGTAACGCGCATTCGTCCGGTGGTGTCTTTGGCCATGGCCCTGCTTGTGCGTGATGAACCAGCGTTGCTTAGCAGATGAGCGCGGAAAAAACAGCGCGGAACCGATTCTCCCGTCATTGCGAGCGAAGCGAAGCAATCCAGTGCCGTGCACCGAGGCTGGATTGCTTCGTCGCTACGCTCCTCGCAATGACGGGGAGAGGTCGTCCGCTGAATTGAGGCTCAGGCCCCGAGCAGCCCATCGGCCTGCATCATCTCGACCAGCATGCCTTCGCGGAGCCCCCGATCGGCGACGCGCAGGCGGGGCAGCGGGAACGCCGCGCGCACCGCGTCGAGGATGGCGCAGCCGGCCAGCACCAGGTCGGCGCGCTCGGTGCCGATGCAATGGTTTTGGGCGCGGTCGTGATAGGTCATGCCGAGCAACCGCTCGATCGTGGCGGTGAGTTCGGCATCGTCCATCCAGATGCCGTCGACCCTGCGCCGGTCGTAGCGGATCAGATCGAGATGCAGGCCGGCCAGCGTGGTCACGGTGCCCGACGTCCCGAGCAGATGCAGCCCTTCGAGATCGTCGCCATGGGCGGCGGCGAACGGCGCGACGTGCTTGGCGACCTCCGCCACCATCGCCGTATAGCTGCCGGGCGTCACCACCTTGCCGCCGAACTGCTCGGCGAGCGTGACGACGCCGAGCGGAATCGACATCCAGGCCCGAATCCGGGGCGGCAGATCCGGCCGCGCCGGATCGCGCGCGAGCCGCACCAGCTCGCTGGAGCCACCGCCGATGTCGAACAGAATCGCGCCGCGGCCGGCCGTGTCGACCAGCGGCGAGCAGCCGGTCGCGGCCAGCCGTGCCTCGGTCTCGCGATCGATGATTTCCAGCCGGATGCCGGTGGCGTGGGCGACCTTGTCGCAGAATTCGTCGGCATTGACCGCTGCCCGGCAGGCTTCGGTCGCGATCAGGCGTTGCCGCGTGACGTGACGCTGCCTGATCTTGTCACGGCACACCGACAGCGCCGAGATCGCTCGGGTTATCGCCGCGTCGCTGATCCGTCCGGACACGGAGACGCCCTCGCCCAACCGGATAATCCGGGAAAACGAGTCGACGACCCGGAAGCTGTCCCCGGCCGGCCGCGCGATCAGCAGGCGGCAGTTGTTGGTGCCGAGATCAAGCGCCGCATAGACGGCGCCGTGCGGCGCAGTCGTGTCATGCTCAGCCTCGGCCGCTGCAATATGCGCCGGCTGCGGATCTTCGCGCGGCACAGGGCCGCCGCGGAGCCGCGTCTCCTCGTCCATCAATTCGGTCTTTCGTGGCCGTCCGGCCGACGTCGTGTTCAGGTTTTCACGGAAAGTTTAGCAGCGCCCGGCTGGGGCGCAACCCATCGCACGGCCCGCATTCCAGATCGTGCGTTGCCGCGCCGGTATTGCCGGCCTATTTGGAGATGATTGCCCTCCCCGCCAAGCCCTTGCGGACCTTTGCTGCGCCAGCGGCCGTCCGCCTCTCACGTGCTGGAACGAACCGGATGCAGGACCACACTTCGAACGCGTCGCTCGACACCTCCATCGCGCTGCAGAAATACGGCGTCGGCCAGCCGGTGCGGCGCAAGGAGGACGACACGCTGGTGCGAGGCAAGGGCCGCTACACCGACGACTGCAGCCTGCCCGGCCAACTTTATGCCGTGATGGTCCGCAGCCCGCATGCCCACGGCGTCATCCGCGGCATCGGCCTCGAGGCGGCGCGCGGCATGCCGGGCGTGCGCGGGGTCTATACGGGCGCAGATCTGGCCGCCGCCAATTACGGGCCCTTCACCTGCGGTCTGCCGATGAAGAGCCGTGACGGCACGCCGCTGCTGCAGACCAATCGCCTCGCGCTCGCGACCGACAAGGTCCGCTTCGTCGGCGATCCGGTTGCGTTCGTGGTCGCCGACACGCTGGCGCAGGCACGCGACGCCGCCGAAGCGGTCGAGCTCGACATCGAGCCGCTGCAGGCCGTCATCGATGCCGACGCGGCGATGCAGCCCGGCGCGCCGCAGCTCTACGACCACATCCCCAACAACGTCGCGATCGACTATCACTTCGGCGACACCGACGCGGTGAATGCCGCCTTCGCCTCGGCCGCGCATGTGACCACGCTGGACATCGAGAACACCCGCGTCGCCGCAGTGCCGATGGAGCCGCGCGTCGGGGTCGCGTCCTACGACGCGAGGTCCGAACGCTACACCATCCAGCTCCCGACCCAGGGCGTCACCGGCAACCGCAACACACTGGCCAAGCTGCTCGGCGTTCCGAACGACAAGGTGCGCGTGCTGACCGGCCAGGTCGGCGGCTCGTTCGGCATGAAGAACATCTCCTATCCGGAATACATCTGCATCCTGCACGCCGCCAAGGCGCTCGGGCGGCCGGTGAAGTGGCTGGACGAGCGCTCGTCGAGCTTCCTGTCGGACAGCCACGGCCGCGGCCAGCAGATCCGCGCCGAGCTGGCGCTCGATGCCGCGGGCCATTTCCTCGCCATCCGCCTCAGCGGCACCGGCAATCTCGGCGCCTATATCACCGGCGTCGCACCGCTGCCGCTGTCGCTCAACACCGGCAAGAACATCGGCAGCGTCTATCGCACGCCGCTGCTCAGCGTCGACATCAAATGCGTCGTCACCAACGTGACGCTGATGGGCGCCTATCGCGGCGCCGGCCGTCCGGAGGCGAACTACTTCCTCGAACGCCTGATCGACCGCGCCGCCGACGAGATCGGGATCGACCGGCTGACGCTGCGCAAGCGCAACTTCATCAAGCCGGCGCAAATGCCGTTCACGGCCTGCTCCGGCGTCACCTATGATTGCGGCGACTTCGCCGGCGTGTTCGCGCAGGCGCTCGAACAGGCGGACTATGCCGGCTTCGCGCAGCGCAAGAAGGACAGCCGCAAGCGCGGCAAGCTGCGCGGCATCGCGGTCGGCTCCTATCTGGAAGTCACCGCGCCGCCGAGCGCCGAGCTCGGCAAGATCGTGTTCGAGCAAGACGGCACGGTGCGGCTGATCACCGGCACGCTCGATTACGGCCAGGGCCACGCCACCCCGTTCGCCCAAGTGCTGTGCGCGCAGCTCGGCTTGCCGTTCGACGCCGTCCGGCTGGAACAGGGCGACAGCGACATCGTCCATGCCGGCAGCGGCAGCGGCGGCTCGCGCTCGATCACCGCCAGCGGCCAGGCGATCGTCGAGGCGTCGCAGCAGGTCATCGCCAAGGGCAAGGCCGCAGCGTCGCATCTCCTCGAAACCGCCGAAGCCGACATCGAATTCGAAGGAGGCCGCTTCACCGTGGCCGGCACCGACCGCAGCATCGGCATCATGGAGCTGGCGCAGCGGCTGCGCGACGCCAAGCTGCCCGAGGGCGTGCCCTCCTCGCTCGACGTCGATCACACCACGCAGGGCCCGCCCTCTGCCTTCCCCAATGGCTGCCATGTCGCCGAGGTGGAGATCGATCGCGACACCGGCGTGACGCAAGTGGTGCGCTACACGGCGGTGAATGATTTCGGCACGGTGATCAACCCGATGATCGTCGCCGGCCAATTGCACGGTGGCGTCGCGCAGGGCATCGGTCAGGCGCTGATGGAGAAGATGAGCTACGACGCCAGCGGCCAGCCGATCACCGGCTCGCTGCAGGACTATGCGTTGCCGCGCGCCGAAGACATCCCGATGATGAGCGTCGGCGATCACCCGGTGCCGACGCCCGGCAACCCGCTCGGCACCAAAGGCTGCGGCGAAGCCGGCTGCGCCGGCTCACTCGGCAGCGTCGTCAACGCCGTCCTCGACGCCCTGAAAGACGTCGGCGTCAAGACGCTCGACATGCCGCTGACCTCGGAAAAAGTCTGGCGCGCGATCCGGGAGGCGAAGGGAAGCGCGGCGGCGTGAGGCGTCGCCGCTCTCCGAGACGATGCTGGCTGAGAGGGCGCTGTCCTAGCGGATGCTTGCTGGAAGCAGTGGCTCGCCCCACTCACCCACGTCATCGCCCGAATTGACCGGGCGACCCAGTATTCCAGAGCATTTGTGTTGTTGAACCGCAGCGCGCAGAGCGCCGCCTCGCTGCAACATCCGCGCCCTGGAATACTGGGTCCCCCGCATGCGCGGGGGACCACGGTTTCGTTTGTGGCACGAGACTTGGCCTCAACGAGGCCTTGCCTTACTCCGCCTTCACCAACGGGCATCCCCCATCCTTCAGCGGGCGGAAGGCCTGGTCGCCGGGGACCTCGGCCAGCAGCTTGTAGTAGTCCCACGGCGCCTTGGATTCCTCGGGCTTCTTGACCTCGAACAGGAACATCGAGTGCACCATGCGGCCGTCCTCGCGCAGGAAGCCGTTGTCGGTGAAGGCGTCGCGCACCGGCATTTCGCGCATTTTCGCCAGCACGGTCTTCGTGTCCTTGGTGTTCGCCGCCTTCACGGCCTTCAGATAGTGCAGCGTCGCGCTGTAGGTCGCGGCCTGGTTCATCGTCGGCATCCGCTTCATGCGCTCGTAGTACTTCTTGCCGAACGCGCGGGTGCGGTCGTTGAGGTCCCAGTAATAGGCCTCGGTGATGATCAGGCCGTTGGCCATTTTCAGTCCGAGGCTGTGGATGTCCGAGATGAACATCACGATGCCGGCGAGCTTCTGGCCGCCGGCGACGATGCCGAACTCCGACGCCTGCTTGATGGTGTTGATGGTGTCGCCGCCGCCATTGGCCATGCCGATGATCTTGGCCTTGGAGGACTGCGCCTGTAGCAGGAACGACGAGAAGTCGGCATTGTTCAGCGGGTGCCGCGCGCTGCCGACGATCTTGCCGCCGTTCGCTTTCACCACCTCGCCGGTGTCGCGCTCGATCGAATGGCCGAACAGATAGTCCGCGGTGATGAAGAACCAGGTGTCGCCGCCGTTCTTGACGATCGCCGAGCCGACGGTGTGGGCGTTGGAATAGGTGTCGTAGGTCCAGTGCGCCGTATAGGGCGAGCACGACTTGCCGGTGATGTCCGACGACGCCGCGTCGGTGACGATCATGATCTTCTCGAACTTCTTCGACATCTCCATCGCGGCGAGCGCGGTAGCCGAGGTCGGCAGGTCGACGATCATGTCGACGCCTTCGTTCTCGTACCATTTGCGCGCCAGCGAAGCGGCGATGTCGGGCTTGTTCTGGACGTCGGCCGAGATGAATTCGATCGGCTTGCCGAACATCGTGCCGCCCATCTCCTCGATCGCCATCTTGGCAGCCTCGACATTGCCGGCGCCGCCGATGTCGGAATACACCGACTGGAAGTCGCCGAGCAGGCCGATCTTGAGCGGGCCCTGTTGCTGCGCGAACGCAGAGACGCCGAGCAGCAGCGGCGCAGCCAGCGTTACCGCGGCCGCCGCACGTTGAATGAAATGCATGTTTCCTCCGGAAGCGTTTTTTTTTGATTTGTTGTGTCGGCCTTGTCGCCGGCCTCGCGCACGCGTTTGCTCGCCCTCCCCTGTGAATTCCAGATGCGCGTGCCGGGATAAGCGCGAACTACGCGGCCGCCTTTTGCCGCGGTGCGAAGATCGCGACGTGATGACAATGCGCCACCGGCGTCGTGCCGTTGGCGACGATCAGCGCGTCGAACTCGGCGAAGCGGTGGCCTTTCTTGTCGTAGTTCGCCGCCACCTTGGCGCGCGCGGTCAGCACATCGTCGCCGCCTGCCGCGGCCAGCAATTGCATCCTGGAGCCGACGTGAATCCACGGCCCGAGCATGACATTGTCGACCAGCACGCGGTTCATGATCCGCTGCAGCGTGCCGGGATGGATCAGATCATCGGCCAGATAAATCGGCTCGGTCTCGCGGATCTCATCCAGGTATTCGCGCAACCTGACCCCGCCCCAGCTCACCGGCGCGGTGCCGAACCAGTGCCCTTCCGGGAACGAGCCCGCGCCGACCGGCGGGCGGGTCGCGACCACGGGCGTGTCCGGATAGGCCGCCAGATCGATCGCCGGCACTTGTGCTGGCAACGAGGCGCTGCCCGTCGCGCACAGCTCGCCGCGGCTCTCGACGCTGAGCGAGATGCCGTCGCTCTGCTCATCGCCCGAGACCGTCGCGGTCTCGCCGTCGTACACCGGCTTGACGAACCGCGCCTCGATCAGCCCGCGCTCCAGGAAGTCGCGGCCCCAGCGCGCGACCGGCAGGTGCATCATGTAGGCCATCACCTCGACGCCCGGGACCAGCCCGCCGGAAAAGCCGAACCGCTTCGCCACGGTGTCGTCGTGCATCTTGTTTTCGGACTGTTTGGCGGTGTTGAAGGCGCTGATGCGCCAGGGCGCGAGGGCTGCGGCCATGGATTCTCCCGGTTTGTTCGATCTTGTTGGCGATCGTGCCCGGCGATGCTACGCCAGCGCCGCGGCGGGCGTAAAGCGCCGTCGCCAGCCGTCCAACGAGAGCGAATGACCGAAGCCGCGCCTACCCGAATCTATGTCGACGCCGACGCCTGCCCGGTGAAGGACGAGATCTACAAGGTCGCGGAGCGCCACGGCCTGCCCGTCAGCGTGGTCGCCGGCAACTTCATCCGCGTGCCGCAGCATCCGCTGATCGAGCGGATCGCCGCCGGTTCCGGCATGGATGCGGCCGACGACTGGATTGCGGAGCGCGTCCAACCGGGCGATATCGTGGTCACCGCCGATGTTCCGCTGGCGAGCCGCTGCGTCAAGGCCGGCGCCGAGGTGCTGGCGCCGAACGGCAAGCCGTTCTCCGAAGCCTCGATCGGCATGACGCTGGCGGTGCGCAACCTGATGACCGACCTGCGCTCGTCGGGCGAGATCACCGGCGGCCCGCGCGGCTTCACCCCGCGCGACCGCTCGACCTTCCTCTCGGCGCTCGACAGCGCGATCCGCCGGATCGCGCGTCGCCGCGCCGACCAGACCTGATGGAGCGCTGATGGCGCCGCCGCTGATCCAACTCAAAGACATCGCGCTGACCTTCGGTGGCGCGCCGCTGTTCGACGGCGTCGAACTCAGCGTTTCGGCCGGCGATCGGCTGTGCCTGATCGGCCGCAATGGCTCCGGCAAATCGACGCTGCTGAAGATCGTCGCCGGCCTGATCGAGTCCGACCGCGGCAGCCGCTTCGTGCAGCCCGGCGCGACGATCCGCTATCTGCCGCAGGAGCCGGACTTCGACGGCTACCAGACCACGCTGGCCTATGTCGAAGCCGGCCTCGCACCGGGCGATGAGCACTATCAGGCCGCGTATCTCTTGGAGCAGCTCGGCCTGCACGGCGACGAGGACCCCGCCCACCTGTCCGGCGGCGAAGCCCGCCGCGCCGCGCTGGCGCGGATGCTGGCGCCCGATCCGGACATCCTGCTGATCGACGAGCCGACCAACCATCTCGATCTCACCACGATCGAATGGCTCGAAAGCGATCTGGCGCAGCGCAAGAGCGCGATCGTGATGATCAGCCACGACCGCCGCTTCCTCGCCAATCTGTCGCGCGCCACGGCCTGGCTCGATCGCGGCGTCATCCGCCAGATCGACCGCGGTTTCTCGCAGTTCGAATCCTGGCGCGACGACATTCTCGCCGAAGAAGAACGCGATCAGCACAAGCTCGACCGCAAGATCGTCGCCGAAGAGCACTGGCTGCGCTACGGCGTCTCCGGCCGCCGCAAGCGCAACGTCAAGCGGCTCGCCGGCCTGCACGACCTGCGCGCGCAGCGCCGCGACTATCGCGGCCCCACCGGCAGCGCCAATCTCGCCGCGGCTGAAGCCGACAAATCCGGCAAGCTGGTGATTGAGGCGAAAGGCATCAACAAGGCGTGGGGCGATCGCCCGATCGTCGACAACTTCTCGATCCGCATTAACCGCGGCGACCGCATCGGCATCGTCGGCCCCAACGGCGCCGGCAAGACGACGCTGATCAGCATCCTGACCGGCGCAGTCGCGCCCGACAGCGGCAGCATCCGGCTCGGCACCAATCTCGAAGTCGCGACGCTCGATCAGCACCGCGACAGCCTCGACGCCAAGACCTCGCTCGCCGAAGCGCTGACCGGCGGCCGCGGCGACCAGGTGATGGTCGGCGGCAAGCCGCGCCACGTTATCGGCTACATGAAGGACTTCCTGTTCAAGCAGGAGCAGGCCCGCACCCCGCTCGAAGCGTTGTCCGGCGGAGAGCGCGGCCGGCTGATGCTGGCCCGCGCGCTTGCCAAGCCGTCCAACCTGCTGGTGCTCGACGAGCCGACCAACGACCTCGATCTGGAAACCCTCGACGTGCTCGAGGAGATGCTCGGCGACTATGACGGCACCGTCATCCTGATCAGCCATGACCGCGACTTCCTCGACCGCGTCGTCACCTCGGTGATCGCGCCGGAGGGCGACGGCCGCTGGACCGAATATGCCGGCGGTTACTCCGACATGCTGGCCCAGCGCGGCGCGGACCTGTCGCGCGCGCCGAAGGCCGCAGCGACCGAGTCCGGTTCGGCCTCGTCCTCCCCGGCATCTGTGCCTGCGGCTACGCCGGCGGCGAAGCGCAAGATGAGCTTCAACGACAAGCACGCGCTGGAAACGCTGCCCAAGACCATCGCCAAGCTCGAAGCCGAGATCGCCAAGCTGCAGGCCGAACTCGACGACCCGCAGCTCTACGCCAAGGACCGCGCCAAATTCGACAAAGCCTCCGCGGCGATGGCCAAGGCGCACGAAGCCCTGCACGATGCGGAGCAGCGCTGGCTCGAACTGGAAATGCTGCGCGAAGAGATCGAGAGCGCGTGAGGGCGTTTTGAATAGCAACCCATCCCAGTAGTAAGCCGTCATGGCCGAGCTTGTCCCGGGCGTGACGTGGTACTAAGTGGCTAAGCAGCGTACAACAAGCCGGAGCCCGCCGATGACCACATCCCTCGCCGCCAAAATCGCCCGCGAGATCGGCACGCCCGCGCTGGTGATCGACATGGACCGGGTCGAGCGCAACATTGCGCGGGTGCAGGCGCTGTGCGATGCGGCCGGCGTCGCCAACCGGCCGCATATCAAGACCCACAAATCGCCCTACCTCGCTCAGATGCAAATCGCCGCCGGCGCCAAGGGCATCACCTGCCAGAAGCTCGGCGAGGCCGAAGTGATGGCCGACGCCGGCATCGACGACATCCTGATCAGCTACAATCTGCTCGGCGAGGAAAAGATGGCCCGTCTCGGCGCGCTGCATGAACGCGTGCGGATGACCGTCGCCGCCGACAACGAGGTGGTGATCTCCGGCCTGCCCGCGGCCGCCGCGCGCGCCGGCCGCCCGCTCGGCGTCGTTGTCGAATGCGACACCGGCCGCCAGCGCGCCGGCGTCGAGACGCCGGGCGAAGCGATCGCGCTGGCGCGCGCCATCGCCGCCTCGGACGGCCTCGTTTTCAAGGGCTTCATGCTGTACCCGACCGAAGACGGCTGGCCGCGCGCGCAGCGCTTCTTCGACGAGGCGCTCGCTGGCGTGCGCGCCCACGGCCTCGACGCCGCCATCGTGTCGACCGGCGGCTCGCCGAACCTGAAGAACCTCGGCCAGCTCAAAGGCGCCACCGAACATCGCCCCGGCACCTACATCTACAACGACCGCATGCAGGTCGCGGCCGGCGTCGCCGGCTGGGACGACTGCGCGCTGACGGTGTACTCCACCGTCGTCAGCCGCGCCGGCCCGGAGCGCGGCATCCTCGACGCCGGCTCCAAAACACTGACCTCCGACCCCGGCGGCGGCCTCGACGGCTTCGGCCTGATCCTCGACCACCCTGAAGCGAGGATCGCGAAGTTCGCCGAAGAACACGGCTTTCTCGACCTCTCCCGCAGCAACTCTCGCCCGAACGTCGGCGACGTCGTCAGGATCGTGCCGAACCACGTCTGCGTCGTCGTCAACATGGTCGACGAAGTGGTGATGGTGCGGGGCGAAGAGATTTTGGGGCTTCTGCCGGTCGCGGCACGGGGGAAGCTGAAGTAACAACTGCCCCACACCGTCATTCCGGGGCGCTCGCACAGCGAGCGAACCCGGAATCCCGAGATGTTCTGCGACCGGAGATTCCGGGCTCGCGCGGAGCCAGTCATCGGGCCGGCCGAAGGCCGGACCCGGTGGCGTGCCCCGGAATGACTCGTGGGGAGGGTCCCGGCCCATCGTTCGTCATTGCGAGCGGAGCGAAGCAATCCAGCTTGGTGCACCGGACTGGATTGCTTCGTCGCTTCGCTCCTCGCAATGACGAAAATTATCGCCCGAGATACTTCGCCGCGCCGCGCCCTGCCGCAACGCCGGTCGCGAAGCACGCCGTCAGCAGGTAGCCGCCCGTTGGTGCTTCCCAGTCGAGCATTTCGCCGGCGGCGAACACGCCCGGCAGTTTGCTCAGCATGTAGTCGTCGTCGATCTCGCCCAGCTCGATGCCCCCGGCGCTGGAGATCGCGCGGGCAATCGGCGCGACGCCGGTGAGGCGTAGCGGGACGGCGTTGATCAGCGCGGCGAGTGCCTGCGGCGACATCGCTGCGAGCGGGACGCCGTCCGCCAGCGCCGCTTCGTACAACAGACCAATGCCGGCCGGCGTCAGCCCCACAGCTTTGCGCAGATATGTCGACAGCGACTGCTTGCCCTTCGGCTTGGCGAGCCGCGCCGCGAGTTCGTCGACGCCGAGATCGGGCCGCAGCGCGATCTTGAGCCGCGCCTCGCCGGTCGCCAGGATCGCATCGCGCAGCGATGCCGACAGCGCGTAGATCGCCCCGCCTTCGATGCCGCCTTGCGTGATCACCGCTTCACCGCGCACGGTGCGGTCGCCGAACGACAGTGCGATGTTCTTCAGTGGTGCACCTTGATACTTGTCGGCGAACAACGCCGACCAAGCGGCGACGAACCCGCAATTGGCCGGCTTCAGCGGCGCGATCGCGATGCCCTTGGCGGCGAGCAGCGGAACCCAGCCGCCGTCCGAACCGAGCCGCGGCCAGCTCGCGCCGCCGAGCGCCAGCACGGTTGTGCGCGCGGCGATCGTGCTGCGGCCGGTCGCGGTTTCGAAGCGCAGGTGGCCCTGATCGTCCCAGCCGGCCCAGCGATGCCGAAGCTGCAGCCGCACGCCCTGCCCGTCGAGCCGGCGCAGCCAGGCGCGCAGCAGCGGCGACGCTTTCATCGCGGTGGGAAACACCCGCCCGCTGGTGCCGACGAAGGTCGGCTGGCCGAGTTCGTCGGCCCACGCGCGCAGCGCCTCGGGCGGAAACGCTTCGATCGCCGGACGGAGCCGCGGCTGCGCGGCGCCGTAGCGCGCCAGAAAATCCGGAAGGGCTTCGCTGTGGGTGAGATTGAGCCCGCCGCGCCCGGCGAGCAGAAACTTCCGCGCCGGCGCTCCCATGCTGTCGAATACGACGACACGCGCACCGCGTTGCGCAGCGGTCTCCGCCGCCATCAGCCCGGCCGGCCCAGCGCCGATCACGGCGACGTCGATGTCGATGTCGATGATGTCAACCACGGCTGAGGGGTCCGGAGGAGTTCATCCGCGCTTATACACCAACCGGGGCCAGCGCAGAGATTCCGGGTTCACGCTACGCGTGCCCCGGAATGACTCGTGGAGAGGGTCCCGTTCTCTCCACCGCTCCGACGCGTTGGAAGTCTTAAGCCCCAAGCACGTCGTTCCGGGGCGCTCGCGTCAGCGAGAGAACCCGGAATCCCGAGATGTTCTGCGCCTCAGAGATTCCGGGTTCGCGCTGCGCGCGCCCCGGAATGACAATCGGGAGGGTGGAGCAATGCGCCCCTCGCCTCACATCTTGATGCCCAGCCTCGCCGCCGCCTGCGCCACGTATTTCTGCGTCTGCTGGAACGCGCCTTCGAGTGCCTGGGCCTTGGAGTCGTCGCTGATCTCGGCGAAGTGCGCCGCGATCCCGTCGGGGGTCCATTCGGACTCCGGCAGGTTGATGCCTTCGGTCTCGATGATCTTGATCTGCGCGAATGAGCCCGCGCCGGCGCCGAGCGTCGTACGGGTCGGGGCGTTTTCGCTGAGCAGGAACAGCACCGCCGGGGTGATCGCCTCGGGCTTCATCAGCTGCAGCGCCTGCGGCGGCAGCAGCTCTTCGGTCATGCGCGTCGCGGCCGTCGGCGACACGGTGTTGACGCGGATGTCGGTCTTGCGGCCTTCCTGCGCCAGCACGTTCATCAGCCCGACGATGCCGGCTTTCGCCGCGCCGTAATTGGCCTGGCCGAAATTGCCGAACATGCCGGACGACGACGTGGTCAGCACGATGCGGCCGTAGTTGCGCTCCTTCATGCCGTCCCACACTGCCTTGCAGCAGTAGAACGTGCCGGCGAGATGCACGTCGATCACCTTCTGGAAATCGCTCAGCTCCATCTTGCCAAACGACTTGTCGCGCAGGATGCCGGCGTTGGCGACGAGAAGATCGACGCTGCCCCACTCCTTGGTCGCCTTGGCGACCATCGCCTGCACCTGCTCGTAGTTGGAGACGTCGGCGCCATCGGCCATCGCGGTGCCGCCGGCCTTCTTGATCTCCTCGACCACGGTCTCTGCCGCGGTCATCGAGCCGCCGGTGCCGTCACGCGCGCCGCCGAAATCGTTGACGACGACCTTGGCGCCGAGCGCCGCGAGGCCGAGCGCATGCGCGCGTCCCAGACCATTGCCCGCGCCGGTGACGATAGCGACGCGTCCGTCGAACCTGATAGCCATGTGTGCTGTTTCCCGGATTATTGTTCGAAGTAGATCAGGCCGAGCCAGTCGGCCACGAGTGCGGAGCGCTTCTCGCCCTCGATCTCGACATTGACGCTGGTACGCGACAGCAATTCGCCCGGCTTGCGCCACGTCGCTTCGGCCAGCATGAAGCGACCGCGCACCCGCATGCCCGCCTTCACCGGCGAGATGAAACGCAAGCGGTCGAAGCCGTAATTGACGCCCATGGTGACGCCCTTGATCTTCGGCATCGCCTCGTAGCTGAACACGCTGAGCATCGACAGCGTCAGGAAGCCGTGCGCGATGGTCGAGCCGAACGGTGTCTCGCGCGCAGCGCGCTCCGGATCGACGTGGATGAACTGCCAGTCCTCGGTGCAGTCCGCGAAAGTGTCGATCCGCTTTTGATCCAGTACGTGCCATTCCGACACGCCGATCTCGCAGCCGACCATCTTGAGATACGCGTCGCGTTCGACTTCAGCGCCCATTCGATCCTCGTTGTTTTGCGCCGCACATTCCACATTTGGCAAAGCCGCGCCAAGCGAAATCTTCGCTGGCGCGGCCTTGAAAATTTTAACCTATGGGATCAGGGCGACCCGGCCGATCGCCTTACGGTCGATCAGCAATTGCATGCCGCGCGCCCATTCAGTCAGCGGCACGCGGTGCGAGATATTCGGCCGCAGCACGCCCTTTTCGGCGAGGTCGAGCAACGTCGCGATGCGCTGCTCGCCGAGCGCCGGATCGCGCCGCACCGCCTCGCCGGCGCGGACACCGACGACGCTGGCGCCCTTCATCAGGATCAGGTTGGTGCGCGCGAGGCCAATGCCGCCGGTGAAGCCCACCACCAGCAGCCGCGCGCCCCAGTTGATACAGCGCACGCTGTCTTCGAAGATCTCGCCGCCGACCGGATCGAACACCACGTCGGCGCCGCGGCCGCCGGTGATGCGCTTGACGGCGTCGCGGAACGGCTCGGCGCTGTACAGCAAGCCATGATCGGCACCGCGCGCGCGGGCCACCTCCAGCTTCTCCTCGCTCGACGCCGCCGCGATCACCGTCGCGCCGAGATACTTGCCGACCTCGACCGCGGCGAGGCCGACGCCGCCGCCGGCGCCATGCACCAGCAGCACCTCGCCCTTCCTCAGATGGCCGCGCTCGACCAGGCCGTGCCACGCAGTGCCGTGGCCGGCGAGATAGGTCGCGGCCTCGGCGTAGTCGAAGGTGGACGGGGCCGGTGTCAGCTGCGACGCCGCCGTCACCACCTCGTCCGCATAGGCGCCGAACCGCAGCTTGACGATGACGCGGTCGCCGACCTTGGCGTTGCCGACGCCCTCGCCGAGTTCGACGACATCGCCGGCAGCTTCCATGCCGGGAATGAACGGCAGCTCCGGCTTGAGCTGATACTCGCCGGCGCACATCAGGATGTCGGGGAAGTTGATGCCGGCGGCGCGGAGCGCGATCCGTGCCTCACCCGGTTTCAACGCCTTGCGCTCGACCTCTTCCAGCCGCAACGCCTCGGGAGGCCCGAGTTCGCGGCACACCACGGCTTTCGGCATCAGGCGGCGCTCACTTTGCGACGCGCCAGAGCCTCGCGCACCAGCGGCAAGCGGTCGTTGCCGAAATACATGTCGGTCTTGTCGACAAAGATCGTCGGCGAGCCGAAGCCGCCGCGCGCGATCACTTCCTCGGTGTTGTCCTTGAGCTGATCCTTGATCGCCGGCTCGGCGATGGCCGCGAAGAACGCCTGCGGATCGATCTTGCACCTGGCGCAGATCGCGGTCAGCACCTCGTCCTTGGAGATGTCCTGATCGTCGCCCCAATAGGCTTCGAAAACCGCGGTGGCGAACGGCACCATCGCGTCCGGCTTGTCGCGCAACAGCCACAGGCAGCCGCGCATCGCCTTGACGCTGTTCACCGGAAACACGCTCGGCGGCATCTTGATCGCCAGATTGGACGACCGCGCCCAATCGGCCAGATCCTTCAGCGTATAGCGCGCCTTCAGCGGCACCGGCGTCTTGCGCGATTCGTACACACTCGGATTGACCGAGTTGAAGATGCCGCCGACCAGGATCGGTCGCCAGCTAATCTCCTCGCCCATCTCCTTCGCCAGCGGCTGGATGTTGTGGAAGGCAAGATACGTCCAGGGACTGGAGCAATCAAAGAACACTTCAAGCATCGGCGTTTCCTTTTCTTGGTTGTTGTTGGTTGTTACTGAACTCTCAATCCGTCATTCCGGGGCACGCGCAGCGCGAACCCGGAATGACGACCCCCGGAATGACGAACGCTGAGCGAAACGCACTGCGCCGCCACCGCCTTCCCCGTCATCCCCCGCGAAAGCGGGGGGGCCAGTATCGCAGAGCACTCGTGTTGTGCGCCGTCGCCCGCCGCACGCGCTCTGGAATACTGGGTCGCCCGGGCAAGCCGGGCGATGACGGTGATGGTGGTGCGAACGCCAACAATCTTTCCTACGTCCACCCAAGCTGCGCGCCTCGCGCGATCGTGTTTCGCCCTCACTGCTGCTGCGCGCCTTGCGCATCGGCGGCGGCGCCCGCTTCCGCATGCGCGGGCTTGTCGACGCCGAACAGCAGCTTTCGCGCTTGCTCGTCCATCGGCTTGCGGTCTTCCTTGCCCAGCGCGAGGCCGGCCTGCAGCTTGGGGCGTTCGCGCAGGCGCGCGTACCAGCGCTTTACGTTGGGAAACTCGTCGAGCGACAGTCCCTGCGCCTTGTGGGTCATGATCCAGGGGAAGCACGCCATGTCGGCGATCGAGTAGTCGCCGGCGATGTAGTCGCGGCCATCGAGCTGCGTATCGAGCACGCCGTACAGCCGCTTGGCCTCGCGAGTGTAGCGGTCGATCGCGTAAGGGATCTTCTCCGGCGCGTAGAGCAGGAAGTGACCGTTCTGGCCGAGCATCGGCCCGAGCCCGGCCATCTGCCACATTACCCACTGCGTCACCTCGAACCGCGGCCGGGTCGCGGCCGGCATGAATTTGCCGGTCTTCTCCGCCAGATACATCAGGATCGCACCGCTCTCGAAAACGCTCAGCGGTCCGCCGCCGTCCGCCGGCGCGTGATCGACGATCGCCGGCATCCGGCCGTTCGGGGAGAGCTTGAGATATTCCGGCTTGTGCTGGTCGCCGCGGCCGAGTTGCATTGGCACAAGCTTGTACGGCAGGCCGCACTCTTCCAGCATGATCGAAATCTTCCAGCCGTTCGGGGTCGGCGCGTAAAACAGCTCGATCATGCGGGCTCCCTGGTCCTCTTGGCGGGTTTGCGCCGATCCTAGCCCGGCTGCCGCGGGCTTGTCACCTCGGTCTCGGCCGGCTGTACGGCGCGGCCGAGACATGGCAGACAGACTGCCCCTTAAGCCCGGGAGTGACCGATGCTGTTTCCGACCACGATCGCCGGTTCGTTGCCGAAGCCCGAATGGCTCGCCGAGCCCAACAAGCTGTGGGCGCCGTGGAAATCGAGCGGCGAGGAACTCGCCCGTGCCAAGCGCGACGCCACGATTCTCGCGCTGAAGCTGCAGGAAGATTCCGGCGTCGACATCGTCACCGACGGCGAACAGGCGCGGCAGCATTTCGTCCACGGCTTCCTCGAAGCGGTGGAAGGCATCGACTTCGCCCACAAGGTCGAGATGGGTATCCGCAACGATCGCTACAAAGCGATGGTGCCGCAGGTCGTCGCGCCGCTGCGGCTGAAGGGCCGCGTCCACGGCTTCGAAGGGCAGATCGCGCGGGCGCATACCACGCACAAGATCAAGTTCACCCTGCCCGGCCCGATGACCATCATCGACACCATCGCCGACAATCACTACGGCGACCGCGTCAAGATGGCGTTCGCCTTCGCCGAGCTTTTGAACGAGGAAGCCAAGGCGCTCGCCGCCGACGGCATCGACATGATCCAGTTCGACGAGCCGGCGTTCAACGTCTACATGAGCGAGGCCGCCGACTGGGGCGTCAAGGCGCTGGAGCGCGCCGCGCAGGGCCTCACCTGCGCCACCGCCGTGCACATCTGCTACGGCTACGGCATCAAGGCCAACACCGACTGGAAGGAAACGCTCGGCGATCAGTGGCGGCAATACGAGGACATCTTCCCGGCGATCGATCGGAGCTCGATCCAGCAGGTCGCGGTCGAATGCCGCAACTCCAAGGTGCCGCTGGAGCTGCTGTCGCTGCTGAAGGGCAAGATCGTGCAGGCCGGCGTCATCGACGTCGCCAGCGACGAGGTCGAATCCGCCGAGGACGTCTGCGCCACCATCGAGGCAGTGATGAAGCACGTGCCGAAAAGCAACATCGTGGCGACGACGAATTGCGGCATGGCCCCGATGCGGCGGGAGATCGCGGAAGCCAAGCTGGCGGCGCTGGGTGCAGGCGCTGAGCTGGCGCGGGAGCGGTTCAAGTAACCGGGGCGGTGCTGGCGAGGAGACGGTTTAAGTAACAAGTCAACAGGCCGGCATCCCTCGGTCGCCGGCCTCTCTTTCGTCACCAACCTCTCCCCGTCATTCCGGGGCGCCGCGCAGCGGCGAACCCGGAATCCATACTCCCTGGACCATGTTGTTAGTGCGTGACGTCGCGCCGCTGTGCTTGATCTCGTCCACAGGGGTTATGGATTCCGGGTTCGCGCTGCGCGCGCCCCGGAATGACGGGGTTAGGTGGTGCCTGTGGTTGGATGCAGTGCGGGCGTATAGCCTGCGATGAGGGCGCGCAGCGTCGAGGGCGGTGTGAGCAGGACACAGCGCATCGGTTGGAGATCCAGCGCCTCGGCATCAGCCGGCCGATAGCCGTCGAACGACCACCGCAGCGGGCGGCCGCGCATGATCAGGTAGCATGCGGGACTCCGCTGCGGCATAGCCTCGTCGGCGGCAACCGGTGAAGCTGGGTCACTCCGTTCAGCCACCATCGCGCCATCCGGCAACTCGCTCACCGCGCACGGCAGCGGATGCAACCGCTTGTCCCGCCCGTCGAGGCGTTCGCGATGCAGCACCCCGTCGATCTCCTTGGCGGTGATGCGGGACAAGGCGTTGCCCCGCACCCATGCGGCGGCGAAGCGCTTGGCGTCTTCGCGGCGGCAGTAATAACACGGCCGGTGCCCGGCCGCGAGCGCGGTCGCTTCATCGAGAAAGAACAGCTCGGTCCAGCTCCGCGTCGCCATCACGGCGCGGCGGCGGCCGCGGAAGTCGCAGACGCAAGTGATCCACGCCGGATTCGACCAGCGCCGGTTCAGCAGCGTCCGCGTCGCCGGATCATGGATGATGCCGCGATTGCCGGTGAACATCCCGCGCGCGGCGACTGCGACGATGTCACCGAACGGCGTGACGCGGTTTTGCAGCGGCATGGGAGCTCCGGATGTCGAGCACGACTGCTTCACGCACACGGCGCGCTCCTTCTCCCCGCCTGCGGGGAGAAGGCTGGGATGAGGGGGCGCCTCCGCGTGGCCGAGCGCCTGCGATGTACTGATCGGCGGTCAGGGGAGCCACCCGAAATGCTCAGACTCGCGGAAACGCCCCCTCACCCGGATTGCTACGCAATCCGACCTCTCCCCGCGCGCGGGGAGAGGTTAGGCTGCTGCTCCCTCTCCGTCATTGCCCCGCTACGCCGCGCCGTCCTTCAGCGGCGGCTGGAAGCTGAGGCCGGTGTCCCAGGGGAAGAAGATCCAGGTGTCCTGCGAGACTTCGGTGATGAAGGTGTCCACCAGCGGCTTGCCCTTGGGCTTGGCGTAGACGGTGGCGAAATGGGCGTCGGGCAGCAGGTCGCGCACCATGCGGCCGGTCTTGCCGGTGTCGACCAGGTCGTCGACGATCAGCAGACCCTTGCCGGTGCCGCCGCCGAGCGCGGCGGTCTGCTCGGAGACGCCTTTCAGCACCTGCAGCTCGCCCTGCTTGTCGTGCTCGTAGCTGGCGATGCAGATGGTGTCGATCACCCGCAGACCGAGTTCGCGCGCCACGATCGCCGCCGGCACCAGGCCGCCGCGGGTGATGGCGATCACCGCGTGAAACGGCCCGACTTCGTTGAGCCGCCAGGTCAGTGCCCGGCAGTCGCGGTGGAATTGATCCCACGACACCGGAAACGGCCGGCCCGCCCGCTGCTCGTTCTCCATTCACTCACTCCAATCTCTCCGTCATTGCGAGCCGAAGGCGAAGCAATCCACGCCGCGCGCGTGGCGCTGAATTGCTTCGCGGAGCCTGTGCCCGGACGGCGCAGAGCGCCGATCCGGGTGCTCGCAATGACGTCGAACAACCTCTGTGCTCAACCAGTCCGCCCTGCCTGCAACTCGGCCAGCATCTGCTTCACCGCCGTCATGGCGGCCTGCAGCTTCTCCGGATCGCGCGAGCGGACCACCAGATTGGTGTTCGGTTTGCGCTCCTCGTCGAGGAACGGATAGCTGCCGATCATCGTGTCCGGATGCGCCGCGGCGATCGCCCGCAGCGGCCCGCCGATATCGCCCTCACGGGCGTCGGCCTTGACGGTGTCCGACAGCATCTTCACGCCGGACTTCAGCTTCGGCGCGACGATATCCATCATCGCCTGCATGATCGACGGCACACCGGCCATGACGATGACATTGCCGATCTTGAACCCCGGCGCGATGATCGTCGCGCTCTGGATCAGCTCTGCCCCCTCCGGGATCCGCGTCATCCGCAGCCGCGCCTCGTTGAGTTCCGCTTCCGAGAAGCGCTCGCGGAACCGCGCCACCACCTCCGGATGATAGCCGATCGACACACCGAACGCCTTTGCGACGCAGTCTGCGGTGATGTCGTCGTGGGTCGGGCCGATCCCGCCGGTGGTGAAGACATAGGTGTAGCGGTTGCGCAGCGCGTCGAGCGCCTCGATGATCGCGTCCTCGTCGTCCGCGACGACACGGACCTCGCGCAGGTCGATAGCGATGTTTGTGAGGTATTCGGCGATGAAGCCGATGTTCTTGTCCTTGGTGCGGCCGGACAGGATCTCGTCGCCGATCACCAGAATACCCGCCGTGACGATGTCGCTCATGACGTCCCTTGTCCCTCCCGGCCGTGGCTCGGCCGTCTCAACTTGCACATTGGCACTTAATTAGGCGTCCTGCCGCCCGTTTTTCGAGCAACATCCCTGCCTGCTCGCATAAATCGGTCCACTCCATCCATATCTTGCTGGCCCGACGCTTGCTACCATCGTGTTCCGTGCTGCACTCTCGTGCAAACAGCTTTGGAATCAAATTGGCGACATGGCAGTTGCGTTCGATGAGATGAAAGGTCCCGGCGGCGAGCCCCGCCCGGCCTATGAAGAATTGTCCCGCTGGCTTGCAGACACGCCGCCCGAGGCGCTCGCCCACCGGCGCGAGGAAGCCGAGATGCTGTTCCGGCGGATCGGCATCACCTTCGCGGTCTATGGCGACGCCGAGGCCCAGGAGCGGCTGATCCCGTTCGACGTGATCCCGCGGATCCTGTCCGGCACCGAATGGGCCCGGATGGAACTCGGGCTGAAGCAGCGGGTGCGCGCGATCAACATGTTCCTGCGCGACATCTATCACGGCCGCGACATCCTGCGCGCCGACATCATCCCGCACGATCTGATCTTTCAGAACCCGGTGTTCCGCCCGGAGATGAACGGTCAGGCCGTGCCGCACGACGTCTACGTCCACATCGCCGGCATCGATCTCGTCCGGGTCGACGACGAGGACTTTTACGTGCTGGAGGACAACGCCCGGACGCCGTCCGGCGTGTCCTACATGCTGGAAAACCGCGAAGTGATGATGCGGCTGTTCCCGGATCTGTTCGCCCGCCACCGCATCGCGCCGGTCGAGCGCTATCCGGACGAACTGCTGACCGCGCTGCGCTCGGTGGCGCCGGCGCATTCCTCGTCGGAGCCGACCGTCGCGCTGATGACGCCCGGCATCTACAACTCCGCCTATTACGAGCACTCGTTCCTGGCCGACAAGCTCGGCATCGAGCTGGTCGAGGGCCGCGACCTCATCGTCAAGAACGACGAAGTGTTCATGCGCACAACCGAGGGGCTGAAACGCGTCGACGTGATCTATCGCCGCGTCGACGACGACTTCCTCGATCCTCTGACCTTCCGTCCGGACTCCGCGCTCGGCGTGCCCGGGCTGATGTCGGCCTATCGCGCCGGCAACGTCACGCTCGCGAATGCGGTCGGCACCGGCATCGCCGACGACAAGGCGGTGTACAGCTACATGCCGGAGATCGTGAAATTCTATCTCGGCGAGGAGCCGATCCTGAAGAACGTCCCGACCTGGCGCTGCCGCGAGCCGGCAGACCTCGCTTATGTGCTCGATCACCTCGGCGAACTGGTCGTCAAGGAAGTGCACGGCTCCGGCGGCTACGGCATGCTGATCGGCCCCGCCGCCACCAAGGCGACCATCGAGGCGTTCCGCGACAAGCTGAAGCGCGAGCCGGAGGGCTTCATCGCCCAGCCGACGCTGGCGCTCTCCACCTGCCCGACATGCACCGAAGCCGGATTGGCGCCGCGCCATGTCGACCTGCGCCCGTTCGTGCTCACCGGCTGCGACCGCGTCACCATCGTCCCCGGCGGCCTGACCCGTGTGGCGCTGAAGGAAGGCTCCCTGGTGGTGAACTCCAGCCAGGGCGGCGGCACCAAGGACACGTGGATTCTGGATGAGTAGCTCCGCCGCACACGTCGAGCGCCGCCACGACCGCTGCCCGCTCCCCTCCCCCTTGCGGGGAGGTTTCGGGGGTGGGGTTCCACAACGGGATCCTCACCTCGTGTCACCCCCCACCCCGCCTCTCCCCCGCAAGGGGCGAGGGAGAACGCCGTCCCCGAGTTCGCGCCATGCTCTCCCGCACCGCTGAAAACCTGTTCTGGCTCGCCCGCTATGTCGAACGCGCGGAGTATCTGGCGCGGACGATCGAGGCGACGCTGCGTGTCACCGCCCTGCCCAACACCTATTCGGGTCAGGGTAACGAGTGGGATTCGGCGCTGCTGACGGCCGGCGTCGCCGCCAGCTTCTACACGCACTACGACGAGGCGAACGAGGCCAACGTCGTCGAATATCTCGCATTCGCCTCGACCAACTCGTCCTCGATCCGCAACTGCATCGAGGCAGCACGGCTGAACGCGCGGTCGGTGCGCACGGCGCTCACCGGCGAGATGTGGGCAACCATCAACAGCGCCTGGATCGAACTGCAGGAGACCTGGAGCAAGGGTGCCAAGACTCGCGAGCAGCTCGATGGCTTCCTCCGCTTCGTGCAGGAGGCCTCACTGCGGTTCGACGGCTCGGCCTATCGCACCATGCTGCGCAACGACGCCTATTGGTTCTCGCGGCTCGGCGTCCATCTGGAGCGGGCCGATAACACCGCGCGGATTCTCGACGTCAAATATCATCTGCTGTTGCCCGAGGAGGAGCACGTCGGCGGCCCGCTCGATTACTATCAGTGGTCGTCGATCCTGCGCTCGGTGTCGGCGCAGACCGCCTATCACTGGGTGTATCGGCAGACGCTGAAGCCGTGGCTGATCGCCGACCTGTTGATCCTCAACGACAGCCTGCCGCGCTCACTCGCGTCCTGCTACGGCGATCTGCTCCGCAACCTCGACCAGATCGGCGTCGCCTATGGCCGTCAGGGGCCGGCGCAGCGCCACGCCCGCGGCATTCGTAACCGGCTCGAGCATTCCGACATGGAAGACATCTTCCAGCGGGGCTTGCACGAATTTATCCAGGAATTCCTGGCCGACAACAGCCGCCTCGGCGAGATCATCGCCAAGCAATATCTAATCTGACGCCTGATTCCGGCGCGGTTTGCCGCGCGCCGGCCCATCCGCCATTGAAAAATGCGGGCACATCGGCATTTCTCGCAAGTCTCGCCGCCATAGCTGATATAGTCCGCGCGCTCTGCGCCGCGACGACCCGGAATGCCGACCCATGCGCCTGCGAATTTCCCACACCACCACCTATCGCTATGAGCCTGCCGCCACCGGACTGATCCAGGTGCTGCGGATGACGCCCGGCAGCCATGACGGCCAATACGTCGCCGACTGGCAGATCGACATTTCATCCGACGCCAAGCTCGACATGCACGAGGACGCGTTCGGCAACATCACCCATGTGCTCACGCTCGGCACCACCGAGGATCTCACCATCACGGCCGAAGGGTTGGTCGAGACCAACGACACCGGCGGCGTGATGCGCGGCACCGACGAGCGCTTTCCGCCGCAGCTGTTCCTGCGCACGACGGATCTCACCGCGCCGAGTCCGTCGATCGCCGCCTTCACTCGCGAGATCGGCGGCGCCGAGGGCGACGCCATCAGCTTCCTGCACGCGCTGATGATGCGGCTCAACGATCACATGACGTTCGACGACGATCCGACTCATTCGGGCACCACCGCAGCCGAAGCCTTCACGCTGCGCCGTGGCGTGTGCCAGGACTATGCGCATATCTTCATTGCTTGCGCGCGCGCCGGCGGCGTGCCTGCCCGCTTCGTCGCCGGCCACTTCCTGCGCGCCGATGGCCAGATCAATCAACAGGCCGGCCACGCCTGGGCAGAAGCCTATGTGCCGACGCTCGGCTGGGTCGGGTTCGATCCGGCTAACGCCATCTGCTCGACCGACGCTCACGCCCGCGTCGCCATCGGGCTCGACTATCTCGGCGCCGCGCCGGTGCGCGGCACGCGCTATGGCGGCGGCCTCGAAACCCTGACCGTCGCCGTCAAGGTCGATCAGGCCGGCGGCCGCCAGTCACAATCGCAATCGCAATCGCAGTAGCGTCATCAAATCGGCAACTGCGACCGGTCCGGCGCCGGGCGGCTGCGCACAATTGCGGAGTACAGGCGGTTTCCCCTGAAGGGCGAAATGCTCTAGTCTCCAGCCGCCGAATGCGCAGCCGCGCCGGTTTCCCCTGATCGACAGAGCCGCCGAGGACGAGATGACTTACTGCTGTGGAGTACTGGTCCAGGACGGCCTCGTGATGGTCGCCGACACCCGGACCAATGCCGGCCTCGACAACATCTCGACCTTCCGCAAGCTGCACGTCTTCAACAAGCCGGGCGACCGCATCATGGCGATCGCCAGTGCCGGCAATCTGTCGATCAGCCAGTCGGTGCTGTCGACCCTCAACGAGGGCCTCGAAGATCCCGAGACCGGCGCGCGCGAAAAGCTGCTCGACGCGCCGACGATGTTTCAGGCCGCGCAGTTGATCGGCCGCGCGATCCGCCACGTCAACGCCACCGAGGCGCAGGCGCTGAAAGCCGAAGACATCAACTACGAGGTGTCGTTTCTGTTCGGCGGCCAGATCAAGGGCGAGCGGATGCGCCTGTTCATGATCTACCCGGCCGGCAATTTCATCGAATGCACCATCGACACGCCGTATCTGCAGATCGGCGAGCACAAATACGGCAAGCCGGTGCTCGACCGCGCGATCACTTTCGACGTCGAACTCTACGAGGCGTTGAAAACCAGCCTGATCTCGATGGATTCGACGATGCGCTCCAATCTCGGCGTCGGCCTGCCGATCGACGTGCTGGTAGTCCGCACCGACGTCTGCGACGCCGACCTCAACCACCGCATCGAAGCCGGGGAGCCGTACTTCCACGACCTCCGCTCACGCTGGTCCGCCGCCCTCCGCGCCGCCCACAAGAACATCCCACGGCCGCCCTACAAGGATGCGAAGTAACCCGACCACGATGACCAACGTCATCCCGCACTCCCCTCTCCCCGTCATTCCGGGGCGCGCGCAGCGCGAACCCGGAATCCATACCCCCTGGACTCGCGACAGGACGACCACCTCACCCGCAATCCTCAACCACAGCCGGCAGGGGATATGGATTCCGGGCCTGCGCCCTTTGGGCGCATCCCGGAATGACGGCGCTGGGAGCGTTGCTTCCGCATGAGCACCACCGCCCTCCAGTGGCGGGCGATGTCCGCCGCCGACCTCGATGCGGTCAACGCCGTTGCCGCAGCCGTGCACGTCGACTATCCGGAAGACGCCGCGGTGTTCGCCGAGCGGCTCGCGCTGCATCCGCAAGGTTGCTACGTGCTGAGCGACATCGCCGACGGCGACGCCGAGATCGCCGGCTACCTGATCAGCCATCCCTGGAATTTGCGGCAGCCGCCCGCGCTGAACGCGCTGCTCGGTGCGCTGCCCTCGCCGGCCTCGACCTACTATATCCACGACATCGCGCTGCTGCCGGTCGCCCGCGGCAGCGGCGCCGCCGCAGCCATTCTGGCGCCGCTGATGCGCCATGCAGCGACGATCGCCGACAACATCTCGCTTGTCGCAGTCGGCGGAACGGTGCAGTTCTGGAGCAAGCAAGGTCTCGCGCGCATCGCCGATCCGGCGCTGGACGCCAAGCTGCGCAGCTACGACGCCGAAGCGTGCTACATGATGCGCAGCCTCGGCGCGCGATAACAACACCACATCGGGAGGACTGACCATGGCCGCAACCACCAAGATCGCACTCGTCACCGGTGCCGGCACCGGGGTCGGCCGCGCCGCCTCGCTGGCGCTGATGCAGGCCGGCTTCACCGTGGTGCTCGCCGGCCGCCGGCTCGCGCTATTGCAGGAAACCCAGAAGCTCGGCGAAGGCATCGGCCAGAGCCTGCCGGTGCAGGCCGACATGGCAGACCCTGCCTCGATCGCTGCGCTGTTCGACAAGACCGTCGCAACCTACGGCCGGCTCGATCTGCTCTTCAACAACGCCGGCATGGGCGCGCCGCCGGTGCCGTTCGAGGATCTGTCGCTGCAGCAGTGGCAGGCCGTGGTCGACACCAACTTCACCGCGCCGTTCCTGTGCACGCAGCACGCCTTCCGCATCATGAAGGACCAGACGCCGCGCGGCGGACGCATCATCAACAACGGTTCGATCTCGGCGCATGCGCCGCGGCCGTTCTCCGCGGCCTACACCTCGACCAAGCACGCCATCACCGGCCTGACCAAGGCCAGCAATCTCGATGGCCGCGCCTATGACATCGCAGTCGGCCAGATCGACATCGGCAACGCCGCGACGCCGATGACCGACCGCATGGTCGACGGCCCCGGCGTACTGCAACCTGACGGCTCGACCCGCCACGAACCGCGGATGGATGCCAAAGCCGTCGGCGACGCGGTCGCCTACATGGCCGGCCTGCCGCTCGACGCCAACGTGCTGTTCATGACGGTGATGGCCACCAAGATGCCGTTCGTCGGGCGGGGGTGAAACGCGCAAGGTCGGCGGACCTGCTGGCGCCAACACTCGGCGACACAACCGCGACTCGCATCGAGCGATCAGTTCGCCTCGACTGATGCCGAGGTCGCAGATTATTCGGTTGCGGAGCGCCGCCTGTTGCGGAAGATAAGCGCCTTATCGGAGAGGCGATCATGACCACCTGCAACGAACCGCACCACACGCATCACGATCACCAACACGGACCGAGTTGCGGTCACACCGCGATCAAGCACGAGGGCCACGTCGACTATCTGCACGACGGCCATCTGCACCACATGCACGGCGACCATGTCGATGAGCATGTGATTGCGGTGAACGACACCAACCCGGTCACATGCACGCCGGAAACCGCCTGCGCCGGCCACACCCACGGCCCCGGCTGCGGCCACGAAGCGGTGCCGCACGGCGATCATGTCGACTATCTGGTCGACGGCCGCCTGCACCATCCGCACGCCGGCCATTGCGACGACCACGGCCCGGTCGAACTCGCCTGACGCTTCCGACCTGCCCGGCAGCTACCAGCTGATGACGTAGCTGCCGGTGTAGGGACTGCCGCCGGGCAGCACGTTCTTGGTTCCGGTCAACGCCTGCAGCGCCGGAATGTCGGCCTTGGTGATGGTGCCACGACCGCTCCAGCCGATGCCGTTCGACGAGATGCTGAATTCGTTGGTGGTCTGAACCAGGCTCGGATCGTCGATGCCTGTGATCTTCATCTTGCCCTGCTGGGCGGCGGCGAGTTCGTTCTCGTAGTTGGCGATCACGTCGTTCCAGCCGTCGGACGCCGGCAGCGTGCCGTTCGCGAGCCCGTCCTTCATCCGCGCGATCGCGTCCGGATAGGTGTCAAGCACCGTCGCGACGTGATCGGCCAGCGCGCCGTCCAGCGTCTTCGGCTGGGCGTCGTACAGGCTCTGCAGTCCCTGCACCACATGGTACACGTTCTGCTCCGCTTGGCTCAGCCCGGACGGATCGAAGTCTTTCGGCAGCGGCAGCTGCGCAATTTTGCCATCGCGCACCAGCGCGCGAACCTGATCGTCGGCGACGCCGTTCGCTGCGTTGGCGAAGGTGCTCGACGCGGCCATCGTCTTGATCAGCGCAACCGAGCTTGAGCTTCCCGACAGCGTGCCGCTCTGCGAGTAAGTCTGCAGCGTGCTCGACGCGGAAGCGGTGAAGCCGGACGACGCCGACGTGCCGGCGTTCGCGCCGCGCCCTGAATGTGCTTGCGAGGCCGCGCGCAGCAGTTGCAGCGCGGCAAGATCGGACTGGTACGAAGCCGCATAACCGATGCGCATGACCAAGCCTCCTCAGACCATCGTGATGAGTAGGCCCGGATTCGTTAACGTGCCGCTAATGATTGCAGCCGGCGCAAAATGCAACGCGACGCGTTGCAACCGACCATCGTGCGGCGGCGGATTGCCGAGAGCACGTAGCAGCACCCGCCTACCGTTACGCCGAAACGTCCTCGCCGCTGCTGCGGATGAACGCCGCCACTGCGGCGTCGCGACGCAGCTCCGCAACATCCTCGGTCCCCGGCAGTTGCGGACGGTCGCGCGCCGCATTCACCACGCAGAGGAAGCCGAGGCAGTCGCCGCGATTGGCACGAAACTGATGCCAGGTCATCGGCGGAATGAAAACGAGATCGCCCGCCGCGATGTCGCTGATCGTAGTGCCGACCAGGCACTGCCCCTTGCCGCGATGGATCATCACCGCGTGAACATGCGCGTGGCGCTCGAGCGTCGACCAGCCGCCTTCATCCACTTCGAAGTAACGCCACTCGCAGGCGAGGTTCGGATCGGCGAACAGCAGCTGCCGGGTGACGTCGCGAAACGGCGCCTCGGCGCTCTGCTTGTAGGGCATCACCGCAACGCCATCCCAACGGCCAGGCGACGTCTGGGCGCGCACGCCGGGACGCTCGCCAGCTTGCGGATCAGCGGGATGCGACGTCGTGCTGTGACTTGCCATGCCGTGCAACCTCCGCCGTGAACAAGACCGCTTGCTCCGTCAGCCGCTCGCCGGCCGCAAGCAGGCTGCCGCCGATCAGCAGCATCACGTCCTCACCATAAAACGACAACAGCTCTGCGACGCGATCGATCGCGATGCCGCCGGCCGGCACCGGCAGGCACGGCTTCATCCCGTCCCATTGGCCGCGCGCGGCCTCTGCCAACGCCCAGCAGCTCTCGGCCGTCGCGGCGAAGCGGCCACCGGCATGCGGAAACACCGTGGCGTCGGCGCCGAGCAGCCGGAACAGCTTGCCGAGCAGCAGCGGCGGCGCGATCCGTGCGCCACCGGACATCGCCGGATGCGCCAGCACCGCCAGCCCCTCGGTCTCGCGCACCAGCGCGTGAAAGTTCGACAGCCCGACGATCATCGGAATCAGCATTAGCGCCCCGATGCCCTCGGCGCGGATCAGATCGAGCTGCCGCCGCATCGTATCGAGCGAGCCGGAGACATGCGGCGCGTAGAGCGTTCGCCCTCCGCTCGCCGCATTGGCATCGCGCACCGCGCGACCGACCGCGCGGATGCGTTCGGCGAACGGGCTATAGGCCTGGTCGGCGATGCCGTGATCGTCCTTGATCAGATCAACGCCGCCCCGCGCCAACCGGCCGGCGATCACCGCGAGCGCCTCGGGCGACAGACCCTGCGGTTTCAGCGCCGAGGCCGTCAGGGCCCGTCCCCGCGTCCCGGTCGCTTCGCGGATCCCGGCGATGCCGCGCCGCGGTCCGCCGAACGCCGCGGCGTAGGATCGCGGCAGCTCGACATCGACCAGCTCGACGTCCGGCTGCATCGAGGCATTGCCGAACAGCATGTTGAGCAGTTGGCCCGGCTCGGCCGGCGCGGTCGCGGCGGCCAGCGCGATCCGCACCGCATAGCGGCCCTCAGCAATCTCCTGGATCAGCGTGACCCGGCCCAGGATCGCGTCGCGCACCCACGGATCGCCGATCGCCTCGAGCGGGCATTCGACGCTCTGCTCGATCGCCAGAAACTGCGCGCGGTCGGCGATCCGTGCCGCGTCGCTGCTCAAATGGTAGGTCGCGATGATGTGCTTGCCGGTCACCGGCTTGACTCCAGCTTCGGCCTGATCGACCTTAAAGCGGGTCTTGAACTGCAAGCAAGCTTTCAGCCTTTCCCCGTCATTGCGAGCGAAGCGAAGCAATCCAGGGCCCAGTGCTCGGCGCTGGATTGCTTCGTCGCATCGCTCCTCGCAATGACGCTTCTTTGCGAGACCTATTCCAGCCGCTCGATCCGCCGCAGCGACGGAAACAGCTTCATCCACAACAGCGCCACCGCCACGGTGCCGACGCCGCCCAGCACCGCCGCCGGCATCGCGCCGAACAGCGCCGCGGTGACGCCGCTCTCGAACTGGCCGAGCTGGTTGGAGGCGTTGATGAACAGGAAGTTCACCGCGCCGACCCGGCCGCGCATATTGTCCGGCGTCGCGAGCTGCACCAGCGAGAACCGGATCACGACGCTGACCGTGTCGGCTGCGCCCATCACCACCAGCGCCGCCACCGACAGCCACAGCCACCAGGACAGCGCGAACACGATGGTGGCTATGCCGAACACGATGACGGCCTGGAACATCCGCAGCCCGACCCGGCTGGTGATCGACGTGCGCGCCAGCACGATCGTCATGGCCAGCGCGCCGATCGCCGGCGCGGCGCGCAGCACGCCGAGCCCCCACGGCCCGGTGTGCAGGATGTCGCGCGCGTAGATCGGCAGCAACGCGGTGGCGCCGCCGAGCAGCACCGCGAACAGATCGAGCGAGATGGTGCCGAGGATCGCCGGATTGGAGCGGACGAAGCGCAGGCCCGAATAGAGATCGTCGACGTCCGCCGTCGCCTGTTTGGCCGGCGCAGGCGTCACGGCGACCAGCGGAATCAGCAGGCTGCCGACGATCCAGAACGCCGCCATGATGGCGTAAGGCAGCGTCGGCGACACCGCATAGGCGAAGCCGCCGATCGCCGGGCCGGTGATCATCGCCAGTTGGGCGACGCCGGTGGAGGTCGCGGTCGCGCGCTGCAGCGTGCCCTCGGGCACGACCGACGGCAGCATCGCCGCCACTGCCGGGCTTTCGAACGAGGTGGCGATGCCGACCACCGTCATCGCCACGAAGATCTGCGTTACGCTCAGCCAGTCGCCGTACGTGCCGGCGGCGAGAAACAGCGCCGTCAGCCCCTGCACGATCTGGCAGATCTGCACCACGCGCTTGCGGTCGAAATGATCGACCGCATGGCCGGCGACAAACACCAGCAGCGCGGTGGGGATGAACTGCACCAGCCCGATCATGCCGAGCGCGAAGGCGCTCGAGGTCATGTCGTAGATCTGCCAGCCGACCGCCACCGCCGCGATCTGGCTGGCGAAGCGCGAGAACGTGCGCGCGCCGAGATACAGCATCAACGGAGGATGCCGCAGCAGCGAGTCCGAAGGGGTGAGCGTCGTCATGGGAGCGCGCGACCGGCAGGCGCGCGGAGCCGAGGCTGGATCATTTTCCATGCCATGACGCGCCCCGCACGCAGCGTCAAGCGGCGTACCGACACGTCTGCCCCGCACCGCGTGCGGAGCGTGGCGCCGCCGCGGCGTGCGCACAAAGTCGGTGCGGCCTGCGCCGCATCCGGGCTGGCCTCGCTCCGCCGCATCGGCATAATGGCGCGGGGGACTGATGCTACAACTGCAATCCGGCTTTGGAATTTTCGCGCTGCTGATGCTCGCCTGGGCGTTCGGCGAACATCGCGACCGCGTCTCGCTACGGCAGATCGTGATCGGGCTCGTGGTGACGCTCGCCACCGCCCTGCTGATGCTGAAACTGCCCGGCGCCGCGCATGCCTTCGGTGCGATCAACGAGGCGGTCGGGGTGATCGGCGCGGCGACGCGCGCCGGCACCTCGTTCGCGTTCGGCTATCTCGGCGGCGCGCAGGCGCCGTTCGACATCAAGGCGCCGGGCGCCGATTTCATCCTCGCCTTCCAGGCGCTGCCGGTGGTGCTGGTGATGAGCGTGCTCACCACGCTGCTGTTCTACTGGAAGATCCTGCCGCCGGTGGTGCGCGGCATGGCGTGGCTGCTGAAACGCACGCTCGGCGTCGGCGGCGCGGTCGGCCTGTCGACCGCCGCCAACGTGTTTCTCGGCATGGTCGAGGCGCCGCTGTTCATCCGGCCCTATCTGGCGCAGCTCACCCGCAGCGAATTGTTCCTGGTGATGACCGGCGGCATGGCCGGCATCGCCGGCACCGTGCTGGTCCTGTACGCGACGCTGCTGGCGCCGATCCTGCCCGATGCTGCTGCGCACTTCGTGATCGCCTCGGTGCTGGGCGCGCCGGCCGCGATCCTGATCAGCCTGATCATGTTGCCCGAGACCGAACCGCGCCGCACCGGCGGATCGCTCGACGATCCGGAGCGGATCGCGGTCAGCACCATGGACGCGATCGTCAAGGGCACCGCCGCCGGCCTCGAACTGCTGCTCAACATCGTCGCGATGCTGATCGTGCTGGTCGCGCTGGTGTATCTCGCCAACGCCATGCTCGGCGTGCTGCCGCAGCTTGGCGGCGAAGCGATCTCGCTGCAGCGGCTGCTCGGCTACGCGATGGCGCCGGTGTGCTGGCTGCTCGGCCTGCCGTGGTCGCAGGCCGTCACCGCCGGCTCACTGATGGGCATCAAGACGGTGCTCAACGAACTGATCGCCTATGTCGAGCTGTCGAAGCTCCCGGAGGGCGCGCTCGATCCACGCTCCCGCCTGATCATGCTGTACGCGATGTGCGGCTTCGCCAATTTCGGCAGCCTCGGCATCATGCTCGGCGGCCTCACCGCCATGGCCCCCGACCGCCGCGAAGAAATCGCCTCGCTGGGGTTGAAGTCGATCGTATCGGGCACGCTGACGACGTGCTTGATGGGAGCGGTGGTGGGGGTGATGACGTAATCAATCCGTCTCCTGCACGGTGAGTTGGAGTTGGTCGGATCTTGCCGTCAGCGGGTCGATGAAGTGACGTCGCACCCATAGCGGAACAGCCCTTCTGACCTTCAAGTGGCAACTTTCCGTGGCTCGCGTCAATTCGGCGACAGATCGAAGGCCGGCAGGACGTACGGCGATCAGCGCTTCGCTAGGGGGTACCTGTCGGCTGTTGTCGAACAGCACGGTGCGATGAGCCACCAATGCGGCCGGGACCAACAGATTAAGTGTGCGCGCGTACCGCGCTATGACGCGCTCCTTTGGAACGTCATGACCTCCAACACCACACGTTGCGCAATGCGTTTGAGATTGAGAGCCGGCTGGGACGTACATACGAAATACAGCGTCACATCGTAACCCGCGCGTGCAGCCCGCTCCATGACTTCGATTTTGCTCGGGTGAGACATCACGGTTTCGAATGCGAAGCTCTGCCGCAATCGAAGGCATCCCTCCCGTCGCGCGTCCGCAATGGCTTGAGCTGTCTGCGATCGTTCCGGCTCGCTCAAGTCGAGAGTTGCGGCGATCTCGTCGGGATTGATGTAGGTGCCGAAGTCGACGCCGGCTTCGATCAGGAAATTCGTGAGCGTGCTTTTCCCGGAGCCATTCGGCCCAGCCATGACCACCAATGACGGCGGCCTGACGATGGCGGACTTCAGCTTCGACGCCCGACTGCGTCTTTCCGCAAGGGCGGCCGTTGCTCGAATGCCGATCGATCGGTCTCGATGATCGGACCGTCATCATATTCCGTGCCGCTCACCGTCAGACCGGCAGCATAAGCCTGATCGGCCGCGCGTTGTGCGGCGGCGGCGCCCGCCTTAGCTAATTCTTCGAAGGTCAGATCCGCAGCGTGCTTGGTCATCGGCGTGTCTCCGTCACGCGTTCGCTTTCAATCTAAGCGCGTGACGGAGCGATTGCCAGCGGCTCAATGCAGTCTGAATACCCCGTCGACCGTGCGCAGCTCGGCTGGCTTGATCAGCTTGGAGTGCGCCACGGTGACCGCGACCAGCGGGCCCTCGAGCTCCTTCTCCCAGAACGACAGGAAGTCCTTCAAGGCCGGGAAGTGCGGAAACAGATCGTAGTTCTGCCAAGTGTAGCTTTGCAGCAGCCAGTGGCGATCGGGCCTGCGGTAGAGGATCTCCGCCGTGGTCAGACCGTAGCCGAGCACCTGTTTCCTGAAGTCCTCAGAAACTGCACCTTTTCCGTCCATGCCAACCTCCAAAGCAGAAGCGCATTCAGCAAAAGTGATGTCCGGTTGCGTGTCGATGCGCCCTGCAACTGTCCTTCCGGCCTGACCGGGCCCGGGGTCCACTTCCCGGCCAGGCCGCACCCAAATCATCCGCGACGATGCTCACCATCTCAAGCCTAAAAAATTAACGTCATGTTGAAAACACAAGCGTTAGCAGCGACTTAGATTAAGTGCTAACAGAGGCCCGCAGGGCGGCGGCTGGCGGGCACACAGGCAGCTGCATTCATCTGGTCAACGGAACTGGCAGAAGTTTCACCCGAGTGCCAATTTTTCTGCTACCCACCCTTGTCTCTCCCAAAGCGCTGGATTATCTCCTCTGTGTCGCGCTGGCACTCGCTGGTCGCGACTGCTAATTCCAGAAATTCTGAAACAACTTCAGAAACTTAGGAGGACTTGCATGAATTTCCGTCCGCTTCACGACCGCGTCGTGGTCAAGCGCATCGACGCCGAAGAGAAGACCGCTGGCGGTATCATCATTCCTGACTCGGCCAAGGAAAAGCCCTCGCAGGGCGAGATCGTCGCCGTCGGCCCGGGTGGCCGCGACGAAGCCGGCAAGCTGATCCCGATCGACCTCAAGGTCGGCGACCGAGTGCTGTTCGGCAAATGGTCGGGCACCGAAGTCAAGATCGACGGCAAAGACCTGCTGATCATGAAGGAAAGCGACATCATGGGCGTCATCACCGGCGCCGAGGCCAAGAAGAAGGCCGCCTAAGTCGCGCTCGCCCCTCACCCTGAGGAGCCGGCGCAGCCGGCGTCTCGAAGGGTGAGCTTCGCAACGTCAACCAGCTCGTCCTTCGAGACGCCGCTCCGCCTTGTGGTCGGGCCGGCTCCTCAGGATGAGGGCCAACTCCAACTTTTCAGGGAAACCCCTTATGTCCGCTAAAGAAGTCAAATTCGGCGTCGACGCCCGCGACCGCATGCTGCGCGGCGTGGACATTCTCGCCAATGCCGTGAAGGTCACGCTGGGTCCGAAGGGCCGCAACGTCGTCCTCGACAAGTCGTTCGGTGCCCCGCGCATCACCAAGGACGGCGTCACCGTCGCCAAGGACATCGAGCTCGACGACAAGTTCGAGAACATGGGCGCCCAGATGGTGCGCGAAGTGGCCTCGAAGTCGGCCGACGCGGCCGGCGACGGCACCACCACCGCGACCGTGCTGGCCCAGGCGATCGTGCGCGAAGGCGCCAAGGCCGTCGCCGCCGGCATGAACCCGATGGATCTGAAGCGTGGTATCGACCTGGCGGTGGAAGCCGTCGTCGCCGATCTCGTCAAGAACTCCAAGAAGGTCACCTCGAACGACGAGATCGCCCAGGTCGGCACCATCTCGGCCAACGGCGACTCGGAGATCGGCAAGTTCCTCGCCGACGCGATGAAGAAGGTCGGCAACGAGGGTGTCATCACCGTCGAGGAAGCCAAGTCGCTCGAGACCGAACTCGACGTCGTCGAGGGCATGCAGTTCGACCGCGGCTACATCTCGCCCTACTTCGTCACCAACGCCGACAAGATGCGCGTTGAAATGGATGACGCCTACATCCTGATCAACGAGAAGAAGCTGTCGAGCCTGAACGAGCTGCTGCCGCTGCTCGAAGCCGTCGTGCAGACCGGCAAGCCGCTGCTGATCGTCGCCGAAGACGTCGAAGGCGAAGCGCTCGCCACCCTCGTCGTCAACCGCCTGCGCGGCGGCCTCAAGGTCGCGGCCGTCAAGGCTCCGGGCTTCGGCGATCGCCGCAAGGCCATGCTGCAGGACATCGCGATCCTGACCGGCGGCCAGGCGATCTCGGAAGACCTCGGCATCAAGCTCGAAAACGTCACCCTGCAGATGCTGGGTCGCGCCAAGAAGGTGATGATCGACAAGGAAAACACCACGATCGTCAACGGCGCCGGCAAGAAGGCCGACATCGAAGCCCGCGTTGCCCAGATCAAGGCGCAGATCGAGGAAACCACCTCGGACTACGACCGCGAGAAGCTGCAGGAGCGTCTGGCCAAGCTCGCCGGCGGCGTCGCGGTGATCCGCGTCGGCGGCGCGACCGAGGTCGAGGTGAAGGAGCGCAAGGATCGCGTTGATGACGCGATGCACGCCACTCGCGCCGCGGTCGAAGAAGGCATCGTCCCGGGCGGCGGCGTCGCACTGCTGCGCGCCTCCGAGCAGCTCAAGCGCATCAAGACCCAGAACGACGACCAGAAGACCGGCGTCGAAATCGTGCGCCGCGCCCTCTCCGCCCCGGCCCGCCAGATCGCCATCAACGCCGGCGAAGACGGCTCGGTGATCGTCGGCAAGGTGCTCGAGAAGGAGCAGTACAACTGGGGCTTCGACTCGCAGAGCGGCGAGTACGGCGACCTGGTCAAGAAGGGCATCATCGACCCGACCAAGGTGGTCCGCACCGCGATCCAGAACGCAGCCTCGGTCGCAGCGCTGCTGATCACCACCGAAGCGATGATCGCCGAACTGCCGAAGAAGGGTGGCGCCGGCGCCGGCGGCATGCCCCCGGGCGGCGGCATGGGCGGCATGGACTTCTAAGTTCAGCTACCCACGCACAGACAACGAAGCCCGGGAGCAATCCCGGGCTTTTTTGTTGCGCTTCGCGACCACCTCTCGTTCGTCATTTCGGGCTCGCGCGTCGCGCGCCCCGGAATGACGGGGACAGGATTATGCTATAGTTTGCCGTCGAGATTTGGAGGTAACGATGCCCCGGCTCCGCACCCACCCTGGCGAAGTACTCCGCGAAGAATATCTGGCACCGCTCGGCCTCTCCGCCCGAGCGCTGGCCAAAGAGCTTGGCGTCCCCGCCAATCGCCTGACCGAGATCATGCGCGGCAGCCGCGACGTCAGCGCCGACACGGCGCTCCGGCTCGGTCGCTACTTCGGCACGGATCCGCGATTCTGGCTCAACCTGCAGGCCGCATACGACCTGTCCAAGGCCGAGCGGTCGATCGACTACACCAGCATCGTGCCGCGCGCGGTGGCGTAGAGAGGACGTCGTTGATACTTGCACACCTACAAGCGCAACTTACAACTCACCGCTGACGTCCCCCTTCCAAACCGGATCATCCCATGCCCGACCTCCCTCCCCATCTCGCGCGCCTCGAAGAGGAATTCACCGAGATCGGGCCCGACATCATGCAGGTCGAAGAGCTCGACGGCTTCATCGCCGCGCTGCTGGTCTGCCCCGAGATGATCAAGCCCGGCGACTGGCTGCCGGCGGTGTGGGGCGGCAACGCGGACGACCCGGCGCCATTCGACGACCTCGATCACGCCAACAGCATCTTCGCGGTGATCATGCGGCACTACAACGACGTCGCGACGACGCTGTCCGAACATCCCGAGCGCTACCGTCCGTTGATGCCCGGCGTCGGCACGGGGGACGTCGTGTGGGAGACGTGGGTCGACGGCTTCGGAGCAGCCGTGGACATGTGGCCGGAGCATTGGGAGCGCCTGCAGGATGCCGACGACGCGACACGAGGGGCGTTCGACGGCCTGTCGCGATTGGTCGACATCTCCGCCATGATGGTCGACATCGACCAAGCCGAACGCGAAGCCCTGGACAAAACGGCCGCCGACAAAGTCACCGGTTGGCTCCTTACCCTGAACACCTGGCGCACCGCCCACGACCCGTCGCCCCGCACCATCGAATGGGGCCCGCCAACGCCACAGCCGCTGCCACCGCCGGCAAAGCGCACCAAGATCGGCCGCAACGAGCCGTGCCCGTGCGGGTCGGGGAAGAAGTACAAGCGATGCTGTGGGATGGGGTGAGGCTGCTGCAACACCTTCCCAGCGATGCAGACAGCACACTCTCGGTCGTCATTGTGCAGAGGTCGATACGACTTCGTTCGTCATTCCCGAGGGAAAATTCGTAGCCCGGATGCAGCGCAGCGAAATCCGGGACACCCTCGACCCGGGCCCGCGAAAGACGTGACGGGGATTCATGCGCAGCCTCTCCCCGTCATTGCGAGGAGCGCAGCGACGAAGCAATCCAGTCCGTGCACGAGCCTCTGGATTGCTTCGCTACGCTCGCAATGACGAACACCGAGGCTGGACGCATAGGACTTCGCCTCGCTGCATCCGGGACACACGAAACAGCTACGCCCCCGCGTGCTTCAAAATCGCCTTCAACAACCCCGGAAACCGAGCGTTGATATCCGCCTCGCGCACGACGTTCCTGTGCTCGACGCCCTTTTTCGTGGTGTGGATCAGGCCGGATTCGCGCAGCACGCGGAAGTGGTTGGAGAGCGTCGACTTGGGGATGTCGGGGCACGGCGATGCGGCGGTGCAGGACATGCAGGCGGGCTCGGTCAGCAGGCCCCTGACGATCTGCAGCCGCACCGGGTCGGCCAGCGCGGCGAGCACGCCGGCGAGCGTGATGTCCTGACGGGCCGGATGCACGAACTGAACCATGCAAAAGATATAGGCGCCCCCTTGCGTTCGTTCAATAGTCCCATATTTCCGAACTATTGATCTAGCGAACGATCGCGGATCGAAAAGGGACGACCAACATGACCAAGACTCTGCAAGGCAAGGTGGCGCTGGTGACCGGCGCATCGAAGGGAATCGGCTCCGCGATTGCGCTAAAGCTGGCGGCCGAAGGCGCCGCGGTGGCGGTGAACTACGCCTCCGGCAAGGACGGCGCCGACGCCGTCGTAGCCAAGATCACTGCGGCGGGCGGCAAGGCCGTCGCCGTGCACGGCAACCTCGCCGAACCGGGCGACTCCGCAAAACTCGTCGGCGAGACGGTGAAGGCGCTCGGCAAGATCGACGTGCTGGTCAACAACGCCGGCGTTTACGAATTCGGCGCACTCGACGTCATCACGCCCGAGCATTTCCACCGCCAGTTCAACGTCAATGTGCTCGGCCTGCTGCTGGTGACGCAGGAGGCGGCGCGGCACTTCAACGACGGCGGCAGCATCGTCAACATCTCGTCCGGCGTGTCGACCCTGGCGATGCCGGGCACCGCGGTGTACGGCGCCACCAAGGCGTCGGTCGATCTGATCACCGGTGTGCTGGCCAAGGAGCTGGCGCCGCACAAGATCCGCGTCAACGCCGTCAATCCCGGCATGGTCGTCACCGAAGGCGTCAAGACGGCCGGCTTCCACGAAGGCGAAATGCGCCAGCAGATCGAAGCCATCACCCCGCTCGGCCGCGTCGGCGAAGCCGACGAGGTCGCCGCGGTGGTCGCCTTCCTGGCCAGCAACGGCGCCTCCTACGTCACCGGCGAAACGCTGCATGTCACGGGCGGACTGAAGTAAGCGCCACGACCGAGTCATCGGCTATCGCCGAGGAATTGTACTGTGGCCAGACGTGTGCGGATAGAAGCCCCACTCCGCAGCGCGCGCCCTCTCCCGCTC
>NZ_JAJNAL010000037.1 GCF_022271405.1 Rhodopseudomonas infernalis | reverse complement strand
GCGCTGCGCGCGCCCCGGAATGACCGTGGGTGGGAGTTACTGGGCGAGCTTGCGCGCCACGATGTAGTGCGCGTGGCGGTTGGTGCCGAAGGTCCGGCCATCTTCGATGGCGAAGCCGGCCGCGGCGATGGCGTGACGGAGTTGCTCGGCGCGCAGCACGGCGAAGCGGGGGATGAGGCCGGCCAGCTGCAGCGCAGGGATCGCGAGGCGGCGCATCACAAAATTCATGTCGCGGAAGCAGTATGTCTTGCTGATCAGCAGCCCGCCCGGCACGAGGTGCTGGTGGATCGCGCGCAGCGTCGCCGCCATGTCCGGCACGAGGTGCAGCACCAGCAAGGCGCAGATGGCGTCGAACGGCGCGCCGTCGAAGGCCTGCCCGGCGTCCGCCACAACGAAGTCCAGATTCGCCGGCGCCGGCTTGGCCTTGGCGATCCGGATCATTTCGGCGGAGCCATCGGTCGCCCTGTAGTGCGCGACATGCGGCGCGAGGCGGATCGCCGTGCCGCCGGTGCCGCAGCCGATTTCCAGGACGCGGTCCGTCGGCGACAATCGCGTGGCAGCGTCGGCCAGCATCGCATCGTAGGCAGCGACGTCCTTGATCGGCCGCGCCGCATAGCGCTCTGCCACCCTGTCCCAGAACTGCGTGCTGCGATCGGTCACCACGTGCGCTCCTTTGGCCCCCGGCTTGGGTGTAGCCCGCCCGGATGCGCGCGAGAACCACGGCGAAGGACGAAGGCCCAACCACCGTCATTCCGGGGCGCTCGCTCTTGGCGAGCGAACCCGGAATCTCGATGTTGTGGCAACGGCCGGTCGCAGAACAGTTCGGGATTCCGGGTTCGCGCTGCGCGCGCCCCGGAATGACGGGGGGTGGGGCTGGGAAAGGCAGGCGATTGCCCCTCGTGTGCCTGCCCTGCTACATCACCGCCACCGTATAAAGCCGCGCCAAAAATCCGGTCGACGCTCATGTCCAAATCCACCCGTGCGACGCAGATGCTGGAGAAGCTGGGCGTTGCGTTCAAGCTGCACAGCTACGAGTACGATCCGAATGCCGATGCGATCGGGCTGGCGGCGGCGGCGGCGCTTGGGGTGGAGCCGCGGCGGATGTTGAAATCGCTGATGGCCGAGCTCGACGGCAAGCCGGTCTGCGCGGTGATCGCTTCCGATTGCGAAGTCAGCATGAAGAAGCTGGCGAGCGCGCTCGGCGGCAAGAGTGCGAAGATGATGAAGCCGGCCGACGCCGAACGGCTGACCGGCTATCACGTCGGCGGCATCTCGCCGTTCGGCCAGAAGAAGCGCGTGCCGGTGGCGATCGACGAGGCCGCGCTCGCCGAGGCCACCGTGTATCTCAATGGCGGCCAACGCGGACTGCAGATCGAGATCGACCCGCGCGAGGCCGTCAAGGCGCTGGGTGCGGTGACGAAACCGCTGGCGGCGGGCGACTAACAACTCCGTCAGGTCCTTATTCACCAAAACTCCCGTGTCCCGGACAAGGTGCAGCGCGCAGCGCATTGCGCTGCGTCCGGGGCACAGTTGTTCCTGAACAAATCACTCCTGATCAAGACGCTCATCACTCCTAATCGCGACACTCCCTTGTTGTCGCCGATTGCTTCGGCGCGATGGCGCTCTATGCTTGCGTGACCATCGCAGGGGGCTCGCCATGATCGATACGGTCGCACAGCGCGGCGAGATTCGGGTGCTCGGCCCGGCCGACACCGATCGCTACTGCAATCACCTGTCGCGGCTCGACCCCGAGGCGCGGCGAATGCGGTTCTTCGCCGACGTCTCGGATTTCCACGTGCTGTTTCACGCCGGCGTGGCGCTGTCCGACGGACGCGTGGTGATCGGCTATGTCGAGGACGACGAGATCCGCGGCGCTTGCGAGTTGCTCGCCAGCGGCGAGGATCCGCATGGCGCCGAGGCGGCGTTCAGCGTCGAGCACGACTGGCGCCGCGCCGGCATCGGCGGCGTGCTGATGACCGCGATGATCGACGCGGCGCGGCAGCGCGGCGTGCAGCGGATCGAGCTGCAGTGCCTGAAGACCAACGTGCCGATGCAGGCGCTGGCGGCGCGCTTCACGTCGGACCTGCGCCAGATCGGCGACACCACGCTGGCCGTGCTGGACAACAGCGCGGCCGCTGCCGGCTGAGGCGCGGCCACGGCGCCACCCGAACGGCCGCCCCTACGAGCAACAGCCCTTCGACCAAAAGCCTCTTGCCAGCCCGCCCATTATATTCTTACATTCGAATTTATGAATATAATAACGTCCTGCCGATACGGCCGGACCCGCGCGCAGACACAACAAGCATCGGCAAACTGCGGCCGGACCCCAGGAAACGCAAAGCCGCGCACAGCGGCAAAGGAGAAGGCAGATGGCCCACATCCTGATCATGGGCGCCGGCCTCGGCGGCGTCGTGATGGCCTATGAGATGAAGGACCTGCTCGGCAACGACGACAAGCTCACCGTCGTCACCAAGGATCCGATCTATCACTTCGTGCCGTCGAATCCGTGGGTCGCGGTGAAATGGCGGACGCGCGAGGCGATCCAGGTCGATCTCGCGCCGACCTTCGCGCGCCGCGGCATCGACTACAAGGCGGTGCCGGTGACCAAGGTCGAGCCGGAGCAGAACCGCGTCGCGCTCGCCGACGGCAGCACGATCGACTACGACTTCCTGATCATCGCCACCGGCCCCGAACTCGCCTTCGACGAGATTCCCGGGCTTGGTCCGGACGGCTACACCGCGTCGATCTGCCATGTCGATCACGCAGTCGAAGCTTCGGAGCGGTTCGAGCAGTTCTGCAAGAACCCCGGCCCGATCGTCACCGGCGCGGTGCAGGGCGCGTCGTGCTTCGGCCCGGCCTACGAGTTCACCTTCATCCTCGACACCGAGCTGCGTCGCCGCAAGATCCGCGACCGGGTGCCAATGACCTTCATCACGCCGGAGCCGTATATCGGCCATCTCGGCCTCGACGGCGTCGGCGACACCAAGGGCCTGCTCGAAGCCGAGATGCGCCAGCACCACATCAAGTTCATGACCAATACGCGCCTCGCCAAGGTCGAGGACGGCAAGATGGTGGCCGAGGAAATCGCCGAGGACGGCTCGGTGAAGAAGACGGTCGAGCTGCCGTTCGGCTTCTCGATGCTGATCCCCGGCTTTCGCGGCATCGCACCGCTGCGCGGCATCGAGGGGCTGGTCAATCCGCGCGGCTTCGTCCTGATCGACAAGCATCAGCGCAACCCGACCTACGGCAACGTATTTGCGGTCGGCGTCTGCGTCGCGATCCCGCCGACCGGGCCGACGCCGGTGGCCTGCGGCGTGCCGAAGACCGGCTTCATGATCGAGTCGATGGTGACGGCCACGGCGCACAATATCCGCCAGATCCTCGACGGCCAGCAGCCGACCCATCAGGCGACCTGGAATGCCGTCTGCCTCGCGGACTTCGGTGACAGCGGCGTGGCCTTCGTGGCGCAGCCGCAATTGCCGCCGCGCAACGTCAACTGGTCGGCGTCGGGCGTGTGGGTGCACAACGCCAAGATCGCGTTCGAGAAGTACTTCCTGCGCAAGATGAGCCGCGGCGAAACCGAGCCGTTCTACGAGAAGGCGATGCTCGACATTCTGGGCATCGGCAAGCTGAAGAAGACAACCGAGTCGGTGTAGGCAGCCACGCGGCCGGGCGGAACCCGGCCGCTGCATGGGGCGGATGCTCGCGGCGGGGTTGCGAAAACGGCGGAATTGGTCACAACAGCACAGGTTCTGATCGCTCGGAACCTGCGCTTTCGATTGTCGAAATGACGCGTTCTCCAGGCGAACCGCTGTGCAACCGCCGGAGAGCGCGACAGCCGCCGTTCCCATAGCAAAGCAGCCGATCGTGACCACCGCCCCCCGCCCGCTCGCGCGTCTCGCCGACCAGCCCTACCTCCTGCTCAGCCTCACCTCGCTGTTCTGGGCCGGCAATGCCATCGTCGGCCGCTTCATCGCCGGCCACTTCCCGCCGGTGACGCTGTCGTTCCTGCGCTGGAGCGTCGCGTTCCTGATCGTGATTCCGTTCGCCTGGCGCCACCTCGTCGCCGACCGGATGATGATCCGCCGCCACATCATACTGATGGTGGCCGTGTCGGTGATCGGGATCAGCACCTTCAACACGCTGCAGTACACCTCGCTGCAATACACCACGGCCCTGAACGTGCTGCTGCTGCAATCGACCGGGCCGCTGTTCGTGGCGATCTGGGCGCTAATCGTGCTGCGCGTCCGGATGACTCTGGCCCAGGCGATCGGCGCGTTCGCCTCGATGATCGGCGTGTCGGTGATCATCCTGCACGGCAACATCGCCGAACTCGCCGCGATCGATCTGAACTACGGCGACCTGCTGTTTCTCGGCGCGATGGCGGCGTTCGGCCTGTTCACCGCGCTGTCGCAGAAGCGGCCGGCGATCCACGGGCTGTCGTTCCTCGCCTTCACGTTCGGCTGCGGCGCGCTGTTTCTGATCCCGCTGCTGATCTGGGAACTCTCGGTGAAATCAGCGCCGGCGTTCGATGTCACCAACGTCGCGGCGGTCGGTTACGTCTCGATCTTCCCGTCGATCCTGGCCTATCTCTGCTACAACCGCGGCGTCCGGCTGATCGGCGCCAATCGCTCGGCGCCGTTCTTCCATCTCGTTCCCGTGTTCGGCTCGGCGATGGCGATCCTGTTTCTCGGCGAACGGCCGCATCTGTATCACGCGGTCGGCTACGCCCTGGTGCTAGCCGGCGTGATCGTCGCGGCGCGCAGGCAGAAGACCGCCGCGGCCTGAGGGCAGCGCCGCCGGCCGCGGCCGTATTGCGCATGACGGCATTCCGCCGGAGGGCTTTGCGGCCCTGCCGAATTCGGGCATGGCTGGCACTCACTCCAACCGCCCGTGACGCTTGATCGCCCCGCTCCGCAAGGCTTTCGGCTGGATCTCCAACCAGCCCTATCTGCTGCTCAGCCTGACCTCGCTGTTCTGGGCCGGCAACATCGTGCTCGGCCGCGCCGTCGCCGGCCACATCCCGCCGGTGACGCTGTCCTGCGTGCGCTGGGTCGGCGCGCTGCTGCTGATGCTGCCGGTGGCCTGGCCGCATCTGCGCCGCGACTGGCGAAGGCTGCTGCTGCACTGGCGGCTGATGGTGGTGCTGTCGGCGACCGGCTTCGCGGTCAACAACGTGCTGTCCTATTGGGGGCTGCAGTACACCCAGGCGCTGAACGCGCTGCTGATGCAATCGTCGGGGCCGCTGTTCGTCGCGCTTTGGTCGCTGCTGCTGTTCGGCGTGAGGCTGACCTTCACCCAGGCGATCGGCATCGGGCTGTCGCTGCTGGGCGTGCTCACCATCATCCTGCGTGGTGATTTCGCCGCGCTGGCGCAGGTCGAACTCAACCGCGGCGACCTGATGGTCGCGGGTGCGCTGTGCGCCTTCGGGCTGTATTCGGCGCTGATGCCGAAGCGCCCGGCGACGCATCCGCTGTCGCTGATCACCGTCACCACCGCCGGCGGCGCGCTGCTGCTGCTACCCTTCGCGATCGCCGAATTCGCCGCCGGGGTGCGGCCAAGCGCCGATGTGGCGACGATCACGTCACTGGCCTATGTGGTGATCTTTCCCTCGGCGCTGGCCTATCTGTGCTTCAACCGCGGCGTCGCCCTGATCGGCCCCAACCGCGCCGCGCCGTTCCTGCATCTGATGCCGGTGTTCGGCTCGGTGATGGCGATCGTGCTGCTCGGCGAAAAGCCGGAACTGTTCCATCTGGCCGGCTACGCCATGGTGGTCGCCGGCGTTTTCATCGCAGCGAGGCGGTGAGAATCACAGCGTCATTCCGGAGCGCGCGCCCTTCGCGCGCGAACCCGGAATCCAGAAGTTGTGGAAACGCCGCAGTCGCAGAACTTATCGAGATTCCGGGTTCGCCGCTGCGCGGCGCTCCGGAATGACGTTGCCTGGGGCCTCGCCTTTTCACGGCGTTTCGCGCAGTCTGTCGGTCCAAGAACAAGACCATCCGGGAGGATTCTGATGCGATCGATCTGCGCCGCGATTGCGGCTGCCGTATTGTTGTCCAATGCTGCCTCGGGGCCGGCGCGGGCCGACACCACCTATCCCACCCGCAACATCACGCTGGTGCTGCCGTTCGCGGCGGGCAGCGGCACCGACACCACGACGCGGATCATTTCACAGAAGCTCGGCCAAGCGCTCGGCGTCGGCATGGTGATCGAGAACAAGGCCGGCGCCAACGGCATGATCGCCGCGACCTATGTGGCCCGCGCGCAGCCCGACGGCTACACGCTGTTCGTCACCACCAACACCACGCATTCGGCCAATCCGTATCTGCTGAAAAATCTCAGCTACGATCCGGTGAAGGACTTCGTTCCGGTGGCGCGCACCGGCGACCTGCCGTTCATGCTGGTGGTGCATCCCGACGTGCCGGCCAAGACGGTCGGCGAACTGATCGCCTACGCCAAGGCCAATCCGGGCAAGCTGACCTACGCGTCGGGCTCGTCGTCGGCGATCGTGTCCGGCGCGACCTTCGCCCGCAAAGCCGGGATCGACTTGCTGCACGTGCCCTACAAGAGTTCGCCGCCCGCCCTCAACGACGTCATCGGCGGCCGCATCACCATGATGTTCACCGACGTGCTCACCGGTCTGCCGCACGTCCAGGGCGGCGCGCTGCGTGCGCTGGCCGTCACCACCAAGGACCGCTCGCCGCTGGTGCCGGATCTGCCGTCCATGCAGGAAGCCGGCGTGCCGGATTTCGACATCACCTCGTGGCAAGCTTACTTCGCGCCGGCCGGCACGCCGAAGGAGGTGGTGACCAGGCTCAACACCGAGATCCGCAAGATCGTCGAAGATCCCGCCACCAAGGCCAAGCTCGCCACGCTCGGCATGGACGCGTTCTCCGGCACGCCCGAAGACCTCGGCAAATTCGTCGGCGATCAGCTGGTGCTGTGGGAGAAGCTGGTGCGCGAGGCGGGGATCGAGAAGCAGTAGACAGGCTCCGACAAATTCCTCTCCTTCTCCTCATTTTTGGAGAGGGAGAGGATAGCGAATCTTATATTTCCAGACGCTAGTCTTTCGTTTCAGTCGACTGTGCTCCGGAAGGCAAGGCGTCTTCCATCTCTCTTATCAAAACGAATAGATCGGCCGGCCAAAGGTCAACGTTCACTATCTCTCGCCCATTGTCCAATTCGGAATATTCCAGTCTGCGCCATCGGACGGTGGCACCATCATCGATACGAATTTTTCCGCCGTGCGACATGGCATTTCGAACGACACGAGCAAAATTCCAGATAGGAGGCCATGCTGCTGGCTTACCAAAGACGGTCTTTAGCAGGGGCTTTTTATCTTCTACGAAGGTCGTCAGCAATGATTGCCCTAGACTAAATATGAAATGCTCCAGAACGCCTAAATTCAGATACGAGTCTGGAGCAATTGGATCGGCAGCAAAGCACTCCAAAACGACCTCCCGCGGCCAACAATTGCAGACCATTGGTAGGATTGTTTCGTGCGGCGACCATCTAAGTCGGACATCACATGCTGCACCATCAAAGAGCGCCACATCACCCAGCCCCCATGGGAATGCACCTTTCCCGTGGTTGTTATAGACCTCGGCTGTAGTAGCGAAGGAATGAAGGGATGTGAGATACGTAGCTATCGGCTTGAGCGAATAATCTGAATCCACAAATCGCAAATAATTAGTTGACATATCAAAGATCTGACGGCGCCGATGGCCTAAAATCATTCTATTTGTCATCTACGAACCGACCTAAGAAGTGAGTAAAACTACGCCCCGCCGATCAATATCCCCACGGCCAGCACGATGACGCCGCCGAGCACGATCTGGAACACCGCCTGCATGAACGGGGTATCCATGTACTTGGCGCGGATGTAGGCGATCGCCCAGAGTTCGATGAACACTACGACGCCGGCGATCGCGGTGGCGATCCAGAACGCGTTGGCCCAGGTGTCGGGCACGAGATACGGCAGCGTGTGGCCGAGGCCGCCGATCGTGGTCATCAAGCCGCAGATGCCGCCGCGCAGCCAGGGCGAGCCGCGGCCGGTCATCGAGCCGTCGTCGGACAGCGCTTCGGCGAAGCCCATCGAGATGCCGGCGCCGATCGACGCCGCGAGGCCGACCAGAAAGGTCGGCCAGTTCTGGTGGGTGGCGAACGCGGCGGCGAACAGCGGCGCCAGCGTCGACACGGAACCATCCATCAGGCCGGCGAGGCCCGGCTGGACGTATTGCAGCACGAACATCCGCCGCGCGGTGTGGTCCTCGGCGCTGCGCGCGTCGGGCGTGAGGATGCGGTCGGTCAGCTGGTTGGCGCGCTGCTCGTGGCGCCTCTCGAACTCGGCGAGGTCGGTGAGCAGTTTGCGGATGCCGACGTCGGTGGCACGCTCGGCGGCGCGCTCATAGAAGCGCTGCGCCTCGTACTCCATGGTCTCGGCTTCCTTGCGGATGCGCTCGAGCGGCAGATTGCGCGTCAGCCAGATCGGGCGACGGCGGATGAACCCCTTGACGTCCTGGCGCCGGATCGGCGGCAGGTCGGGGCCGAAGCGCTGCTCGTACATCCGCAGCAGCATGTGGCGATGGCCCTTCTCCTGCTGGGCCATCTCGGTGAAGACGCGGGCGGAATCCGGATAGCGCTCGGTGAGGTCCTCGGCGAAGGCCAGATAGATCCGGCTGTCCTCCTCCTCGCCCGAAATCGCCACGGCCAGGATTTCGCGTTCGCTCAGGTCGGAAAACGCCTTCATCTGTGACAGCCCATGGTATTTTAGAATGATTCTAATCTGTACGCCGCCGACCGCCGGGAGTCAAAACCGGCCTGCGCATTTGGCCGCAGGGCTCGTCATCTCCGCGTCACCGATCCGTCAGGCGCCTGTGATCCGCCACCGCCAAAAGTCCGCGGACCAACAACAGGAGGCTGCTCATGCGAAAACTACTACTCGGCTCGGTCGCAATCCTTGCGCTGACGACGTCCGCCGCGCTGGCGCAATCCGAAGGCGAATTCCCGGCGACGCTGGCAGGCCACGCGGTGATGCCGGCCGCCTCGTTGATCGACGCCCCGGCGGATGCGCCGGCCGACCTCAAGACCTCGGGCAAGTACACCACCGGCAAGCGCGTCACCGAAACCGGCAGCATCGAGGGCAAGTCCAACGGCCGCCCGACCGGCGTGTCGCTGCCGTTCAAGGGCCAGCCGCTGCAGGGCCATTCCGGTATCAAGAAGATGGACGACGGCAGCTTCTGGGTGCTGACCGACAACGGCTTCGGCTCGCGCTACAACTCGGCCGACGTCATGCTGTTTCTGAGCCATCTGAAGATGGACTGGGCCGCCAGCAAGGTCGAGCGCGTCGCCACCGTGTTCCTGCACGATCCCGACAAGAAGGTGCCGTTCCGCATCGTCCATGAGGACACCGACAAGCGCTATCTCACCGGCGCCGATTTCGATCTCGAAGGTTTTCAGATCATCGGCGACCGGATCTGGATCGGCGAGGAGTTCGGCCCCTACATCATCGAGACCGACATGAGCGGCAAGGTGCTGAGCGTCACCGAGACGGTGGCCGGCGGCAAGCCGGTGAAGTCGCCCGACCATTGGTCGGTGCAGTCGCCGGGCGCGCCGGGCGCGAGCTACACGGGCGTCAACCTGCGCCGCTCCAAGGGCTATGAGGGCTTCGCCGCCTCCAAGGACGGCAAATTCCTGTACGGCCTGCTCGAAGGCCCGCTGTGGGACGCAGACAAGAAGGATTGGGAAAAGGTCGACGGCAAGGAAGCGTCGCGCATTCTCGAATTCGACGTCGCGCAGAAGAAGTTCACCGGCCGCTCCTGGACCTATGTGTTCGAGCAGAACGGCAACGCGATCGGCGACTTCAACATGATCGACGCCACCCACGGCCTGGTGATCGAGCGCGACAACGGCGAAGGCACCAAGGACAAGGCCTGCGCCGATGGCAAGACCGGCACCGACTGCTTCAACGACCTCGCCAAGTTCAAGCGCGTCTACAAGATCGAGCTGACCGATGCCGACGCCGGCAAGGCGGTGAAGAAGATCGCCTACATCGACCTGATGAAGATCCGCGATCCGGACAAGAAGGCGAAGAAGCCGCTGACCGACGGCGCGCTGGCGTTCCCGTTCTTCACCATCGAGAACGTCGACAAGGTCGACGATCGCCACATCATCGTCGGCAACGACAACAACCTGCCGTTCTCGTCGAGCCGCGATCCCAACAAGGCCGACGATAACGAGTTCGTGCTGCTCGAAGTCGCCGACTTCCTGAAGGCGAAGTAAGCGCGAGCATCGCGTCCTCACCACACGTCATGCCCGGCCTTGTGCCGGGCATCCACGGCTTGCTGCTGGAAATGCAGAAAAGGCGTGGATGGCCGGGACAAGCCCGGCCATGACGCGGGGATAGCTAAGTGCTCCGCTCAAACCGCCGGCGACATCCAGCGCGACAGGCGGGCGAACATGCCGGGCTCCACCGGCGGCGGCGTTTGGTCGACGGTGGAGCCGATGTGGCGGAGGAAGTGTTCGAGGAAGCGCTGATCACAACTGTCGGTGACGATGAGTTCGTCGTCGGCGGCGCCGATCACGACGTAATCATAGGCCATAGGCCCCACGAATGGCAGCGTCGGGGCGCTGGCGATGTCCTTGCTGATCACATACTCATCGGGATCGAGCCCGCGGGCGATCATCGTGCGGGTCAGCATGTTCAGATTGCCGACGAACTCCGGCTCGAACGCAACGGTTCCTCGCAACGATATCGGCATGCGCTCCCTTTCGGTGCCGCAGTCATGCCCCAGCATCCGGATAGTCGCCCCAACCTCGTCGCCGGTTCAAGCCGGCGTTGGACGGCGCCGGTCACGTCTGCGCGAAGACAATGCGATGCCGCAGCGCAGCATCGCTGAGCTGATCGGTCAGGCCGCCCTCACCTTGTTCAGGAAGTCATCGACCGCCGACTGCAGCGCGCCGGACTGGCCGTCGAGGCCTCGGGCGTGGGACAGCACCTGAGAGGCGGCGTCGCCGGTGGCGGACGCCGCGGCGCTGACGCCGCCGATGTGCTGGCTGATCATGGTGGGGCTGGTCCCGGACACAAGGTCGTTCGTGCAACCTCGCCCCCCAAAAACGAACATGCCCGGCACAAGGCCGGGCATGAGGGGGTTGACTGATGAACTGGCTCAGAACACCAGCGCTTTGGCCTGCTTGACCTGCGGCAGCGCCTGCACCTTGGCGATGACGTCGTCCGGCGCCGGGTTGTCGATGGTGACCAGCGCGATGGCGTCGCCACCCTGGCTGTGGCGGCCGAGGTTGAAGGTCGCGATGTTGACCTTGGCGTCGCCGAGCAGGCTGGCGAACTTGCCGATGAAGCCCGGCTTGTCCTCGTTGGTGACGTAGATCATCGACTTGCCGAATTCGGCGTCGACGCGGATGCCCTTGATGTCGACCAGCCGCGGCTTGCCGTCGGCATAGACCGTACCGGACACCGAACGTTCCTGCTTTTCGGTCGCGACCGTCAGCGTGATCAGGCTCTCGTAGTCGCTCTCGGCGGCGCGGACGACTTCGTCCACCACCATGCCGCGCTCCTTGGCGATCACCGGCGCCGAGACGACGTTGATGTCGCCCAGCATCGGCCGCAGCAGGCCCGACAGCACCGCGGAGGTCAGCGCCTTGATCTTCATCTCGGCGACCTGGCCCTCGTAGGTGATCGTCACCTTGGTGATGCCGGTCTCAGTGAGCTGGCCGGCGAACGAGCCGAGCTTCTCGGCGAGTTCGATGAACGGCTTCAGCTTCGGCGCTTCTTCGGCGGTGATCGACGGGAAGTTGACGGCGTTGGTGATGGCGCCGTTGAGCAGGTAGTCGCTCATCTGCTCGGCGACCTGCAGGGCGACGTTCTCCTGCGCTTCGGTGGTCGAGGCGCCGAGATGCGGGGTGCAGATCACGTTGGGCAGACCGAACAGCACGTTGCTGGTCGCGGGCTCTTCGGAGAACACGTCGAAGGCAGCGCCGGCAACCTGGCCGGACTTCAGCGCTTCGGCGAGCGCGGCCTCGTCGACCAGACCACCGCGGGCGCAATTGATGATGCGGACGCCCTTCTTCATCTTCGCAATGGCGGCCGCGTCGATGATGTTCTTGGTCTTCTCGGTCAGCGGGGTGTGCAGCGTGATGAAGTCGGCGCGCTTGAAGATGTCTTCGAGCTCGACCTTCTCGACGCCGATGTCCTTGGCGCGCTCAGGCGACAGGAACGGATCGAACGCGATCACCTTCATCTTGAGGCCGAGCGCACGGTCGGCGACGATCGAGCCGATGTTGCCGCAGCCGATCACGCCGAGCGTCTTGGCGGTGATCTCGACGCCCATGAAGCGGTTCTTCTCCCACTTGCCGGCCTGGGTCGAGGCGTCGGCGGCGGGGATCTCGCGGGCCAGCGACAGCATCATGGTGATGGCGTGCTCGGCGGTGGTGATCGAATTGCCGAACGGCGTGTTCATCACGATGATGCCCTTGGCGGTCGCCGCGGGAATCTCGACGTTGTCGACGCCGATGCCGGCGCGGCCGATCACCTTGAGCTTGGCGGCCTTCTCCAGGATCTTCGCGGTCGCCTTGGTGGCGGAGCGGATCGCGAGGCCGTCATAGTTGCCGATGATCTCGGCGAGCTTCTCTTTGTCTTTGCCAAGCGCCGGCTGGAAATCGACGTCGATGCCGCGATCCTTGAAGATCTGCACGGCGGCTTCCGACAGCGCGTCGGAAATGAGGACTTTGGGAGCGGTCATGGGATTTCTCCTTCACCCTCCCCTCGAGGGGGAGGGTCGGCGCGTAGCGCCGGGGTGGGGTGAAAGCGTCGAGAATGGAAACTGGAGTCCGAGGGCGGGGAGAGTCTGTCACCCCACCCCGCCGCACCTACGGTGCGTCGACCCTCCCCCTCCAGGGGAGGGTGAAGAACTAGGCCGCTTGCGACAGACCGGCCTTGGTGGTCTCGAACGCGTAGTCCAGCCACTGCGTCAGCGTGGCGACGTCGGCGGCTTCCACCGTGGCGCCGCACCAGATGCGCAGACCGGCCGGCGCGTCGCGATAAGCGCCGAGATCGTAACCGGCGCCTTCCTTCTCGACGACCGCGACCAGCTTCTTGGCGAAGTCGGCCTGGGCTTCGGCGGGCAGCGCGGTGATCGCCGGATCGACGACCTTGAGGCAGACCGAGGTGTTCGAGCGGATCGCCGGATCGGCGGCCAGGAAGTCGGCCCACTTGGCCTTCGCCTGCCAGTCGGTCAGCACCTTGGTGTTGGCGTCGGCGCGGGCGATCAGGCCGTTGAGGCCGCCGACCGACTTCGCCCAGTTGAGCGCATCGAGATAGTCCTCGACGCACAGCATCGACGGGGTGTTGATGGTCTCGCCCTGGAAGATGCCCTCGATCAGCTTGCCGCCCTTGGTCATGCGGAAGATCTTCGGCATCGGCCACGTCGGCGTGTAGCTCTCGAGACGCTCCACAGCGCGCGGCGACAGGATCAGCATGCCGTGCGCGGCTTCGCCGCCGAGCGCCTTCTGCCAGGAGAAGGTCACGACATCGAGCTTGGCCCAATCCAGCGGCTGCGCGAAGGCGGCCGAGGTGGCGTCGCAGATCGTCAGGCCTTCACGGTCGGCCGCGATCCAGTCGGCGTTCGGGACGCGAACGCCGGAGGTGGTGCCGTTCCAGGTGAAGATGACGTCGGTGTTGCAATCGACCTTGGAGAGGTCGGGAATTTCGCCGTAGCCCGCCTTGAGCTTGGTGACGTTCGGGAGCTTCAGCTCCTTGGTGACGTCGCCGACCCAGCCGTCGCCGAAGGATTCCCAGGCGAGCGTGGTGACGGGACGCGGCCCGAGAAGCGACCAAAGCGCCATCTCGACGGCGCCGGTGTCGGATGCAGGGACAATGCCGATCTTGTAGTCGGCAGGAACTTCAAGCACTTCGCGCGTCAGATCGATCGCGAGCTTGAGCTTGGCCTTGCCGACCTTCGCGCGATGCGAGCGGCCGAGCGGGGCGTCCTTGAGATTTTCGGGGGACCAGCCGGGGCGCTTGGCGCAGGGGCCGGAGGAGAAATTAGGCGTAGTGGGCCGCAATGCGGGCTTCGTAGCAGTCATCATCTATCCTTCCAGATAGCTGCCTCTCGGTGGGGAGAGGTTTCCCGCCGCTGGGGATAGTCCTTTGGGGCCGAATGTCAAGGATGTCGCAGTTCCGGAAGATTCCGGACAAGCAAAAGTTGCCCCCTGTCCGGCGCGGACCGGGAGCTCCACACATGAAAAGCGAGCGGTGAGAGACTCACCGCTCGCTTGGTATCGGATGGGTTGTTATCGGCCTGTGCCGGAGCCGGCTGCGCCAGAACTGCCCGTGGTGGCTTCGGCCGCGCCGGCGCCGGTCGAAGTGCCGGCGGCTGCAGCGCCGCTCGACGTCGAGTTCGGCACGGCGGTGACCGAGCCGACGTTGGACTCGCCGCCCGTCGAGCCTTGCGAAGCGGCCTCACCGCCCGCCTTGCTGGCCGAGTTGGCGGGCGACATGGTGGTGCTGGTCTGCGCCGAGGCAAGTGCGGTCGAGGCCAGCAACGCGGCGGCGACGACGGCAGTCATGCGAAACTTGGATTGCATCGTGAGCTTCCTTCCCTGTGTGACGTGGTTGTTCAATCCCAGGCAGAACGACCCGTTCCTCACGCGCGCAGCGTCAATGCATCACACGTCACAACTGATCAGCAGCGGAACGCAAACGTGATCCAGCGCGAAGCAATGCCGCGCCGTAGCAGTCAGCGTCTGTTAGTTCGCTCTTCGGACGATGAAACGTCAGCGACCGACCGGGCTTGGGAAACCAGGTGACGTCGGGCTGTCGCCCGGCAATCCGCTGGGCGAGGCGCCGCTGCCGATCGTGCCCGGAGAGGATGTGTTCGGCACACCCGGCTGATTGATACCCGGGCTGTTGAGGTTCGAGCCGGTCGTGGTTCCGGTCAGACCGGTTCCCGTCGCCGATGTGCTCGAGCCGCCCGGAGCCGAACTGATCCCCGCGCTGCCCGGGCTCTGCGCTCCCGTCATCGGATCCACCGCGACGCCCGAGCCCGGCATTGGCGCCTGGGCGCGAGCGGCCGAGACCGACAGCAGAGCGACGATGAGCGTGGTTGTTGATAGCAGGCGCATGGTAGATCTCCCGTTTGCCAGGCGGGAGAAACCGGCGCCTACCGATGCCGTTCCGCGTGGCCGCGCAGTCGCGTTGTCGCGACGCGCTCGGCAGCTATGCCACTTTGGCGATGAACTGCCGGACTTCGCTGCGCAACGTCTCGACTTCGTGAGCGATCTTGCCGGACGCATCGCTGACACGCGAGGCGATCCGCCCGGTATCGTCGGCCGCCTGGCTGATGCCGGATATGTTGCCCGAGACTTCGTTGGTGCCGTTCGACGCCTGCTGGACGTTGCGGGCGATCTCGCGTGTGGCCGCGCCCTGCTGTTCCATCGCGGCCGCGATGGTGTTGGACACTTCGCTGATCTCGGCGATGCGTCGGCCGATCGCCTCCACCGCCTGCACCGATTGTTCGGTGATCTGCTGCACCTCGGTGATCGCGGCGGCGATTTCCTCGGTCGCCTTGGCGGTCTGGCTGGCCAGCGTTTTGACCTCGGAGGCGACGACCGCAAATCCCTTGCCGGACTCGCCGGCGCGCGCCGCTTCGATCGTGGCGTTCAGGGCCAGAAGATTGGTCTGCGCCGCGACCGCGTTGATCAGCTTGACGACGTCGCCGATCCGCTGCGCCGCATCGGCGAGCGCACGGATCTTCTCGTTAGTCTGCTGCGCTTCGTCGACCGCGTGATGAGTGGCCGCCGACGACAGCGTCACCTGACGGGTGATCTCCACGATCGAGGCTGATAATTCTTCGGTAGCGCTCGCGACGCTCTGCACATTGGCGGAGGCTTCCGAAGACCCTGTGGCGACGCCGCTGGACTGCCGGCTGGTTTCTTCCGCGGCCGCAGCCATCGCCGACGAGTCCGACCGCAGCTCCACCGCGGCGCCGGCCAGCGCCTCGGCGACGCGGTCCATGTTGGCGGCGAAACTCTGCGCCTGCTGGGCGGTGCTGCGCACGCGGCGATCCATCGAGTCGGTGCCGCTGTTGATGACGTCGGCGGCGATGCGGAAGGAGCCGGGCAGACCGCGCGTCAGCACCTTGCGGAAGCACTTGCCGTGCGAGGCATATTCCATCGACGCCGAAGCCTCGCGAACGAATGCGTCCACGATATCCAGCGCGTCGTTGATGCCGGCCTGCGCTCGGCCGACCTCGCCGCCATCGCGGGGGCCCATGACACGACCTTCGAGATCGCCGCGCTTGGCGCCCTCGCAGATGTCCGCGACCTCGCGGACAGCGGCGGACGCGCGCAGCGTCCACCAGATCGCGGCTCCGATCGCCAGCAACGCCGGCATCATCCCGATTGCTTCGACCACATAGCCGAACGGGCCGAACGCGAACCGCAACCCGCCGAGCGCGACGGTGGCGATCAGCGCGCCGAACAGGGCGATCAGCGCTTTAGACAGAGAAGATGAATTCGTCATAACCCACACCCTGCTTTTTCAGCATATCCGTCAGCATCGCGTAGCCGCTCATCATACCGTCCTTGGCGTTGCGATGGCGGTTCTCCTCCTCGCGGATCCGCGCATAGAGCGGCTCGATCTTGGCGAGTTGATCGCGCGTTGGCTTGCGGCGATTGGAGTGGAATCCGACGACGTTGCGCTGCGCATCCAGAGTCGGCGTGACGTGGGCGAACACCCAGTAGTGATCGCCGTCGCAGGCCATGTTCACCACATAGGCGAAGATTTCCTTCTTCTCCTGGATGGTGTCCCAGAGCAGCTTGAAGATGGTGCGCGGCATGTCCGGATGCCGGATCATGCTGTGCGGCGCACCGATCACTTCACCCCGCGGATACTTCGACAGCCTGATAAAGACGTCGTTGGCGTAGGTGATGTGACCTTTGAGATTAGTCTTGGAGACGATCAATTCTTCCTCGCCAAACGGGCATTCGACGCCCGTCGGCTTGATCTGCGGCCTGGCCATTGCGCGTAGTTCCTCAGCAGGCGGATGCACGATTCGACTCGCGCATCGATTTCGATGTCACTGACAGTCGGCGACAAATCGGAAGATGCTTCCATCTGATTACCCGAGACTTAAAGAGCGCGTCCCGTACGATTACCAGTGTCCAGGATTGAACGCGCCGCGCTGAGGTCGCGCACTGCAAGCCCCTGCAGGACAATTCAAAATCGGACCGTCATGGCGACGTGACGATCGCCGGACACATCCTCGCGCCGCGCGGCCGGATCGCGATGGCGTCAGGGCCCATGCTCACCCGGTGCCGCCGACGGGCGCAAGGCGGAGCGTGCTTTCGGCATCGCCGATCCAGCGCCGCACAGCGGGATAGTCGTGCAGCGAGAAGCCGCCTTCGGGGGCGAGCCGCGTATAGGCCAGCAGCGCCACGTCCGCCAGCGTGGGCCGCGCGCCGGTGAGGAACATGGAGCCCGCGAGCTGCCGCTCCATCAAAGCAAGTGCCGCATGCCCACGCTTGACCCGATCGGGATCGAGCGCGGACGCCGGCTTGCCGAGATACACCATCTGATAACGGCATACCGCGATATAAGGCTCGTGGCTGTACTGCTCCCAGAACAGCCACTCGTCCATCTTGGCGGCGAGATAATGCTCAGCCGGCACCAATGCACTGTCGCGCGCGAGAAAGCGGATGATCGCGTTGGACTGCGCCAGCGGCCGGCCGTCGCTCAGCACCACCACGGGCACCTGCCCGGCGGGATTGAGGGCGAGAAACTCCGGCGACCGCGTCTCGCCCTGCATCGTATCCACGGCGATCCATTCGTAGGGCAGCGACAGCGCATCGCACACCCACTTCACCTTCAGACAATTGCCCGAATTGAGATCGCCATAAATTCGCATCGCCGCCCCTTTTTGGTTTGCGGCGTAGTCGAACAGCAGCAGCGCGCTCCGTCAATCCACGGATCGATGCCGGTCGTGATCAGAACTTGTAGCCGACGCCGCCGCGCACCGTGGAGACCGCGGTGTTGATCGGCGCGGCGAACTTCTGATACTCCCACTCGGCGCGCACGAACAGGCCGCGATACACCATCATGTCGACACCGAGACCCGCCGAATAGCCGTAGATGAAGTGGCTGTTCTGAACCTGGCCTCCGCTGAGCATCCAGGTGCCCCCGGAATCCGTACCGATAATGCTCGCCGATTGAACGATGTCCGCCTGTCCGAGAGCCACGCCGCCGAACGCGTAGGGCAGAAAGCCGCCGAACGCCCAGCCGGCGCGCAGACGGGCAGACCCGACGTCGTGGACTTTGATGCCTGCGTTGGCGCCGTAGATCGCGCCGTAGGTCACACCGTTAGAGGCCATCTGCCGGCCCATCGATCCGGACATCGAACCGCCGAACGTTCCGTGCATGTAGTTGGCTTCGATGCCGAGCACGACGTCGTCCCACTGCGCGTTATAGCCGACGAAGCCGCCCCAGCCCTGGCCGTGCGATGAAGCCTTGCCGAGCACCGGCCACGACGATACCCCGAGAACGCTCTCCACTGCGGTATTCGTCAGCAGATTGGCAGCAACGCCCTGCGTCGAATTCGTGAAGTCCATATCCGAGGTGCCGTAGCCGGCCTGGCCACCGACATAGAAACCCTGCCAGTTGACGACGCCGGGCGTATCGACCACCGCGCCGCGCAGTGCGCCGAACTCGGGCAGGTCGGCCGCCTGAGCGCCGTGCGCCACCATGATCATCGCCGCAGCAACCCACACTCCACGCATCGCAACGCTCCTCGACCACCGGGTACGAAGCGATCATCGCCTGTTAACCTTAATCAATCCTTGTCAGTACAGCTTCTCGCCAAACAAAAACGGCGCGGGAAGCTCCCGCGCCGTTAATCAGTCTTAAGAAACGAGGGGCGCTCAGCCCTTGCGCATCAGCGGCGGCGGCGGCGCGTACATCGGCGCCGAGTCCAGATTCCAGCGCACGCCGAGCTTCACATCGTGCGAGGTGATGTCCTTGAACTTGAAGCTGTTGTTGGTGGTGTTGCCCACGTAGTCAGACAGCGCACCGGTGTAGCCGTCGCCGAGGTTGAGGTAGCTGTAGGCGAGTTCGAGCGTCAGGTTCGGATTGACCTTGTAGGCCAGACCGGTGTGCAGCGCCCAGGCCAGATTCCATTTCGACGCGGTCGGAGCGCTGGCGAAGCTGGTGGTCGAGAACGGCAGGTTATTGATGCCGGTGTCGGTGAAGCCCGCCATCGTGACGCGCGCGGCGCCGACGCCGGCGCCGATGAACGGCGTCACGCACCACCAAGTACCGAGATCGACGTAACCGTTGGCCATCACCAGCCATTCGGACTTGCTGGCGCCGTAGTTGTCGATACCGCTGTAAGGCGTGCCGAACGACGTGCCGGTGAATCGGTCGGTGCCCTTGAAATTCGAATTGCCGCGATACTGGCCGACGACGTCCGCGCGGAACCAGTTGTTGAACTGATAACCGACACCGATGCCGTAGATGCCGGCGGCGTCGAAGCTGGTCTGCTGGTCGAACGAGGTGAGCTGCGAATAGGCCGAGTCACGACCGTAGCGCAGATCCTTGACCTGCTGGTTGCTGAAGCCGATATCGCCGCGGAGATACCAGCCGCCGAAGTCTTCCACCGGCGGCGGTGCGTAAGCCGGCGGCGGGGCAATGGGCATATCTGCCGCGAAGGCCGCCGAGCACATCATCGAAGCCGCTCCGGCGGCCAAAATCTTCGTCACGCTACGCATTGGCTTCGTCCCTTTGGTCCAATGATGATCAACGGAAGGCCCCCGCACCCGGAAACCTTTGAATAGACGATGCCAGCAATTCCTTAAGCGCCACTTAACCCTAATTCTTAAGGTTGATATTTGGTATCAATCCGGTCTTGGGACGATGAGTCATCGCCCGATGACTCACAAAACGTTAGGATGGGTGATGTCTTCTGTTGGACCGCCAGGGCGCCGAGCTAGTGCGCGTGGCGCGGCATCTTCGGCAGCAGCACCGCGAGCAGGCCGAGTGCGGGCAGGAACGAGCAGACCTGGTACACGAAGTCGATGCCATAGTGGTCGGCCACCTCGCCCAGCGCCGCCGCGCCGAGGCCCCCGATGCCGAAGGCGAAGCCGAAGAACACCCCCGAGATCATGCCGAACCGGTGGGGCATCAATTCCTGCGCGAACACGATGATCGCGGGCGTTGCGGACGCCAGGATGAAGCCGATGAACACGGTCAGCACTGCACTTGCGTACAGCCCGGCGTAAGGCAGCGCCAGCGTGAAGGGCAGGATGCCGAGGATCGAGAACCAGATCACATAGCGCCGGCCGAACCGGTCGCCGAGCGGGCCGCCGAAGAACACCCCGGCCGCGGTGGCGGCGAGGAAGATGAACAGGAACATCTGCGCGGTCTGGGTCGAGACGTGGAATTTCCCGATCAGGTAGAACGTGTAGTAGCTCGACAGGCTCGACAGATAGAGCTGCTTGGAAAACAGCAGCGCCACCAGCACCACCAGCGCGACCATCACCCGGCGGCGCCCCGGCGCATGCGGATGCGGGCTCACCACCATCCTCTTCTTGCCGGCGACCTGCGGCTTGTACCACATGCCGATCCGCCACAGCACGAGGATGGCGACGAACGCGATCGACGAGAACCAGGCGATCGACGGCTGGCCGAACGGCACCACGATCAGCGCCGCCAGCACCGGGCCGAGCGCCGTGCCGGCATTGCCGCCGACCTGGAACACCGATTGCGCCATACCGTGCCGGCCGCCGGAGGCGAGCCGCGCGATCCGCGCCGACTCGGGGTGAAACACCGCGGAGCCGAGGCCGATCATCGCCGCAGCGACCAGGATCACCGCGTAGGAATGCGCGACGCTGAGCAGCAGCAGCCCCAGGAAGGTCGAGCCCATGCCGATCGCCAGCGAGAACGGCTGCGCCTTCTTGTCGGTCATGTGCCCGACCACCGGCTGCAGCAGCGACGCGGTGAACTGGAACGCCAGCGTGATCATGCCGATCTGGCCGAAATCCAGCGCGTAGTTCGCCTTCAGGATCGGGTACACCGACGGAATCAGCGACTGCATGGTGTCGTTGAGGAAATGCGAAAAGCTGATGCCGCCGAGCACCACATAGGCAGGCCCCGCCGACGGCGGTGCGGCCGACGTATTTTCGGGCAGTGCCGTGTCAGGCGCCGCCACCGGGGCAGCGTGATCCACGTCGACGTCGACCGGCTTGTTCACGGCGGAGTTTCCTGAGCAACGAGCGGAGCCATCAGGCGCCGACAAACAAAAAGACGGCCGGCAAAGCTGCCGACCGTCCGCAAACTAGAACTCCCGGCATTCGTACGCCAGCCATGATTCGCCATGGCTGAGATGCAACCAGGCCGAGATACGACAGGCGACGATGCGACGCGGACTACGCGTGCGCCGCAGCGATTACTACGCGGCGGCGGCCGCGGCGTTGCCGACCGCGTCGACGATGCTGTCGACGACGTCCTCGACCAGCTCGCGATCTTCGCCCTCGCCCATCACCCGGATCACCGGCTCGGTCCCCGACGCCCGGATCAGCAGCCGGCCATGGCCGTTGAGCTTGGTTTCACCGGCATGGATCGCCGACTGCACACCGGCATCGTCGAGCGGACGGCCGGCGCGATAACGGACGTTTTTCAGGATCTGAGGCAGCGGATCGAAACGATGGCAAACCTCGGACACCGGCCGGCCCGACTTCTGCACCACCGCCAGCACCTGCAGCGCGGCAACGAAGCCGTCGCCCGTGGTGTTGTAATCGGACAGGATGATGTGGCCCGAGGACTCGCCGCCGACATTGTAGCCGCCCTTCAGCATCGCCTCGAGCACGTAGCGGTCGCCGACCGATGTGCGGACCAGTTCGATGCCTTCGGAGGCCAGGAAGCGCTCGAGGCCGAGATTGGACATCACGGTCGCGGCGACGCCTGGCTTGGCGAGGCGGCCATCTTCCTTCCAGCTCTGGGCAATCACCGCCAGCAACTGATCGCCGTCGACCACATGGCCGCGCTCGTCGACCATGATGACTCGATCGGCATCGCCGTCGAGCGCAATGCCGATGTCGGCGCGCATCTCGCGAACCTTGCGGCACAGCGCTTCGGGGGCGGTCGAGCCGCATTCCTTGTTGATGTTGAAGCCGTCCGGCTCGACCCCGATCGAGATCACGTCGGCGCCGAGCTCCCACAGCGCCTCGGGCACCACCTTGTAGGCGGCACCGTTGGCGCAATCGACCACGACGCGCAGCCCGTCGAGCGACAGGTCCCGCGGCAGCGTGCGCTTGGCGAATTCGATGTAGCGGTCGCGGACGCCGTCGATACGGCGGGCGCGGCCGAGGCCGGCGCTCTCCGACAGCTTCTTGTCGAGCGACTCGTCGATCAACTGCTCGATCTGCTTCTCGACGTCGTCACTCAGCTTGTAGCCGAGCGGCCCGAACAGCTTGATGCCGTTGTCCTCGAACATGTTGTGCGATGCGGAAATCATCACACCGAGATCGGCGCGCATCGACTTGGTCAGCATCGCCACCGCCGGCGTCGGCATCGGGCCGACCAGCATCACGTCCATGCCGACCGAGGTGAAGCCGGCCACCATCGCGTTCTCGATCATGTAGCCGGACAACCGCGTGTCCTTGCCGATCACGACGCGATGGCGATGATCGCCGCGCTGAAACACCAGCCCGGCAGCCTGCCCCACTTTCAAAGCGAGCTCCGGCGTGATCAGGCCATTGGCGCGGCCCCGGATCCCGTCCGTCCCGAAATATCTGCGGCTCATTGATGTCCCCCGCCAGGCCACGATTGGCGTCCGCAGCCGATGTCCGGCCGGCGCCACGTGGCGAAACCCCGCTTATAGGGCCAATCTAGCGGCCGGCCCTTCAAAAAATATAAAGAATGATTACGCGCTGCGGACCCGGGTCCGCAGCGCAAGCTGTTGAAAACGATCGATTTCCGCCCCGGGACGATGACGAATCGAGGGCCTTAGGACTTGCGCTTGCTGTCGCCGTCCGGCTTCGAGGGGGCGGGCTGGGTCGCGCTGATTGGATCGGACCCCGGAAAAGACTCTTCCAGCGCCTCGTTCAGCTCGGCGTCCTTTTCGGTCTTCTCGGTGGTGCTGTGCTTAATCGGGGCGCCGGCGGTTTTCTCGACGGTCGTCTTCTCGGTCTTTTCGATAATTTTGGTGTCGGCCATGTTGTGGCTCCTGCTCCATGGGGGGATCTTGGGGAGGAAACGCATGGGAACCCGCGCTGTTCCAGCGGCGGACCGGCGCAGCGTTCCCGCCCATGTTGCGCGCCGCTGCGGCGTGCTAGAGGACGCGACGCGCAGAAACGGACCAGGGGCGGCAACGTTCATGAAATACATCACCTGCATCGAGGACCTTCGCCAGATTCACAAGCGCAAGGTGCCGAAGATGTTCTTCGACTATGTCGACCACGGCTCCTACGCGGAGGAGACGCTCCGCGCCAATGTCGACGACCTCAAGCGGATCAAATTCCGGCAGCGCATTCTGGTCGACATCTCCAAGCGGGACCTCTCGACCACCATCATCGGCGAGAAGGCGGCGATGCCGCTGATCCTCGCCCCGGTCGGCTCGACCGGCATGCAATATGGCGACGGCGAGATCCACGCCTGCCGCGCCGCCCATGCCGCCGGCATCCCCTACACGCTGTCGACGATGTCGATCTGCTCGATCGAGGACGTCGCGGCGAATGTCGACAAGCCGTTCTGGTTTCAGCTCTACGTGATGCGCGACCGCGGCTTCGTCAAAGCGCTGATCGAGCGCGCGATCGCCGCCAAGTGCAGCGCGCTGGTTCTGACGGTCGACCTGCAGGTGATCGGCCAGCGCCATCAGGACATCAAGAACGGCATGACGGTGCCGCCGGAAATCTTCCGGCCGAAGAACCTGATCGACATCGCCACCAAGCCCGGCTGGGTGAAGGGCATCCTCGGCGGCAAGCAGCGTAACTTCGGCAACATCGCCGGCCATCTGCCCGGCTCGAAGGACCTGGAATCGGTGTCCGCCTGGGTCGCGTCGCAATTCGATCCGTCGCTGAACTGGAAGGACATCGACTGGATCCGCTCGATCTGGCCGGGCAAGCTGATCATCAAGGGCATCCTCGACGTCGAGGACGCCCGCGAGGCGGTCAAGGTCGGCGCCGAGGCGCTGGTGGTGTCGAACCATGGCGGCCGCCAGCTCGACGGCGCACCGTCGTCGATCGAGGTGCTGCCGGAGATCGTCCACACCGTCGGCTCGCATATCGAAGTGATGTTCGACGGCGGCATCCGCTCCGGCCAGGACGTGATGCGCGCGCTGGCGCTCGGCGCCCGCAGTTGCATGATCGGCCGCGCCTACATCTACGGCCTCGGCGCGTTCGGCGGCCCGGGCGTCGCCAAGGCGATCGACATCATCAGCAGGGAGCTGTCGACCACGATGGGCCTGTGCGGCGTCAATTCGATCAACCAGATCGACGAGAAGGTGCTGGCGGAGTAAGCGGCCAGCAAACAACGCTCGCCATCCGTCATTGCGAGCGCAGCGAAGCAATCCAGCTCCGTGCACCGAGCTGGATTGCTTCGTCGCTTCGCTCCTCGCAATGACGGGGAGAGAACAGCGGCAAAAACAAAGAAAAATAATCGGAGGACACCCCAATGACCGACACCCAGCGCGCAACGCAGGCCGCGACCAGCGAAGTGCTGTACGCCGTCGAGGACCACATCGCGACGATCACGCTGAACGCGCCGGAGCGGATGAATACGATCTCCGGGCCGATGCTCAACCGGCTGGCGGCGGTGCTGCTCGAGGCCAATCAGGACCCCGAGGTGCGCTGTGTGATCCTCACCGGCAACGGCCGGGCGTTCTGCGCCGGGCTCGACCTCACCAAGGAGCGCGGCGACGAGGGCCTCAGCGCGGCGTCGTCGCCGACCACGCTGGATCTGCGCAACACTCCGCCGACCGTGCTGCAGGGCATGGACAAGCCGACAATCTGCGCCGTCAACGGCGGCGCGGCCGGCTACGGCATGGACACCGCGCTCGGATGCGACATCCGCATCATGGCGGAATCCGCCAAGCTCGCGGCGGCTTTCGTCAAGCGCGGCGTCGTGCCGGAATCCGGTGGGACGTGGTTTCTGCCGCGGATGATCGGCTGGGCCAAGGCGGCCGAACTGATCTTCACCGGCCGCACCCTGTCGGCGCGCGAGAGCCTCGACTGGGGCCTCGCCAACGAGGTGGTGCCCGACGCCGAGCTGATCGGCCGCGCCCGCGCCGTGGCGAAGGAAATTGCCGGCAACGCGCCGCTCGCCGTGCAGGCCGCCAAGCGGATGATGCGCATCGGACTCAACGAAACCTTCCCGGACCACGTCCACCACGTGTACTTGCAGCTGCTGCCGCTGTTCAAGACGCAGGACATGAAGGAAGGTATCGCGGCCTTCATGGAAAAGCGCGAGGCGAAGTTCGTCGGCAGGTAGCGGCCGGCGACCAATCGGAGACGCCGGCATGTTCGAGACCGTCACGACGCTGCTCGACTGGCTCGGCGTCGTGGTGTTCGCCGTCACCGGCGCGCTGGTGGCATCGCGCAAGCAGATGGACATCGTCGGCTTCGCGCTGCTCGGCACCGCGACCGGCATCGGCGGCGGCACGCTGCGCGATGTGCTGCTCGGGCTGCCGGTGTTCTGGATTGGCGAGCCGGCGTATCTGGTTGCCTGCGTGCTGGTCTCCGGCGTCGTGTTCTTCACCGCGCACATTCCGCACTCCCGCTACCGGGCGCTGTTGTGGCTCGATGCCGTCGGGATGGCGCTGTTCGCGGTGATCGGCGCCGAAAAGGCCCTGCTCGCCGGCGTCAACGGCATCGTGGCGGTCGCGATGGGCGTCGTCACCGCCACCTTCGGCGGCATCATCCGCGATCTGCTCGGCGGCGAAATCCCGGTGATCCTGCGCCGCGAGATCTACGTCACGGCGGCCCTGCTCGGCGCCGCGACGTTCGTGATCTCGATGGCGTTCGGCGTATCACGCGAACTCAGCACCGGCGCGGGGTTCATCATCGCGCTGCTCGTCCGCGCCGCGGCCTTGCAGCGCGGCTGGTCATTGCCACGCTACCGGCCGCGGCCGGGTCAGGGTGATAACTGACCGCGCCCGTTTACATCGGCGGCGTGAGGCCGTCGCGGCCGACCGCGATGCGGCTGGTCTGGAACGAGCCGTCGGGAAGTGTCTTGCCGAACGCGATGATTTTGGCGCCCTGCTTAAGATCGGACTTGTCGGCCGGCACGTAGGTCACGACCTGGGTCTTGGTCGTGACGGTGATGACCTTCTCGCCGCCTTTGTATTTCACCGTCACGGTGCTGCCGTCGTTGCTGGCGACCGACTGATCGACGGTGGCATTGGTCATCGTGCTGTTCGGGCCGAGGTCCCAGGCCCGCGAGCCTTCGCCGGTGCCGCGCATCGATTCCGGGAAGATGTGAATTTCGACCGCGTTGTGGGCGCCGTTCGGACCGGGCACGGTGGTGGCGCCGATGAACGAGCCGGGCTTCACATCGGACAGCGCGACCGGCGCGATGCCGGCGACGCGCAGGTCGGGCTGCAAAGTCAGCTTGACGTCCTGCCCGCTGCGCGACTTCACCGCGAGGCTATCGCCGTCGACGCGCTCGATCTCGCCGCGCACCTTGGTGGGCGTCGGCGATTGTTGGGCCAGGGCGGAGGAAACGGACAGTCCGAGCAGAGCCATGGCGACGAGCGGACGGGTGACAGAAAAACGGAACGACATCGACGAGTTCTCCAGCAAGCCCCGTGATGGAAATGCTGTCGACCGCGTCTTATTCATTCACGTGTGCGCGAGCAGATCGGCCTCAATCAATTCGCGCAGCTCGGCGCTGACGTGGGGCCGTGCGCCAAACCAGAGTTCGAAGCCGCGCACCGCCTGATGCAGCAACATGCCGAGGCCGTCGGCGGTGCGCAGGCCGCGGCCACGCGCCTCGGTGAGCAGCTCGGTTTGCAGCGGCACATAGACCAGGTCGGCGACGACCGCGTCGGCCGGCAGCGGCTCGAGGTCGAGATCGAGCGACGGTTGGCCCTTCATGCCGAGCGACGTGGTGTTTACCAGAAGGCCGGCGCCCGGCAGCGCCGCGGCGGCCTCGGTCCAGGCGATCGGCGCGACGCGGTCGCCGAACAGCTCGGCCAGAGCCTGCGCCCGTTCGATCGAGCGATTGGCGAGCGCGATTCGCTTGATGCCACGCTCCAGCAGGCCGAACAGCACGGCGCGCGACGAGCCGCCGGCGCCGAGCACCAGTGCCTGCTCGGTGCGGTCCCAGCCCGGCGCGCTGGCGTCGAGATTGCCGATGAAGCCCTCGACGTCGGTGTTGGTGGAGCGCAGCACGTCGCCGTCGTAGTACAGCGTGTTGGCGGCGCCGACCGCGCGGGCGCGCTCGTCCGGCTGCGTCAGCTGCAGCGCGCGCTCCTTGTGCGGGATGGTGACGTTGGCGCCGCTGTAGCCGTGCGAGCGCAGGTTCAGCACGAATTCGGCAAAGCCCTCGGGCGGCACGGATTCGATCGAGTAGCCGCCCGGAATGCCGAGCGTGCGCAGCCAGTAATGATGGATCAGCGGCGATCGCGAATGCGCCGCCGGCCAACCGATCAGGCAGGCCGCGGTGTGGCCCTCGCCCGGATGCTCGGGCGGCGTCACGGCTCGTCCCTTCCAGCCGGCGCTGGCGTCGCGTGCTTCATCCGCACGCCGCGGCCGCCGTCTTCGCTGCGGGCGTGTTCGCCGATCAGCTCGACGCCAGCGCGGTTGAGCGCGTCGACCACCCGGGTCAGCGACTCGACGATGCCGCGGACGTTGCCGCCACTGGCCTCCATACGCTGGATGGTCGGCACCGACACGCCGGCGAGCTTCGCCAGCTCGCGCTGATCGATCCCGAGCAGCGCCCGCGCCGCACGCATTTGAGCCGAAGTGATCAAGTGAGCCTTCCAATTCCGGTCCGCTTATCGGCTACCCTAAATATGAAACGGCTTCAATGATGCTTGGCACATCATTGAAGCCGTTTCGTCTCGTCGCAAATGGATCAGGCGGCGACCTGGCGGTGCGCCGCGATGATCTGGTCGGCAGTCCGACCGGTGACTTCGGCCATATGGTCGAAACTGCGGGTGAAACTGCCGGCCCCGGCGGTCGCCGAGCGCAATTCCACGATCAGGTCACCGATCTCCGCCTCTGGCATGGTGGCGCGGACCATGTCCCAGCCCTGCCAGCCTTCGCGGGTGTCGAAGCCGAGAATCTGACCGCGCCGTCCGGACAGGATGGCGTTGACCTTGGCGGTGGCGTCGGTCGGGCAGACGATCTCGACCGTGTGGATCGGCTCCAGCAGCACCGGCTGGCACTGCGGCAGCGCCTCGGTGATCCCGATCCGCGCCGCGGTGCGGAACGCCTGATCCGAGGAGTCCACGCTGTGATACGAGCCGTCGGTCAGCGTGACGTGGACGTCGACCACCGGGAAGCCGAGCGGCCCCATCCGCAGCCCGTCGGCGGCGCCCTCCTCGACCGCGCCGATGTAGTTGCGCGGCACCGCGCCACCCACCACCGTCTCGGCGAACACGAAACCTTCTCCGCGTTGCAGCGGCTTGACGTCGAGCACGACGTCGCCGAACTGGCCGTGGCCGCCGGACTGCTTCTTGTGCCGTCCTCGCTGAGTAACGGCTTTGCGGATGGTCTCGCGATAGCCGATCGCAGGCGGATGCGACTTGACGCTGACGCCGTAGCGCTCCTTGAGCCGCTCCAGCGCGACGCGCAGATGCATCTCGCCCTGCCCCCACAGCACGATGTCGTGGGTCTGCGGATCGTGGATCACGGTGAGCGACGGATCCTCCTCGCTCAGGCGCTGCAGCGACTGGCCGAGCTTGACGTCGTCCTTGCGATCGGCGGCGGCAAGCGCCATCGCCAGCACCGGCGGCGCCGCACTGACATCGGCGAGCGACGCCGGCGCGGCCTTGCCGGTGGCGAAGGTGTCGCCGGTCCTGATCGCATCGAGCTTGCCGAGTGCCACGACATCGCCGGCACCGGCGGTCGAGCGCTTGCTGTCCGCCCCGCCATTGACGGCGTGGATGCCGGAGACACGCGCCGATTCGCCGTTCGACGACAGCACGGTGTCGCCGTCGTTCAGCGTTCCGGCAAACACGCGGGCGAGCGACAGCTTGCCGCCGTGTTGCAGGTGGTTGGTCTTGAACACGTAGCCGACCGCCTCCTTGGCGGTCGCGACTCCCAATCGCGTCGCCGTCTCAGTGACGTCGGGCGCCTCATGGCGGAGCGCCTTGAGAAGACGCATCACGCCGTTCTCGCGTAATGCCGAGCCGAGCAGCACCGGACAGATCAGCCCGTCGCGTAGCTCGCGGGCGAGGTCGTCGAACACGGCGTCGCGCGGCGGCGGGATATCTTCGAGCAATTGCTCCATCAGCGCGTCATCGTGATCGGCCAGCTTTTCCAGCATCGAGAAGCGGGCTTCCTTCTCGCGATCGAGATCGCCGCCTTCGAGCGCCATCACTTCGGACGGTTTATGCTCGCGATAAACGAAGGCTCGCTCCAGTGCGAGGTCGACGTAGCCGGCGATCAGATCGCCATTCCAGATCGGGATCTGGCGCAGCACCAAAGGAATGCGCGAAGCCGGCTGCAGGCTGTCGAGAACTTCGCGGATGCGTTTGGTCGCGCGATCGATCTTGTTCAAGAACAGGAAGCGCGGAATGCCGAGGTCTTCGAGTTCGCGCAGGATCAGTTGCAACTGCGGCAGCTTGCGTTCGTCAGCCTCACATACCACGATGGCGGCGTCGACAGCGGGCAGCGCGGCGCGCATGTCGTGCGCGAATTCGACGGAGCCCGGACAATCGAGGAATGTGTAGCTCTCTCCCATGAACTGCGTAGTCGCCGCGGTGAGGCTGAGCCCCATCCTGTGTTGTCGCGCCTCGGGCGTGGAGTCGCCCACCGAGGTGCCCGCGTCGACCGAACCGACACGCGGCACCGCGCCGGTGCGCGCCAGGATCGCTTCGAGCAGTGTGGTTTTTCCGCTTTGGAAGGGGCCCACCAGCGCGATGCACCGGGGACCCGATTGTTTAGTATTTGGGGAACTTTTGACGTCTTGTCCCATCGCCGCCTCCTTCTTCTGGAGCTCGGCCCGTGATTGGGTCGGCAAGACGGGATGCTTCCGCAACATACGACGCTTGGCAAGGCCGAAAAATTACGGTGCTTGCAGCATCGGCTTGAGCAGGATCAAGGACAGCCACAAATCATCGCTGCGGCGCAGTTTCGTTGCGCCGCAGCGATGCGATTAGTTAGCGGCCGGGGCGCAGCTCGAGCTCCTGCAGGCCGACCGCGACGTTGACGCCGGTCTGGCCCTGCAGGCTGAGCGGCTGCAGCGCGATCGAATTCGACGAGCCGCCGACCAGCACGTTGGCGCCGGCGCCGACGCCGATCGCCGCCGAGCCCTGAGCGCCCGCGTAGTTGCCGGCGAGATCGCCGGCGCCGAAGCGCTCGACCGGCGCGAACACGGCCCAGGCGAGCGCGGTCTGCTCGGTGATGCCGATATCGAGACCGATCTTGCGGACGGTCGCGACATACGGCGTATCGGGCCGGCCGTTGACGCGCAGCACGCAGCCCAGATTGGTGACCGAGCCGACGATGAAGCCCATGCTGGCGCCGCCGCGGCATTCCAGCACGCCGACCTGCACGCGACTCTGAGCGTGAGCAGCGCTGGCAATCAGGGAGGCGGCGACAGCGAGCAGAAGCGAAAAGCGGCTCATAAGAGTTTTCTCCGGTTAGCGAGATACAGACAGATTGCAGATGATTTTCGGATAGTTTTCCGAGATCGCGCTTCGACAGTGCCGCAGATCGACACGATGCAGCCGGCGCGGGCCAGCCGCGCGCAGAGCGCAGCGCTGTGCATCTAGTCACAGCATCGGCGAGTCTTCAATGACAGTTCCCGTGCGTCTAAACCGCACGCGACTGAAACAAAAAGGGCCCGCACGAGGCGGGCCCTTCGTCACAGCGCTGTTGCGCCGAACTGATCAGCGATGATGCCGATGGTGACGCTTGTGCTTGCGATACTTGCGCGGCATGTCGACCGGACGGAGCTGAACGTCGACGATACCTGCGGTTGCGTTCAGGCCGGTCTGGCCCTGCAGGCTGAGGGGCTGCAGCGCGTAGGCATTGCCCGAGCCGCCGACCAGCAGATTGCCGCCGAAGCCGACGCCGAACGAGGCGTTGGCGCCGACGCCGCCGAAGCTGCCGGCGAGGTCACCACGGCCGAGCCGGTAGGTCGGCGCATAGACCGCCCAGGCGAGGCCGGTGTTCTGGGTGAAGCCGAGGTCGACGCCGATGCGCTGAAGCGTGGCGACGTAGGGCTCGGGCCGACGGCCTTCGCTCTTGAACACGCACTGAAGCTGGGTGGTCGAACCGACGACGTAGCCGACGTTCGGGCCGCCTGCGCATTCGAGCACGCCGACCTGCAGCCGCTGCTGCGCGTTCGCGCTCGCGACGGACGCGATCAGGCCGAGGGCCGCGACACCGAACAGTCTTGAGATGGACATTGAAAGCAACTCCGCATTTCCAGGATTAAAGATGCGAGGCGACAAGAAGGAACTGTCTTGGCCAAAACAAGGCAGTTGCAACACACCGGAATGAATCCAGTGAATCTTGCCGATTTGTAATGAACGCGCGGTTGGTGCGTTCAGCGCAGGTTGCCGCAGAAGCGCTGGATGCGCTTGCAGGCGTCTTCGAGATCCGACGTCTTGGTCGCATAGGAGATGCGGAACGCCGGGCCGAGGCCGAACGCCGAACCTTGCACCACCGCGACGCCTTCGGCCTCGAGTAGCTCGGTGACGAAGTCCTGGTCGTTCTCGATCTTGTTGCCGGACGGCGCCGTCTTGCCGATCGCGCCGGCGCAGGACGGATACACGTAGAACGCGCCTTCCGGACGCGGGCAATCGATGCCGGCCGCCTGGTTGAGCATCGACACCACGAGATCGCGGCGCTCCTTGAAGATCTTGTTGTGCGCGGCGATGAATTCCTGCGGACCGTTGAGCGCCTCGACGGCTGCCCACTGCGCGATCGACGACGGGTTCGAGGTCGACTGCGACTGGATCGTCGCCATCGCCTTGATCAGTTCCGCCGGGCCGCCCGCATAGCCGATGCGCCAGCCGGTCATGCAATACGACTTCGACACGCCGTTCACTGTCAGGGTGCGATCGAACAGCTTGGGCTCGATCTGCGCCGGCGTGGTGAACTTGAAGTCGTCATAGACGAGGTGCTCGTACATGTCGTCGGTCATCACCCAGACGTGGGGATGCTTGACCAGCACGTCGGTGAGAGCCTTCAGCTCTTCGCGCGAATAGGCGGCGCCGGTCGGGTTCGACGGCGAGTTGAGGATGATCCACTTGGTCTTCGGCGTGATCGCGGCTTCCAGCGCACCGGGCTGCAGCTTGAAGCCGAACTCGGCGGTGCAGACCACCGGCACGCTCTCGCCACCGGCGAGCGCCACCATCTCCGGATAGCTGACCCAATACGGTGCCGGGATGATCACCTCGTCGCCCGGATTGATGGTCGCTATCAGCGCGTTGTACAGCACCTGCTTGCCGCCGGTGCCGACGATGATCTGGTTCGGCTTGTAGGTCAGGCCGTTCTCGCGCTGAAACTTGTCGATGATCGCCTGCTTCAGCTCGGGAATGCCGTCGACCGCGGTGTACTTGGTCTTGCCGGCTTCGATCGCATGGATCGCTGCAAGCTTGATGTTGGCCGGCGTGTCGAAATCCGGCTCGCCGGAGCCGAGCCCGATGACGTTGCGGCCCGCCGCTTTGAGCTCACGTGCCTTGTCCGTGACCGCGATGGTCGCGGACGGCTTCACACGATCGAGCGCGGTCGACAGGAACGACATCGTTTTCTCCTTGCAGCCGTCATGAGCCGGCGGAAGGCGCGACTCTTCGATTTCTGACGGGGATGGTCCTACACTAAGGGGCGGCACGTTGCATCGCAAGAAGCTTGCGCCGGACTGGCCAAGATGCCGGCAGGTTCAGGAAGGCTTAAAGCGCCACCGCTAGGGTGAGCCTGCCTCCCACCCGCGCGAGCCCAAATGTCTCAACTCTGGCAGCACTTTGCCACCGGCCGCTGGCTGACCCGCGAGCGGCTTCGGGTGTACAGCCTGCTGATGGGTAGCATGTGCGTGGCCGGGATGATTGGCTGGGTTGCGCTGTCGGACGGGCTGATCGACCGCAACGGCAAGCCGCTCGGCACCGACTTCTCAAGCTTCTACGCGGCCGGCTCGATGGTGCTCGATGGCAAAGCCACCGAGGCCTACGACGCCGCCGCCCATTACGCCCGCCAGCAGCAGCTGTTCGGCGCCGCGACGCCCTATTACGCCTGGCCGTATCCGCCGTTCTTCCTGTTCATCGCGGCACCGCTGGCGCTGCTGCCCTACTGGCTTGCGCTCATGGTCTGGCAGGCGGCCAGCTTCGCGCTGTATTTGACGGTCATCGGCACGATCCTGCGCCGTGTCCGCGCCGGAGTGGCCGCCTCGTTATGGCTGCCAGCCGCGGCGGCGTTTCCGGCGGTGTTCGTCAATCTGGGCCATGGCCAGAACGGATTCCTCACCGCAGGCCTGTTCGGCGCGGCGCTGTGCCTGCTGCGCGGACAACCGCTCCTGTCCGGGGTGATGTTCGCCATGCTGGCGTACAAACCGCAATTCGCCCTGGTCATTCCGCTGGCGTTGCTGGCCGGCGGACGATGGCGAACCATCGCGGCCGCGGCCGCCGCGGTCGCGGGTCTTGTCGCGGTGACCACGCTGACGTTCGGCTTCGAGATCTGGCCGGCGTTTGCGGCCTCGGCCGACATCTCCCGCAAGGTACTGCTGGAGCAGGGCGAGGTCGGCTTCGAGAAGCTGCAGAGCGCCTTCGCAGCGGTGCGGATGTGGGGAGGCAGCGTTTCGCTCGCTTATGGCGTGCAAACCACGCTCTCGATCACGGTGATCGTCGGCGCCATGTGGGTGTGGCGCACGTCCGGCGATGCCGCCGTCAAGGCGGCCGTGCTGGTGCTCGCCACCCTGCTGGCCTCGCCCCATGTGCTCGATTACGATCTGATGCTGCTCGGCCCCGCCATCGCCTTCATGGTGAGCGCCGGGCTCACGGGCGGCTTCCGATCGTACGAGATCTCGCTGCTGGCCGCGGCCTGGGTCACACCGTTACTGGCGCGAAGTGTCGCCGGTGCGATCGACGTCCCGCTGGGGCTACTGATGACGCTCGCGCTGTTCGCGCTGGTCATCCGCCGAGCGATCCAACGGCCCGCCGAGACGAACGAAGTTCACCACCACATCGCGGAGGTGTGACCGGGTCGAGATCGCTGTTGCAAGCGCCGCAATTGATGCAACGCAGCAGGATGCTGGAGTTTTTCCAGCCCCGGGGTCTTGCGAGCCGCCGTCATCGGCATCATTGTTTGGCCGCGTTCGGGTCGGCAGATGCCCGGACGACGAAGGCGAGCGAAACGACCGAGATGTACAAGCTCTTTTCGATGCAGCGCTCCGGCAACAGCTACAAGGCCCGCCTCGCTCTGGCGTTCCTGGACGCTCCGTATCGCTGTATCGAGGTCGATATCCTGCGCGGCGAAAGCCGGACGCCGGACTTTCTCGCCAAGAACCCCAGCGGTCAGGTGCCGCTATTGGAAGTCGCACAGGGCCGCTATCTGGCGGAGTCCAACGCGATCCTCTGGTATCTGGCCGTCGGCACCTCGCTGGCGCCGGACACGCGGATGGACCGCGCCGAAGCGCTGCAGTGGATGTTCTTCGAGCAGCACGCGCTGGAGCCGAATATCGGCTCGGCGTATTTCTGGCTTTGCCTGGTAAAGGGCGGCCGCGATCTGCAGACCCACGCGCTGGAAGACTGGCTCGAGCGCGGCTACGCCGCGCTGCAGGTCATGGAAAATCACCTGAAGACCCACGATTACTTCGCCGCCGGTCAGCTCACGATCGCCGACATCGCATTGTACGGCTACACCCATGTGGCCGACCAATGCGACTTCGACCTGTCGACCTTCCCGTCGGTCAACGCCTGGCTGAGGCGGGTGGAACAGACTCCAGGGTTCGTCACAATGGACTGGACGCCCGCCCCGGCGCCGCATGACCACGCGAATTTCGCCGCCGAAGCGTAACGGAAGCCGCTGCAGACGCTCATTTTGCCGTCTTTTCGACATGATCGGCTTGCAGGCGCCGCATAAACGCCTGCAATCGCTGAAAAATTCCGCTTGCGCGGTGATTCGCCGCGATTGCGAGGATTTGGTCATGTCTCGGTCATCCGGTCACGAGGCCGGCTTTGTTCCGCGTACGACGCCATTTGGCTCACTTCGGTTGATGCGCGCCGTTGCGGCGTCGCTCGCCGCTGCCGTGGTCGTGCTCGGCGTCATGTTGTTGCTGGCCGTCGTCTCGACCCAGTCGAGCATGGCGATGCCGTTCGCAATCTGAGCTCCGCTCTCGAACAACCGTACAGCCGGCCGGGAACGGCAGCGCTCGTGCTGCATCTGCTTTAATGATGCGTGGAGGGGCTGCGATGAAAGCGCTGCTGGTCTGGGTCTCCGGTTCGCTGACCGCGGCTACCGTGATCATTGCGTCGTTCCTGATCGCCACCAAGAGCAGCGGCGAGCCGACCTCGTTTACCTCCTCCGCTGGGCCGCTGGCGGTGAGGACTTTCGCCGAGAATCTGTCCTATCCGTGGGCCTTGGCGTTTTTGCCGGAAGGCCGTCTACTGGTAACCGAGCGGCCCGGACGAATGCGCATTGTGTCGTCGCAGGGCGCGCTGTCGCCGCCTGTCATGGGCGTGCCGAAAGTCTGGGCCGCCGGACAAGGCGGCCTGCTCGACGTCGTCACCGACAAGGAGTTCGCCGCCAACCGCACCATCTACTTCTGCTATTCGGAGCGTGCCACTGAAGCAGGACGCAGCGGCGGACGCACCGCCGTGGCGCGGGCGGCTTTGGTGGACGGCAACGCGCCGGCGCTCGACGCCGTCAAAGTCATCTTCCGCCAGGACGGGCCGTTGTCGAGCGGCAACCACTATGGCTGCCGGATCGCGCAAGGTGCCGGCGGCAATCTGTACGTCACTCTCGGCGAGCATTTCAGCGGTCGCGACGAGGCGCAAAATCTCGGCAATCACCTCGGCAAGATCGTCCGGATCGCCCCCGATGGCAGCGTGCCGAGCGACAATCCATTGGTCGGCCGCGACGGCGCAAAGCCGGAGATCTGGAGCTTTGGCCACCGCAATCCGCAGGCGCTCGCCTTCAACCCCGCCGACGGCAAGCTGTGGGAGATCGAGCACGGCCCGCGCGGCGGCGACGAGGTCAACATCATCGCGGCCGGCAAGAACTACGGCTGGCCTGTGATCGGCTACGGCATCGACTACTCGGGCGCCAAGATCCACGAAGCGACGGCGAAGCCCGGCATGGAGCAGCCGGTCAAATACTGGGTGCCGTCGATCGCGCCGTCCGGATTGGCGTTCTACACCGGCAAGCTGTTTCCGAAGTGGAACGGCAGCCTGTTTGCCGGCGCGCTTGCCGGCAAGATGCTGGTGCGGCTGTCGCTGTCCGGCGACAAGGTCACCGCCGAAGAGCGGCTGCTGCAGCCGCTGAACGAACGTATCCGCGACGTTCGCCAGGGACCCGACGGCGCGCTGTGGCTGCTCACCGACAACGCCGCCGGCCGCATCCTGCGCGTCACGCCAGCGAGCCAGTAACGCGTATCAGCGCGGCATCCCGAAGAACAGGTTCGGGAAGAACAGCGCGATCTGCGGCAGCATGATCACGATCAGCACGCCGAGGAACGTCACCAGCGCGTACGGGATGACCGACCAGTAGATGTCGCCCATGCTGACTTCCGGCGGCGCCACCGCTTTCAGATAGAACAGGTTGAAGCCGAACGGCGGCGTCATGTAGCCGATCTCCATCATCATGATGAAGACCACGCCGAACCAGACCGGATCCCAGCCATAGAGCTGCACCACCGGCATGAACACCGGCAGCGTGATCAGCATGATGCCGACCGGATCCAGCACCATGCCGAGCAGCAGCAGCACGGCCAGGATGAAGATCAGCGCACCCCACTCGCCACCCGGGACCTGCGAAACCAAATGGTTCATCAGTTCGTTGGCGCCGAGCGTCGTATACGCGGTCGAGAAGGCGTGCGCGGCGAACAGGATCCACATGATCAGCGCGGTGAGCCGCAACGTCTGCGTCGCGGAATCCGACAGCACGGCGAACGACAGCTTGCGATGCACCGCCGACGCGATCAGCGCGCCGAACACGCCGAGCGCCGCCGCTTCGGTCGGTGTCGCGAACCCGCCGAAGATCGAGCCCAGCACCAGCAGCACGATCAGGATCGGCAGCGCCACGGCCTTCAACGTGCTCAGCTTCAGGCGCCAGTCGCCGCGCTCCTCCGGCGGCAGCGCAGGCGCCAGAGACGGCTGCAGCCAGGCGCGCACCACGATGTAGACCGTCACCAGCACGACCAGCAGCATGCCGGGGCCGATGCCCGAGGCGAACAGCCGGCCGACCGAGACTTCGGTCAGCATCGCGTACAGCACCATCAGGATCGAGGGCGGCACCAGCACGCCCCAACCACCGCCGGCATTGATCGCGCCAATCGCGAGCCGCTTGTCGTAGCCGCGCTCCAGCATGCGCGGCAGCGCGATCGCCCCCATCGTCACTACAGCGGCGCCGCTGATGCCGCTCATCGCTGCGAAAATCGCACAGATCAGCACGGTGCCGATCGCCAGCCCGCCGCGCATCGCACCGAACCAGACGTGCATCATCCGGTAGAGATTCTGCGCGACGCCGGACTTTTCCAGCAGCATCGCCATGTAGACATACATCGGGATGGCGATCAGCGTGAAGTTCGTCATCGAGTCCCAGAATTTGGACGCGACGATGTAGAAGCCGACCGGCCCCATGGCGAAATACAGGAAGATCACCGAGATGCCGCCGAGCGTGAACACCAGCGGCGTGCCGATGAACAGAAACACCAGCAGCGAACCGAAGAACAGGAAGGTCAGAAGCTCGACAGACACGAGATCGCCCGATCAGTGAGAGGAAGCGTCGCCGGCCTGCTTGCCGAACACGGCGGGATCGTTGTCGTGGCCGGCAAGCGTGCGGATGTCCGAGGCGATCCGCACCAGGCCTTGCAGCAACAGCAGCACGCCGGCGACCGGAATCGCCAGCTTGACCGGCCAGATGTATGGATTCCAGAGGCTGTACGAGCTTTCGAGCTTGGCGACGGACTCCCATGCCATGTCGGCGCTCTGCCAGATCAGCACCCCCATGAACAGCAAGAACAGGAACGAGGTGGCGAGATCCACTCTCGCCTTCTGCACGCGGCTGAACTTGCCGTAGAAGATGTCGACATTGACGTGCGCCCGTTCGGCCAGCAGATAGCCGCCAGCGACGACCGCGTAGACCCCGAAGATCAACTGCGCGAATTCGGACGTCCAGATCGCTGCGCTACCGACCACGTAGCGCATGATGACGTCGGCCATCAGCAACACGAAAATCGGGAGGATCAACCACGCAGCGATCCTGGCGACCCAGTAATTCAGCTGGGTGATGGCGGCGGCGATCCTCAACATGCGATGACTTTCATGGTTCGGCCCGCGCAGCCGAGCCGAGCGCGCGCGACGCTCCACTCGAGCCAATCCGGTCGCTCGGCTGTTGGCGGCGTATCGACCGATGCGGCGACGGCCTCACGGCTTGCGTCGGCAACTCAGACGTAGCCGAGGTCGGACATCAACTTCGACAGCGCGGCGCCGCCTTTGGCCGCATGCTCGCCCTTCGCGGTTTCCTTTTGCAGGATCGTTTTCGAAGCCGCGGCGAATTTCGCCATCACGTCTTCCGGAAACTGCACGACCTCGACGTTCATCTTGGCCCGGCCGGTGGCGAGCGCGACTGCTTCCTGATGCTGATACTCGACCGAACGCAGAAAGTAGCGTTCCTCGATCAGCGACAGCAATTGCAACCGCAGGTCCGGCGGCAGCTTGTCGAGCGCCGCGGTGTTGATGATCCATGCGTCGTTGGTGATCCCGAGCGCCGGCTTCATGTGGAACGGCGCCACCTCCCAGAACTTCATCGACAGCGCGCCGACCGCGGCGCCCCAATGCGCGCCATCGACCACGCCGGTCGAGATCGCCTGATAAATCTCCGGCCCGGCAATCTGCTGCGGCGAAGCGCCGGCCGCGGCGAAATACTCCAGCATCGCGCCTGTCGAGCGGATCTTCAAAGAGCCGAGTTCGGCGGCCGAACTGATCTTGCGCTTCAGCACGACTTCGGTCGGGTACGCCTTCTCGGCGAACATCACCACGCCTTTGGGCCGCAGTTCGTCGTTGACCAGCTTCTCGGCGCCGAGGTTCTTGGTGAAGTGCATCATCTCCCAAGGCTCGCGCAACGTGCCGGGAACGCCGTAGAGCAGCCCCAGCGCCTGCGCCTCGCCGAGCATATAGGCCGGCGAGATCGTGCCCATCTGCACGACGCCGCGGCGGACGACGTTGTAGATCTCGCGGTCCTTGGCGATTTCGCCGGCCCCGAACGTCTCCAGCGTGAAGCGGCCGTCGGTACGCGCGGCGAGCTCCTTGGCGAGCACGCCGAGACTGTCGTTGAACGAGCCCGACGCCTTCGGCCAATGTGCCTGAACCTTCCAGTTGACCTTCTGTTGCGCCAGAGCGGGACCGATCAAAGCCGGAGCCGCTACAGCGGCGAGCGCGCCTTTCATGAGGCTGCGACGGTTGGTCTTGCTGATCGAGCCTGACACGCGCTTCTCCCTTGTTAATTTGTTTTGATGATCTGACCATGGCGTAAACGCACCAGTCAACGCATCGGCGAGGTTCGGGAGAAGCGATGATGTCGCAGCCTGCCGCTTGTTAGTTCGCTAGCGGACACGCAGACGCACGCGCGCGGGCCGCCTCGCGCGGCGTTTGACCGAGTCGCGGCAAATCAGCGCTGATGCGCGAAGCTGATCGCGACGTCGCTTTGCGACACGCCATCCAGCGCAGCAAACATCTCGGAAGTACGAACGAATTTATCGCGCGGCCGTCCATCGGCGGCCCCTCGCCGCTTCTCGGCGGCGTCGATCGCCGCCCAATCCTGATAACTCAGCAGCCGCGGAACGCGCGCGTGCAGGTGCGAAAGCAGCTCGTCGGGCTCCTTGCCCGGCCCTGACAATACACCGGTCGCGAAGTCCATCAGCACCGCCTCGGCCGTCGCGATGCTGCAGGCTCGATTCGTTCCGATCGTGCCGCTCGGGCCGCGCTTGCTCCAACCGCAGACATAGAGGCCTCGGACCAATGAGCCATTGTCCACGATGCGGCCGTCGCTGTTGTCGTGCACACCGCGATCGACGTCATAAGGCACGCCCGGCAGCGGCGCAGTGCGGCGGCCGATGCTGCTGAACATCATGCCACACGCCACGTCTTCGGTCTCACCTGCATGGCGCGCGAACCGGATCGCCGCGACGCGCCGATCGCCGATGACCTCGAGCGGCGATAAGCCGAAGCGAAAGACGCAGCGCCGTCGCCTGGACGGCTCCTGCTGGGCGAAGCTGCGCAGCAACGACAGCTTCTCGCTTTGCTCCGGATCGTCAGGCATCGCAGGCACCGAGGCAAGGTCGCGCGGATCGACCCAAGCGTCGCAACCGGCCAGGCTGAGGAAGTCGCGCAGCTCCTTGGCCCCGAACTTCGCCTGCGCCGGATTGCCTCGCCCCACCACATGCACTTCGCGCACACGGCTTTCCGCGAGGACCTCGAGCGCGTGCGTGGCGATGTCGGTCTGCCGCAATTCGTCGGCGGTCTTCGACAGGATGCGTGCGACGTCGAGCGCGACGTTGCCGTGGCCGATGACGGTCGCAACCTCGTGGCCCAGATCGAAGCTGAAATCGCGATAGTCTGGATGGCCGTTGTACCAACCCACGAAAGCGCCGGCGGAATGACATCCGGGCAGCGTTTCGCCCGGAATGCCGAGCGGTCGGCTGAGATCGGCGCCGGTTGCGAGCACGACGGCGCCATAGGCGGCGCGTAGCTCATCGATCGCGACATCCTTGCCGACCGTGACGCCGCCGATGAAACGGAAACCGGGAAGCGCCGCGATCTTGTCGAAGGTCAGACTGACCAGCTTGAGCTTGGGATGATCCGGCGCCACGCCGTATCGCACCAGTCCGTACGGCACCGGCAACTGCTCGAACAGATCGACGGCGACCGGCACGCCGGACCGCAACAATGCTTCGGCGGCGTAGAACCCGCTCGGCCCGGCACCGACGACCGCGACGTGAAACGGCACCGTCATCGTCCCAGCGCTTGCCTGCGTTCATCCGCGCCAGGCAATGGCGGCAGACGTGCTGTGATCACCGGCGTCTCGGCAACACGCTTGCGGTTGACGGCGATCCAGAATTTTTTGTCCGCGGCCAGCCGATAGTCGGGCTCGATCGCGCCGACCGGACAGGCCGGCACGCAGCCGCCGCAATCGATGCAGTTTTCCGGATCGATATAGGTCATGGCGCCGTCGAGATGGAAGCACTCGACCGGGCACACCGTCACGCATTCGGTGTAGCGGCAGCCCTTGCAGTTATCAGTCACGACGTGGGTCATCGTCGGAAATCCAGTGTGAGACGAGGAGACGGCCGACACCGCGCGGCGTCGGCCCAGTGAAGAGCTGTCGCGGCTACAGCCTCCCGACTTGCACGAGCACATCCGAAAACGTCGGCGCGCGGCCGAGATCGGCGAAGGCCGGCGGCGTCAGCGCGTGCACGGTCGCGCCCTTGCGGTTGGAGCGCTGCCAATATCCGGACGGCGCCACCACGACGCCGGCCATCACGTCGGCCGACACCGTCGCATAGGCTTCGAACGAGCCGCGATCGTTGAACACGCGGATCGGCGCGCCGGCTTCGATGCCGCGATGCGCGGCGTCGTCGGGGTTGAGGATCACCGCCTGCTCCTCGCCGGCCTGCGCGGTCTGCGCCGGCAGGTTGCCGTAGTTCGAGTTGAGGAAGGCGTGGCTCTTCGGCGAGATCAGGCTGAGCGGATAGCGCTCGGCCAGCTGCGGCGCGGTGCGGGCGCTCTCGTTCGGCGAAATATAGTGCGGCAACGGATCGATCGGCGAGCCGTCCTGATCGCCGCCATAGCCCTGCCGGAACAGCGGCGCGACGAAATTGCCGCCCTCAGCGATGGTCGACTTGAACTCGACTTTGCCGGTGGCGGTCGGGAAATTGCCGTCGCGATGCGGCGCCCAATCGGCCGGTGCCGGCATGTTGAGACGCGAAAAGCCCTTGGCCTTGACGTCCTCCAGCGTGATCCCTTGCAGTACCGGATTGGTCCAATCCAGCGACGCCTCGATCATCTCGTCATCGCTGCGGAAGAAGGTCGGGTCGGTGATCCCCATCGCCTTGGCGAGACGGCGGAACAACTCGGTGTTCGGGACCGCTTCGCCGAGCGGCTCGATCGCCTGATTGTTGTAGGACAGATAGAGATGTCCCCAGGAGAACATGATGTCCTTCTGCTCGAGCTGGGTGGTCGCCGGCAACACGATGTCGGCGTACTTCGCCGTGTCGGTGATGAAATGTTCGCTGACGACGGTGAACAGATCCTCGCGTTCGAGCCCCTTCTCGATCTTGTCCTGCTCGGTCACCATCGCCATCGGATTGGCGTTGTAGACGAACATCGCCTTGATGGGCGGATCGAAGCCGAGCTCGCCGGTCAGCGCCGCGCCGAGCCGCCAGGAGTTCAGCACGCGCATCTTCTCCGGCGCGAGTTCAGGCCGCATCAAGACTTCCCACTTCACCGGGAAGGCCCAGATCGGCAGTTGCAACAGACCGCCGCCGACATGCTTCCAGGCGCCGATCAGGGCCGGCAGGCAGGCGATCGCTCGCACCGTCTGGCCACCGCCGGCGTGCCGTTCCACCGCCACGCCGATCCGCACCACCGCGGGCGGCGTCGTGGCGTATTCGCGCGCGAGCTTGAGGATGTCCTCGACCGGGATGCCGGTCTCCTGCGAGGCGAATTCCGGCGTGTAGGTCGCGACGCGCTGCGCCAATTCGTCGTAGCCGACCGTGTGCTTGTCGATGTAGTCGCGGTCGACCAGGTCTTCCTTGATGATCACGTGCATCATCGCCAGCGCCAAGGCCGCATCGGTGCCGGGCCGGATCTGAATATGCCAGTCGGCCAGCCGCGCCGTGCGCGTCCTGACCGGATCGATCACCACCAGCTTGGCGCCGTTCTTCTTGGCCTGCTCGATGAACGGCCAGTGATGCGAATTGGTGCTGAGCGTGTTGCAGGCCCAAAGAATGATGTACTTCGAGTGCACGAAGCTTTCCGGATCGACGCCCGGCGTGTGCCCGATCGTCAGCAGATAGGCCGTGCAGGAGCCGGAATCGCAGAAGGTGCGCTCCAGCACGGTGGCGCCGAGCTTGTTGAACAGCGGATCGCCGACGTTGAGACCGTTGATGACGCCCTGGGTGCCGAGATAGCTGTAAGGCAGGATCGCCTGCGCGCCGTGCTCGGCGATGATCGCCTTCCAGCGCGTCGCGATGGTGTCGATCGCTTCGTCCCAGCTGATGCGCTGAAACTGCTTGGTGCCCTTCGGGCCGACGCGCTTCATCGGATACAGCACGCGCTTGTCGCTGTAGACGCGCTCCTCGTAGTTGTTGACCTTCACGCAGAGCCGGCCGCGCGTGAATGGGTGATCGGGATTGCCGCGCACGGCGATCGCCTTGCCGTCCTCGACGGTGGTGAGGATCGAGCAGGTGTCGGGGCAATCGTGGGGGCAGGCGCCTACGACGGTGGTCCGGGCCATATGGCTCCTCCATGTGCACATTCAAAACATGCGCAAGGATGCGGCAGCCGGAGCGGCGTGGCTTTTCCAAACCTGCTTGGTTGTATTCCAAAACTGCGCTGGACCGGACGCCCGCTTCGTGGCATGGTAATTGCTTACCTGGACTGTCCTTGCCTGCACTCGCGTCAATCTGTGGAGATTCACGATGGGGATGCTCGGCAATTCTGTCGATAAATATGTTACCGGCAGAATGCTCCAGACTTCGAACGACCGCCGGTGGTCTCACCTGCTCGCGGAGCGGTGGAGCCACGAATGCGGCGACCTGCCGTCGCTGCTGCCGCGCGACACCGAGATCGCCGTGCTGTTGCGCGGCAGGTCCGTGGTCGACCGCGAAGGCGCCGGCATGCGGCAGCGGACCTTTGGCCGGCGCGGAACGGTCTGGCTCTGCCCGGCCGGAATCCGCGAGGATTTCATTCGGGTCGAGAGCGAAATCCACGAATGTCTGCACATCTTCCTGCCCGGCCGGCCGTTCGAAGATACCATGCTGCAGGACATGGACATCGATCCGGCCGGCATCGCGATCCGCTACGAGGCGATCGACCACGACATCTTCATCGAGCACGTCGCGGAGCGTATCCTGCAGGAGCTTGCGCATGAATCCTCGACCGGTCGCCTGCTGATCGAGAGCCTCGGCCGCGCGCTGTCGGCGCATCTGGTCCACACTTACGCAGACACGGCGATTCGCCTGAAGCAGACGCAGGCGGCGAACCGCCCGCTCGACGCACGGCGATTGTCGCGCGTCACCGACTTCATCAGCACGTCGGCGGAGCGCGACTTCACCGTCAGCGATCTCGCCTCGATCGCCTGCATGAGCCCGGCGCATTTTTCGCGCAGCTTCAAGGCCGCGACGGGCTGCACGCCCCACGAATACGTCAGCCGGCAGCGGCTCGACCTCGCCAAGCGCCTCTTGGCGACGGATCGCCAGTCGCTGGCCGAGATCGCCTATGCGACCGGGTTCTCGTCTCAGGCGAATTTCAACCGCGCCTTCCGCAAGGCGGTCGGCACTACGCCGCGGCTGTATCGCGCGCAGCATCGCACCATTACGATCACGTAGCGCAGTCAGGCGGCAACGTTCCGCGGCGACATTCCGCGGCTTCGCGACCGAACAGGATGCGCGATCGTTTTGCTGCGTCACCACCATGTAACAAACTACCGATAGGTTAGCGTTGCGTTTGATCGAGACCCCCCGTCGCCGATCAGCGTCCCCCAGCGGTCCCCGTCAGTCGCCGCGTCTGACCGGGGCCGCACCTTTTTTGAGCTGGCGATATTACGATGATCCGTTTCGTCCTGGTAATTGCCTGCATCGTGCCGCTAACGCTGGCGCTGCTTCCCGTCCATCTGCTGGCGCTGCGCTACGGCTGGCGCATTCAGCGTAGTATCCCGCAGATGTATCACCGCATCGCCTGCCGACTGATCGGCGTGCGCATCCGGCAGGTCGGCCGGCGCGACAACACCGGCGCGGTGCTGATCCTCTCCAATCACGTCTCGTGGCTGGACATCTGCGTGATCTCCGCGATGGCGCCGGTGTCGTTCGTCGCCAAGAGCGAGGTCGCGACTTGGCCGGTGTTCGGCTGGCTGGCGAAGCTGCAGCGCACGGTGTTCATCGATCGCCAGGCGCGGCAGCGCACCGGTGAGGCCACCGCCGAGATCGGCGCGCGGCTCGCGAGCGGCGAGGCCATCGTGCTGTTCGCCGAAGGCACCTCGAGCGACGGCAGCCGCGTGCTGCCGTTCCGCTCGGCGCTGGTCGGCGCGGTGCATCACACGCTCGGCGACGACACCAGTATGCCGGTCGGCGTGCAGCCGATGGCCGTGACCTACACCGGCTTCGGCGGCCTGCCGATCGGCCGCGAACTGCGCGAGCGCGTGGCCTGGTACGGCGACGCCGAACTGATCCCGCACTTCATCGGCCTGCTGTCGGCTGGCGCGATCGACGTCACGGTGAGCTGGGGCGAACCGATCCGCGCCAGCGACCGCAAGGCGATCACGCGCCAGGCCGAGGCCTCGGTGCGGCGGATGAGCGAAGCCGCCCGCCGCGCCGGCGTGCAGGGCGCGATGGCGCCGCGTCCAGAGACGACCGCGGCACCGCAGAGCGAGCCGCAATTCGAGCCGGCCTGACGCGCGCCGATCTGCGCCGCGCAGAGCTGGCGAGCGCCTGCCGCCTTGCTCCGGCACGCGACGCGGGCCACAATCACGGCTTCCGGGTTTCGCACAGGACTTATCATGCAACTTCGCAATCTCGGCGGCAGCGGCCTGCGCGTGTCGCTGGTCGGCCTCGGCTGCAATAATTTCGGCCAGCGCACCGATCCCGACACCTCGCGCAAGGTGATCCACAAGGCGATCGATCTCGGCGTCACGCTGTTCGACACCGCCGACATCTATGCGGGCCAGGGCGGTTCCGAGACCGTGCTGGGCAACGTGCTCGGCGACCGCCGCAAAGACATCGTACTGGCGACGAAGTTTTCCAAGCCGATGGCCGCCGACGGCACCAAGCAGGGCGCCGCGCGGCGCTACATCATCGCCGCCGTCGAGGCCAGCCTGACGCGGCTGAAGACCGACTACATCGACCTGTATCAGCAGCACGATTACGACCCGCTGACGCCGATCGACGAGACGCTGCGCGCGCTCGACGATCTGATCCGCGCCGGCAAGGTGCGCTACATCGGCAATTCCAATTTCCCGGCGTGGCGCATCGCCGAGGCCGAATACGTCGCCCGCGCGCTCGGCACCCATCGCTACGTGTCGTGCCAGGACGAATACAGCCTCGTGGTCCGCGACATCGAGAAGGACCTGCTGCCCGCCGCGCAGGAGTACAGACTCGGCCTGCTGCCGTTCTTCCCGCTGGCGAGCGGTCTTCTCACCGGGAAGTATCAACGCGGCGCCGAGATCGCCGGCAACACGCGCTTCGCCAAGATGCCGGCGATCCGCGACCGTTATTTCACCGAGGCCAATCTCGACATCGTCGACAAGCTGAAAGCCTTCGCGGAGGCGCGCGGCAAGTCGCTGCTCGACCTCGCCTTCTCCTGGCTCGCCTGCCGCCCGCAAGTCTCCAGCGTGATCGCCGGCGCGACCAGCCCCGAACAGATCGAACAGAACGTCAAAGCCGCGAGCTGGCAGCTCAGCGCCGAGGAGATGGCGGAGATCGACACCATCACCAACGCGTAGCATCGCGGCGCCCTCCATCGCCCCAAGCACCGTCATTCCGGGGCGCGAGCGCAGCTCGCGAACCCGGAATCTCGAAGCGTTCTGCGGCAAAGGCCTTCGTCCCAATTTCGAGATTCCGGGTTCGCGCTGCGCGCGCCCCGGAATGACGGGGGATGGGGACGGGCAGAGCCGAGGTTGCTTCGCCGAACCACAACGCCCGTCATTCCGGGGCGCTCGCGCCAGCGAGCGAACCCGGAATCTCGCAGCGTTCTGCGGCACCAGCCTCCGTCCCAATCTCGAGATTCCGGGTTCGCGCTGCGCGCGCCCCGGAATGACGGGGGTTCTGCGGCCGGCCGTCGGCACGACATCGGACCTCATCGTGAGGCGTCCCCGCTGCACGCGGCATCACGGCGGTGCTGCTGAATCTCGTGATAAATTTCGTCGCACAAATCCCGTTCGACATCCGCGGGAATTCCGACCTGCAGTTGTGCGCAGCATTCCGGGCCATCGCCGACGCACCGCCGTGCGCGCCGGCATTTGGCGCTCGGGCAAGAAGCGTAGCCGGCATAGGTGTCTGACAATTCCTGGAACAGCTGCCGCCTCGCCTCCAGCCAGTCGGCATCAGTCAGCGCTTCGACGGCACCGCGACGCTCGTTTGCCTCGCATTGCTTCAGATACGCGTCGTCCCATTCGACGATCTTCGTCATGATGCGATCTCCTTCGGTCTGTGATGAAACGAAATGGAGCGGGCATGCGCGATCCTCGCCCGCGTGGTGGATCGCGAGAGCGGCCGGCTCGGAGGACCTCCGCGCCGGCCGCCAGGCCGAGGGAGGCGGAGCGCCGAAAGGCGCGACCTTGAGTAGTGCCGCAGCATGCTCGCCGGATCGCCGGCGATCAGAGGCCGCGGAAACGCCTTTCGACGCTCCACCGTGGCGATTTTTGACCCCGGGGCCGTTCTTCCGGGCGCAGCATCGGACCCGAAGGTCCGCCTCCGGCGGATTTCTCCGCCTTCACCTGCGCCGCGTCCAGCCGGCATCAGCGGCAGAGCCCCGTAGTGGGCCCGGACGGCGACCCGGGGCTCCCGAGTACGCGAGGCAACGTCTGCCCCACGCCCGCAGGCGCCACCGCCTCACCCCACATCTCCAAGCGTCCCAGGAAACGCCCCTCGATGGGATGAGGTTATAGGAATATATTCAGAAGTTGATGGGAATGTCAAGAGCCGGCTGACGCGACAATGAAGCTTTCCCCGCCTGAGCGCCGTGCAACCTTTCCCCGGTGAGCGCCGTGCAACCAAGGCGGCAGTCGTACCGAGTTGTTGGTCCTCCCGGTGCCCATCAGCTCCGGATTCCGGGTTCGCGACCTGCGGTCGCGCCCCGGAATGACGGCGTGTGGGGCTGGCAGAGTCGCCGCTGCTTCGCCCAACCCCAACGCACGTCATTCCGGGGCGCTCGCGCCAGCGAGCGAACCCGGAATCTCGCAGTGTTCTGCGGCGCCGGCCGTCGTCCAAATTTCGAGATTCCGGGTTCGCGCTACGCGCGCCCCGGAATGACGGGGGGTGGGGCTGGCAGAGTCGAGGCTGCTTCGCCCAACCCCAACGCACGTCATTCCGGGGCGCTCGCGAAAGCGAGCGAACCCGGAATCCCCCAGCGTTCTGCGGCGCCGGCCGTCGTCCGAATTTCGGGATTCCGGGTTCGCGCTTCGCGCGCCCCGGAATGACGGGGGGTGGGGCCGGGCAGGACGCTGGCTTCCGTCGCCGACGCCAAAGACCCTTACGCCGACGGATGCCCGGGGCTAAGCTGAGCCTATGAAGCCGGTATCGAGCCTTCCTTCTTCCCCTCCCCAGCCCCGCCGGCTGATCTGCGCCGGGTGCGGGGTGGAGTTTGGGTGCACGATGGATGCGCAGTGCTGGTGTGCGGCGGCGCCGGTGAGTTTGCCGATGCCGTCGGATGCGGTGGATTGTTTGTGCCCGGACTGCCTGCGCGAGCTGGCCAGAGCCAGCCGGCCAGCGGGTGACAGGTGAGCGCGTGACGGACTGGATCATCGAGGCGGTGCTGCTCGACATGGACGGCACGCTGGTCGACACCGAGCGCGTCTATCTCGACAGCCTCAGCGAAGTGCTGAACGAATTCGGCCTGCCCGATGCGATCGCCACCTGTCACAGCATGATCGGCCTGCCCGGCCCGGAATGCCAGGCGCTGCTGGTCGCGCGCTACGGCGACGCCCTGCCGCTCGCCGACATCAATCGATCCTTCGTGCGCAAGCGCGACGCCCGCTTCGCCACCGGCCTGCCGGTGAAGCCCGGCACGCTGGAACTGCTCGACACGCTGCGCGAGGCCCGCTGCCGCGTGGCGGTGGTGACCTCGTCGACGCGCAAGACGGCCGACATGCATCTGACGCTGGCGGGCATCCGCGACCGCTTCGACACCGTGCTCACGCGCGACGACGTCGCGCACGGCAAGCCGGCGCCGGATCTGTATCTGCTGGCCGCGGAGCGGATCGGCAGCGCGCCGGGAAATTGCGTCGCGGTCGAGGATTCCAGCGTCGGCGTCGCGGCCGCGTCGAGCGCCGGCGCCATCACCCTGATGGTGCCCGACATGCTGCAGCCCGACGCCGCGACGCGCGGCAAATGCGCCGCGGTGCTGCCGGACCTGCACGCGGTGCTGACGGCGATGCAGCAGCGTGGCCGTTTCGTGCCGGCGCCCGCGCTCACCTGACGCGCGGACGCGCCACTGGAGTCCGGCCGCCGAGTTTGATATGATTACTATCATTCAAACCGGAGGAGCGGCATGGACGCGGGCGGCGGACGGAAACGGGACTACGGCGTGACGCCGATCGACGTGATGGCGTCGATGTCGGGACTCGACTTCATTCGCGCGATGTTCGCCGGCGAGCTGCCGGCACCGCCGATCATGCAGACGATCGAGCCGTTCGACGAAGTCGCCGAGCTGGGCCTGATCGTGATGCATTCGGCGCCGGGACTGCGGCACTACAATCCGATCGGTTCGGTCCATGGCGGCTACGCGGCGACGCTGCTGGATTCGGCGATGGGTCTCGCGGTGCAGAGCATGCTGAAGCCGGGTCAGGGCTACACCACGCTGGAATTCAAGATCAGCTTCATCCGCGGCATGAGCCAGGACAGCGGCGTGGTTCGGACCGAGGGCCGCACGCTGAATGTCGGCCGCCGCGCGGCCACCGCGGAAGCGCGGATCACCGACAGCAGCGGCCGACTGCTGGCGCACGCCACCACGACCTGCCTGGTGTTCGAGCTGCCGACCGGAACCGCCGCGGCGTCGTGACGTTGTCCCCGGTACATCACAACAATTGCCGGAGTGATCATGTCGCTCGCCCGCGACCGGACAATGCCGCACGCCTATCGTTTCGACGACGACGGGCTGGTTCCGAACAATGAGCTGCCGCTGCTGATCTACAAGCGCGCGGTCGACGTCGCGCGGCCGGATCCGGCGGCGGCGATCGAGCAGCTGTTCGCGCGCAACGGCTGGGGCCATCAGATGTGGCGCAACGGCATCTTCGACTACACGCATTATCACGCGACGGTTCACGAGGCGCTCGGCGTCGCGCGCGGCCATGCGTTGGTGCTGTTCGGCGGCGAGCAGGGCGAAGCGATCGAGCTGAAGCCCGGCGATGTCGCGGTGCTGCCTGCCGGAATGGGTCACCAGCGGCTGTTCGCGTCGCATGATTTCGAAGTCGTCGGCGGCTATCCGCCCGGCGCTGAAATGCAGGTGACGCGGCCGACGCCGGCGAATTATCGCCGCGCGCTGAAGAGCATTCCGGACGTGGCGCTGCCGGAGAGTGATCCGGTCGTCGGCAAGGATGGACCGCTGCTCGGGTTGTGGAAGTAGCAGGCTCACTGCTC
>NZ_JAJNAL010000036.1 GCF_022271405.1 Rhodopseudomonas infernalis | reverse complement strand
GCCCCCTCCCCCCCCCCCCCCCCCCCCCCCCCCCCCCCCCCGCCCCCCCCGGGGGGGGGGGGGGGGGGGGGGGGCCCCCCCCCTCCCCGAGCACTGTGCCTGCGTCGCCCTCTCCCCAGCCCTCTCCCGCAAGCGGGAGAGGGAGCGCGCCGGCGTGCGGAGAGAACTACGCGTTCAGGAATCGCCTGAACTGGCGCAACGCCAATGCGAACAGCACGACGCCGATCACCAGCAACGCGGCAAACTGCGGCCACACCACGTCGAGACCAGCGCCGCGGAACAGGATGGCCTGGGACAACGACACGAAGTGAGTGTTTGGGGCCACCAGCATGATGTCCTGAATCACCTGCGGCATGCTCTCGCGCGGCGTCAGGCCGCCGGACAGCGCCTGCAGCGGCACCAGAATCAGCATGATCAGCAGCCCGAACTGCGGCATCGTTCCGGCGGCGGTCGCCAGATAGATGCCCATGCTGGTGGTGGCGAATAGATGCAGCGCGGTGCCGAGCATGAACAGCAGCATCGAGCCCTGCACCGGCACCGCGAGCAGCCCCTGGATCACCACCGCCAGCGCGAAGCTCGACGCCAGCAGCACGACGCCGCCCATCGACCACACCTTGCTGATCATGATCTCGAGCGGCGTCACCGGCATCACCAGCAGATGTTCGATAGTGCCGTGCTCGCGCTCGCGGATCAGCGCGGCGCCGGTTAGGATGATCGACAGCATGGTGATGGCGGTGATCAGCTGATTGATCGCGCCGAACCATCCCTTGTTCAGTTCGGCGTTGAACCGCACCCGCAGCGTCTGCTCGACCGGCACCGAAGCCACCGCACGGTGCCGGGCGAGGAACTCGTTGATCTCGCCGGTGACGATCGACTGCACATAGCCGCCGCCGGTGAAGGCCTGGGTCATGCGGGTGGCGTCGATGTTGAGTTGGATGGTCGGCGATCGCTTCGCCAGCAGGTCGCGCTGAAACTCAGGCGGGATGTCGAGCGCGAACGTATCGAGCCCGGCATCCATCCGCTTGTCCATCTCGGCTTGCGTGATCAGTTTCGGGATCGAGAAGTAAGGCGGGTTGAACGCCGTGATGATCCGCTCCGACACCGGCGAGCGGTCCTCGTCGACGATCGAGATCGCCGCGCGATTGAGCGTCTCCGGCAACGCCTTGGAGCCGGTGTAGATCGAGATCGTGAAGGCGTAGGCGATCAGCGCCAACAGCATCGGATCGCGCAGCAGGCCGCGCAGTTCCTTGACGCCGAGTTGGATGATGTTGGACAGCCGCACGGTTACTTCGCCTGTTTCGGGAGCAGCGCCGCGCCGGCGCCGAGCAGCAGCGGCACGGCGATCAGCAGCGGCACGAACGACGACCACATGTCGGCGAAGCCGAGGCCCTTGGAGAACGCACCGCGTGAAATGTTGACGAAGTAGGTCGTCGGGTAGACTTCGCCGACCAGCGCGCCGAACCCCTGCAGCGACGACACCGGGTCGATCAGGCCGGAGAACTGCAGCGCCGGGATCAGCGTCAGCAGCGCGGTGCCGAAGATCGCGGCGATCTGGCTCTGGATGAAGGTGGACAGCGCCAGCCCGAGGCTGGTGGCGATGACGACATAGAGCAGCGCGCCGACGCCGAACGCCACCAAGCTGCCGGTGAACGGCACCCGGAACACGAAGATCGCGAACGCCGTCAGCAGCACGAAGTTGACCATCCCGAGCAGCACATAGGGCAATTGCTTGCCGATCAGGAATTCCAGCCGCGTGGTCGGCGTCGCGTAGAAGTTGATGATCGAGCCGAGCTCCTTCTCACGCACCACGCTGAGCACCGCCAGCATCGCCGGGATCATCAACAGCAGCAGCGGAATCACCGCCGGCGCCATCGCCACCAGGCTCTTGATGCCGGGATTGTAGCGATAGCGCATTGCGATCTGAAAACTGCCGGCGGCCGCGGCGTCGCCGTAGAGTTCGCGCGCCTTCTGCGTGAGCCAGCTCAGATGCATCGCCTGCGCGTAGCCGCGCGCGGTTTCGGCCCGCGCCGGCATGCCGCCGTCGATCCAGGTGCCGATCTCGACGGGGCGACCGCGCGACACGTCGCGGCCGAAGCCGGGCGGAATTTCGATCGCCATCGTCAGCTCGCCGCTGCGCATCCTGCGGTCGAGATCGGCGTAGTCGGTGATCGGCCGCTGCTCGGCGAAGTAGCGCGATCCGGCGATGTTGAGGATGTAGTCGCGGCTGATCGTGGTGTCGTCGCGGTCGAGCGCCGCGAAGGTCAGCTTTTCCACGTCGAGATTGATGCCGTAGCCGAGCACGAACATCAGCACCACGCTGCCGATCAGCGCCATGGTGGCGCGGATCGGATCGCGCCGCAGCTCCAGCGCCTCGCGTCGCGTATAGGCGAACATCCGCCGCGGATCGAACCAGCTGCGCATCGCCTTGCGAGGAGGTTTGTTCGCTTCGGCTGCGGCCGGCGTCGGTGAAGCGGCGACGGCGGCGGGCTTTGCCTGCGCGCCGATCGCTTCTTCGAGATAAGCGATGAACGCGGTCTCCAGACTGTCGGCCTTGCGGCTCTCGACGATCGCGCGCGGCGAGTCGCTGATCAGGACCCGGCCCGCATGCATCAGCGAGATGCGGTCGCAACGCTCGGCCTCGTTCATGAAGTGAGTCGAGACGAAGATCGTGACGTTATCGTTGCGCGACAGGTCGGAGAGAATTTTCCAGAAGCTATCGCGCGCCACCGGATCGACGCCCGACGTCGGCTCGTCGAGAATCAGGATGCCGGGCGAATGGATCATCGCCACCGCCAGCGACAGCCGCTGCCGGATGCCGAGCGGCAGTTCGTCCGGTAGCTTGTCGATGATCTCCGTGAGATCGAACCGCCGCTCCATCTCGGCGATGCGCGGCGCGATCGTCGCCGGCTCCATCCGAAACAGCCGTGCGTGGAGTTCGAGATTCTGCCGGACAGTTAGTTCGCTATAAAGTGAGAACGCCTGCGACATGTAGCCGACGCGGCGGCGTACCGACATGTCGTTCGGATCGACCTCGTTGCCGAAAAGTTTCGCCTTGCCTTGCGTCGCTGCTAACAACCCGGTCAGCATCTTCATCGTGGTGGTCTTGCCGCAGCCGTTCGAGCCGAGGAAGCCGAAGATCTCGCCCTGCTCGATCCGGAACGACACGTCGTCGACCGCGGTGAAGTCGCCGAACCGCATCGTGAGATGCTCGGCCTCGATCGCAACCTCGGATTCGCCCGTCTTGCGCGGCGGAATCACCACCTCGGAATAGCCGCGGCGCTCGTCTTCGGGCAGCAGCGCGATGAACGCGGCGTCCAGCGTGCTGCCTTGAGTTTGCCTCAACAATTCCGCGGGTGTCGCAGCGGCCAACACGCGCCCGGCATTCATCGCCACCAGGTGGTCGAAGCGCTCCGCCTCTTCCATGTAGGCGGTCGCCACGACGACGCTCATACCGGGGCGCTGCGCCCTGATATCGTTGATCAATTCCCAGAACTGCCGACGCGACAGCGGATCGACGCCGGTGGTCGGCTCGTCCAGAATCAACAGATCCGGATCGTGGATCAGCGCGCAGCACAAACCCAGCTTCTGCTTCATGCCGCCCGACAGCTTGCCGGCGGGCCTTTCCGCGAAGGCCGAAAGCCCTGTATTTTCAAGCAGTTCGGCGATCCGCCGAGCCCGCTCGGCATAGCCTTGTCCGAACAGCCGCCCGAAGAAGTCGACATTCTCGAACACCGACAGCGTCGGATACAAATTTTTGCCGAGCCCCTGCGGCATATAGGCGATCCGCGGACACGACATGCGGCGATGCTTGGCGTCGGCGATATCGCCGCCGAACACGTCGACGCGCCCTTGCTGCACGGCGCGCGCGCCCGAGATAAGTGATAGCAGGCTCGACTTGCCGACGCCGTCGGGGCCGATCAGTCCGATCATGCAGCCGGCCGGCAGATCGAGCGTGATATCATCGAGCGCCAGCGTCTTGCCGTAGCGCAACGTGACGCCGGCGAGACGGACGATCGGCGCCGGCGTATCAGTGCCCGCCGCGGCATCGCTCATTGCACCAGCGCTCCGCTGATCTTCTCCGGCCATTGCGCCTTGGGATCGAGCTGTACGTAGGCGACGCCCGGAAGCCCGGTCTTGACGCGAGCGATGTACTTGCGCAGTAGCTCCTGCGGAATGTGCGCCTTGACGCGGAACATCAGCTTCTGCCGCTCTTCTTCCGTCTCCACCGTTTTGGGTGTGAACTGCGCGGTATCGGCCACGAAGGTCGCCTTCGCCGGGATCACCACATCCGGCAACGCGTCGAGCACCAGCCGCACATTCGCGCCGATCGCGATCTGCCCGGCCTGCGCGGTCGGGAGGAAGAAGGTCATGTACACGTCGCTGAGATCGACGAGATTGAGCACGCGGCCGCCCGCGGCAAGGACTTCGCCGGGCTGCGCGACGCGATACTGCACGCGGCCGTCGCGCGGCGATTTCAGCGTGCTATCATTGATCTCGACCGTGATACTATCGATCGCCGCCTTCGCGGCATCGACGGCGGCGCCCGCATCGACGACCTGAGCCTTCGCAGCGCTGATCGCCGCCTCGGTCGCTGCGAGTTGCGCCTTGGCGGCCGCCACCGCGGCCTTGGCGCCCTGCTCGTTGGCGCGATCGTCGTCGAGAACTTGCTGCGACACCGCGTTGGTCTTGATCAGCGTCTCGGCGCGCGCCAGCCTGCGCTCCAGCGCATCGAGCTGCGCGTCGCGCTGCGCCACCACCGCAATCGCCGCCTCGCGCTCCGCCTCACGCTGATTGACCAGGCTGGTTGCGGTCTGCACGCTGATCGTCGCACGCCGCATCTGTGCATCGGCTTGGCGGCGCTGCGCTTCGAGCTGATCAGTATCCATCCGCGCAAGCACTTGGCCGGCGGCGACGAAGTCGCCCTCCTTCACCAGAATGTCGCGGATGCGGCCGGCCGCCTTGGTCGAGATGTCGATCTCGGTCGCCTCGATCCGGCCGTTGCCGCTGGCAATCCCGGGAGGCAGCGCCTTGGTGCCGAAGCTGCGCCACGCGAAGTATCCTCCGCCCACCGCTGCCACGAGGGCGACGATCGCCACCCAGCGTTTCCAGTCCGTCGCCATCGGCTCTCTCTCCAGTCGGCGCCGCATCGCGAGACGCGAACGGCCGCATCCTCGACATCGGGCATGCGCGGAGTTTGCAGCGCCGCACGCGCAACGCCTTGAGCGAAATCAACAGCCGTTGATGATAGCGGCGTTAGCTGTGTCCCGCATGCATCAACAGGCGATCCGAAGAGTTGTTCGGCGAACAATTTCAACTTTGATTACCGAGGTCTTTATGCTCCAGCCCTCCGCGCCCAAGGGCACGACTCGCGATCGTATTCTCGACGCCGCCATTCTGCGGTTCTCGCGAGGCTCCTACGAGGCGACCGGACTACGCGACATCGCCGCCGATGCCGACGTCGATGTCGCCTACGTGCATCGCTGCTTCGGTTCGAAGGAACGGCTGTTTGCCGCAGCGGTCGAGGCCACGCTGAAGCCACAGTCGCTGCTGACGGGAGAAGCCGAACACCTCGCCGAAACGCTGGCGCACGAGCTTTTTCATCACGGCGAGGGCTATGGGGCGCACGACGTCCGCCCGCTCGATATCGTCATCCATTCGCTGTCGAGCGCCGACGCATCGCGGGTACTACGCGAGGTGGTGGCGCGCAGCTTCATCGAGCCGCTCGCCGCCAAGCTCGACCACGACGACGCACTCAACGCGTCGCTGATCACGGCATTGCTTGCCGGCACCGGCATCCTGCGGACCGTGCTAGGCATCGCGCCGCTGCAGGAGACGGAAGGCGGCCGCCTCGAGGCAATGATGGCGGCAGCGCTCGGCGGCATCATCGCCAGTGCCGACGTGGCCAAACCAGCCACGTAGCTCTCAGAATTCCGCGCGATCGAGCGCAGCCTTGTCGTGCAGCGAGAACAGCGGTCCGTCGTACAGGAACGAGCGCTGATGGATGACGATGCGGTCGCCCTCGACGCTGACATGCGCATAGTCCGGCGGCTCGTGCGAGCCCGGGATGTGGCCTTCCGTCAGCAGATCGAACGCGACCTGATGGGCGAGCGCGCGCTGGATGTGAAACGGAATGCCGCGCCACACGCCGCCGATCGGCCGGTGCAGATGGCCCATGAACAGATAGTCCGGCCGGCGGCTGCGGGCGATCACCTCCCACTCGGCCTCCGGATTGGCGAGCCGGATCGTATCCATGTAGCGCAGCCCGGTGTCGAACGGCGGATGATGCTGGAACAGCAGCAGCGGCCGATCGGCCGGCGCCGAGGTCAGCGCGTGTTCTAGAAACGCCAGCCGCGCCTCGCACAGCAGGCCTGCGTGATTGGGCGCTTCCTCGTTCAGCGTATCGAGCGTCACGATGGTGGCGGCGTCGAACACCTGCATCGTCTGCACGAAGCCGTTGGCATCGCGCGGCACGCCGGGGAAGTAGCGGGCGAAGCCATCGCGCCTGTCGTGATTGCCCATCAGCAGAAAGGTCGGCGCATTGAGTTCGCCCAGCACCTCGGCGAGCGCTTCGTAGGCCGGATCCTCGCCCCAATGCGCCAGATCGCCGGTGACCATCACGAAGGCGATCTCGGGATGATCGCGGTTGATGCAGGCAATCGCGGCGCGCAGCCGCGCGGCGGGATCGAGCCCGTAGATGCGCCGGCCGCGCGCGACGAAATGCGTATCGGTGAGAACGACGAACTTCATCGGACCATCGTCTCCCGATCCCACGCGTGATAATCCGGCGAGCCCTCGACACGGATCGGCCCCTCATAGCCGAACTCGACCATGTGGACCGTGACGTAGTCGTCGCCGACGAAGGCGACGCCGTAGGATTCCGGGAGGTCGGAGGCGCTCAGCATCGCAGTCTCGGAGAACAGCGGATACGACGCGTGGTTGGTGCCGCGCAGCGACGAAGTCGGCACGCCGGCGACCGAGCCGGACAGCGGCAGATGGCAATGGCCGAAGAAGATGTGGCGGATGCGATCGCGATGCGCGCCGACAACGCCGCGGAACGCGGCGTCATCGAGCAGCCGGATCCGATCCATCGGGCCGAGATGGGTCGGCACCGGGTTGTGATGCATGAACAGCAGGAACGGCCCCGGATGCTCGTCGAGCTGCCGCGCCAGCCAGCCGAGCCGGGCGTCGCAATAACGACCCGCATGGGTGTTCGGCTCGACCGTGTCGAGCAACAGGCAGCGCGCCGCCGAGACATCCTGCACGCCTTGGACGAAACCGCCGTCTGCGCATTCGGGAAACACGCTGAGAAACACCTCGCGGCGATCGTGATTGCCGATGCACAGCCGCGTCGGAATCGGAAATTCACCGAGCCGCTGTTTCAGCCAGACGTAATCCTCGCGATCGCCCCAGTCGGACAGATCGCCGGTGATCACCATCAGCTCGGCATCGTGATGATCGCGCAGCACATGCGTCAGCGCGCGCTCGAAATTGCGGCGCGGATCGCGGCCGCCGATGGTCTTCCCCGGCGTCGTCAGATGGATGTCGCTGAGCTGGATCAGTTTCATGGCGTCCTCCGATGAGATGCGGAGCGGTCACCCGCTCCGCATGCTTTGTGTCCTCGATCAGCGCGCCGCGCCGACCGACTTCGGCAGCATCTTCTGGACGTCCTTGGTCATGTCGGCGAGGACCGCTTCCGGCTCCTTGGCGCGCGCACCGCTGACGATCGAATTGAGGTGATCCTTGATCACGTCGGTGATCTTCAGCCCGTTGTCGCCCGGGAACGCGTACCATTTGGTCAGCAGCGCGAGCTGGCTGACGGCAGTGTAGTTGTTGGGGTTCTTCTCGTAGAAGTCCTTGAGGTAGACGTCGTTGGCGACCTTGTTGGGCGGCATGTAGCCGGTGGTCTCGGCCATGATGGCGGCGCCCTTCGGACCGGTCCAGAACTTCACCACTTCCCAGGCGGCGTCGCGCTTGGCCTTGTCCTTGGCGGTGATCAGCACGACGTTGCCGCCGGCCGGCAGCCGGCCGTTCGGCTTCGCGACGTCCGGGAACGGAATGGTCTTCAGCGTAAACTTGCCGCCGATCATCTGGGTGGTCTTGTTGAGGTCGGACGTTGAGGTGATGTGGATGCCGGTCTTGCCGGCCGCGAAAGTCGCGCGCATCGACGGCTGATCGAGATTCGGCATGCCGCCTTCGGTGACGAGACGGGCGATCTGCTTGATGGCGAACTGGCCTTCAGGCCCGTCGAACGCCACCTTGGTCTCATCCGCGTTGAGCATCGTGCCGCCGCGGGCAAACACCGGTGCCTGCCACAGCCAGTTGCCGGTGATGTCCCAGGCGTAGGTGATGCCGTTGGTATCCGGGCCGAGCGCCTTGACCTTCTTGGCGAGGTCGATCAGGCCGTCCCAAGTGGTCGGCAGATTGTTCGGATCGCCGCCGGCCTGCTTCACCAGGTCGACGTTGACATAGACGATTGGCAGCGAGATCGCGAACGGCAGCGCATAGACTTTGCCGCCGGCGGTGCCGATGTCGTACATCGCCTGATGGAAGCCCTGCTTGTCGAAATCCTTCTCGGCCGCGATGTAGCCGCCGAGCTCGGCGGGGATATTCTTGTCGACCAGCACGCGGATGCGGTTCAGGCCCTGGAAGGTGACGTCAGGGAGCTGGCTCGTGACCGCCTCGCGCAGCACCTTCTGGGTGCCTTCTTCATAGGACTCGTAGGGCGCGCGCAGCGTCAACTTGATCTCCGGGTGCACCTTGGCGAATTCCGCGGCGATCTGCTTGTGGGTTTCGCTGAACAGCTCCGGATACGGATACTGCAGCACCACTTCGGTCTGGGTCTGCGCGTGGGCCATGCCTGCGACGAGCGAAAAGGCCGCCGCCACCATCCAGGTTCTCATCATTGAGGGTCTCCTTGTGTGAGAGGACGTGATTATTTGAGGCCAGTGAGAGTGATGCCTTCGATGAACCGCCGCTGCGCGAGCAGGAAGGCGATCACCAGCGGCGTGATGATGACCAATGCGGCCGCCATCAGCGGGCCGTAATTGGTGCCGGCCTCGGCGTTGCGGAAGTGCGCGACCGCGAGCGGCGGCGTGTAGTAATTCTGGCTGTTGAGCACGATCAGCGGCCAGAAATAGTCGTTCCAGTGCGCCACCACCGAGAAGATGCCGAACGCCGTGACGGCCGGGATCGCGGTCGGCAGCATCACCCGCCAGACGATGCCGAATTCGGAGATGCCGTCCATCCGCGCGGCGTCGATCAGATCGTCCGGCACGGTCTTGAAGAACTGCCGCATCAGGAAGATGCCGAACACCGAGATGGTGAACGGCAGCACCAGCGCCGCGTAGCTGTCGAGCGCGCCGAGCTTGTGCAGCAGCAGGAACACCGGGATCGCGGTCGCCTGCGGCGGGATCAGAACGCCGAACAGCACCAGCGCGAACAGCGTGCCGCGGCCGAGGAAGCGCAGCTTGGCGAGCGCATAGGCGGCCGGCAGCGCGATCAGGATCTGCAGCGCGAAGATCGACACGGTGACGATCAGGCCATTGAGCAGGTAACGCCACAGATCGGCCTTGGCGAAAGCCTCCTGCAGGTTCTCCCACAGCGCGAAGTGATGCGGGATCAGATGCAGCTCGCTGGAATAGATCTCGTCGGCCGGCTTCGACGCTGTCGACAGCATCCAGATGAACGGCGCCAGCACCACCAGCGCGCCGGCGAGTAGCACGGCGTGGCGCAGCAGCGGCCACGGGCTCAGTTTGATCGCGCGACTCATGTGTAATGTACCTGACGGGCGGTGAGCTGGGCCTTGACTAGTGTCAGCGCCAGCACGAACACCAGGAACACCACGGTCAGTGCCGCGGCGTAGCCGGAGCGGAAGAACTCGAAGCCTTCCATGTACATGGTGTGGATCAGCACCTCGGTCGACTTGGACGGGCCGCCCTTGGTCAGCACATGCACGGTGTCGAACACCTGAAACGAGCGGATGCCGGTGATCACCACCACGAACACCGTGACCGGCCCGAGCAGCGGCCAGGTCACCAGCCGGAACCGCGACCACGCGCTGCCGGCGCCGTCGATCTCGGCAGCGTCGTAGAGCGGCTTCGGGATCGAGACGAGGCCGGCGAGAAACAACACCATGTTGAAGCCGAGCGCCTGCCAGATGCCGATCACGCACAGCGACAGCAGTGCCGTGCTGCGCTCCTGCAGCCAGCCATGGGCGGGCAGGCCGACGCTGCGCAGCAGGCCGTTCACCAGGCCGAACTGCGGATGCAGCATGAACTCCCAGACGATCGCCATCGCGATCAGCGTCGCCATCACCGGCAGGAAGTACACCGTGCGATAGAACGCGCGCATTCCGGTTTCGCTCTGGATCAGCAGCGCGACGCCGAGGCCCAGCACGACCGAGCCCGGCACCACGACCACCACATAGGTCAGCGTGTTGGTCAGCGAGATCCAGAACGTCTTGTCGGCGACCATGTCCTGATAATTGGCGAGCCCGATCCAGTCGAAGGACGGCGCGCCGAGCTGATAGTCGGTGAAGGACAGCGCGATGACACCGAGCAGCGGACCGATCAGCATCAGCAGCATCAGCACGATCGCCGGTCCGACCAGCGCATAGGCAGCGCCGCCGCGCAGCCGAATTGGCCGCCGCTTCGTGACGGCCGCAGGGCGCGGCAGCGCGAGGGTGCCTTGGGTGAGAACCGCGTCAGACACCGGCCACCTCCAGGGCGCGGACCACCGCCGGCGCCGCATGCGCTTCGATCCGCTTGCCGCCGGCATCGAACAGCCGCACCGCGTCCGGCGCGAAGCCGAACCGCAGCGCACTGCCGATCGGCGGCAATGCGCGCACGTCCGCCAGCCGCGCCAGCACCGGCGTCGCGAGGCCCTCGACGCCGAGGTGCACGAACGCCTCCGCGCCCATGTTCTCGACATGCACGACGGCACCGGCGAACGGCCCCGAACCGACCTGGATGCGCTCCGGCCGCACGCCGATCCGGCACGGCCGTGCGATTCCGGACGCGGCGACGCCGAGCCGCTGCCCGAGCGCCTCGACCTGCCCGTCGGTGCGGACCTCGCCCGGCAGCACGTTGATCTTCGGACTGCCGACGAATTCGGCGACGCGGATGTCGCGCGGATTGTCGTAGACCTCGGCGGGACGGCCGACCTGCACCAGCTCGCCGCCGATCATCACGGCGATGCGGCCGGACATCGTCATCGCTTCGGCCTGATCGTGGGTGACGTAGATGAAGGTCGCGTTGAGGCGGCGATGCAGCTGCGCGATCTCGGCCCGCATATGCACGCGCAGCTTGGCGTCGAGATTCGACAGCGGCTCGTCGAACAGGAAGGCGACCGGCCGCCGTACGATGGCGCGGCCGACCGCCACGCGCTGGCGCTGGCCGCCCGAGAGCTGGCCCGGCTTACGCTTGAGAAAAGCGGACAGCTCGAGCTGCGCCGCGACGTGCTCGACCTCCTGCCGTATCTCACGCTCGACGCGGTAGCGGTTCGGCAGCAGCCGACCGAGCGCCGGCATCCGCTCCAGCGTCGTCAGCCGCTTCATCCGCAGCGGCACCGCGATGTTGTCGAACACGCTGAGATGCGGATAGAGCGCGTAGGATTGAAACACCATCGCCAGATTACGCTGGCTCGGCCGCACGCCGTCGACCACGTCGCCGCCAATGCGTACTTCACCAGACGTCTGCGCTTCGAGGCCGGCGATAATCCGCAACAAGGTCGACTTGCCGCAGCCCGACGGGCCGACCAGCGAGACGAACTCGCCGTCTTCGATCGAGAGATCGACGCCCTTCAGCACATCGGTGCCGTCGAAGGATTTGCGGATCTCGCTGAGTTCGATTGTCGCCATGCCGCCTGTCCCTCATCTGCAATCCACAGGCATCTGGCTAAGGGCGGCGTCTGACGGTCACATAACAGTCAACAGCTTTGCTTATGGTCTGCGCAGGATTTACTTGGATCGGCTGCGCCTCAGCGCGGCCCGGGAGAGCGAAGGCAGTGGCTTTGACGTCGGCGCGGATGCGCGCGGTGAACGCCGTGTTCGAGACCGGCTCGTTCGCCGCGGCCGCTCGTCGCATCAGGGTTTCGCAATCGGCGGTCGCGCAACTGGTGCGCGACCTCGAGGCCGAATTTCAGGTGGCGCTGTTCGAGCGCAGCGGCGCGAGCCTGATCCCGACCTCGCTGTGCCGCCAGCTTTACGGCGCGATCAGCAAGATGCAGGCGGTCGAGGCCGACGCGCTGTCGATCCTGCAGCAGCGCGGCGAGCCGGCGGGCGGCGAACTCCGTGTCGGCCTCGGCAATTCGATGCCCGGCATGGCGCTGATCGCATCGTTCAAGCGGCTCTATCCGAAGGTGCAGGTCGCGATCGAGATCGGCAGCTGGTCCAACATCGTGGCGTCCGTGGTCGAGCAGCGCGTCGACATCGGCGTGCTGCCCGAGGTGCCGGAAGACACCCGGTTTCGCCGCGAGGTCTGCCTGACGCAGCGCGTCGTGGCGCTGTGTCATCCCACCCATCCGCTGCAGGATCGCGTACAGGTCTCGCTCGCCGAGCTGACGGCGTTTCCGCTGGTGTTCCGCTCGCGCGACTCCTCGACGCAGCGCACCGTCGATCGCGCCTTCCGCGAGCGCGGCCTGCGTCCGAGTCCGTCGCTGATCGTCAACACCCGCGAGGGCATGCTCGAGGCCGTCGCCAACGATCTCGGCATCGGCTTCATGTGGGAACATGGATCGAGCCGCGCCGACGGCATCAGCCGGATTCCGGTGACGGAACTCGACGCGAGCGTGCCGGAATGCATCTTTGCGCTCGCCGGCAAGAAAGGCCGGCTGGTCGAGCTGTTCTTTCACGCGCGCGATGCCTCCGGTGTTGCGCAGGCTTGAAGCAGCGCGCTCTGTTGCGGGCGTGCAGCCTGTGACGAAGCCTGTAACAATGTTGCCGCTCGACGCCGCGGCGACACGCGTGCTACCCAGACCGCCACTATCCGCAGAGGTTCGATATTGACCGCGTTTCGTCCGGCATCAGGCACAAGCTTCGCACGCACATCTCGTGCGCTCGCGATCGTGCTCGTGGCCGCGACGTATCTGCTGTCGGGCCTGATCCATGGCGGTTGCGATTTCGACTTCGCCACGATGGGCGGAGGATCGCAGGTCGCGATGATGTCGGCTTCGGCCGATGGCGGACAGCACAGCGACGGCGACACGCTCGCCGGTCATCACTGCCATAGCTGTTTCTCGGTGTCGGTGCCGGCCTCGCCCGTCCCGGTGCTCGTGGCGACGACGCTGAATGCGACGCTGCTGGGTCATGCCACGGCAACGCTGATCGATCGCGCCTACGGTCTCGATCCGCCGCCGCCAAAACCCCTGACCTGACCGCCATCGCCGGGCGCATCCGCGCCCAAGCTCTGCCGTCGATCAGGTTTCATCCATGCTTATCCGGCCCGCCACGCGTCTCGCGTGCGCGTTGGCATTGCTGCTCAGCCCCGCGCTGAGCGGCGTGTCGCATGCACAATCACTCACGCTGAAGTCCGCGCTGCAGCGCGCGCTCGCCGCCAGTCCGCGGCTGACCGCCGCCGAGCGTGACATCGGAATCGCCACCGGCCAACGCATCCAGGCCGGCACGCTGCTCAATCCGGAAGTCTCCTACGAGCAGGACGACTCGTTCGGAACCGGCGCCTATCGCGGCACGCGATCGGCGGAGACGACGCTGCAGATCAGCCAGATGTTCGAGCTGTTCGGCAAGCGCGACGCGCGCATCGCGGTCGGGCAGGCGGGCATCGAAGTCGCCGCCGTGCAGCGCCGCGCGGTGCGGCTGGAGATCCTGTCCGAGACGGCGATCGCCTTCGTCAGCGTGCTCGGCCTGCAGCAGCGCATCGCCATTCTGGATCAGCAGGTCGCCGCGATCGACAAACTCACTCCGCTGTTGCAACGCCGCGTCGACGCGGGCGCCTCGTCACCGGCCGAAACCGGCCGCGCCGAAGTCGCCTCCGCGCTGGTGAAGGCTGACCGTGAGCGCGTGCGCGCGACGCTCGCCAGCGCGCGACGCGAACTCGCGGTGCTGATGGGCGACACCGCGCCGAAATTCTCGACCGTGTCAGGCCGGCTCGAAGTGCTCGGGCGGCCGCCGAGCTTCCAGTCCGTGGTGCAGGCGATCGACGCCAACCCGCAGCTGATGCGCTGGACTGCGGTGTATGCACAGCGCAACGCCGAGCTGTTGCTGGCGCGGCTGAAGCCGTATCCGGACGTCCGCGTCGGCGCCGGCTGGCGTCACTACAACGACAGCAAAGACGACGCCGTCCGGCTGTCGATCTCGGTGCCGATCCCAGTGTTCGACCAGAACCAGGGCAACATCCTGTCCGCGCAGGAGAGCCTGGCGAAGACCGCAGCCGAACGCGCCGCCAATCGCAACACGCTGATCGTGCTCGCCGGCCGCGCCTACGACTCGCTGCAGGGCGCGCTCGCCGAACTCAAAGTGCTGCGCGAGGTCGCGATCCCGAAGGCGCGCGACGCCGCGGCGGCGATCGCCGAGGGCTACGGCCAGGGCCGCTTCTCGCTGCTCGAAGTGCTCGACGCGCAGGCCAGCGTCGCCCAGGCGCAGCTCCGCGAGCAGGAAGCGCAGCAGAATTTCCATGTCGCCGTCGCCACCATCGAGGGGCTGGTCGGCAATCCGTTTTCACTGGCGCGGGGGAGCGCACGATGAACAGGACCGCAACGGTCATCGCGATCATTCTGGCCGCAGCCGCCGGCGCGCTCGGCACGCACTATCTGGCGCCTGACGAGCACGGCTCGCCAGCCGAACACGCCCACGGCAAAGCCGCCGAGGGTGAAAAGAAATCCGGCGGCCACGCCGAGCAAGACGAACACGGCGCCGAACGCATCCTGATCAGCGAGCTCAAGCTGGCGGCGGCCGGCGCGAGCTTCGCCGAGGCCGGGCCGGCGACGCTGAGCGACTCGCTGGCGCTGAACGGCATCCTGCGCGCCAACCAGGAGACCTTGGTGCAAGTCACGCCGCGCTTTCCCGGCCTGGTCCGCACCATCCGCAAACGGATCGGCGATCAGGTGATCAAGGACGAGCCGATGGCGTCGATCGAAAGCAACCAGAGTCTGACCAGCTACGAGCTGAAGTCGCCGCTCGCCGGCACGGTGATCGACCGCCAGATCTCGCTCGGCGAATACGCCTCCGAGCAGAAGCCGGCCTTCGTGGTCGCCGACCTGTCGACGATCTGGGTCGACCTCTCCGTTTATCGGCAGGACATCCAGCGCGTGAAGATCGGCGACGAGGTGCTGATCGATCCCGACGACGGCGGCGGCGAGATCAAGGGCCGCATCGCGTACCTCGCGCCGATCGGCGCGCTCGACACCCAGACCGCGCTGGCGCGCGTGGTGCTGCCGAACCCGGACAGCCGGCTGCGGCCGGGCCTGTTCGTCACCGCGCGGCTGGTGCTCGCCAAGCGCGACGTCGCGGTCGCGGTGCGGGCCGGCGCGATCCAGATGCTGGAGAACAAGACCGTGGTGTTCGTGCGCGAGGCAGACGACGCGCTCGAAGCGCGGCCGGTCGTGCTCGGCGAGCAGGATGCCCGCTTCGTCGAAGTCAAAGCGGGGATGGCGCCCGGGGAGCGCTACGTCGCGGAGAATTCCTTCGTGGTGAAGGCCGAGATGGGCAAGGGCGAAGCCGAACATGGCCATTGAGCGCCTTCTCGCCTTCTCGATCCGGCAGCGCTGGCTGGTGCTGATCGCCGCACTCGGCCTCATGGCCTTCGGCGCATGGAATTTCACCCGGCTGCCGATCGACGCGGTGCCGGACATCACCAACGTGCAGGTGCAGATCAACGCCCAGGCGCCGGGCTACTCGCCGCTCGAGACCGAGCAGCGCATCACCTTCCCGGTCGAGACCGCAATGGGCGGCCTGCCGAAGCTGTCCTACACGCGCTCGCTGTCGCGCTACGGGCTGAGCCAGGTCACCATCGTGTTCCAGGACGGCACCGACATCTACTTCGCCCGCCAACTCGTCAACGAACGGATCCAGCAAGTACGCGACCAGCTTCCGGCCGGCGTCGACGTCGCGATGGGGCCGATCTCCACCGGCCTCGGCGAAATCTACATGTACACGGTCGAGGCCAAGCCCGGCGCCTCCAACGCGGACGGCAAGCCCTATACGCCGAGCGACCTGCGCACCGTGCAGGACTGGATCATCAAGCCGCAGCTACGCAACGTGCCGGGCGTGATCGAGATCAACAGCATCGGCGGCTATCAGCGGCAGTTCCACGTGCTGCCCGATCCCGGCAAGCTGATCGCCTACCGGCTCGGCTTCCGCGACCTGATGGTCGCGCTCGCCGCCAACAACGCCAATGTCGGCGCCGGCTATATCGAGCGCAATGGCGAGCAATATCTGGTCCGCGCGCCCGGCCAGGTCGGCACCAGCGCCGAGATCGAGACCATCGTGGTCGGCTCGCGCGGCGGGATTCCGGTGCGGATCAAGGACGTCGCGCAAGTCGTCGAAGGCACCGAGCTGCGCACCGGCGCCGCGACACTGAACGGCGACGAAACCGTGCTCGGCACCGCGATGCTGCTGATCGGCGAGAACAGCCGCACCGTGGCGCAGCGCGTCGCCGCCAAGCTGCGGGACATCGCCGGTTCGCTGCCCGACGGCGTGATCGCCCGCACCGTCTACGATCGGACCCATCTGGTCGAAGCCACCATCAAGACGGTGGAGAGCAACCTGCTCGAAGGCGCAACGCTGGTCGTGGTCGTGCTGTTCCTGATCCTCGGCAACATCCGCGCCGCGCTGATCACCGCCTGCATCATCCCGCTGTCGATGGCGATGACCATCACCGGCATGGTCGAAACCAAGGTGTCGGCCAACCTGATGAGTCTCGGCGCGATCGATTTCGGCATCATCATCGACGGCGCCGTGATCATCGTCGAGAACTGCCTGCGGCTGCTCGCCGCCGCGCAGCACGACAAAGGCCGGCTGCTCAGCCTCGAGGAGCGGATGCAGACCATCCTGGCCGGCGCCAGCGAGGTGATCAAGCCGAGCCTGTTCGGCACGCTGATCATCGCGGTGGTGTATCTGCCGGTGCTGACGCTGACCGGCGTCGAGGGCAAGATGTTTACTCCGATGGCGCTGACCGTGCTGATGGCGCTCGGCGCCGCGGCGCTGTTCTCGATCACCTTCGTGCCGGCGGCGGTCGCGATCTTCGTGTCCGGCAAGGTGTCGGAGACCGAGAACATCGTGATGCGCGGCGCCAAGCGGATCTATCTGCCGCTACTCACGCGCGCCATCACTTATCGCAAGACCGTGGTGGTCGCCGCGATCGCCATCACGCTGGCGAGCGGCTTTGCGGCAACCCGTATGGGCGGCGAGTTCATTCCGAGCCTCGACGAGGGCGACGTCGCGCTCGCGGCGATCCGGATTCCCGGCACCAGCCTGACGCAGTCGCTCGCCTTGCAGATGGCGCTGGAAAAGCGCGTGCGGCAACTCCCCGAAGTAAAGGACTTCTTCACCCGCACCGGCACCGCCGAAGTCGCGACCGACCCGATGGCGCCGTCGATGTCGGACGGCTACATCATGCTGAAGCCGCGAAGCGAATGGCCCGATCCGGCCAAGACCAAGGCCGAACTGGTCGAGGAGATCGAGAAGGCGGCCGAGGATATCCCCGGCAGCAACTACGAGATTTCCCAGCCGATCCAGCTGCGCGTCAACGAGCTGGTGTCGGGCGTGCGCAGTGACGTCGGCATCAAGGTGTTTGGCGACGACCTCGACATCCTGCAGAACGCCGCCAAGCAGGTGCAGGCGGTGATCCAGGGCATTCGCGGCGCCACCGACGTCAAGACCGAGCAGGTCGCCGGCCTGCCGATCCTCACCGTCAAGATCGATCGTCCGGCGCTGTCGCGCTACGGGCTCAGCGTCGCCGACGTGCAGGGCATCGTCGAGATGGCGATCGGCGGCAAGAGCGTCGGCAAGCTGTTCGAGGGCGACCGCCGCTTCGACATCGTGCTGCGGCTGCCGGAGCGGCTGCGCATCAGCCCCGAGGCAATCCGCGCGATTCCGATTCCGCTGCCGCCGGCCGACGAACAAGCCACCGGGTTCACCAAGGCGGCGATCGGATCGCAGGCGCTGCAGATGCGGCACATCCCGCTCTCCGCGGTCGCCACCGTCGAGGCCGCGCCGGGACCGAACCAGATCAGCCGCGAGAACGGCAAGCGCCGCATCGTGGTGACGACGAACGTGCGCGAGCGCGACCTCGGCTCGTTCGTGGCCGAAGCTCAGCAAGCCGTGGCAGAGAAGGTGACGCTGCCGGCCGGCTACTGGATCGGCTGGGGCGGCCAGTTCGAGCAGCTGGTGTCGGCAAGCAAGCGGCTCACCATCGTGGTTCCGGTCGCGCTGCTGCTGGTGTTCCTGCTGCTGTTCATGAGCCTGAACTCGGTCGCCGACGCGCTCTTGGTGTTCAGCGGCGTGCCGCTGGCGCTGACCGGCGGTGTCGCGGCGCTGCTGCTGCGCGGCATCCCGCTGTCGATCAGCGCCGGCGTCGGCTTCATAGCGCTGTCGGGCGTCGCCGTGCTCAACGGCCTCGTCATCATCGCCTTCATCGAGCGGCTGCGCCGCAACGGCAAGCCGGTGATCGACGCGGTGCGCGAAGGCGCGGTGACGCGGCTACGGCCGGTGCTGATGACCGCACTGGTCGCTTCGCTCGGCTTCGTGCCGATGGCGATCGCCACCGGAGCCGGCGCCGAGGTGCAGCGGCCGCTGGCGACCGTGGTGATCGGCGGCATCATCTCGTCCACCATCCTGACGCTGCTGGTGCTGCCGGCGCTGTACGCGCTGTTCCGCAAAGACAGCGCCACTACCGAGCTCGGCACGCAGGCGCGCGGCTGATCAACCGCGCGCTGATCGCGCCAACGCCTGCTCGATACATTGCACCATGGTCTGCGCGTCGAACGGCTTGCTCAGAAACGCGATCGCGCCGAGTGCGCGCGCCCGCGCTTCGGCCCGTTCCTCCGGGAAGGCGGTGATGAACACCACCGGACAGGCGTTCCCCTCGGCGAGCAGCCGCGCGTGCAGATCGAGGCCGCTGAGGCCCGGCATCTGCACGTCGGTGATGAGGCACGCGGCTGAGTTGCGCAGCTCGGACTCGAGATAATTCTGCGCCGACGAAAAACCTCGGGCCTCGTAGCCCAATGATCGCACCAGCGCGACGATGGCGACTCGAACATTCTCGTCGTCATCGATCACCGCCACGATCTTGCCGATGGTCATTGCTGCCATCCTCAAGGGTGATGCAGTGCGAACCCACGTCTGCAAACCTTGCGGCAGAGCCGCTGCGCTCAGAAGTCATACGATGGTTTTACGCCGACGTCGTTCCCCTCCCCGGGTAACTGTCCGGCGTTGCCACGGCTCGGCACGCCGCGAAATTCTGCTGCGGTTCCGCGAGGCCGTTAAACCTTGGTTTGACGTCCGGCAAACCAACGCAGGCCACGCCCACCACGTTCGTGCGACTAGGCTTGCGGCGCCGCTGTGTGTTCCCTGCGACCCAGCGCCGAAGCCATTGCGGCAGCGGCGAGGACGACGGAAGGCGGCGCCACGATGGAAAGGTCAGCGGACGGCATCACCGAGACTACGACTGACCCTTTCGCGTCGATCGCCGAATTCCTCGAAGAAGCGTCGGCCGCACTCGCAGGCGATCCGATTGCGGCGCGCACCTGTATCGCACGCGCCGCGATGCTGCTGCGGGAAGTGCAGGCGCGCCATGCTCCCGCGTCAGGCGAGACGGCGGCGCGCGGCAACGGCCCCGGACTGGCCCGCTGGAAGCTCAACCACGTCATGCGGCATGTCGAACAGCACCTCGATGGCAATCTGCGGGTCCGCGACCTCGCCAAGCTGACCGGCCTCAGCCCCGGTCACTTCGCGCGGGCATTTCAGCAGAGCGTCGGAGTGGCGCCGCGGCATTTTCTGATCGAGCGCCGCATTGAGCGCGCCAAGGCGCTGATGCGCACCACCGACCTGACCTTGTGCGAGATCGCACTGGCCAGCGGGCTGAGCGACCAGGCGCATCTGTCGCGGCTGTTCCGCCGCCACACCGGCACCACACCGAACGCCTGGCGCCGCGAATGGCGCGCCGCCGAGCAGCGCGCGCCCGCATTCGTCCGCTCGCCACGCATCTTGGACGACCCAAGCCTGCGCATGGCGAACGTGTCCGCCGGATAGATCGTGGCGCCGGTCGATGGCGGCCAGTTGCGTTCGCCGCACGATAGCTAGCTGCGCCGGCTCCGGATCTTGACGAAGAACACATACAGCAGGATCGGCAGCGTCAAGCTCAGCCATGACACCATGTCCCAGACGCCGTCGCCGACCAGCGCCGTCACCAGACCGATGCCGCTCAGCACGGCGACGACGAGCGGTGCGGCGAAGATCTGGCGAAGCGTGCGATGCTCAGCCATGTGACGGCACCGACGCATTGGCGGCCGAGCCGCTGGCGATCGCCCGATCGACGCTCAACCCGGCACGGCGCCGACGCAGCCACAGATACAGCCCCGTGACCAGCACCATGATGGTCAGCACGTCGAGCAGCGCCCAAATGATCTTCAGCGGTAGCCCGCCATAGTCGCCGAAATGCAGCGGCTGCGAGATCAGCACCGCCGACACGTACCACGGCATGTCGCGGGTGTCGGTCAGCGCCCCGGTCTCGGCATCGATCAGCGCCGGCCTGAGCAGCCGCGAGGTGAGCGGCGTGTCGCCGTGCAGGAACACGCCGTAGTGGCTCTTGCTGGTGAAGAACGAGCCCGGGAAGGCGACGAAGCTCGGCGTCATTCCGGGCACCGCGCGCCGCGCGGTTTCGACCGCGGCCTGCAGCGAACTCGGCTTCTTTGGCGGCGTGCGATCGCGATATTGCGCGGTCATCGCGGCGAGCTGATCGGCCTGCCAGATTTTTACGACCAGATCGGCCCAGGTGTTGATCACGCCGGTGAAGCCCACCACCAGCGTCCACATCACCAACAGGATGCCGGCCAGATTGTGCACGTCCAGCCAGCGGACGATCCGCGTGCGTCTGCGGCGATAGCTGCCGAACTCCAGCTTCCGCATCGACGGCGCATACACCACGATGCCCGACACGATCGCGACGCAGAACAGGATGCCCATCGCGCCGAGGAACAGCTTGCCCGGCAGGCCGGCGAACATGTCGGTGTGCAGCCGCAGCATGATGTAGGTGAACCGCCCGGTGACGTCCGGAGCATCGAGGAACGCCGCGGTGTGCACGTCCATCCTTACCAGCCGATTGTTCACCGGATTCGCGTCGATCGACGGTCCGACGCTGACGAACAGCGCGCTCGGGTCGTCGCGATCCCAGATCAGAAAGTGCGGCACCTGTCCGGGGACTTTGGCCAGTGCGTTGGCGAGCACCTGATCGAGATCCGCCGCCGGCGTGCCGGCAGGCACGTCGGCAGGCCTGACCTCGCCGTGCAGTACCCCGTCGATCTGCTCGTGAAAGATCAGCGGCAGTCCGGTGATGCACAGCATCAGCATGAATACGGTGCAGATCAGGCTCGTCCATTTGTGGACGAGCCCCCAGACGCGTAACGACCTGGTGCCGCGACCCGGCATGCGTCAGTTCCAGGCGTATTTCAGCGTGCCCAGCACCGTCCGCGCCGCACCCAGGCCGCAATAGGCGAGCCCGGTCACGCACGACGACACGTAGTAGTGGTTGCCGAGATTGGTGGCGTTGACCTGCGCGCTCCAGCCTTTCAGATCGGGCCGCAGATACTGGAAGTCGTAGCTGATGGCGGCGTCGAACAACGTGTAACTCGGGATCAGGATGGTGTTGGCGGCGTTGCCGTAGCTGGTCCCGACATAACGGACGCCGGCGCCGAGCCCGAGGCCCGCGACCGGACCGTTGTAGAAGGTGTATTTCGCCCACAGCGAGGCCTGATCCAGCGCCGTGTTGAGCAGATAATTGCCGACCGTGCCGTCGTTGGCGGAGGTGACGCGCGGATCGTATTTGTTGTAGCCGCCGACGATCTCCAGCTCCCGGGTGAGATTGCCGCGCGCCTCGAATTCGAAGCCGCGGACCCGAACCTGCCCGGTCTGGACGCTGAACACGATGTTGACCGGGTCGGCCGTCAGCACGTTCTTCTGGGTGATGTCGAACACCGCCGCGGTCAGCATCAGGTTGGAGCCGAACGGCTTGAACTTGACGCCGATCTCGCCGCCCTCGCCGGTGGTGGGCTTGAACGTGCTGCCGAACCGGTCGGTGCCGGAGGATGGCACGAACGACGACGAGTAGTTGACGTAGGGCGACAGTCCGAAGTCGAACAGATAGTTGAGGCCGACGCGGCCGGTGGTCGCCTTGTCGCTCTGCAGATAGGTCCCGGCGGCAGGAAACAGACCGGTCGACACGGTCTCGGCCTGCGACCAATCCTGGCGGCCGGTCAGCGTCAGGGTCCAGCCGTCGTATTTGACCTGGTCCTGCAGATACAGGCCGGCCTGGCTTGACGTGGTGTTGGTGGCGATGAACGGCGACAGCGACGCCGCCGACGGCACGAACGCCCCGTAGACCGGCGCGAAGGCGTCGATCGACGAGATCATGGTGAAGCGATAGTCGGACTTCGCCGTCTGGCGCTGATAGTCGAAGCCGGCCAGCACCTTGTGGCTCAGGGGGCCGGTGGCGAAATCGGCCTGCAGCTGATTGTCCAGCGCGATGTTCTGGGCGCCGGACTTCACGTAGTTGTAGGACCGCAGCATGGTCCGGTTGTCGGCCAGCAATCCTTCGGAGCGGACGCCGCCGAGATCCTGCGACACGTCGAAGTAGCGCAGGTTCGAGCGGAACTGCAGATTGTTGTCGAACCGGTGTTCGAACGCATAGCCGACCGAGAACTGCTCGAGCGTGTAGCCGTCCCGGCTCGGCTCGCCGAGATAACGGCTGTACGGCACCCGGCCGTAAGGATTGGGCAACAGCGACACCCCGCCCGGCACGTATTGCTGCCAGCCGTCGACCTTGATGTTGGAATAGTGCGACAGCAGCGTGAGCGACGTATCGGTGGTCGGCCGCCAGGTCAGGCTCGGCGCGATATAGGCCTTGTTCTCGTGGACGAAGTCCTGCTGCCCGTCGGTGCTGCGGCCGAGCCCGACGATGCGGTAGAGGAACTCGCCGTTCTTGTCGATCGGCCCCGAGCTGTCGAACGCGCCCTGGAACCGCTCGAACGAACCGAAGGTGCCGATCACCTCGTGCTGCGCAGTGGCGGTCGGCCGCTTGCTGACCATGTTGAGCAAGCCGCCCGGATCGGTCTGGCCGTAAAGTCCGGAAGACGGTCCGCGCAGCACTTCCAGCCGCTCCAGCCCGTAGGTCTCGATGCGCGGATACGCGAACTGCGTGCCCGGATCGATCGGCAGCCGCAGTCCGTCGAGATAGCGCGGCACTTCGAAGCCGCGCAGCTTGAACGAATCGAAGAAGGTCGTGGCGCCGTAAGTATCGAGCGTGACGCCCGGCGTGTAGCGCAGCGCCTCGACGACATTCTGCGCGCCTTGCGCCTGGATCTGATCCTGCGTCACCACCGAGATCGACTGCGGGGTCTGCAGGATCGGCGTATCGGTCTTGGTTCCAGTCGCGCTCTGATTGGCCAGATAGCCGACCACCGGTCCGTTGGCGCGCTCGCCGCCGCGGCCGGCATTGGCGGCACTGACCACTGGCGCGGGGGGCTGCTGGCGCGCGGGCGCGGCGACACGCCGGACCGTCGATGGCGCCCGCGCCGCGCGCCGGGATGGAGAGGTCGGCCGGGCGGACTGCGGCTTGGGCGCATCGACCGTGACGGGCGGCAGGTCGCGGCCGGACTGCGCCTGCGCTTCGCCGATCGGTACACTGATCCCCAAGGCACTCGAACAGACAAGAACCTTGAAGATTGCGCTGCGCGCGAAACGCCCCGTCATGTCATCGCCCCCCTTCTCACCTGAGTGCGACCAACTATCACATCACTTGGCGCTGCCGGGGGGAGGAACTTTGGAATTTATCGAAATCGGCGCCCACACCGAGGCTCGTGGTCGATAGCCACGGGCCTCGGTGTAGTGACGACCTGACCGGAGGAACAATGGTGCACTGCCGATCGATCCGGCCGGCGCGGACGCCGGCGGATGTCGAGCCCTAGACGATCGTCTTCAGATACAGGCTCGGATCGAAATACTTCGAAGCGGGGATGAACTCCTTGACGCCGGCATTGGCCATGAAGAAGTCGGTCGACTGCTGCAGCCAGTTGGTGACGGTGCCGTCCGCGTACATCCGCTTCCAGTCGTGCGCCGTGAACATCTTCTGCGCCTTGAAGGATTCGTTGATGTCGGCGAGCGGCGTCTGGCTGTAGTGATTTTTCTGCAGGCTCTCCATCGCCTCCACCGGGTTGGCGACGATGTAGTCGTTCGCCTCGCCCCAGCCGCGGATCAGCTTGGCGAGCGTTTCCTGATTGGGCTCGTAGTAGTCGTTGGCCGCCGCCCAGCCGCCGATGATCGCGGCCTGCGGATAATACGCCGACGCGTCGGCCAGCATGATCGACCCCGGCACCTTGTCGCGCGCGGTGACATTGAACGGCACCCACAGCGCCACCGCCGGCACCGCGCCGGACACGAACGCCGTCACCGCCGCCGGCATGCTCTGGTTGACGATCTCGACTTCCTTGGGATCGATCTTGTTGGCGCGCAGCGCGCGGTCGAGGAAGACGTGCGCGGTGGTGCCGACCGCGGTGGCGATGCGCTTGCCGCGCAGATCGGCGAACGACCGGATGCCCTGGTCGGGCCGCACCCAGAGCTGCGCGGTCGCGACTTCGATGTCGTTGATCAGGAAAACCTTGCCCTGGCCGCGCGCCGGAAAGTTCGACAGCACGGCGCCGGTCGCCAGCACGTCGAGGCTGCCGCCGATCAGCGCCTGGAAGATTTCCAGGCCGGTGTTGAACTGGCGCAGCTCGAGTTCCAGACCCTGCTTGGCGAAGCTGCCGCGGTCCATCCCGGTCCAGATCTGGCCGTCGACCGCCACGGTGTGAAGATAGCCGACGCGGATCTTGGTCTTGGCCTGAGCGATCGCCGGCGCGGCGGGAGCGAAGCCGGCTATCGCGAGGCCAGCGGTGGTGGTCAGGAATTGTCGTCGATCCATCGCGTCACTCCTCCGATAATGTTGTTTGTCTTTTGTTATTCCGAAAACGAAGCCGGCCGTATCTGCGCCTGCTGGGCCCGATACTCGTCCATCACCAATTGGCGAATATGGCCGCGCAGCTCGGCGAATTCAGGACGCTCGTGGATCGAATCGTCGCGCGGATAGGCAAACGGCACGTCGATGATCTGCTTGATACGCGCCGGCCGCGCCGTCACCACGACGATGCGCGAAGCCAGATAGATTGCCTCCTCCACCGAATGGGTGATCAGCATCACCGTCTTGCGCTCGGTCGCCAGCACCTGCAGCAGCAGGTTCTGCATATTGGCGCGGGTCTGCGCGTCGAGCGCACCGAACGGCTCGTCCATCAGCAGGAACTGCGGCCGGACCGCATAGGCGCGGGCAATGGCGAGGCGCTGCTTCATGCCGCCGGACAGATGCTTCGGGAACGAATTGGCGAAGTCCGACAGCCCCATTAGTTCGAGATAGTGCCGACAGATATCTTCGCGCTCGGCGGCGGGCACGTGATTAGCGTCGAGCTTCAGGCCGAAGGCGATATTCTGCTTCACCGTCAGCCACGGGAACACGCCATATTCTTGGAAGATGACGCCGCGCTCGGGGCCAGGCTTGTCCACCGGCTTGCCGTCGAACAGCACGCGGCCCGTGGTCGGCTTCTGGAAGCCGGCCAGCATGCTCATCATCGTCGTCTTGCCGCAGCCGGACGGGCCGATCACCGCGATGAAGTCGCCGTCATGGATATCGTAGTGGACGTCTTCGACGACCTTCAGCCGCCCCTTGGCGGTGGCGAAGGACAGCGAGACGTGCTCGAATTGCGCGCGCTTGATCATCCGAGAGCCCGATCCTGCCACACCAGCAGCCGCGCGCTCACTTTGCGTAAGATTAGGTCCATGATCAGCGCGATCAGCCCGATGCAGATGATGCCCACATAAATGACATCGAGCAGGAAGTAGGTCGAGGCGTTCTGGATCATGGCGCCGAGGCCGCGCTGCGCGGCGATCAGTTCGGATGCCACCAACGTGGCCCAGGCCACGCCGAGCGCCACGCGCAGCGCCGTGAGGATGTGCGGCACGGTGAGCGGGATGATGACCTTGCGGAAAATCTCGAACTGGTTGGCACCGAGCGTCTGCGCCACCCGGATGTAAATCGGCGCGATCTGCGACACGCCCTCGTACATCACGATGACGCCGGCGAAGAACGAGGCGTAGAACAGGATCACCAGCTTGGCGAGTTCGTCGACGCCGAAATACACGATCACCAGCGGGATCAGCGCGATCGGCGGCAGCGCGCGGAAGAAGTTGATCATCGGATCGGCGAACGTCCGCGCCGACCTATACCAGCCGAGCAGGAAGCCGACCGGCACGGCCGCGGCGATGCCGAGCATGACGCCGAAGAACACGCGGCGTGTCGACGTGTAGATGTCGAGTAGCAGGTTCTCGCGTGTCAGCAGCTCGAAGAACTTGGCCGCCACCTGATGCGGCGCCGGGATCAGCGACGGATTGACCAGGCCGCTCCAGCGAACTGCGTACCACAGCAGGATCGCGCCGACCCACGGCAGCAGCCCGAGAGCAAAGCGTCGGACGAAGGCGCCGTCCATTCAGGAGCTTCCCCGTTCTCATTTGTCTTGGCACAAAGTATCTTGGCACAAAGTCATATTATAAATAGGATGACCATACAAGACCGCTCCGCGCGGGCGGCGCAAGGTTCAGATGACCACGCCATTTACAATTCGAAGCCTGCAGGCGTTCGCCTATCGCTATCCGCTGACGACACCGGTGGTGACATCGTTCGGTCGCATGACGTCGCGGCCGGCGGTTTTTGTCCGCGTCGAGGACGACGACGGCGTGGTCGGCTGGGGCGAAGCGTGGTGTAACTTTCCCTCTCCCGGGGCCGAGCACCGCGCGCGGCTCCTGAACGAAACCCTCGCGCCGCTGGTGATCGGCCAGCGCGTGGCGGCGCCGGCCGAACTGTTCGAGCATCTCACGCAGGCCACGGCGGTGCTGGCGCTGCAATCCGGCGAGGCCGGACCGTTCGCCCAAACCATCTCCGGCATCGATCTGGCCGTGTGGGATCTGTTCGCCCGCCGTCAGGCCACGCCGCTATGGCGGCTGCTCGGCGGCGCTGGGCCGCGGATCCAGGTCTATGCCAGCGGCCTCAATCCGACCGGCACCGAAGCGATGGCCGAGGCCGCTTTGCGACAGGGCTATCGGGCGTTGAAACTCAAGGTCGGGTTCGGCGCCGAACTCGACGGCGCCAACCTCGCGGCGCTGCGCCGGCTGCTTGGCGACGGCCCGCTCGCCGCCGATGCCAATCAGGCCTGGTCGGTGGACGAGGCGCTGGCGCTGGCGCCGCGCCTGGCCGCGTTCGATCTCGCCTGGCTGGAGGAGCCGATCCGCGCCGATCGGCCGCGCGCCGAATGGCAACAGCTGCGCGCCGGCCTCGATCTGCCGCTGGCGGCTGGCGAAAACATCACCAGCCGCGGCGGCTTCGGCGACGCGATCAGCGGCGGTGAGCTGGATGTGATCCAGCCGGACATCGCCAAATGGGGCGGGCTGTCGCTGTGCGCCGACATCGCCGGCGCGATCCGCGCTGCCGGCAAACGGTTCTGCCCGCATTATCTCGGCGGCGGCCTCGGCCTGCTCGCGTCGGCCCATCTGCTCGCCGGAATCGGCGGCGATGGCCTGCTCGAAGTCGATTGCAACCACAATCCGCTGCGCGACCGGTTCTGCGGCCCGGTCGCCACCGTAAGCGACGGCTGGATCGAACTTAGCGAAGCGCCGGGCATCGGCCTCGATCCCGATCTGGAAGCAATTGCCGCATGGCGGACGGCCTGACGATGGCGAGCTACGACTACATCATCGTCGGCGCCGGCTCGGCCGGCTGCATCGTCGCCAACCGGCTGTCGGCCGATCCGGCCTGCCGCGTGCTGCTGCTCGAGTCCGGTGGCCCGGACGGCAATTTCTGGCTGAAGATTCCGGTCGGTTATTATCGCACGATCTACGACGAACGCTTCGCCCGGCTGTTCACCACCGAGCCGAGCGAAGGCACCGGCGGACGCGCCATCGTCTGGCCGCGCGGCCGCGTGCTCGGCGGCTCGTCGTCGATCAACGGGCTGATCTTCATCCGCGGTCAGCATCAGGACTTCGACGACTGGGAGCGTTTGGGCGCGACAGGTTGGTCGTATCGCGACGTGCTGCCGCACTTCCGGCGTTACGAGCGCTATCGCGGCGGCGAGAGCCAGTATCACGGCGCGCTCGGTGAATTCGAAGTGTCCGATCTGCGCAACGACAATCCGGCCTCGGCGGCGTGGATCGAGGCCGGCGTCGAGTTCGGCCTGCCGCGCAATCCGGATTTCAACGCGGAATCGACCTACGGGGTCGGCAGCTATCAGCTCGGCATCGGCCGCCATTGGCGCACCAGCGCGGCCTCGGCGTTCCTGCGACCGATCATGGACCGGCCGAACCTGACCGTCATCACCCGGGCGCAGGCCAGCAAGGTGACGTTCGACGGCACCGTCGCCACGGGCGTCGAATGGATCGCGGAAGGCCAGCTGCACCGCGCCCGCGCCGCGCGCGAGGTGGTGCTGTCGGCCGGCGCGCTACAATCGCCGCAATTGCTCCAGCTGTCCGGCATCGGCCCGGCCGACCTGCTGCGCAGCCTCGACATTCCGGTCATCGCCGATGCGCCGGAAGTCGGTGACAATTTGCAGGACCACTATCAGGCCCGGCTGATCGTGCGGCTCAATCAGAAATGGTCGCTGAACGACCACGTCCGCAATCCGGTCGAGCTGACGCGGATGGGCTGGCAGTGGCTGACCGGCGGCCGCGGGCCGCTCACCGTCGGTGCCGGACAGGTCGGCGGCGCGGCGTGTACCGAATATGCGCAAGGCGGCCGCCCCGACGTGCAGTTCAACGTCATGCCGCTGTCGGTCGACAAGCCCGGCACCCCGCTGCATCGCTATTCGGGCTTCACAGCCTCGGTATGGCAGGCGCACGCACACTCGCGCGGGCATCTGGCGATCCGCTCGACTGATCCCTTCGAGCAGCCGCGGATCGCGCCGAACTACTTCGCCGAAGAGATCGATCGCAAGACGATCGTGGCAGGGCTCGAGATGCTGCGCGACATCTTCCGCCAGCCGGCGTTCCGCAAGCTGTGGGACGTCGAAGTGGTGCCCGGCGCGGCGGCGGACAGCCGCGCCGCGCTGTGGGAATTTGCGCGCAACACCGGCGGCACCGTGTTCCACTGCGTCGGCACCTGCCGGATGGGCCGCGACGCGCAGGCGGTCCTCGATCCGCAGCTGCGGGTTCGCGGCGTCGAACGGCTGCGGGTGATCGACGCGTCGGTGATGCCGCAGATCACTTCGGCCAACACCAACGCGACCAGCCTGATGATCGGAGAATACGGCGCGGCGTTGATCAAGGCGGGATAGAGCGCGATGGATCTGGATGCGGGCAGCCACGTGCCGAAATATGCGCAGATCGCCGACATTTTCCGGCGCCGGATCGCGCGCGGCCTGTGGGCGACCGGCTTCCGGCTGCCGGCCAACGAACGGCTCGCCGCCGAATTCGGCGTGTCGCGCGTCACCATCCGACAGGCGGTCGACCTGCTGGCGCGCGACGGCGAGCTGGAAGCTCAGCAGGGTCGCGGCACCTTCGTCACTGGCGGCACCCGGCAGGACCGCTGGCTTCGGGTCGAGACGACCCTCGCCGATCTCGCCGAGATGTATCGCGACACGTCGCCGGAGATCATCAACATCTCCGAGAGCCGCAGCGTCGCCCCCCTGCTGCCGGACGACGGCAAGGCGGCCGCCAAATACGTCTTCATGAGGCGCGTACACTCGCGCGTCGGCCAACCCTATTGCGTGATCTCGATCTATCTCGACGAGACGGTGTTCCGCCGCTCGCCGAAGCGGTTTCGCAGCGAGACCGTGATCCCGATCCTGGCCGAGCTGAAGCAGCCCAAGATCGTGCGCGCCCGCCAGACGCTGACGATCGGCACCGCCGACGTCGACGTCGCGCGGCTGCTGCACGTGCCGCTCAACTCGCCGGTCGCTGAAGTCCGGCGCGTCTTCACCGGCGAAGACGGCATCGTGATCTACCTCGCCGAAGTCACCTATCGGGGCGACTTCGTCCGCATCGATATGGACCTGCGGCCCTGAAGGGTTGCTGCGCCGATCGGGAACTCCCCCGAGCAAAATCGCAGCGGCTCTTCGCCTCGCGTGTGGCCACATCCGCATCGTCAATTGCGTCAGCCACCTGCGCTCCGCGCCCCGACTTAGGTCCCGGCCCGAACCTGCTCGGTCAACCGGTCGCGATGCTGCGGCGCCGCGATTGCGATCATCCGCCGCGCGCGCTCGGTGAGGCTACAGCCGCGCAATTCGGCGACGCCCCATTCGGTGACGATGGCGTCGACATCGGCGCGCGGCGTCGTCACCGTGTCGACCCGCGTGACGATGCGGCTCGATCCGTCCGGGCCGCACGCCGGCAGCGCGATCAGCGCGCGACCGCCCGGCGACGCATTGGCGCCGCGGACGAAATCGAGCTGTCCGCCGATCGCACCGATCGCAACGCCGTTCAGCGTCTCGGCATTGACGCTGCCGTCGAGCCCGACCTGCAGCGCCGAATTGATCGCGGTCAGCTTGTTGATCCGTCCCAGCACGCAATGGTCGTGGGTGTAGGCCGCCGGCCGCATCGCCACCGCCTCGTTGCGGTGCGCGAAGCGATACAGCCGCTGCGTGCCGATCAATTGGTTGGTGACGGTGACGCCGGGATCGATCCCCTTGCGGGCGTTGGTGACGACACCGCGCTCGATCAGCTCGACCACCGCGTCGTTGATCAGCCCGGAATGAATGCCGAGATCGCGGGCATGCGCCAGCGACGACAGGATCGCATCGGGGATCTTGCCGACGCCGAATTGCAGCGTCGCACCGTCGGCGATCAACCCGGCCGCATGGGCGGCGATCTGGCGCGACACATCGTCGAACGCGCCGGGCGGTAACTCCAGCGGCCGGCGCCGCGCCACCACGCGATGATGGATCGGGACGTCCTCGGGCCACTCCGCGCCGAAGGTGAACGGCGCATCCGGGTTGACCTCGGCGATCACCAGGCGGGCACGACGCGCGGCGTCGATCACGTAGTCCCTGGACAGGCTGGCGCTCAGCCGGCCATCGGGTGCCTCCGCAAGCTGCACCAGCACCACATCGGCGCGGTGGCGGCCTGCGGCGAAGTCGGCGCAGAATGCCGAGTAGTTGCTGGGAATGACGTCGAGCCGGCCGGCGCGCGCCAGCTTTCGTGCGTTGCCGATCACCCCGTAGCTGACGAAAGAGACGTTCGGCGGCGCGGACCCGAACGTGTCCGAGAACACCGGCCCGAGCATCAGACGGAACGGCGGCAGAGCCGCCGCCTGAGCCATCAGCGCTTCGGTCAGCGTCAGGGGTTCGGCGGTGGCCTGACCGCAGACCACGAGATCGCCGGCGCGGATCAGGCCGGCGAAATCGAGCGGCGAGCTTTCGGCGGACATCGCGGCGCGCCGCACCCCGCCGTCAGTACGACTTCGCCAGGCCGAGCACCTTCTCGGCGATGAAGCTGAGCGCGAGCTGCGGGCTGACCGGCGCGATGCGCGGGATCAGCACTTCGCGCAAGTAGCGCTCGACATGATATTCCTTGGCGTAGCCGAAGCCACCGTGCGTCATCACCGCCTGCTCGCAGGCCTGGTAACCGGCTTCACCCGCAAGGTACTTCGCCGCGTTGGCGGCGGCGCCGCACGGCATGCCGTTGTCGTATTGCCACGCCGCCGACATCACCATCAGCCACGCCGCCTCGAGCTCGACCCAGTTTTTCGCGAGCGGATGCTGGATCGCCTGGTTCTGGCCGATCGGGCGATTGAACACGATCCGGGTCTTGGCGTACTCGGTGGCCCGCGCCAGCGCACACTTGCCGAGACCGACGGCCTCGGCGGCAATCAGCACGCGCTCGGGGTTCATGCCCTCGAGGATGTACTGGAAGCCCTTGCCCTCCTCGCCGATACGGTCTTCCTCCGGGATCTCGAAGTCCTCGAAGAACAGCTCGTTGGAATCGACGATCTTGCGGCCCATCTTCTCGATCTCGTGCACCTTGATCTTGGTACGATCGAAATCGGTGTAGAACAGGCTGAGGCCGTGGGTCGGCGACTTCACCTCGTCGAGCGGCGTGGTCCGGGCCAGCAGCAGGATCTTGTGTGCGACCTGCGCGGTCGAGATCCACACCTTCTGGCCGTTGACGATGTAGCGATCGCCCTTCTTCACCGCGCGGGTCTTGAGCTGGGTGGTGTTGAGCCCGGTGTTCGGCTCGGTCACCGCGAAGCACGCCTTCTCGCGGCCCTCGACCATCGGCGGCAGCATTCGCATGCGCTGCTCCTCGGTGCCGAACACCACCACCGGGTTGAGGCCGAACACGTTGATATGCACCGCCGAGGCGCCCGACATGCCGGCGCCGGATTCGGAGATCGTGCGCATCATGATGGCCGCCTCGGTGATGCCGAGGCCGGAGCCGCCATAGGCCTCCGGCACGCAGATGCCGAGCCAGCCGGCATCGGCGAGCGCCTTGTGGAAGTCGTGCGGGAAGCCGCCCTCGCGATCCTTCCTCAGCCAATAGGCGTCATTGAAGCCCTCGCAGATCTTGGCGATGGCGTCGCGGATGGCTTCCTGCTGATCGGTGAGTGCGAAGTCCATGACGGGCTCTTGTGTTTGTTGTTTGAACGGACGGCGACCGGCGCTGCGCGCTACGGCGCCATTTTCGACGGCAGCCAGGTGATGATGCTGGGGAACGCCACCATCACGCCGATCGCCAGCAGATGCGCGATGAAGTGCGGGAACGTGCCGTGGAAGACTTCGGCGACCGGCCGCTTGGCGTAGCGCGCGACGATGAAGCAGTTCAGCCCCACCGGCGGCGTGATCATGCCGACCTCGGCGGTGACGATCTTGATCACGCCGAACCAGATCGGATCGAAGCCGAGCGACTTGATCAGCGGCATCACGATCGGCACCGTCAGTACCAGAATGGCGATCTGGTCCATGAACGAGCCGAGCACGATGTAGCCGCACAGGATCATCACGATGATCACCCAGCGTGAGGTCTCGAGCGAGCCGACCCAGGCGACCAGATCCTGTGTGACGTGGGTCAGCGTGAAGAAGTAACCGAAGATCGAGGCGCCGACCAGAATGGTCACGATCATGCAGGTGCCGTAGCTGGCGCTGAGCAGCGCCTTGTACAGCGTCTTCGGCGTCACCTTGCGCTTGGCGAACGCCAGCACCAGCGCGCCGAAGGCGCCGAGCGCCGAGGCTTCGGTCGGGGTAGCGACACCGAGATAGATCGTGCCGGTGACGAGCCCGAACAGCGCCAGCATCGGGCCGATCTGCCACAGCAGCGCGAAGCGCTCGCGCCACGGCACAGATTCGACGCGCGGCGCCCGCGACGGATCGAGCCAGACTAGGACGTAGATCGTCGCCATGATGGTCGCAGTGACCAGCGCGGCCGGAATGATGCCGCCGATCAGCAGCTGGCCGATGTTCACTTCAGCGAGCAGGCCGAAGATCACCAATGCGACGCTCGGCGGGATCAGCATCGCCAGCGTGCCGGAGATCGCCACCACGCCGGCGGCCATTTTCGGCTCGTAGCCCTGCTTAATCATCGCCGGCAGACTGGTCGACGACAGCGTCGCCGCCGATGCCGTGCTGGTGCCGCAGATCGCGCCGAAGCCGGCGCCGGCGAGCGCGGTGGCCATGCCGAGGCCACCGGGAATGCGGCCGACCCAGGCCGAGGCCGTCCGGAACAGCGCATCGGCGACGCCGGACAGCAGCACGAGCTCGGCCATCAGCAGGAACATCGGGATGGTGATCAGCTCATAGGACGACACCGTCGACAGCGGCGCGGTCTCCAGAATGCCGAACAGCGTGCCGCTGCCACCGACCATCAGCAGGCCGACCGAGCCGGAGAACGCCATCGCGAAGCCGACCGGCGTGCCGTTCGCCAGCAGGAGGAACAGCAGGCCGAGAACGATCAAGGTTGTCATGTCGGGTGCCGCTATTCGAAGGATTTGACTTCGCCGACCCCGACCAGGGGCGGCAACGGATAGAGATCGCGGCCGGTGACGAGGCTCGCCGCATGGCCGGCCAGCATCAGCAGCAGCCGCAGCACCAGCACGCCGCAGCCGAGCGGCACCAGCGCCGCCGAGATCCAGGTCGGCCACGGGATCGCGCCGGACAGCACGTCGTTCTGCTCGAAATTGTCGAGCGCGCGATCGAACCCGACCTTGCACAGCAGCGCGAACACGAACAGGCCGGTCAGCGCGGTGACGATCTCCGCAAGCCGCCGCCCCGGAGGGGAAAACCGCGGCACCAGAATGTCGACGCCGACATGGACGTGCTCGCGCAACGCGTCCGACAGCGTCAGGAAGAACACGCCAGCCATCAGATAGAGGCCGATCAGGTCGTAGGTGAAGGAGAACGGGCGGTTCAGCGCGTAGCGCATGAACACGTCCGCCACCACCAGCACCATGATCACGAACATGAAGGTGACGGCGATCAGCGTCAGCGCCCGTTCGATCGCCGCAAGCGCTGCACTGGCTCGCTGCATCACGCGGTCTCCTTTGTCGGCGCGTGGCGTGTCACTTGCCGGCGCTGGTCGTGAGCAGCTGCTGGAATTCCTCGAGCGCCTGGGTGCCCGGCTTGCCGCGCGAATCGATGCCGGCGGCCCATTCCTTGGCGACACCCTTGAGCTTGTCCTTCATCTGCGCCTTGGCGGCGTTGGGGATCGGCTCGAACGTCACGCCGGCGTCGGTGAGGTTCTTGCGGGTCTGCTGCTGCTCCTTGTCGACCTCGGCGCACACCTTCGGCTCGATCGCCTCGGATGCCTCCTCCATCGCCTTCTTGACGTCGTCGGGCAGCTTGGCCCAGGCTCGCTCGCTGATCGAATAGGCGACGATGAAGGAGCCGAAGCTGACGCCGTCGGTGGCGTGCTTGACCAGCTTGTCGAGGCCGTAGGATGCGATGCTGTCGGCCGGGAACAGCGCGCCGTCCATGGTGCCGCGCGCCAGCGACTCGTAGGCGTCCGGCGCCGCCATGCGCACCGGCACGGCGCCCAGCGCACGCAGCGTCAGGTCCTGCGCGCCGCCGGTCGAGCGCAGCTTCAGGCCCTGGATCGCCTCCATCGAGTCGACCTTCTGCTTGACGGTGAACACCTGATAGGGCGGCAGCACCACGGCCATCAGCAGCTTGATCTTGTTGGGCGCGTATTCCTGCTTGGCGAGCACGCCCTCGCGCGCGCTCTTCCAATAGGCCAGCGTGCCCTGGCAACTGGTCGAGAACGATTCCGGCAGCTGCGCGACTTCCGACAGCGGCATCTTGTCGGACGCGTAGGACGGCGCGATGTAGCCGATGTCGACCACGCCGGACTGAGTGAGGCGCAACAGGTCGGTCGCCTTGCCCATCTGCTGGTTGGGATAATAGCTGAAGGTCACCGCGCCGTTGGTGCGCTTGGTGACGTCGTCCATCCACGGCTTCAGCATCAGGCGGACGAGGTAGTGCCCGGCGGGAAACGAGTCGGCGACCTTGAGCTCCAGCGCCTTCGCCGACCCAGCCGCCATCGTCACCGGCAGCCCCAACGCCACCGCCAAAGCCAAGCTCTTCCGCATCCGATGTCCTCCCTGGAGTCGCGACCGTTTGAACGGCCGACGCGCGGCTGCACCGCTTTTTGATGGTGTCGATCGTACATATGGGTGAATTTATTCGTCAACATCATGGACAATGCATGCAGCCATGCACAGGGAGAGGGTCGAAACCCATTGACTGGCAATGTTTCTGAATTCTAGCTACATGCTGGTGAATTGAAGGAACGGCCGTTGGGACCTCTATCTGGCATCACGATCCTCGACCTCACGTCGGTGCTGATGGGGCCCTACGCGACCCAGACGCTGGCCGACATGGGCGCAGACGTCATCAAGGTCGAAAGCCCGGACGGCGACATCGTGCGCCACATCGGGCCCGGCCGGACGCCCGGCATGGGCGGGATGTTTCTCAACACCAACCGCGGCAAACGCAGCATTGTCATCGATCTCAAGCAGGACGACGGCCGCAAGGCGCTGCTGCGCCTTGCCGAACGCGCCAACGCGCTGATCTACAATGTGCGGCCGCAGGCGATGGCGCGGCTCGGGCTGAGCTACGAAGAGGTCGCCGCCGTCAGTCCCGGCATCGTCTATCTCGGCGCCTTCGGCTACGGCCAGGACGGCCCCTACGCCGCCAAGCCGGCCTATGACGATCTGATCCAGGGCGCCGCCGGCGTGCCGACGCTGCTGGCCGCGGCCGGCGACGGCACGCCGCGCTACGTGCCGATCACCATCGCCGATCGCATCGTCGGCCTGATGGCCGTCAACGCCATGCTGGGCGCGCTGCTGCACCAGCAGCGCACCGGCGAGGGCCAGCGCATCGACGTGCCGATGTTCGAGTCGATGGCGTCGTTCGTGCTGGTCGACCATCTCGGCGGCCTGACCTACGACCCGCCGCTCGACCATGGCGGCTACGCCCGGCTGCTGTCGCGCTATCGCAAGCCGTACCAGACCAGCGACGGCTTCCTGTGCGTGCTGATCTACAACGACAAACAATGGCGCAGCTTCTTCGAGGCGATCGACCGCACCGACTTCCTGGCCCAGCCGCGCTTCGCCAACCACGCGGCGCGCACCCGGCACATCGACGAAATCTACGAAGAGATCGGCGCCATCTTCCTGACCCGCACCACCGCGGAGTGGCGCGAGTTGCTTGAGCGCGCCGACATTCCGGTGATGCCGATGCACAGCATGGAGTCGATCCTCGAGGATCCGCATCTGCAGGCCGTCGGCTTCTTCGAGACCGTGGACCATCCGGTCGAAGGCCGCATCCGGCAGATGAAGGTGCCATCGACCTGGAGCGCCACACAGCCTCAGCCCGGCGGCCCGGCACCGACGCTCGGCGGCAACGGCCGCGACATTCTTTCGGAAGCGGGCTTGTCGCCCGAGGAGGTCGAGCACCTCGGCCGGACCAAAGCGGTTCACCTGCCCGACTGATATCGGCCCACGCGGCCCCAACGATGCAAGGAGACGACCACCATGGCAGGGATGTATTTCGAGGAGTTTGCGGTCGGCCAGGAGTTTCGCCATGCCCTGACCCGCACCGTCACCGAGATGGACAACACCATGTTCAGCCTGCTGACGCTGAACCCGCAGCCGCTGCACATCGACGCGCACTTCGCAGAGAAAACCGAATTCGGTCAGCGCATCTTCAACAGCCTGTACACGCTCGGCATCATGATCGGCATGACGGTGTACGACACGACGCTCGGCACCACGGTCGCCAATCTCGGCATGACCGACGTGACGTTTCCCAAGCCGGTGTTCCATGGCGACACCCTGCGGGCGACCACCAAGGTGCTGTCGGTGCGCGAGTCGAAGTCGCGCCCGAACGCCGGCATCGTCGAATTCGAACACCACGCGCTCAACCAGAACGACGAGATCGTCGGCAAGTGCCGACGCATGGCGCTGATGCACAAGAGGCCGGTCTGATGCGCTCGATGCTGTTCGTGCCGGGTGATAGTCCGCGCAAATTCGAGAAGGCGTCGCAGGGCGCTGCCGACGCGCTGATCATCGACCTGGAAGACTCCGTGGTCGCGGAGAAGAAGGACGAGGCTCGTGTCCTGACACGAACGATGTTGGAAGCGCCGCGCGGCCGTCCGCAGCTCTATGTCCGCGTCAACGCGCTCGACACCGGCCGCACGCTCGGCGATCTCGCGGCGATCATGCCGGCGAAGCCGGACGGCATCGTGCTGCCGAAGTCGCGCGGCGGCGACGATGTGCGCAACGTCGCGCTGTGGCTCGACGCCTTCGAGGCCGCCGCCGGCACCGAACCGGGCTCGACCCGCATCGTGGTGGTCGCCACCGAAACCGCCGGCTCGATCTTCGGGCTCGGCAGCTACAAGGATTGCTCGCCGCGGCTCGCCGGCATGATGTGGGGCGCCGAAGATCTCGCGGCCTCGCTGGGCGCAACCGAGAACGGGAGCGGCGGCGTCTTCCACAGTCCGTATCGGCTGGCGCGCGACCTGTGCCTGATGGCCGCTGCGGCCGCAGAGGTCACGGCGATCGACACCGTCTACACCGACATCGACAATCTCGCCGGCCTCGAAGCCGAGACCCGCGCGGCGCGGCGCGACGGCTTCACCTGCAAGGCGCTGATCCATCCCAAGCACGTCGACATCGTCAACGCCGCGTTCGAGCCGACAGCCGACGAACGGGCCTGGGCCGTCAAGGTGATCGCCGCCTTCGCGGACAATCCGAACGCCGGCACGCTGCGGCTCGAAGGCAGGATGCTTGACAAACCGCACCTCAGGGCGGCGCAAAAGGTCTTGGGTAGATAAGGAAACGGGGCGGCCAACGGCCGCCGCTAACGGGACTCGCCATGATCGTCCGCCAGGCCGTCAATGTTCTGGAGATCCTCGAATACTTCGCGCGGGTGAAGAAGCCCGCGACGCTGGCCGAGATCGCCGATCACTTCGGCTGGCCGCGGTCGTCGACCTTCAACTTGCTGACGACGCTGGCGGAGAAGGGCTACCTCTACGAGCCGCGGCCGCGCGCCGGCTACTATCCGACACCGCGCTGGCTGGTGATGGCGCGCGAGGCCTCCGACGTCGAACCGCTGCCCGACTGGACCCACGCGCTGATCTCCAGCCTCTCGACCGAAACCGGAGAGACCGTCGCGATCGCCGCGCCGGCCGGCGTCATGGCGGTGTTCATCGACGTCGTCGAATCCTCAGCGGCGATCCGCTATTTCGCCAAGGTCGGCCATCGCGTGCCGATCCACGCCACCTCGAGCGGGCGCGCACTGCTGCTGCAATACGCCAAGGACGAGCGCGACTCGCTGTATCGCAAGATCGAATTCAAGCAGTACAACCACACGACCCCGATCAGCATCGACGCGGTCGAAGCCGAACTGCGCAAATCGCTGGAGCGCGGCTACTGCCAGAGCTTCGCCGACTACAGCCGCGACCTCGCCGGCGTCGCCGTGCCGCTGCCGATCGGCGAGCGCCGGCTGTCCGTCGTCGTCGCCGGCCCGGAATATCGCATCGGCGACAAAACCGCCGCCATCGCCGTGACGCTGCAGCAGGCGGTGGAGCGGTTTCGGGCGAAGTAGCTGCGCGCTTCGTGTTGTCCTCATCTACCCGAAAGCCCATCCCCGTCATTGCGAGGAGCGAAGCGACGAAGCAATCCAGGGCCGTGCACTGCGCTTCTGGATTGCTTCGCGGAGCCTGTCATCGGGCGGCGCTACGCGCCGACCCGGTGGCTCGCAATGACGGGGAGAGGCCTCGTGCTCACCGATCGAACACCGTGTTGCGCTGGGCGGTGACCAGGATGAAGGTGGTGCGTTTCGGGATTTCCTTCAGCTTCTCGGCGCCGATATAGGTCATCGCCGAACGTAGGCCGCCGGCGATGGTCTCCACCGTCGCGCGGACCTCGCCGCGATATGGGACCTCCACGGTCTTGCCTTCCGCCGCACGATAGTCCGCGACGCCGCCGTGGTACTTGTTCATCGCGGTCTCCGACGACATGCCGTAGAACACCATGCCGGTCGGCACCTTGCGGCCGTCCTGCTCGGCGTATTTCAGCTCGCCGCCGCATTCATTGTGGCCGGCCAGCATGCCGCCGAGCATCACGAAATCGGCGCCGCCGCCATACGCCTTGGCGAGATCGCCCGGCACGATGCAGCCGCCGTCGGAGCAGACGTGGCCCTTGAGGCCGTGCGCGGCGTCGGCGCATTCGATCACGGCCGAGAGCTGCGGATAGCCGACGCCGGTGAGATCGCGCGTGGTACACACCGAGCCGGAGCCGATGCCGACCCGGACGATGTCGGCGCCAGCGATCACCAGCGCTTCGGTCATCTCCGCCGTCACCACCGTGCCGGCCATGATGATCGCGTCGGGGTTCTCGTCGCGCAGCTTCGACACCGCGCGGACGAACGCCTCGGTGTAGCCATTCGCGACGTCGATGTTGATCATCGGCACCTTGGTCTTCTTCTTCACCGCCGCGAGCCGCTCCCAATCGGCCGCGCCGCTGCCGACCGTGAGGAAGACGTTCGGATCCTCGTATTTGTCGAGATAGGCCGCCAGCCGATCCGGATCGTAGAACTTGTGCAGCGCGACCAGCGCGCTGAACGGTCGGAACGCCTCCGCCATCTCGATCGTACCGATCGTATCCATGTTGGAGGCGATCAGCGGAAAGCCGGTCCATTCGCGGCGGGCGTGGCGGAAGCCGAAGCTGCGGCTGATATTGACCTCGAACCGCGACGACAGCACCGAGCGCTTCGGCCGGATCAGCACGTCGCGGAAATCCAGTTTCGGGTTCAGATCGATATGCACGCGAAAATCCTCTGTCGATGAGCGCCGAAGGATAAGAACCATTGGTTGCGCATTGGTTCGCCCCTGCAATGCGCAAATGGTCGCTCGCGCCGGGTTGCGGCCGCCCGCAAAGCGCTGCAGAACCGAGCTCGATAAACGCACAGGGAGCAGCGGATGAAAATCGCGGTGATGGGCGCCGGAGCGGTCGGGTGCTATTTCGGCGGGCTGCTGGCCGAGGCCGGCCACGACGTGACGCTGATCGGCCGGCCGAACCATGTCGAAGCGATCAACGAACGCGGCCTGCTGCTGGAGACCAAGGACGGCCGGCGCTTTATCCCGCTGCAAGCCGCGACCGATCCCGGCGCGATCGAGCCGCCCGATCTGGTGCTGGTCTGCGTCAAATCCGCCGACACCGAAGCGGCCGGAGCCGCGCTGGCGCCGCGGCTGAAGCCGGACAGCGTGGTGCTCAGCCTGCAGAACGGCGTGGACAATCCGCAGCGGCTATCGAGCCCGATCGGCCGCGCGGCGATCGGCGCGGTGGTCTATGTCGGCACCGAGATGGCCGGGCCCGGTCATGTGCTGCATCACGGCCGCGGCGACCTGTTGATCGGCGCATCGCCGCAGAGCGACGCGATCGCCGCGACACTCACTGCCGCCAACATTCCCACCACCGTGGTGCCCGACATCGATCAGGCACTGTGGTCGAAGCTGATCCTGAACTGCGCCTACAACGCGCTATCGGCGATCGCCGACATGCCGTACGGCCCGCTGATGCAGATCGACGGCACGCGCGAGGTGGTGGCCAACGTCGTCGCCGAATGCATCGCGGTGGCCCGCGCCAGCGGCGTCGCCATTCCGGATGATCTGCAGGACAAGGTGCTGGCGCTGCCCGGCATGATGCCGAGCCAGAAATCGTCCACCGCCCAGGATCTCGCCCGCGGCAAACCAGGCGAGATCGACTTCCTCAACGGCACCGTGGCACGCCGCGGCGCCGAACTCGGCGTCCCGACGCCGACCAACCAGGCGCTGCAGGTGGCGGTGAAGCTGATCGAAGCCAGCCGCGGCATCGGCCGCTGAGGAGGGCTACGCGGTCGTCCGACAAACGCCGTGCTCTCAACATTCTCGACGTCATCCTGAGGTGTCCGGTGGACCGCGCGCATGCGCGGTGCACCGGGCCTCGAAGGATGGGCCAAAGCGCCCGTCGCCTCATCCTTCGAGGCTCGCTACGCTCGCACCTCAGGATGACGGTCGTGCGGGTGGAGAGAGAAGCTAACTAACTCATCATCCATGGATGGCCGATCTCACGCCATCGCCGCCGCCGGCTCCACCAGGATGCAGCGGGCGGTGCGTCCGGGGCCGACCTCGACGTCGGGCGGCAAACCTTCGGTGCAGCGCGGCTGGGCGTGGGCGCAGCGCGGTGCGAACGAGCACGCGGTCGGCGCCTTGTCGAGCGAGGGCGGCGCGCCTGGGATCGTCTCGAGCCGCGTGCCGCGCTTGGCGCCGTGCACGGTCGAGGCCAACAGGCCCTGCGCATAGGGATGCAGCGGCGTCCGCACGATCTCGCGCAACGTGCCCTGCTCGATGATCTGCCCGGCATACATCACGGCGACGCGGTCGCAGATCTCGATCGCCACGCCGATGTCGTGGGTCACGAAGATCACCGACATGCCGAACTCGCGCTGCAATTCGCGCAGCAGCAGCAGGATCTGGATCTGGACGGTGGCGTCGAGCGCCGTGGTCGGCTCGTCGGCGAGCAGGATCTTCGGCCGGCAGGCGAGCGCCAGCGCGATCATCGCGCGCTGCCGCATGCCGCCGCTCATCTCGTGCGGATAGGCGTCGAGGCGTCGCTTCGCCGAGGGAATGCGCACGACTTCGAGCATCTCCAGCGCCCGCGCGGTAGCGTCCTTCTGGCTCTTGCCCTCGTGGCGCATCACCGTCTCGGCGATCTGCTGGCCGATGGTGTAGACCGGATCGAGCGCCAGCGCCGGTTCCTGGAAGATCATCGACACCGCCTGGCCGCGGAAGTTCGACAGCGCGTCGTCGTCCATCGCCAACACGTCGCGGCCCATCACTTCGACCTTGCCGGTGATCGTCGTGCGCTTCTTCGGCAGCAGCCGCATCAGCGCGCGCAGCGTCACGCTCTTGCCCGACCCGGACTCGCCGAGCAGGCCCAGCACCTCGCCCTCCCCGAGCGTCAGGCTGAGATTGTTGACCGCGTGCACGGTGCGGTCGCCGCCGAAGCGGATGTTGAGATCGCGGACCTCGACCAGATTGCTCATGCGGGCTCCGGCAGTTTTGTGTGGAAGTCGGTGGCGCGCTGCCAGGCGGCGCCGATGCGCAGCAGCGTCGCCTCGTCGAAGGCGCGGCCGAACAGTTGCAGTCCGATCGGCAGTCCGCTCGCCGCAAAGCCGCACGGCATCGCCAGCGACGGCAGGCCCAGATAGTTGATCGGCCGGGTGAAGCGCGTCAGCCGCTGGATCACCGCCTCGGCATTCAGACTGTTGCCGACGTCGCTGTCCGCGATCATCGGCGCCGGCACTGGCGACACCGGGGCCAACACCGCATCGACGCCAGCGATCGCCGCGACGAATTCGGCCAGCGCCACACCGCGCCAGCGGAGTGCTTCGAGATAGGACAGCGCCGGCACGCCGAGCGCGTTTTGCAGCCGCATCAGCACCTGCGGGCCGTAATCCTGCGGCCGCTCGCGCATCCACTGCGCATGGAAGCCCGCGGCTTCGACGGCGAGCACGAGCTGGCTCGCCGCGGTGAGCTGGCGCTGCTCCGGGAGCTTCACTTCGACCACCCGCGCACCCTCGCGCGCCAGCGTCGCCTTGGTGTCGTCAAGCACGCGCGCGACGTCGGCGTCGAGATCGTCGACATAGAACGCGCTCGGAATACCGATCGTCATGCCCTGCAGCGATCCGCGCGTCGCCGCCAGATAGTCCGGCACCGCGCGGGTCGAGGTGGTGGGATCGGCCGGATCGACGCCGGCCATCAGGCCGGTCAGCAGCGCGCAATCTTCGGCGGTCTGCGCCAGCGGCCCGACGGTGTCTAGCGATTGCGACAGCGGCATCGCGCCGGCGCGGCTGATCAGTCCAACCGTGGTCTTCAGCCCGGTGACGCCGCAGAAATGCGCTGGCATCCGGATCGAACCGCCGGTGTCCGAGCCGAGCGCCGCAAAGGTCAGCCGCGCCGCCACCGCGGCGCCGGAGCCCGACGACGAGCCGCCGGTGATATGCGCCGGCGCCCACGGATTGCCGACCGCGCCGTAGTGCGCGTTGTGGCCGGTCGGCCCATAGGCGAATTCCGACATCTGCAGCGAGCCGAGTCGAACCGTGCCGGCATCCTTCAGCCGCTGCAGCGCCGTCGAGGTCGTGGTCGCGACGTAGTCCTTGCGGATCTTCGAGCCGCAGGTCACGACATGGCCGGCCTCGTAGTACATGTCCTTGTGGGCCAGCGGCACGCCGTGCAGCACGCCCTTGCTGTCGCCATGTGCCAGCGTAGCATCCGCCGCGTCGGCAGCAGCGAGCGCGCTTTCCGCTTCGATCGACATGAACGCATTGAGCTTCGGCTGCGCCTTGGCGATGCGATCGAGGCAGGCCTGCGTCACCTCGCGCGACGATAGCTTCTTGGCAGCGAGCGCCGCGGCGACTTCGGTCAGCGTCAACAGCGCCGGATCGGACGAACTCATCGGGCGGACTCGTTCTGCACGGCGACGTAGCTCGCCGGTTCGAGATCGAACGGCAGCGTGCCGGCGATCAGCGCAAAACCTTCGAACGCCGGGCCGATCGAATTGGCGATCCGCGCTGCGACCTCGTCGTCGACCGGCAGGCCGGCGATCTCCGCCATGGGCTTGATCACGGACGGGGCGGGTTTGATCATTGGGCGATGTCTCCTCGGGGGGCGCGGCTGTGGCCGGAGCCCGGAATCGCCATGAAGCATGCCGCCTGATGGCCGCTCGCGTCCAGCTCGGTCAGCTTCGGCGCAGTGGCGCCGCACAGCGGCTCCGCGAACGGGCAGCGGGTGTGGAACCGGCAGCCGGCCGGCGGATCGATCGGGTTCGGCGGATCGCCGGAGATCGGCGGCGTCTCGGTGCGCTTGTCCGGATCGGACGACGGCATCGCTGCCAGCAGCGCGCGCGTATAGGGATGCGCCGGCTGATCCCAGACCTGATCGACCGGACCGAGTTCGACGACTTCGCCCAGATACATCACCAGCACGCGGTCGGAGATGTAGCGCACCACATTGAGATCGTGGCTGATGAACAGATAGGTCAGGCCGAACTCGCGCTTGAGGTCGACCAGGAGATTCAGCACCTGCGCCTCGACCGATTTGTCGAGCGCCGACACGGCTTCGTCCAGGATCACCAGCCGCGGCGACAGTGCGAGCGCACGGGCGATATTGACGCGCTGGCGCTGGCCGCCGGAGACTTCGTGCGGATAGCGATTGGCGAAATTCTCCGGCCGCAGCCCGACCTTGCCGAGCAGTTCGCGCGCAAGCGCCCGCGCGGTCGAGTCCGCCATGCCGTGTACCTTCGGGCCGAACGCGATCGACTCCTCGATGGTGAGCCGCGGGTTGAGCGACGCGTAGCTGTCCTGAAACACCATCTGCATGCCGCGGCGCAGCTCGCGTAGCGAAAGTTCGCGACCGACCTGACGGCCGTCATAGATGATGTCGCCGGCATTGCGCGGCATCAGATGCATCAACAATCGGGCGGTCGTCGACTTGCCGCAGCCGGATTCGCCGACGATGCCGACGGTCTCGCCCTTGGCGATCGCGAAGGTGACGTCATCGACGGCGCGCACCGTCTTGGCGGCGCCGAACAGGCCACCGCGCACCGGGAAGTGCTTGGTCAGTCCCTTGACGTGGAGCAGCGGCTGCGCGGCCCCGCCGACGTCTTCGATCGGCTCGAGCATGTCCGGAATATCTGCGATCTGCGTCATGTCAGTTCCTGATATCCATCGCGCTGCGCATGCCGTCGCTGAGCAGGTTGAAGCAGATCGACACCGCGAAGATCATCACGCCGGGCAATGCTGCGACCCATGGATTGACGTAGATCGCGGTGCGCAGCGTGTTCAGCATCAGGCCCCATTCGGGCTCCGGCGGCTTGGTGCCGAGACCGAGGAACGATAGGCCGGCCGCCAGGATCATCGATACCGAGATCAGACCCGTGGCGTAGACGAAGATCGGCCCCAGCACGTTGCCGAGCATGTGCACCCGCATGATGGTGAACGGTCCGGCGCCGGAGGCGCGCGCGGCCTCGACGAAGTCCATGTTGCGCACGCCGGTGGTGACGCTCTCGGCGACGCGGGTGATCTGCGGCAGGAACACCACGGTCAGCGACACGATCGAGTTGGTGATGCCGGCGCCGAGCGCGCCCGAGATCGCAATCGCCAGCAGCACCGAGGGAAACGCGTAGAATACGTCGATGGTGCGCATGATCGCGGTGTTGACCTTGCCGCCCACATAGCCGGCGACGAGGCCGAGCGAGGTGCCGAGCACGAAGGCCAGCACCACCGGCAGGATGCCGATCAGCAGCGACAGCCGGCCGCCATAGATCAGCCGCGCCAGCATGTCGCGGCCGAGCTCGTCGCTGCCGAGCGGATAGTTCGGCGTGCCGATCGGCTTCAGCCGGCGGATCATCGAGCCCTGATAGGGATCGGCGAGGTGCAGATACGGCGCGAAGATCGCCGACAGCAGAATCAGCAGCAGGATCAGCGCGCAGGCGATGCTGACCTTGTCGCGCAGCAGCCGGCGGCCGACAGTGGACCAGTAGCCGCGCGCGTTGCCGGCGGGTGCGATCTGCGGCGCGGTGTCGGTGAGCGTGGTCATCAGCCTCAATCCTTCCGGCTCAGGCGCGCTTGATGCGCGGATCGATCGCGGCCTGCGCGATGTCCACCACCAGATTGAGGAACACGAAGAACAGCGCCAGCACCAGGATGGTGCCCTGCAGCAGCGGCAGGTCGCGCTGGAAGATCGCGGAGTTGAGCAGCAGCCCCGAGCCCGGCCAGGAGAACACCGTCTCGATCAGGATCGAGCCGCCCAGCATGTAACCCAACTGAAGCCCCATCACCGCCAGCGCGGTCGGTGCGGCGTTCTTCAGCACGTGACGGAACACGTGCGTCTCGCGCAGGCCTTTGGCGCGCAGCGCCTCGACGAAATCCTGCGACAGGATATCGCCGGTGAGCGCCCGCACCGTGCGGGTGACGATGCCCATCGGAATGACGGAAGTGGTGATCGCCGGCAGCACCAAGTACTTCAGATGCGCCCAGTCCCAGGCCCACTGCCCCGAGCCGCCGGGGCCGGCGCCGACCGCGGGCAGCCAGTTGAGCTGCACCGAAAAGATGATCACCAGCACCATGCCGAGCCAGTAATGCGGCACGGAGACGCCGGCGATCGCGATCGAGGTCGAGACCTTGTCGATCCAGGTGTCGCGGAAGTAACCGGCCAGCAGGCCGAACAGCAGCCCGAACGAAAAGCCGATGATCGCCGCGGCGATCGCCAGCATCACCGTGTTGCTGACCGCGCGCAGCACCTCGGCCAGCACCGGCCGTCCTGTCGCGATCGAATTGCCGAGATCGCCGTGCAGCGCCTTCCACAGCCACAGCCCGAACTGCACCGGCAGCGGCCGGTCGAATCCGTAGGCGGCGCGCAGTTGCGCCGCGAGTTCCTGCGACGCGTCGGCCGGCAGCACCGCGACCAGCGGATCGCCGGGCGTGATGTGCACCAGCAGAAAGCACACCAGCGCGACGCTGAGTACGATCGGAATCACATAGACGAGGCGGCGGGCGATATAGACGAGCACAAGTCACCTTCGTTTCTGCTCGTCATGCCCGGGCTTGTCCCGGGCACCCACGGACGCAGGCACGGTGCCTGTGGTCGTGGATGGCCGGGTCAAGCCCGGCCATGACGTGGAAAGAGTGCGCGTGGACCAACGATGCACTCGTCGACTGTCAACGCACGGCCTGTCCGTCATTGCGAGCGAAGCGAAGCAATCCAGAAGCACAGTGCACGGCGCTGGATGCTTCGTCGCGTTGCTCCTCGCAATGTCGAGAGACCTTGCTCACTGGCTGATCGACACCGGCGAGAAGTCGACGAACCAGCTCTTCGGTTGCACGAAGCCCTTGATCTTTGGGCTCAGGGCGCGGGGGCCCACGTCGTGGGCGACGTAGAGGAACGCGGCGTCGTCGATCGAGGCGGCGTTCAACTCCGCCAGAGCTTCGTCGCGCTCCTTCTCGTTGAACGAGGTGCGGGCCTTCTTCACAAGTTCGTCGAACTTCGGATTGTTGATGTAGCCCCAGTTGTTCGACACCGGCGGCGCCATCGACGACTGCAGGAAGCGCACCAGTGCGAAGAACGGATCCATCGCCGCGTAGGTGATGTTGACCGCGTCGGAGCCGTTGGCCGACGGATCCTTGACGCCGCGGCGCCAGTTGGTGAACAGCGTATTCCATTCGATGACGTCGAGCTTGACGTCGAAGTAACACTCCGCCAGCGCCTGCTGCAGATACTCGTTCATCGGCAGCGGCAGCATCTGGCCGGAGCCCGACGCCGAGGTCTGGATCTTGACGCTGAGCTTCTTGGCCGGGCCGAAGCCGGCTTCCTTCATCAACTTCTGCGCCGCCGGCAGATCGTATTTGATCTGGAACGCCGGCTTGCCGCGCCACGGATGGCCGGGCTCGAACGTGCCGGTGGCCGGCACCATCAGGCCGGCGAGCAGGCCGTCGCGCAGCCCTTCGCGATCGATGCAGAGATTAGCAGCGCGGCGGACGCGAATGTCGTTCCAGGGCGAGCCTTCGATCCGCGAGAACTGCCACGGCCAGACGTGCGGCTGCTCGTTCTTCTCGATCTTGAAGCCGCGGCTTTCGATCTCCTTCACGGCATCGGGCGCCGGCGCCTCGACCCAGTCGACCTGGCCGGCGAGCAGCGCCGCGGTGCGCGCATTGGCCTCCGGCATCGGCAGCAGCACCATGCGGTCGGTCTTCGGCACGCGCGCCTTGTCCCAGTAGTTGTCGTTCTTCACCAGCTCGAGCCGCTCGCGCGGCGTGAACTTCGCCATCTTCCACGGGCCGGTGCCGGCCGCATCCTTGGCGAACGCGGCCCAGGCGGCCTGCGACTTCGCTTTCGCGTCGGCGCCCTCGGCGCGCTCGGACAGCACCTGCCATTTCGACGGGCTCGCCATGAACAGATTGGTGAGGTTGATCGGCAGGAAGCTGTCGGGCTCCTTGGTGGTGAGCTCGACCGTCATGTCGTCGATCTTCCTGGCCGATACCAGCGTCGGCATCCGCGACGCGGTGACGCCGACCTGGCTGGCGTCGAACTGCGGCGCCTCCTTGTTCAGCACCTTGTCGACGTTCCACACCACCGCATCGGCGTTGAACGGCGTGCCGTCATGGAAGGTCACGCCGGGGCGCAGCTTGAAGACCCACTTGGTCTTGTCGGCCTCGTCGACCTTCCAGTCGGTCGCGAGTCCCGGAATCACCACGCTCGCCTTGGTGGCCGACGACAGGTCCCACATCGTCAGCGCGTCGTACATCGTCAGGCCGGTGAAGCGATTGCCTTCGAACCCCTGATCGGGCTGGCCGAGCGTGCGTGGAATGTCCGCAGCCGTCATGCCGATGCGCAGCACGGTCTCGGACGCGGCGAGCTGGGGCAAGGCCATGGCGCTGACAGTGGTCAGGGCAAGCAACGCGGTGGTGCGACGAAGGAAGTGAAGGTGACGCATGCTGGAAACTTCCTGTGTGACTAATTTATACGCTGCATTATGCAATGCGTGTGCCATCCAAAGCGGCAGGCAATCATTCGCATACAAATAATTCGGGTTCGCGCGAGACGCGAAAAACTTGGCATTCGCATTGCAAGCCATAGCGCCATCGTCATGAGGAGAGCAGTTGCGATGAAGCGACTTGGAAGTGCGTTGATGCTGGCCGCGATGGTCGCCGCCGTGGGCGCGATCGGGCCCGCGCGGGCCGAATCCGTAGTGCGTTACGGCATCTCGATGGCCGATATTCCGCTGACCACCGGCCAGCCGGACCGCGGCGCCGGCGGTTATCAGTTCACCGGCTACACCATCTACGATCCGCTGGTGGCCTGGGAGATGAACGTTGCGGACCGCCCCGGCAAGCTGGTGCCGGGCCTCGCGACCGAGTGGAAGGTCGACGATTCCGACAAGACCAAGTGGCGCTTCAGCCTGCGCAAGGGCGTCAAATTTCACGATGGCAGCGAGTTCAACGCCGACGCTGTGGTCTGGAATCTAGACAAGGTGCTCAACGAAAAGGCAGCGCAGTTCGACAAGCGCCAGAGCGCGCAGGTCAAGACGCGGCTGCCCTCGGTGAAGAGTTACGCCAAGATTGATGATTATACGGTGGAGATCACCACCAAGGCGGTCGACTCGTTCTTCCCGTATCAGATGCTGTGGTTCCTGGTGTCGAGCCCGGCGCAATACGACAAGGTCGGCAAGGACTGGGACAAGTTCGCCGCGCAGCCGTCCGGAACCGGTCCATTCAAGCTGACCAAGCTGGTGCCGCGCGAACTCGCCGAGCTCACCAAGAATAACGACTACTGGGACAAGACGCGGCTGCCGAAGACCGACAAGCTGATCCTGGTGCCGATGCCCGAAGCGCTCACCCGCACCAACGCGCTGCTGGCCGGGCAGGTCGACCTGATCGAAACGCCGGCGCCCGACGCGGTGCCGCAGATCAAGGCGGCCGGCATGAAGATCGTCGACAACGTCACCCCGCATGTCTGGAACTATCATCTCAGCGTACTGCCGGGCTCGCCCTGGACCGACGTGCGTCTGCGCAAGGCGCTCAACCTCGCGATCGATCGCGACGCGGTGGTCGGGCTGATGAACGGCCTCGCCAAGCCGGCGATCGGTCAGGTCGACCCGTCGAGCCCGTGGTTCGGCAAGCCGACCTTCAAGATCAAATACGATCTCGCCGAAGCCAAGCGGCTGGTGAAGGAAGCCGGCTACTCGCCCGAGAAGCCGCTGAAGACCACCTTCATCATCGCCACCGGCGGCACCGGCCAGATGCTGTCGCTGCCGATGAACGAGTTCCTGCAGCAAAGCTTCAAGGAGATCGGCATCGACGTCGAGTTCAAGGTCGTCGAACTCGAAGTGCTGTACACCGCGTGGCGCAAGGGCGCGGCCGACGAAAGCATGGCGGGCATCACCGCCAACAACATCGCTTACGTCACCTCGGACCCGCTCTACGCGATCGTGCGGTTCTTCCACTCAGGCCAGGTTGCGCCGGTCGGCGTCAACTGGGGCGGCTACAAGAACCCGAAGGTCGACGCGCTGATCGACGAGGCCAAGACCACCTTCGATCCCGCCAAGCAGGACGACCTGCTGGCACAAGCCCACGCCCAGATCGTCGACGACGCGGTGCTGGTCTGGGTCGTGCATGATACCAACCCACACGCGCTGTCGCCGAAGGTGAAGAGCTTCGTGCAGGCGCAGCACTGGTTCCAGGACCTGACCACGATCGGCCTGCAGTAAGTAACAAGCCGTCGACGCATCACCGAGGCTGCGCGATCCGCGCAGCCTCTTTTTTGATCGGTTTACCTTCTTCAGGCCCGCTCATCTCTTGTATCGGCCGACATCCGCACTCCGTCATTTAGCGCCGCCGCCCCACCCCCAACGTCATCACCCGCGAATGCGGGG
>NZ_JAJNAL010000035.1 GCF_022271405.1 Rhodopseudomonas infernalis | reverse complement strand
CCCCCCCCCGGGGGGGGGGGGTTGGGGGGGGGGGGGGGGGGGGAGGTCAGGTCCGACATCAAGCGAGGGGAAGGGGACGGCGGAGGGTTGCCGAGCCGGGGCCGCCGATCAAGCGGGTGACCTTGCATCGCGTCCCGCCGAGAGGGTAAACAGACGGGGCGGGCGGCTAGCTCAGCTGGTTAGAGCATCTCGTTTACACCGAGAGGGTCGGGAGTTCGAATCTCTCGCCGCCCACCACGCGCTGCCCCGTAGCGCCGCACCCTCGCTCTGCCACCCTCGCTCTGTCACCAGACGCCACTCAGGCGTGGCTGAGGATGTTCAGCAGCCGGCCGAAGGGATCGCGCACGTAGAAGCGTCGGACGCCCCACGGTTCATCGGCGGGGCCATATTCGATCGCGTAGCCTGCCGCGACAACGCGCCGATGGATGTCGGCGAGATCTTCGACCTCGATCGACAGGTCGGGCACTGGCGTGCCGGAGCCGCCCTCGGCGGCGAAGCTGATCTGGGGCGTCGCGGAGCCGTGGCCGACAAAGGTGACGATCCAGCCGTGATCCATCGCGACCGTCATGCCAAGGATATCCCCATAGAACGCCTTGGCTGCATCCAACTGCGTAGTAGCAACGTTCGCGACGATTCGGGTCACAACCATGGTGCGCCTTCTGGTGTCGATGGGTCGTCACCCAGCACGTCACGCATGACGAGACAGTGCCCGCTACGCCCGCTCTTCCCAGATCATCGCCAGGTGCACGATGGTTCGCACCGCGGCCTCCATGTCCTGGCGGCTGACCCATTCGAGGCGGGAGTGGAAGGCGTGTTCGCCGGCGAAGATGTTGGGGCAGGGCAGGCCCATGAAGGACAGCCGCGAGCCATCGGTGCCGCCGCGGATCGCGGTGGTGACCGGCTCGAGGCCGGCGCGGCGGATCGCTTCGCGGGCGTTTTCGACCAGTTCGGGGTGGCGGTCGAGCACCTCTTTCATGTTGCGGTACTGCGGCTTGATCTCGACCGTCGCGGTGGAGTGCGGGTAGCCGCGCATCACCTCGTCGACGATCCGGTGCAGCAGCGCTGCCTTCTCCTGCAGGCCAGCCTCGGCGAAGTCGCGGACGATCAGGCTCAGCGTGGCCTGCTCCAGCGTGCCGGTGATTCCGATCGGATGCAGGAAGCCTTCGCGGCCTTCGGTCGTCTCGGGCGAGCAGGTATCCTTCGGCAGCCGCTCGACGATCGCCGCGGCGATCTTGATGGCGTGTTCGATCTTGCCCTTGGCAAAGCCCGGATGGGCGCTGACGCCGGTGATGGTGACGACCGCGCCATCGGCCGAGAAGGTCTCGTCCTCGATGTTGCCGGCAGTCTCGCCGTCCATCGTGTAGGCGAAGTCGGCGCCGAGCTTCTTGAGGTCGACCTTGTCGACGCCGCGGCCGATCTCCTCGTCGGGCGTGAACAGGATCTTGAGCGGGCCGTGCTTGATCTGTGGATGCGCGATCAGGAATGCCGCAGCGTCCATGATCTCGGCGAGTCCGGCCTTGTTGTCGGCGCCGAGCAAAGTGGTGCCGTCGGTGGTGATGATGTCGTGGCCGATCTGCTGCGCCAGCGCCGGGTGCTCGGCAAAGCGAATGACCTGGTTCGGATCCGCCGGCAGGACGATGTCGCCGCCCTGATAATTCTTCACGATCTGAGGCTTGACGCCTTCGCCTGAACAATCGGGCGAGGTGTCCATATGCGAGCACAAGCAGATCACCGGGACGTTCGGCTTGTCGGTGGTCGCCGGGATCGTCGCATAGACGTAGCCGTGCTCATCGAGATGCGCATCGGCGAGGCCGAGGTCACGCAGCTCCTGCGCCAGCAGGGCGCCGAGATTCTTCTGCTTGTCGGTCGAGGGGCAGGTCGGCGAGGCGGGGTCGGACTGGGTGTCGATCGCGACGTAGCGCAGGAAGCGTTCGATGACGCCGTGGCTGAAGGCGTCGTTGCTCAAGAAGGGGGTGCGGGTCGGTGAATCGCTCACGTCGGGGACCGCCGGACTTAATCATTCATCTGCGCCCGCCAATCGGGCTTAGGATCGCCATCCCGGGCGGCCGCTGAGCCGCCCGGGATGGCGAGGGTCGTAAAGGGAAACCCTATAGGCGGAAGCTTAGACGGCTTCCTTGAGTTCCTTGGCGGCGCGGAACGCGACCTTCTTGCTGGCCTTGATCTGGATGGTTTCGCCGGTGGCCGGGTTACGGCCGGTGCGGGCGGCGCGCTTGCGGACCTGGAGGATGCCGAGGCCGACGATGCGGATGCGCTCGCCCTTCTTCAGGTGCTTGGTGATGCGGGCGACCATGTCGCCGAGAATCGCTTCGGTCTGCTTCTTCGACAGCTCGTGCTCTTCGGCCAGCGCGGCGGCGAGATGCTTCAGGGTAACGGTCGTGGGGGTCGCGGCTTTCGCGACTGCTTTCTTCGCCATATTTAGCCCTCCGGGTTTTCTAGCGGCTTAGGAAACTAAGACGTAGCAGGGCTTAAACGATTCGGGTGGCGCCTGCATCCGCTGTTTGGCCTGAAAACAGTGCATTTTTCGCATTGGCTGTTCAAAAACCGCCGGCAGCAAAGGACATTTGCAATACATCGCGCATCAACCCACAACCTTCGCGCAATCGGCTTGACTTGCGGATGGCGCCCCGGTAGATCGACCGCCTGCGCGGGACGCAAACCACGCGGGAGTAGCTCAGTTGGTTAGAGCGCCGGCCTGTCACGCCGGAGGTCGCGGGTTCGAGCCCCGTCTCTCGCGCCATTCAGCCTTGTTAAGTCAGGCGTTTGGCGAAACCGCAGAAATCACCGAAATCGCTGTCGTCTGAATTCTTCGCTGCCGAACCGCGCTGCATTGTGTGCTGCGTCCTGGGCCTTGCGCTGGCTGTGATTGGCTGAGGATCGGCATGATCCGCGGACGCGAACGCATGCCGCCAACGGCCCGTGTTGCCCGCGAGGGCGTCTTTGCATTTCGTTCAGCATGTTGCGGAGAAGTTGGGGACGCCGATGTGTCGCGTTGCGATCAGAATCGGCCCGAGGCGATCAGGCGGTGCTCCTCGGCCCGCAATCAACCAACAAAAAGGCCGCCCGTTGGGCGGCCGCCGTCAACCCTGCGTGAGGCGCGATGCGCGGAACGATCTGCGCGCTTATCTCACCGTCGAGGTTTCGGAGCTGGTGACGGTGATCTGCTTGGTGGCTTTCACCACATGGGCAGTCTGGCTGTAGTCGGAGGTGACCCGCGCGGAAATTCCGAACGCTGCGACCGCAATGCCGGCCACCAGGGCCACCACCACGATCTTCAGGTGCGTCGCACGATCCGCCGAATGAATGGAGTGATTCATCTGCCGCCTCCCACGAAGGAGCTTGCTGCTGCTTCGATGGCGGGAGTCTTACGAGACGTGTGTTTCAGGATAGTTTCGCCGGGATTGGAAATGGTTTCGTGGTCTGCGGATATGGTTTCCGGCCCGTATACGGGGCGGAAGGCCGTGGAGCGCCCGGCGATTCCCTGATCAACTCAGAAATGCGGGGATCCAGGTTCCGCGGCGCTCGCGCTTGATCGTCATCTCTGGGACAGTGGTTGCCCAGCAGCGGCGGGGGCGGTGTTCATTGGATTGCCGGGGCGGCTCTGGAGCCTGAACGGCGGACGGTCGTTCAGTCAGTTCGAGCGTACGCCGAGGTGCGGTGAACCGCAGCGCCGAGAGAGACGTGAAGATGTGAACCGCAGTTTGTGCATGTGTCCGGGAGAACCCATGTCTTGTCAGGATAGGCCGCAACCCCGTTGTCAACACAGCTTGCCTTGCGCCCCCTGTTGCACTGCGCTAAGCGGTAGAACAATTCAAATGCAAACGAGTCTGCGGCGGTGCAAACCGCGGGATAGGGAACGGTAATGAGCGGCATTCTGCCGAGCTATCTGCCCATCGTGGTATTTATCGTCGTAGCAGCTGGTCTGAGCTTCGTGCTCCTGGTGGCGCCTTTTGCCGTCGCCTATCAGCAGCCTGATCCGGAAAAACTCTCAGCTTATGAATGCGGGTTCAACGCTTTCGGCGACGCCCGCATGAAGTTCGATGTGAGGTTTTATCTGGTCGCGATCCTCTTCATCATCTTCGATCTCGAAGTCGCGTTTCTGTTTCCCTGGGCCGTGACGTTCGGGAAGCTCGGAGCGACCGGTTTCTGGTCGATGATGGTGTTTCTCGGTGTGCTCACCGTCGGCTTCGCGTATGAGTGGAAGAAGGGTGCACTCGAATGGGATTGAGGCCAGCCTCGATGCAGCAGACGCCTTCGGCCGGCCCGGTCGGCGCTCAGCCGCTGATCGCACCGGCGCCGCGCGGCATCATCGATCCGAACACCGGCAAGCCGATCGGTGCCGACGATCCGTTTTTCCAGAACGTCAATCGCGAGCTGTCCGACAAGGGCTTCTTCGTTGCCGCGACCGACGACCTGATCACCTGGGCGCGCACCGGCTCGCTGATGTGGATGACGTTCGGTCTCGCCTGCTGCGCGGTCGAGATGATGCAGCTGTCGATGCCGCGCTACGACGCCGAGCGATTCGGCTTCGCGCCGCGCGCTTCGCCGCGCCAGTCCGACGTGATGATCGTCGCCGGCACGCTGACCAACAAGATGGCGCCTGCGCTGCGCAAGGTCTACGATCAGATGCCGGAGCCGCGCTACGTCATATCGATGGGCTCGTGCGCCAATGGCGGCGGCTATTATCACTATTCCTATGCAGTCGTTCGCGGCTGCGATCGCGTGGTTCCGGTCGATATTTACGTGCCGGGCTGCCCGCCCACCGCCGAGGCTCTCCTGTACGGCATGCTGCTGTTGCAGAAGAAGATCCGCCGGACCGGTACGATCGAACGCTGAGAAGGCTGCTTCATGGACGACAACGGGCTCGACACCCTTGGTCAGACGATCGTGGCCGCCTTGCCAGGCGCAGCGATCGGTCACTCGGTTGCGCATGGCCAGCTCGAGGTCACGATCGATCCGCAGAAGGTCGTGGATATCGTGCGGGTGCTGCGCGACGATCCGCGGTTCCGCTTCATCAGCGTCATCGACGTGACCGCCGTGGACTATCCGGGCCGCGAATTGCGGTTCGACATGGTATATCACTTCCTGTCGCCGACGCTGAACGAACGGGTGCGGCTGGTCGGGCAGGTCGGTGAGACCACGATGGTGCCGTCGATCATCACCGAGTTCCCGGGCGCCGACTGGTTCGAACGCGAGGTCTATGACCTCTACGGCATCGTCATCACCGGCCATCCGGACATGCGCCGGATCCTGACCGACTACGGTTTCGACGGCCATCCGTTGCGCAAGGACTTTCCGCTCAGCGGCTTCGTCGAGGTGCGCTACGACGACGACCAGAAGCGGGTGGTGTACGAGCCGGTGCGGCTCAACCAGGAATTCCGCAAGTTCGATTTCCTCTCGCCCTGGGAAGGCGCCGACTATCCGGTCCTTCCGGGAGACGAAAAGGCCGGGGTGAAGCCGTGACGCCATTCGCTACTCGCCATTCGCTATTCGCCAGCAAGCGGAGCTTGCCCCATGGCTGACGCCGCGACCGAGGCCGCAGGTCTCCGCAACTTCACCATCAATTTCGGTCCGCAGCATCCGGCGGCGCACGGCGTGTTGCGCCTGGTGCTGGAGCTCGACGGCGAAGTCGTCGAGCGCGTCGATCCGCATATCGGCCTGCTGCATCGCGGCACCGAGAAGCTGATCGAAGCCAAGACCTATCTGCAGGCGATCCCGTATTTCGATCGGCTCGACTACGTCGCGCCGATGAATCAGGAACACGCGTTCTGCCTGGCAACCGAGAAGCTGCTCGGCATTGAGGTGCCGCGCCGGGCCCAGCTGATCCGCGTGCTGTATTGCGAGATCGGCCGCATCCTGTCGCACATGCTCAACGTCACCACCCAGGCGATGGACGTCGGCGCGCTGACCCCGCCGCTGTGGGGCTTCGAAGAGCGCGAAAAGCTGATGATGTTCTACGAGCGTGTCTCCGGCAGCCGGATGCACGCGGCGTATTTCCGCGTCGGCGGCGTGCATCAGGACATGCCGAAGCAGCTGGCCGACGACATCGACGTCTGGTGCGACAACTTCGTGCAGACCGTCGACGATCTCGAAACGCTACTGACCAACAACCGCATCTTCAAGCAGCGCAACGTCGACATCGGCGTGATCTCGCTCGACGACGCCTGGAAGTGGGGCTTCTCCGGCGTGATGGTGCGCGGCTCGGGCGCCGCCTGGGATCTGCGCAAGGCGCAGCCCTACGAGTGCTACGCCGAGATGGAATTCGACGTTCCGATCGGCAAGAACGGCGACTGCTACGACCGCTACTGCATCCGCGTCGAAGAGATGCGCCAGTCGGTCAAGATCATGAAGCAGTGCATCGCCAAGCTGCGCGCGCCGGACGGGCAGGGCCGTGTCGCGGTCGACGACAACAAGATCTTCCCGCCGCGCCGCTCCGAGATGAAGCGCTCGATGGAATCGCTGATCCATCACTTCAAGCTCTACACCGAAGGCTTCCACGTGCCGGCCGGTCAGGTTTACGTCGCGGTCGAGGCGCCGAAGGGCGAGTTCGGCGTGTTCCTGGTCTCGGACGGCACCAACAAGCCGTACAAGTGCAAGGTCCGCGCGCCGGGCTTCGCGCATCTCCAGGCGATGGACTACATGAACCGCGGCCACCTGCTGGCGGACGTGTCGGCCATCCTCGGCTCGCTCGACATCGTGTTCGGAGAGGTCGATCGGTGATGCCGCCCGCGCCCATCCAGTTCGACCGCGCGACCGGCGCTCTCGAGGGGGCAAGCGCCCTCGAGCGCATGGCCGCGTGCGCACTGGTGATGGGCGCTCGCGTCTCGTCGACGTTCTCGTATCGCGGCTACAACGCCGCGGCGAACCTGATGCGCAAAGCGTTGCCGGAGCGTGACATTGCGATCAAGCTCAATCCCGACGCCACCTTCGTGTTCCCGTACGGCGACGGCTATTGGAGCAAGCTGCTCGAGCGGTCGTATCGCTACGAGATCGAGCTCGATCTGCTGTTCGCTCATTCGTCCGACGTCGACTACACGTTCGTCGATTGCGGCGCGAACTACGGCTACTGGTCGGTGCTGGTGTCGAGCCGTCCGTTCGGGGCGCATCGCACCATCGCGATCGAGCCGTCGCGGGCCAATTACGCGCGGCTGGCGAACAACGCCAAGATCAATGGAAGCCGCTTCGAAACGCTGAAATGCGCGATCGGGGCGACGCGCGGCACGGCGCGGCTGTCGGGCACCAAGCACGAGGCGCTGAGTATCGTCGGTCATGACGACGCTGGCGGCGAGGAAGTGCCGGTGATCCGGCTTGACGACCTGATCGACGACGGTCGGCTCGCCGTCGGCGGCAAGTACCTGGTCAAGCTCGACGTCGAAGGCGTCGAGATCGACGCGATCCGCGGCGGCGAGCGACTGCTGCAGGGCGACACCGCAATTCTCTGCGAGGAACACGGCAGCGACCGGGCACACACCGTATCGCGCTTCATCCTCGATAATACGCCGTTGAAGCTGGTGGTCTACGACCCCGGCAGCAACAAGTTCGAGGCCGTCGTCGACCTCGCCATCCTCGACCGGATCAAGGTCGCGTCGAATGTCGGCTACAACGTCGTCGGCACTGCGAGCGCGTTCTGGCAGGCCCGAATCGAAAACCTGAATGCGAGCGCGGCCAAGCGCGCGATGAGAAACTGATCATGTCCGTCCGTCGTCTGGCTCCGAAAGAGCAGCAACCCGCCAGCTTCGCCTTCACCGAGGACAACCTCGCCTGGGCGCAGCGCGAGATCGCCAAATATCCGCCCGGCCGGCAGTTCTCGGCGGTGATCGCCATGATGTGGCGGGCGCAGGAGCAGTGCGGCGGCTGGCTGCCGGAAGCTGCGATCCGTGTCATCGCCGACATGATCGAGATGCCCTACATCCGCGCGCTGGAAGTCGCGACCTTCTACACGATGTTCCAGCTCAATCCGGTCGGAAAGAAGGCGCACGTCCAGGTCTGCGGCACGACGCCCTGCATGCTGCGCGGTGCCGGCGAACTGATCGAAGTCTGCAAGAATCGCATTCATCACGATCCCTTCCATCTGTCCGCCGATGGCGACTTCTCGTGGGAAGAGGTCGAGTGCGCCGGCGCCTGCGTGAACGCGCCGATGGTGCAGATCTGGAAGGACACCTACGAGGACCTGACGCCGGAGCTGCTGAACAAGGTGATCGACGGCTTCGCTGCCGGCAATCCGCCGAAGCCGGGTCCGCAGAACGGCCGGCAATACGCCGCGCCGATCACCGGCCCGACGACGCTGAAGACCGGTGGCATCAACGTCGAGCCAGGCAACAATTCCGAGCCAGGCAACAATGATGGGCCGGCGCTGACCGACCATGAGCCGAAGCGCTCCGGCGCAGCTGCCAACGTGCAGGAGCGTCCTGCGCCGAAGGCACCGGCCGCCGACGCGACCGAAAAGAACCCGCCATGATCACGCCGATGGGAGTCGGCCGGAGCAGGGCCGAGGGGATCGTACCGATGAGCAAGCCGCTCTACATCGCGATGCACGCCGTCATCGCGGCCGTCTTCATCTTCGTGCTGCAGCGCTACGCGCTCAGCGCGACATTCGAGTCGAGCCTGATCTGGGCGCTCACCTTCGGGGGATGCGCTGCCGGACTCGCCTACATGCAATCGAATCGCTGACAGGGAACGTCGCAAGCCATGCTCGACGACAAGGACCGCATCTTCCGGAACCTGTACGGCCTCGACGACTGGGGCCTCAAGGGCGCGCGCCGTCGCGGCCAGTGGGAAGGCACCAAGGCGATCATCGACAAGGGTCGCGACTGGATCATCAACGAGATGAAGGCGTCGGGACTGCGCGGCCGCGGCGGCGCCGGCTTCCCGACCGGCCTGAAATGGTCCTTCATGCCGAAGGACAACGCCGACGGCCGTCCGAGCTACCTCGTCGTCAACGCCGACGAATCCGAGCCGGGCACCTGTAAAGACCGCGAGATCATGCGGCACGATCCGCATACGCTGGTCGAGGGCTGCCTGATCGCCGGCTGCGCCATGGGCGCGCACACCGGCTACATCTACGTGCGCGGCGAATTCATCCGCGAGCGCGAGCATCTGCAGGCGGCGATCGATCAGGCCTACGAGGCCAAGCTGATCGGCAAGGATAACGTCCACGGCTATCCGTTCGATCTGTATGTCGCGCACGGTGCAGGCGCTTATATCTGCGGCGAAGAAACCGCCCTATTGGAAAGCCTCGAAGGCAAAAAGGGCCAGCCGCGGCTGAAGCCGCCGTTCCCGGCGAACGTCGGCCTGTACGGCTGCCCGACCACGGTGAACAACGTCGAGTCGATCGCGGTGGCGCCGGACATTCTGCGCCGCGGCGCAGCGTGGTTCTCTTCGATCGGCCGGGCGAACAACGTTGGCACCAAGCTTTACGGCATCTCCGGCCACGTCAACACGCCGTGCGTCGTCGAAGAGGCGATGAGCATTCCGTTCCGCGAACTGATCGAGAAGCACGGCGGCGGCATTCGCGGCGGCTGGGACAATCTGCTCGCGATCATTCCCGGCGGCGCATCCTGTCCGCTGATCCCGGCGGCCGATTGCGAAGAGCTGATCATGGACTTCGACGGCACCCGCGCGGTGAAGTCGAGCTTCGGCACCGCCGGCGTCATCGTCATGGACAAGTCCACCGACGTCGTCGCCGCGATCGCCCGCATCAGCTACTTCTTCAAGCATGAGAGCTGCGGCCAGTGCACGCCGTGCCGCGAAGGTACCGGCTGGATGTGGCGCGTGCTCAGCCGCATGGTCGAGGGCCGCGCCCATAAGCGCGAGATCGACATGCTGCTCGAAGTGACCAAGCAGGTCGAAGGTCACACCATCTGTGCGCTCGGCGACGCCGCGGCCTGGCCGATCCAGGGCCTGATCCGCGCTTTCCGTCCGGAGATCGAGCGCCGCATCGACGATTTCTCGCGCAAGGCCACGCTCGACGACCAGGGCGTGCTCGATCCGGCGCATATGGTGGCGGCGGAGTAACGCGATGACTCTGGGGTCGCCCGATCAACCTTGGCAGCGGAGGGGCAATTATTCGCAGATTGCTTCGGCGGCGATCGCTGGGGTTGCTCTTGCGGTTGTTTGGTCGCAACTGCAGACGATCAAAACTAACAATCGTGACTCGGCTCAAAAGGCACGAGAGTCGGCGGCGCGGCAGATGTTTCGGTCGCATATTGAGATTGAGCTGAAGTATCCAAATCTAGCCGAGCCTGATTATCGCCATCTGAAGCGAAGTGGCGGTGTTGATTTCGGCCAGTACACATCATTCGTTACGCATCTCCTCTATACCTGCGAAGAGGTGCTTATTGCGATGGGTGACGAACAAGGCTGGAGGTCTGCTTGCCAATCTCGGATGGGCGAGCACTCTCAATATCTTTGCGAAACGCTTGCGGATGTTGACCTTGTTACTTATGGCGAACAGGTTCAGGAGTTGGTCGCGATAACGCGCCGAGATGCTAGTAGTCGTTTCGCGGAATGCGAAAGATGGAAGACAAGCAAGTGATGAAACTCATCGTCGACGGCAAGGAAGTCGAGGTCCCGCCGGAATACACGCTGCTGCAGGCCTGCGAACAGGCCGGCGCGGAGATTCCGCGGTTCTGTTATCACGAGCGGCTGTCGATCGCCGGCAACTGCCGGATGTGTCTGGTCGAGCTGAAGGGCACGCCGAAGCCGGTGGCGAGCTGCGCCTGGGGCGTGCGCGACTGCCGTCCGGGCCCGAACGGCGAGCCGCCGGAGATCAACACCAAGACTCCGATGGTGAAGAAGGCCCGCGAGGGCGTGATGGAATTCCTGCTGATCAACCATCCGCTCGACTGCCCGATCTGCGATCAGGGCGGCGAGTGCGACCTGCAGGACCAGGCGATGGGCTACGGCGTCGACACCAGCCGGTTCGCCGAGAACAAGCGCGCGGTCGAGGACAAGTATCTCGGCGTGCTGGTCAAGACCTCGATGAACCGCTGCATCCAGTGCACCCGCTGCGTGCGCTTCGCCGCCGAAGTCTGCGGCGTGCCGGAGATGGGCGCGACCGGTCGCGGCGAGGACATGGAGATCACCTCCTATCTCGAGAGCGCGCTGACTTCGGAGCTGCAGGGCAACCTCGTCGACATCTGCCCGGTGGGCGCGCTGACCTCGAAGCCCTACGCCTTCGCGGCGCGGCCGTGGGAGCTCGGCAAGACCCAGTCGGTCGACGTCATGGACGGCGTCGGCTCGGCGATCCGCGTCGATACGCGCGGCCGCGAAGTGATGCGCATCCTTCCGCGCGTCAACGAGGCGATCAACGAGGAGTGGATCTCCGACAAGACCCGTCACATCGTCGACGGCCTGCGCACGCAGCGACTCGATCAGCCTTACGTCCGCGGCGGCGGCAAGCTGCGCCCGGCGAGCTGGCCGGAGGCGTTCGGCCTGATCAAGGCCAGGATCGCCAATGCCGACGCCAAGAAGATCGGCGCGATCGCCGGCGATCTCGCCGCGGTCGAGGAAATGTTCGCGCTGAAGCAACTGTTGGCGCAGCTCGGCTCGTCGAACCTGGCGGCCGAGAGCGTCGCGGCGTTCAACCCGAAGGCGGGCAGGGCGTCCTACATCTTCAATCCGACCATCGCCGGCATCGAGCAGGCCGATGCGCTGCTGATCATCGGCTCCAACCCGCGCAAGGAAGCCTCGATCCTCAACGCCCGCATCCGCAAGCGCTGGCGGACCGGCCAGCTGGCGATCGGCGTGATCGGCGAGCAGTCCGAGCTGACCTATTCGTACGACTATCTCGGCGCCGGCGCCGACACGCTCGCGGATCTGGCGGCCGGCAAGCACTCGTTCGCCGAGACGCTGAAGAACGCCAAGAACCCGATCGTGCTGATCGGAGCTGCGGCGACCTCGCGGCGCGACGGCGCGGCGCTGCTGGCGGCGGCCGCCAAGCTCGCGGCCGACATCGGCGCGCTCAAGGACGGCTGGAACGGTTTCGCCGTGCTGCATCCGGCCGCCTCCAGCGTCGGCGCGCTCGACATCGGCTTCGTGCCAAGCGAGGGCGGCAAGGACCTGGCGCAGATGACCACGCAGGACGCGATGGATGTCGTGTTCTCGCTCGGTGCTGACGAGGTGAAGCTGCCGGACGGCGCCTTCGTCGTCTATATCGGCACCCACGGTGACCGCGGCGCGCACCGCGCCGACGTGATCCTGCCGGGCGCGGCCTACACCGAGAAGTCGGGCACCTACGTCAACACCGAGGGGCGGGTGCAGATCGCCAATCGCGCGTCGTTCCCGCCGGGTGACGCGCGCGAGGACTGGGCGATAATCCGCGCGCTGTCCGAGGCGCTCGGCGCCAAGCTGCCCTTCGACTCGCTCGCGGCGCTGCGCAAGGCGATCTTCGCCGCCGCGCCGCATCTGATGCGGGTCGACCAGATCGAGGCCGGCGACGCCGGTGCCGTGCGCACGCTAGCCGCCGCGGGCGGCAGCATCGACAAGGCGCCGCTCAAGCCGGCGATTGCGGATTACTACATGACCAACCCGATCGCGCGGGCCTCCGCGGTGATGGCGGAATGCTCCCGTCTCGCCTCGGGCCAGATGCTGACGGCGGCGGAATAGGCAGGACCGATGGCTGATTTCTTCATGACCAACCTGTGGCCGCTGATCATCGTGATCGGCCAGAGCGTGCTGCTGCTGGTCATCCTGCTGATCTCGATCGCCTACATCCTGCTCGCCGACCGCAAGATCTGGGCGGCGGTGCAGATCCGGCGCGGCCCGAACGTGGTCGGCCCCTGGGGCCTGCTGCAATCCTTCGCGGACTTGCTCAAGTTCGTGCTGAAGGAGCCGACGGTTCCGGACAGCGCCAACAAGGGCGTGTTCCTGCTGGCGCCGCTGGTCACCTGCGTGCTGGCGCTGTCGGCCTGGGCCGTCATCCCGGTCAGCGCCGGCTGGGTGATCGCCGACATCAATGTCGGCGTGCTGTTCATCCTCGCGGTGTCGTCGCTGTCGGTCTACGGCATCATCATGGCCGGCTGGTCGTCGAACTCGAAGTATCCGTTCCTCGCGGCGCTCCGCTCGGCCGCGCAGATGGTGTCCTACGAGGTCTCGATCGGCTTCGTGGTGATCTGCGTGCTGCTGTGCGTCGGTTCGCTGAACCTGACCGCAGTGGTCGAGGCGCAGAACTCGAAGTGGGGCATGCTCGGCTGGTACTGGCTGCCGCTGTTCCCGATGTTCGTGGTGTTCTACGTGTCGGCGCTGGCCGAGACCAACCGCCCGCCGTTCGATCTCGTCGAAGCGGAATCGGAACTGGTCGCCGGCTTCATGGTCGAATACTCGTCGACGCCGTATCTGCTGTTCATGCTCGGCGAATACGTCGCCATCGTCACGATGTGCGCGATGGGCACGATCCTGTTCCTGGGCGGCTGGCTGCCGCCGGTGCCTTACGCCCCGTTCACCTGGGTGCCGGGCATCGTCTGGTTCGCGCTCAAAGTCCTGTTCATGTTCTTCATGTTCGCGATGGCGAAGGCGATCGTGCCGCGCTACCGCTACGACCAACTGATGCGGCTCGGCTGGAAGGTGTTCCTGCCGCTGTCGCTGGCGATGGTGGTGATCGTCGCCGCCGTCCTGCAATTTGGCGGGCTCGCGCCGAAATGAGGCCCTGATGAATATCAACGCAACCGCGCGCTCGCTGCTGCTGACGGAATTCGTATCGGCGTTCTTCCTCGCCATGCGCTATTTCTTCAAGCCGAAGCCGACGATCAATTATCCTTTCGAGAAAAATCCGATCTCGCCCCGCTTCCGCGGCGAGCACGCGCTGCGCCGCTATCCCAACGGCGAAGAGCGCTGCATCGCCTGCAAGCTGTGCGAAGCGGTGTGCCCGGCGCAGGCGATCACCATCGAGGCCGGTCCGCGGCGCAACGACGGCACTCGCCGCACCGTGCGCTACGACATCGATATGGTGAAGTGCATCTATTGCGGTCTGTGCCAGGAGGCCTGCCCGGTGGACGCCATCGTCGAAGGGCCGAACTTCGAGTTCTCCACGGAGACCCGCGAAGAGCTGTACTACGACAAGGCCAGGCTGCTCGCGAACGGTGATCGCTGGGAGCGTGAGATCGCCAAGTCCATCGAACTCGACGCGCCGTACCGGTGAGCTGACGCCATGTCCATGCCAGTCCTGTTCTTCTATCTCTACGCCGGCGCCGCGATCGCCGCCGCCGTCATGGTGGTGTTCGCGCGCAACCCCGTGCACTCGGCGCTGTTCCTGATCCTGGTGTTCGTCAACGCCGCCGGCATGTTCGTGCTGATGGGCGCCGAATTCCTGGCGATGATCCTGATCGTGGTCTATGTCGGCGCCGTCGCGGTGCTGTTCCTGTTCGTGATCATGATGCTGGACGTCGACTTCAGCCGGCTGCGCGAGGGCTTCCTCGAATATCTGCCGTTCGGCCTGCTGATCGGCTTCATCTTCCTCGCCGAGCTGCTGCTGCTCGCCGGCGGCTGGGTGATCACGCCGACCGTCACCAAGACGATCACGGCGCCGATCCCGACGGACGTCACCAACACCGAGGCGCTCGGCCTGGTGCTGTACACCCGCTACATCCACTACTTCCAGATCTCGGGTCTGATCCTGCTGGTGGCGATGATCGGCGCGATCGTGCTGACGCTGCGCCACAAGAAGTCGGTGAAGCGGCAGGTCATCTCCGAGCAGAACGCCCGGTCGAAGGAAACCGCCATGGCGATCCGTCAGGTGAAGCCGGGGCAGGGACTGTCCGAAAGCGACTCCGCGGAGTGGGTGCGATGAACGAGATCGGTCTGGGTCACTTCCTGTCGGTCGCCGCCGTCCTGTTCACGCTCGGCATCCTCGGCATCTTCCTCAACCGCAAGAACGTCATCATCATCCTGATGTCGATCGAGCTGATCCTGCTCGCCGTGAACATCAACCTGGTGGCGTTCTCGATCTTTCTCAACGACATCGTCGGGCAGGTGTTCGCACTTCTGGTGCTGACCGTGGCCGCGGCCGAGGCCGCGATCGGCCTCGCGGTGCTCGTGGTGTTCTTCCGCAACCGCGGCACGATCGCGGTTGAAGATATCAACCTGATGAAGGGCTAGGGCATGATCGTCCATCACCCGTCGCTGACCCGCGACGCGATCCGGCTCAAGGCGAAGGCGCGCGCATGATCCAGGCTATCGTATTCCTGCCGCTGATCGGCGCGCTGATCGCGGCCGTCATTGCGCTGGTCGGTGCGCACGCCCGCAACCCGAGCGGCGACACCGTCGAACATCATGACGACCACGGACACGGTCATGGTCACGCGGCGCCCGTCGGCGGCGACGCCGCGGTGATCCACGAGACCCATTCCGAGCCGGTCGGCCACGACGCCCACGCGCACGCGGCGCATGGTCACGACGACCACGCTCATGGGGGCCACGCTCATGACGATCACGCCCACGGCCCGGTCGAACCGGCTGCCGCCGGCTCCCGTCTGGCCGAGATCGTCACCACGACGCTGCTGCTGATCTCGGCAGCGCTGTCCTGGGTGACGCTGGTCGACGTCGGCTTCATGCACCACGACATCCGCGTTCCGGTGATGCCCTGGATCAATTCGGGCGATCTGCAGGTGGCCTGGACGCTGCGCGTCGACACGCTGACCGCGGTGATGCTGGTGGTGGTGACGACGGTGTCGTCGCTCGTCCATCTGTATTCGATCGGCTACATGCACGAAGACCCGCATCGTCCGCGGTTCTTCGGCTACCTGTCGCTGTTCACCTTCGCCATGCTGATGCTGGTGACGGCCGACAACCTACTGCAGCTGTTCTTCGGCTGGGAAGGCGTCGGTCTGGCGAGCTATCTGCTGATCGGCTTCTGGTATCAAAAGCCGTCGGCCAACGCCGCCGCCATCAAGGCCTTCGTCGTCAACCGCGTCGGCGACTTCGGCTTCCTGCTCGGCATCTTCGTGATCTTCGTGCTGGTCGCGTCGACCGATTTCGACACCATCTTCGCAGCCGCGCCTGGGCTCACCGGCAAGACCATCAACTTCTTCGGCTGGCACGCCGACGCGCTGACGCTGGCCTGCCTGCTGCTGTTCATGGGCGCGATGGGCAAGTCGGCGCAGTTCCTGCTGCACACCTGGCTGCCGGACGCGATGGAAGGCCCGACCCCGGTGTCGGCGCTGATCCACGCCGCCACCATGGTCACCGCGGGCGTCTTCATGGTCGCCCGGATGTCGCCGCTGTTCGAACTGGCCCCGACCGCGCAGGCCGTGGTGATGTTCTTCGGCGGCACCACCGCGTTGTTCGCGGCGACGATCGGTCTGGTGCAGAACGACATCAAGCGGATCGTGGCGTATTCGACCTGTTCGCAGCTCGGCTACATGTTCGTGGCGTTGGGGGCTGGGGCCTATTCGGTCGGTATGTTCCATCTGTTCACGCATGCCTTCTTCAAGGCGCTGCTGTTCTTGGGCGCCGGCTCGGTGATCCATGCGATGCACCACGAGCAGGACATCCGCCACATGGGCGGCCTGAAGGACCGCATCCCGTTCACCTATGCGGTGATGGTGATCGGCACCCTGGCGCTGACCGGCTTCCCGCTGACCGCCGGCTACTTCTCCAAGGACGCGATCATCGAGGCGGCCTACGTCTCGCACAATCCGATGGCGTTCTACGGCTTCCTGATGACGGTCGTCGCGGCGCTGCTGACCTCGTTCTACTCGTGGCGTCTGATCTTCAAGACGTTCCACGGCGAGCCGGCCGATCGTAAGCACTACGAAGCCGCGCACGAGAGCCCGCTGACGATGACGATCCCGCTGTTCGTGCTAGCCTTCGGCGCGCTGGCGGCCGGCTATCCGTTCAAGGAAGTGTTCGCCGGGCACGGCATCGAGGAGTTCTTCCGCGACTCGCTGAAGATGCACCCGGGCATCATCGAGGAGATGCACCACATCCCGGCCGGAATCGCCTATCTGCCAACGGTGATGATGGTGGTGGGCTTCCTGGTGTCGTATCTGTTCTACATCCGCCGGCCGTATCTGCCGGTGGAGCTCGCCAGCCAGCATCCGCTGCTCTACAGGTTCCTGCTCAACAAGTGGTACTTCGATGAGCTGTACGACATCATCTTCGTGCGGCCTGCGAAGTGGATCGGCCGGCAGCTCTGGAAGAAGGGCGACGGCATGCTGATCGACGGGTTCGGCCCCGACGGCATTTCGGCCCGCGTGCTCGACGTCACCCGCGGGGTCGTCAAGCTGCAGACCGGCTATCTGTATCACTACGCGTTCGCGATGCTGATCGGCGTGGCCGGTCTGATCACCTGGTTCATGCTCGGCGGGGGAGGCCGGTAATGTCGGCTTCAATCATGACTTGGCCGATCCTGTCGGTCGTCACCTTCCTGCCGCTGGTCGGCGCGATGCTGGTCTATCTGGCCCGCGGCGACGACGAGGCCGCGCGTCGCAACGCACGCTGGATCTCGCTGTGGACCACGCTGATCACCTTCGCGGTGTCGCTGATCCTTGTGGCGCGGTTCGATGCGTCCAACCCGGGCTTCCAGTTCGTCGAAAAGGCGCCCTGGCTCGGCAACACGATCACCTACCACATGGGTCTCGACGGCATTTCGCTGCCGCTCGTGATCCTCACCACCGCGATCATGCCGTTCTGCATCCTCGCGAGCTGGAAGTCGGTGACGTTCCGGGTCCGCGAATACATGATGGCGTTCCTGGTGCTGGAAACGCTGATGATCGGCACCTTCTCGGCGCTCGATCTGGTGCTGTTCTATCTGTTCTTCGAAGGCGGCCTGATCCCGATGTTCCTGATCATCGGCGTCTGGGGCGGCCCGCGGCGGGTCTACGCGTCGTTCAAGTTCTTCCTGTACACGCTGCTCGGCTCGGTGCTGATGCTGCTGGCCATCATGGCGATGTACTGGACGGCGGGCACCACCGACATCCCGACGCTGATGACCACCGCGCTGCCGCGCAACCTGCAGACCTGGGCGTGGTTGGCATTCTTCGCCTCGTTCGCGGTGAAGATGCCGATGTGGCCGGTGCACACCTGGCTCCCCGACGCGCACGTCGAGGCGCCGACGGCAGGCTCCGTGGTGCTGGCCGCGATCATGCTGAAGATGGGCGGCTACGGCTTCCTGCGCTTCTCGCTGCCGATGTTCCCCGACGCGTCGTTGTATTTCGCGCCGCTGGTCTACACGCTCTCCGTCATCGCGATCGTCTACACCTCGCTGGTCGCGCTGATGCAGGAGGACATCAAGAAGCTGATTGCGTACTCCTCGGTCGCGCATATGGGCTTCGTCACCATGGGCATCTTCGCCGGCAACACCCAGGGCGTCGCCGGCAGCGTGTTCCAGATGATCTCGCACGGCATCGTGTCGGGCGCGCTGTTCCTCTGCGTCGGCGTGATCTACGACCGGATGCACACCCGCGAGATCGCCGCCTATGGCGGCCTCGTCAACCGGATGCCGATCTACGCCTTCGTGTTCCTGGTCTTCACCATGGCCAATGTCGGCCTGCCGGGCACCTCGGGTTTTGTCGGCGAATTCCTCACGCTGATGGGCACCTTCCGGACCAACATCCCGACCGCGACCTTCGCGGCGCTCGGCGTGATCCTGTCGGCCGCCTATGCGCTGTGGCTGTATCGCAAGGTGGTGTTCGGCGCGCTGACCAAGCCGGCGCTCGCCTCGATCAAGGACCTGACGCTCCGCGAGTCGGTCATCCTCGCGCCGTTCGTTGTGCTGACCATCCTGTTCGGCTTCTATCCGAAGCCGGTGCTGGATATGTCGGCCGCCTCGGTCCAACACCTCGTCAACCAATACGCCGCCGCCGTGACTGCCGTGAAGGCAGCCGCGCTTCCGTAACCGGCAAGGACTACACGCTATGAATATCGATATCGCCGGTTATTCGCTGGTCCCGATCCTGCCGGAGCTCGTGCTGGTGGTCGGCGCGATGCTGCTGCTGATGCTCGGCGCCTATCGCGGCCCGCGCACCACAGGGCTGGTCGCGACGCTCGCCGTCGTGCTGCTGGTGGTCACCGGGGCGCTCGTCGTGATGCTGCCGGCCGGCAAGCTCGTCACCTTCGGCGGCAGCTTCATCGTCGACGACTTCGCCCGCTTCCTGAAGGTGCTGGCGCTGATCGGCTCCGCGGTGACGCTGATCCTGTCGGCCGAGAACCTGACCAATCCGTCGAAGCGGATGTTCGAATACGCGATCCTGGTGCTGCTGTCGTCGGTCGGCATGATGCTGCTGATCTCGGCCGGCGACCTGATCATGCTGTATCTCGGCCTCGAGCTGATGAGCCTGGCGCTCTACGTCGTGGCCGCCAGCAATCGCGAGGACGCCAAGTCCAACGAAGCCGGCATGAAGTATTTCATCCTCGGCGCGCTGTCGTCCGGCATGCTGCTGTACGGCGCCTCGCTGATCTACGGCTTCACCGGCACGGTGCAGTTCTCGGGCATCGCCGCGGCGGCCAAGGACGGCAACATCGGGCTGGTGTTTGGCCTCGTGTTCCTGCTCGCCGCGCTGTGCTTCAAGGTTTCGGCCGTGCCGTTCCACATGTGGACGCCGGACGTGTACGAAGGCGCGCCGACCCCGGTCACCGCGTTCTTCGCCTCGGCCCCGAAGGTCGCTGGCCTCGCGATCTTCACCCGCGTGACGCTGACGGCGTTCCCCGGCATCGTGCCGCAGTGGCAGCAGATCGTGGTGTTCGTGGCGATCGCCTCGATGGCGCTGGGCTCGTTCGCGGCGATCGGCCAGAAGAACATCAAGCGCCTGATGGCCTATTCGGCGATCGGCCACATCGGCTTCGCGCTGGTCGGGCTGTCGGCCGGCACGGTCGAAGGCGCGCAGGGTGTGATCGTCTACATCTCGATCTACGTGGCGATGACGCTGGGCGCGTTCGCGGTGATCCTGTCGATGCGCCGCAACGGGCTGCATGTCGAGAACATCAGCGACTTCGCCGGCCTGTCGCGCACCAGTCCGGTGCTGGCGTTCTTCTTCGCCATGCTGCTGTTCTCGATGGCCGGCATCCCGCCGCTCGCCGGCTTCTTCGCCAAATTCTACGTGTTCATGGCGGCCATCAAGGCCGGGTTGTTCGCGCTGGCGGTGATCGGCGTGGTCACCAGCGTGGTCGGCGCCTACTACTATCTGGCGATCATCAAGGTGATGTATTTCGACGAGCCGGCCCCGGGCATCGACCGGGTGCGGCTCGAACTGCGCGGCGTGCTCGCTGTGGCCGCCTTGTTCAATATGCTGTTCTTCATCTATCCCGCGCCGCTGGTGAATGCAGCGACGGCGGCAGCCAAGTCGCTGTTCTAGGTGGCGTTCGCACTCGGACCGAAGGCGCGGGCGGCCGGTTTCGGCCTGAAGGTGTTCGACGAGACCGGCTCCACCAACACCGACGCGATGGCGTACGCCCGAGCGGGGGGGCGGACGCCTTGCTGGTTCGTGACGACGATGCAGACTGCGGGACGCGGTCGTCGCAACCGGGCCTGGGTGGCTCCTCGTGGCAACTTGGCCAGCTCCGTCTTCGAGTGTTTCAACGTCACCCCTCCGGTTGCGGCCACGCTCGGCTTTGCTGCAGGCGTCGCGCTCGTGAAGGCGCTGCGGGAGGTGAGTGTCGAGGCTGCGATGCGGTCACCCGACTCGGCCGCGAACGACTATCGGCTGAAGTGGCCCAACGATATCCTGGCAGGCGGATCGAAGCTTGTCGGAATGAACCTCGAAGCCGAGGCATTGCCGGACGGACGACTGGGAGTCGTGGTCGGGATGGGCACGAACGTGGTCGCTGCCCCCGAGGGGCTTCCAACCGCGGTGACATGCCTGAGCAAGCTCGGCGTGACGGCTAGCGCGGAAGACGTATTTGCGGCGCTGTCGGATTCGTGGCACGAGATGCGCGGCATCTGGGATGACGGACGTGGTTTCGCCAAGATCCGTGATCTCTGGCTGGAACGGGCCGCAGGGCTTGGTCAGACGGTTTCCATCCGGTCAGGCTCGTCGGTGGTTTCCGGGATATTCGACACCATCGATGAAACAGGCTGCATGGTCCTGATAACGTCGGATCGGAGACGCATTCCGATCGCGGCCGGCGACGTCTATTTCGGCGATGCGGCTTCAGCAAAGGCTGCAGATTAATGGCACGACCCGACGAACTCTATTTCGCGCCACTGGGCGGCGTCGGGGAGATCGGCATGAATTTGTCGATCTATGGCCTCGGCAATCGCCAGCAGCGCAGCTGGCTCGCCGTCGACCTCGGCGTGTCGTTCGGCGACGAGGAGCATCTGCCCGGCATCGATCTGATCATGCCGGACATCCGCTTCCTCGAGAAAGAGAAGAAGAACCTCGTCGGGCTGGTGCTGACGCACGCCCATGAGGATCATTTCGGCGCCATCATCGATCTGTGGCCGAAGCTGAAATGCCCAATCTACGCCACCAAGTTCAGCGCCTCGCTGTTCGCCGCCAAGCTCGCGGCCGAACGCACCACGCTGAAGATCCCCATCACCGAAGTGCCGTCGGGTGGCCGGATCGATCTCGGTCCGTTCAGCGTCGAATTCATTCCGGTGGCGCATTCGATCCCGGAATCGCACGCGCTGGCGATCCGCACCTCGGTCGGCACCGTGCTGCACACCGGCGACTGGAAGATCGATCCGACGCCGGTCGTCGGTCCGCCGACCGACGAGAAGCGGCTGCGCGAGATCGGCGACGAGGGCGTGCTGGCGCTGATCGGCGATAGCACCAACGCGGTGCGCGACGGCCGCTCGCCGTCGGAATCCGAAGTGGGCGTGTCGCTCACCGGCCTGATCAAGTCGGCCAAGGGCCGCGTCGCGGTGACGACCTTCGCGTCGAACGTCGGCCGCATCCGCGCCGTCGCCGATGCCGCCAAAGCGGCAGGCCGCGAGGTGGTGCTGGTCGGCCGGGCGATGGACCGGGTGTCGAACGTCGCCCGCGAGTGCGGTTACCTCGATGGCGTGCCGAGCTTTCGCGGGCCCGAGTACTACGGCCATTTCCCGCCCGACAAGGTGCTGGCGCTGTGCACCGGCAGCCAGGGTGAGCAACGCGCCGCGCTGGCACGGATCGCGCGCGATGACCATCCCGAAGTCACCCTCAACAAGGGCGACTGCGTGATCTTCTCTTCGCGCACCATTCCGGGCAACGAAAAGGCGGTCGGCGCCATCATCAACGGCCTGGTCAATCAGGGCATCGACGTGATCACCGATCGCGACCACCTGGTTCACGTGTCCGGCCATCCGCGCCGCGAGGAGCTGCGCGAGATGATCTCGTGGGTGCGGCCGGAACTGCTGATCCCGGTGCACGGCGAAGCGCTGCATCTGAACGAGCACGCCAAGCTGGCGCGGCAGATGGGCGTGCCGAAGGTGATGACCTGCCGCAACGGCGATCTGATCCGGCTCGGCCCGGGCGAGCCCGCGGTCGTCGAGAAGCTGCCGTCCGGTCGTCTCTACAAAGACGGCAACATCCTCGAAGACGAGAAGTCGCGCGCGGTTGGTGAGCGCCGCAAGCTGGCGTTCGCCGGCTGTGCCTTCGTGGCTTTGGCGATGACCGAGGCGGGCGAGCTGGTGGACGATCCGGACGTCGATCTGATCGGCGTTCCGGAGAACACCAGCGCCGGCGAGCCGCTCGAGGACATCGTGTTCGACGCCATCGTGGCAACGGTCGAGGGCCTGCCACGGGCAAAGCGGCGTGATCCGGAGGCGGTCGCGGAATCCGTCCGCCGCACCGTGCGTTCGATCGTGCAGCAGCATTGGGGCAAGAAGCCGCTCTGCGTCGTCCACGTGCTGACGGCCTAGCTTCGCCCGTCATGCCCGGGCTTGTCCCGGGCATCCACGCCGACCGGCCGATATTCCAAGAGAAGGCGTGGCTGGCCGGGACGAGCCCGGCCATGAATCCCCTGGAGGACTGTCGATTTCCGCATTGCGGGAGCGTCCCGACCGCACCGGTTACGCGACAAAATAAGGGCTGGAGTTTCGGGGCTGATTCGATCAGAACCGAAGGCAGCGAATGCGACAAGAAACCTCAACGACAAGAAGTAACGACGGAGACGGTGCGATGCTCGGGCGGCTCAATCACGTGGCGATTGCGGTGAAGGATGCGGTTTCGGCCGCCAAGATCTATGGCGGCGCCTTTCAGGCCGAGATCTCCGACGCGGTGCCGCTGCCGGAGCACGGCGTCATCACCGTGTTCGTGACGCTGCCGAACACCAAGATCGAGTTCATCCAGCCGCTCGGCGAAGCTTCGCCGATCGCCAAGTTTCTCGATCGCAATGCCGACGGCGGCATCCATCACGTCTGCTACGAAGTGCCGGACATCATCGCGGCGCGCGATACGCTGATCAAGGAGGGCGCCCGCGTGCTCGGCGACGGTCAGCCGAAGATCGGCGCTCACGGCAAGCCGGTGCTGTTCCTGCATCCGAAGGACTTCTCGGGCGCGCTGGTCGAGATCGAGCAGTCGTAAGCATGATCAGTCAGATCGGCAGTCTGCTGGCGATCTACTTTGTGCTGTGGTGGGTCGTGCTGTTCGTGGCCCTGCCGTTTGGCGTTCGCAATCGCGCCGAAGCCGGGCACAGTGAGGAGATCGACGGCACCGATCCGGGCGCGCCGGTCTCGGCGCTGATGCTGCGGAAGGCGCTGTGGACCACGCTGGTCTCGGCGGTGATCTTCGCGGTCGCGCTGTATGCCTATCGGGCCGGCTGGCTCGGCGTCGATCGGCTCGTCAAGCTGATGGGCATTCCGCTGTAGGCGCGCGAGGTTTCGCCTGTCGACGCTCTCATACCAACGGTTCGAATCTCCGACTCGCTGACACGTTCTCAAATCTGGTAGATTCGGGTTCTAGAGTGGATCTCGACAAGGGAGCGGATCGATCGGGGTGGCTCGATCTGCGCAATGCGGCAGCGCCAGCCCCGACTACCAAGGGCTTCCCAGATGAGTTTCACCGATATCGCCACCAGGGTCCACAACCACAACTACCGGATGGACCCGGTGGTCCGCACGCTGCTCGACACCGACTTCTACAAGCTGCTGATGCTGCAGCTGATCTGGATGAAGCACCGCGACACGCCGGTGACGTTCGGCGTGATCAACCGATCCAAGGCGATCCGGATTGCCGATGAGATCGACATAGGCGAGCTGCGGGCACAACTGGACCACGCGCGGACGCTTCGGCTTTCGAAGCGGGAAATGATCTGGCTGGCCGGCAACACCTTCTACGGCAAGAAGCAGATCTTCCGGCCCGAATTTCTGTCGTGGCTCGAGACCTTCGCGCTTCCGGACTACGAGGTGGACGTTCGCGACGGCCAGTACGAACTTCGCTTCGCCGGGCCATGGCCGCTGACCACCATGTGGGAAATTCCGGCTCTGTCGATCATCAACGAGCTGCGCGCCCGCAAGGCGATGCGCAACATGGGGCGTTTCGAACTCGACGTGCTCTATGCGCGCGCCAAGGCGAAGCTGTGGGGCAAGGTCGAGCGGCTGCAGCGGCTGAAAGAGAACGGGCGGCTGAAGATCGGCGATTTCGGCACCCGCCGCCGGCATGGCTATCTGTGGCAGAGGTGGTGCTGCGAGGCGTTGCAGGAAGGCATCGGCGACGCTTTCATCGGCACCAGCAACGTCCACGTCGCGATGGAAATCGGCTCGGAGGCGATCGGCACCAACGCGCACGAATTGTCGATGGTCTATGCGGCGCTGGCCGGCGACGACGATGAGCTCGTCGCGGCCTCACGCTACACGGTGCTCGACGATTGGCGTAACCTGTATGACGGCAATCTGCTGGTGATCCTTCCGGACACCTACGGGACGACATCGTTCCTGCGCAACGCGCCCGACTGGGTGGCGGATTGGACCGGCGCGCGCCCGGACAGCAAGCTGCCGATCGAGGGCGGCGATGAATTCGTCGCGTGGTGGAAGGCCAAGGGCCGGGATCCGAAGGAGAAGCTGCTCGTCCTGTCCGACGGCATGGATATCGACTCGATCGAACAATCCTTCCAGCACTTCAAGGATCGCGTCCGCGTCAGTTTCGGCTGGGGCACGAACCTGACTAACGACTTCCGCGGCTGCGCACCCAACGGCGGCAATGCCCTCGATCCGATCTCGCTGGTCTGCAAGGTGGTGGAAGCGGCCGGACTGCCGGCCGTGAAGCTCTCCGACAACCCGACCAAGGCAACCGGCCCGGACTCCGAAGTCCAGCGCTATCTGAAAATCTTCGGCACCGAAGGCATGGCCGATCACTCCGTGACGGTGTGATCGACAAGCCCGGCCATGACGGAATGGATAGGCATACTAAGCGATCTAGAAGGTCGCTTAGCGTTCAGTTCGGATTTTGAGTCGGACTCTAAGGATGAGCAAGAGGGCAGGCCCTGAGTCAGCAGTCAGGCTCTCGAGCCGTCTGCGCTGCCTGCCGAACCGGGAGCTACTACGCGGATCGATGATGCGCTCGCCAGAAGAACGCCGATGTACATGTCCCCGAAAAGAAAAAGCAGGGCTTCCGCCCTGCTGAAAACTTGTCGACCCTAATATTATCCCGAATTATTTTGTTTTATTGTTTTGTTTGACGGGCGACGCGGCATTGTTGCGCGTCAGGGTTCCTCCCGAGACTTGGACCACCCAGACTTTCGCATACGGCTAAGTCTGTTGTCGTATTGGTAGCCGAAGTTTTTTGACTTGTCACCATTTACGGCAACGAATGTTCAAATTTCGGGCACGGGGTGAAATGAACGGAAACTCACCGTCTGCATTTGATTTGCAGTCACTTTTTGCCGGCGAACCGTCCTGCGACGCCTTCCGAGCCACGATCGACAGCGGTATTGCTGCATGATAATTCGCCAGGGTGGAGGACGGGCCGCGATGCGCAGATGTGTGAGGCAGGTGATTCCAGTCTTCGCGCTGGCGCTGCTGGTGCAGCTGCTGTCGCCGATCGGCGCCATCCGATTCGTCGCCGCCGCGGCCGCCGACCCGCTCGCCACCGCCCACCTGTGCTCCGCAATGGCGTCCGACGAGGGCGGCGGGGGTGCCTCCGGTTTGCCGCATGATGGCGGCTGTTGCACAATCTGCGCCGTAGGTCTCGGCGGTGCGCCAGCTCCCGCCGCGGCGCCGCCCGCTCACGCTACGATCGAGAGGACCTATCAGTCGTTCTCATGGCCGCACCGCGAACCAGAGCCGCCGGCCCAGCGCCTCAGCGCGCATGCCCAGCCGCGCGCTCCGCCGGGCGTGGTCTGAAGTCACGCGCTCGCAGCCGCCGCGCTGCATCGTCTCTACCAGACACATTCAGACCGACCCCGCAGGGCGCCCACGGCGCCACGCGGTCGAGGCTTATCTCTCAGTGATTCCCATTCAAGGACTACACATCATGACCAAACTCATCCGCACCTTCGCGTCCGCCGCCATCATCGGTCTGCTGTCTGCCGCCACGGCGCAGGCCGCCGAGGTCAAGGCCGGCGACCTGGTGATCGACCAGGCCTGGAGCCGCGCCACGCCGGGCGGCGCCAAAGTCGCCGGCGGTTATCTCACCATTGAAAACAAGGGCACGGCTGCCGACCGGCTGGTGTCGGCCACCGCCGACGTTTCCGGCAAGGTCGAGATCCACGAGATGTCGATGGACGGCGGCGTGATGAAGATGCGGATGCTCGAGAAGGGCCTGCCGATCGAGCCCGGCAAGACCGTCAAGCTGGCCCCGGGCGGCTACCACATCATGTTCATGGATCTGAAGGGCGCGCTGAAGGAGGGCGAGAAGCTGCCGGTGACGCTGCAGTTCGAGAAGGCCGGCAACGTGCAGGTGACCTTCGACGTCGAGGGCGTCGGCGCGAAGGCCGCGGGCGATACGGGCGGCAGCATGAAGAAGATCGACCACGGCACGATGGATCATGGCGGCCACGGGATGAAGAAGTGATGCGCGCGCATGTTGCATGGAGCGCGGCGGCCTGCGTGGCCGCTGCGCTCGGCGCCACGCCGTCGCTGGCCCACGTCTCGCTGCAGCCGAGCGAGGCCGTCGCGGGCAACTACTTCCAGACCGCACTCAGCGTGCCGCACGGCTGCGACGGCGCCGCTACGGTCGCGGTCCGGGTCAAGATCCCGGACGGCGTGCTGTCGGTCAAGCCGCAGATGAAGCCCGGCTGGACGGTCGAGATCAAGACCCGCAAGATCGAGGGTGAACAGCCCAAGATGCACGGCAAGACCATCTCCGAAACCGTCGACGAAGTGTCGTGGCGGGGCGGGCCGCTGCCCGACAACCTCTACGACACCTTCGGCCTGGTGATGAAGCTGCCGGACGCGGCCGGAAAGACTTTGTACTTCCCGGTCGTGCAGGAGTGCGAGAAGGGCGTGCATCGCTGGATCGAACTGCCGGCGGCCAAGCAGGCCGCCGACGCGCTGAAGGAACCGGCGCCAGGGCTGCGGCTCAAGCCCAAAGCGCCGTGAACGCAGGCGCTGTGCGCGAAGCGATCGGGATCGGGCGGATGGCCCGATCCCGTCCCATCGACTGGCGGAGCTGGCTGGCCGCGCTTGCCATCGTGCTGCTGCTGCCCGCGCTCGCGCATGCCCACGCCGCTCTGGTCGCCAGCGATCCGGCCGCCGAGGCAGTGCTGCCGACTGCGCCGGCGACGCTGTCGCTGACCTTCAACGAACCGGTCGAGCCGTTGGCGCTCGCGCTCATCGACGCGCAGGGCGGCTCGCACGCCATCACGGATATCACGCGCGACGGCGCTAGCCTGCGCTTCGCGCCGCCAGCGAAACTGGGCGCGGGCGGCCATGTGCTGAGCTGGCGGGTGATCTCGGCCGATGGCCACCCGATCGGCGGCTCGCTGACGTTCTGGGTCGGCGCGCCGGGATCGGCGCTGCCAGCGATCATTGTGCCCGACGATCCGGCGCGGCGGACCGCGATCTGGGTGACGCGCGTGGCGCTGCAGTTCGCACTGCTGATCGCGACCGGCGGCGCGTTCTTCCTCGCCTGGATGACAGCCTCGGCGGCGACAACCGGCATGGTCGTGACCTGCGCGGCTGCATCAATGATAGGCTTGGCTGCGTTGGCGCTGTCCGTCGGCCTGCAAGGCCTCGACGTGCTCGACGTGCCGTTCGCACGGCTCGCCAGCCTTGCGGTGTGGCGGGCTGGGATGTCCGGATCGTTCGGCGCGGCGGCGCTGCTCGCAGCCGTCGCGCTCGCACTGACGCTGCTGTCACTTCGAAAGCGGGCGCGACTGCTGTCACTCGGCGCGGTCACCGCGTTCGGCGCTGCGCTGGCCGTCAGCGGCCATGCCGCGACAGCCGAGCCGCGGGCGCTGGCGGCATCCGCCGTGCTGATCCACGGGGCCAGCCTGGCGCTGTGGATCGGCGCGTTGCTGCCGCTGGCGGCGAGCCTTCGCGGGGAGGCGGCGCAGCGAACATTGCGCCGGTTCTCGCGGGCGATCCCGCCGGCCATCGCGGCCTTGCTGATCAGCGGCATCGTGCTGAGCGCGTTGCAGCTCGGCCGCGTCGAAGCGCTCTGGGGCTCGGACTACGGCCGCGTGCTGCTCGCCAAGCTCGTGCTGGTCACGGTGCTGTTGCTGATCGCGCTGTGGAATCGCGCCCGCCTGACTCCGCGACTATACGCTGGTGCGCCCGAGGCCACTTCGGCGCTGCGCCGGACCATCGCGGCGGAGCTTGTGCTGGTGGTGGGAATTCTGGGGCTGGTCGGAGTGTGGCGCTTCACGCCTCCGCCCCACGACCTCTCCGCCAGCAAGGTCGTGACGAACAGTGCGTTTGTGCACATTCACGGCGAGCGGGCGATGGCTGGAGTCACGTTGACGCCGGACCGCGCCGGGCCCGTGGAGTTTAGCATCGTCCTTCAAACGGCCGACGAAGCGCCGCTCGCCGCGCAGGGGCTGACCGTAACGTTGGCCAACCCGGTTGCCGGCATCGAGCCGGCCAGCGCCGAGGCGCGGCGCCAGCCCGATGGGGCGTGGCAGGTCCGGATGTCGGCGCCGTTGCCGGGCAACTGGACGCTGACGCTCGGCATCCTGATCTCGGATTTCGAAAAGGTCAGCATCGAGGGGCCGGTGGTGATCCGGTAAAGGGGGCGGCGCTATCCTTCGTCCGCCTGCGGCGACAGCGTGAAACCGGCGGTTTTCGCAAAGTTGCATGCGGCGCCCTTGTGTTTTGCGGCCCGATCCGGTTTCACTGACGGCAAATCCAGCTTCCCCTGATTCTCGAGCAAATCCCATGCGTTTGTCGCGTTACTTCCTGCCGATCCTGAAGGAAAACCCGAAGGAGGCCGAGATCGTCTCGCATCGGCTGATGCTGCGCGCCGGCATGCTGCGGCAGGAAGCCGCCGGCATCTATGCCTGGCTGCCGCTCGGCCATCGGGTGCTGAAGAAGATCGAGCAGATTGTGCGCGAAGAGCAGAACCGCGCCGGCGCGATCGAGCTGTTGATGCCGACGCTGCAGCTCGCCGATTTGTGGCGCGAAAGCGGCCGCTACGACGCCTACGGTCCTGAGATGCTGCGCATTGCCGACCGCCACAAGCGCGAGCTGCTGTACGGGCCGACCAACGAGGAAATGATCACCGAGATCTTCCGCGCCTATGTGAAGTCCTACAAGAGCTTGCCGCTCAACCTCTATCATATTCAATGGAAATTCCGCGACGAGCAGCGCCCGCGCTTCGGCGTAATGCGCGGCCGCGAATTCCTGATGAAGGATGCCTATTCGTTCGACGTCGACGAAGCGGCAGCGCGCAAATCCTACAACAAGATGTTCGTCGCTTACTTGCGGACCTTCGCCCGCATGGGCCTGAAGGCGATCCCGATGCGCGCCGAGACCGGCCCGATCGGCGGCGATCTTTCCCACGAATTCATCGTGCTGGCCGAGACCGGCGAGTCCGGCGTGTATTGCGACAAGGACGTGCTGAACCTGCCGGTGCCGGACCAGAACGTCGACTACGACGGCGACCTGACCCCGATCATCAAGCAGTGGACCTCGGTCTATGCGGCGACCGAGGACGTCCACGAGGCCGCGCGCTACGAGAGCGAAGTGCCGGAGGCCAACCGGCTGCAGACCCGCGGCATCGAGGTCGGCCAGATCTTCTACTTCGGCACCAAGTATTCCGACTCGATGAAGGCCAATGTGGCCGGCCCGGACGGAACCGATACGCCGATCCATGGCGGCTCCTACGGCGTCGGCGTGTCGCGGCTGGTCGGCGCGATCATCGAGGCCTGCCATGACGACAACGGCATCATCTGGCCGGAGGAGGTGGCGCCGTTCCGCGTCACCATCCTCAATCTGAAGCAGGGCGATGCGGCGACGGACGCGGCCTGCGAGCAGCTCTACAAGGAATTGACCGCCAAGGGCGTCGATGTGCTGTACGACGACACCGACCAGCGCGCCGGCGCCAAGTTCGCGACCGCGGACCTGATCGGCATTCCGTGGCAGGTCCATGTCGGACCGCGCGGGCTGGCCGAAGGCAAGATCGAACTCAAGCGGCGCAGTGACGGATCGAAAGAGTCGGTCGCGCTGGCGGAGGCGGCGGCGCGACTGGCGCCGTAAGATATCCACTGGCGGCTCGGCTGAAATTAGCCCGAATCGTGTGAAATTCGGAGCATGGATCACAGCATGACTGAGCCAGTTCGAACTCCCCCCTTCGCGCCATTCGAATGGCTCCTCTCCGGGCGCTACCTCCGTGCGCGCCGCCGTGAGGGATTCATCTCGGTGATCGCCGGCTTCTCGTTCCTCGGCATCATGCTGGGCGTGGCGACGCTGATCATCGTCATGGCGGTGATGAACGGCTTCCGCAAGGAACTGCTCGACAAGATCCTCGGGCTCAACGGCCACCTGCTGGTGCAGCCGTTGGAGAGCCCGCTGACCGACTGGAAGGACGTCGCGGACCGCATCAGCGGCGTGTCCGGCATCAAGCTGGCGGCGCCGGTCGTCGACGGCCAGGCGCTGGCGTCATCGCCGTTCAACGCTTCGGGCGTGTTCGTGCGCGGCATCCGTGCCGACGACCTCAACAATTTGTCGTCGATCGCCAACCACATCAAGCAGGGCTCGCTCGAAGGCTTCGACGATGGGCAGGGCGTCGCAATCGGCCGCCGGCTCGCCGATCAGCTGTCGCTGCACGCCGGCGACAGCGTCACGCTGGTGGCGCCGCGCGGCGCCGTGACGCCGATGGGCACCACGCCTCGGATCAAGCCCTACAAGGTGGCGGCGGTGTTCGAGATCGGCATGTCGGAATACGACTCGACCTTCGTGTTCATGCCGCTGAAGGAGGCGCAGGCCTACTTCAACCGCAACAACGACGTGACCGCGATCGAGGTCTACACCACCAATCCGGACCGCATCGACGTCTTCCGAAAGGCGGTCACCGAGGCGGCGGGGCGGCCGGTGTTCCTGGTCGACTGGCGGCAGCGCAATTCGACCTTCTTCAACGCGCTGCAGGTCGAGCGCAACGTGATGTTCCTGATCCTGACGCTGATCGTGCTGGTGGCGGCGCTCAACATCGTGTCCGGCCTGATCATGCTGGTGAAGGACAAGGGCAGCGACATCGCCATCCTGCGCACCATGGGAGCGACACAGGGCTCGATCATGCGGATCTTCCTGATCACCGGGGCGGCGATCGGCGTTGTCGGCACGCTGACCGGCTTCGCGGTCGGCCTGCTGATCTGCATGAACATCGAGTCGATCCGGCAATTCCTGTCCTGGGTCACCAACACCGAACTGTTCTCGCCGGAGCTGTACTTCCTGTCCAAGCTGCCGGCCGAGGTCGATTTCGCCGAGACCAGCGCGGTCGTGATCATGGCGCTGACGCTGTCGTTCCTGGCGACGCTGTATCCGTCGTGGCGCGCGGCGCGGCTCGATCCCGTGGATGCGCTCCGGTATGAGTGAGGCGGCGGACATGGCGCAGGATCTGGAGCAGGGCGCGGAAGACATCCCGGTCGTGTATCTGCACGACATCAAACGCCAATACGTTCAGGGCGAGGCGCATCTGACGATCCTCAACGGCGCCAAGCTGGCGCTGTGGGCCGGGCAGTCGGTGGCGCTGGTGGCGCCGTCGGGCTCCGGCAAATCGACGCTGCTGCACATCGCCGGCCTGCTCGAACATCCGGACGAGGGCGAGGTCTATGTCGGCGGCACCGCGACGTCGGGCCTGTCGGACGCCGAGCGCACCCAGATCCGCCGTACCGATATCGGCTTCGTCTACCAGTCGCACCGGCTGCTGCCGGAATTCACCGCGCTGGAAAACGTGATGATGCCGCAGATGATCCGCGGCCTGAAGCGCAGCGAAACCATCAGCCGCTCCAAGGAAATCCTGGCCTATCTCGGCCTCGGCGACCGCATCACCCATCGCCCCGCTGAACTGTCGGGCGGCGAGCAGCAGCGCGTCGCGATCGCCCGCGCGGTGGCCAACGCGCCGCGTGTCCTGTTCGCCGACGAGCCGACCGGCAACCTCGACCCGCACACCGCCGACCATGTCTTCCAGGCGCTGATGCAGCTCGTCCGCGCCACCCAGGTGTCGATGCTGATCGCCACCCACAACATGGAACTGGCCGGCCGCATGGACCGCCGCGTGTCGATTGAAGACGGCGTGGTGGTGGAGCTGGAATAGGCGGTTACAAATCACCGTCATCACCCGCGAATGCGGGTGATCCAGTATCCACAGCGGCTATTACTTAACGCGGAGCTCTGGAATACAGGGTCGCCCAGTCGAGCCGGGCGATGACCTTGGAGAGGGGCGCGCCTCAGTCTCTCTTGCGCGGTTGCCGCCGCGGCTTCTTGCGTGGCTCTGGTCCCTTGTACCACGGGTTGGTCATGCAGTCGGCGGCGCGGCCGGAGGCGGACATCCGGCATTGCGCCATGGTGTCGTAGCTGCACTCGTCGTACCAGTCGTGATAGTTCAGGTAGACCCGCAGGCAGACCGGATAGTCGCGGGCCTGGGCGGCCGGCATTGCGACGAACGTCGCAGCGAGACCGACGAGCATTCCGCTCAGGATGGTGAAGCGCATATCGAACCCCAATGAGTTGCCGCGGGCTCAACGCCCGCGATGGCGCCGGGCGGGGGCGCTCGGTGGTTGATACCAGGGATTCGTGACGCATTGGCCGGCAATGCCGCTGGCCGAGGGCCGGCACTGCTCGATCGAGACATAGCGGCACTCGTCGTAGCGCACCGGGCCATAGACCCGCAGACAGACCGGGTAGTTGTCGGTCGGCTGCGCCGAGGCGGCCGAGGGCAGGGCGAGCGACGCCAGGCCCGCCAGCAAAATCATCGATTGAACGCGCATGATGGATCTCCAGCCTGAAATCGGTTGAGGCGCGCAGGCGGTGGGCTCGCCGGCTCCGACCGCCAACCCGTGCGCCGTGTTGCCGTTCCCGTCAATCGGTGGGAAGCGGGGACAACCTCTCGGCGTTTACGAGTTGTTAGGGCTTCGAGGGCGGCTCGCATCCGTTCGCTTGACTCAAGAACAAAAGAAGAACTATGTTCTGCATATGTTCACGAAGTCAGAGGGAGGCGGACGATGCTGAAGATTTTCATTCAGGAAGCTGCGGTACTGACATCGATCGTGCTGTTCATCAGCATGGTTGCGGTGTGGGCGCAGGTGCTTCCGCAGCTCTGACGGCACAGACCCGCACCCTCGGCGGCGAGGCAATAGCGGGGACAAGGGAGGCGACCGGCTTGCGCGGCCGGCTCCCGGGGATCACCATCAGGCCGAGTCGGCTGTGCTGCGCGCGCCGGCTGAGCACCTTCACCCCATGCTTTGTGAGACGGCCGTCCCGGACTGCCGTCTTTCCTGATCGAGAGTCGCCGCGCGATGAGCCAAGCCGGATTCGTCCACCTGCACGTTCACTCGGCTTATTCGCTGCTGAAAGGCTCGATGAAGATCGCCAAGCTGGCGGAACTCGCCAAGGCCGATCACCAGCCGGCGCTGGCGCTGACAGACACCGACAACATGTTCGGCGCGCTGGAATTCTCCGACAAGCTGTCCGGCAGCGGCATCCAGCCGATCGTCGGTCTCGAACTCGGGATCGATTTCGGCGATCAGGATCCGACCTCGCGCAACGCGGCGTTGGCGTTGCCGTCCCGCATCGTGCTGCTGGCGACGCGCGAGCGCGGCTATCGCAGCCTGATGCGGCTGAACTCACGGGCGTTCCTGGAAACGCCGGTCAATCAGGCCCCGCACATCAAGTTCGACTGGCTGGACGGCGAGACTGAGGACGTCATCGCGCTGACCGGCGGGCCGGATGGGCCGATCTCGCTGGCGATGCTGTCCGATCCGGCACTGGCGCGGCTGCGCTGCGAACGGCTGGCGCAGGCGTTCGGCGACCGTCTCTATGTCGAGCTGCAACGCCACAACACTGATTCCGAGCGACGCGCGGAAGCGGGGCTGATCGATCTGGCTTACGACGCCGGCCTGCCGCTGGTCGCGACCAATGAACCGCATTTCGCCACGACCGACGATTTCGAGGCGCACGACGCGCTGCTGTGCATCGCTTCGGGCAAGCTGATCGCCGAGGCCGACCGCGTCCAGTTCACGCCCGACCACCGTTTCAAGACCCGCGCCGAGATGGCCGTGCTGTTCGCCGATCTGCCCGAGGCGCTGGCTTCCACGGTGGAGATCGCGCAGCGCTGCGCCTATCGGCCGCTGACCCGCAAGCCGATCCTGCCGCTGTTCACCGTCGGCGCCGACGTCAGCGACGCCGAGGAGGCCGCCGCTGCCGAAGCCGCCGAGCTGCGCCGCCAGGCCGAGCAGGGGCTCGAGATGCGGCTGCGCGTCCACGGCCTGTCGCCGGGCATGACCGAGGAGGATTACCGCAAGCGGCTCGCCTTCGAACTCGACGTCATCACCCGCATGAAATACGCGGGCTACTTCCTGATCGTGTCGGACTTTATCAAATGGGCCAAGGCCCAGGGTATTCCGGTTGGCCCGGGCCGCGGCTCAGGCGCCGGCTCGCTGGTGGCATATTCGCTCACGATCACGGACCTCGATCCGATCCGCTTCGGCCTGCTGTTCGAGCGCTTCCTCAATCCGGAACGCGTCTCGATGCCGGACTTCGATATCGACTTCTGCCAGGACCGCCGCGGCGAAGTCATCGACTACGTGCAGCAGCGCTACGGCCGCGATCAGGTCGCGCAGATCATCACCTTCGGCACGCTGCAGGCGCGCGGCGTGCTGCGCGACGTCGGCCGCGTGCTGCAGATGCCGTACGGCCAGGTCGACAAGCTGACCAAGCTGGTGCCGCAGAATCCGGCCGCGCCGATCTCGCTGAAGCAAGCGATCGAGGGCGAGCCGAAGCTGCAGGCGTTCCGCGACGAGGACCCGGTGGTGGCGCGTGCCTTCGACATCGCGCAGAAGCTCGAGGGCCTGACCCGCCACGCCTCGACCCACGCGGCGGGCATCGTGATCGGCGACCGGCCGCTGTCGGACCTCGTGCCGATGTATCGCGATCCGAAATCCGACATGCCGGTCACCCAGTTCAATATGAAGTGGGTGGAGCCGGCGGGCCTCGTCAAATTCGACTTCCTCGGCCTGAAGACGCTGACGGTGCTCGACGTCGCGGTGAAGCTCTTGAAGCAGCGCGACATTCATGTCGATCTGCCGACGCTGCCGATCGACGACGCGCCGAGCTATCAGATGCTGGCGCGCGGCGATGTGGTCGGCGTGTTCCAGGTTGAAAGCCAGGGCATGCGGCGCGCGCTGGTCGACATGCGGCCGGACCGGTTCGAGGACATCATCGCGCTGGTGGCGCTGTATCGTCCGGGCCCGATGGCCAACATCCCGACCTACTGCGCGCGAAAACACGGCGACGAGGAGCCGGAATATCTGCATCCGATGCTCGAGCCGATCCTCAAGGAAACGTTCGGCGTCATCATCTACCAAGAACAGGTGATGCAGATCGCCCAGGTGATGGCCGGCTACTCGCTCGGCGAAGCCGACCTGTTGCGCCGCGCGATGGGCAAGAAGATTCGCGCCGAAATGGAGAAGCAGCGCGCGATCTTCGTCGAAGGTGCGATGAAGAACGGCGTCGCCAAGGACGCCGCCGACACCATCTTCGATCTGTTGGCCAAGTTCGCCGACTACGGCTTCAACAAGAGCCATGCGGCCGCTTATGCGCTGGTGTCGTACCACACCGCCTACATGAAGGCGCATTACCCCGTCGAATTCCTCGCCGCGTCGATGACGCTGGAAATCAACAACACCGACAAGCTGTCGGAATTCCGCGCCGAGGCGCAGCGGCTGGGTATCAAGGTCGAAGCGCCGTCGGTCAACCGCTCGGGCGCAACCTTCGAGGTCGGCGAGAACACGATCTACTACGCGCTCGCCGGCCTAAAGGGCGTCGGCATGCAGGCGGTGCAGCAGATCGTCGAAGCGCGCGGCGACAAGCCGTTCGCCTCGCTGGCCGACTTTGCCGCGCGCGTCAGCCCGCGCGCCATCAACAAGCGCGTCGTCGAATGCCTCGCCGCCGCGGGTGCGTTCGATTGCATTGATCCGAACCGCGCGCGCGTGTCCGCCGCTGCCGATGCGATCGTCGCTGCCTGCCAGCGCGCCAACGAAGCCGTCACCAGCGGCCAGAACGACATGTTCGGCAGCTTGCCGGATGCGCCGTCGATCGTGCTGCCGCAGATCGAAGCGTGGCTGCCGTCGGAGCGGCTGCGCCGCGAATACGACGCGATCGGCTTCTTCCTGTCGGGCCATCCGCTCGACGACTACACCACCGCGCTCAAGCGGCTGCGGGTGCAGTCGTGGGCCGATTTCTGCAAGGCGGTGAAATCCGGCGCGACGGCCGGCAAGGTCGCCGCGACAGTAGTGTCGCGGATGGAGCGGCGCACCAAGACCGGCAACAAGATGGGCATCATGGGCCTGTCCGATCCGACCGGGCATTTCGAGGCGGTGCTGTTCTCGGAGGGACTGGCGCAATATCGCGATGTGCTCGAGCCCGGCGCGGCGGTGCTGCTGCAGCTCGGCGCCGAGCTGCAAGGCGAGGACGTCCGCGCCCGCGTGCTGCACGCCGAGCCGCTCGATGCCGCCGCCGCCAAGGCGCAGAAGGGCCTGCGGATCTTCCTGCGCGACACCAAATTCCTCGACTCGGTCGCCAAGCGTCTGGAAGGCGCCACGCCGTCCAGTCCGGCGCAGGGCCGATCGAGCGGCGAGGGCGACGTCTCGCTGGTGCTGATGCTCGACCTCGAGACCGAGGTCGAGATGAAGCTGCCCGGCCGCTACAAGGTCTCGCCGCAGATCGCCGGCGCCATCAAGGCGGTCTCCGGCGTGGTCGACGTGCAGGCGCTGTAAGGATCTCCCCGGGGTTTGCGTGCGCAGTCCGTGCGGCGCAGCACGCTGGCGTTGCGGTGAGGGCATGTTTTGTTCAAGTGACATTCATCCTTCGGCGCGCTGAACTATGCGACGTGGCGATCCGCAGGTGCGGATGGCGCTCATGCATCAGGTCACGATCATGCGTGGTTCTTCGCTCCTCTCGGTGTTCTCCGCCTTCGTCGTTTTGCTGATCGCCGCGCCGCACGGCGCTTCTGCACAGCAGCAGGAAAAGCGAATTGCGCTGGTGATCGGCAACGCCGCCTACGCCAAGGCGCCGCTCTCGACCGCCGCCAATGACGGCGGCCTGATCGCCCAGACGCTGCAGGCCGCCGGTTTCGACGTCAGCGGCGCCCGCGACCTCGACGGCGATACGCTGCGCGGTGCCTTCCGCGACTTCATGAAGAAGGCCGAGGACTCGGGACCCGACACCGTCGCGGCGATTTATCTCGCCGGCTACGGCGTACAGTACGCCGGCGAGAACTACTTCATCCCGGTCGACTCCCGAATATCTCGCGACACGGACATTCCGATCGAGGGGCTGCGGATCGGCGACTACATGCGCCAGCTCGCGTCGCTGCCGTTGAAGGCGAGCGTGGTGGCGCTCGATCTGGCGCGCGAGCAGCCGTTCGTGCCCGCCGGCTCGATCGCTTCGGGGCTGGCGATGGTCGAGCCGAATCCCAGGATGCTGACTGCCTTCAACGCCGCGCCCGGCACCGTGGCGCCCGACGAACGCGGCGCGTACGGCGTTTACGCGCAGGCGCTGGCCGAGATGATCCGGACCGGCGGCCTGACGTTGCCGCAGCTGTTCGACCGCGTTCGCCTGCGCGTCAACGAGTCGACCCAGGGCGCCCAGGTGCCGTGGGATACGCGGACGATCGAGTCGAACTTCATGTTCTTCGATCGCGCGCCCGACGCGCCGCCGCTGGCCGCGGTCGATCAGACGCTGCGGAGTAAGCCTATCCGCGATCTCGGCGCGTCCGAAGCTTATGCGGCCGCGCTCGATCGCGACACGTTGCAGGCCTATGAGGAGTTTCTCGTCGCCTATCCGGACGATCCGCTGGCCAAGCGGGTGAGGGCGATCGTCGCGGCGCGGCGCGAGGCGATCACCTGGCGGCGCACTTACCGGGTCGATACGCCGGACGCGTATTGGTCGTACCTGCGGCGCTATCCGCGCGGCCCACACGCTGCCGACGCGCGGCGCCGGCTGGCGATCCTCGCCGCGGCGCTGGAGCCGCCGCCGAGCTTCACGGTGATCGACTACGACGTACCGCCGCCGCCGCCGGACGAGATCGTCTATGTCGACCGGCCGGTGCTGATGTTCAGCGATCCGGTGTTCGACTTCGCGCCGCCACCGCCGGCGCCGGTGTACTTCCTGCCGCCACCGCCGCCCGATTTCGTCGTGCTGCCGCCACCGCCGCCGCCGATCGGCCTGTTCTATCTGCCGCGTCCGCTGTTCGTGCCGATCCCGGCCTATGTGCGGCCGCCGGTCTATGTCCAGCCGCCGCCGAACAACATCATCTTCGCCAACATCCACAACACCACGGTGATCAACCAGGTGATCAACCAGCCGCCGCCGGCCGCCAATCCGGCCGTGCCGCTGATCACGCCGCCGGGCGTCGCGGCGCCGGGCGGCGCACCGTCCGTCGTGCCGAGCCGGGCCGGCCTGGCGTCGGCCGCGCTCGCTGGCGGCGTGATCGGCGCCGCGCTGCCGGCCGCGGTGATGCAGCGCGCCGCACTGATCAAGGAAGGCAAGGCGGCGGTGCCGCCGAGCGCTTCGGTCAACACCGCGCCGCAAGGCGGCTTCGCGGCGCGCCCGGGTGTGCAGTTGCAAGGACCGCGGCTGGCGCAGCAGCCGCCGGCATCGCCCCAGACGTCGCCAGCGCCGGGTGGGCCGGTGACATCGCCGCCGCCGGTGACGACCGCGCCCGGCGCCAGTCCGGGCCGGCCGACTGGTCCTGGCGCTCCGCAGCTTCCAAATCAGGGGCGCCCGGGGCAGGGCTCTCCGACTGTCGCGGTCCCGGGTGCACAGGCGCTGCCGGTTCCGGGAGCCAAAGGTGCGCCGCCGGTCCCCAGTGCCGCACTTGGCGCTCCACCAGCCGAAACATTGCGTGTTGGCACCCCGGCGGGCGCGCCGACCAGCCCGACGGCCGTTCGGCCGGGGCTGGGCAGCAATGGTCCAGCCGCCGCGCCGCGCGCCGGGGCGCCGCAAACGCCCGCAGCCCCGCCGCCCGGCGGAAAGCCGCCAGGACCGACGCCGCCGGCACCTCCGGCTGCGGCTTTGGCACCCGCCAACCCGGCCCCATCCCCCGGAGATGCCGGGGCCATGCGTCGGACGCCGGCAGTGGTGTCGCCGGCGCGGCCGCCGGGCCCGCCGGCCGGCACAGCAGAACGGCGGCCGGTCCCGCCCCAGGTGACGCGTCCGGTGCCGCCGACGGTGGCCAGGCCGGTTCCGCCGCCCATGCACGTTGCTCCACGTGTCGCGCCACCGCCGCGACCCGAGCCGCGGATTGCGGCCCCGCCGCCGGCGAGAGTGGCGCCGCCAGCCCGGATGGCTGCTCCGCCGCCGCCGCGAATGGCAGCACCGCCGCCGCCTCGCGTGGCGCCGCCACCTCCGCCGCGGATGGCCGCGCCGCCGGCGCCGCCTCGCGCCGCTCCGCCGCCGGTCGCCCCACGGGTCGCCGCGCCGCCGCGGCCGGCCGGTCCGCCCAAAAGGTGTCCCCCCGGAGCCAAAGAATGTTGAGCGGCCGCCGCGATTTGGTTGCGGGGATACGATTGGAACCTAGGGCCGGCATCAAGCCGGCCCGGGTTAAGCCGGGGGAGTTCCCAACGCAACGCTCGGGCGCCGCGTTCGCGTAGGGCTGGCCGGTTCACCTTGCGTTATCGGGGAATCCCGCTATAACGCGCGCCATCTCACACGGAAGCATGGCTTAATAGCCGTCCGGTGGCACCGGGCCGGAAGGCAGGATTGTCCTGTCCCATCGCTCGTTGCTCACGCGCTTCCGGAGGAACAACCGGAGAATACACCTATGGCACTTCCTGAATTTTCCATGCGCCAGCTGCTCGAAGCCGGCGTCCATTTCGGCCACCAGTCGCATCGCTGGAATCCGAAGATGGCCGAGTACATTTTCGGCGCCCGCAACAACATCCACATCATCGACCTCGCGCAGACCGTGCCGCTGATGCACCGCGCGCTGCAGGCGATCAGCGACACCGTCGCCAAGGGTGGTCGCGTGCTGTTCGTCGGCACCAAGCGCCAGGCGCAGGACGCCGTGGCCGATGCGGCCAAGCGCTCGGCTCAGTACTTCGTCAACTCGCGCTGGCTCGGCGGCACGCTGACCAACTGGAAGACGATCTCGGGTTCGATCAAGCGGCTGCGTCATCTCGACGACGTGCTGAGTTCGGCCGACGCCAATGCCTACACCAAGAAGGAGCGGCTCGAGCTGCAGCGCGAGCGCGACAAGCTCGACCGTTCGCTCGGCGGCATCAAGGACATGGGCGGCCTGCCGGATCTGATCTTCGTGATCGACACCAACAAGGAAGACATTGCGATCCAGGAAGCCCAGCGTCTGGGCATCCCGGTGGCGGCGATCGTCGATACCAACTGCGATCCGAAGGGCATCACCTATCTGGTGCCGGGCAACGACGACGCCGGCCGCGCGATCGCGCTGTATTGCGACCTGATCGCCCGCGCGGTGATCGACGGCATCGGGCGCGCCCAGGGCGATTCGGGTTTCGACATCGGTGCGGCGTCGCAGCCGCTGCGTGAAGATCTGCCGGCGCAGACCAGCGGCTTCCAGGGCCTGTCCGGTCCGCGCGGCACCCCGGACGATCTCAAGAAGCTCACCGGCGTGTCCGGCGCGATTGAGAAGAAGCTCAACGACCTCGGCATCTTCCACTTCTGGCAGCTGGCCGAGCTCGATCAGCCGACCGCGCACCAGATCGGCGAAGAAGTCGGTCTGCCGGGCCGTGCCGATGGCTGGGTCACCCAGGCCAAGGGCATGACCGCCGAGGCGGAATAAGGCGCGACGCTGCGGCCGGTCGACCGGCCGCAGCGCTGATCCATCGATCGCGATCATTTCGATTCGGAGCGCCTAGTAGCGCACCGCGAAATGCTCCGGTCGTCGAAATCTGTGATGAATTCCTGATCGCGTGCCGTCGGCTCCCGCCGTGCGGTGCGCCCTGACAGGCAAAGGACCTACGAGCATGGCAACGATTACTGCAGCGATGGTCAAGGAGCTGCGCGAGACCACCGGCGTCGGCATGATGGACTGCAAGCAGGCGCTCAACGAGAACGACGGCAACCTCGAAGCCGCGATCGATTGGCTGCGCAAGAAGGGCCTGTCGAAAGCCGCCAAGAAGGCCGGCCGCGTCGCCGCCGAAGGCCTGATCGGCGCCGTGACCGACGGCATCAAGGGCGTCGTCATCGAGGTCAATTCCGAGACCGACTTCGTCGCGCGCAACGAGCAGTTCCAGGGCCTGGTCAAGATGATCGCCCAGGTCGCGCTCAAGGTCGGCGCCGACGTCGACGCGATCAACGCCGCCCCGGTCGGCTCGTCGACCGTCGCCGGCGCGATTTCGGACGCGATCGCCACCATCGGCGAGAACATGACGCTGCGCCGCGCCGCTTCACTTGAAGTGACGCAGGGCGTGGTGGCGAGCTACGTCCACGGTGCGGTGATCGACGGCGCCGGCAAGATGGGCGTGATCGTCGCGCTAGAATCGACCGGCAAGGCCGACGAGCTCGCCGCGCTCGGCCGCCAGCTTGCGATGCACGTCGCCGCCGCCAACCCGCAGGCGCTCGACTCGGCCGGTCTCGACCCGGACGTGGTCCGCCGCGAGCGCGAGGTGATGGCCGACAAGTATCGCCAGCAGGGCAAGCCGGAGAACATGATCGAGAAGATCGTCGAGAACGGCCTGAAGACCTACTACAAGGAAGTCTGCCTGCTCGAGCAGGCCTACATCCACGACGAGAAGGGCAAGGCGGTCGCTCAGGCGGTCAAGGAAGCCGAAGGCAAGGTCGGTGCGCCGATCAAGATCACCGGCTTCGTCCGCTACGCGCTCGGCGAAGGCATCGAAAAGCAGACCTCGGACTTCGCCGCCGAAGTCGCCGCAGTCTCGGGCCAGAAGTAGCTTGGGCCAGAAGTAATCGCTTTTCACGAGACGGACTCCCGGCCGCCCGGCCGGGAGCAAACCCGCCGAGGACGCGACCGCATCATGGGTGAGCCGATCTATCGTCGTGTGGTGGTCAAGCTCTCGGGCGAATATTTCGCCGGGCCCCAGAGTTACGGCATCGATCAGCCCACCATCGACCGCGTCGCCGGCGACCTGATCGCTGCCCGCGAGCTCGGCGTCGAGATCGCCGTGGTGGTCGGCGGCGGCAACATCTTCCGCGGCGTCGAAGTTTCCGCCCGCGGCGTGTCGCGTCCGACCGGCGACACCATGGGCATGCTCGCAACCGTGATGAACTGTCTCGCGCTCGGCGAAGCCCTGCAGCGGCACGGCCAGCCGGCCCGGACCTATTCGGCGCTGCTGATGCCGGAAGTCTGCGATCTCTACACCCGCGCCGCCGCGATGCAGACGCTGGCCGATGGCGGCATCGCGCTGCTGGCGGGCGGCACCGGCAATCCGTTTTTCACCACTGATACCACCGCGGTTCTGCGCGCCGCCGAGATCGGTGCCGGCGCGGTGCTGAAGGCGACCAATGTGGACGGCGTCTACAGCGCCGATCCGAAGCGCGATCCGAATGCCAAGCGGTTCGACAGCCTGACGCATTCGGAAGCGCTCGCGGGCAACTACAAGGTCATGGATGCGACGGCTTTCGCGCTTGCCCGCGAGGCTTCGCTGCCTATCATCGTGTTTTCCATCGCCGAGGCGGGTTCGATCGGCACCGTGCTGGAAGGCGCGGGCAGGGCCACCGTGGTGGCAGGTTAAGCGCGCGCGCTCTGCTGGCGCCGCAAGATGAGATTTCTGGAAGGAGAGACTGGCATGCAGTCCGACAAGTTCGACGTCAATGAAGTGAAGCGCCGGATGCTGGGCGCATCGCAGTCGCTGCAGCACGAGCTCGGCGGTTTGCGCACCGGCCGCGCTTCGGCCTCGATGCTGGAGCCGGTGCAGGTCGACGCCTACGGCACGCATATGCCGCTCAACCAACTCGCCACCGTGTCTGTGCCGGAGCCGCGGCTGCTGTCGGTGCAGGTCTGGGACAAGTCGATGGTCAAGGCCGTCGAAAAGGCGATCGTCGATTCCAATCTGGGCCTCAGCCCGGCAACCGAAGGCACGGTGCTTCGGCTGAGGATTCCCGAGCTCAATGCCGATCGCCGCAAGGAGCTGGTGAAGGTCGCGCACAAATACGCCGAGGCGGCGCGCGTTGCCGTGCGCCATGTCCGCCGCGACGGCATGGACACCATCAAGAAGCTCGAGAAGGCTCACGAGATTTCCGAGGACGAGCAGAAGCGTCTCGATCAGGAAGTGCAGAAGGCCACCGATGCGGTGATCGCTGAGATCGATCAGTTGCTCGCGAACAAGGAAAAGGAAATCATGACCGTCTAGCATTCGGCGCCGCGGGTTGCGGCACCGAGCAATGGACCGGCGGCCGGTCTCGTTCCGGCCGCTGATGAGGATACTGAAGCGTCGCCTCGCCGCGGAGTTTGCAATTCGCTACGCAACGCGAATCAGGCCTAGTGCGGCAGGGTGGACTGCCACGAGCCTTCTGCAGCATCGGAGCCTTGTGGTCGCCGGTGCCATAACTTATTGATCCGAAATAGTTCTGGCGGGTGAACGGGTACTTCTTCGCGGGATGACGCTTCGGGATTGGACCTATGTCGAAAGCTGCCGCTACCGCGACCGACCGATCGGACCCTCTCACTATCCCGACGCACGTCGCCATCATCATGGACGGCAATGGACGCTGGGCGGCGGCACGCGGACTGCCGCGGGCTGAAGGGCATCGCCGCGGCGTCGAGGCGCTGCGCCGGGTGGTGCGGGCCGCCAACGAGATCGGCATCCAGTATCTGACCATCTTCTCGTTCAGTTCCGAAAACTGGACCCGGCCCGCCACCGAGATCGGCGATCTGTTCGGGCTGCTGCGCCGGTTCATCCGCAACGATCTGGCCTCGCTGCACCGTGACGGCGTGTGCGTCCGGGTGATCGGCGAACGCGAGGGGCTCGACCGCGACCTTTGCGCGATGCTCGACGAAGCGCAGGAACTCACCCGCAACAACACCAAGCTGAACCTGGTGGTCGCCTTCAATTACGGCTCGCGCCAGGAGATCGCCAACGCCGCGCAGCGGCTCGCCCGCGAGGTCGCCGAAGGCAAGCGTGACCCGGCGACGATCGATGTCGAGACGCTCGGCCGCTATCTCGACGCACCCGACATCCCGGATCCCGACCTGATCATCCGCACCAGCGGAGAACAACGATTGTCGAATTTCCTGATGTGGCAGGCGGCGTACAGTGAGCTCGTGTTCGTGCCGATCCACTGGCCGGACTTCGACAAGGCCGCGCTGGAAGGCGCGATCGCCGAATATGCCCGGCGCGAGCGCCGGTTCGGCGGCTTGGCCGCGAAAACAGGATCGTGACACGTTGAGCCAGGATCAGGCGACGCCGGCGCCGGCGGCCGAGCAGGGCTCCCGGAATTTTTGGCTGCGCGTCGCGGCGGCTGTCGTGCTGGCGCCGCTGGCCATCGGCATCGCCTATGTGGGCGGCTGGCCATGGGCCTTGCTGGCGACCGCCGTCGCGATCGGCCTGTTCCTCGAATGGCTGTCGATCGTCGGCGCCGCCCGCGATTTCCGCGTGCTGGTGATCGGCTGCCTGACGCTGGCGGTTTGCGGGATCGGACTGATGTTCGACAAGCCGGGGCCGGCGCTGTTGGCGGCGGTGCTCGGCGTTGCCGGTCTGGCGGTGCTGCATGATCAGCCGCGGCAGTGGACGGCGAGCGGGCTCGGCTATGCGGCGGTGGCGCTGATCGCCTCGGTGCTGATCCGGCGCGAGCCAGACTACGGCTTCGTCGCGCTGGTGATGATTTTCCTGATCGTTTGGGGCACCGATATCGGCGGCTATTTCGCTGGCCGCGGCATCGGCGGGCCGAAGCTGTGGCCGCGCGTCAGCCCGAAGAAGACCTGGGCTGGGGCGATCGGGGGCTTGGTTCTCAGCCTAGCGGTGGCGCTCGGCTTCGCGCTTGCCGGATTTGGAAAACTCCTTCCGCTGCTTGTTCTTGCGGCAGTTCTTTCAACCGTTTCCCAGCTCGGCGATCTGTTCGAATCCGCGATCAAGCGGAGGTTCGGCGTCAAGGATTCCAGCCACATCATTCCCGGCCATGGCGGGCTGCTCGACCGGCTCGACGGTTATGTCGCAGTGGTCGCGCTGGCGGCGCTGATCGGGATGGCGCGGGATTCGGTGGATGGTATTGGCCGCGGTCTTATGGTGTGGTGATCCGATGAGTGCAGTCCCTTTGAAGAATGATCAGCCCGCCCATGATGGCGTGCGCAGCGTCAGCGTCCTCGGCGCCACCGGCTCGATCGGCGACAGCACGCTCGACCTGATCCGGGCCGCGCCCGACAAATATCGGGTCGAAGCGCTGACCGGTAACGCCAACATCGCCGGGCTTGCCAAGCTCGCGAAGGAATTCAACGCCCGCTTTGTCGCGGTGGCCGATCCGGCCCGGCTCGGCGAGCTGCGTGCGGCTCTGGCCGGCACCGATATCGGCTGCGGGGCAGGCGAGAGCGCCCTGATCGAGGCCGCGGCGCGGCCGGCCGACTGGGTGATGGCGGCGATCTCCGGTGCCGCCGGGCTGAAGCCGGCGCTGGCGGCGGTGGATCGCGGCGCCACTGTCGCGCTCGCCAACAAGGAGTGCCTGGTTTGCGCCGGCGACTTCTTCATGAGCCGGGCGGTCGCGGCGAACGCCCGCATTCTGCCGGCGGATTCCGAGCACAACGCGCTCTATCAGGCGCTGGCTTCCGGCAATCGCCACGAACTTCTCAGGGTCATCATCACCGCCTCGGGTGGTCCGTTCCGGACCTGGGCGGCCGAGGATATCGAGCAGGCGACGCTGGCGCAGGCGCTCAAGCATCCGAACTGGAGCATGGGGCAGAAGATCACAATCGATTCAGCCTCGATGATGAACAAGGGCCTCGAAGTCATTGAGGCCTCGTATCTGTTCGCGCTGTCGCCGGACGAGATCGACGTGCTGGTGCATCCGCAGTCGATCGTGCACGGCCTTGTCGAATTCGCCGACCATTCCGTCGTAGCGCAGCTCGGCGCGCCGGATATGCGGATCCCGATCGCGCACTGCCTCGGCTGGCCCGACCGCATTCCGGGCCGTGCAGCCCGGCTCGACCTGGCCAGCATCGGCCAATTGACCTTTGAAGCGCCCGACTTCGTACGCTTTCCGGGGCTCCGCCTGGCCTACGACGCGCTTCGCACCGGAAACGGCGCAACCACCGTCTATAATGCGGCGAACGAAGTCGCGGTCGCCGCCTTTATCGCCGGGAAAATCCGGTTCGGCGCCATTGCCCGGCTGGTGGAAGACACCATGAACGGCTGGGTGCGCGCCGGCAATCTGGCGCCGCTCGGCAGTGCCGACGACGCCATCGCCGTTGACCATAGCGCGCGAAAGATGGCTGCCACCCTCTTGCCTCAAATTGCCGCAAAGGCATCCTAGAGGATTGGGAACAGGGCCGTCGGTTCTGCTTGAGAGGAATGAATGGCCGATCTTTTTATGAATGGGTTCAACACGTTGAGCCACGGACTCGTGGGCTACGTGGTGCCTTTTCTGTTTGTCCTGACGATCGTGGTGTTCTTCCACGAACTTGGGCATTTTCTGGTCGCACGCTGGAACGGCGTGAAAGTTCTGACCTTCTCGCTGGGCTTCGGCCCGGAAATCGTCGGCTTCAATGACCGCCACGGCACCCGCTGGAAGATCTCGGCGATTCCGCTCGGCGGCTACGTCAAGTTCTTCGGCGACGACAGCGAAGCTTCGACGCCATCGACCGACTCTTTGTCGCAGATGACGGCGGCGGAGCGGTCGGTCAGCTTCCATCACAAGAAGGTCGGCCCCCGTGCGGCGATCGTCGTCGCCGGTCCGGTCGCCAATTTCATTCTGGCGATCGTGCTGTTCACCTTCCTGTTCGCGGTGTTCGGCGTGCCGAGCACGTCTCCGCGGGTCGACAACATCCAGCCGGGCAGCGCCGCCGAGAAGGCCGGCTTCCAGCAGGGCGACGTTATCCTGTCGATCGACGGCAGCAAGATTCAGACGTTCCTCGACATGCAGCGGACGGTCGGCGCGGAGGCGGGCCGGGAGCTGAGCTTCACGGTGCGGCGCGGCGACTCGACGGTCGACTTGAAGGCGACGCCTGAACTGCGCGAGATCAAGGACCGGTTCGGCAACGTCCAGCGCCTCGGCATTCTCGGCATCAGCCGGTCGACCGCGGCGGGCGAGGTGACGACCGAGCGGGTCAACCCGGCGTCGGCGTTCGTGATGGGAATCAAGGAGACCTGGTTCGTCGTCGACCGGACCTTCGCCTATATCGGCGGCCTGTTCGCCGGCCGCGAGGCGGCCGACCAGCTCGGCGGTCCGTTGCGAATCGCACAGATCTCTGGGCAGGTCGCGACCATCGGGTTCACGCCGCTGCTGCATCTGGCGGCGGTGCTGTCGATCTCGATCGGGCTTCTCAACCTGTTTCCGGTGCCGTTGCTCGATGGCGGTCACCTGATGTTCTATGCGATCGAGGCGGTACGGGGACGCCCCTTGTCGGAGCGTGCGCAAGAAATGGGTTTCCGGATAGGATTGGGGTTGGTGCTGATGTTAATGGTTTTTGCGACCTACAACGATATCCTGCATCTGGCATCGTCGTAACGTTTTGGACCATCGTGGCCAATGGGCAACGTATTGGAATGAAATTGAAATCGCACTGCGAATGGACGTTTGCCGGTTTGGCAAAATTGTCTACAAGCAAGGCAAGTTGGGGATTCTGTCGGCGCAGGGGCTGCGCGTCGGCAACGGAATGACAAGGGCGCGTAGCGCATGAATGCTGGAATGCGAGTGTTGCGGGGGGGTCTACTTGCTGCCGCCCTGGTGTTTTTCGCCGGACCGATCGCCACTACGGCGACCGCTGTTCTCACGGCGTCGCCTGCGGCCGCGCAGTCAGCTTCCTCGATTCAGGTCGAGGGCAACCGCCGAGTCGAAGCCGATACCATTCGCTCCTATTTCAAGCCGGGCCCCGGCGGGCGGCTCGACCAAGGCAGCGTCGACGACGGCCTCAAGGCGCTGATCGAGACCGGCCTGTTCCAGGACGTCCGGATCAACCAGGCCGGTGGCCGGCTGGTCGTCAGCGTCGTCGAGAGCCCGGTGATCGGTCGCCTGGCGTTCGAGGGCAACAAGAAGATCAAGGACGAGCAGCTTCAGGCTGAAATCCAGTCGAAGCCGCGTGGCACGCTGTCCCGCCCGGCGGTTCAGTCCGATGCGCTGCGCATTGCTGAAATCTATCGCCGCTCGGGCCGCTACGACGTCCGCGTCGATCCGCAGATCATCGAGCAGCCGAACAACCGCGTCGACCTGATCTTCGTTGTCGAAGAGGGTGCCAAGACCGGCGTGAAGTCGATCGAGTTCATCGGCAACAACGCGTTCTCGGCCTATCGGCTGCGCGACGTCATCAAGACCCGCGAGAGCAACCTGCTCAGCTTCCTCGGTTCGGGCGACGTCTACGATCCGGACCGCGTCGAGGCCGACCGCGACCTGATTCGCCGCTTCTACCTGAAGAACGGCTATGCCGACGTGCAAGTCGTTGCCGCGCTGACCGAATACGATCCGGAGCGCAAGGGCTTCCTGGTCACCTTCAAGATCGAAGAAGGCCAGCAGTATCGTGTCGCGTCGGTCGGCTTCGAGTCCACCATCGCCAACTTCGACGCCAATTCGATGCGCGGCTATTCCCGCGTCAGTGTCGGCTCGCTCTACAACGCCGAGGCGCTGGAGAAGTCGGTCGAAGAGATGCAGATCGAAATGTCGCGGCGTGGCTACGCTTTCGCGACCGTTCGTCCGCGTGGCGACCGCAACTTCGACACCCACACCGTCTCGATCGTGTTCTCGATCGAAGAGGGTCCGCGGGTTTACATCGAGCGCATCAACGTCGTCGGCAACACCCGGACCCGCGATTACGTCATCCGTCGCGAGTTCGATATCGCCGAAGGCGACGCCTACAACCGCGCCCTGGTCGACCGTGCCGAGCGCCGGCTGAAGAACCTCGACTTCTTCAAGTCCGTGAAGATCAGCACCGAGCCCGGCTCGTCGAGCGACCGTGTCATCCTCGTGGTCAATCTCGAAGAGAAATCGACCGGCGACTTCTCGGTCTCGGGCGGTTACTCGACCAGCGACGGTGCGCTTGGTGAAGTCAGCGTCTCGGAGCGTAACTTCCTCGGCCGCGGCCTGTTCGCCAAGGCGACCGTGCAGTACGGCCAGTACGCCCGCGGCTACTCGCTGTCGTTCGTCGAGCCTTATCTGCTCGACTACCGCGTCGCGCTCGGCCTCGACATCTATCAGCGCGAGCAGCTCGCCAACAGCTACATCTCCTACGGTACCAAGACGCTCGGCATCAGCCCGCGCCTCGGCTTCGCTCTGCGCGAAGACCTGACGCTGCAGCTGCGCTACTCGCTGTACCGGCAGGAAATTTCGCTGCCGTCGTACTTGAACAACTGTAACAACAACATCGGTACAGCTGCTTATAATCCGACGCCGCAGTACATGAATTTCCTTGCTAACAATCCGAACGGAACCCCCGGGCTTGGTTGCTTTAGCGATGGCGAAGCTTCCTTGCCTGTTCGAATTGGTTTGGCCAATGGTGCGTACTGGACGTCGTCGGTCGGCTACACCCTGACCTACAACACCCTCGACAACACGCGGAACCCGACCGACGGTCTGCTCGTCGACTTCCGCCAGGATTTCGCTGGCGTGGGCGGCGACGTAAAGTTCCTGAAGACCGCGTTCGATGCGAAGTACTACACTCCGCTGATCTCAGAGGTCGTCGGTATCATCCATCTGCAGGCCGGCAATCTGAGCAGCTATGGCGACAACCAGCTGCGCATGCTCGACCACTTCCAGATGGGTCCGAACCTGGTCCGTGGCTTCGCGCCGAACGGCATCGGTCCGCGCGACATCGGCCAATATGCCTTCTACGGCTACGGCGGCGACGCGCTCGGCGGCACCAACTATTGGGGCGCTTCGGTCGAGTTGCAGATGCCGTTCTGGTTCCTGCCGAAGGAAGTCGGGCTCAAGGGCGCCGTGTATGCCGACGCCGGCTCACTGTTCGACTACAAGGGCCCGACGTCGTGGACGGTCACCAACGAGGTCAATGCACCTGGTTGTGTCAAAGCAACTCAGACGGCACTCGGCACCTGTGCCGGCCTGAACTACGACGACACCAATACGGTTCGTACCTCGGTGGGTGTCGGCCTGATCTGGGCCTCGCCGTTCGGTCCGCTGCGCTTCGACTACGCGGTTCCGATCACCAAGGGTAAGTACGACCGCGTCCAGGAATTCAAATTCGGCGGCGGGACTTCGTTCTAAGTCCCGCGGTCCGGACTGCGACCGCAGGATGACCTCGACCTTGTTTTTCAAATCGCGTCCTTCGTCGACGCTGGCAGAGATTGCCGCGGCGACGGGGGCGGAGCTGGTCGACCCCGCGCGGGCCGACGTCATCATCAATGGCATCGCCTCGCTCGACGAGGCGGGGCCGATGCATCTCAGCTTCTTCGAAAACCTCCGATATGAAAGCGATCTGGCGACGACGCGTGCTGGCGCGTGTCTGGTCAGCTCGCGATTCGAGGGCCGCGTCCCCGCGCATGTCGCGGTGCTGCGCAGCAAGCGGCCGTTCCACGCCTTCGTCGCCTACAGCCGGCAGATCTACGCGGACGCGCTGCGCCCGCAGCCGGATTTCGGCGCGAGCGGAATTGCGCCCACAGCGGTGATCCATCCAAGCGCCAGGCTCGAGGATGAGGTGATCGTCGAGCCGCTGGCGGTGATCGGCCCGGACGTCGAGATCGGCTCCGGCACGGTGATCGGGGCGGGCGCCGTGCTGGCCTCGGGCGTCAAGATCGGCCGCGATTGCAACATAGGGCCGGGCAGCCATCTGCAGCACACCCTGATTGGCAACAACGTGCTGATCCATCCCGGCTGCCACATCGGCCAGGACGGCTTCGGCTTCATCTTCGCCGGCCGCCACACCAAGGTCCCACAGACCGGCAGGGTGATCATCCAGAACGACGTCGAGCTCGGCGCCGGCACCACCGTCGACCGCGGCAGCTTGCGTGATACGGTGATCGGCGAGGGCACCAAGGTCGACAATCAGGTGCAGATCGGCCACAACGTAACAATTGGTCGACATTGTGTGATTGCCGCGAAATGCGGCCTTGCCGGCAGCCTGACGCTGGGCGACAACGTCGCGCTGGGCGCCATGGTCGGCATCAACAACCACGTCGTGATCGGTGATGGCGCCCAGGTGGCCGCGATGTCCGGCGTCAAGGACAGCGTGCCGCCCGGCGAACGCTGGGGTGGTATGTTCGCGCGGCCGACCAAGACCTGGTTCCGGGAGATGCTCGCGGTGCGGCGGCTGGCCGAGGCCGGCAGCCCGGACGCGGCCGGGTCTCAGCCCGAACACGACAAGGATGAAGGACGGGGCTGATGGAATCGCCGATACGTTTCGCGGATGTGGACATCAACACGATCCTCAAGACCCTGCCGCACCGCTTTCCGTTCCTGCTGATCGATCGTGTGAAGAACATCCGCGAAGACTACAGCGGCATCGGCGTCAAGAACGTCAGCTACAACGAGCCGGCCTTCCTCGGGCATTTCCCGGAGCGGCCGGTGTATCCGGGCGTGCTGATGATCGAGGGCATGGCGCAGACTGCCGGCGTGATCGGTATTCTCTCGGTGACTGGTACCGAGCAGCCGCGCGCGGTGTACTTCCTGACGATCGACAAGTGCAAGTTTCGCAAGCCGGTGCTGCCGGGAGATACGGTGGAGTATCACATGACCCGCACCGGTCGCCGCAAGACGATGTGGTGGTTTCACGGTGAGGCAAAGGTCAATGGCCAGATCGTTGCCGAGGCCGATGTCGGCGCGATGCTGGCCGATTGATCGCACCGAATGAGCAGCATCGATCCCACCGCACGAGTTGAAGACGGCGCCATACTTGGTGACGAGGTCAGCATCGGCCCGTTCTGCACGGTCGGTCCGAACGTCACGATCGGTGCCGGCACGAAGCTGATCGGCCATGTCAACGTCACCGGTCACACCACGATCGGCGACGGCTGCACGATCCATCCGTTCGTCTCGCTCGGCGGCGCCCCGCAATCGACCGGCTACAAGGGCGAGCCGACGACGCTCTCGATCGGCAACGCCTGCACCATCCGCGAAAACGTCACCATGAACACCGGCACGGTCGGCGGCGGCGGCGCGACGCGGGTCGGCGACCGCGGCTTCTTCATGGCCGGCAGTCATGTCGGCCACGACTGCATCGTCGGCAGCGACGTGATCTTCGCCAACGCGGCGACGCTCGGCGGCCATTGCGAGATCGGCGACTTCACCTTCATAGGCGGCATGACGGTGCTGCAGCAGTTCACCCGGGTCGGCCCGCAGGTGATGATCGGCGGCATGACCGGACTGCGCAATCACGTCATTCCCTATGCGCTCGCCAACGGCATCTATGCGAAGCTGTCCGGGTTGAATATCGTCGGCATGCGCCGGCGCAAATTCACCAAGGAGCGGCTGCGGATTGTGCGCGCGTTCTACGACGAGTTGTTTCACAGCGCAGGCCCGCTCGCCGAACGGCTGGAGCGGGTGCGCCCGCGCACGGCTGACGATCCGGCGATCGCCGAGATCATCGGCTTCATCGACGACATCAAGGGCCGCGGCGGCCGCGGTCAGCGTGTCGCGCTGTGCATGGCGCGCGAAGGCGGCGCGAGCGTCAACGACGACGACGACGCCTGACCGGCCGGCGCTCCGGCCATGACGGACTCTCTTCCACAACTCGGCGCCAAGGTCGGCATCATCGCCGGCGGCGGCACGCTGCCGTTTGCTGTCGCCGACTCGCTGGCCGCGCGGGGAGTCACGCCGGTGCTGTTCGCGCTGAAGGGCACCTGTGATGACGCGCGCGTGGCGCCGTATCGGCACCACTGGCTCGGCCTCGGCGCATTCGGCAAGCTGCTGCGGCTGTTGCGCAGTGAGAATTGCCGCGACCTCGTGTTCATCGGCTCGCTGGTCCGCCCGTCGCTCACCGAGTTGCGGCTCGACTGGGGCGCGCTCAGGGTATTGCCGGCGCTGCTCGCCGCCTATCGCGGCGGCGACGATCATCTGCTCACCGGCGTCGGCAGCCTGTTCGAGCGCCACGGTTTCCGGCTGCTCGGCCTGCGAGATGTCGCCCCCGACCTGCTGATGCCGGAAGGCTGCCTGACCCGTGCGATGCCCGACAGCAGCGTCGAAGCCGATATCGCCAAGGGACGCGCGCTGCTCGCGGCGCTGAGCCCGTTCGATATCGGTCAGGGCTGCGTGGTGATCGAGGGCCATGTCGTGGCGGTCGAAGACACCGGCGGCACCGACGAACTGCTGGGCCGCATTGCGCAGCTTCGCGTCGCGCGGCGGATCAGCGCCAAGCCTGGCCATGGCGTTCTTGTGAAGGCGCCGAAGGCGGGACAGGATCTGCGCTTCGATCTGCCTGCGCTCGGGCCGAAAACCATCGAGGGCCTGATCGCCGCCCAGCTCGGCGGCGTTGCCGTGGTGGCGGGCCACACCGTGGTGGCCGAGCCGCAGGCGATGATTGCCGCGGCCGACAGAGCCGGTCTGTTCGCGATCGGGCTGCGCCCATGACGGCGGCAGCGCGTCCGGAGCCAGTCCGTACCATCTATCTGATCGCCACCGAAGAGTCCGGCGACCGGCTCGGCGGCGCGCTGATGCGCGAGCTGCGCGCGCGGCTCGGCGATGGTGTTCGGATCGAAGGCATCGGCGGTCACACGATGGCGGGCGAGGGGCTGATCTCGCTGTTTCCGATCGAGGAGCTGTCGATCATCGGCTTTGCCGCGGTCGTGCAGCGGCTGCCGAGCATCGTGAAGTTGATCCGCCGCGCGTCCGAGGCGGCGCTCGTCGCCAAACCCGACGTGCTGGTCATCATCGACAGTCCCGACTTCACCCACCGCGTCGCACGGCGGGTGCGCGCGCGCGATCCGTCGATTCCGATCGTCGACTACGTGTCGCCGACGGTGTGGGCGTGGCGGCCCGGTCGGGCCCGCGCGATGCTCGGTTATGTCGATCACGTGCTGGCGCTGCTGCCGTTCGAGCCAGCGGAGTATCTCCGGCTGAACGGCCCACCATGTACTTACGTCGGTCATCCGCTGACCGCGCAGATTGGAGCGCTGCGGCCGAACGACGATGAGCAGGCGCAGCGCGCGGCCGAGCCGCCGATGCTGCTGGTGCTGCCCGGCAGCCGCCGCAGCGAGGTCCGCCATCACGCGGCAGCATTCGGCGCAACGCTGGCACAACTCCGCCGCGAAGGCGTGGCGTTCGAGCCAGTCCTGGCGACCACACCGCACCTCGAGCCGCTGGTGCGCGACGCCGTCGCCGGCTGGGAGGTGCAGCCGCGTATCGTCGTCGGCGAGCAGGAGAAGCGGGCCGCGTTTCGCCGCGCACGCGCCGCCCTGGCGAAATCCGGCACCGTGACGCTGGAACTGGCGATCGCCGGCGTGCCGATGGTGACCGCCTATAGGGCCGGCAGCGTCGAGATCTGGATCGCCCGCCGGGTGGTGCGGCCGGGCACGGTGATCCTCGCCAATCTGGTGATCGGGCAAGACGTCGTGCCGGAATTCATCCAGCAGGACTGCGTGCCCGAGAAGCTCGCGCCGGCACTGCGCGAACTACTTGCCGACACGCCTGCACGACAGCGCCAGCTCGATGCGTTTGCCAGCATCGACGACATTCTGTCGACCGGCGACCAGACGCCGAGCGCACGCGCGGCGGAGATCGTGCTCGAAGTCATGAGCAAGCGGCGCACAATCTAGTCTAGTGCAGTTTCGCTCTTGATCGCGTTCGAGCTGGCAATCCGACCCCGCTGCCACAAGCACAACCTTAT